>JAPLCF010000028.1 GCA_026392355.1 Actinomycetota bacterium
CGAGCCGGGCGGCATGGGCCCCGAACTCCGTCGCCAACACGCGGTCGAAGGCCGTCGGTGCGCCCCCGCGCTGGAGGTGCCCCAGGATCACCGCGCGGGCCTCGCGGCCCAGTCGCCCCGCCACCTCGCGGGCCACGATCTCGCCGATGCCCGCTCGGCGGCCCTGCTGGTGCTGATCCTGATTGGCTATTACCTGATCCTGTTGCTCGAGGACGAGGCCATCGAGCAGTCGCACGTGCGCGCCTGGGGCGTCGGCGTGCTGATGGCGTTCCTCGTCGCAGGCATCCTCGCCGCGTACTACATCCCATTCGTCGCGGACTTCTTCGAGATTCACCCGCCCGACTTCATCGAGTGGTTCGTGATCCTCGGCTCGGTCGCAATCGCGATCGGCATCCTCGGCGTGCTCGGCTTCCGCGCACCGCTGTTCGCGCGCAGGCTGTTTCAGCGCACGAAGAGCGTGTGATCCCGCTCGCATTTGTCCCACTTGACGGTGGTACCGTACGCGCCATGCGGTGTCGTCGTCACCTCGTGCTGATCCTTGCGGTCTCCGTCGGACTGCTCGTGACCGCGGCCTCGGCCGGCGCCGCGACGACCTGCCATGGCCTGCGCGTCACGACAAAGGCCCACGGCTTCTAACGCGCCCCGGCGTCGTCAATACCGGCGCAGGTGACGACATCGTCTGCGGCTCGTCTGGCGCCGATCAGATCTCCACAGGCAGCGGGAGCGACATCATCATCGGTGGCAAGGGCAACGACGCGATCAGCGCCGGGCGCGGTGCCGACCATATCTACGGCGAGGGCGGTTCGGATCGCATCGATGCGGGCCTCGGCCGTGATTTCGTCGTCGGCGGTGCTGGCGTTGATCGCCTGCCGAGACAGGGCGGCGACACAATCACCTACAGCCTCTACGCGGTCTCGCTCGTCATTGACGTCGCCAGCGTCGCAATGCTGCGCGCAACGCAGCAGCAGGTTGCGCTGGCACTACCAACCTCGTCGATGGAACCCGAGTGGGTACTTCCCGTCACCGCATCGGGATTCGCCCAGCCGAGAATGGGCTTTGGGTTCGGCCAGCTCGGTGCGTACTTCTGCAATTCCTGCGCACCCGTCCCGGAGCAGGTCGTCGAGTTTGACTCCCAGACCGCCACGGGTGTGGGAGCGAATTTGGTTCTGGATGCGAGCGGCTCCTTCGTGGGTTCGGATAATGTCGGACCACCGAATAGCGTGACGATCATGAACGCCTCCTCACAACAGTTTGGCTCGTCCGGACTGATGCTGGAGGTCACCCCGGACCGGGGGTTCGAGCAGTGGGGCGCGACGATGATCGCCCAAAACGGTTCGATGCCCAATACCGTGCAGACCTTCACGCCGCAGTCCGCGGTCGCGGTGTTCGCGCTCGAAGGAGGCGCAGGACAACTGATCAGCGGCCTGCCGTCTGGCACACCTACGGTCATGATGACACCGGCGAATCCGACGGCCGAGTTCCGCTGGGATCCAGACGCTGCTGCCTTCGTCGCGGGCTGACCCGGTTGGGGATTACCCCAGTGTGATCAGTCGGCGCTGACGGGCTCGGGCGCGTTCTCGCCCCCACCGGAGCTCTCGCCCCCGTTGCCCTTGCCGCGTCCGCGGCCACCGCGGCGACGGCGGCGCTTGCGCGGCTCATCACCCTCGGCGCGCGGCTCAGACGAGCCCTGCTCCGAACTCTCGGCCACGATCTCCGGGTTGTCGACGATCGCCTCTTCGGCGTCGCCCGACTCCTCGGCGATCTCGATCTCCTCGGCGCGCGCGATCTCCTCGGGCGAAAGCTTCGGCAGCGGCTTGTCGATGCCCCAGCGCTGGATCTCGCGCTTGAGGAGCTTCTCGATGGCCTCGAGCTTCGGCTTCTCCTTGTTGGAGACGAACGAGATGGCGAAGCCCTCACGGCCGACACGGCCGGTGCGGCCGATGCGGTGCACGTAGACCTCAGGCTCGTCGGGCAGGTCGTAGTTCACGACGTGCGTGACGTGGCTGACGTCGAGGCCGCGCGAGGCGACGTCGGTCGCGACGAGGATCGGGATGCGCTTGCCGCGGAACGCGATCATCACGGAGTCGCGGGCACCCTGGCCCATGTCACCGTGAAGCGCGCGCACCTTATGGCCGCGGCGCTTCAGATCGTCGGCCAGCTTCTGCGTGCCGATCTTGGTGCGGGCGAAGATGATCATCGTGGGCGGCTTCATCTCCTCGATGAAGCGCTCCAACAGCTCGAGCTTGTCGCGGCCCTCTGCATACGCGATGCGCTGCTCGATCGTGTCGACCGTGATCTCCTTGGAGGCGATCTTCACGTACTCGGGGCTATGCAGCTCTTCCTCAGCCAGCTTCTTGATCGGCTCCGGCATGGTGGCGCTAAACAGCGCGGTCTGCTTGCCCCACGGCGTGCGCTTCATGATGTCGCGCACGTCGTCGATGAAGCCCATCGAGAGCATCTCGTCGGCCTCGTCGAGGACGACCATGCGGCAGTCGGCGAGGATCATCTTGCCGCGGCGCAGGAGGTCGAGCACGCGACCGGGGGTGCCGACGACGATCTGGCCGCCGCGGTTGAGCGCGGTGATCTGCTCGACGATCGGCGCGCCGCCATAGACGGGCACGACGTTGACGTTCTCGAGGTATTTGGAGAAGGAGCGCGAGGCGTCGGCGACCTGCAGCGCGAGCTCGCGCGTCGGGCACAGCACGAGGGCCTGGAGGTCCTTGGAGTCGGGGTCGATCCGGTCGAGGATCGGCAGCATGAACGCCGCCGTCTTGCCGGACCCGGTCTGGGCTTGGCCAACCATGTCCTTATCGCGCAAGAGCGCGTCCATGGTGCCCTGCTGGATGGGCGTGGGCTCCTCGTAACCGAGGTCGCTCAACGCGCGCAGGATCTCCGGCTGGAGATCGAAGTCTTCGAAACGCAAGATGTGGTCCTTCCGAGTGTGACGCGCGGCACTCGGCAGCACGTCCCGCAATGGGCCCTGGATGGGCGCCTGATGTGACTAACGATACGTGACACGCCACCATTCCCCTGCCGGTCGGGGTTCTGCCGCACGTCGACGCGTGGATTCCACCGGTGCCAGCCCGCACGGCGGGCCTACGGTGAGGTCATCTCCTAAGGAGGCGATCGTCATGCACGATGCAGACCACCACGATCCGCGACACCCGCGGATGAACCTCGCGCCCCAGCAGCGCGAGCGGGTTGATGTCGCATCGCAGCAGGACGCGAGAGCGCACCCGCGAGGGCGCGTCTGGTGGAAGCTCCCGCCGGTCGTGCGCACCGGTCCGTGGCGTCGCATTCGGGCGCCGGACGAGCAGTAGACGCGCTCGCTCCCGCTACTGCAGGAGATCGAAGAGCGCGTCGTAGACACCGGGGCAGGCCGCGACGGCCTGCTCCACGCCGAGCGGCCCGGGCTGGCACGACCAGAACCCGCCGGCCTCCGTGACGAGCAGCGATCCCGCTGCCCAGTCCCATGCGTTGAGGCCACTCTCCCAATACCCGTCGAGGCGGCCACAGGCCACCCAGGCGATGTCGATCGCGGCGGCGCCGCCACGGCGGATGTCGCGGATCTTCGGGATCACCTCGACGACGCGCGCGGCCTGCTTGGCGCGGCGTTCGGCGTCGTACCCAAAGCCGGTGGCGACGAGCGCCTGGCCGAGCTCGTGCGTGCCGCGCACGTGCACGCGGTCACCGTTGAGCGTCGTGCCACGCCCACGCGCCGCAGCGAACATCTCGTCTCGGCTCGGGTCGTAGACCGCGCCGGCGAGCCACGGCCCACTGCGGATAGCCAAAGACGAAGTTGGTCGTGCCGTCGAGCGGATCGACCACCCACCGCAAGCCCGTCGTGCCCTCGCGTCCCGCGCCTTCCTCGCCGAGCAGTGCGTCGTTGGGGCGCGCCTCAGTGAGGATCTGCACCAGCAGCTCCTCGGCCTCGCGATCGGCGTCGGAGACCATGTCGGTCTTCGTCGACTTCGTATCGAGGCCACGCAGGCCGCGCACGTTGTGATGCTGCAGCAGGGCGCCGGTCTCGCGCGCGGCGCGGACGGCGAGCTCGCGCAGTTCGGATGGCTCGGGGGCGGCGTGCATGCCCTCAGGCTACCGCTGGGATCAGTCGCGGACGCGCGCGATGGCGAACTCGCGCTGCACGATCTTCGTGCCGTCCCGCAGCTCAACCGCGTTACCGGGAAGCAGCAAGACGAGATCACCCGCGTTGATGTCGTTCACCTCGGAGCCGACACCAAGCACGACGACGCGCTCGAGGCGGTTCATCTGCACCGTTGCGGGCAGGAGCAGGCGGCCGGTGCCCTCGTCCTCGACCGACGGGCGCACGTGCAGCCAGTCATCGAGCGGGTCGATGTTCATCGGCGGAACCGACAGCGGCAACGAGTCGGTCGATGGTTCCTGCTTCTTGTCCATGCCCATAGGTTCGCAGGTTCCGCCCCAAAGGGTCGAATCCTGCAGAGAGCGGGCCCGGCACGACTCGAACGTGCGACACCCAGGTTCGAAGCCTGGTGCTCTATCCACTGAGCTACGGGCCCTACGCCCCGCAGGGTAGCGGGGCTGCACAATCAAACCGTCAGGCCCCGCACTGGTCAAGCGCCAAGGTACTGCTCGTACGAAGAGTGACGGAAAGTGGTACGTTCGCCCGACTGCACGTTCTTTGGGAAGGCACGGCATAAGCATGAGTAGTCACGCTGCTGGTCTGAGAGTCGTTGATCATCGGAGGCGTTTTCTACTGGCACTCCTCGTGACCTTCGGCGTTGTCGTTGCAACAGCAGGCCTGGCACAAGCCGCCAGTAATTCATCCAGCACGACACCGCCAGTGACGTCTGCCAAGCAGGGCGACCCGTCCGCCATCCGTAGCGAGGTCGACTGCATCGAGAACTATGCGAGCGATCCGGCGAACAATTACTCGAACTACGCCCCCGCGATCGGCTCGCCCGAGGTGACGGATGCGATCCACAGCGGCCTCCAGCCCTGCGCGACCTTCACGGGTTCGCTGACCGGAAGAAATCAAGTTGCCCAATTCTTGTCGCCGCACGTCTATCCCGGTGGCATCCAGATTGTCGTCTTTGGCGGCCCGAACCAAGCCTTTCTCTTCGGGGGTGCACCCGGCACTCCGATTGCGGGATACACCGCTGGTCCGTACGTCGCACGTTTTAATCCGAACACGGGCCAGCAGGTCTGGAAGACCTTCCTGCCGCTGCTTCCCGGACAGTGGATCCTGCCGCCCAGCATGGCGGTCGTGAAGGGCGGCTGGGTCGATGCGGTGATCGGCCCGACGATCTACAAACTCGATCCAAAGACGGGAGCGATCGTCGCCTCACAGCAGCAGACGATCAGTGCCGGTGAGCCCGTTGACGTCAACCTCGATGGCTTTTCGGTCTCCCCTGATGCCGGTGGGGCAATCCTGATGAAGACGCAGACACGCTCCAAGGGGTGCCCGATTCAGGGCAGTAACGCGATGTCGTTCTGCATCCCCCACTTCGGACCGCAACCGAATTCGACGGTCATCGCGGCTGATCCCGTCACACTCGAGACGATCGCCTCAATCGAGCTCAACCAGCCGGTTACGGCGCGACCCACTCTCGTAAGTCGAATGGGCAAGACCTACATGTATCTCGCCGGGGCCACCCAGGGCATTCGCGTGATCTGGAACCCGAAGACGAAGAAGTTGACGCAAGACACGACGTGGACGCCGACCTACCTCTTGCCGGGCCAGGGTGCCGGTGATGCACCCGTGCCACTCGGCAACTGGGTGATCTTCAACTCCAATGCGATCACCTCCACGACGGTGCCGATCTGCGCAGTCGCGGTCAGCCAGACGAATGCCAACGTCTGGCATCGCTACTGCCCATGGGGCCGCACGCTGCCAGCAGGTGTCGTGAGTGAGCAGCCAGCTAGCTTCTCGACCGATCCTGAGAACAGCATGTTCTTCATGCAGGACTGGCTCGTCGGCGGCGTCTATGCGATGCACCTCAACCAGTCGACCGGCGTCATGAAGATCGTGTGGAGTCGGCCCGATTGGCGCACGTCGGATTACTTCACCTCGATCGGACCAGCCAATCGCCGAGTCGTGATCTCGCAGTACCTCCAGTCCAACTTCACCTCTGCGAACGCGAATTCGGGTGAGTGGACCGAGAGCGTGCTGTGGGTGGACGGATCAACAGGCAAGACGCTGGCACAGTCGGCGATCAACGGCCCATCAGCACCAGCGTGGATGATCACGCCGGGCTACGCGGGTCGGCTCTATGCGTTGGGCACCGACGGAACGCTCCACCTGTTCGCCGTCTCCGCCTGCGCGAGCGCCGCAACGCCAGCATTCGTACCGGCGTCGGTCACGAACTGCTCGACACCAACGTCGTCGCTCCCGCAGCCAATCGCGGGCTAAGCGCGAGAACGCTGGTGCGGGTAGGACTTGTGTCCTACCCGCACCAGCATCTCAACTAGTCGATGTTCTCGCAGCCCATGCCGCCGGCGTAGTCGACGAGGTCGACCCACGGGCTAGCGCCGAGCGCGTTGGCCATCGCGGTGCAGGTCGTGGCGTCGACCGAGGAGCCAGACATGAAGAGGTTCCACTTGCTGCCCGAGCCCCACAGGATCGAGGTGCCGTCGAATGCGGCAGCGCTGCAGCCGGAGGCCTTCGTGTTGAACTTCAGGCCGGACCAGACCTTGTTGCTCTTCGACAGCACGACGGTGTAGCACTGCTGCTTGTTGCTGGGAACGGCCTTGCCGTTGTTCCAGGCCTTGAGGATCCCGTTCTTCTGGGTCTTGGTCGGCGCGACGGTCTGCCCGCCATCGGCAAGCGCTGCAGTTGCGCCAAACGCGAGGGCGAGGACGCCAATCAGGACGACGGTGAGGGTACGACGCATGGAAGCTCCTTACGTGAGGTGTTGCCCGATGGTACACCGTGAGCGCCGTCGTTCCTATGATGCCCGTACGGGCACGTTTCGCCCTTTCCCCGCCACTGGAGACGACGATGTCCGAGCACCTCAATAACCATCACCGCAACACCCTCGAAGAGCTGCTGGATCATCAGCACACGGGGAACATGCATTGGCGCGAGGTGCGCTCGCTGCTCGAGGCCGTCGGCACCGTCGAGGATGCCCACAACGGCAAGGTCAAGATCCACGTCGGCGACACGATGCTGTCGATCCAGGATCCCGGGCACCACAACATCGACAAGCAGCTCGTCGTCGATCTGCGCAAGGCACTGACCGAGGCCGGCTACTCCGCCGAGGCGTAGTCGCTACGCGCCGAACGCGGCGCGAGCACGAGCAGCCGCCTGGATGTGCGGCACCGTCAGACCACAGCAGCCGCCGAGCACCCGCGCGCCCTGCTGCATCCACGTGCCGTAGAAGTCTTCGAGGACGGCGGGCTCAATGATGTCGACGAAGCGCCACCCCGGCATCTCGAAGTAGCCCGAGTCGGGGTAGGCAGACATTGGGCCGTCGAAGCGGGCGCGCACGGCCGCGAGCGTCTCGCCCATCAGCTCGGACGGCGTGTGCATGGCACCCGCGACGTCCGCCTCGGCGGGGATCAACTTGGCGATCTCATCGAGCGGGATGTCCTCGAAGTGATGGAAGGCCACCGTGCTGCCATCCTCCCCGCGCCGCGCGCTCATGCCGAACCAGACGGGGAGGCCCGAGCCGACGGCGGCATCGACGGCGAGTTTGGCGCGGCCGGGCTCGTACATCATCTCGAGCAGGATCAGATCGACGCCAGCAGCCTTGAGAATGCCCGCCAGCTCGCTGAAGGCCTCGCCGACCGCCTCGGGTGTCGGGACGAGCTCGGGGTCAGCCGTGGCCGTGCCCGGGATCATCGGCATCAGGTGCGAGAGCGAGCCAGCGACGGCGACGGTGCGCCCGTCGGCCGCGAGCTGCTCCTTGGCGCGCAGCGCGGCCTCGACAGCACGCTGATTGATCTCGACCACGTCGTCGCCATGCCCGGCGGCGCTGAGCATCACGCGCGACGAGGCGAAGGTGTTGGCGGTGATGACGTCAGAGCCGGCGCGCGCGTAATCGATGTGGATCTGCGTCAGCAGCTCCTCGTTCTCGAGGGTCGCCACGCCACACCAGGCCGCTGGGTCCATGTCGGCGCCGCGGCGCTCAAGTTCGGTGCCCACGCCGCCGTCGAGCAGCAGCACTTCGCCCGCGTCGAGGCGGCGTTTGATCTCGGCGTAGGCCATTGCGAAAGCGTGGCAGAGCAGCCATGCACGCGTCTCACGCGACGAGGCGCGCGCTAGCTGATCGTGTCGGTCAAGACGAGCCCGAAGATCACGAGGCCGAAGACAATGCGGTAGACGCCGAACAGCGCCAGCGTGTGCCGCGCGAGGTAGCGCAGCAGGAACGCGATCGTCAGGTAGCCGAAGATGAAGGCGAAGACCGTTGCGATGATCGTCGCCACGATCGGCGTGCCGTCGCCACTGCCGACGTCCTTGAGCTCGAAGAGACCACTGAGGACGACAGCGGGGATGCTCCGTGCCCGGGATGAGGGCGAGCGCCTGGCAGAGGCCAACGACGACCGCGTCCTTCCACCCCACGCTCTCGATGCCGCGCTGACGCGTCGAGGCGCGGTCAACGGCGAGCATGATCACGCCACCGATGACGAGCGCGAAGGCAACGATCATCAGCGAGCGCGCGCCATCGTGGATCTGGTGGCGGAACGTGTACCCGAAAATCACCACGGGGACCGTGCCGAGCGCGATGTACCAGCCCATGATGCTGTCGCGCGAGCGGCGCACCTCGGCGTTGAAGAGCCCGCGCACCCACGCCGACGTGATCTGGACGACGTCGCGGCGGAAGTAGATGAGCACGGCGGCCATCGTCCCCAGCTGAATCACGGCGCTGAAGGCCGCGCCGGGGTCGGGCCAGCCCGCGAGGGCCGGAATCACCCGCACGTGTCCGGTCGACGAGATCGGCAGGAACTCGGTAAGCCCCTGCACGATGCCGAGCAGGATTGCTTGGAACCAACTCACGCGCTCAGTGTGTCAGACGCTGCCCAGAGAATCTGACCCGTGTGAATCCGGTTCCAAACGGACCCAGCGCGCCTCGCACGCCGTCGCGTTGTTCCTTGAGCCCGCTTTGGGGCACGGGATCTAGGCCGTGGGACGCGGGCGGTAGCGGCGACGGATCGCGCCGCTGAGCATCGCCACAAAGCCGATCATCAGGCCGAGGGCGATGCCGATGGTGAGTGCCTGCACCGGGCTGGCACCGCCGGTCCCGCCGAGCGTGACGCGCACGAGCTCGGCCAGCACGAAGAGCCCGATCGGCGCGACGGAGGCGACCGCGCCGCGAAGCGAGCCGTAGCGCCAGCCGAGCACCGCTGCGATCACGAACACCAGCAACGGCCCGAACGCCGTCGGGTTGCCGAGCAGCATCAGCACGCCGGCGAGGATCCCCTCGGTAGCGATACCGACGATGATGGCCTCGATCCAGAGGCGCCGCGACGACTTGGCCGGTGCCTTCTGGAGGTTGGCGCGAAACGAGCTCATTCGCTCATTTTCGCGTTAGACGTCGTCGTCAGACCACGGCGGGTCATCGTCCGCCATGACCGCTGCCGGAGCAGCACCCGCACCACCGGCCATCAGTCGCGGGATGTCGCCCTCGTTGATCAGCACCTGCCGGGGCTTGGAACCCTCGTAGCCAGAGATCGCACCGCGGCGCTCGAGCATGTCGATCAGGCGACCGGCGCGCGTGTAGCCGACGCGGAGGCGACGCTGCAGCAGCGAGACAGAGGCGGTGTCGTGGTTGCACACCACGCGCAGGGCGTCCTCGAGCAGCGGGTCGGAGTCGGGATCGGTGTCGTCGTCCGCATCGCCCGAGCCACCCGGAGTGGCGACGGTCTGCGGCATGTCGAGGAAGCCCTCTTCGAACTCGGGCTCGGCCTGGTTGCGGCACTGCTCGACGACGAGGCCGACCTCGTCCTCGCCGACGAAGGCGCCCTGGATGCGCTGGATACGACTGGTGCCGATCGGGCGGTAGAGCATGTCGCCCTGGCCGAGCAGGCTCTCGGCGCCCGGGGTATCGAGGATCACGCGCGAGTCGGTCATCGACGAGACGGCGAACGCGATACGGCTCGGCACGTTGGCCTTGATCATGCCGGTGATGACGTCGACGGACGGGCGCTGCGTGGCGAGCACGAGGTGGATACCGACGGCACGCGACTTCTGCGCGAGGCGGATGATGCAGTCCTCGACCTCGGCCGGCGCGACCATCATCAGGTCGGCGAGCTCGTCGATCACGACGAGGACGTACGGCAGCGTGTCCTCGGGACGGCCACCTTCGATGCGCGCCTTGTTGAACTCGACGATGTTGCGGCTGCGGGCGGCGCCGAGCTTCTCGTAGCGGCGCTCCATCTCGCCGACCACGTTCATCAGGGCGGCGGCCGCGCTCTTCATGTTCGTCACGACGGGCGTGAGCAGATGCGGGATCGCCTCGTAGTGGTTCAGCTCGACCCGCTTGGGGTCGATCAAGATCATCTTGACCTCGTCCGGCGTGGCGTTCAGCAGGATCGAGACGAGCATCGCGTTGAGCGAGCCGGACTTACCCGAGCCGGTGGTGCCGGCGATCAGGACGTGCGGCATCTTGGCGAGGTCGGCGTGCACGTGGTTGCCGCTGATGTCCTTGCCAAGCCAGACGGTCAGCGGGCTGCAGCCGGCCGGGAACGAGCCCTGGATGTCACCGAGCGTGACGAGGTTCGGCGTCGTGTTCGGGACCTCGACGCCGACGGCCTGCTTGCCGGGGATCGGGGCGAGGATGCGGATGTCAGTCGTGGCGAGCGCGTAGGCGAGGTCGTCCTTGAGGGCCGAGACCTTGCCGACCTTCGTGCCGGGGGCGAGCTGGATCTCGTAGCGCGTCACGCGCGGGCCCGACACGGTGCCGATCACGCGGCTTTTCACACCAAAGCTCTCGAGCGCCTCGACGAGCGACTGGCCCATGCGGTCGAGCGTGCTCTGCTCCACCTCAGCGGCCTGCGAACGGCCGAGCACGCTCGGGTCGGGCAACTTGTAGTCCTCGTGCTGGCGGCGCACAGCCGGCAGGGCAAGGTTGATCGTGGGCTCGCCACTCTCGTCGTCCTCGAAGACGCTCTCGGGCGTATCGGCGACGGGCTCCTCCCACGACGGCTCGGCCGTGGGCTCCTTCGTAGCCTTGGCGACGGGCACGGGCGTGGGCTCGGCCGGCGGGAACGTCGGCTCGGCCTGTGCGGACTCATCGCCCCAGACCTCGTGGATCGGGTCGGGGTAGGCGATCTCCTCGGGCTCGTCTGCCAGCGGCATGACGTGCTCCTTGCGGGTGCGGCTGGCCTCACGGTGCTCGATCAGGGCCTGGCGCTCAGCCTCTTCCTTAGCGAGGGCACGGCGGGCGGACCGATCGTCAAGCCACTCGACGGTGACCGAGTAGATGTCGACGGTCGTCTCCCAGAACGCCTGCCACAGCACGCTCAGCTTCTGGCCAGCGAGCAGCACGACGCCCGAGACGGCAAGCGCGACGATCAAGAGCAGCACGCCGGCATCGCCCGCGGCCGAGCCGAGCAGCTTGTGGAGGTTGCCACCGACGAAGCCGCCGGCGTTCTCCGACAGCTTGCCGGTGGTCTCATCGTTCGACAGCGCGAGCAAGAGTGCGAGCAGGATCAGCGGCACGCCGGCGAGGCGACGGCGCAGGCCGGGGCTGAGGTTCTTCTGCAGAATCAGCGCGCCACACCCGACGAGGATCACGGGCAGGAAGATCGCGAAGGCACCGAACGCCACGCGCGAGCCATCCTTCAACTGAGCGCCGACAGCCGAGCCGTCTACGCCGACCCAGAGCAGCAGCGCGAGGAAGAGTCCGAGCAGCGTGAGGCCGAGCCCAGCGACGAGGCGCGGCAGCGGACTCGGCTGCGTGCTTTTGCGCGCGGCAGGCTTGCGCGCAGCAGGCTTTCGAGCAGCAGGCTTGCGCTTGGGCGCAGCCTTAGCGGCGGGCTTCTTCGGGGCAGGTTTGGACGATCGCGAACGTGTGGCCACGCTTGGGGCTTCTCCCCTCCCCGGGGTTCTCCTTCACCCGGGTGCGAATCTGGACCCGGGTCCAGATTTGCACGGTTTCGGCCAATCTGGATCCGGATCCAAATCTGCACGTATTGGGTCAATTTGGATCCGGATCCAAATTGACCGTTTCTCGGACAATTCTGGGCCGGGTCCAGAAATATCACTCGCGCCTCACCAGCCCGGTCCCACCCTCTAGTACGCTTCCACCCATGGCAACGCTTGCGCAGCAGTGGGACTCGATCCTCGAGGACGAGTCCGCCGATTGGGAGAACGCCTTCGTCGAGCTCCGCGTCGCGGTCAACGACGACATGGAAGAGGCCGCGCTTGTGCTCTGCAGCCTCAATCCGTGGCACGGCGAGTCGTGGCGTAGCGGTTGGCTCCGTTTCCGCGTGGCCCGCACCTTTGGCTACGGCGCCGACGACGTGCACACGCGCGCGATGCTGCACAAGCTCGACACGCGCGGCATCGGCGGCGAGCTGACGCTACTGCGGTCCATCGACCACTTCCTGCCGGTTTCCACGCAGGGCACCGTCTAGCTCCGGGGCGCAGATGCCCTGGGTTCGCATTGATGGAGACGAGCTGCGCGTCGAGGACGCGCGCATCGTCTGGACGCCTGCCGTAAGCGCCAACGCCGAGGGCATCGCCTTCTGGCTGCGCGCGTCGGGTGGCCGCTCGCTGATGCACATTGCCGGCTGGGCTCCTGGCTCGAGTGCGGCCGACCTCGACGGCCAGGACGTGCGCATCGAGAGCCCCGGCCCCGACGCCGGCGTTGACGGGCGCTTCATGACCCACGCCCGCGTGCGCTTCGGGCGCGTCACGAGCGACCGCGCGGTGGTGAGCATCGACGGCAGTGTCCAGGCACTTGATCCGTCCGACGAGTCGCGCGCCGTGTTTGAGGCCGATCTCGTGTGCAGCGTGGCACCGATGGCCGAGCGTGATCACTGCATCGGCTGCGGCGGCCCGCTCGATCGCTACGCGGAGACGCGCGACGAGTTCGTGGCGGGCTTTCGCATCTCGCAGCGCGTGCTGCCCGTGCTCTGCCCCAGCTGCGTCGGCACCGTGGACCAGCCGCGCTTCTGCCCGACGTGCGGCACGGCCTTCGCGGCCGACGCCGTCTCGACGCATGGCGAGGAGGGCCGCACGGGCTACACCGCCCGTTGCGTGCAGGGCCATGTGTTCAGCGGCGCGCTGCCGGGCTAGTCCGAAACAGCGTCGCGCGGCACGATGCAGAGGTCTGCGTCCAGCGCCAGCGCGAGCTTGAGCAACGTCTTCTGGGTGGGGTTGACGCCCACCGCCTGCTCGATACGGCTGATCTGACCCTGCGGAACGCCAGATAGCTCGGCAAGCTGCGCCTGCGTCAACCCGCGAGCGTGCCGAAGCGCATTGATCGACATGCCGAGGCGGATCTCGGAGCGGTGAAAACGAGCCTCTTCGCGCTCATCGGGCGTGAGGCGCTCCCAGATCTCGCGACCGTGCTCCTCGAACCTTGTCTGGTTTCTGCTCATGACAGCCATTATGCAATAAACCTCATACGGTGTTGTGGCGCCGTCGATGGTCCGCGAGTCGCCATCGCGCTTCCTCGATCGCCGCTCGTTGGCGCTTCGGACGCCTGCTTTTGTCGAGGCCACCGAGGACGATGACGACCCGCCCGCGAGCCGTGCCGAAGAACACGCGGACCAACAGCCTGTCGCGTCGAATTCGGAGTTCGTACAGACCACGCCCGAGACTGCGACCCCAGTGGTCACGGCACACATTCGGGCCGTCGAGCGCGAGCCGAATCTCGATCTCATCGAAGACAGCACGAGCAGCGGACGGCGGCAGTCCATCCACCCACCGCCGAAACGGCTCGCGCCCATTCTCATCAACGTAGTACGTGATCTGCCACGGCCCGCCCATACCGTCGACCGTAGGCACGCCCAGCACACACGCGAGCGACGCTTCCGCACCGCTCTGCACCAGACAGGCTCCGGCGGGCGACGCCGTGTGGCGTCACTCCTGCCGGAGCGAGGTCGGGACGAGAGGATTTGAACCTCCGACCACTCGGCCCCCAGCCGAGTGCGCTACCAGACTGCGCCACGTCCCGATACGCGGGCAGTCTACCCGACCCCGAGCATCCGCCCCGCTGGCATGCGTGACGTACGCTGCGGGCATGGATGAGGCCGATTTCGACCAGGTCGTCGAGGACGCACTCGACGAGTTGCCCGACTGGGCCGCTGACGCCCTCGATAACGTCGTGGTGATCGTCGAGGACCACGACCCCGACGATCCCGACTTGCTCGGCGTCTATGTCGGCATCCCGCTGACGGAGCGCGGCCACGAGCCGCCGCTCGGCCCGAGCCGCATCATCGTCTACCGCCGCCCGCTGACGGAGATGTGCGACTCGGTCGAGGAGCTACGCGAGGAGATCCGCATCACGCTGCTGCACGAGATCGGCCACCACTTCGGGATGGACGAGGATCGCCTCGACGAGCTCGGGTACGCCTAGGCGGGGTCGAGTCCGCTGAGGACCGCTTCAACGCGATCGCTGATCATCTGCCCGAGGTCGAGCTCCAGCCGGTCGGCAATGCGCTCGCTCACGCGGCGCATGGTCTTCGCGGATGCGCGACCGACGACGGCGTGGTCGATCGCTGATCCGTGCAGGCCCGAGATACCGGCGATCATCGCCGCGCGCTCGTGCCCCGCAGACGCCCCGTCAAGCAGTACCAGCCCGCCGGCCGCATCAGCGAGCACTGCCTCACGCGTCGCGGGGCTGAGCGCTTCGAGGCGTCTCGTCCGCAGCGCCACGTAGGCGCCGTGGCTCGCCGATTCCCACCCGTGGAGGATCAGCACCGGGCGGATGACCGCGGGGAGCACGATGTCCTGGCGATTCCGCGCCCCGCGGGTCCGGAGCATCGCCGACGCTGCGGCGAAATCGAGCGGATCCTCGACGCCCGCGAACGCGAACGGCGCCTCGGCGGCGTGCGGCACGAGCGCCCAGCGGATCTCGCCACGCTGAGGCAGGTCTGGGGTCATAGGCGCTTGCCGATGGTCTCCCACTCCTCCTCGGTGGGGAACTCATCGTCGTCGGTCTCCCACGCCTCGATCTCCGCGGCGGAGGGCTGGTATCGCGGGGGCCGCGACACCGCCGCGATCGCCGCCTTGAGGCTCTCGAGCAGCCGGAAGTCCTCGATCGCGATGATCGCGGCGACCTCCTTGCCGTGCCGCGTGACGATCACAGCCTCGCCCTCCGCGACGCGGGGAATGCGCACCTGGTCGGCCGTGCAGTGCGTGGTGTCCATGCGCAGACGATACCGCGTTCCGGACGGTTTTGATAATTTCCGGACGATTCGCTCATGCCGCCAGCATGTCACCTGCCCCCGCACCGGCGCGTGCCGCACTGCCACCGCTTCGTGCCGCAGGCCGTCCACCGGTGCACGCATCCGCACGCACGACGCACGCCCTGTGGCACCCGACGCGCGCATCGCGCCGGACCGCGCCCGCCGCTACCCCTTGACGACGCGCGTGACGTTCGCGGCGGTGAGCACGGCGCGCGTCTGCGGCCGCACGTGCGTGGCCACGATCCGTAGCGTGCCGAGGCGCGTGTTCGGCCCGATCGTCAGCTTGACCTTGCGCCAGCCCTTCACGACCGGCCGCCCCTTGCCGACGGCGACGAGGCCGCCGCGCTCGCCGTAGGTGCGCAGCGTGAGCCGCCCGCGGTACGGCACCTTCACGCGCACGATCACCGTGGTGCCCTGCCGCACCCGCTTCGGCGGCTGGATGATCAGCGCCGGCCCCGACACCGCCGCCGCGCCACCCGCGGCGTCGCCGCCGGGCGCCGCGGCACTGCCGGCGACGGGCGCGCCGGGAGCCGCCGGCAGCCCGATGCCATCCACATCGACCTGCGGTACGCCGCCGAGCACGCGCCCGGGCACCCACACCGGTCCGGGCACGGGCGGCACGACAATCGCGAGCGACGACGCCGGCTGCTCGATCGCACCCGCGTCATACAGCTCGGGGCCGCCGATGATGAACGGCTGCGGCCGCTCGACGCCGTTGAAGGCGAGCCGCAGCAGCATCTCCTGCACGACGTCGAAGGGATACGCCGCGGGAATCCCGAGCTGCGTGGAGAAGCGGTTGCTGGGCCCGGCCACCGCGCCGCCGCCGAGCCGCGCGACACCGCTGGCGAAGGTGTAGTCGAGCTCGAACGCGCCGACCGCCCGGTTGCCGCCGCCGGTGGCGTCGACGGCGATCGGCGGCCCGTCGATCACCATGCCCTGGCTGATCACGCGCGACCGCACAGACGAGATGCCGACGTCGTACGCCCCGGAGATCGTGCTGAGCGTGGCGTAGACGAGCGAGTCGGTCACGTTGATCCCCGCGCCGCCGGCGACGTTCGGGGAGAGGATCAGCGTGTTGGCGATCTGCGCGAACCCGTCCGCCCCCACGGACAGCGCGTGATGGATCAGTGGCGGGCACCCGGCCACGCTGCCGTTGAGCAGCGACTGGTTCACGAGCAGCAGGTCGAACACGTTGCGCGAGCCGCGGTAGGTGATCACCGGGGCGCCCCGAACCGACGTCTGCACCACGTTCGAGGCGACGTCCAGACCCTGCTCGAGCGAGTGCGCGGCGTCACCGATGTCACCGACGTCGAGGACGATGCCGGGCGAGCACCCGTTGGCCGTAATCGTGGCGCGGTAGGCATCCAGCGCGGCGCTCAAGACGTTGACGGTGCCGACGACGGATGCATCGGTGATCGCCACATCCACCCGCTCCGCGCTGATCGCCTCCCCGGGGCTCGAGACCACAAGGCCGGTGAACGTGACGGAGCGCCCCCATCCGCGCGACGAGTCGGGGACGTAAAGGTCGTCGCGGTTGGGCGTGCCGATGTCGACGTTGCCGGCGATCACGGTGCGCGCACCGGCACCGGCGATGGAGACGCGATTGGCGTCGCGGATGACGAGGTTGCCGCGGTACGTGCCGGTCCCGAGCAGCACCCGATCATCGCCGGCGTTGCGCATGGCGAACCGCAGCGCGCCCATGACCGTCCGGCACGGGTTGCATGTGGCGTCGGAGCCCTGCCCCGAGTCGGCATTGGCGACCGGGTAGTTGGCGGCCTGTGCCACGCCCGCGCACGCGAGGACCGCGACGAGGGCGAGAACGACGGTGACGGCCCGACGCGCGCGAATCATGTGTCGAGGATAGTTGCCACAACCAGCGCCGTAAAGGTGACGCAAACGCTCGCGTCAGTTACGCACTCGCAACAGCGAGCCGCCGCCCGCCAAACCACGCCACGCCCTGCAGCACGAGGATCACCCCGGCGTAGAACGGCACGGAGAACGGCTGCACGATCAGCGCGACCGCGAGCGGCACGGTGATGATCGAGCAGATCAGGGGCACGCCCCGCAGCGGCAGTGCGTCGGCGGCGATCGAGCCGCAGCCGAGCAGGAAGATCACGATCGCGCACAGCCCGGAGATCGCGAACACCTCGGGCTGCGGGATCAGGAGACCCGCGACGAAGGCGATCAGTGCGAGCACGCTGATCGTGATGCGCAGGGTCTTCATGTACTTATCTTCGCGTGGGTTGCGTCCGTGGGACGGATCGGAGCCGTCGGACCGGTGTGTACGTCCAACCACTCGAGCAGCGGACGGGTGGCAACGGCCGGCTCGTAGCGCTGACGCACGAGCGCACGCCCCGCGTCGGCGAGGCACTGCCAGAGCGCGGCGTCACCGGCGACACGCAGGTACAGCTCGGCGAGCTCGGCGTCGGTCTCCCCGACCAACAGATGCTCGCCCGCCACGGCACCGAGCCCGGTCGCGCCGAACGGCGTCGTCACGACGGGCAGACCGGCGGCGAGAGCGGCGACGATCTTGCTGTTGATACCGGCGCCCCACTCGATGGGCGCGACGAGCGCCACGTGTGCGGCATGGAAGGCGTCGAGATCGTCGACCCACCCGCAGACGCTGATCCCCGGTCGGCCGCTCAGCGCCACGAGCTCGGGCGGCGGAAAGGCGCCGCCGATGGTGAGCGTCTCAGCCGGTGCCGCTGCACGAACGCGAGGAAAGACCTGCGCGCCGAGCCGCAGAGCCGCATCGATGTTCGGGACGTGCCGGAAGCCACCGACGAAGGCCATGCCATGCCGGGCGCTGCGCGGGGCCGGGGCGGGCTCGACGCGGTACATCACCGGGACGAGTGCGGTCTCGACACCAGGCGCACGCTCGTGCACGACGCGTGCCTCCTCTTCGGAGACGGTGAGGACGAGATCGCTCGCCGTGAAGGCCGCCAGCTCGAGGCCGGCGACGACGTCGACGAAGCCGTCGGCTCCGGCCCCACGGCGCTCGTTGCGCGCGCGTGCCCGATCGGCGTGAAGATCGACGGTGTCATAGATGAGCTGGCTCTGCGGCCACGTGCCTTTCAGATGGAGCGCGAAGGCGCCGAACGTCTCGGGGCGGCTGAGCAGAATCGCCTGCGGCGGCCGTGGGAGCGCGGCCACGACCTCATCGAGGCCGGCCACGACACGACAGCCCTCGGCCCGCAGGTCGTCTGCCACCGGCGATGCGTCGTCGAGGTCGAGTGCGGCGAAGACGACATCCCACCCGTCGGCGAGCAACGCGCGCACGATGCCGCGCATCCGCGTCGAGCCGCCCTCGAGGTCGTCGCGCGGGAGCTGCAGGTCGCTGACGACGATCGACCGCTCGCGCGTGCCGGCCGCGACGGGCACGGCGTCGGCGCGTCGCACCAGCTCGTCGCCCCACTTCCGAAGCAAGCGCCGGCGGCCCAGCGCCATCAGCACATCTTTGGTGGGGTCGCCGTCCGTCCCGTAGGACTGCCCCGCGAGGTGGACGACACGTGCGGCGGGCTCGACGCGGATGCGGAGGCCACGAGCGCGAACGGCCAGACATAGGTCGGCGTCCTCGAAGTAGGCCGGCGCGTAGCCCGCATCGAAGCCGCCCACCGCCTCCCACAGCTCGCGGCGCAGGGCGAGGCACGCGCCGGACACGTAGTCCACGTCCACGCCGGCGATGCTCGGATCATCACCGGCGAGGCCCGTGCCGAGGATCTGCGGGACCCCGTCGCGTCCGAGCAGCCCGCCGGCCTCGGCGACGCGCCCGTCGGGATGCAGGAGCAGTGCGCCTGCGATGCCCGTCCTCTCGTCGGCTGCGAGCGTGTCGAGCAGTGCACTGAGCCAGCCGGGTTGCGGCACGGTGTCGTTGCTGAGCAGCACGATCACATCGCCGCGAGCACGGGCAGCGCCGGCATTGACTGCGCCGACGAACCCCGTCCGTGCAGCCAACCGGACGTACTCGACGCCGGGCACGCCGGCCAACACCTCCGACCGGTCGAGCGAGCTCCCGTCATCGACGACGATGAACTCGAGCGAGCGATCCACGCTTGTGGTGCTGGCCGCCTCCAGGCACTGCAGCGTCAGCTCGAACTGCTCGTGAAAGGGGATGATGATCGACGCGTCGAGCCTGCCCTCGGCGCGCCAGGCCAGGCCGCGCAGTGGTGGAATCGGGTACACGCCACCGCCACCGAGCCGACGGCGGGTGCTGCGTCGCAGGGCACGCCCGAGGACCGCGCGGCGCGTGCGGGCGAGGTCGGCTTCGAGCGGCGTGGCCGCGGCCGTTGCCGCGGGGCGCTCTGCGATCACCTCGTCGAGCGAGTGGATACCGAGATCGGCACGCAGGGCGCGTCGCACGATGATCGTCTCCTGGTAGCGGTGCACGCGATGGGCGGCCCAGGCGCGACGCAGCGCGTACTCGGCACCGGAGGTGCTCCGACGGTCGCCAGGCCGTTGTGGCGCATGCCCGGCGTCGGCGCGCGATGGGCCTCGAAGCCCAGTTGGTACGACAATCGCGTCATCGCCATCCTCGGCGCGTGACGCGTCGCCGGCGAGCCCGACCGGCAGCGCGAGAAACTCTCCGAGCCGCGGCCGCGGCTCGAGCGTCTCCCAGTGGAGGAGTGCGCGGACAGCCCCGTCCCATGCCATCACCGTCGCGATCGCGCGGGAGAGATCGCCGTCGGCCTCGGGGTCGTGCCGCCGGGCGAGCTCGCGGTGGGTGCGCTCGGCGTAGGCACCGAGGTCGAACGCGGTGGGATCGTACGCATCGGTTACCGCGTAGCGCGCCTGCCGCAGCACGAAATCGCGCAGCGAGCTGTAGTTCGCGTGGTGGATGCAGGGACCGGTGGTCGGATCCACGATGTGCAGGCGGTGATGCCCGTCGCGGAACACGGGTGGCTGGTGATGCGCCGCGGAGTAGGCGAGCGATCCGCTGCGAAACAGGCGCCACTGATGGTCGGGAGCGAAGCCCGTGCCCTGCATCACCCGCCCGGCGATGGTGTTGATGCGCGGGAGGGCGAAGGCGTCGACGTCGGCACCGAGCTGTTCCACGAGTGCGATCACGAGGCGCCCACCGTCGTCGGCGAGGCTCTCGTCGGCATCGAGCACGAGGGTCCACGGGTGGACCGCCTCAGCGAGGTGACGATTGCGGATCGCATCGTTCCATGGCTCGGCCGGAATCGCGACAACGCGAGCGCCGGCGGCGACGGCGATCGTGCATGTGTCATCGGTGCTCGCCATGTCGAGCACCACGACATCGTCGCTCCAGGCCACGGACGCGAGGCACGGTGCGATGGTGGCCGCCGAGTCGCGGGTGTGGATCAGCACGGAGATCTCAGGCGCCATACGGCAACTCCTCCGCGTCGATCGACCAACGGCCGTGCCAACGCTCGAGGAACACGCGGCGCGACGGGATGTCACGCTCGACGCGCCCCGGTGTCTGCGATTCGAAATGGATCGAGTCGACCCGCTGCGCACACGCGACGCGGTAGCCGAGTTGGCGGGCGCGCAGGCACAGGTCGGCGTCTTCGTAGCCGAAGGGGTAGTCCTCGCAGAGGCCGCCGAGTTGCTCCCACACGTCGCGGCGAATAAGCTGGGCCGCGCCGGTCACGCACTGCAGGTAGCGCGGCGCACGCGGCACGATCGTGGTCGGACGACGCGCGCGATCGTGGAACGGCCCGTGCTCGCCGAACACGACGCCGCAGTGCTGGATGGTGCCGTCGGGAAACAGCAGGCGCGTGCCGACGATGCCCATCAGTGGCTCGTGTACGAGGTCAAGCATCTCGCCAAGCGCGTGGCGGTGCAGGAGCACGTCGTTGTTGAGTAGCAGCACGAGATCGCAAGCGGAGGCCGCGACTCCTGCGTTGCAGGCCTCGCTGAACGAGCGGTGCTCGTCGTAGCGCAGCAGCACGTCGATGGCGGGCAGGTCGGCGCGAACGTACGGCGGGTCGGTCGCGTTGTCGCAGACGATGATCGTTCCGCTGGCGCGGTCAGCGACCTGCTCCAGCGCCAGCTGCACATGATCGATCGCGACGGCGAGCAGCGCGTTCATGCCACGCGAGGGGATCACGATCGCGATGCGCTCAGACACGAGGCTGCCCCAGTGGTCGACGCATGCGCTCGGGGAGCGTGGCCGCGAACGCGGCGACCTTGACGGCCTGCGCCTCGCGGCGGTAGCGCAGGCCCGTCGCGATGGCTGCGTGGCGCAGCGACTGCCAGTGCGCAGCGCGAGCCGGGGCGAACAGCGTCGCGAGCTCGCGCTCGAGATGCTCGACGTCGCCCACCACGCAGTTGATCCCGTCTTCGAGGAACTCCATGCCCCCGAGCACGGGCACGCTGAACACGACGCACCCAGCGGCCATCGCCTCGAGCGCGGGCAGCCCGAACCACTCCCCCTCGGCGGTGGCCAGGTAGACGCCGGCTCGGCGCATCATCTGCGCGACTTCGACCTCGTCGCTCCCATCGATCGGGACGAGGTGCAGGTCGGGGCAGGCCTCGGCCAGCTGCTCGGCGATCTCCCGGCCTCGCCGCGGCATGTGCGTGGCGACGTGCGGATCCTTCAGCTCGCCGCGATGATAAAAGGTCGGTGCGATCGAGATGCCGACGTCGGTCGGGGCGCGGCCACCGGCGGCGAGCACGTAGTCGTGGGCCTGCTGCCAGCACGTCAGTACCGTCACGTTCTCGTCGCGCAGAACCGGGTCGATCAGCGGGTCGGTGCCCTGACAGTGGAAGAAGAGCGGCAGCCCGCTGCGCCGGAGCTCGGCGTGGTCGTGGGGCAGGCTGAACATGATCGCGTCGCCATCGCCGAGGTGGTCGAGCGCCCAGGCGCGCGCGACGACGGGCGCCTGCGAACGAAACCAGCCGCTTGCCTTGCCGTCGGGCGTAGCAATGCAGGCGGCGACGCCTTCGGCCTGCAGGAGATCGACGAACTGGTAGGCGACTTTGATGCCGCCGAAGATGCCGGCGCTGGGTACGGCGTAGACGATCATGCCGCGTTCCCGGCCAGCAGCTGCGCGAGTCTGCCGGTGATCGGACCGAAGGCGCGCCGGCTGTACTGCACGCGTGCGGCGGCGAGCAGTGCGCCGCGCGCGGCCGCCGTCACGTCGGCTCCCTGCTGTTCGGCGTGTCGCACGGTCGTGCCGGTCGAGACGATCCGCCCACCCGCCGCACACCAGCGCTGCCCGAGGTCGACGTCCTCCATGTAGAGGAAGTACGCCTCGTCGAAGCCACCGAGCCGCCGCAGCGCCGCAGCCGGCAGAAACACGCAGGCCCCGAGCGGCCACGCCCAGCCGTGCCCGTCGTACCGCGGCCCGTGCTCGGCGAGCGCTGCCACCCTGCTCGTGGCGTTGTGCGTGCGGGCGACGTCGGCGAGCAGGCGCCGCCGCGTGTAGGCACCGCGGACGCCCGCCGTCACCACCCCGGCCTCGTCGACGAAGTCCGGCACGGCGCAGACCGCGTCGTCGGTACACAGCTCGGCGCCACGCCGGATAGTTGCGACGTCGACGAGGCAATCGGGGTTGACGACGCAGACGATCTCAGTCTCTACGAGGCGGAGGCCGGCGTTCGCACCGACGGCGAACCCGTGATTGCGCGGCAGCTCGACGACGTCGCACCCGGCAGCACGGGCGCGAGCGACGGTCTCGTCGTCAGAGGCATTGTCGACGACGATCACGTGCTCGACACCGGCCATACGCAGCGCACGGGCGCAGTCGTCGATCACTCGCTCGGAGCGATGCGTCACGACGACGGCGGTCACGCGCGCGCTCAGTGCATCGCCGGCCGCTACCCGGGAGCTGATCGCGTCCATCTGGGCGAGCGTCTCGGGCGTCGGGCCGTCCATGAAGTTCGAGAAGTGCAGGATGCGCGCGCCGTCGCGGGGAAATGGGTCGTGCCACCAGGAGCAGTGGTTCCACTCCCAGTCGAGGTCGGCGCAACTGCCCGGCCGGACGCTCAGCACCCAATGTTGGAAGTAATCCTGATCCGCGATCATGTGCGCACCGAACACGTGTGGGCCGCGGGCCGCACCGATCCGCGCGAGCGCGTCGGCCACCACCTCGGCGAGTGCGTCGCACCGCCCGAGCACGACGCCGCTGTTGAAGTAGCGGAACGCCTCGAGGGTGGGTGGCGACACCTCGGGGTCGATGAAGCCCAGCGTGTGCACGCGATAGTGCTCGAGAAACGCGGCACGATCCATCGATGAGCCGCGGATCGTGGCCTGCTCGACCATGCCGAGCGGATGCCCGGCGAGTGCGGCCGCCACATCCGCGCCCGTGGTTGGCCGCACCACGCGCGCGTCCGCATCGAACAGCACCATCAGCGGCGTGTCTGCCACCGCGATCGCCCGGTCGAGTGCGTGGAACTTGGCGAGGAAGCGCGCGGCGCGATCCTCACCATCGACCGGGTCGACGCGCATGCCGCAGACGCGGGGATCGGCGGCGAGCGCGACGGGGAGCGGCCGATCGGCGACCAGCACGAGGTCCCAGTCGGTGTGCTCGAGCACGGACCGTGCGGCCCCCTCGGCAGCTCGATGGTAACCATCGGCACCGAGAGCCACGATGCACCCCGTGGCGCGAGGCGACGCTGATGCCCGAGTATCCATTCGTCAAATAGGAGCAGGTCGGGCGGCGCGCCTGCCTCTATCCTCACACTTGATGTCCACGCTGCGCTTCTGCACCATTGCCAACGCTGTGAATCTGCCGATGGTGGCGCAGCTGTCACGGTCGCTGAAGACGCACCACCCCGAAGCGCAACTGACGCTCGCGCTGGTCGAACGCCAGCATGTCAACGCCAGCCGCCGCTCGCTCCTCGCCGACGTCGACGAGGTCCTGCTCGCCGACGAGATCTTCGGCGGCGGCTTCGATGCGTGGCTGGCCGGGCGGTCGGCGTACATCGCCGCGTGCGCGCTCAAGCCCGCGCTGCTTCGCCTGCTCTTGGCCCGTGACGACGCAACGGGCGTCGTGCAGCTCGACCCCGACATGGACGTCCACGCGCGCCTCGACGATGTCGTCCCACAGGTCGCAGAGGGGGCGGTGCTGATCACCCCGCATCTCACCACCCCAGGCGTGCCGCAGGCGGGCATTCCCCAAGACGAACGCAACTGCTTTCGCTTCGGGACCTACAACTTGGGGTTCATCGCTGTCGGGCAGGGCGCTTCGACGCGGGCCTTCCTCGACTGGTGGGACGACCGCGTGCGGCAGCTCTGCTCCACCGATGAGCCGGCCGGACCGTTCACCGATCAGGGCTGGATCGATCTCGCGCCGGGGATGTTCGAGGCGGTGCGCGTCTTCCGCCACGCGGGCTTCAATCTGGCCACGTGGGATGCGACGAACCGCATCGTCACCCGCGATGCCCGCGGTGCGCTGCGGGCGAACGGCGAGCCGCTCGTGGTCACCCACTACTCGGGCTGGACCCGCGGCGATCACGCCTTCGCCCTGCGGGCCATCCGGCCCGTGAACCCAATCTTCGGCGAGCTGTCCGACGCCTTCGGTGTGCGCCTGACCGCATTCGAGGAGTTGTTTGGTCCGGCGCCGAGTTGGTCCTACGCCGAGTCCGGCTCGAGCTGACCGCTCAGCTCGCTGCCGTGCTACGCGGCACCGTCACCGAATCACGCACGCGCCCGGCCTCGTCGATGAACTGGATCACCGACTCCTTCGTCGTCACCTGCACGCGCACGAACCCGTAGTCCATCGTCGAGAACACGGCCTCGGCGGTCTGCTTGGTGAACTCCTCGTTGCCAGGCCCCTTGCCGCCGGTGCCGGCGGTGATCGCGAGCACGCCGTCCACGACGCGCCGCTCCTGCCGGTGCAGGTGCCCGCTGAAGACCGCGGCGACCTTGCCGCGTAGAACGTCGGCGAGCGGGTCGCCGGGCTGCAGCGGCGTGTGGACGGTGGCGAAGCGCACCCCGTCAAACGGCTTGGCCAGCTCGGCGTTGGCGTACGCGATGCTCGCGGCGTCGCCCTGGTTGCCGAGGATGATGATCTGTACCGGCCCGTGCTCCCACGTGTAGAGCAGGCCGGCACCGGGCATGCCGATCGCGTCGGTGATTGCCTTGCCGTCGTCGTAGAACGTGTCGTGGTCGCCGAGCGTGACGACGAGGGGCCCCTCCTGCATGACGCCCAGCAGCGGCTTGAAGATGTTGCGGTCGAGCACCTGCGGCAGCGCCAACAGGTACGAGTTGTCGCCGGTGGTGACGGTGAAGGCCGGGTCGATCGCGGCGAGCCCGCGCCCGACGGCGTACTCGTGCTCGTTGCCGGAGCCGTAGTCGCCGATTACCCCGAACGTAACGGGCGCATCCAAGTCTTCCGGCGCCGTCTGGAACGACCCCGACGCGCGCCCACCCCCGTCGATCACAGCCGTCCAGATGTAGCGCTGCCCCGCCTCGAGCCCGCGAAACACCCCAGCCTCGGCCTCAACGGTGGTGCCGTCGGGCGCGGCCGCCACCAGCGTGACGGTGGCGGGGTCGGGCCCGAGGAAGCGCACGATCGCCGAGTCCGCCGAGACGTCCGCGACGAACGGCCCGCGCGTAAACGGATCTGACTTGGGCTGCTCGAGCAGGAAGCTGTTCCAGTAGAAGAGGATCCCGAGCACCGCCACGATGCAGATACCGGTGAACATCGCCACGAGCACCAGCGCGATGCGCAGGCGCTTGATCAGGCGCGTCTGGTCGGACGGTGTGCTCATGCACCCACTTTCGCACGCGAACCGCGAAAAGTGCGGTCATGCCGTCGCCACGTGCGTCCGCGCCCAGGCGAGCACCTGCTCGCCCACGAGGCCCGGCTCGAAGCGCTTGGCTTCTTCATGCTGCGTCGCGAGCAACCGCGTCCGCAGATCCGCATCGTCTACCACGACCCGCAGCACATTGGCAAGGAACGCCGGATCCACAGTATCCACCGCCAGCGCACTGCCACACGTATCCGTGACGGCACTCGTCGCCCGTGCCACGACAGGTAGCCCCAAACGGAAGCTCTCGACGATCGGCACGCAGAAGCCCTCGTGGTCCGACGCGCATAGGTACGCGTCGGCCTCGGCCATCAGCCGCAGCTTCTCGGCCTCCTCGACCGACCCGACCCAGCGCACGTTGCGCACGCCGAGCTCGCGCTCCAACTCGCGACAAGCAGCCCCATACCGCTCGAGCCCGCGGTCCGACCCCACGAGCACCAGCCCGAAATCCGGGTCGTGCAGTTGCTGGTACGCGGCGATCGTCCGCAGCACGAAGTCGATGCGCTTGTTCGGCGCGATGCGACCGACGGAGATCGCATAGCCACCGCCGCCCGTCCACGTCGGCGGGTTCTCCGCCGGAGCAAGGAGGATCGGCACGACCCTGACATCCTCCATGCCAACCCCGCGAACCTCGCGTTCGTTGTGTGCCGAGTCTGCGATGGCACTGACGCAGCGGCGGCTGAGACTCACCATCTCCTCCCAGCCCTTGCGCGCCGAGAGTTCGAAGCCGTAGCTGATGCCGCGGAACCACTCGGGTGGCGTGTTGCTGTGAAAACGGAGGTGCAGCGAGCCGGGATGCGCCTCGAGCGCGCGCATCACCCGTGGCGCGTGCACGCAGACGTGGACGAGCACGTCGTCGTCCACGAACGCCGGGTCAGACAGCTGGTCAATCGACCGCACCCGATCACGCAATGAAGAATCGATGTGCTCGGCGAAGATCTCGCTGCGGAAGCCGTTGCCGCGCAGCAACTCCTGAATCGCGAGGGTGTCGTTGGAGACAGCGTCCCACGGGCGCATCGTCTGGGTGGACTGGTGCAGCGCCGGTAGCCGCGCGCCACTGCCGGCCGCACCAGCGCTCGCGCTCTTTCCATGCCTGCGCTCCCGCGCCTCGCGCACGCTGTTAGCCGCATGCGTCGCCAACGCAACCGCGCGAAAGCCCAGCGTCTCGCGTCGCGGCAGCGGCAAGAACGACAGCTGCCGCCCCTCGCGCAGTGCGGCAGGGACCGCATCGAGCCCGGCTACGCCTGCGGCGGCGATGATCTGCGAGGCGGGCGACTGCACCGAGGGCACGCCTCAAGTATGGCGGAGCGCCCTCTGTCAGCGCCCCCGCCGGATACCATTGAGAACGTGATCGCCCCTGACGAGACTGCAGATCAGCTGGCCCCGGCTCGATCGGCCGATCCCATCATGGGCAATAAGCGCGAACGGCGACAGGCCCAGTTCGAGCTCCTACGCACCCTGCTCCACCGCGAGATGCGCGGCCGCTACCGGGACTCCGTTCTCGGCTCGGCCTGGACTCTGCTCCAGCCAATCGCGATGACGGGCGTCTATTACTTCCTGTTTTCGTTCCTCTTCCCCAACAACTCGATTCCCAATTACGCGCTGTTCATCCTCACCGCACTGATTCTTTGGAATCTCTTCGCCAATTGCATGAACCTCGGCACCATGGCGATCACCGGCAGCGCGGAGATCGTCCGCAAGGTGTGGTTCCGCCGAGAACTGCTGCCTATGGCGGTGGTGCTCTCCCAGGCCATCACGACGCTGATCCTGCTCACCGTCGTGGTGATCGTGGACGTCATCGTCTCGCCGGCGGCGCTCAAGACCGTGATCCTCGTTCCCTTCATCTTCGTGCTGATGCTCTGCATGTGTTTCGGGCTGGCCTGCATCCTCGCCACCGCGAACGTGTTCTTCCGCGACATAAGCCATCTCGTCAACGTGATCCTGCTGCCGCTCTTCTTCTTGACGCCCGTCTTCTACAGCCTCGACAATTTCCCGCGCCAGCCTCCGCCGTGGGTGATTGACCTCCTGCGCTACGGAAACCCGGTCACGCCCTACATCGAATCAATTCGCGCGACCGCCATTGAAGGTGTCGTCCCGGGCCTGCCTCTGCTCCTTTACTGCATCGTCGTCGGGCCCGGCCTCGCCGTGATCGGTGTCTGGTTCCTGCGCCGCAAGGACGATAAGTTCGCGGTGGAGCTGTGAAGGCGCTCGAACGCGGTCGCATCGAGGCCGTCGACCTCGGACGACAGTTCCGCATCGCCACAGGTGGGGGGCGTTCGCTCAAGGCGACCCTGCTGCGCCGGGAGGCACCCTCGATCCACGAGTTCTGGGCGCTGAGAAATGTCAACGTAGAGATCGAACCGGGCGAGACCTTCGGTGTGGTCGGGCGCAACGGCTCAGGCAAGTCGACATTCCTCAAGATGCTCGCCCGCATCTACGGCCCGAGCGAAGGTCACTGCCAAGTGGGCGGGCGTATGAGCAGCCTGATCGAGCTCGGCGCGGGCTTCCACCCCGAGTTCAATGCGATTGAGAACGTCTACCTCGCCGGTGCGGTCTACGGCATCCCTAAGCGCGAGCTCGCACGAGATCTGGACGAGATCATCGGTTTTGCCGAGTTGGATGCGTTCGCGTACCAGCCGATCAAGACGTACTCCTCCGGCATGTTCATGCGGCTGGGCTTCTCGGTCGCGATGCATGTGCGGCCCGACGTCCTGCTGCTCGACGAGGTCCTCGCCGTCGGCGATGAGCGCTTTGTGCAGAAATGCCTCGCGCGCATCGCCCAGTTCCGCCGCGAGGGCGGAACGATGCTACTTGTCACCCATGACCCCGGAACGGTGAAGCGTCTCTGCCAGCGCGCGATGCTCCTCGAGAGCGGCAAGGTCATCACCATCGGCTCAGCCGACGACGTGATCACCGAGTACCACGATCGCCTGGCCGAGCAGGACAACCCCGCCGACCACGCCGAGCCGAGCGTCAGGAAGTTCAAGCACTTCGACGCCAACGTCACGATCCTGAACGCCAAGGGCACCCAGCATCACCAGTTCGTCGAAGGCGAGCCCTTCACCGTGCGAGTCCACCTCGCGGCCAAGACGGAGGCCCTCGACGCCACCGTGGTGGTCGGCCTGCGCGACGAACTCGGCCGCGAAATCGGCGGTCGGAGTCTGCGCGGCGTCGCCTTCGCGATCGGCGAGACGAAGACTTTGGATCTCACCGTCACCGACCCTCCCCTCCGCAATGGGCTCTTCCAGGTCGATGTCGGCGTAAACGACTCAGCGGCTGGGACCGAACTGCTCAGCCTCGAGGCCGTCGAGACCCTCTCGATCTACGGGCAGGCCGCTGACAGTGGCGGACCGGTGCAGTTGGGTGGAGACTGGACGGTCAGCTAAGCGCTGATCGCTGCCAGCAGCGTGGCTGCCCCGTCACCCACCGGAACGTCCTGCTCACCCTCGACACCACGCCGCTTGATGGAGATAACGCCGTCCTTCTCGAGGCGCTTCCCAATCGTCACACGATGGGGCACGCCGATGAGGTCGGCGTCGGCGAACCGCACACCGGGCGACGAGTCGCGATCGTCGACGACGACCGCGAGTCCCTCGGCGGTCAGTGTCGCGGCAAGCTCGTCGGCGGCCACGAGCGCGGCCTCGCCGATCGGTGTGATCCACACGTCGTAGGGCGCCACGGCGGGCGGCCAGATCAGCCCCCGCTCGTCGTGCGACTGCTCAGCAATCGCCGCCATGGTACGCGCCGGCCCGATCCCGTACGACCCCATCCAGATCGACTGCTCCACGCCGCTCTCGTCGAGGTACTTCGCCCCGAGCGCATCGGAGTAGCGCGTGCCGAGCTGGAAGATGTTCCCCACCTCGATCGCGGGCTCGATGCGCAGCGGGCTGCCGGTCTCGACGGAAAGCTCGCCCTCCTCGACGTGGCGGATGTCGACGACGCGTCCGGTGAAGTCGCGGCCGAACTCCGCGCCGTGCAGATGCCAGCCCGTGCGGTTGGCGCCAGTCAGGTACGCACCGGTGGTGAGCACCGGGTCGACGATCACCTCGCGCACGGCACCCTCGCGCAGGCCGACCGCGCCGATCGAGCCGGGCTCAGCGCCGAACGCCTCGCGGATCTCCTCGGGCGTCGCAGGCCGGAACGGCCCGCCGATCGCGCGCGTCAGCTTCAGGTCGTGGGCACGATGATCGCCACGCACGAGCGCGAGCACGATGCCGCCCTGCTCGTCCTCGGGCACAACGATGACGGACTTCGCGGTCAGCCGGGGATCGCGCCCCACGTACTCCGACAGCTGCTCGATCGTGGTGATGCCGGGCGTCTCGATCTCGTGGATCGGCGCCGACGGCCCGAAGTCGGGCAGCGACGGCCGCGACACGGCGAGCTCGACGTTGGCGGCGTACGAGCCATCCTCCGATAGCGCGATGCGATCTTCTCCGGCAGACGAGGGCGCCATGTACTCCATGGCGGCCGAGCCGCCCATCATCCCGACGTCGGACTCGACCTCGTAGTACTGGCAGCCGAGCCGCTCGAAGATGCGGCGGTAGGCCCCGGCCTGCGCGTCGTACGACCGCTGCAGCCCCTCAGGGTCGCGATCCAGCGAGTACGCGTCCTTCATGATGAACTCGCGCGTGCGCAGAAGCCCACCCTGGGGCCGCGGCTCGTCGCGCTCCTTCGTCTGGAACTGGTACCACATCTGCGGCAGGTCCCGATAGGAGCGGATCTCGGCCGCAGCGTGCAGTGCGATCGTCTCCTCGTGCGTCATCGCCAAGACGAGTTCGGAGCCTTTGCGGTCCGTCAGCTTGAAGAGCTCGGGGATCTCGTTGCGCCCGGTCTGGCGCCAGAGCTCCTCGGGATGCATGATCGGCATCAGCAGCTCCTGGCACCCGATCGCGTCCATCTCCTCGCGGATCACCTGCATCGTGCGCGTCAGCGTGCGGAAGCCCAGCGGCATAAACGACCAGAGGCCCGTACCGACCTGGCGCACGTAGCCGGCGCGGACGAGCAGCTTGTGCGAGGCGGCGACGGCATCGGCCGGGTCGTCGCGAAGGGTGGGCAGGAGCAATCGGGAGGCGCGCATAGCCTCCTATTGTGACGCGTGCGCCACGCGGACTGCGCCGGATGGGATCGCCCCATGACGACGCGCGTGCAGAGCTACCTCCGCGAGCGCCGACCGACCCGTGATCCGAATCCCCATCAGCGCCTTGCTGTTCCGTCTGTCGACCTCGACCTCCACCTGTACTAACCGCCGCACGTGCCGATACCGAGGACCGGTGCCTCAGGCGTCGGACACGCCGACCTCACGCAGAGGGTCGAGCGCGCGCTCGGGCTGGAGCAGGAGGTTCCGATACCGCTCGCGAATCGGCCACTGCTCTCTCAGGCTCGGCGTGTCCTCGCTCGTCGACATGCCCTCGGGGTTGGGGTAGCACGCAATCAGCGGATCGGCGAGCTTGTGGAACCGTTTGCCAGCATCCGCGCAACGAAGCCAGAATTCCCAATCGCCGGCTGAGCGGAACGTAACGTCGAAGACCCCGAGTTCACGGTGGAGTTCCCGCCGCCACATCGGCGCGCAGTGCGGGGAGTTGAACTCGAGTAGGTTCCACGTGGTGATCGGCGGCAGGGACGTGCGCACGCCGATGCTGTCCGTCATCTCCCAGTTCAGGTGCGGCTCGAGGGAATACAGGACGTCCGTGTAGGTGACGTCGATGGCAGTGTGGGCTTCAAGGAACGCCGCCATCTGATCCAGGGAGCACGGGTGCCGCACGTCATCAAGATTCGCGTTGGTTAGGAAGCGCCCGCGGCTCAACTCGATGCCGATGTTCCAGGCCTCGTAGATTCCGATGCGCTCGTCCTGGCGGTGGTAGTGGATGTTCGGGAAGCGCTCGGCAAACTCCCGGATCGTGACCTTCTCCCCGTCCGGGGAAGCGGCGTCGATGATGATCAGCTCGTGATGCTTGAAGCCGACCTGCGAGGTGATGTTCTCGAGGTACGGACGGATGAAGTCGCCACCACCGTAAAGGCTGCAGATGACGCTGACCAGCGGTCCCTCCACCGACGCCACGGTCGGTGTCCAGAAACCCCCGGCGCCGGAATCGGGCCGACTCGCCGCGCGGCGACGGTGCCATTCCGCCGGCGTCACGACGATCGAGTGATCACCCAGCAGATGGATCCTCGCGCGCTGGTCGGCGCCCACGGCCGCCCATGTCGCGTCGCCCGTGCGGTGGCGCACCGCCTCCTGATCTCGCGCGAAAAACCGTAAGACGGAGGTGACCACGTACGGACGCCCTCTCCGCTTGATCATCGCCTGCCAGAAGCGCACGTCGACTGGCGAAGGCACGCAGTGATAGACCGCCTCCGCGAGCCGAACGACCATGATCCGGTCATCCGGCTCCTCGAGAATCGTCTCGATCGCGGGGGCGAAGCCGCTGTCAACGGCATCATCGACGGCGGCGAACAAATCGCTCCAGGTCGTCAGGTCGTCGAGCGGAACGTCAGGTCCGAGCAGGTCGCGCGCGACTGACGCGATCAATCCTGGCGGCGGCTGGTTGACGCGCATGGGCCGCCCCTCCTGGCGCCCGTAACGACCGAAGTAGATCGCCAGCGCGGCATCCGACGAGTCCCTGAGATCGGGGTTAGCCCCGCGAAAGTCCTTGGCGCTGAAGTTCGGCCAATCCACCTCCGGATGCTCGCACTCGAGTTGAGCCATGCTCACCACACGTCCCTCGGCGGCCCCGCCGCCGACCCAGTGACCGCGAAGCTCCGCTTCGGCGAGGTGGGACAGATCGCCGTAGGCAGTCCGGTAGAACTCCGGGTCGAAGCTTGCCAGGTTCCCCTCGATTTCACCGGAGTTCAGCGACAGATTCGTTACCTCACGTCGTCGGTAGGGGCGTCAATCGTATGCGACGCGGTGACCCGTGTCTCAAGGTCGTCAATGCGGCACCGCATCTTCCGGATCTCCGCCAAAAGCTCAGCACGATCGCGCGCATCCGCGTCGAGATCCGTCTCGAAGACATGCATGTTCTTCCCGATGTCGATCACTGCGTCAAGTATCGCCACGTTCGCAGCCTGCTGATGTTGGATGAAGGGGCGAATCAGCCTGATCACCGGCAACCGAAGAAGGTGCAGGATGCGCGACTTCGAAACGGTGCCCTCGCCGAAGATCGGGGCATGTACTACCTCGCCGGCGCGATCCACCGACTCGATTCGCCCATCGGAGAAACGCAACTGCCTGCGGCGAGCATCGCTCACGAAAGGGCCGCCATCAGTGCTTCACCAGCCGCGTGCGACGAATTTGTCTTGCGGATTGACTTCGCGGCTGCTTCGCCGATCCGGCGGGCGAATTCCGCATCCTCGAATACCGCCCGCATGGCATCCGCTGCTGCATTCAAGTCCGGCTCGGCCCAGCGCGCATCTGGAGGGTACGGACCGGCCCCCGAACCAACGGCGACCAGCTCGTACGGAATCAGGAGGCTGTTTTCAGGCGTCATGAAGTCCATGTTGCCCGAATACCCGGTCGCGATCACGGGCTTCCCTGCGTACATGGCTTCAGCCATCGTCAGCCCGAGCCCTTCCGAACGGTGCAGCGAGACGTAGCAGTCACAAGCCCACACAAGTCGATCTCTCACATCTTCCGAAACACGCGCGCTCAGGACCGAGATGTCCGCTCTATCCGCAATCGCAGCGTTGAGCAGGGCGACCAGCTGCGGGTGCTGCTCATCGTTGAGCGTCTTGATCACCAAATGCGCGCCGCTCTCGAGCGCAAACGCCGTGGTGAACGCAGCCACGACCGCGAGCGGATTCTTGCGCTGCCAAACGCTGTTGAAATCGAAGGAGAAGTAGAACGTGAATCCATCTGGCCAATCGAACGAGGTAGGCAGGTCGGACGAGAGCAGTGCGGCGCGGGGAGAGATCTGAACGGGAATCGGAATGCGCTTGACTGGCACGGGCGAAACATCGCGAAGAGCTTCCTCGATGAAAGCGCTGCCCACGAGAACCTGATCAACGTGAGCAAACGCTGCGTGCAGTGACTCCGGAAAGCTATCGACCTCCCACCACCACACTGCAGAGACATAAGAGTCCCGGAAGCCGAAATTCTCAAGCGAGAGAGCAAGCCCTTGAAACATGTCGGCGTTAACGCACGCGACGGTATGCGCGTACGGGAAGCCATGACGCAACTGGAGGTGAGCGAACGACACCACATCCGGGATTTGAGGCGTATGCACCGCTGATGGCGCTACCGGGAGGTCCACGGCATCGCAGGCGCCGACAAGTCGCCGAGCAATCTCGCCAACGCCCATCGCGGCGGTCAAGTACCCCACGATGTTCACGCCGTCAAGCGACGGCGCTTCGGCACCGTCGCCCAGTTCTGGCATGACTGTAACGACGTCGCCGAACTCGGATGCCACGCGGGAGTCTACCTTCAGCCAGTGGAGAAACCGCGCCGATCCAAGCTTGCTCGTGTCCGGAAAGTTGTGCTGGATGTCCGTGTGGAAAGTCCAGTAGAACGCCTGCGCGATCGTCAGATACTCAAGCCGTGAATCCTTGGCCTGAACCGATTCGGCGAACCTCGCCTCCCCTGACTCCTCGAACAGCGACCCCTCAAACCCGCTCTCGACCTGGGCCCGATACAAATGCCGCGCAAGCTTACCTATCGACCTACCCGACGCCGCACGTCCGAAGGGATACGGATCCTGTGCAAGTGACTCGTAGTCATGGCAGTGCAGCGCGGCGGCGTAGGCGTCGGTGAACGTCGCGACATCGGTACGCACGCTCAAGTCAATCCGATCCTGATGGCTACTGAGTTCAGAAGGTCGCCGCGGATCGAAGCCGCTGAAGTGCACGAAGCGAAGATCTGCGCCGTTGACCTTCGGCTGGTCGCCGAATGCATCGAAGTGGCGGGTGGCGAGATTCCAGTAGGCGACGTTGTACCCGGGATGTCGCAAGATGCCCACGTTGTCCCACAGCCCCGGAACGAAATCGACATATCGCTGGTCGACGAAGAATCCCTTTGGCGGAGCCACGACGCAATCCCGTCGGAGCCGCTCCTGCCACCATTCAAGGAATTGGGAGCACTCCTCGGACGGTGAGAGGCCGATGAAGCCAAGGTTGTAGATGCCGGCCAGCAGTAGCGCCTGTTCCGTTGGCGTGTGTCCATCGACGGGCAAGGCGTCGGTCATGTGCGGCGTAAGCAAGGCCCAGTTGCGCTCCAGCATGTCCTCCAACTCCGTCATGCGCGAAAATACTTGGATGTCGGGGTCCAAGTACACGACGGAATCGCCGGGGTGTGCCTGCAACACCCAATCCAGCAGCCACGGCTTGACCGCGGTGAGGAACTCGACGGGCGAATAGATCCCCTTCATAACGTCAAGTTCGGGAATTGCTAGGTCTTGAAGGTCGACGTGCAAGAACGGCTCATTGGCGTATGACACGCCTGGTCGATTTGGAGCATCGGCCACGAGCACGTGGAACGCGGACTCCGGATAGTGCTTTTGTAGCGAATCCGCTAGAACGCGAGCCTGCGCGAGATAGTTACGACAGATGATGGTGCAGAAGGTGAGCATGTCTAAGGGGTCACGCGTCGAGCTGCGAGCGGACTACGCACCTGCGCGTCCCTACACATCGCGATTATAGGCTCGCGTGCACCCCGAACCTCACGCCTTGCATCGCTATCTTCGCTTCATCGGCGGTAGGTGAATCGGCCGTCCGAGCGCCACGAGCCCTGCCTCCTTGAGCCCTTCCGCCAGCGTCGGGTGCGCCGCGATCGAGTCGGCGACCGTCTCGATCGTCGCCTCCGCGTCGAGCGCAATGACGCCGGCATTGACGATCTCCGTGGCGTTGATGCCCACCACGACGACGCCGCGCAGCTCGTCGTACGGCCCGCACCCGGTCTTGTCGGCGTACATCGCAGCACGTGCGATCGCAGCGAACGGGAACGAGCCGGTCTTGACCTCGTCGCCGTAGGTCTCGCGCGCCTGGGCCTCGGTTAGGCCGACGGCCGCTACCTCGGGATCGGTGTAGATGCAACGCGGCACGTGGCCCGACATCTCGACGTGATGCCCGGCGATGTTCTCGGCGGCGACCTCGCCCTCCTTGAAGGCGGAGTGCGCGAGCTGCCAGTAGCCGGCGACATCGCCGACGGCGTAGATGTGCGGCTGCCCGGTGCGGCGTGTGCCGTCCGTGCGGATACCGCGCTTCTCGTCGAAGGCCACGCCGATGTCTTCAAGACCGAGGCCCGCCACGTTCGGCGCACGCCCGGTCGAGACGAGGACGAGATCGCCCTCCACGCTGCCCGCGCCGTCCGCGCCCTCGAAGTGCAGCACGACGCCCGCGCCGGTCTCCTCGACGCGCGTGGCCTTGGCGCCCAGGTGCATCGCGATGCCGTGCGTCTTGAACGACTTCTCGAGCGTCTTGATCGCGTCGGCATCCTCGTTGGGGATGAGGTGCGGCATGAACTCGACGATCGTCACCTCGCTGCCGAAGTGGTTGAAGATCGAGGCGAATTCGCAGCCGATGACGCCGCCGCCGAGGACGATCAGGCGCTTGGGCACCTCCGCCACGGCGAGCATGCCGGTCGAGTCGACGCACTTGGCGGAATCGATGCCGTCGACGGGCGGGCGCATGGGATGCGAGCCGGTGGCGATGATGGCGCTCTTGAAGTGCACCTCCTCACCGCCCTCGACGACGATCGTGTTCGGGGTCGAGAAGCGACCCTTGCCGTTGACGACGGTGACGCCGTTGGCCTTCAACAGGCCGCCGACACCGGTGACGAGTCCCGTGACGATCGTCTCCTTGTTCTTCTGGACCTGGTCGAAGTCGAGCGAAGCGCCAGAGACCGCGACACCGAGGTGCGAGAACGTCTCGGTAGCATCCTTCATGGCGTGCGCCGACTGGACCCAGGCCTTCGTCGGAATACACCCGACGTTGAGACAGGTACCTCCGAGATTGCCCTGCTCGATCAGCGCGACCGAAAGACCGAGCTGCGCCGCCCGGATCGCCGCCGGATAGCCACCGGGTCCACCACCGAGCACCGCAACGTCAACATCCATCGGAAGTTCCGACTCCTATTTGAGTTTCCCCGCCGGTCTAAGTCGACCGGCGTCCCTTGCAGGCAGTCTACCCCGACCGTCGCGCGAGTCGAATGACGCTACGCGGCGCCGGTGCGCATGCGATTGATCGTCGCCAGCAACTCGGCCGTATCGACCTCGTCAAGCTCCGAATGCCCACCAGACCGGATCGTCAGCGACGCCCAAGCCATCAGGTCGCGCATCGAGATCATCCCCACCACGCGCCCGTCCTTGACGACCGGCAGGTGCCGAAACTTGCCGTCGACCATGATCGCCATCGCCTCGGGCACGGCCGTCGATGGAGACGCGGCGAGCACGTCACGCGTCATGCGCTCTTGCACCAGCTGATCCGGCGAGCCGCCGTCCCGGAACACGCGCAGCAGGTCGCGCTCGGAGATCATGCCGACCAGCGCCTCGTTCTCGACCACGGCGGCTGCGCCGGTGTCGACGTCGATCATGCGACGTGAGGCATCAGCCAGCGTGGCGGTCGGCTTCACGATGGCGAACGTCGTGGCCATGATCTCTGCGAGGTCCATAGCGTAATCCTAGGCGGCCCACACACTGGCCGCGAGGCACAACGCCGTTACCGCATTCGCTACCTTCCCGGTATGGAGTCCCGCCTCAGTTTGGTGATACCCGCTTTCAATGAAACGGGGACGATCGAGCTAGCTCTCGAGCGTGTTCTCGCACAGCCCTTCGTTTGCGAGGTCATCATCGTCGATGACGGATCTACCGACGGTACGCGAGACGTTCTCGAGGCAATCGACGACCCGCGGGTGCGCGTCATCTTCCACGAAACCAACCAAGGCAAGGGTGCCGCACTCCACACCGGCTTTCGTCATGCGACGGCCGACTTCGTCGGGGTGCAGGATGCCGACCTTGAGTACGACCCGGCTGACTTGGCACGGCTGCTGAAACCACTCGTGGAGGGCCGCGCTGACGTCGTGTACGGGTCGCGCTTCGCATCGGGTGATGAGCATCGGGTGCTGTACTTCTGGCACAGCATCGGCAACAAGGTCCTGACACTGGCCTCGAACATGGTCACGGACCTCAACCTCACCGATATGGAGACCTGTTACAAGGTTTTCCGCCGCGAGGTCATCCAAAGCCTGGACTTGGAGGAGACCCGCTTCGGCTTTGAACCCGAGGTGACCGCAAAGGTCGCAGCCCAGAACCTGAGGATCTACGAGGTGGGCATCTCCTACAGCGGACGCACGTATGACGAGGGCAAGAAGATCGGCTGGAAGGACGGCGTCCGCGCGCTGTATTGCATCGGCAAGTACGGCGTCAAGACCCGTCGTCGACGATGAGCAAATCATCAGCGCTGACGTGAACAACGTGTCCAAAGCCGTTGAGGAGCGCCGGTATTCACGGCTTGGCACCCTGGTGGTATTTGTCGTCGTGGCGGCTACCTGCTTCTCGTTGTGCGTGGCGACGAGCGCCTATCTCTACCGGACCGACCGTGCAGCGCAGGCCTGGGGCGCCGTGACGTGGGCCCCCTCCTACGCCGGAATCGTGCGTAGCGACGGCATGGGCTACCTCGCATGGTCGTACGCGATCGAAACGGGCGACCTCTGTTTCGCGCCCTACATCCAGGAAACGGTGGCCTATCAGCCGCAGGCTGCTTCCGGTTTCCACCTGGCAACTGGAGACGGGTGCTTCGTTCCGCAGTACACACTTGGCCAAGGCGCAGTGTGGTCGCTACCGATCGCCGCTTTCCGGTGGCTCTACGGCCAGCGCGACTCGACGATGCCACAGCAGTGGGTATCCAAGAGCTCCGGACTCGGAATCATCACCGGCTCAGCGGCGGTGGCCTCGATCGGACTGGCGGCTCTCGTCATCGCCTTCCGACGCCGAACCGGCCTACGGATAGCCCTGCTTGCCCCTGTCGCGGCGTTCGTCGGCATGTACGGATTCCACTACGCCACGTTCGACGCCCAGTTCTCGCATGCGACCTCCTTCGGCCTCTTCGGCATGCTTGTAGCGCTGGCACCGGCACTTCGTCGAGCACTCCTGCACAATCAACGGCGCACAGCGGTAGCGCTGGCCTTCGCGATCGGAGTCGATAGTGCGCTGATCGGCCTCGTACGTTTGCCGAATCTCGCCGTCGTGGCGGTGTTCATGGCCACGCTGCTCTGGCGACCCACCATCGACGCGCTTCGGGCGAGACGGGGGCTCTCACCGACACCTGCGACAGTCGCGGCTGCTCTTGGCACACTCGCAGTCGTTGCCCTCGCCGTTCTCGCCGTGCAGCCGATCGCATGGTTTCGCGCCACCGGTGCGTGGTTCCCCCAGACCTATGTAGGACAGGGGTTCACAATCGGGACCTCCACGCCGAAGATCCTCCTGAACATCCTTCTGGATCCGACCTGGCACGGAGCCATTCCCTGGTCACCGATCATCATCGTCGCCGCGGTCGGGTTTATCTGGGGATATCGGGTCTTCGGCGTTCAGGCCCTCGGGGCCATGTTGGCGATCGGGACGATGCTGCTCACCGCAGCCACTTGGACGTTCCCCACGGGCGCCGGCGGGCTGGGCCTTCGGTTCCTGATCGATGTCTCTCCGTTTATCGCCATCGGTGTTGCCTCGTTCCTCGTTCAGGCCCGGCGCAGAGGGCCCAAACATGCACGAGTGGCAACCCTTCTCGTCATCATCTGCATCGCGTGGAGTGCATCGGCCATGCTCGGCTACTGGGACGCCCGGTTCGCGATCACCGGGGCACCTGCAGGAGAACTGCTTGAGGTCGTCACCACGCCGCGGCTTCCCTGAGCCGCCAATCCTGCTATCGACGCGTTGTCAGTGCGAGCACATCGGCGAAGTCCTCGCCCGAGCGACTCCACGGCCTCAGCGTCGGGTGATCTCGCACAAGATGGCTCGCTCCATCGCGCCCCCGTTTGAGAATGGCAGCGATGGCACGTGCCAGTCCGTCGGGATCGAGTGGCGAGAAACGACCGACCGCCGGGCCTGCGGCCTCGTCGAGTGACGCATCCGCGCTCACGAGTACGGGCGTGCCCGCGGCCATCGCCTCAGTCACCGGCATGCCGTAGCCCTCGAACAGGCTCGGGAACACCAGCGCAGACGCGCCGGCGACGATCCCCGGTAGCTCGACATCGCTGACGAATCCGAGCAGCGTCGTCCGTGCCTCGATCCCCTGCTCCCGGATGCGCCGGCGAATTCGCTCGGCATCGCGATCGGGCGAGCCAACGATCACCAGCTGCACCTCGGAGTTGCGCTTCGCCACCACCGCGAACGCATCGATCAGTACACCGAGGTTCTTGCGCTCGTTGAGCGTGCCGACGGCGAGCACGTACGGCGCACCACCGAGGATGGCCGGTGGTGCCGGCTTGGCGTCGAAGAACGCCTCGTCCACGCCGGGGTAGACGATCGAGATGCGCTCGCGGTCGACGCCGAGCTCGCGCACCACGTCATTCGCCGTCGCCTCGGAGATGCAGACGATGCGATCGGCTCGCTGCTTGAGGGAGTTGAGTGTACGCAAGTGGAAGCGCCGCGTCTGCTCGTCGACCCACTCGGGGTGCAAGAGCGGGCCGAGGTCGTAGACGATCGAGATGCGCTTGCCGCTGGCCTGCCGGGGGTGAAACCACTCTGAATCGACGAAGGCATCGACCTTGCCAGTGATCGCCTCAAGGGTCGGGAACGGCGCCGACGAGATGCCCCGGCGCAGGAAGCGCGCACCCGGCACCTTGATGTGGCGGTGCTTGACGTTGGGCGGCAACTCGCCGATCGAGGCGCGCAGGCGCGCCGTGCCCTCACCACCGGCGAACGAGACGGCGACGAACTCCCAGTCGGGGCGCGCCCGTGCGGTGGCGTAGAGCGTCTCCCGCGTGTAGCGGCCGATGCCGGTAGCGGGCATGCAGAGCGTGGTGAGGTCCCAGCCGACGCGCATCAGGACACCGTCTCCTCGATCGCCTTGGCAATCTCCTCGCCCGCAGCTGCCCACGTGAACAGCGCGGCGTGGGCGCGGCCGCGGGCGACGAGGTCGCTCGCGCGTGCGGTGTCGTCGAGAACGCTACTGATGCTCGCTGCCATCGCCGCGACATCGAGCGGATCGAAGCGCACGGCTGCGTCGCCGCAGGCCTCGTCGAGCGAGGCATGGGCGCTCGCTGCCACCGGCACGCCGACGGACATCGCCTCGACGACCGGCATGCCGAAGCCCTCGTAGAGGCTCGGGAAGACCAGCAGCCGGGCGGCGGCGACGATACCGGCGAGCTCGTGGTCGGAGACGTAGCCGAGTCGGTGCACGCGATCGCCGACGCCGAGGCGATCGACCGTCTCGCGGATCGCGGGCTCATCGGCGTCAGCGGCGCCGACGACGACCAAGTCGAGGTCGGCCTGCTCTCCTGCGACAAGGGCGAACGCCTCGAGCATCCGCAGCAGGTTCTTGCGGGCATTGGTCGTGCCGACGACGACGATGTACGGGCGTTCACCGACGATGGCGGGCGCAGACGGCACGGCGTGCCGGTACTCCTCGCCCACGCCGGGGTAGGCGATCGAGATTCGCTCGGAGGCAATACCGAGGCGCTCGACCAGATCGCGCTTGGTCACCTCTGAGATCGAGATGATCCGATCGGCGCGGTCGCTGACCTGTTTGAGCGAGCGCAGATGGGCCTTACGCGTGCGCGGCGAGACCCACTCAGGGAACAGCAGCGGAATCACGTCGTACACAATCGCGAGTCGTACGCCGCCTTTCTGGCGCGGCCGAAACCACTCCGAATCGATGAACGCGTCGACATCGCCAGAGAACCGCTCGAGGCTGCGCACACCGAGGTCAGTGGCCAGCCGACGTGTGAACCAGGCGGGGCTCTTGGCGGTCGGCCGTAGCGTGACGTTGGAGGGCATGCCGGCTAACGAGGCTTTGATGCGGTCGATGCCCTCCTGCTCGGCGACGGCAACTGCGCGGATGTCCCAGTCGGGCCGGGCACGTGCCATCGCGTCAAGCGAGCCGCGGATGTACCGCCCGATGCCCGTCGGGGGGACGCTCAGCGGAGTTGCTTCCCAGGCGACGCGCACGCCCTAATGATGCGCGAGCCGTCGGCTCAGGCGAGCAGCAAGACCGGCTGCTCGAGCCGCTTCTTGAACGACTGCAACAGCGCTGCCCCGCCCGCACCGCTCGTCGCGCGGTGATCGCACGACAAGGTGACGGTCATGATCGGCCGCACGACAACCTCTCCGTCGCGCACGACTGGGGTATCGACGGTGGCGCCGACGGCGAGAATCGCAGGCTCCGGCGGGTTAATGATCGCCATGAAACGCGTGACGCCAAACATGCCGAGGTTGGAGACCGTGAACGTGCCACCCTCGATTTCGTCCTGCAGGAGGCGGCCGGCGCGGGCGCGCTCGGCGAGGTCCTGACTGGCCTTGGCGATGTCGACGAGACTCTTATCGTCGGCATGGCGGATGACGGGGACGATCAGCCCCTCGTCGAGCGCCACGGCGACGCCGACGTTGGCGTGCGAGTGGTAGGCGAGTCCTTCGGCGACCCACGACCGGTGTACCTCGGGATGCTCGAGCAGCGCCAGCGCAGAGGCGCGGATGATCATGTCGGTGACGCTGATCTTGACCTCGCCCTCGAGCGCCGTGTTGAGGTCCTTGCGCAGCTCGAGCGCCTTCTCCATGTCGATCTGCGACTCGACGTAGAAGTGCGGGATCGGGCCGTTCGATTCGCCCATGCGCTGGGCGATCGCCTTGAGCATGCTGGAGGGCTTCTCGATGCGAGTCTCGTCAGCCAGTGCCGCCGGGACGGGCTTGGCCGGGGCCGGTGTCGGGCCCTTCGGCGCGGCGGTCTGCGGGGCGATGCCCTCGGCGCCAACCTTGCCGATCAGTTTCTCGACGTCGATCTTGACGATGCGGCCTTCGGGGCCAGAGCCCTTGCCCGCCAGTACGCGCAGGTCGATGCCGTTCTCGCTGGCAAGCTTGCGGGCGATCGGGCTGGCGCGCACCTCAGAAGCGGCGGTTGCGTTGGCAGCAGATACAGCTGCAGCAGCGGCGGGTCCATCGCCGGCAGGCGTAGCGGCCTCAGTCGGTGCGGCAGCAGGTGCGGCGGCCAGCATCTCAGCCGGTACCTCTTCCCCAGCCTCGCCCGTAACCGCGATCGGGGCGCCGAGCTCGGCCTCGGCGCCATCGGGCACGAGGATCTTCAGCAGCACGCCATCGTCGTAGGCGCTCAACTCCATCAGCGCCTTGTCGGTCTCGATCTCGGCCAGGACGTCGCCGTTTTGGAAGGCGTCGCCCTCTTTGACGACCCAGCGCGCAATCGTGCCGCGCTCCATCGTGTCGGACAGGCGGGGCATCACGAGTTCGTCGGCCATCAGGCGTCCACCAATCCGCAGTCGGCGAGCAGCCGTCGTGCGGCCGCTCCGATCTTGTCTTCCTGGGCCAGCGCCGCCAGCTCCAGGTTCTTGGCGTAGGGCATCGGGGCCTCGGCACCGCCGACGCGCTCAACCGGCGCATCGAGCTCGTCGAAGCAGGCGCGGTGCAGCCGCGCGGCGATCTCGGCGCCGATGCCGAAGGTCGCCCAGCCCTCCTCGGCCACCAGTGCGCGGGTCGTCTTCTTGACGCTCGCGATGCAGGTATCGATGTCGAGCGGGCGCAGCGAGCGCAGGTCGATGACCTCGACGGAGATGCCGTCCTGCAGGAAGCGGTCGGCGATGTTGAGCGCGCGGCGCACGGTGTACGAGTGCGCGATGATCGTCAGGTCGGTGCCCTCGCGGACCACGTTGGCCAGGCCGAACGGGACGGTGATGTCCGTCCCCTCCTCCGGCACCTCGCCGGTGAGGTTGTAGAGCACGAGATTCTCGACGAACAGCACGGGGTCGTCGTCGCGGATCGCGGTCTTGAGCATGCCGTAGGCGTCCCACGGGTTCGACGGGGCGACGACCTTGAGGCCCGGCACGTGCGCGAACCACGCCTCGAGGCTCTGCGAGTGCTGCGCCGTCAGCTGCGCACCGGCACCACCGGGCGTGCGGATCACCATCGGCACGCCGACCTTGCCGCCGAACATCGAGCGCACCTTGGCGGCGTGGTTCACGACCATGTCCATGGCGGGCACGATGAAGTTGATCGTCATGATCTCCACGACGGGGCGCAGGCCGATCATCGCTGCGCCGACACCGGCGCCGACGAAGCCCTCCTCGGAGATCGGCGTCTCGCGCACGCGCTTACCGCCGTACTTGGCCCAGAGGCCGGCCGTCACCTTGTAGGAGCCCTCGAAGCGGCCGATCTCCTCGCCCATCAGGAACACGTTCGGGTCGCGCGCCAGCTCCTCGTCGAGGGCACGGCGCAGCGCCTCGCGGTACGTCATTTCCGCCAATGCTTCGTCCCCTCCCGCTCGCCGAACGGACCGGCCTGGTCCATGTGGACGAACTGCTCCTCCCAGCCGGGTGCGTACACGTGCGTGTAGAGCCCGTCGGGGTCTGGCACCGGCGCGCTGGCGGCCTCGGAGATCGCCTCGGAGATCTCCTGGGCCACGTCCTTGCGCATCGCCGCAAGTGCCTCCTCATCGAGCACGCCGCGGTCCATCAGGATGGCTGCGTAGCGCACGATCGGATCGCGCTCCTTCCACGCCTCGACCTCGTCGGGCGAGCGGTAGACCTTGCCGGCGTCGGCCACTGAGTGGCCGCGCCAGCGGTACGTCATCGTCTCGATCAGTGCCGGCTTGCGCTCGTCGCGGGCGCGGCGCATCAGGCGGTCCGTCGCGAACCAGACCTCCTCGACGTCGTTGCCGTCGACGCGCTCGCCGTGGATGCGGTACGCCGCGGCGCGCTTGTAGATCTCGGGCTCGGCCGAGGCCTGCTCGACGTTCGTGCCCATGCCGTACTGGTTGTTGATCACCTGGAAGACGATCGGCAGGTTCCAGATCTCGGCCAGGTTGAGCGCCTCGTGAAACGCGCCCGTGTTGGTCGCGCCGTCGCCGAGCTGGCAGAGCACCGCGGCCGACTCGTCGCGATAGTCGAGCGCGAGCGCCGCACCAACCGCGATCGGCAGGTGCCCACCGACGATGCCCCAGCCGCCGAGGAAGTGCCGCTCCACGTCGAGCATGTGCATCGAGCCGCCATAGCCACCGGCCACGCCCGTTGCGCGCCCGAACAGCTCGGCCATCACGGCGGCGGGCGGCGAGCCGACGGCCAGCGCCGTGCCGTGATCGCGGTACGACGTGAACACGTAGTCGTCATCCGTCAGCGGATCGATCGCGCCGACGTTCGACGCCTCCTCGCCGATCGCCAAATGGCAGTAGCCACCAATGCGGGCGCGCGTGTACTGCTCCTCCGCACGCTCCTCGAAACGACGGATCAGGATCATCCCGCGGAGCACCGCGAGAGCATGCTCCGGCGCGAGCGTACGCGCCTCTTGCGCTTTTTCAGCCTTGGACATTCAGTTACCCATCAACCCGGGTGGGTTGATTCCCTGCCGGGAGAGTAGCGCGGGTCGACACTCAGAAGAGCGCTGTGAACATTGCCGGTACCCACAAACGCAGATTAACCGGGGGTCCCTCCTCGAACGTCGCAAAGCGTTCTCGCATGCCTCAGCATGGGACTGACGCGCAGCGTCCGGCCGTCTTTTGGATCCGGGACAAGAACGCTCCGCTATAATTATTACACCTTGCGTCGACTTTCCCGACCTTGCGTTTCCCGCTTGGCTTCTGCCGAGCGGGTACTCCTCGCAATGTTCTCGCTCGTCTCGCTCGCCGCCAGCACCGCCTTGTGGAGCTCGACCGGCTCCCTGCAGTCCCCTGAGCGTGGCGGTCTCTTGTTCACCCCACTGGCAAGATTTTCAGATCTAACCGACCTGATCGCATTTGCGGTATCAGGTTTCCCGTATGGGCGCGTGGTCGACGGAGTCGCGACGGGTGGACCGGCGTATCCGCCAGGCACGTTCGTTTTCATGCGCATTCTTGGAGAACTTTCCGAGGTAAGCGCTGTATACACAGTTGTCCTCATGGCGGGTGCCGCCGTGGCAGTGCTGGCCGGCCCTGTCTTGTGTGCTGCCTTCAATCGACGCAAGCGCTGGGCAGCGGCCACAATCGGCTTTTCGACGACGCTCCTAACCAGCTTCACCCTCGACTTCTACGGCACGCTTCTGGTTGGTGTCTCCGCCGCGCTCTTACTGATACTTGCGATGTCGGTTCGATGGAATTCGATCTCACACATTGTCGGGATACCGATGATGCTTGGTGCCTGCTACCCCATCGCCTTCGGCATTGATCGCATGAACCTCGATGTCATCGTTTTTGCACTCGTTGCCTTGGCAATCCTTCTGTTGAGGCGAGGAAATGGAAACTGGGCTGCAGCAGCGCTCGGAGCCGCTATCGCCATGAAGGTCTATCCGTTGTACTTCGCGGTCGCGGACGTCAACGATCGAGGACGTACCGTGCGGCTACTTATCGCCGTGACCGCTGGAATCACCTTCACCCTCGCGGGGTTCATGACGATGCACTATTCGCCGTATGAAGCAAAAGGCGGGTTTGACAACTCCATCGCCTTCTTCGAGGAGCACTACATCATTGGGTCGATCGGAATGGAACATAGCGGCTCACTCTTCACGGCAATCAAGATCACCTACCGGGAAAGTGTCAACACGAGCCTGCATCTGTTCGCGACTTCGATGTATTCGCATTGGAGGATGTGGTCTCCCGTAGCACTCGGGTCCTTGGCTGCACTCACGCTTATCCTCCGATTGCCCCCCTGGTGTCGTCTGATGGTCATGACTTCCGCGTTGCTCGTACTGGCCCCCAGTTCTGGCATGTACCGCGCAACCATGGTCTTGATCCCGGTGGCTATGTGGATGGGTTATCTGGCGCTTCGTGGTGGGCAGAAGCCGTCGACGCGGCTCGAGCTGCTACTCGCGGCGCTCATCGGAATTGGGCTAGCACCCCTGACGCTCTGGCGAGTCGCGGGATTCCCAGCGCCCAACGACATCACATCCGAATCACTGCTGGCGCCAATGATCTTCTCCGCGATCTTGATCACCTCGTTGCTCGTAGGTCTGCAACAGCGCAATCGTCTCTTCGAATCAAGGCCTTACACCCTTAAGAGTTCAAAGACGGCGGCTTTGAATCACCTTTCTGGTCTTCAAGGGTCCACCAACCAGAACGAGCGTCACCGCACAGAAACTCGTTCAAACGCTATATGAGAAAGGCATTCATCCTGCCGCGGGCCGACGCGCTCCGGCAGACCAGCACGGTTTCGTCACCGAGTTTGGGCGACGGAAACATCGGGACCTCCCCGACGACCTTCGGACGTTTTCTTTCGTTGAATCACTACTCGGAAATAGCGACCGCCGAAGGTCGGCGTGCTGAAAATTGAGATTGAAACCTTTAGTGTTTAACGGTCATATCTCGGCTGCGGTCGTCGCGACCTCTCCGACGCTTCCATTACGGTTACGAGAATGAAGGCAGTCCTCCTCGCCGGCGGTCTCGGAACGCGGCTCCGCGAGGAGACCGAATACCGCCCGAAGCCGATGGTGATGGTCGGTGGCCGCCCGATCCTATGGCACATCATGAAGAACTACTCGCACTTCGGCGTGCGCGACTTCGTGGTCTGTCTCGGCTATCAGGGCGATGTCATCCGCGACTACTTCCTCAACTACGAGGCGCGGATGAACGACTTCACCGTGCACCTCGGGAGCAAGCACTCTGTCGAGTACCACGACGTGCACGACGAGTCCGACTGGGGTGTGACCCTGGCCGAGACCGGTGCCGAGACGATGACCGGCGGCCGTGTCTTCCGCGTCCAGAAGTACGTGCAGGGCGAGCGCTTCGTCGCCACCTACGGCGACGGACTTGCTGATGTACCAATCGACAAGGTGCTCGAGTTTCACAAGGCACACGGCAAGCTGGCCACCGTCACGACCGTGCGCCCCGTCTCGCGCTTCGGCGTGATGGACATCGCCGAGGATGGCACCGTCAACCAGTTCCGCGAGAAGCCGCAGGCCGACGGCTACGTCAATGCCGGCTTCTTCGTCTTCGAGCCGGAGATCTTCGATTACCTCGACGCCGATTGTGTGCTCGAGCAGGAGCCGCTCGCGCGCCTCGCCGCCGACGGGCAGTTGATGTCGTACCGCCACGAGGGCTGGTGGCAGCCGATGGATACCTACCGCGAGTTCCAGATGCTCAACGAGCTCTGGGACGCCGGCAATCCCCCGTGGAAGATGTGGAGCGAATGAGCATCAACTGGTCTGATCGCCGCGTCTTCGTGACGGGCGCGACCGGCATGGTCGGCGCGCAGCTGTGCCGCTGGCTCGTCGACCAGGGCGCGTACGTCGCCGCCCTCGTGATGGACGACGACCCGCAGTCGGAGCTGATGCGCAGCGGCACGATCAACGAGATCGCCGTCGTCTCCGGCCGGCTCGAGGAGCGCGACGTCGTGGAGCGTGGCGTCCTGCAGCACGAGACCGACACCGTCTTCCACCTCGGCGCCCAGACGCTGGTCGGCCCCGCACACCACGCACCGCGCGCGACCTTCGAGGCCAACATCGCCGGCACCTGGAACCTGCTCGAGGCCTGCCGGCTGCACTCCCATCTCGTGGAGCGCGTCGTGATCGCCTCGTCCGATAAGGCCTACGGCGAGCAAGAACTGCCGTACACCGAGGACATGCCTCTTGAGGGCAGGCATCCGTACGAGGTCTCGAAGTCGTGCACCGACCTGATCTCCACCTGCTACGCCGAGACCTACGGCGTGCCCGTCACGATCGCCCGCTGCGGCAACATCTACGGCGCCGGCGATCTGAACTGGAGCCGCATCGTGCCGGGCACCTTCCGCAGCCTGCTGCGCGGCGAGCAGCCCATCCTGCGCAGCGACGGGACGTTCCTGCGTGACTACATCCACGTCGATGACGTCGTCGGCTCGTACGTCGCGCTGGCCGAGCACTGCCAGGAAGACGGCGTGCGCGGCAAGGGCTTCAACTTCTCCAACGAGCAGCCGCTCAGCGTGATGGACATCTACACGGCGTGCTGCGTGGCGGCCGGCCAGCCCGACGTCGAGCCGAAGATCCTGAACAAGGCGCAAGGCGAGATCAAAGACCAGTACCTGAATGCGGCCAAGGCACGTGATGTACTCGATTGGAAGCCCGCCGTGTCGCTCGAAGAAGGGCTCGCGCTCACCTTCGCGTGGTATCAGAACCTGCTGACAGCGCGGTAGGAAAGGAGCCCGGATCCATGCCACTCAGCACTCGCATTCGCAAGGCGCTCGCAAGTCGTGTCACGAGCCACGGCCCCAAGGATCGAATCAGCCGAACGATTGTCGACCGTGCTGCTGGGCAGTACGGCTGCACCGTCTCCTACGGCAACGACACCGTAAGTGTTCGCCGTGGCAACGAGGTCGTCCGAATCAGCTCGAAAGACATGGTTCATGTACCGCACATCGCACGAGATTTTGATGTGTTCTTCTCCGCTGTGGATGCGGAAGACGTCCCACCCACGCAAATTGTCGACTACAGCACACCGAGGGTGCACCGCTACCGCCAACTCGATCTCGACCTGCTCATTCCCTCGATGCAAGAGGCGATTGATGTCGATGCGGTTTACTGCCCGCACTCGTCACCTGCCGCCGGCGATGTCGTCTACGACCTTGGCGCGAACATCGGTGTCGTATCCATCTGGCTCGCACGGAAAGTGGGGGCCTCGGGTCGAGTGGTGTCATTCGAACCAGACCCGCAGAACTTCCGCTGTCTGACGAGCAATGTCACCACGGCCGGCCTCTCCAACATTGAGCCGATACCCGCCGCGTTGAGCGATGTCACTGGGACGGCGCCGTTCTTCTCGGAAGGGTCAATCGGGTCCGGATTCGAGAGTCTCCGTGCGGACTCAATGCTGCCGATGACATCGGGTGACAGAGTCGAAGTCCAGACGCTCACACTCGCGGACGCGTTCGAGCACTATGGCGTCCCGAAGTGGATGAAGATCGATATCGAAGGTGCCGAGCTTGAGCTATTGGAATCGGGTCTCACCGTACTCGCGGAAACAATGCCCCAGTTGGCGATCGAAACCGATCACCTTCGCGGCAGCAACACGACTGCTGCACGCGTGGAAGAGCTCCTGAAGTCCGTTGGATACAAGGTGACGACGGGCAGGGTCGGTGGGACGCAAATGACGTGGACCGTGTCGGCATGAGTGAGCCCACCCGCAAGCAGATCGTCGACCTCTCCAAGGAGTGGTACGAGGCTGAGCATCAGCCCAAGGAATTCCGCCCTGGCATCGACCCAGTCCCCGTCAGCGGGAAGGTCGTCGACAGTGCCGACATCGCGAACCTCGTCGAGGCATCGCTCGACGGGTGGCTCACGACGGGCCGCTTCGCCCGCGAGTTCGAGAAGAGCTTCGCCAAGAAGATCGGCACCCGCAGCGCGCTGCTCTGCAACTCGGGCTCGTCGGCCAACCTGCTCGCAATCTCAACGCTAACGTCGCCGCGGCTGCGCAAGCGCCGGATGGTCGAGGGCGACGAGGTGATCACGGCCGTCGCCGGGTTCCCGACGACGGTGAATCCGATCCTGCAGAACCGCCTTCTCCCCGTGTTCGTGGACGTTGAGCTCGAGACCTACGACGCCACCGTCGAGGCCGTCGAGGCCGCGATCACGCCGAAGACCAAGGCGATCTTCATGGTCCATACGCTCGGCAACCCGTTCGACGTCGTCAAGATGCGCGAGCTCGCCGACGCCCACGGCCTCTGGCTCATCGAGGACACCTGCGACGCGATTGGCGGCTCGATCCACGGCCAGAACGTCGGCACCGTCGGCGACCTGGCCACCGTCAGCTTCTACCCCGCCCACCACATCACCATGGGCGAAGGCGGCGCGGTGCTCTCCCAGCGCCCGGCGCTGAAGAAAATCACCGAGTCCTTCCGCGACTGGGGCCGCGACTGCTGGTGCGAGCCGGGCAAGGACAACACCTGCGGCAAGCGCTTCGACTGGCAGCTCGGCGAGCTGCCAGTCGGCTACGACCACAAGTACACGTACAGCCACATCGGCTACAACCTCAAGGTCACCGACATGCAGGCTGCCATCGGCGTCTCGCAGCTCAAGAAACTTGACGGCTTCGTCGAGGCCCGCCGCAGGAACTGGGAGTACCTCCACAAGGCACTGAAGCCTTACGAGGAGCACTTCCACCTGCCCCGCGCCACGAAGGGCAGCGAGCCGTCCTGGTTCGGCTTCGCCCTCACGATCCGCAAGGACTCGCCGATCAGCCGCGACAAGCTCGTCCGCTTCCTCGACGAGCGCAAGATCGGCACGCGACTGCTCTTCGGCGGCAACCTGCTGCGCCAGCCGGCCTACATCGGCGTGCCGCACCGCGTCCACGGATCGCTCGACAACGCGAACCTGATCACCGAAGGCACCTTCTGGATCGGCGTCTGGCCCGGGCTCACCAAGCCGATGCTCGACTACATGGTGGAGTCGATCGGTGACTTCCTTGACGCGAGACACTGAACAACACAAGAGCACGCGAACGTGCCGAGATCTTACCTACCGTCGGTGCAAACGTTGTTCAAACTCACGCACCATGACTGATGCCGGCTGGCGGAGGCACACCATGTCGATGGCGAACGACGTACAGCGGTCGATCAAGTGATTCGGTGAAGATCATCGCAACGTACTCGGCAAGAATCCCGAGAAACAAGAAAAGCAGCCCGAATAGAAGCGCCAGAAGACACGCGATGGTGCCGAAGCCGGGAAACGGAACCCCAAATGCTATGGCTGATACGGCGAACCAGATCAGCACGAGAAAAGACGCCACTGCCAAACCGAAGCCGACGAGTGGAAACAATTTTAGGAGTTTGAACGAACTCGCCAGAATGCCTCGGTACGCGAAGTTTGCGGTCGTGATGATTGAGAAGGTTGAGTGGCCACCAAACCGCGGTGGACGCTCGTGCTCAACGCCGATGGAGCGGAAGCCCAGCCAGCCCCAAGCCGAACGCACCATGCGATTACGCTCGTTGAGAGCATTGAATGCCTCGTAGATACGGCGGTCGACGAGTCGAAAATCGCTGGCGTTGCGCGGCACAGGAGTATCCGAGAACTTGTTGATCGTCCAGTAAAACACTTGGGCCGCAAACCGTCGAAACAGACTGTTGTCCTCGCGGCTCGTAACCACCTGATAGATGTTCTCGTAGCCCTGCTCCCAGAGTCTGAGGAACTCGTGGATCAACTCCGGCGGGTCCTGTAGGTCGGCGCACATGATCACGCAGGCGTCGCCCTTTGCGTGATCGAGTCCGGCGATCATGCCCCCCTCCATCAGGAAGTTGCGTGAAAGCTGGATCACATGGAAGCGCGGGTCTGCTTCCCGGATCCGCAGCAACTTCTCGTAGGTATCATCAGCTGACCCATTCTCGACAATGATGACTTCGAAGTCGTAGCGATCGGCTTCCGCCTCGAACACCAAGTTCAAGCGTCGCGATAACTCGTCAACGCACTCACCCTCGTTGTAGGCCGGGACGACAACCGAGATCAGCTTCTTGGAATCCGTCATGAGAGGTACTTCGTCACTTTACTGGCGATGTCCTCCGGGATGTCCGGTGACATGCTGTGGAGGGGGTTCGACTCCATCGACCCAGTCTCAGTCACACGACTCGTAATCTTCGGCCAATAGGACTGCTCGGGGTCGATCGGGACGATGAAGGCGTGCGGACCGTCCGAAGCAAACCCTGCTGTCGCAGCTGGATTATCGAGGCCCTGGTCGCCGAGAACAGTGACTGGGATGTTGAATGCGTCGAAGAGCTTCTCCCAGTGCGGAAAGCCCAGCCCTGTGCCGGTATCGCAGCCGAGGTATGCGCCCCCGAAGTAGTTGCGCTGGGTGGTGCGAATCGAGCCGTACCCGTCGTTCGCCCAGATGATCATCTTGATCGGGAGTCGGTTGACGTCGACGATCGCCAATTCCTGCAGGTTCTGGCAGAAACCGCCATCACCCTCGATGTGCAGAACGCGGTGCCCGGGGTTGCCGAAGGCAGCACCGATCGCGTGGCCGAGGCCGACGCCCATGCTCGCGAGTCCGCTATCGACGACCACGGTCTGCCCATTCTTCACCTGGAACACCTGCATGGGCACGGAATTCGCGCCACCACTTGAGCAGATGACAATTGCATCGTCGCTCGTCGCAAGATCACTCAGAGCGCCTGCGAAGCGGTACGGGCAGACGAAGCCGGAACTCGTGGAGTTTTCTGGCTCGATGACCGGTAACAGTTCACGAACACGCTGGACGTATGCCGACCATCCGAGGGTGTCGTTCCAGGACGCGCGATCACAAGTGCCGCGGAGGACTGCGGAGGCATCGGCGCAATACGCAGCAGTCGTTGTCGGGTGGCCTTTCTGTAACTCTGCCGCATCGGGGTAGACCTGCACGACATCGCTCCCACGGCCGAACTCCTGCCAATTGAACCCGGTCTCCTGAAGGCCGAGACGCGCACCGATGGCGACAACCAGATCGGACTGCGCGATAGCGAGGTTCGGTGCTCGCTGTCCCCAGGTATCAGGGCGCCCGGCGTAAACAGCGCAGTCGGAGGGAATGCGATCGATGCCCGTCCAGGTCGTCATCACTGGGATGCCAAGCGCCTCCAGTTGTTCCAGGCACGAGTACGCCACCTGTCGGGTGACAGCACCGCCGATCAGGAGCACAGGACGCTCAGCCGCCAAGATGCGCGCCACGATGTCCGCGACGGCGGCGTCAACGTCGCCGACTTCACGAGCACCAGACGGAGTATCCCCAGTGAGTTTGCTCGGCAGGACAGGCGCCCCCTGGGCATCGAGGCACATCTCGATGAAGACCGGCCCAGGGTCGCTACCGGCCCCAGCAGCAATCACCCGCTCGATCGCTGCGCGGTCCACTGGCTGCTCGACCCGCAGCGTCGCCACGCAGATAGGCGCGGAGAGCGCAATCCCATCGATCTCCTGAATGCCTCGTTGACGCAGCCCGCCAGTTGCGAGGTCGCTGCTCTTGACCTGTCCTCCGACGACGAGCAGTTCCCGACGATCGAGATACGCACTCGCCATCGCCGTGGTGATGTTCGTCAGGCCGGGCCCGGCTGTCACCAGCGCAAATGCGCGCCCGTTAGAGCTCGTGGCGTTGTAGGCCTCAGCAGCGAGACCTGCCGCCACCTCGTGCACCGTCGGAATGCACGTCATCCGTGTCCGCACGCCATCCAGCAGATGCATGATGTTTCCACCCGCAACGAAGAAGCAATGCGTGTAGCCGAGGTCGACCAGCCAGTCGGCGAAGACCTCCGCGTATTTCACGCGGTCAGCCACTAGCGGGGAAGGCCACGCTTCTCGATCGTCTCACGGAGCTGGGGATTGCGAGAGTAGGGATTGTCGACATCGTCCAACGTCAGCGGCGCGTTGGCGACGACTGCATGTCTGAGCTCCTCACCCGCGATGAGCTCACGACACGAGAGCTGGCCGTGCAGCAGCGGAACCGCGAGGAAGACGTCCTCATCCTTGAGCCTATGCCCAGCCGGCAGATCCGTCTTGAAGTAGACGCCGCGCACAAGGGCATCGAGATACTCAACCTCACGCTGTGTGGGTATCCGCTTCGCGTTGCTCGGCGGACCGCACATCTCCTTGGCCTTGCTGAACGCCTTGAACCACTCGTCGACCTGCTCGGGGAGGCTGCAGTAGTTCGACACCGGGATGCCCGCATGGTCGATGTCGACATGGCGCTCGAAGGTCCGCGCGCCCTTGGCGTACGCAATCAGCATCGACGACGACCAGTCCGTGTACTCGTGCGTCGAAAAGCCGATCGTGATGTCGGGGTAGCGGTTCTTCAGGAAGTCGATCTGGTGCATCTCGAGCTGGTGATCCTCACTCGGATACAGCGAGACGCAATGATTCAGAGCCAGCGGGATACTGCGCTTCTCGAAGAACGAGACGAGATCATCGATGTCCTTCAGCGAGGATCCACCCGTCGACGCGATCACGGGGCGCCTCGTCGTCGCGATCTTCTCGATCAGCACCCAGTCGTTTAGATCGGATGATGCGAGCTTGAGGATCGGCAGATCGAAGTGATCGCAGAGGTCAACGGAAGCCTCGTCGAACGGCGTTGACATCGGGATGCAGCCGCTCTTCTTGATTGCCTCAATCAGGACCTCGAAGGTGTCGACGGACATCTCGGTGTCGAGCGTCTTCTTGATGTAGCGGACGTCCTCACGATCCCGATACTCGGGATGGATGAACGTATCGACATCACGGAACTGCAGCTTGATCGCAGCGCGGACGTTGTTGTAGCGAACGACTTTGGAGAAGTCCTCGACGATCTTCAGGCCTCGCTCAAGATCGCCCCAGTGGTTGTTGGCCATCTCGAGGACGAATAGTTCATCGAAGACGTTGCGATTGATGGGCACGAGGGGGATTCCGGAATGAGGGAAGAGTAAAGAGCGGCCGCGTCATAGCATCTCGGCGACTGAATACGTACGGTATCAGGCAACCTATGCCGATGAACTTGCTCCCTGACGTCATCTTCGACTTCGACGGCGTCCTCGCGGACTCGGCGCCACTGATCGTCGAGGTGCTCGATGGGGCCCTGATACAGGTACTGGGGAGCTCGTTGCCCGCGGACGAGTTGCGCGCAACCATCGGGCCACCCTTCCCCGTGGCCGTGGCAGACCTTTGCTCTCGCCATGGGCACCGCCCCGAGTCGCCTGAGGTGCAGGAGATTGTCCGACTCTTCCGCGCGGAGTACGGGAGTCGCGCCGCCGCCGAGACGCCCATGTTCGAGGGCATTCCACAGGCGCTCGCGGATCTAGGTGGGTTCGCCCGCCTGTCCATCTGCTCCAGTAAGCCGCGCCCGCTCGTGGAATCGATCCTCGCTGGCTGGCAGTGCGAGGGGTTGTTTGCCGCCGTCGAGGCTCCCGAGCCCGGTTCGTCCGAGCCGAAGGCGGTCGGCCTCTTGCATCTCCTCGAGGCGCTCGACACTGCGCCCCGGAACGCCTGGCTGATCGGAGATACGGCGTTCGATGCCAGCGCGGCGGCACAGGTGGGCACAGGGTTCATCGCGGTCTCGTGGGGCATCGACTCCGCTGAGACCCTCGCCGCGTCTGGCGCGGCCGCGGTGGCTGGTGCGCCGAGCGATCTGGCCGCGATACTTCTTGAAGCAGTGGTGCTGAGCGCATGACCGACATACAGACCGCCGATCTCGATGCCGTCATCGAATGCGCACGCGACGACCTCGTCGCCCTGCGCGGCGCACGAATCTTTGTCACCGGCGGAACCGGCTTCGTCGGCACCTGGCTGCTCGCCGCTCTACACCACGCGGACCGACATCTCGGGCTCCGTATACAGGTCGACGTTCTGACCCGCGATCCCGACGAGTTCGCCGCGCGCCAGGCAGCGCTATGCGAGTGGGCGAATCCGATTCGCGGCGACGTGACGGCGATTCCTCCGCTCGGCACAGTCGATGCCGCTGTCCATGCAGCAACCCCCGCGAGCGCCGCGTTCAACGATGTCGACCCCGACGGTATGCGGCGGGTGATCGTCGAGGGCATGGAGTGCGTGCTCGACCGACTGGCGGCAAGCGGAGCTATCCCGATGTTGTTCACCAGCAGCGGCGCCGTCTACGGACCCCAGCCGCACGACATGACATCGATTCACGAGGATTACCAAACTCCTAGCACCGTGTTAGACCCTCGCAGCGCGTACGCGTTCGGAAAGCGCGAGGCCGAGGAACTCGCCCTCGCCGCAACCGCCGCCGGCGGCCCGTCGCTGCGACTGGCCCGGTTGTTCGCGTTCGTCGGCCCCCTTCTGCCGCTTGACGCGCACTTTGCCGTGGGGAATTTCATCCGCGACGCCATCGCCGGCGGCCCAATCCGCGTCGCAGGCGAGGGGACCGCCATGCGCTCGTACATGTACGCGGGAGACATGACGGTGGCACTCCTCGCAGTCCTTCTGCGCGGCCAGCCGGGGCGCCCGTACAACGTTGGCTCGGCGGAGGCAATCTCGATCGGCGATCTTGCACGTGCAGTCGAAGACGCAGTCGCCCCCGGCTGCGAGGTGGACGTGGCAGCGAGCCGTCAGTCAGAGTTGCCCACAGGCGCCGGCTACCGATACGTTCCGGATGTGACACGACTCCGAGACGAGCTTGACGTGCGATGCACCGTCGGCCTTGACGATGCCCTCGTCCGCACCGCGCGCTGGGCGGCGAAGTAGCCTTTGAACGTGAGTTCGCGCGCCTGGCAACTGCTCGACCGACGGCGCCGTGCACTCGTCGAGATAGCCATCGCGATCAGCGTTGGCCTTCTGAGCTCCGGAATTGCGTATCGCATGATCGGCGCCCACCGCCCTGATCTCTCAAAGCCCTGGGCTGATGGCGATGGCCTTACGACCTACTGGCTCGTCAAGGCCATGCAGCAGCACGGCTGGTACTCGCCCAACCCATCGCTCGGATTTCCCTTCGGGCAGGATCTCAACCCGTTCCCCAACTTGGATCTGCTCCACCTCCTGGAACTGAAGGCGCTCTCACTCATCTCGGCAAACCCCTACCTCCCCGTCAATCTCTTTGTGTTCTGGGGCTTTTTCGCGGTTGGAGCATCGACCTACCTGCTCATGCGGTACGCGACAGTTCGCCGCCTGATCGCTATCCCCCTGGCCATCTCCCTCAGCCTCGCGCCCTGGCACTTCCAGCGCCTCAGCGGCCACTTCTTCCTCGCCGACTACTCGTCCATCGCAGTCGGGCTGTTCTTAGCGGTGTTCGCTACGCGCGCAGTGCGCCGCGCGGGAGCGCCGGATTCGGGCCTGACACGGCGGTCCGACGTCGTGTTCCTTGCAATTGCGGCAGCAGCTGGTTTCTACGTGGCCGGATGCGGACTCTATTGGGCATTCGCGAGCCTCGCGCTCATCGCGATTTCGGTCATCCCGGCGCTCGTTGCGAATCCAACCTGGCGCGGTGCGTTTCGCGCCGCGACCGCACTGGCTGCCGTCCCCTTCTTTGCCTTCGCGTGGCTTACCGCGCAGAAACTGCTTAGCAACGCCTCCAACGGGGGACAAGCGTTCCAGCGGCAGTACATCGAATCGGAGATGTACGGGGGGGCCCTGACCGCACTCTTTCTTGGTTCGCCTCTATCAGGGATCCCGCGCCTCGCGACGAGCCGTGTCAACTGGGAGTCAATGACGCAGATCGGACTCGGGAACGAGAGCTCCCCATGGAACAGTCTGCTCGGCATCGTTGCGGTGTCATGGACGGTGATCCTCATCTTCCTGGCGATCTCGACACTCCGAAACCCTCCGGACGCGCCCGGCCCCTCGCGCTTCAAGGCATTCCACGAGCTCATACGGAAGGCCAGCGTGGATGGCTGGCTGTCGATGGCCTTGCTCTCGCTGCTCATGTTTGCGGTCACGGGCATCGGTACGCTCGTGATGCTCTGGGTCTTCAAGGACATCAGAGTCTGGGGTCGCTTCGCGCTACCGCTGATCGTGGTGGCTACCGTCGTGCTGGGCGTGTCTCTTACCCACGCCACGCGTCGACGGCCGAACGCGGCGGCGGCGATCATCATCACCCTGCTCCTCAGCGCCGTCGTCTACGCCGACCAGATACAGGGCTCCTACCGCCGGGACTTCACCACGTTCCCGACAGTCGCGGCTGATGCACAGAAGTATGTCCAAGCTATCGAGGGTGATGCTCATTCCGGCTGCGGTGTACTCACGCTGCCCATACTCCCATTCCCCGAGAGCTGGCCGATCTTCCAGATGAAGGACTACGACCCCCTCTGGCTCTACATGGGAAGCAATGACTTGGCCTTCACCTACGGCATCCCGAAGAATCTTCCGGAGGCCGCATGGCAGGACCGCTTCGCCGATCCGAAGACGATGGAGGAGATCGACGCCCTCAGAGCGAGGGGTATCTGCGGGATCTCCATCGATACGGCAGGCTACGAGCGGCCGAATCCGCCGATTGTCGCGCGCCTCGCCGATTTGACCGGCAATGGGCCGATCCGCTCGCCAAGTGGCCGCTGGGTGTACATCCCCATCTGAGCTGGCGACCTTCTCCAACCACCCGGTTCGCTAACGTCCGAGCGACCAATCGGCCATTCCGACCGTGGAGCAGACCTTGTCCGAGAAGCGCGCACTCATCACCGGCATCACCGGGCAAGACGGTTCGTACCTGGCCGAGTTCCTGCTGGGCAAGGGCTACGAGGTCGGTGGCGTCGTGCGTCGCGCCTCCACCGAGGGCAACGAGCGCATTGCGCACATCATCGACCAGGTCGAGATGCATCAGGCCGACCTACTCGACCAGTCGTCGCTCGCCACCGCCATCGACGAGTTCCAGCCGACCGAGATCTACAATCTCGCCGCCCAGTCGTTCGTGCCGACCTCGTGGAAGCAGCCGGTCCTGACGGCTGAGTTCACCGGCGTCGCCGTGACGCGCGTGCTCGAGGCCATGCGCTCCGTCAAGTCCGACGCTCGCATCTACCAGGCGTCGTCGAGCGAGATGTACGGCCGCGTGCTTGAGGTGCCGCAGAGTGAGACGACACCGTTCTACCCGCGTTCGCCCTACGGCGTCGCCAAGGTCTACGGCCACTACATCACCGTCAACTACCGCGAGAGCTACGACATGTTCGCGGTCAGCGGCATCCTCTTCAATCATGAGTCGCCTCGTCGCGGGCTCGAGTTCGTGACGCGCAAGATCTCGCATGGCGTGGCACGCATCAAGCTCGGGCTTGATACCGAGCTTCACCTCGGCAACCGCGACGCGCAGCGCGACTGGGGCTTCGCCGGCGACTACGTCCAGGCGATGTGGCTGATGCTCCAACAGGATCAGCCCGACGACTACGTGATCGCCACCGGCGAGACGCACACGGTGCAGGAGTTCGTCGAGATCGCCTTCGGGCACGCAGGGTTGAACTGGGAGGAGCACGTGAAGCTCGATCCCAAGTTCATCCGTCCGGCCGAGGTCGATCTGCTGATCGGCGATCCGTCCAAGGCCAAGAAGGAGCTCGGGTGGGAGCCCAGCGTCGACTTCCGTGGCCTCGTCGAGATGATGGTCGACGCGGATATCGCGACGCTCTCCTCGCAGTCGTAGCGCCTCGTCAGGAGCCCGGCGAGTAGGCGAAGTCCCGCATGAGCACGCCCAGTGCCCGCGTATCGGTCGAGCCCAGGACCTCAGCGGGAATCGCCGTCGGCGTGATCGTGTACGTCACCTGGCACTGACCATCCACCGGCACGAGTCGCGTCGAGATGGTGGACGGCACGCCGGACGGGTCGACCGTGATCGGCGGGTCCTGACGTGGCCCTGCAGCAACCGCAATCGTCACTGGCGCCGTCTGGAGTACCCCGTCAAGGGACGCAGTCACAGTGAGCATTCCGCCAGTACACGCGAAGCGCGTGTAGGTCGCCTGCGGCCCGGTCCAGCCGTCCAGGTATACCCCGGTCGTCGATGACTGCAGGCGCAGGGGCTTCTCGACCTGAACCACGCTCATCCCGGTGCCGGGATCCGAGGCCACGATGCTGCCGATGACGGTGGTCGACGAGTCCACGAGCACAAAGTCGGTATCGATCTGGAAGCCCGGTCGGTTACGGACGTTGCCTTGGGTATCGGCATTCACGACTGTCTCCGGCAGCCCGCCCGGCATGGGGGCACCCAGTGCGAGAACGTCGCGCAGCGAGCGGTTGAAGAACTCGTTCTCCCATACCCGCAGCGGTTCCGACGTGCCCGGATAGAGGACGTCAACCGGTGTGGAGGCTCCGACCGCCGCGTCGATCCAGTTGCGCGGTCCACCGATTCCCTGCACCACGGCGCCGGCCGACGCCTTGTCGGTGCGCTGGTTGACGGCGACGCTCGTGAGGACGAACAGGGCGACGGCAACGGCAATCAGCACCTTGCCCCGTCGTGGCGGGACACAGATGATGAGGGTGACGAGCGTCACAACACCCGCGGCGACGGCGAACGATGTCAGCATCCCTTCGACGAGACGTGTCTGCACCGCCCACGGCAGGTAAAGGCCGAATGTATCGGAGATTGCAGTCAGATTGATCAGCGACGGATACGGCAGTGCAACTGGAAGCACAGCGACTATGGCCAGCGCGATGGGGAACCAGCGCGATTGCCGTGGCAGCCCATTGGCAACCCACCAACAGAGGGCCACAAGCGGCAGGAACCCGACGTAGAAGAGGTTCCGCTCTTCGACGCGATTGACATTCGCGAACACGACGAACGCCGCTACGAGGCCTGCCATCAGCAGGACGATAGGAACCGTCGCCGCGGCGAAGACGCGAAGCTGACGATCGGCGGTCCTTGAAAGCGCAAAGCCGACGAGGACCAGAAACGCCAAGACCGGCAGCACGCCGAGCCACAGATCGAGTTCAGCAATATGCAGAAGAAACCACGTAAGGATTGGTCGCCAGTGATACCGATCCTGCAACTCCGTGGTCGAGCTGTACGCCCCGAGGAGGCTGCCGATTGGAAGCCCACGCTGCGCTTGAAGCGCCACGATGCCGATGACGCCGAAGACGGCGATGCCCCAAGTCGGCGCGAAACGAACGATTCCCTTGACCAGTGCGGATCCCCGTTCTCCGAGCTCTGCAGCCCGTGCGTCGAAGATGACGAGAAGCAGCGCTGAGAGGAGGAAGGCAGGAACAACCACAGCACCTTGCGGTCGGATCTCGAAGCAAAGCGCCGCGCCAGCGAAGACAAGGAGCTGCCAAATGACGGTCCGCCGCTCCAGCGAACGGATGATGAAGAGCATGGTGAGTGCGAACGCCGGGTAGAACGCGTTCTCCGTCATCACGACGCCGGTGTAGGCCATCGCGGGTATCACCACGGAAAGGGCGGCAGCGATCAGCGACCAGCGGCGATTGAGCAGGACCCGGCCAATGAAGTACACCGGGATCGCTGTCAGTGACATCACCAGCGCATTCGTTACCTTGACCGCCGCGTAGGCGTTCGGAAGGTTCTCGAACACGGCGTAGGCGGGACCGATCAAGAGCGGGTAAACCGGCCCGTACCCCGACACAGGGATCCCACGGATACCCATCCCATCGAAGGCCGACCGGCCAAGTTCCGAATAAATCAGCTCGTCGACGAAGATCCACGGGCCCGGCGTATTCCAGTTGATGATGATCCGTAGGGCAGCCGAGACGATCACGATCGCGACGACGCCGAACGCAGCCACCACACGCGGTCGGCGACGCAGGCGCTGCATGACGGATGCCCAACCCGCGGTGATCAGACTCGGACCTCGCGCAACTGCCCGGCGATCGCCGCCACCTCGGCGCCCGCAGGGTCGAGGCCCGTGCCCGCCGACGCGGCTGCCACGTCCCCGAGCACCGCGGTTCGAACACGGTCACCACCGGCCACATCGACAAGCGCCCGCCGATACTGCTCCGCCACGTGCACCACAGCAAGATAATCGTCGGCATAGCGGCTGGCCGCGGCGCTCATCTGCGCGCGGCGCTCGGGGTTGCCGACCAGCGCAGTCATCTGCTCGGCGATGCCGGCTACCTCGCCGTCGCCGACGGGCACGCGCACGGCGATGCCGTCGGCGAGTTCCGAGAACCACCCCACATCGCTCACGATCAGTGGCCGCCCGCAGACGAGCGCTCGAATCGCGATCCCTGAGGTCTCCCCCATCGTCGGATAGCGAAGACACACGCACACGTCGCAGCCGGCGATCAGGTTCCAGAGCCGATCCTCCTCGACGTACGGCAGGCGAATCACGCTGCCCGCATGCGCCTGCTCGATCTCAGCGAGGCGACCGTCGATGTGGATCTCCTCCGATGCCGACCCAACCAGCAACAACTTCGCTTCGGGCTCCTGCTCGACGACCTGCGCGAAGGCCTCGACGAGCTGCGGTGCGCGCTTGGCGGTGTTGAGGTGCCCGAACGCGCCGAAGATCGGCCCGGTGACGTCCGCGAGCGCCGGATCCTGAGCGATTTCGGGCTTCGGCCAGGCCGGGTGCGGGATGCGGTAGATCGGGCCGACGTAGCCACGGCTGCGGGCCGCGTCCTCGACGGTCTGTGAATGCACGATCAGGCCCGTCGCAAGATCGAGGATCTCACCGCAGAGCGGGAAGTCCATCGGCCGTGATTCCCAGACCGGTGGTACGACGCCGTCGATGATGCCGTGGGCCATCAGCCGACCAACGACGCCGGCGTCGCGCTGCATGGCGCGCAGATAGCCGTCCTGGTCACCGAGGGCAATCGTCATACCGGCCACGAGGTGATGCAGCACGTGCTCGTGCAGCACGACGAGGCCCGGCCGCTCACGCAGCGCCTCGACGATCCAACCATGATGCTCGGGGTTGTTGCCCACGTGGTACAGCGCGATGTCGCCGCTCTTGCCCATGCCGCGCTTGGGCTCGCTGATCACCTCGACGTCGATCAGCTTCGCCAACTCGGGCACGAGCAGCGCGCTGTAGTCGGCGATGCCGCTCGTGTTCGGCGGCATGGGCGAGAAGTACGCGACCTTCACGTCTACCTCGCCGCGGCGAGCAAGCGCTCGATCGTGGAGTCCCAGGTAACGGTCTCGGCGACCTTGCGGCCGCGCTCGCCCTTCGCCTTGGCGCGCTCCGGGCTGTTGAGCAGTCGTGCCACGCCATCGGCAATCGAGGCCGCAGCGGGTGCGGTGACCGTGCCGGTCTCGCGGTCGATCACGACCTCGAGCGGTCCGCCCGCGTCGCGCGTGGTGACAACGGGTTTGCTCGACAGGAACGCCTCGTACGGCACCATTCCGAAGTCCTCGTCGATGGGCGCGTAGTAGACGCAGCCGCACGTGGCGTAGAGATCGGCAAGGCGCTCGTCGCTGACACGCCCCTCGAGCGTCACCTGCTCGGCAATACCGAGGTCGCGCGCCTTCTGCTCGAGTGCCTGCCGCTCGGGCCCATCGCCAGCGACCACTACGCGGAAGCTGCCAACCTTGGCGGCTTCGAGCAAAAGGTCCACGCGCTTCGCGCGATCCAGCCGGCCAACACTGAGCACGAAGTTGCCAATCCCATCGAAGCGGTAGGCGAGGGTCTGCGCCGGGTGCGGCATCACCTGCGCGTCAACACCGATCGAGTCCTTGATGCGCCCCGCCACGTTCTGCGAGGTGGCGAACACTGCCTTGGCCTCACCGAAGGCGACCTCGTCCAAGCGGCGGACCGCCTCGATCGTGGCGCGATCCTCGGGCGACTCAGAGAACTGGCCAAGGTCAGTGCGATCAAAGTCGTAGGCCTGGCGGAACTGATGCACGCACCAGATCACCTTGTTGGGGTGGCGCACGGCGTACGAGGGGAACTTGGTACCGACGACCAGATCGATCTTGCGACCGTTCGACTCCTCGAGATCGAGCAGACGCCAGAGGAACGCCTGCGTCAGCACTCGGCTGCCGGGATACCACTTGAAGGGGATCGTGACGAGCGTGGCCTCGTGGTCGCGCTTCTGCAGCTCCGAGACAAGCGTTTCGGTGAATAGCTCGGCACCCCCGTGCTCGAACGGCACCTGTGGTGCGCAGACCGCGATTCTCATCGATCACCCGAGGGCTTCTCGCCCTCCAGCTCTGCGATGCGCTGCTCGAGCTGAGCGATGTGCCGGACGAGCGCGAGGTTGAAGGAGCGCTGCTGCAAGACGAACGGTTCGACGTACCAGCGCGTCAGACGGAAAACCGTGCCACGGACCTTGCGGGCCAGAGCACCCGATTTGCGACCACCCGCGGCGGGCGAGCCGGCACAGACGATCGCCTGACGCCCGAGCTCGGCCAACTGGGCGTTGCCATCGAGCGTCAAAGCAGTGCCAGGTTGCTGCACTTCGGCAAGCAGGCGCTCGTAAATCGCCTGAACTTCGTTGGGATCGTCAGTAGTCATGTCGTTATCCGATGGTAGCGGTCGCGCAAAGAACGCCGATTGGCGAACAGATTCGCGGTCCGCAGCCGGTAGCCTGCTCTCATGGTCCGAGTCGGCATCAGCGCTCTCACGCTCGTTCCTGGTGTCGTTGGCGGCTCGGAGACCGCCTACCGCGCACTTTTGCGCGAGTACCATAAGCATCCAGAGATCGCTCCTCGCGTCTTCCTACCTAAGATCGCCCCGGATGCTGCCGAAGGCCATGCTTATAGGGTGATCCAGTCGTACCCAGCCAGCACCTCGACGCCGGGCCGGTTGTACGCGATGGGATCATCGCTCGCCCTCGGCGGGCGCATTCGTCGTGAGATGCGGCTCGATGACCTCGACGTGCTGCACTTCCCCTTCAGCACCATGATCCCACGGGTCACCTCCGTGCCCACGGTCACGTCGATTCTCGATGTCCAGCACGAATACCTGCCCGAGTTCTTCTCGAAGCCCGAACTCGCCTATCGTAAGCTGATCTACGGGCGCTCAGCGAGAGACAGCGACCTTGTGATCGCCATCTCGGAGCACGCAAAGCAGACGCTGGTGGAGCGGCTCGGCGTTTCGGAAGAGCGCGTGCGCGTGATTCACCTCGGTGTTGATCTCGAGACCTTCTCGCCATCACAAGATCTGCCCGAAGACTTCATCTTCTACCCCGCCAACCGCTGGCCGCACAAGAACCATGACCGCCTGTTCGAGGCGTTCGCGATCCTGCGTCGGACGCGCCCGGATCTACGACTTGTGCTGACGGGGTCCGGGCATGAGGGGCATCCGGTGCCTGCGGGCGTCGAGGTACTCGGACGGGTTCCACTCGAGCAGCTCGTGCATCTGTACCGAACTGCATCTGCACTCGTCTACCCCAGTTTGTTCGAGGGTTTCGGCATTCCGATCGTCGAGGCATTCGCGACGGGATGCCCGGTTGCCGCCGCGAATACGAGCTCGATTCCCGAAGTCGCCGGCGATGCGGCAGTGCTCTTCGATCCGACGTCCGCGCATGCCATCGCAGCAGGTGTCGAGGAGCTGCTCGCCGCTCCTGAGCCGTACGCAGCTCGCGGTCTGGCGCGAGCACCGCTGTTCACTTGGGCGACCTCGTGCGAGAAGCACATCGCGGTGTATCGGGAACTCGCTCAGCGCTGACCGGACATGCCACGCAGCATGTTGAGCACGAATCGCTGCACGCGTTGATCCACGTGCGAGGCGCTGCTCATTATGCGGGCCGAGATGTCGTCGATCCCATTGACGAACTCCAATGAGCCGGCGCTGAAGATCCGCGCGCCGCTGCGCGCCACATAGGTGACCGCACGGGCATCGCCCAGCGTCTCACCACCCATGTCGCGGCGGAACAGCACGGTCACAGGGCGCGATGGGCAGGTCTCACCGATCAGTTCCTGCCAGCGCGGCATGGTGTCGACCTCGACGCTGACGAGTCCGGGCAAAACGTCGCCAGGATTGAGTCCCGTGCCACGCATCCATTTGTGCTTGGCGCCAGCCGGGTCCACGGTGTACGGCCCTGGCAGCCAGTCGAGCGCTCCTGCCTGATGCTGCACGCCGAGCAACTGGCACTCCGGATGCGTGTCGCGGTAGTAGCCCGTCACGCCCACGGGATCACGCGTCGAGCGCTTGTAGATGGCAATCGATCGCCCGCCGTTCTCGAGCCGCGTGCGCCAGTACCCGATGTTGGCGCCGAAGAACCCAAGATTGACACCCTGCTTCTTGGCTTCGTAAAAAGCATCGGACGTCGACTGCGTCCAGTACTCGTCGTGCCCACCGACGAGCACGAGGCGATAGTCCAACAGCGACTGCGGGTCGGCAGCCGTGTCCAAGTCGGTCTGGACGTCGAAGTCGAACCCGTTACGCATGAGGAACCGCAGCAGGCCATACTCGCCACCCAGGAGCCCATTTCTGAACGGACGATCGAGCGAGACCACGTCGCTCCATTCGCCCGTGTAAGCGCTGCGACCGCCCCACTCGTTGTACGCCGCTGCGGTCGACATCGGCAGCTCGAGCAGGATCCGGGCCGGTGGCTGCAGTGGTGAGCGCTTCACGATGATCGGCGTGATCGCCCCCTTGCCCAAATTGGGGCCCTCATCCAGGACGGCCTGGACGAGGTAGTAGCCCGAAGGCCAATCACTGCCAATCGCAAGCGAGTCCGTCGGCGACCATGGCGCACGGATCTCGTTCGTCACGGGATCACTCACTGCCGCTGGCTGCTCGACACCGGGTCGATCCGCGCACCGTGCGCCGCACATGATGCGGGTCGCCCCGTTCGACGTGCCGTCGAGACGCCAGAGGCGCAGGTCGTAGCGCGCACCGCCGACGGAGTTGACGTTGAGATTGACAACGCCGCCGGGGACAACGCTCAACTTATCCCCGTACAGCTCGATCGCCCCGTCTGCCCCTGGAACGCTCCACCAGGCCACCTCGTCGCGCACGGTCTTGAACTTCAGTGGCTTCTTATGCCCCCGTGCCGCCTCAGCCGTGCCGACAGCCACGCACATGAGCAGGGCGGCCGCAAGCAGGCCGCAGAGAAGCGCAAACGGTTTCGACATGACGACTCATGCCCACCGCGAGGTGACGACCATGCGGTGGCTGTAAACAACCTTACATGTCATCGAGCAGCGAATCGCGTCTGCGCTGCGGAAGCAGCAGAGAGCGGCAGCCCGGCTGGCTACGCACCGCTCGCGGCAAGATCCGCGTCGACCATCATCTCGATCAGCTGCTGGAACGAGACATCGCGATGCCAGCCGAGCTCACGCTCGGCCTTCGAGGGATCGCCGCAGATGCTGACGGCCTCGTTCGGACGGTTGAACTGCTCGTCAACGACGACGTAGTCGCTCCAGTCGAGGCCGACGCGGCCGAAGGCGATATCGAGCACCTCGCGGATCGAGTGCGTGTGGCCGCTGGCGAGCACGTAGTCGCCGGGCCTGTCGCCCTCCAGCATCAGCGCCATGCCGCGCACGGTGTCGCCCGCGAAGGTCCAGTCGCGCTCGGCATCGAGGTTGCCGAGACGTAGCTCGGTTTGGCGCCCCTGGCTGATCTTGACCGCGGCATGCGTGATCTTGCGTGTGACGAAGCTGACCGGGCGACGCGGCGACTCGTGGTTGAAGAGGATGCCCGTTGAGGCGTGCAGGTCGAAGCGCTCGCGGTAAATGCGCGTCATGAAGAGACTCAGCGCCTTGCCCGCGCCGTACGGGGTGATCGGGGCGATCGGTGTCGCTTCGGACTGCGGCGACTCCGTCGGACGTCCGAACACCTCGGCCGACGCGGCCTGGAAGAACCGGATCGAGCGATCGATGTTGACGATCGCGTCGAGGAAGGCTGACGTCGAAGTGGCGGCCATCTCGACCGTCGGTGTCGGGTGGAGCCAGGAGTCAGGGACGAAGGATGACGCGGCTAGATGGAAGATCATGTTCGGCCGGTGCGCTTCAACTATCTCGACAACGGAAGCCGCATCGCAGAGGTCTGCTTCCACAAGAACCACGCTGTTCTGCACCGCCACCAGGTTGGGATACGCAGCAGAACCACCGGGACGCTCGACCCCCAATACCTCAGCGCCATCGCGGACAAGCAACTCAGCGAGATACGAACCGTCTTGCCCGCCGATACCCGTGATCAATGCGCGCGTGCGACTCACCCCGCCATAGTACCCAGCAGGACGCCGCTCACTCGCGTCAAAGGTGCATTCACATGTCTTCTGCCGAGCCACACGAAACTAGTAGTGACGATGCCATCCTGCATTCGGGCGCAGCTGGCGGCAAGGTCGTGCGCGGCGGCGTGATCCGCACCGCAGGTTTTGGAGTGGGCGTCCTCTTCGGATTGGGCACCTCGGCACTCCTCCTGCGGCACCTCGGCGTGGTCGACTACGGCAAGTACGGCACTATCGCCGCGCTGCTCGGGCTTGTCTTGGCGCTCTCCGACGGTGGGCTCACGTCAATCGGTGCCCGCGAGCTCTCGACGACAGCAGCTGGTCCAGAACGTAAGCGCGTCGCGTCGACGCTCATGCTCGTACGCCTCGTCACCACGACCATCGGCGTCCTGATCGCCGTGGTGTTCGCTGCACTTGCGTACTCAAGTGGCGAATTGACGCTCGGCGCAGCGCTTGTCGGCGCCTCAGTCGTGCTGATCAGCATGCAGGCGATGGCAACCGTCCCCCTACTGATCACCCTGCGCATCGCCCCAATGACCGGGTTCGAGATCCTGCGGCACGTGCTGACATTCGTCGGCGTGCTCGCGCTGGTGCTGGCAGAAGCCGGCCTAGAGTGGTTCTTCGTTCTGCAGATTCCGATCGCAGCGGTCTTGCTGCTTCTCACGGTGATCTATGTGCGACGCTCGTTCCCGCTCGGTATCCGTGCGGACCGAACTGCCGCCTACCGACTTGGGCGCGAAACGCTACCGCTCGCGATCGCCTCCACCATGATCGTGCTCTACGGCGGGGCGATGGTGATCATCGTGTCGCTCGTGGCTTCGAGTTACCAGACCGGGCTGTTCGTAACCTCCGCTCGGATCATGGAGGTCGTCGTCGGGCTGCCCGGTCTGGTCATCGCGCTCGCGCTGCCGGTCCTCTCGGTTGCCAGCGCCACCGATCACGACCGCCTCCGTAATGCACTGCAACTAATGATCGAGCTCGGGCTCGTATTGTCCACGCTCGTCGCCGTGACGCTCGCTCTCGCGTCAAGCGGCGTTATCAGCCTGATCGGCGGCATCGCTTTCGTCGAAGCCGCACCGATCCTGCAGGTGCAGGCCTTCGCGATCATCGGCGTGTTCGTCTCACAGGCCCTGCAAAACGCGCTTGTATCGCTGCGACTCCAGCAATCACTCGTACTGACAAATGCGGTGGCTCTGGCGGCTGTCGTGATCCTCGGCGTCGTGCTGGTCAGCCAGTTCGGCGCTATCGGTGGCGCGTATGCCGTGGTCGGCGCCGAGGCACTCCTTGTGACGATGCTCGTGCTCACGCTGCGCCGGCAGGCACCGCAGGTGCTGCCGTCGCTGCGGTTCTCCTGGAAGGTCGTGGCGTGTCTCGCCTTAGCGGCCGGCGCGGGACTCATTCCTCTGCCCAGCACGTGGCTCAACGCACTGATCGGTGGCGTCGGGTTCCTCGTCGTCGCCTTCGCACTCCGCGCCGTCCCGGGCGAACTGGCCGTCGCGCTCGCCGGCCCCATCTGGGGCGAGGAACGCATCCGCGGGGTTCTGCGCCGATACTACGGAGCAGCATGAAACCGCGCATCGTCGTCCTCCACGGGCATCACATCAACGAGAACGGGTGGAAGGTCTGGGACTACCTCAAGGACGACTTCGAGTTCGTCTTCGGGGTCACCGAGCATGGCGCGCGCGCCGACGCACCATCGCCGCAGCCAACGCAGCGCGCGAAGTCGCGCCGTGACCTTCTACCCAAGGGCCGTCTCTTCGACATGGCCGTACTGGGCCCCGGTGACGGCTATCGCGATCTCGAGTCGACGATCGCCGGTGCCGACATCGTCCACTCGGTCGAGATTGGCCCGTGGTACAGCGGCCAGGCTGCCCAACTGAGGCAGAAGTCCGACGCATTCAAGCTCGTCGTCACGATCTGGGAGACCATCCCGCTGCTCGACGCCTATCGCCGCAAGCGTGCACACGAGTACCGCAAGGCCACGATCGCCGCAACCGATCTCTTCCTACCCACCAGCGAGCGCTCGCGTCTGGCGCTGCGGCTCGAAGGCGTCGAGGAAGAGCGCATTCAGGTGTGCCTGCCGCAGGTCGATACAAGCGCCTTTGCCAAGTTCCCAAGGCAGCCCGTCGATCCCGAATCGCCGCTGATCGTCTCACCTGCTCGACTGGTCTGGGAGAAGGGACATCAGGACGTGCTGCGCGCGGTCGCCCTACTCCACCGCGGGCTGCAGAAGCGCCCCGACGGATCGACCGTGAAACCACGGCTGCTGATCATCAGCACCGGCCCCGAGGAAAAGCGACTGCGTCAACATGCTGACGAACTCGGCATCGGCGGATTCGTGGAGTTCCGTCCGCACGTGCCCAACGACCAGATGGGCGCGGTCTTCGCAAGCGCCGCCTGCGTCGTGCTCGCGAGTTTGCCGGTGTGGCACTGGGAGGAGCAGTTCGGCATGGTGCTCGCCGAGGCGCTGGTGAGCGGCACCCCAGTAATCACCACGCGCTCCGGCGTGATCCCCGACGTCGTCGGCAACTCGGCCACGCTGGTCGATCCCGGTGACTGGGTCGGCATGGCACGCGAGCTGGCCGAAGGGCCGCTCAACAACCCGCCGGTGGTCCCGACCATCGATCCGCACTTCGCCGACGTGTACTCCATCGAGTCGTACGCCGACCGCCTTCGAAGTGCATATCGGCGCGCGCTCGGCCTCACCACATGACACAGGCGATGCGAGTCGCCTTCGACACGACGCCGCTCCGCCTCGGTGGCGGCGGCGTCGCAACATACGCTCGCGAGTTGCTGCACGCCTACGAGAGCCGTGCCGACATCGAGGCGGTCGAGATTCATCACCAGGGCACGGGCGGAGCCACCACGGCAAGCCACATCCTGGGCGGCATCGAGCGCGAGGCGCGGTACTACCCTCGTAGCCTCGCCCGGAATGCTCGCGCCATGCGCGCTGACCTCATTCATGTACCCGCTGCCATGCCAGCCTACGCGCGCGACATCCCACTCGTCCTGACCGTCCACGACGCCATCCCCTGGCGCCACCCCGAATGGTTCACGCGCGCGAATGCGCTGCAGCAGCGCCTGCTCGTCGGGCGGGCCGCGCGGCATGCGGATCTCGTCATCACCGACTCGCACGCATCGAAGCGAGACATCGTCGATTTCCTCCGCGTCGATTCCGCGCGCGTCGAGGTGATTCACCTTGGTATCTCACCGGCGTTCTCCCCCAGCAATCGCGACCGAGACTGGCTGGCGGCGCGTTATGGCACGAGTGGCCCGGTAGTGCTCTCGGTTGGTACGCCCGAGCCGCGCAAGAACCTCCTGAGCACGATCGAGGTCTTCGAACGTGTGGCTCGCGAGATGCCCGAGGCGGTGCTGCTGCTCGTCGGGGGTGACGGGTGGGGTTCGGATCCGATCGCCGAGCGCATCGCGAAGAGTCCGGCGCGCATTCTCCAGACGGGGCGCGTCGACTTCGACGACCTCACGCGGCTCTACGCCTCGGCCGACTGCTTCCTCTTCCCATCGCTCCTCGAGGGTTTTGGGTTCCCGCCGCTCGAGGCGATGGCCAGTGGCACGCCAGTGGTGTGCTCCAACCGCCCCAGCCTGCCTGAGGTCGTCGGTGATGCCGCCCTCACGGCCAATCCCGACGACGTCGATGCCCTCACCGCCGCGGTGCTCGACGTGCTCGGCGATGCAGCACTCGCAGAGACCCAACGCGCGCTGGGCCTCGCCCAGAGCGCCCGTTTCGACTGGGGCACGACCGCCGAGCAGACGATCGCCGCCTACCGCCAGGTCCTGGCGTAGCAGCGCCACCCGCCACCCCGGCCTCTACGATGCGACCCATGAAGACGGTGGTGACAGGCGGCTCGGGCTTCCTCGGCTCGCATCTCGTGGAGCTTCTCGAGGCCGATGGGCATGACGTCCACATCGTGCGCAGCAAGGACACCGATCTGACCGACGCCAACGCTGTCGCGCAGCTGTTCGAGGAGCAGAAGCCCGACCGCGTGTTTCACCTTGCAGCAGAGGTCGGAGGCATCGGCGCCAACCGCGATAACCCCGGCCGCTACTGGTACGCGAATCTCATGATGGGCGTCAATGTCCTCGAGCAGGCGCGAATCCGCGCGACCGAGAAAGTCGTGATGGTCGGCACCATCTGCTCGTACCCGAAGTTCGCGCCAATCCCGTTCCGTGAGGAGACCCTCTGGGACGGGTATCCCGAGGAGACCAACGCCCCGTACGGCGTTGCCAAGAAGGCGCTGCTCGTCGGCGCGCAGTCGTATCGCGAGCAGTACGGGCTCAACTCGATCGTGCTGCTGCCAGTCAACCTCTATGGTCCGCGTGACAACTTCGATCTGCACTCGTCGCACGTCATCCCCGCGCTGATCCGCAAGATGGTCGAGGCCCAGGAGCGCGGGGAGTCGAGCGTGACGCTCTGGGGCGACGGTAGCCCGACGCGCGAGTTCCTCTACGTCGAAGACTGTGCTCGAGGCCTGTTCATGGCCGGGCGTGACTACAACGGCCCTGAGCCGGTCAATCTCGGCACGGGCATCGAAATCACGATCAGGGACCTCGCCGAGACCGTTGCTGCTGCGACCGGGTTCGAAGGCGAGATCATCTGGGATACGACGAAGCCGAACGGCCAGCCGCGCCGCCAGCTCGACGTCAGCCGCGCCAAGGAGCAGTTCGGGTTTGAGGCCGAGGTTTCGTTCGCCGACGGCATGGCGCGCACCGTCGAGTGGTTCCGCGCCCAGGGCCGATAGTGCTGCCGTCGTTCCTGCGCGGTACCTTCGCGTCGTTCAGCGACCACGTGGTCTACTCGTCGTCCCTCTACGAGGGCATGCGCTCACAGATCACCGAGATGGGCAGTGCACTCATCGATTTCGAGCGGGAGCCGCGCAGCGACGCCGATCGTCGCTGCCGTCGCGCAGCAGAGTGCATCCGCCCCTTCGATGCAGGATGTGAGCTCGTGCGCATCGGTGGCGATGCAGACGGCGCCTACGTGATGGCAGACGACTTCCATGCGTCCGCAGCGATCTCCGTCGGCGTGGGACACGATGTCTCGTGGGACATTGACGTCACATCGCGCGGCGTGCCGGTGCACATGTTCGACCCGACGGTCGAGGGCCCGCCCAGTGCGGTCCCCTCCGGTACGTTCCATCGTGTCGGCATCGGAACCGCCGAGCAGGCGCAGCGGAGCGGACTCACCCTAAAGCCCCTCGAGACGCTAGCGGCGACGGCCGGCGCTCCTGCCACGGCTGAGTTGATCCTCAAGGTAGACGTTGAGGGCGCGGAATGGGAGGCGCTCGAGGCCGCCTCAAGCCTGAACCGCTACCGGCAGATAGTGCTGGAACTGCATGATCTTGACCAATTGGTGGATTGCTCGTCTGGTGACCGAATCGTGCGAGTTCTGGAGCGCCTGCATGAGACGCACGTCTCGATCCATGCCCACGCCAACAATGACGCCGCCCTCGCCCGTTTCGACACCTACTGGCTCCCGAGCGTGCTCGAGGTGTCATTCCTCCGCCGCGACCTGGCAACAGAGATCACTCCCGCGACGTCGATGCGCGAGGACCTCGATCGCCCGAGCAACCCGCGTTTCGCAGACCTCTCTCTGCGCGGTCTTCTCTCGCTCTAGCTTTCGGAATCCTGTCCGCGCTCAAGTTCGTCGATCCGCTGCTCTAACGACGCGACCTTCTGTGCCAGCACAACTGTGCGGTCCGTCAACGCCGAGATCACCGTCGAGTAGTGCAGCAGCACGACGAGGATGAACAGCGCACCGACAGCGAATAGCACCGTCGGCCCGTACGACACACCCAGCGCCGTGGCGATCCCGCTGACCGCTCCACGCCAGACCGACAGGATCAGCAGCACGACCGCGGTCAGGATCCAGAGCAGTGCGTACTTCTCGCGTAGCCGGCGGCGGCGCACAAGCTCGAGCACGCCAAAGAGCAGGACGAGCGACGCGATAGTCGCAGCGATGCTCACGGCAAGTGGTGTCGGGGCCATCAGTGCCCACCCTCCTCGGGCAGCGGAATCGGCTTGCGAAACAGTCCGATCACGAGCGCGAGCGTCACCTTGACGACATAGTAGAAACTACCCCAGAGCTTGATCGACGACTCACCGGCCTGGCGCTCCTCCATCTGGACGGGCACCTCCATTAGGCGCAGGCCATGCTTGTGCGCCAGGGCCTGCGTCTCAACTTCGGGATAGTCCTGCGGGTAGTCGCTCTCAAACAGCGCGATGCCCTTGCGGTTGACGGCGCGGAAGCCGGACGTGGTGTCGGTCACCTTCTCACGGATGATCGTCGAAACCAGCCATGCGAACATCGCGATGCCGATGCGGCGCACGGCGCTCGACTTGAAGCCGCCCTCCTCGCGAAAGCGCGTGCCGATGACCATGTCAGCCTCGCCGCTCGCGACCGGGTCGATAACCTTGCTCATCTCGCTCGGCGGGTGCTGGCCGTCGGCATCGACCTGGATGGCGATGTCGTAGCCGTTGTCCCACGCGTACTTATAGCCCGTCTGCACCGCACCGCCGATGCCCAGGTTGAAGGGCAGCTGGAGGACGATCGCGCCAGCCTCGCGTGCCACCTTGGCGGTGGCGTCACGCGAGCCATCGTCGATCACGGCGACATCGACATCAGGGCGCTCGCGCTGGATCGCGCGGATCACATCACCCACCGCACCAGCCTCGTTGAACGCGGGGATGATCGCGAGACAGCGCTTGGCCATCGCTAGACCTGCGCCTTGTCCAAGCCGAGGTAGCCGAGCAGCTGCCGGGCCCGCTGAGCGTAGGTGTGCTCATCGAGCACGCGCTGACGGGCGCTCTCGCCCATCCTCTGCGCGAGGCCTGGGTCGTCGAGCAGGCTGCGGTAGGCCTCCACGGCCTCGTCGGCGTCGTTGATCACGATGATCTGCTCGCCCGGCTCGAACCAGCGCTCGATACCGGCGTGCGGATTGGAGACCATGGCCGCGCCACAGGCAGCAAGCTCGAACGGGCGACACGTCGACGAGTACGGCACAGTCGCATGCGAGCGGCGCGTGATATTGAGGTTGATGCGGCTCGCAGAGATCGCCTCGGCGAACACGTTGAACGGCACGTCGCCGATCAGGCGGCCACGGCCGGTGTCGCCCTTGTAGTCGCCGCCACCCATCGCGAAATCAACTTCGGGCATGCGACGACTCGGCTCGCCGATCATCTCCCCCATCCACTCGCGGCGGAACTTGTCGCCGTAGCCGTAAAAGAAGGTGTCGTAGCGCTTCTCGGTGTCGATCGGCCGGAAGAACTCGGGGTCGGCACCCCAGAAGATCGCCTCGGCGCGCCTGGCACCCATCTCGAGCAGGCGCGGCAAGCCGCCTTCGGAGTTGCTGACGAGCAGGTCGTACTCCGACGGATCAGCACCGTGGTAGATGTTGAACCCCGTGTCCATACCGCCGAATTCGGGCAAGCTCATCGGGACGTCGCCGTCGTAGTAGACGAACGGCACGCCGAATTCGCGCGAGAGGTCGGCGGGAATGCCCGTCAGGTGGCTCATCGGCACGGTGAAGACGACAACGGCGTCGACATCACCCTCGCGCTTAAGGATGTTCGCGATGTGCTTTTTCCAGCGGGGCGTGATCCAGCGGGAGATCACCTCGCGGGTGGCCTTGTCGGCCAGCGTGTCCTCGGGGTTGTCCTCGACGCGGCGCACGTGCGTATCGCCCTTCACCTTCGCCAGCAGGTCGCGCGCCGCAGCGAAGGTCTCGCCCTCGCGCTCGCACGGGTTGGGCTCGCAGCGCCACCACGGCGACTGCACGGCCGGCCCGCGGTACGGCGTGACGATCACGTCCACACCGGCCTCGTACATGCCCTTCCAGATCTGCCACCACGCGGGCGTGCAGCCGTACCGGAAGTCGAGGCTGACAGCAGACGAGACGGCAAGGATCTTCGGGCGGTTCTTCATGCGGTAGATCCCATGGTACGGGGCAGCGACCCGGGCTCGGCGCAACGGGACTTGTGTCCTGTTCCGGTATTGTCGGCAGTGTCCTCCCCGAGGATGCATGCGCGTTTTGGCGCGCCACCACCATGGCCACCGTCCCCGAATCGCCCGCCACCACTTCGGCCCGGAGATCCACGGACTACTGGATCTTCCTCGGCGCTGCCATCATCGCCTCGATCGTGCTGCGGCTGATCGTCAACACGAAGTTCCAGGCGCCGACGATCCTCACCGACGAGCTGACGTACTCGCAACTGGCACGCGACATCGCCGACGGCAAGTTCAGCCTGAGCAACGGCTACGGGATCGTCTACCCGCTGCTGCTCGCGCCGTCGTGGGTCTTCAACCAGTTCGGCACCGAGGCCTACACGTGGATGAAGGCCACGAACGCCGTGCTCGTGAGTCTCACCGCGATTCCGGTGTTCCTCTGGGCACGACGCATGATGCAGCCGCGCTACGCGCTGCTCGCGGCGGTGCTGACGCTGCTGATGCCGTCGATGGCCTACAGCGGTCACGTCATGACCGAGAACGCGTTCGTGCTGTTCTTCATGCTCGCGGTCTGGGCGATGGCTGTCGCCGTCGAGCGGCCGACGATTCTCAACCAGCTGCTGGTGGTCGTCGCGATCGTCGCGGCGTTCGCGACGCGCGCACAGGCCGTCGTCCTCCTCGCAGCGCTGCCCCTGATCATCCTGCTCTATATCCTTGCGGAGGAGCGCGCCACGGGGGCGTTCTCCCTCGCGGGCTGCGCCCGGCGGGTGCTGCGCTTCTGGCCGCTCGCCGCCATCGCCGGTCTCGGGGTGCTCGCGATCGCCGTCCGCACGCTCGCCACCGATTGGAAGCTCAGCCAGTTGCTGCAGGCGTACAGCGCCACGATCGGTGGGCAGTACACCGCGGAGAACGTCTCGCGCTACTTCCTCTGGCACCTCGGCGAGGCGACGTTCGCCCTCGGCGTCATCCCCGTCGCCGCGCTGCTCCTGCTCGTCGGAATGTGGATCCTCAACCGAACTCGATCGAGCGCCGAGCGCGCCTACCTCGCCACCGCGGTCGTGACGATCCCGCTCGTGATCCTGCAGGTGGCGATCTTCACGTCGTACTGGTCGCAGCGCGTCAGCGAGCGGAACATGTACTGCGTGTTTCCGGTTGTGCTGATCGGGCTGGCGCTGTGGTTCGACATCAAGCTGCCGCGACCCACGCGCCTGACGGCAACCGCTGCGGCCATCGCTGGCGTCCTCGTGCTCTCAGTGCCATTCGGCTACTTGTATCCGCTGGCCCCCAGCACCGAGACTTGGGCGATCGTGCTGCCGCAGATCCTCACACGTTACCTGGCCCAGCAGGGATGGGATGTTCAAGTCGTGATCACGATTTCCGTCGCTGTCGCCCTCCTCGTATTCGGCATCCTCCGAACTCGGACGGCGGCGATTCTCATTCCGCTCTTACTCATCGCATATTTCGGGATCTCGCAGGCGAGCGTGGTTCACGAGGTCGCACGTGCGGCGTCCGGCTACCGGAACGCGCCCAGCCTGGGAGCTGATGCCGATTGGCTCGATCGATCTGTCCCGGCCGGCGCTGATGTCGCGTTGATCACCGGATCGAGCCTGGGGCCGGATACTGATCGGCTGATCGGCTGGGAGACCAGCTTCTTCAACAGAACCCCCTTCACCTGGCTCTCCTGGGGCACGAATCTTTTCGCCGATCCCCTGACGGGCGACGTAACGGGACCGGGCGGTGCGGCTCTGACACTGCCGACGTATGTGATCACCCCCGCCTCGGCCCGCTTCTCGGCCCCCATCGTTGTCCCGCGGGGCCCCTTCGCTCTTCAGCAGCCGGTCCCGCCCTACCGGTTGGACTTCGCGACCGGCGGCGTCCTCGCCGACGGCTGGACCTCCGGGGCGGCCTTCATCGATTTTTACCGCCCGCTCGCAGGAGCGGCGTTTAGCGTGCGCCTCGCCCGCCCGGATGTACCTGCGACCGTCCCCCCGGCGGCGATCACGGTGCGGATCGGCACCCTCGTGCAGAACGCGGACGGCACTGTCGGCATCGATGCCTCGCCGATTGTGAGGACCGGCACGCTCGCTCCCAACGGCGAGTTCACCTGCGAGGCACCGACGCCCGGAGTGCCGTTCCGCGTCGAGATCACCGTCGATCCGACCTTCAGTCCAGCGGCCTTCGGTGGGGCCGATACGCGCGAACTGGGAGCGAAGCTCCAAGCCACCTACGGGGACTCCGTGATCGTCGGATGAACGGACCAGCGATACTCGCATCGATCATCATCCCCGCGCACGGCCACGCCGGCATGACGGACCACTGCGTCGCCAGCGTCCTCGCATCCATCGGACCACGCTCCGACGTGGAGATCATCGTCGTCGACGATTGCCAACCCCTCTACGGCTCCCTGAGTCCCTGGACCCGCTCGGCACGATAGTCGCAGCGCAGTCTAGTCTCGGCTTCTCGGGAGCGTTGAACCTCACCAAGTTCTGACATTTTTACGCACTCGCCTTTCTTCAGCAGCTACTCCTACAATCCAGATGAAGAATCGGGCTTCGGCGACCGAGACCGAAAGCCACCTTCCGCGTCTCTGAGCGCTCTTCGCGCGACCAACAGCATGAGCACCGCGACCATCGTGGTGCTCGCGACAAACGCGATCTCAGCACGTGTGAACACGTCGACATCGATAGTCACCATCGCGACTACGAACACCCCAACGCCAATCACCCATGCGAATGCGGTAACCGCATACCGCTGGAGCGCAATGAGCGACTGGGCCAGGGTCAGGGCGATCACCATCAGGCAGCAGCCAGCGGTGAGTGCCGCCAGCGAGATACCGCTCAGCATGAAGTTGGCTCCGAACAGCAGCTTCCCGATCGTCGGTCCGGCCGTCAAGGCAATGAGGACCCCGACGACACTGGTACCAGCCACGATGACGACCAGCCGGATCACACCGACACGGAAGTCGTGGAACTTGCCCTGCCCGAGCAAACCGGCGAGTTTGGGAAGCAATGCTGCCTGCACCGCCTGAAACAAGAGGAGGGGAATTCGCGCGATGAAGAGGCCGGCGATGAACGCGCCGAGCTCCGCCTCCTGGTTCTTCGTTGCGAGAACGCTTGCTCCGATGTACGCCGAATAGCCGAGCGCTTGCGCGAACGTCGAACCCAGCAAGAGCCACCCGATCGCCGTGGTCAGTTCGCTCATCGGGGCGACAGGACCGGGCTTGGCAAGGCCTCTCGCTCCGGCCAACCCGACAAGGGTCGCAAGAAAGGGACCGATCGCGAAGACCGCACCAAACCAGCCCAAGGTCCCGTAACCGACGAGTGCGATGATCGCCGCGAGGGCCACTCGGGAGAAACCGTCCATCCCGACCATGGCTCCGTAGCGCCCGAAGCGGTTGTTGCCACTGAGCATGCCCCGCGCCAAGGAGCCAATGCCGAAGCCCACGAGCACCACGAGCAGTGCGACGAAGAGTTCGTCCGACGAGCGGAGCAGTCGCGTCTCGATGACGCCGCGAAACAGGAGAACCACGGCGATGACTGCAACGATGAGTCCCGTGGTCAAGACCGCGGCGCGCGCAATCAGCGGCCGCCCGCCTTGTCCCCGAGCGCGCCTGTGCGCTAGGGCACGCGCAACTTCCTGCTCCAGCGGCAGAAACACGCCCGGGGCGAGAACGAATGCGGTGACCCAGAGGCCGTTCATGGCCGCGTAGGCGGTGGTTCCGAGGGTACGGAACGCGATGATCTGGAACCCGTAGACGCTCACACCGGCTACGGCAAGGCCGATCCCAACGGGAATCGTCCCCGTCGGCAGCGCGGCCACCGCGGATGCAATGCGACTCCTACCGGTCAGCGGCGCCAAGGCTGGCTACCCGCGCAGTTCCGCGCCGCAAGACGCGACGAGGGCACTGACGATCTGCTCGCGGGCCGCCGTCGCCTCGTCCTCGGTGAGCGTCCGATCGTCGGCCTGGAACACGAGCCGCAGGGCGATGGAGACCCGCCCCGCTCCCACACGCTCCGGATCTGCGAAGACGTCAAACACCTCGACGGCCTGCAAGAGCTCGCCACCCGCTGCCCGTGCCGCAGTGATCAGCGCGGCTGCGTCGATGTCGTCGGCCACGATCACCGCGATGTCCTGGCGGACCGGCGGGAATGAGGAGAGCCCGGCAAACGCCGTCAGCTCGGGTACTGCCGCGACGAGCGCCGCCAGGTCGAGTTCGGCCACGGCGACGGGGCCGTCGAGCTCAAGCGCCGCGGCAAGGCCGGGGTGCAGCTCACCCAGCACGCCGAGGCGCGCGTCGCCGAGCATGAGCGCAGCCGATCGCCCGGGGTGCAGTTGCGCAGTGTCGCGCTCTGCCCTGCGGGTGGCGGCGATGCCGAGTCTGGCTAGCAAGCCGTCCACAACGCCGGCCAGCGTGCTGAAGTCCCCCGGCAGGCCCTCGCCGGTCCAGCCGTCGCCGCCAAGGTGGCCGCACAGCACGATGCCGAGCCGCTCCTGCTCAAGCGCAAGGCCACCCTCACCACCGGGGCCGTACGTGCGACCAATCTCGAAGATCTGGACGTCGCGCTCGCCAACAGCGCGATTACGGCGGACGACCTCGAGCAGGCTGGGGATCAGCGATGTGCGCAGCTCGGAGAGGTCGGCCGAGAGCGGGTTGCGCAATGCGATCGAGTCGCGGCCGTCGATTAGGTACGCAGCGCGGACATCCGGATCGACCAGGCTGATCGTCGACACCTCGTGCAGCCCCACGCCAGCGAGGTGATCCTCGATGCGGCGGCGGAGCTGCTGCGCGCGCGTCAGCCCGCCTAGCCCCGGCGGAATGCGGGGCAGCTCGACCGGCACGTGCTTGAGGCCATAGACACGCCCGATCTCCTCCACGAGGTCGATCTCGCGCGTCGCGTCGAGCCAGCGCCAGAACGGCACCGTGCAGGACCAGATCTCACCGGCAGCCTCGGGCGCATAGCCGAGCCCGCTGAGGATGCGCTCGATCTCGGCACCCTCGACCTGCATGCCAAGCACCTCGGCGGGACGCTGCGTGCGCAGGGCAATCGTCTGCGTGGCCGGCAGCGCCGCGACGACGTCTTGCGGATCGCCGAGCATCTGCGCTCCCGACCATTCAACAAGCAGCTGCGCCGCACGGATCGACGCGATCGGCGCCAAGTGCGGGCTGACGCCCTTCTCCCAGCGGTTCGAGCCGTCGGTGCGCAGGCCGAGCGCCTTCGACGTGCGCTGGATGCTGCCACGCTCGAAGCAGGCGGCCTCGAGCACCACGCGTGTGGTCGTCTCGGTGATCTCCGAAGCTGCTCCACCCATCACGCCAGCGATGCCACTCGGCCCATCGGCGTCGGCGATCACGAGCATGTCGCCCGTGAGTGTGCGCTCCTTGTCGTCCAGTGTCGTGATCGTCTCGCCGACGCGGGCCAGCCGCGCGGTCAGCGTCTTGCCGGGAATCCGGTCGGCGTCGTAGACGTGCAGCGGGTTGCCGAGCTCGTGCATCACGTAGTTGGTGACGTCAACGACGTTCGAGATCGGGCGGATCCCGGCAGCGGCGAGGCGCTGACGGATGCGAAACGGCGAGGGGCCGATCGTCACGTCGGTGAAGCCGCGGGCGGTGAAGCGCGAGCAGCGCTCCGGCGCGTCGGTCGCGACGGTGACGAGATCCGCGGTGCTGCCGCCGCTCGCCACCGGCTCGATGCCGGGCATCGGTGCCAGCGGCAGATCGAACAGCACTGCGACCTCACGAGCCATCCCGTAGACGCTGAGGCAGTCGCCGCGGTTCGACTCGACGGAGATGTCGAGCACCACCTCGTCAAGCTCGACGTGGTCGGCGAGGCGCGAGCCGACGGCGTAACCGGCATCGGCAGGTAGGACGATGATGCCGTCGTGCTCGTCGGAGAGCCCGAGCTCGCGCTCGGACAGCATCATCCCGTCGGAGACCTCGCCGCGGAGCTTGGCCTGCTTCAGCGGGGCGTCGGCCCCGGGCAGCACGGCGCCGGGCACAGCCACAACCACGGTGTCGCCGATCGCGAAGTTCGAGGCGCCGCAGACGATCTGCCGCAGCTCGTCACCACCGGTGTCAACCCGGCAGAGCCGCAGACGAACGGCGTTCGCATGCTTCTCGCAGTCCTCGACGCGGCCAATGACGAAGTTGGCGTGGTTGTCGCCCTCGTTCGGAGCGCCGGGACGCAGGATGCCCTCGATCTCGAAGCCGGAGGTGCCGAGACGGTCGGCCAACACATCGGGCGTGCCGGTGTAGTCGACGAAGTCGCGGAGCCAGGAGAGCGGAAGTCGCATGCGTCAGTCTGCTCTCTTGATCAGGCCGGGAACTGCGCGAGGAAGCGCACGTCGTTGTCGTAGAGCATCCGGATGTCTGGGATGCCATGGCGGAGCATCGCGACGCGCTCGATGCCGACGCCGAAGGCGAAGCCCGTGTACTTCTCGCTGTCATAGCCGACGTGCTCCAGCACGTTCGGGTCGACCATGCCGGCGCCGAGGATCTCCATCCAACCGTCGCCCCACGAGACATCGACTTCAATGCTCGGCTCGGTGAACGGGAAGAAGCCCGAGCGCAGGCGGATCTCGCGGTCTGCGCCGAAGAGGCGCTTCGTCAGGTGATCAAGAGTGCCCTTCAGGTGCGCGAGCGTGACGCCCTCGTCGATCAGCAGCCCTTCGACCTGATGGAAGATCGGGGAGTGCGTGGCGTCCTGCGTGTCGCGGCGGTAGACGCGGCCCGGGCAGATGATCGCTACGGGCGGCTCTTGGCTCTGCATCGCGCGCACCTGCACGGGCGAGGTATGGGTGCGCAGCAGCACGCCGTCAGAGACCCAGAGGGTGTCGGAGTCGGCTTTGGCCGGATGGTCCTCGGGGATGTTGAGTGCCGTGAAGTTATTGAACTCCGTCTCGACCTCGGGGCCTTCCGCAATCGCGTAGCCCATGTCGAGGAAGATCTGCTCGATTTCGCGGCGGGTCTGCGTCAGGACATGGAGGCCGCCGTGCGGCATGGCGCGGCCCGGCAGGGTGACGTCGATGCGGTCGTTGGCAAGCTTGTCTGCGAGCGCTGCGCTCTCAAGTTCGGCCTCGCGCTCAGCGAGGCGCACCTCGAGCTGCTGGCGAGCGATGTTGAGGTTCTTACCGGCCTCACCACGCTCCTCCGGTGGGAGGGTTCCGACATCGCGCAATGCGAGCGGCAGAGGCGCGCTGCGGCCGACCGTGGCGATGCGGACCTCTTCGAGAGTCGCAAGATCCGCGGCAGCATCGATCTGCGCGAGCGCGTCGGCGAGAAGGGCGTCGATATCGACCATGACGTGCAGTGTATCCCGCCGACGTCACCGGCCGGGCACTCCGGCGGTCCCATCCGATCCGTGAAGAATCGGTGCTACCCGGCGGCGAGCCCTCTCTCCAGCCGTTAGACTTCGCGCGTTTCCCAAAGGAGTCCCCTGATGGCCCAGTCCGTGCAAATCCCCGGAGCGCAGAGCACCGCCAAGATCTGCAATCTCATCGGCGTCGGCGCGCTGTGCTTCGTTCCGTTCTACACGTGGATCTGGTGGTATCGCGCCAACCGCGAGATGGCCGACTTCGGCAAGGCCAAGGGCACCGAAGAGCTTGGCACCAGCCCGGGCAAGTCGCTGCTCGCGATCACGCTCGGCGCGCTGATCATCGTGCCCGCAATCCTGAGCTTCTTTGGCACGCACAAGCGCATCGTTGCTGCGCAGAAGCTGACGGGGAAGCTGACGGGCCAAGAGCCCATCAACGGCTGGATCTCTGTGCTGGCGTACTTCATCTTCTCGCCCGCCTGGATCGCCTACATGCAGAGCGGGCTCAACAGCGTGTGGGAGAACTCGGGCTCGGCTGCTGCAGCGGCACCCGTGGCGGCGATCACCGAGGTCGCGGCCGAGGAGGTCGTGGTTGAGGATGCTGCTGTCGATACGGCCATCGAGGCCGGGGACGACAATCCCTCCGCGTAGTACCTGCGAATGGGGCCCGGTTCCGCGTCGGCGGGGCCGGGCCTTTCGCGTTTGTAGGGGCGGGATGCGGTCCTGTGGCCTGCGTAAAATCGAAGTTCACCGCCCTGCAAGATTCCGAAGCGAGCGCATGTGAACATCAAGAAGACGATCCTCCCCGCCGTAGACGTCGGGCTGGCCGCCACCTCTGCGGGGATAGATCTCATCGGACGGGTCACACCGTGGGGCTATGCGCAGGTGCCTGAGTTCTCGATCGATGGCAGTCCGGTGCGCCACTTCATCCACCGATACAACGCGTTCTATCCGCCGTATCGAATGACAGAGCGCACTGTTGAGTTGGCCCTCACAGACATCTTCCTCCGCGCCAACCGTGGTCGGCACATCGTGGAGATTGGCGCTGTGACGCCGTACTACTGGCCAGATCGGGTGCAGACGGTCGTGGACCCCGCCGACGACCACGTCGGCGTAACGCATCACATCGGATGGGATGAGTGGGAGACCACCGACGAGGTGCTGCTCTCGATGTCGACGTTCGAGCACATCGGGTCGGGCGAGTACGGGCTGGCTCCAGACGCCGCTGCGACGCAGCAGGCCATCGACAAGCTCCTCGGCTGCGGGTGCGACTTCCTGATGACCTATCCCGCCGGCTACAACCCGGCGCTCGACGCGTACATGAGGTCCACTGTGCACCGCGGGTCCGACTACCGCGTGATGGCGTGGCATCGCGGTCCACGTGGCAACGACTGGCGGCAGGTCGAATTCAGCGAGGTGACTCCAGCGATGGAGACCTACATGCCCGGATGGGCACAGACTTTGGTTGTGCTCTATCGCGGACCGGCTGACATTTGGAGTCGCACGGACCTGCGCGATAACAGCTCCCCCGCGAACTAGGCGCTTAGAGCCTCAACCCGATCCAGAATCGCCGCGGCGATCTGGGGCTTCGGGGCTCGATCGACGCGGGTTTCGTCGGTGGCGCTGACGAGCACGACGGCGTTGTCGTCGCTGTCGAAGCCCTGGGCCGGGTCGGAGATGTCGTTGAGGACGATCAGGTCAACGCCTTTGCGCTCGCGCTTCTGGTGCGCCTTCTGGATATCTTCGGAGTCCTCGGCAGCGAAGCCGATGATGGTCTGGTTCGGCTGACGGTTCTGGGCGATGCCGGCGAGGATGTCTTCGGTTGGCTCGAGATGGAGGTCCCAGGCGTCGGTGCGGGCGCGCTTCGTGTCCTGTGCCTCGGCCGGACGGAAGTCGGCGACGGCGGCGGCCATCAGGATGATGTCGGCCGTCTTCGCGTGCTCTTGGGTTGCGGTCGCGAGGTCGGCGGCCGTCGGCGCGTCGATCTGGGTGCCGCCCATGGGGCGCACGAGGGTGTTGCTGAGAATCGTCGTCACGTCGGCGCCGCGGGCCAGGGCCTCGTCGGCGAGGGCGACGCCCATCTTGCCGCTCGAGCGGTTGCCGAGGAAGCGGACGCTGTCGAGCGGCTCGCGCGTGCCGCCCGCCGTGATCAGGACGCGCTTGCCCTTGAGGGAGCCGTCACCGAGCAGCATGCGGATCGCCTGCGTGATGCGATCGGGCTGGGCGAGGCGGCCCGGGCCCTCCTCGCCCTCGGCGAGCTGGCCGTCCTCGGGGCCGACGACGATCGCGCCGCGGGCCTTCAGCGTTTCGATGTTCTGCTGCGTGGCCGGGTGCAGCCACATGCGGTGGTTCATCGCCGGGGCGATCAGCAGCTGACCGGCCAGGGCGAGGGCGCTCTCGGCAACCACGTCATCGGCGAGGCCGTGCGCCAGGCGGGCGATCGTGTTCGCGCTCGCGGGGACGACAGCCATCACCTTGGCGGCGCGAGCCGCGTCGAGATGTGGATAGATCGGGCCGTTCGGATCGGGATCGTCCGTCAGGACGTGCCGGCGGCTCAGGCCCGCGAACGTCGTCTCGCCGACAAATCGGCGGGCGGCACGGGTCATCGCGACCTGGACGGGCACGTCGGCCTTCACGAGGCCGCGCACGACCTCGCAGGCGCGATAGGCCGCGATGCCGCCACAGACGGCAAGCAGGACAGGCGCCAGCCCGTCCTCCGGGACTACGACTCGGTGGTCTCCCACGCGATCTTGTCCGCCGCGACTTCCTCAAGCGCCATCGTCAGATAGTTCTTCGAGCGCGACTCGACCATCGGGGGTGCGTACTGCTTCTCCGCGATGAACTCGCCCTCGCCGAGCTGACGGTGATAGTCGTTGAGCTCGCGAGCACGCTGGCTGGCAACAATCACCAGCGCGTACTTCGAAGGAACAACGGCGGTCAGATCGTCAATCTTCGGATAGATCATGAAGGTCGGAGGCTCCAGGCACGAGTCGCGCGGTACGCGGCGACTGGCACAAGGTAGCAGTGGTGCGGGGGTCAAGTGCCGTACGCCACGGTCTCACGGCGCGGAGATTGGTCTGCCCGTTCGCTGAGGGGGACACGTGTCCCCTACAGCGCACATATGAGGTATGATGCGGGCGTGAACCTCTCCGCCCCGAGCAGCATCCTGCTCTCGACCGCCGACGGCCCGATCCTCGGCGTGCTCGCCGGCACCACGCGCGCGCTGAGCGGACGGGAAGTCGCTCGCCTCAGCGGCCTCTCCGCGAACGGCGCCTGGAAGGCGCTCCGACGACTCGTTGAGCACGGCCTGGTCTCGGCTGAGGCTGCAGGTGCTGGCACGGTGGTGTACACACTCAACCGCGATCACCTGGCCGCCCAGCCCGCAATGGTGCTCGCCCGTTTGCGTGCCACGCTGCTCGAGCGGCTGCGCACCGCGATCGATGCATGGCACCCTGCCCCGCTCCACGCCTCGCTGTTCGGATCCGCCGCCCGCAGCGATGGCGACACCGCCAGCGACATCGACCTGCTGGTCATCCGACCCCGCGGCATCCATGAGGATGATCCTGCATGGCGTGCGCAGATCGAATCACTGGCCGACGACGTGCTGCGCTGGACCGGCAACCATGCCGGGATCGCGGACGTCGGCGAAGGCGACCTCAAGCGCCTCAGCCGCGATCGTCCCCCAATCGTCGAAGAAGTCGAGCGGGACGCCATCCTGCTCGCAGGCACACCCGTCGACAATCTCTTCGCGCGGAGCAGCTCGTGACCCGCAATCAGACGAAAGGGCGAACGCAAGCGTGCGGTGCTGCCGAAGCACGTTCCCGGCTGCGGCCGGCGCGGAGATTCGTGGAGGTTGCGGAGCTCGCAGGCGACGAGTCCGCCCCCGATCCCGACTTCACCAGCGCCGCCGCTGCACTCACGGTGCTCGCCGGTATAGCCGCCGACGCGGCATGCTGCAAGGCCCTCGGCAAGCGCTCCCGCAGTGACAATCACCACGATGCAGAAGTCCTGTTGCGTCAGATCGATCCCGGCGGTCGCGAGGCCGCCTTGGCACTGCGCAAGCTGATCAGCCAGAAGGACGATGCGCACTACGGCTTCTATGACGTGACGGCGTCCAACCTCAAGAAGCTCCACCGGCAGGCGCGACACCTGATCGCGTTCGCGAACGACATCCTCACCCGATAGGCCACCGACTTCCGCGATGGGCACACGATCGCCGAAAAGGCGCTTTGACACAGGGAATCGGATGCGAACTCATCGAAATGCACGCCCCCAACTCATCGAAATGCGTCGGGGCGCGTTGCCACGACGTGCAGGGCAGGCATCGGTTTCCCGGCTACTGCGAATCGACCCCGGACAGCGAGGGCAGGGCGCGGTACGGGCCGCGGTCAGTGGAGATCAGGCGTCGGCGAAGTCGGCGTCGCACTCGAGTGCCGCGGCAGGCACCATCGTCGGCGGATCACCGTAGATATTCGGGAACGGCTCGATCTCGGCGAAGCACTCTCCCTCGAAACCAATTGGCCCAAAGTCGTGCACGACCATGAAACGGCCATTGCCAATCAGCGTCCGGTCGCGAACGATCGTTCCAACGGGCGGCGAGGCACTGCGCATGACCGCCATGCTACACCGCTCCTTCGCCGTGATCGCGGCTGCCCGCGGCACGATCGATCAAAGCAACGACCGCACGCTCAACGACCACAACAAGCGCATCGAGCGAAACGGCGAACTCCCTGATCCTCTCGAAATCGATGACGCCAAGAGCCGCACCAGGGTCTGTGCCGTGCGCAATGGCATTGCGAACCTCATTCACGTCATCAAGCCACCCTCGACGGACCCAGCCCTCGACGCCCGCTCCGTAGTCGAGATCCCAGACATCGATCCCGATTCGAGCGAAATCCGTGCGGAGATTGTCCGCGCTCGCATTTCCACGCGCGAGCCGACTATCGGCGGTGAGCGCACGCTGCACGATCAGCCCGAGGTCGCCCCCAATCACGTCCCCGATTCCCCGAGACCCCAATGTGAGCAGCGATCGCATTGCCGCTTGGAAACCGGCGACGAGCACCAGCACGCCACCGTCAATCAACTGCCGCCGTGACGAATCGGAGGCCGACGCCTCCAGTAGCCAACTGAGGTCGTCGAGGAGCGCCTCGCGACGAATTCGCCATGCAAGCCCGACAGGAGTGAGAAACTCGGGAACATCCATGCCGCGAACGCTGCCACGCCCGAAGTCACGGGCGAGCGACGCATGACTCCGAGAGTGTGACCGTCTAGCGCCGGCGTTCGCGCGCGAGAGTCAGGCTGGTGCACGCGTGCTGCAAGATCTTCGCGCTACCGCACAGAACCGTCACGCCGGGAATCCAGAGGCACTAGCCGGTGCTCCACGCGATACCCCAGCGCGTCTGCGAGTCGATCGATGGTCGACAGGCGCGCGTCGGCTGCTTTGGTCTCCAGTCGCGCCAATGCGGACTGACTCGTGGACATCAACGCCGCGATCTCGGTCTGTGACCGAGCCTGCTCCTGGCGCTTTTCGGCAAGCTCGCGCAGGAGCGCTCGCCGGCGCTTGGCGCTCTCGTAGAGCGCGCTGAAGTGCGGATCGGCCGACACGTACTCAGCGAGCATCTCGTCGAGGGCGTCTGGCTGGGAACGGGTGCCGGGTGCATTCATGGATCTCGCTGATTATATCTCATTTGATATAGGCGACACCGCCGCGCCAATGCGACGTCGCATCCACCCATGGCGAACGCGCCTAGCGGTCGAGCTCGCGCTCGAGCGTGGCCAGCAGCTCCGCCACGGCACGCTCGACTTCATCGTTGTGCACGACGTGGTCGAAGCGCAGCTTGTCCTTGCTCTGCTCCTCCGCGATCTACAGGCGGCGATCGATCTCGTCCAGGCCTTCCGTCTGGCGGCTGATCAGGCGGCGGCCCAGCTCGGTGAGGTCGGTGTCGATAAAGATCGCATACGCCGCGGGGAGCGCCTCCTCGCGGTGCAGGGAGGTATTCCCCGCCACCCCCCCTAGAACCCGATCCAACCCGGGCCAAGGTCAACCGGGATGTCGTCCGTATCGAGCGGCAGCGTGAACTTGTCCGGATTGGCATGGTCGTACCGCGTGGTCGGAAAGTTCATCACAATCAGCTCGGTCTCGCCGATATTGCGATTCGCATGCCAGACGCCGGTCGGTACGGTGACGACGCAGCGCTCGAACTCCGACATCGTGAAGCGCGCCTCAAGGCCGTGCGTCGGAGAGTCCTCGCGCGCGTCATAAAAGACGATCTCCATGCGGCCGCGGACCAACACGTAGCGATCGTCGTGCTCGAGATGCATACCCCAGCCCTTGGCCTTGCCGGGAAGAACGGTGAACGCGTAGGCGTAGACCATGTCCGCCGGGTGGATACCCCAGCGGGGGTCGTACATCTCCATCACGCTGCCGCGGGAGTCGACGTGCGTGCGCACAGGCCGGACGACGACGCCCTCGGGCAGTGGGGCGACGCGGTCGCCAGTCGATGTCACCGTCTGGGGATTGCGCACTCCGGACACGTGCCTGCCTCATTCGCTTGGGGAACGATCGGTCTCTAGGCTAGCCGACATCGGGGCTCTCCGCCGGTAATCAGAACCCGACCCACTCGGGCCCCAATCGCAGCGGCAACTCGTCGGTGTCGAGCGGCAGCGAGAACTTGTCCGGGGCCTCGTGCGCGTAGGGGTTCGTTGGGAAGTCGGCGATCAGCGCCTCCTCGGCACCGGTGTTGCGCGTGGCGTGCCACACACCGCGTGGGATCACGACGAGCCGCCGGTCCGTGTCGTCGATTGGCAGGACAACACCCAGCCCGCATGTCGGCGACTCCGGCCGCGTGTCGCACAGCGCGATCTCGATCGAGCCGACCAGCAGCGCGTAGCGGTCGTCGTGACGCTCATGGCGCCCCCAGCCCTTCGCCGTTCCCGGGCGGACCGTGAAGACGTGCGCGTAGACGAGCGGCTGGTCGTGGACTCCCCACGAGGGGTCGTAGAGATCGAGCGCGCTGCCGTGTGGCCCGGTGTGCGCAGCGAGGCTTCTCAAGCACATGCCCGAGGGAAGCGAACCGGCATCGACCTCGGCCTCGGACATGGCGTCAGCCTAGCGACACGTGCCGGGCCGCGCCGGCCGGGTTGTCGCCGGCCAATGGAGATGCCACGCTCCACCCCATGCCCAAGGTGGATGCCACACGCGATCAGCGATCGGCCCCGTGCGCGAGCGTCGTGATACCCGCCTACCGGAACCCCGGCCTCGGCGAGTGTCTCGACGCGCTCGCCGACGCCGATGAGGGCGTGTCGTTCGACGTCACCGTGCTCCTCAACGGGGCCAGCGCCGAGGTCGCCCGGATCGCGCGCTCCCATGCGTCACACGTCGCGATCGTTGAGAGCCCCGTCAACCTCGGCGTCTCCGGCGGGTTCAACGCCGGCTTCGCGGCCACCCGCGGCGAGTACCTCGTGCAACTGCAGGACGATGTGCTGGTGGAGCCGGGCGCCACATCGTGTGGAACGACGGCATCACGCAGCGCGGCCTGATCGGCGGATCGACGCGACCAGCCGACTACACCGAGAGCCACGCGATCGACTACCACGGCTCTGCGGGCATGCTGATCCGCCGGCAGGCCTGGGCCTCGATCGGCGGCTTCGACGACATGTACTACCCCGCCTACTACGGCGACGTCGACTTCTGCTTCCGCCTGCGAGAGCGCGGCTGGCGCGTCCTGCTCGAGCCGCAGGCGCGCGTTCGCCATCACGGGCAGATGAGCACGACGACGCGGTTCCGGTCGTTCATCCTCGAATGCAATCGGCAGCGGTTTCTGCAGCGGCACGGCGACGTCGTGGCGCAGCGCGGCACGCGGACCCTCGACCCGCGCGACCTCGACCGGGAGATCGCGGCTGCCCGCGCTCAACCGGCGGGATCCCAACCGCCACCGCCCACCCCGGAAGAGCTCGCGGCCCTCGCGGCCCGGCTCGATCGCAATCCGCAGGACATCCTGAGGCGCGAGCTTGCGGTGCGGAGCGACTACGCCAACCACCTGGAGGCAGAGCTTGAGCGCGTCATCGCCGAACGCGAGGGTTCCGCAGCAGCGACGCAGCGCACCATCAACGAACTCAGCGCTACCAACGACGAACTGGCGACGCAGAATAAACGCCTGGCGACGCAGCTCGCCGCCATCGACCACCAGCTGCAGGCGAATCAGCTGTGGGCCGCCGACCTCGAACGGCAACTGCGGGAACTATTGGCATCGCGGTCCATGCGCATGACTGCGCCGCTGCGAGCGGCCGCTGCGCGCGGTCGGCGACGCCGGGACTAGCGCCCCAGCTCGCGTTCGAGCGTGGCCAGTAGCTCGGCCACAGCGCGCTCGACTTCATCGTTGTGCACGACGTGATCGAAGCGGAGCTTGTCCTTGCTCTGCTCCTCGGCGATCTGTAGGCGGCGGTCGATCTCGTCTAGGCCTTCCGTCTGGCGGCTGATCAGGCGGCGGCGCAGCTCGGTGAGGTCGGTGTCGATGAAGATCAGGCACGCATCGGGGCGGGCCTCCTTGATGACGAGGCTGCCGTCGACCTCGAGCTCGAGAATCACGTTCGCACCCTGGCTGAGCAGGCGATCGACCTCGCTCTTGAGGGTGCCGTAGTGATTGCCGGCGAACTCGACCCACTCGACAAAGTCGTCCTCGTCGACCTTGGCGAGGAACGCGTCGGTGCTGAGGAAGAAGTACTCGCGCCCCTCCTCCTCGCCCGGGCGCTTCGGACGCGTCGTGGCGCTCGTGGCGACCTCAGCGATGTCAGGGCGCTGCTCGAGGACGCCGCGGATGAGTGTGCCCTTGCCGGCACCCGAGGGGCCGGAGATCACGAAGAGGCGCGCCACGCGCCTACTTGCGGAGCAGGGCGATCAGCTCGCTGCGCTGGCGGTCCGAGAGGCCACCGACGGTCTTCGAGCCCGACACGCGGCACTGCTGGAGCATCTTGGCGGCCTTGACCGCGCCGACACCCGGCACGCACAGGAGCAGGTCGTGCACCTTGGCCGTCAGGACCCACTCGGCGGGGCGCTGCAGCACGTCGGCCAGCTCGCGGTCGCCCGCCTTGAGGTCGCGCTTCAAGCCAGCACGCTTCACGCGGATGGCGTTGGCACGGGCCAGAGCCGACTGGCGCTGGCTCGCGGAGCGGGTCGGCGTCTCGTGACGGAGAAGCGCTTGCTTCGTCGAGGAGACGGCGGCCGTGTGGGGTGCGAGGGACGACACGAGGGAGGACTCTAGTCAGCCCGCGGAAACCGCCTCAACCTTCAACCACCGGCGAGACTTGCCGGAAACCGGATACATTCACGAAGGGGTTGTTTTTCGGGTGTTGAGGGGCTAAGGGCTCAGCGCGAACGCCTACTCGCCGAGTTCGAAGCGCAGCTTCTTCGCCAGCGACGGGTCGCGGAAGAGCGCCGTGCCAAGCGCAACCGCTTTCGCACCAACGCTCATCAGGTCCTCGACGTCGTCCTTGGTCTCGACGCCGCCAAGGCCAATGATGTCGAGGCCCGTGGCGTCGCTGCACGCCAGCACTGCGTGGAGGGCGACCGGCTTGATCGCCGCGCCCGACAGGCCTCCCCCGCCGCCGCCGAACTGGCTCTTGTGGGTCCAGCGATTGATCGCCGTGGCCTTCACCGTATTGACACAGACCAGTGCGTCGGCGCCACCGGCCTGGGCGGCCTTGGCGATCTCGGCGATGTCGGCCACGGAGGCACTCAGCTTGACGAACAGCGGCTTGTCGGTGGCCGTGCGGGCTGCAGCGGTGAGGCGCTCCGTTTCGCCTGCGTCGCCGCCGATCGAGGCACAGCCCGACTCGACATTGGGGCACGAGACGTTGAGCTCGATCGCGTCGCAATCTGAGTGGTGGTCAAGCTGTTCGACGGTCTCGACGTACTCGCCGAGACTGAAGCCGCCGACGCTGCAGATGATCGGGCCAGCCACGATCGTGGCGAGCTCGGGCAGGAGCGTCTCGAGAAACGCATCGCGGCCGGGGCCGGGTAGGCCGATCGAATTGAGCAGGCCCATGCGGCTCGGTGCGATGCGCGGCGCCGGATTACCCGGGCGCGGCTCGGCGGTGACGGTCTTGGTGACGAAGCCGGCCATGCCCGGGTTGGCCTCGCCGAACAGGCGCTGGGCCTCGACAGCGTCCCACGTGCCCGAAGCGTTGAGCAGTGTGTGGGCGAGCTCGAGACGGCCGACGGTGATGCTCACGCCACGAGCCTCGCGCCATCGACGACCGGGCCCTCGATGCAGCAGCGTTTCCACGTGCCGTCGATTTCGACCGCGCAGCCGTAGCACCCGCCGAAGCCGCAGGCCATCGGCGCCTCGAGCGCGATCTGGCTGGCAACCCCATGGCGCTGGCAGATCTCGGCGACGGCCTTGCCCATCGGGCCGGGGCCGGCGGCGAGCACCTGGGTGTACGCGCCCGTCGCGAGCGCCTCCTCGAGGGGCTCGGTGATGAGATCTGGTGCGATGCGCGGCGTATCCAATGTGACACCAGCGACAAGGTGTGCGAGAGGTGTGTGATCGGATTGCCGGATACCGGCAATCAACCGAATACGTGTGTGCAAGCGTCCGATTGCGGGCATCACCGTCAAACCGAAGCCCGCGGCGACCAAGAGCGTCGTCTCGGCACTCGTTGCCGACAGGTCAAAGCCCTTGCCGAGCGGGCCGAGGATCTCGAGCTCGGGACCCGCTAGATCGGCTTGGGCACTGGCGTTGTCGACCACGAAGCCGACACCGTCGTCGAGCTGGATCAGACCGACGGGACGCGCGAGGTAGTCGCGGCCGGCGGCGTTTCTCAGCATGTGGAACTGGCCCGGTTCACCCAGTGAGGTGCGGGCATCGAGTTCGACGCGGACGAGGGTGAGACCGCCGAGCGGCTCGCTCCCGACCACACGCGCGGTGAACGGGCCGAGCCGCGTCGTCTGCTCGGCCGCGGCGCTCACTACGCGGCGCCCCCGATCGCGCGGTGCAGGTCTTGCAGCGCCTTGGCATCGACCTTCCAGGCCATGCTCATCGCCTGCACCGCGGCCGCCGCACCCGACATCGTCGTGATGCACGGCACGCGGTACTGCACCGCGGCGCGGCGGATCTCGTAGCCATCGCCGCGCGCGCCCATACCGAGCGGCGTGTTGATGACCAGCGCGATCTTGCCGTCGCGGATCAGGTCCGGGATCGTGTCGCCCGGCTCCGACAGCTTGGCGACCTGGTGCACCTTGATACCCATCTGCTGCAGCGCGCGGGCCGTGCCCTCCGTCGAGTAGACGGTGAAGCCGGCGCTGACGAGCTGCTGCGCGATCGACGCCGCGGCGGGCTTGTCGCGGTCGTTGACCGTTAGGGCCACACCCGTCGTGCCGTCCGGATGAGCGCTCGGCAGGGCCTGGCCCGCCGCGCGCTGCGCCTTGGCGAACGCCGTAGCGAAGTCGGGACCGGTACCCATCACCTCGCCCGTGGCGCGCATCTCGGGACCGAGCAGCGCGTCGGCGCCGGGGAAGCGTGCGAACGGCAGCACGGCCTCCTTGACGCTGACCATGCCTGGCGTTGCCTCATCGATGTTGAGGTCCTCGACGCGCTCGCCGAGTGCCACACGCACCGCGGCGTCGACGAGCGGGATGCCCGTGGCCTTGGCGACGAACGGTACCGTGCGGCTCGCACGCGGGTTGGCCTCGAGCACGTAGACCTCGCCGTCGCGGATGGCGTACTGGACGTTGACGAGGCCGACCACGCCGAGGGCGCGGGCCAGCTCGATCGTCTGGCGACGGACCTCGGTCTCGACGGCCGCGCCAATCGACAGCGGCGGGATCACACAGGCCGAGTCGCCCGAGTGGATGCCAGCCTCCTCGACGTGCTGCATGACCGCGCCGATCAGGACATCACGGCCGTCGGAGACGGCGTCGACGTCGATTTCGATGGCGTCCTCGACAAAGCGGTCGACCAGCGTCGACGCGCCGACATGACCGTCGCGGAGCGTTGCCTCGTCGTAACAGATGCGCATCGCGCGGCCACCGAGCACGTACGACGGGCGCACGAGCACCGGATAGCCGATGCGGTTGGCGATCTCGACCGCCTGCTCCATGCCATCGGCGATCGCCCAATCGGGCGCCTTCAGGCCGGTGCGGTCGAGCAGCTCGCCAAAGCGCAGGCGATCCTCGGCGAGGTCGATGCTCTCGAACGGCGTGCCCAGGATCGGCACGCCCTCCTGCAGCAGGCGCTCCGCCAGGCGCAGCGGCGTCTGGCCACCGAACTGCACGACGACGCCGACCGGGTTCTCGCGCGCGATCACCTCGAGCACGTCCTCGATCGTGAGCGGCTCGAAGTACAGGCGATCCGACGTGTCGTAGTCGGTGCTGACGGTCTCCGGATTGCAGTTGATCATCACCGCCGCGTAGCCAAGACGACGCAGGGTCATCGCGGCATGCACGCAGCAGTAGTCGAACTCGAGGCCCTGGCCGATGCGGTTGGGGCCCGAGCCGAGGATGATCACGCTCGGGCGGTCGTCCTCAACCTTCTCGTCCACCGCGTCGTAACAGGAGTACCGATAGGTGCTCCGCGCCTCGACCTCGGCCGCGCACGAGTCGACGCTCTTGAAGCTCGGGACGACACCGAGGCCGCGACGATGATCGCGCAGCGTCTTCTCGTCGGTGCCGACGATGTCTGCGAGCTGTGCGTCGCCGAGGCCCATCTGCTTGGCGTGGCGCATCGTGGCGGCGTCGAGTCCATCGAGGCCGAGTGCCTCAACGGCCTTCTCCTCCGCCACCATGCGCGCAAACTCCTCGAGAAACCACGGGTGGATCTCGCTCTCGGCGCTCAGCGCCAGCGGATCTTCGCCGGCGCGCAGACGGCTGAAGATCAGGTCGTACCGGTCCCACTTGGCGATCTCGAGGCTGCCCTCGGAGCGCGGCGTGGCATCGAGCTCGCGGCTGCGCAGCCCCTTGCCGAAGCTCTCGGCGAACGTGCGGCCGATCGCCATCGCCTCGCCGACGGACTTCATCTGCGTGGTGAGCGTGTCCTCCGAGCCCGCGAACTTCTCGAACGCAAAGCGCGGCAGCTTGGTGACCACGTAGTCGAGCGTGGGCTCGAAACTCGCCGGCGTCGTCTGCGTGAGGTCGTTCGGAATCTCGTCGAGGGTGTACCCGATCGCGAGCTTTGTCGCGACCTTGGCGATCGGATAGCCCGTCGCCTTCGACGCCAGCGCGCTGGAGCGGCTGACGCGCGGGTTCATCTCGATCACGACGATCTCGCCGGTGGCACGGTTGAGGGCGAACTGCACGTTCGAGCCGCCCGTCTCCACGCCGACGGCGCGGATCACCATCGCCGCCGCATCGCGCAGCGCCTGGAACTCGCGGTCGCTGAGGGTCATAGCCGGCGCCACGCAGACGGAGTCGCCCGTGTGCACGCCCATCGCGTCGAGGTTCTCGATCGAACAGACGATCACGACGTTGTCGTTCTTGTCGCGGATCACCTCAAGCTCGAACTCGCCCCAGCCCTTCACCGACTCCTCGATCAGTACCTGGCTGATCGGGCTCGCGCTGCAGCCGTTACCGACGTGATGGCGCAACTCAGCCATGTCGTTGGCGAAGCCGCCGCCCTCACCGCCGAGCGTAAACGCCGGGCGGATCACCATCGGCAGCCGCAGTGTGCCGTCGTTGACGAGCGCCTCGGCCTCCTCCACGTTCGTGACGGTCTCACCCTTCGCGGTGCGCAGGCCAATGCGGGTCATGGTCTGCGCGAACAGCTCGCGGTCCTCGGCCGTGCGGATCGCGTCGATCGACGCGCCGATCAGCTCGATGCCGAGCTCGTCGAGCACGCCCGCCGCCTGCAGATCCAGCGCGGCGTTGAGCGCCGTCTGGCCACCCAGGGTGGGCAGCAGCGCGTCGGGGCGCTCCGTGCGCAGCACGCCGGCGATGCCCTCAACGTCGAGCGGCTCGATGTACGTGCGATCGGCCCAGCCCGGGTCGGTCATGATCGTCGCCGGGTTCGAGTTGATCAGAACGGTCTCGTAGCCCTCCTCGCGCAGCACGCGCAGGGCCTGCACCCCCGAGTAGTCGAACTCGCAGGCCTGCCCGATCACGATCGGGCCGGAGCCGATGACCGCGATCTTCTTGAGGTCGTCTCGGCGCGGCATTAGTTGCTCCTGCTCTCGCGGTAGGCGGCGGCCTCGTCAACAAACGAGACGAGGGCGTCGCGGGCGTCGTGCGGTCCGGGCGAGGCCTCGGGGTGGAACTGCATGCTCCAGACCGGGCGGCCGGTGAGCCGCAGGCCCTCGACGGTGTCGTCGTAGAGGCTCTTGTGCGTGATCGTCACGTTGCCGGTGCCCTCCGGGGGCTGGACGGCGAAGCCGTGGTTCTGGCTCGTCACCAGCACGCGGCCCGTCTCGGTCTCGAGGACCGGATGGTTCGCACCACGATGGCCGAAGCGCAGCTTGTACGTGCTGAGCCCGAGCGCGCGGGCCAACAGCTGATGACCGAGGCAGATGCCGAACACCGGCACGCCGAGTTCGAGCATGGCCTGCACGTTGGCGACGTGCGCGTCCATCGCGCCCGGGTCGCCCGGGCCGTTGGCCAGCAGGATGCCGTCGGGGTTGATCGCAGCGATGTCGGCCGCGGTCGCGTCGTGAGGCACGATCACCACGTGCGCACCGGCCTCGGCGATGAGGTCGCCGATCGAGTCCTTGGCGCCGTAGTCGAGCAGCGCGACCGTGCAGCGCGTGGCGCCGTCGGCCGGGTCCTGTTCGCGGCGCGGGCGCGATACGCCGGCCGCGAGATCCTGGCCCGCCATCTCCGGCGTGGCCGCGATCAGCTTCTGCGCCTCCTCCGGCGTGGTGCCGTCGGTAACGAGCGCCGAGCGCTGCGCACCGTGATCGCGCAGGTGCTGCACGAGCGCGCGGGTATCGATACCGAACAGCACCGGAACGCCGTTGTCGGCCAGCCAGTCGAGCAGTCCCGTGCGGCCAGGCGGCTGAGCATTGCGCGCCTCGCGGCACACCATCCCGATCGCCTGCACGCGGTCCGACTCGCCGACATCGCTCTCGATGCCGTAGTTGCCGATCATGGGCGCCGAGAACGTGATGATCTGGCCGTTGAACGACGGGTCGGTCAGCGTCTCCTGATACCCCGTCATGCCCGTCGTGAAGACTGCCTCGCCGAGCGCAGTCGTGATCGCGCCCGCGCCCTCTCCGTCAAAGCGAGTCCCGTCTTCGAGCAGCAAGTATGCGGCGCTCACGCGACCACCCCCAGTCCCTTCGCGTCCATCTCATCGTGGGAAAGCTGCCCTCCGCTGATCGTCAGAAGGCAGCGGCCCTTGACCTTGCGGCCGATAAAGCACGAGTTCGCACTCTTGCTCTTGAACGGCTTGTCGCCGACCTTCCACGTCTGCTCCAGATCCCAGATCGCGAGGTTCGCCGGTGCGCCGACGCGCAGGGCCGGGCGCTCGAGGTCGAACGCGTTGCACGGCCCTTCGGTCATCGCGCGGAGGATCGTCGCGAGCGGCACGTGGCCGGGCTCGACGAGCTCCTGGATCAGGACCGGCAGTGCCGTCTCGAGCCCGGTCACACCGAAGGCGGCCGCCTCGAAGGGGACCTCCTTCTCGTGCACCGCGTGCGGCGCATGATCGGTCGCGATGCAGTCGATGATGCCGTCGCGCAGTCCGTCGATTAGTGCCTGGCGGTCGTCGTCGCTGGCCAGCGGCGGGTTCATCTTGAAGTTGCCGCTCAGCGTGCGCACCGACGCGTCGGTGAGGACGAGGTGATGCGGGCTGGCCTCGCTCGAGACGCGCACGCCCCGCTCGCGACCCTTCGCGATCTCCTCGATGCTCTCGCGAATCGAGATGTGCTGCAGGTGGATGCGCGCATCCTCCTGCTCGGCCAGGCGGATGTCGCGCGCGACCATCAGCGTCTCGGCAATGCCAGGCCAGGCACCGAGGCCGAGCTTCGCCGAGATGGCGCCCTCGTGCATGTGGCCGCCCTTGGTGAGGGTCGGCTCCTCCTCGTGCAGCGCGATCGGCAGATCAAGCGGCCGGGCGTACTGCAGAGCGCGGCGCATCAGCCGGGCACTCGCGATCGGCGAGCCGTCGTCGGTAAAGCCCGCCGCGCCACGTGCCGCGAGGTCGCGCATCTCCGTGAGCGACTCGCCCGCGCGGTCCGTGCTGACCGCGGCGAGGAAGCCCGTCTGGATGACGGCCATCTCGCGGGCGCGATCGAGCGCGGCCTCGAGCGTGGTGCCCGTGTCGATCGTCGGTGCCGTGTTCGGCATCGACAGGATCGTTGTGTAGCCGCCCGCCGCGCCGGAGGCCGAGCCGGTGGCGCAGTCTTCCTTGTACTCCTGGCCGGGCACGCGCAGGTGCACGTGCGGGTCGACGAGACCCGGCAGGACGGTGCAGCGCGAGCCGTCGACGATGCGTGCGCCCTCGGGGCGCTCGACGCTGTCGCCTATCTGCGCGACGACGCCGTCGACGATCAGCAGCTCGGCCGTCACGTCGAGGCCCTCGACGGGATCGAGCAGGCGGGCGCCGGTAATCACAACGGTGGCCTTGTCGGCCGGGATCATCTCGAGCCGGGTCATGCGGCACCCCATTCGCCGGTGCGCTCCCGGAAGTCGATCACAGTGCCAATGCTCGGCCGGTTCATCAGGTCGTAGAGAACCGCCATACGAACGATCAGGCCGGCCTCGACCTGGTCCTCGACGAGCGACACGCCGGAGTCGGCGACGTCGGGCGCGATCTCCACGCCGCGGTTCATCGGACCCGGATGCATGACGACCTGACCGGGCTTCACCCGCCGGCTGTTGACGCCCCAGGTGCGCGCGTACTCGCGCAGCGTCGGCACGAAGTTCTGGCCCGGCTCCATGCGCTCGTGCTGCATGCGCAGGACGTAGATCACGTCGGCCTCGCTCATCGACTCGGGATCGTCAGAGACCTTCACGCCCGTCGCCTCCTCGATGCCCGGCGGGATCAGCGCGGGCGGGCCGACCAGCGTGACGTCGAGGCCCATCATCTGAAAGCCCTCGATGTTGCTGCGTGCCACGCGGCTGTGCAGGACGTCGCCGACGATCGCGACCTTCACGTCCTTGAGTCGGCCGAGGCGCTTCTTGATTGTGTACAGGTCGAGCAGCGACTGCGTCGGGTGCTGATGCTTGCCGTCGCCCGCGTTCACGACGTGCGCGTCGGACCACTTGGCGGTCAGGTGCGCGGCACCGATCTGCGGATGGCGGATCACGATGATGTTCGGCTTGTAGGCGTTAAGCGTGCGCACCGTGTCCTTCAGCGACTCGCCCTTATCGACACTCGAACCGGCAGCCTTGACGCTAACGACGTCGGCGCTCAGGCGCTTGGCGGCCAGCTCGAAACTCGAGCTCGTGCGCGTCGACGATTCGTAGAAGAGATTCACGACCGTGCGGCCGCGCAGCGTCGGGACCTTCTTCACGTCGCGCACGACGACGTCCTCGAAGCCCGCTGCTGTCTCGAGGATCCGCTCGATATCGGTGTCGTCCACATCGCTCATGCCGAGCAGATGCCGTCTGCCGTCGTTCATGCCTCGTCCCCTTCTCCACCGATCAACACGACCTCATCCACCCCATCCGTCTCCATCAGCCGCACGCGCACGTGCTCGCCAGCCTGCGTCGGCAGGTTCTTGCCCACAAAGTCCGCGCGAAACGGCAGCTCGCGATGGCCGCGATCGGCCAGCACCGCCAACTGCACGCAGGCCGGGCGGCCGTAATCGAAGACCGCGTCGATCGCAGCTCGCACCGTGCGGCCCGTGTAGAGCACGTCGTCGACGAGCACGATCGTGGCGCCCTCGACCGGCGCGTCGAACACCGTCTCGCCCACCACCGGGTGGTCCGCGATGCGATCCTCGGTCCCCGCTCGCAGGCCAACGTCGTCGCGGTAAAAGCTGATGTCCACTGCCCCGACCGGCACCTCGACGCCCGTGGTGTCCTTGATGCGATCGCGGATGCGCTCCGCGATCGGCACGCCGCGCGAGCGGATGCCAACCAGGTGCACGTTCGTCAAATCAGGGTGCCGCTCCACGATCTCCGAGCCGATCCGCGCAAGCGTGCGCGAGATCTGATCAGCGTCAAGAAGGGTGCGCGTCCTCTGGCTGCTCACCGGCGCACGCGCCGGTCGCGGGAGACGTACTGCATTCGATCAGGGCTCCTTCCCGGCCTCACAGGACCGGGTTAAAGGGGCGGACTAGGTCGAGCACTGACGTTAGTCGACCTATCGGACGAGGGACGAGGTGGGTTAGTTCATCTCGTGGCGCGTTGGACGACGGGAAGGCCTCGAGGTGGGTTGATTCATCTCAAAGAACGACAGACGACGGCAAGGCCTCGAGGTGGGTTGATTCATCTCAAAGAACGACGGACGACGGGAAGACCTCGAGGTGGGTTGATTCATCTCAAAGAACGACAGACGACGGGAAGACCTCGAGGTGGCTCGGTCCGAAAGGACCGATTCACCTCGAGGTCATCCCGTCGCCCAAGCTCCACCAGTCGACGTCAGCCCAGACCGCAACGCTAACCGCTCGACCCATCGCACCGAGATTTCCAACTCGCCTGCGATCTGCTCACGCGTCTTGCCTTCTAACAGGCAGCGTTCAACGTCGTACCGCTTCCAGTCGCGCTCCGTCAACGGCGGTTGAGCCTGCTTGGATTGCGTCACCCAATTCACAAGCTCAGCCGGTGTCGACACGGCAAGAAACCGCCGCACCTCGCTCACGCCAAGCCAATCTGGAGCTGGGTCATAGCCCGCGATTGCTCGAAACGATCCCCACTTCCATTCAGACGGATGGACGCAGAGCCCCGCTTTGACCGGATTCATCGGGATGTACCGCAGGCAAGCAGCGAGATGGCCGTTGTCGCGGATGCTGATCGCGCGGTGCCGTGAGGAGAACAGACGCCCCATTCTCTGCGTGCTCCGGTTGCGCTCGACCGACATTCGAAGGTGCAGGCGCTGCAGGCCAGCCGAGAGGCTGCAGTCGGGAGTGGAGAGCAAGAGGTGGTAGTGCGTGTCCATCAGGCAGTAACTCCAGATATCCCATGAACGCTCCTCGGCCTCAATCGCGAAGAGCTGTTCGAACTGGGTCATCCAACCTGCGTCCGGGAAGAGCCGATCGCGATGCACGCTGTGTGCGATGACGTGCATCAGCTCGTTCGGGCTGTCGTGGCGTCGCGGGTTAGCCATGGGGTGCGTCTCCGAGGCGACGGGATGACCTCGAGGTGAATCGGTCTTGCTCCGTTTGCGTTCCCAGGCGACGGGATGGCCTCGAGGTGAATCGGTCCTTTCGGACCGAGCCACCTCGAGGGGTTCCCGCCGCCGACCGCGCGCTGCCCGTGCCCGATGCTTCGGGGTTGGTCCAGAGCGCCTTCATCCACGGTGGGGTGGCCGCTGGGTCGTAGCGGAAACGCAGGGCTGGGGCTGTGTCGGCCGCGACCAAGGTGAAGGCATTCCACGGGACGCGGGCGAGATCGCCGTTCCAGCGGTCGAGCGGCATGTCGATACCCTCCCGGACGAAGCCGTTCGCGTGCGAGCCGGCGGCGCGGTAGATGACCGGGTGCTCGGCGATCGGCTGCCAGCCCGGATTCGAGGCCAGCGTGGCGCCACCGGCAGAGACGGTCCAGCCGCGGGCCGAGCCGACCAGGCCCTGATGCGCCGTCACGCGCGCGGCCGGCTCGCCGCCGTCGGGAATGCGGACGATCATGCCCTCCCAGTCGTCGCGGTGGTATCCACGCAGCTCCCGGATCGGCGCGTGCAGCGTCTTCGAGTCGGGGTAGTAGAACCAGTACTGGATGTACGTCACGCCCTGCTCACCACGACCAGCGGCTCGCGTTGCACTGCCTGACTTCCGCACGAGGTGCGTGAAGATCGCCGGGCGCCCGGTACCAAGCGCCGCGCACCACGGCTTGCGGCAGATGCCGGGATCCGTTGGCACCGCCGCGTCCTCGCCGTAGCGATCGCGCTCGAGGATCATCGTCGGGACGTAGCGGCGGATCAACGGGCCGTACGGATCGCTGCGCAAGGCCCAGCGATCGTCACGGCGCTCCGGGCGATGCCCCGGGATCGACTCGATCAGATGTCGACGCACCGAGCCGCCGTCGGCTCGCGCCGCGATCGCGACGAGCAGCGTCAGCCCAATGGCCACACCAAGCAGGACGAGGAGCTCGATGGTGGACTGGCCGCGCCGCATGCCCGCACCGTGCCGACCATGCGCGTACGGGCGAGCGACACGTACGACACGCAACCACGCAGACGCGCACGAGACGCGCACGGATCCGCGCGTCCGGAGCGCCTGAGGCGCGCTACATCATCGTGGGCTCAGCAGGCGCTGTGACGATGCGCCCGTCGATCCATTCCGCGTTCGCGTAGAACGGCTCCGTCAACTCGACGAGCCGACCATCGCTGCCCGGCACGAGATCGATCAGATCAAAGCGGCGCGCGACAAGATCGACATCGACGCGATAGTCGCGCCCGCCCTGCGGCCAGCCGAACTGAATGTGCACGCGACGCGGCAATTCGATGCCCTCGACGTCGATGCGCACCGCCGGCGTGCCGTGCAGACCGACAAGCAGCCCGATCGTCGCTGCCTGTGGCGCGCGGTTGAAGACCTCGCCCGCGATCCCGACCAGATAAACCTCGTCTGCCTCGCGCCGCCGTGCGCGCATGACGGTCTGCTGCGCAGCCTGCGACTCCTCGAGCGCGTGCTGCGTCTGCTCGAGGCGACGCTCGACCTCGGCCAGCGCGGCGCGAACGGCAGCGCCCTCCGTCTCCGCATCGGTCAGGCGTGCCGCGAGCGTGTCGATCTCCGTCTCGTGCGAGGACGAGTGGTCACGCGTCTCCTCGATCGTCTCAACGGCATTGTCGAGCTGTGATTGCAGCGCGTTGACCTGCGCCGTCAAGAGCCGCACGGTGCGATCGGAATCGTCGGCGATCGCCGCAACCTGCATGGGCTCCTCATCGAGCAGCTGCCAGCCGCTCTTTTCGGCACGCTCGACACACAGCGAGCAGACACTCACCTGCTGCCCCGATTTCGCATCGAGGTACGCATGCGAGCGCTCACCCGTCAGGAGATTGCGCCGACACAGGCCGCACTGGATGTCGCCGTCGCCTGCCATCTCCCTCCGATGCTACCGAACCGCCCCCTACCGGATACAGGATTTCCGTCATCCGCGGCGTATCGGTTTAGCATCCGCACGTTCTCCAACGGAGGGTTGGACTCATGGGTGTTACTGAAATCACGATCTACGGGATCGTCTCGTTCATCGGCTACATCATCGTCGGCATCCGCCTGATGAAGCTCTGCGAGGCCTCCAGTGTCGGCAGCGGCTGGTTCGCGTTCGTCCCGATCCTAAACTTCACGCGCTGGGCGCGCCTCGCGGGCAAGAACCCGTGGCTCGTCCTGCTGTTCTTCATCCCCGTCGTCGGTGTGGTCCTCGAGCTGCTGTGGATCAACAAGATCTCCGAGCACACGGGCACGAAGTCCCCGTGGTTCTGGGTCTTCCTGATCTTCACGCTCGGTGGCTGGGGCGTTGCCAGCATCTTCAGCGGCGTCATGCTCTACATCGCCCTGCTCGTCGTGGCCGTCCTGATGATCGCCTCGCAGTGGATGATCTTCGATCCCACGAAGCCGATCGCCGGCGTCGCCGACAACAGCTAGTTCCTCCAAGAGCGTCGCGATACCCGAGGGGGTGGTGCTCCGGCACCGCCCCCTCTTGCGTTTTCGCAACAGCGGCAGGATTTGCGCCGCGCTTCGCGTAGGTCGCCTCGTACCCCCGCACTAATCGAGGAGCAACAACAATGGGCGCAACCGAAGGAATCATTCTCAGTCTGATCTCGATCGTCGGCTGGATCGTGATCGGCATCCGCGTGATGCGGACCTGCGAGGTATCTGGCGTTTCGAACGGCTGGCTGGCCTTCATCCCGTTCCTCAACTTCACGCGATGGGCGCGCCTGTCGGGCCGCAACCCGTGGTGGACGCTGCTGTGGATCTTCCCCATCGCTGGCTACATCTTCTCGCTGATCTGCCTCGGTGGCGTCTCGCGCTTCAACGGCACGCAGCGCCCGTGGTTCTGGGTCTACCTCGTCACCGTGATTGTCAGCATCGCCGGCGCCGGTGCCTTCTCGGGCTTCGTCTACGGCGTCATCGCGATCATCGTGACGCTGATCGGCCTCTACGCCTCCTGGATGATCTTCGATCCGAGCAAGCCGATCGCTGAGGCCAAGTAGCTTTGACGACGGGAACACCTCGAGGTGGCTCGGTCCCAAAGGGCCGATTCACCTCGAGGTGATCCCGTCGCCTTGGTTGATCAGACGCGCCAGTAGCGGCTGCTGATGCCGAGGCCTCGACTCCAGGCGACGCGATGACCTTGAGGTGAATCGGTCTTCCCGAACATTGCCGCCGCCGCAGGCGCCCGGCAATGTAAGGGTCACTCTTCAGCGAGACGTGCGCAGCACGGCTCCCCTGAAGACGTCACCCCACCGAGCCACCTCAAGGCCTTCGCATCGTCTTACGTCTCCTTGGCGTACTCGGCTTCGAGGTCGAGCTCTTGCTGCTTGCGCGGAAAGCCGAACCAGGTGACGAGGAGGCCGAGGAAGACGGCGATCAGTGCGACGGTGATCGCTGCGCCTGAGCCAGCGATGAAGGCCTGACGGGCGCCTTCGATGATCGCGTCGCCGTACTTCGGATACTGCTCGGCGAGTACCTGCGCCCCACCGAACGACTCGCTGAGGATGCTCGCCGTCTTCTCGGAAATGCCCTCACGCTCGCTAGCCGGGAGGCTCGCGAGCTGCTGATCAACCGACGCGGTGTACTGACGCGTGAGGAAGATCGCGAGGATCGACTGCATGACCGCCGCACCGAGGTCGCGCTGGAGGTCGGTCATGCCCGAGCCCATACCTGCCCGATGGGTGGGCACGGCGGCCATGATCGAGCGCGAAGCTGGGGTGCCGGCCAGGCCGATGCCAATGCCAATCACGGCAAAGGCTGCGCCAACCGGCAGGTACGACGCACCCTCGTGCCAGGTGAACATGAGCGCGATACCGAGCAACACGAAGATCACGCCCACGGCCATCGTGAAGCGCGACCCGCGAACTCGGATCAATCGCGCGGCGAGCGGCGAGACGAGAACCATCGTGATACTCAGCGGCAGCGCCGCGACACCCGCCTCGAACGTCGAGTACCCGAGCACGTTCTGCACGTACTGCTGCCCGATGAACATCGAGCCAACGAGCGTGCCGAAGACGATCAGACCCGTCAGCGCCGCGACCCAGAAGATGCGGCGCGACGCGATCGCGAGATCGAAGAGCGGGTTCGGGGCGCGCTTCTGCCGCCAGAAGAACAGCGCGAACCCCAAGGCGCTGGCGAGCATCACGATCACACCGAAGCGGACGCTGGACGGGACCGAGACGAAGTGCAGGCCGAGCGTGAGCAGCCCGATCGCGAGCACCGACAGCACGCCCCCGAGGTGATCGACCGGGCGCGTCTCCTCGCCGAGGTTCTTGGGGATCACGAGGATTGCGAGCACCAGCGCGACGACGGCAATCGGGACCGTCAGCGAGAAGGCCGAACCCCACCCGTAGTACTCGAGGAGGTAGCCAGCGATCGCTGGGCCAAGCGCCGAGGCGCCGCAGCCGATACCGGTCCACATGGCGATTGCTTTTGTCTGCGACTGGCCTTTGAAAAGGGCCACGACGATCGAGAGCGTGGTCGGGAACGCCATGCCGGCTGCGATGCCACCGCCGATGCGGGCGAGCACCAGGATCTCGATACTTGGCGCGAACGCCGCCAGGAGCGCCATCGGGATCGACAACGCGAGGCCGCCGACGAGCATCAGACGCCGGCCGTACCGGTCGGCAACGGCACCGAGATAGAGCACGGAGGCGGCGAGCCCGAGGGTGAAGCCGACCGCTACCAGGTTGAGCGACACCTGCGAGGCCTGCAGGTCGCGGCCGATCGTCGGCAGCGCCACGTTGGCGACCGACAGATTCATGTTCGCGACGGCAGCGCCGAGGATCAGCGTCGCAAGAATGACGACGCCGCGTGGCGGCGACTCGGCTGTGCTGACGCTCATTACGACTTGACGATATCGTCGGCGTCGTCGCGCGCTTCGATTCGGCCGTCCGCGACGGCTGCCTTGAGCGCGTCGTAATCCTGCTCGTTGCGGTCCGCGTAGGCCTCGGCGAACGCCACCATCGCAGCGTCAAAGCGGTCCGAGGAGCCCAAGTAGGCGGAGATCGCGACGCAGTCGCCCGACCGCGCATGCGCCTTGGCCAGCGTGCGGGCACAGACGATGCCGTACAGGCCCAGCAACTTCTCGTTCATCTGCTCGACGTCGGCCGAGCCCTTCCAGTCGCGCAGCTGGCGCCAGTAGTACTCCCGCTTGTACGGCCCGGTCGCCCAGCCAAGGAACGCGTCGCTCGCCGACTGCATCAGCCGCTGGCCCGCGACGACGCGCTGCCCATGGTGCGCGTACGCCGAGGCGCCGAGATAGGGCTCGAACACCGATGCGCCGGCCTCCTTGACCTGGAGGAACAGGAGATCGTTCTCGTCGGCACCCTGGAGCAGCACGATCACGCAGCGGGTCCCGACCGAGCCGACGCCCACGACCTTGATGGCGGAGTCGACGTACGTGTAGCGGTCGAGCAGTACGCGCACGTCGTCGCGCACCGACGCGACGTAGTCGAGGAACACGTGACGCGCGAGTGCCTCGGGGTCCTCCCCCACTAGGTCGCGCAGGTCACTGAGCGGCACGATCAGCGGCGGGTCCGCGACGATGCGGCGACGGCCATCGACGACCTCGGTGAAGCGCGACACCGCCTGCAGGTGATCCTTGCCGCGGGCTCGGTCGGCGGCGCGCTCGATGAAGCGACGCCAGTCCGTGTCTGCCACGTCCTTGACTGCGGCATCGACTTCGAGCTGTGAGTGCCACGTCTCGAGCGCGGTCATGGCGGCGAACTCCGCCATCGCCGTGCGGTAGCGCTCGGCGGTCAGACGGGCGATTTCGCGCTGCTGCTTCGGTTTGAAGCCGCGGTCGCGCGCTGCCACCACCATGCTCGTAACGAGACGCTTGATATCCCAGCAGAACGGTCCGGGAAGCGTCTCGTCGAAGTCATTGAGATCGAACACCAGCGACCGCTCCGGCGAGCCGTACAGCCCGAAGTTGAGGAGATGCGCATCACCGCACATCTGGACGGTGAGGTCGCTGTGCACGGACTGCGCGAGGTCGTACGCCATCAGCCCTGCCGACCCGCGGTAGAACGTGAAGGCGCTGCGCAGCATGCGGCCGTGCCGGATCGGCACCAGCCATGGCAGTCGATCCGCATCGGCGGCGATTGTGAGTGCGACGGCATCGCGCTCAGCAGGCGCGGGGACCAGCTCGGCAAGCTGCTTCAGCGGCAGCGTCGAACGTACCGCCTTGCCCCGCTCGCGGCGTTCTGCCCGTGTCGGATGCTCGGGCCACTTCGTGTCGTCTACATTCGCCACGACGCCAGTCTAGTGGCCTTCTGCGCAGCGGGTCCTGCGACTAGAGTCCCGGGAATGGCGATCAATCCGACGCACTCGATCCGGCTCACGTACTGCGTGCCTTGAGGGGCGACGTCGAACGCTGCGAGTCTCGCGGCGAAGATCCTCGGAGGCTGGGGCCCGATCCTGAGTGAGCTCACGCTCGTGCCCGGTCGCGGCGGCATCTACGACCTCGAGATCAACGGGACGATGGTCTACTCCAAGCACGCGCTCGGCCGTAAGGGCTACCCCGAGGACGACGCGGTGCTGCCCGCAATCCGCGCGGCGATTGGGGCCGAGGTGCTCGAGCCGCAATCCGAGCCGATCCGCGACTAGCTCGCGATCCCCTGGTGGCGCCGCTCGGCGTTCCGTAGGTACTCGGGCTGCCGTACGAGCGAGAGGTCGATCTCGAGGTTCACGGCGTCGCTGACGAGCGCGCCCGTCGGATCGAACGTGATGCCGTAATCGCTGCGCAGGATCCGCGTGGTCAGCTCGATGCCGACACGGTCGTGCCCGTATGGGTCTTTCGCGGTGCCGCCGCTGACGGCATGGAACACCACGTCATGCGTCGTGCCATGCAACTCCAGCGTGCCATCGACGATGTAGTCCCCCGAGTTCGGGCGCACACCGGAGATCGTGAAGACAACGTGCGGATGCGTTTCGGCGCCGAGGAAATCTGGCCCTTTGGCGTGCTTGTCGCGCGCATCGTTGCCGGTCTCCAGGCTATTAGCCACGACCGTCGCATTGCCCGTGACACCACCATCCGTGGCCGCAATGGCACCCGTCACGTCGGAAAACCGTCCGCGCAGCTTGGTGATGCCGAGATGCCGCACGACGAAGCCGACCGTCGAATGGTCGGGATCGATGGTCCAGCGGCCCGGCGGGACCAAGTCGCCTAGCGGCGCAACCGTGCTCGGTGTCGTCGCGGTCATCGACATCGCGTGAGGTCCGGGGCGGCGGGTGATGCAGCGGCTGTGGCTGCGCGCTGTCGTGGTGGGCGCGCGACACCGGCCGTCAACGGTGTCGCGCGCCACACACGTGCATGCGGCGGCAGGGTCACTTGACCAACCCCGTCGGGGGAACGCCATGCCCGTCGATCACAGGCCGCACTGCGGGGATGAGTCCGCGTACGCGCAGCCCGGATTTAAGGACAGCGTCTTCAAGCGCCGCTGCCGCCGCAGTCCAGCACAGCCCGACTCGCCCATACCGCGTCGTCGGAACGGCGGAGTCATCAAGGGTTCGCGTGCTGAACATGCCCCCATTGTCGGAGGCTGGTGATCAGCGGATCTCGTACGCCGCCGCCGTGTGGCTGCGGCTATCTACGCGGAGCCTTTGCGGGTTTAGCTGGGCATCGGGCCGACGTAGTCGACCTGGGGGCGGATCAGGCGCGGGTACTGGATCTGCTCCAGCATGTGCGCTGTCCAACCCGCCGTGCGCGACACCGCGAACGTCGGCGTGTACAGGCCCGGATCAAGCTTGATGGTCTCCAGCACGGCGGCCGCGTAGTACTCGACGTTCGTGTAGAGGCGCTGGTCCGGCTTGTACTCGTGCAGCAGCTCGAGGGCCGTCGTCTCGACGTGACGGGCGAGCGCGAGGCGCTCATCGTTCTCGCCGAGGCGCTCGGCAACCTCGCCGAGGGCGCGAGCGCGCGGGTCGTACGTCTTGTAGACGCGGTGCCCGAAGCCCATCAGGCGCTCCTTCTTCTCGATCTTGTCGCGCAGCCACGGCTCAGCGTTCTCCGGGGTGCCGATTTCGTCGATCATCGAGGAGACGTGGCTCGGGGCGCCGCCATGCAGCTTGCCCTTGAGTGCGCCGATCGCACCGACGAGGCCGGAGCCGATGTCGGAGGCGGTCGAGACGATCACGCGGCCGGTAAACGTCGAGGCGTTCATGCCGTGCTCAGCCGTCAGGACGAGGTACGCGTCGAGGGCGCCAACCTGGGCGTCCGTCGGCTCAGCGCCGTTCATCACGCGCAGGTAGGCGCGGGCCACGGAGTCGTCGGCCTTGATCTCACCCGGTGTCACGCCAGCACGACGGGCGCCGAGCAGTGCGACGGAGCCGGCGATCGCGCCGAGCGCAGCCTGCGCGTCGGCGAGCGTGCCGCCCTCGTCGAGGTGGCGCGTGGCGCCCCAGGCGCTGATCGCGGAGCGCACCGAGTCCATCGGGATCGCCTCGGGATTGAGCGTGTTGAGGATCGACTGATCGTCGGAGACGTGGCGCATGGCCGCGAAGATCGTGTCGCGGAGCTCCTGGCGCTCGGCCTCGTTGGGCAGGCGGCCGGTCCACAGGAGGTACGCGACCTCCTCGAAGCAGTTCTCGCGCACGAGCACCTCGGCGTCGTGGCCGCGGTAGATCAGCTGGCCGTTCTCGCCATCGACGAGACCGATCTCGCTGGGGCCGATGGAGATGCCCTCAAGGCCGTTACCGGCGTGCATGCGGGGATTGGATTCTGCAGACATATTGATCCTCTAAAGAGCGTTGGATAAAAGGTAGCCGCAATCCGTATCGTGGGACGCCGGATGACGCATCTTCACCTTTGCCCGACATGTGGCGAGGTTCGGTTTGGCGCCTGACCCCAATCCGAACATGGACGACAATCGAAAAGTGGAGCCAGTCGGGATCGAACCGACGACCCCCTGCTTGTAAAGCAGGTGCTCTCCCCGCGAGCCGACCCGAATCGGCGTGCGATGCCCAACGGCATCGAAAGGTGGAGCCAGTCGGGATCGAACCGACGACCCCCTGCTTGCAAAGCAGGTGCTCTCCCAGCTGAGCTATGGCCCCAGGCGCGGGATCGCTCCCGCGCCGTGCATTGTGCCGCGTCTCGCCGATCCCTGTCGCACGCCTAGAATCTCCGCATGACTACGCCCTTCTCGCTTGCTGGCCGCACCGCGCTCGTCACCGGTGCTGGCTCCCCGGATGGCATCGGCTTTGCCAGCGCCCGCCTGCTGGCGCAGATGGGAGCGCGCGTGGTGATCACGTCGACGACGGATCGCATTCATGAGCGCGCGGGCGAGCTTGCTCAGGCCGGCCTCGATGTCGTCAGCACCGCGGGCGACCTCAGCGATGCCGACGAGGCGCGCGACATCGTCGATAGCGCCGTCGGCGAGCTGGGTCGGCTCGACATCCTCGTCAACAACGCGGGCCTTGGTCAGACGGGCCAGGAGCTCGCCTCCGCGCACCTCGCCGACTCGCCGTGGGCCGACTGGGAGCGCCAGCTGCAGATCACGCTGCTGACGGCCGTCCACACCACGCGCGCCGCGATCCCCCACATGCGCACGCAGGAGCACGGTCGCATCGTGATGGTGTCGAGCGTGACCGGCCCGCTCGTCGCGATCGCCGGCAGCAGCGCCTACGCCACCGCCAAGGGCGGCATGGATGGGCTGATGCGCGCCACCGCACTCGAAGAGGGCCCCAACGGCATCACGTGCAACTCCGTTGCGCCGGGCTGGATCCACACGGCCTCGTCGAGCGACGACGAAGTTGTGGCCGGCGGGTACACGCCCGTCGGTCGCCCCGGCCGTGCAGCTGAAGTCGCGGCAGTCGTCGGCTTCCTCGCGAGCGACGAGGCGTCGTACGTGACGGGCCAGCCGTTCGTCGTCGATGGCGGCAACACCATCCAGGAGATGAAGCTCGGGTGACGCCCGCCGCGCACGGCACCCATGACGCGATCGTCATCGGCGCCGGCATCACCGGACTTGCCACGGCATCGCGCATCGTCGCCGCGGGCTACGACGTGCTGATCCTCGAGGCACGCGATCGCGTGGGCGGGCGTCTGCTGACGGTGGCGGATGCGGATGGGCACCCGACGATCGACCTCGGCCCGTCGTGGTTCTGGGCCGACGAGCTGCGCGTCCAGGCACTCGTGCGCGAGCTCGACATCCGCACACATGCTCAGCACATCGCCGGTGACGCGCTGTTTCAGCCCGGCGACGCCGTGCAGCGCATTGCCGGCAACCCTTTCAGGACGGAGCCCAGTCCCTCGCGCTTGCACTGAGCGAGCGCCTTGGCCCGTCGCTGCGCTTCGACACCCCGGTGGCTGCGGTGCGGGTCGTCGACGACTACGTCGAGGTCGACCACCGCGAAGGCACGTCGCGCGCCCGCTGCGTCGTCGTTGCCATCCCACCCGCCCTCGCGATCGCGGACATCCGCTTCGAGCCGGGGCTGCCGGACGAGCTCGCCGACCTTGCCGCGCGCACGCCCGTCTGGATGGGCGCGATGACGAAGGTCGTCGCCGAATACGCCACGCCGTTCTGGCGCGAACACGGCCTCGCCGGCGCCGCAATCAGCTACACCGGCCCGCTCCGCGAGCTCCACGACCTTAGTGGCCCGGGAGGCCAATCGGCAGCGCTATTCGGCTTCGCGATGCCGATGGCAGAACCGCTCGCGCGCGCCGCAATCGTCGACCAGCTCGTGGAGCTGTTCGGGGAGGAGGCACGCAGCCCGCGCGCGCTGCATGTGCAGGACTGGCGCAGCGAACGCTGGACCTCCCCCGCGCACGTGGAAGCCCTCGGCGATTACGGCACCTACGCCGATCCGAGCTTCCGCCGCGCAATCCACGAGCGCGTCTGGCTCGCCTCGACGGAAACGGGGCCCGACCACGCCGGGCACATCGAAGGCGCACTCGCCGCCGCAGAACTCGTCGGCGCAGCCGCCTGCGCTGTCCTCGCTCACCCCAGCTGATCAGCCACGGCGCAACGCCGCAGCGGGGCTAGCTCTCCCAGTCGAACTCGCCCGAGGCAGTGGTCTCGGACCAGCCGACCTCCTGCGTGGGGTCAACCAG
>JAPLCF010000033.1 GCA_026392355.1 Actinomycetota bacterium
CGCCTGGCCGTGCCGGTGTACGCGAACTACCTCAAGCGCATCAATGCGATCGCCGCCGAGATCAACGACAAACACGGCAGTGACGGCTGGCTCCCCATCGACGTGCGGATTGGCGATAACTTCCCCGTGGTCGTCGCCGCATATCGCGAGTACGACGCCCTCCTCGTGAACTCAATCGCAGACGGCATGAACTTGATCTCCAAGGAAGCACCTCTTCTCAATGAACGCAGCGGCGTCGTCGTGCTGAGCGAGAACGCGGGCTCGTTCGAGGAGCTAGAGCAGTGGGTCCTACCCGTCGATCCGCTTGACGTGGAGCAGACCGCCGCGCAGCTGGAGCGAGCGCTCGAGCTGCCGCAGCCGGAACGCGGCGAGCGCGCCGAGGCCATCTGCGCGTTCGTCGAGGACTTTGACGTGGCGCGCTGGATCGACCTGCAGCTGCTGGACTTGGAGTTCCTCGCGGAGGCCCGCGCATGAGCGATCCGATCCTGATCGTCGCCGCACTCAACGGCACCCGTGGCGTTGAGGAGTGTCCGAAGCTGCCGCTCAAGCCGCAGGACCTGGCTGCCGAGGCGAAGCGCTCGGTTGAGGCCGGTGCCGGCATGGTTCACGTGCACGCGCGCAAGGCCGATGGGTCGCCGAGCTTCGACTTCGTAATCGACGAGATCGTCGCCGCCATTCGCGGTGCCGTCGATGTCCCGATCTCGATCTCGACGCAGCGCGCCCGCCAGACCTCGCTCGGCACCGTGACGGCGTTGTTCGGCGTCCTCCGCGACCTGCCGGATGTCGGTGCCGTCCATGTGCGTCCGCCGGAACCAGAGCTGCCGGCGCACCGCGAGGAGGCCCGCCAGATCCTCGACGCGCTCGAAGAGGCCAACGTACGTCCGGCGCCCGTGGCTGGCAGCCTCGATGCGATCGGCGATCTGCAGGCGCTGTACCACGACCAGTTGCTTGGCCGTGCACCGCTTCTGTTCCTCACCCTCGGCGGTCCTACGTCGGAATCGTCCGATCTCGCCGCCGGCACACCGCAGAACGCGCTGCATCTGATCGAGGCAACGCACTCGGCGCTGTCGGGTATGCCCATCGTGGCCAGTGGTCGCGACGAGTCGAGCCCGATCGTCCAGGCGATCGCCGCCGCGACGGGCGAGCACATCCGGGCCGGATTTGAGGACGCCGCCACGTTGCCGGATGGCTCTGCCGCAACGTCGAACGCGCAGCTCATCGAGCACGCCGTGCGCCTCGGCGCCGCGCTGGGGCGCGCGCCGATGTCGCCCGACGACGCGCGTCGTCTCTTGCGCTAACCGGCCCGACGGCGCGATACGGTTGGTACATGTCGAGACGCGCCAAGGTCATCCTCGCCGCGCTGATCGCCGTCGGTGCCGTCTGCCTCGCGATCGGTATCTACGGGATCACGCAGCAGTCCGAGACGGTCGCGGCGCCGACCGAGGAGAGCCTGATCCCGAAGTTCGAGGCGGGCCCCGCCCCGGCGATTGTCGGCACGACACTGACCGGCGAGCCGTTTGATCTCGCGACGTACAGGGGTACGCCCGTCGTCCTCAACTTCTGGGCTTCGTGGTGCGGGCCCTGCCGTAAGGAGCTACCGGCAATCGCTGCCTTCGCCAAGGCGCATCCGGAGATCGCGGTGGTAGGCGTCGACTATCAGGACAACATCGCAGAAGCCAAGGCGTTCGCAACCAAGCTCGGCGCGACCTGGCCGAGCGTCGTGGATGACGGTCCGATCGGCGCCGCGTACAAGGTGCCCGGCCTGCCCGCGACGTTCCTGATTGATGCCCAAGGTCAACTCGTCGACCGCATCCTCGGCGAGGTCACCGAGGAGATGCTCGAGGCGAAGGTGCCGGAGCTCACCACGTGATCGGCGCCATGTCGCTGTCCGGCATTGGTCTGATGACGGCGTTCGCGGCGGGCTTCATCTCATTCCTGTCGCCCTGCGTCTGGCCGCTCGTCCCGGCCTACCTGTCGTACGTCTCAGGCGTCCCCTACGAGGAGCTCGGCTCGAACACGCGGCGCGTCGTGCTCACCACGCTCGCCTTCGTCGGCGGTTTCACAATCGTCTTCGCGCTGTACGGCGTGAGCGTCGGCTACCTCGGCTCGCTCGTCGCCGACTACCGCCGCCCGATCGAAATCGTCGGTGGCCTCCTCGTGATCCTGATGGGCCTCGCGCTGCTCGGCTTCGCCCAGCGGCTCGTCGGCCGCGAGGCGCGTGTCGGCCTACCTGCGCGACCGACGAGCTTCGTCGGTGCCGGTGTGGCCGGCGTCGTCTTCGCCGTCGGGTGGACGCCGTGCATCGGCCCGGTGCTCACCTCGATCCTGCTCTACGCCGCGACGCAGGGCTCGGCCGGCGGCTCGGTGCTCTTGCTCGCCTACGGCATCGGCCTCGGCGTGCCGTTCCTGCTGTCGGGCCTGCTCGCCTCATGGCTGCTCGAACGCACCGGCGCGTACCGCAAGTACGGCGCGTGGATCAATCGCATTGCCGGCGTCGTGATGATCGTCGTCGGCGTGCTGCTCGCGACGGGACAACTGACGCAGATCACGCGGCAGCTGAGCGGTTACGGCGTGATCGTCTAGAGCGTGTAGCCCGTCAACGCCAGGTTGAGGCGCGCGCTCGGCGTCAATGGACTCGGCCACTCGCCGACGGGGAAGACACCCAGACCAATCACCTCGGGCAACATCAGCCCGAACGGACCGTCGGCACGCAGTCGGAAGATGCCCGCCATCTCGGTCTCGTCCCCGAGCTCGTTGAGGAACGTGCCCACGTGCTCTGGTGCCGGGCCGTCGTAGCCGAGCTCCTCACCGAGCTCACGGACGACCGCCTCGAGGTAGGTCTCCTCGCCATCAACGTGGCCGGAGCAGGCGAGATCCCAGTACCCCGGGGACGAGTCCTTACGCAACGAGCGGCGCTGAAAGAGCATGCCCTCGGACGTCTCGACGATCACGCTGACCGAGCGGTGGATCAACGTTGCGTCGGCATGGCACTCGGCACGCGTGCGGTAGCCCAGCACGTTGTCGTCGTGGTCGACGACGCAGAACACCTCGTCCTGCCGCTGCACGGGGGCCGGTTCCATGAGGCATATCGTATGACGCGATGGCCAAGGTGCTCTCCGTCGTGGGTAATCGCCCCCAGTACGTCAAGGCCGCGCCGCTCTGCGTGGCGCTGGCCGCGCATGCCGAGGTCGTCGGCGTCGACACCGGGCAGCACTACGACCCCGAGCTGTCGCAGGTCTTCTACGACGAACTCGGCATCGCCCCACCGACCCATCGCCTCGAGGTCGGCTCGGGCTCGCACGGCGCGATGACCGCCCGCATCCTCGAGCGCATCGAGCCGGTGCTGATCGCCGAGCAGCCCGACTGGTGCGTGGTCTACGGCGACACGAACTCCACGATCGCCGCGGCGCTCGCCGCTGCGAAGCTCGGCATCCCGATCGCGCACGTCGAGGCCGGACTGCGCTCGTTCGACCGCTCGATGCCCGAGGAAGTCAACCGCGTCCTCACCGACTCCATCTCGAACGTTCTGCTGGCGCCCTCGCAGACCGGCGCCGACAACCTCGCCGCCGAGGGCATCACCGCCGGCGTGCACGTGGTCGGCGATGTGATGGCCGACGCCGCGCGCCTCTTCGGCCCAATCGCAGAGCGCTCGACCGCGCTAGCCGACCTCGGCCTCGAACCGGGCAGCTACGTGCTCGCGACGATCCACCGCGAAGCCAATACGCGCCAGCCCGCGCTCGGCCGTCTCGTGGAGGCGCTCAGTACGCTCGACACCGACGTCGTGCTCCCGATCCACCCGCGCACCGCCGCAGCGCTCGAGCGCGACGGGCTCGCCTTCGGTGGCCGCGTCCACGTCGTCCCCCCCGCGCCGTACCTCGGCTTCACGGCCTTGCTACGTGGCGCCGCCGTGCTCGTGACCGACTCCGGCGGCGCGCAGAAGGAGGCGTGGTTCCACGAGGTGCCGTGCGTCACGCTGCGCGACCGCACCGAGTGGGTCGAGACCGTTGAGGCCGGCGGCAACGTGCTCGTCGGCGACGATGCGGACGCCATCGCAGCCGCCATCGCGCACCCGCCACGGCCCGCCTCCTGGCCTGCGCTCTACGGCGACGGACACGCCGCCGAGCGCATCGCCGACGTGCTGCTCGGCTCCTGACGCGGCATCGCAGGCACTCAGCCCGGTACCATCCGGCGCGTGCAGCGTGATGTCGCAGTTGTTGGCGCCGGCTATGTCGGCCTTCCCCTTGCAGTCCGCCTCGCCGAGGCAGGGCGCACTGTGGTGTGCCTCGACCCGGCCGCAGACAAAATGGAGCGCCTCAATGCGGGCGACTCGTACATCGAGGACGTCGCCTCCGCCGATCTCAAGCGCCTGGTCGATGAGGGCAAGCTCGCCGGCACGACCGATGAGGGCGAGCTGCGTGACGCCGACGCGATCCTGATTTGCGTGCCCACGCCGCTGGCCGAGCACCGCGAGCCCGATCTCGGTGCCGTGCGCTCCGCCACCGCCGCCGTCGCGCGCAACCTTCGCAAGGGGCACGTCGTCGTACTCGAGTCGACCACGTACCCGGGCACAACGCGCGAAGTGCTGCAGCCGATGCTCGAGGAGGGCGGCCTCAAGGCCGGTACCGACTTTCACCTCGCGATGTCGCCCGAGCGCATCGATCCAGGCCGCACCGACTTCACCGTCCACACGACGCCGAAGGTGATGGGTGGCCTCACGCCCGAGTGCGCCGACAAGGCCGCCGCCGTGTACCAGGGCGCCGTCGACACGATCGTCCAGGTCTCCTCGCCGGAGGCGGCAGAGCTCGCCAAGCTGCTCGAGAACATCTTCCGTACCGTCAACATCGCGCTCGTCAACGAGCTCGCGATGCTCTGCGATCGGATGGGCCTCGACGTCTGGGAGGTCGTCGATGCGGCCGCCACGAAGCCGTTCGGCTTCATGCGCTTCGAGCCTGGCCCCGGCCTCGGCGGCCACTGCCTGCCGATCGACCCCTTCTACCTGACGTGGAAGGCGCGCGAGCACGAGTTCTCGACCGAGTTCATCGAGCTGGCCGGCAAGGTCAACGGCAACATGCCGAGCTACTGCGTGGACCGCATCGCACGCGTCCTCAACGACGCCGCCAAGAGCGTGCGCGGCGCCAACGTGCTGGTGCTCGGTGTGGCCTACAAGAACGACGTCGGCGATATGCGCGAGTCGCCCGCGCTGCCGATCATCGAGCTCTTGCGCGACCGCGGCGCGAACCTTAGCTACCACGATCCGCACGTCGCGACCATGCCCGAGCTGGGCCTCGAGTCCGTCGCGCTAACCGCGGATGCCGTGGCCGCCGCCGACTGCGTCGTGATCATCACCGGCCACAACGACGTCGACTACGCGATGGTCGTGGACCGCGCCAAGTCCGTGCTCGACCTGCGCAACGCGACGGGCCGCCGCTCGCTCGGAGGCGCGAATGTCCAGCGCCTCTAGCCCCGTCCGCATCGGCATCATCGGCCTCGGCTACTGGGGCCCCAACTTGGCGCGTGCACTGGCTTCGACGCCCGGCTGCGAGCTCGCCTACGCCTGCGACCTCGACGAGGGCAACCGTGCCCGGATCGAGGGCCGCTACCCCGGCACCGTCCTGACCGACCGCTTCGACGATCTGCTGGAAGACGACACGCTCGACGCGATCGTCGTGGCCACGGGCGCTCCCAGCCATCACGCAATCGGCATGCGCGTGCTCGAGGCTGGCAAGCACGCACTGATCGAGAAGCCGCTCGCGCTCACCGTCGCCGATGCGCGCGAGCTCGTCGAGACCGCCGACGCCAAGGGTCGCGTGCTGATGGTCGGCCACCTGCTGCGCTTCCACCCCGTCTTTCAGCAGCTGCAGGCGACGACGGAGTCTGGCGCCCTCGGCCGCATGCTCTACCTGTACACGAACCGCCTCAACTTCGGCAAGGTTCGCGCCGACGAGAACGCGCTCTGGAGCCTCGCGCCCCACGACATCTCGCTCGCGCTGGCCCTGGCCGGCGAGCGCCCCGAGGAGGTCTCGGCCCGCGGCGAGGCATTCCTGCGCGAGGGTGTCGAGGACGTCGTGTTCGGCTACCTGCACTTTCCGAGTGGCCTGGTCGCCCACCTGCACGTCTCGTGGCTCGACCCGCACAAGAGCCGCAAGCTGACGGTTGTCGGCTCCGAGGGGATGGCCGTCTTCGACGACACCGAGGCCGATCGCAAGCTGACCGTCTACGAGAAGGCGTCGTCGCCGTCGCGCTTCGACACCTGGGGCGAGTTCCAGGCGCTGCGCACCGGCGACGTCAAGATCCCGCAGGTCCCGAACGCCGAGCCGCTGATCCAAGAAACCAAGGCCTTTGTCGACGCGATCGTTGCCGGCAAGGCGACTGTCGCCTCCGGCGATGAGGGCCTGGCCGTTGTCGAGGTGCTGACCGCGCTGCAGACGTCGCTCGAGCAGCACGGGGCGCCGGTCCGGCTGGACGCCTGATGGCCGCGATCGACCCGACTGCGATCGTCGAAGACGGCGTCGAGCTCGGCGTCGACGTCGAGATTGGCCCCTACGCGATCGTCCGTGCCGGCACCGTGCTCGGTGACGGCGTGACGGTCGGCGAGCATGCCGTGCTCGGCAAGCGTCCGAAGCTCGGCCCGAAGTCGGTCGCCAAGGGCGGCGACCTGCCCGGTCTGGTGGTCGGCGCCGGCTCGACCATCTCCACGCACGCAATCGTCTACGCCGGTACGACACTCGGCGAGCGCGTGATCATCGGCGACCACGCCTTCGTCCGCGAGCGCTGCTCGATCGGCTCCCAGACCGTCATCGGCCGTGGCGTGACGGTCGAGAACGACACGGTGATCGGCGAGGGCTGCCGCGTGCAGTCGCAGTCGTACATCACCGCCAAGAGCCTGCTCGAGGACGACGTCTTCATCGCGCCGTGCGTCGTCACGACCAACGACAACTTCATGGGCCGCACCGAGCGGCGCCACGCGCTGCTCAAGGGCCCCACGATCCGCCGCGGCGCCCGCATCGGCGGCGCCGTGTGCCTCTGCCCCGGCATCGAGGTCGGCGAAGAGGCATTCATCGGCGCCGGCGCCGTCGTGACGAAGGATGTACCGGCTGGCACCGTCATGGTCGGCGTGCCCGCCCGTGTCCTGCGCGACGTCCCGGAGGACGAGTTGCGCGCCAACGGCGGCTGAGCCGCCCATGGACGTCGCCCTCGCCGGGTTCCTCACCGGCCTGTCATTGATCGTGGCGATCGGCGCGCAGAATGCGTACGTGCTGCGGCTGGGGCTGGCGCGAAACCACGTGGGCATCGCCGTCGCGATCTGCGCGAGCGCCGACGCACTGCTGATCGCCGCCGGCATCGGTGGTCTCGGCGCGATCGTGCAGGCACACGGTGACGTGCTCACGGTAATCGCCCTCGTCGGCGCCGCGTACATCCTCTGGTTCGCCTTCCGCTCGTTTCGCAGCGCGCTGCACCCCGACGTCCTGCTGCCGTCCGAGCAGCCGCCGCAGCCGGCTGCCGCCGTCGCCGTGGCCATGCTCGGCTTCACGTTCCTCAACCCGCACGTGTACCTCGACACCGTGCTGCTCGTCGGCACGATCGGCACCTCGTTCGGCGACGAGCGCTGGTGGTTCGCACTCGGCGCAGCAATCGCCAGCATCGTGTGGTTCACCGGCCTCGGCTTTGGCGCGCGCCTGCTGTCACCGCTGATGGCTCGCCCTCGCACGTGGCGCATCCTCGACGCGGCGATCGGCGTCGTGATGGTCGTGATCGCGCTCGCGCTGCTCCGCTCGGCCCTCGGATAGGCTCTGCACATGAGCGAATCCGGCCCGGCCCACGACATCTCCGACCCCGACATCACCGTCGAGGAGCGCGAGGCACACATCGTGATCTCGATCGACGGGGTTGTCCTCGCCGACTCGCAGCGCCCCTCGGTCGTGCGGCAGACCAACAGCGGCGTGGCGCGCTACTACCTGCCGCCGGAAGACGTGCGCACCGGGCTCCTCGAGCGCAGCGCGACCACGACGCACTGCCCGTACAAGGGCGACGCCACACACCATTCGGCGCGCATTGGCGACGCACTGCATGCCGACGTTGCGTGGACCTACGACGAGCCGCTGCCGGCCGCGACCGATGTCGCCGGCTGGTACTCGTTCTACGACGACAAGGTTCACGTGGCGATCGGCCCCGTCGACTAGCGACACGCTCTACCCGGCCAGACCCGGTTTGTCGACCAACAGGTAGCGTGTGGGCATGTTCGAACTCGAGACTCTGCCCAATGGCGCCCGCATCCTGAGCGCACCCATGCGCGACGCAGCCAGCGTCGCCGTCGTCATCTCCGTCGCCGCCGGCTCGCGCTGCGAGACCCCCGAGGTTGGCGGCATCGCCCAAGATCGACGGCATCGGCGGCGAGTTCAACGCCTTCACCGGCAAGGAAATGACTGCGTACTACGTGAAGTGCGCGGCAGCCGACGGTGGCACGGCGGTTGACGTCCTCAGCGACATGTTTCTCCACTCGACCTTCGATGAGGAGGAACTCGAGCGCGAGAAGGGCGTGATCGTCGAGGAGATCAACATGTACACCGACACGCCGCGCGACATCGTCGGCCAGGTGTACGACACGGCGCGCTACGGCGACTCGCCGATCGGCCGCCCGATCATCGGCACCAAGGAGACGGTCCGTGCGGCGACGCGTCAGACGTTCCTCGACTACCTCGGCGCCTGGTACCGGCCCGAGCGGATCGCGATCGGCCTCGGCGGCAACGTCACCGACGCACTGCTCGCCGACGTCCGCGAGCGCTTCGGCGCCCTGCCGGGCGAGCCCACGCCAGCGCTGCCCGAGACGATCATCCCGACCTTCACCGAGCCGCTCGTGTCGATCGAGCGCCGCGACGGCGACCAGGCACACATCGTGCTCGGCGTTGACGGCATGCGCTCGAACGACGAGGATCGCTACGCAATGGCCGTCTGGCAGGCCGTGATCGGCGGCGGCATGTCGTCGCGCCTCTTTACCGAGGTGCGCGAGCGCCGCGGCCTCGCCTATTACGTGTTCGGCCGCAACGCCGCCTACACCGACACGGGGTCGTTCGCCGTGCAGGCGGGCGTCGACATCAACCGCGCCAACCTCGCCGTCGAGGTGATTGCGCAGGAGCTGCGGCGCATGGTCGACGAGCCGATCCCCGCCGAGGAGATCACGAAGGCCAAGCGCTACCTGATCGGGCATACCGTCCTCAACCAAGAGGATCCGAGCGGGCGTATCTTCTTCGGCCTGCGCCGCGAGCTGCTCGACGGCGGCTGGGTCGACCTCGACACCGTGATCCGCGGTATTGAGGCGGTCACGCCCGAGGACCTGCAGCGCGTTGGCCGGCGTGTCGTGACGCTCGACCGCGCCGTGCTGGCGGGCGTCGGTCCGCTCGACGACGTGGATGGCCTGCGCGCCGCGCTGGGCGCCTGACCCCGGATACAGTGACGGCCGTGGAACTGCATGAGGAAGTTGCTGGCGTTTTCACCCGCATGGATGCGCTGATCGACGACCTTGCCGGCGACGGCATCCGCATCGACCCGCACACGCACCTCGGCCTCGACGAGGACGGGATGTCCCAGACGCTCGAGGAGCTGATCGCACACCTCGACGCGCACAAGGTCGCGCATGCGGTGACGTTCCCGCTGCACGACCCCGATCGCGGCGAGAACTACACGGTGCCCAACGATCGCGTGCTCGAGTGGGCCGCCGCGTCGAACGGTCGCGTGATCCCCTTCTGCCGTCTCAACCTGACGGGCGATCCGCTGGCCGAGGCACGCCGTGCCATTGCGGCCGGAGCCCGTGGCATCAAGCTGCACCCGCGCGCCCAGGCCTTCAGCGTCGACGATGAGCGCCTCACCCCTGTCTTCGAGATCGCGGCCGAACACCGCCTGCCGATCCTGATCCACGCCGGTCGCGGCATGCCGCCGATCGGCGAGGCACTCGCCACCGCCGCCGAACGCAATCCCGACGCCACGCTGATCCTCGCGCACGCTGCGATCGTCGACCAAGACCGCATCGCCTCGCTCGTCGCGGGCCGCCCGAACGTCGTCTTCGACGCCTCGGCGTGGAGTCCGATCGACCTGCACGGGCTGCTCACGCGCGTGCCGCCGGAGCAGCTCGTCTGGGCCTCCGACCTACCGTACGGCACGATCCGCGAGAGCCTCTTCGCCACGCTGGCCGTGCTCTGCGAGATCGGCGCCGACATGAAGACGCGCGAGGCCGTGCTCGGCGGTACCGCTGAGCTGCTGCTGCGTGGCGAGCACCCCACGCTGTCTGCCACGCCGCTCGCGCCGCGCGACCGCGTGGTCAACCTGGCGCGCCAGCGCCTCGGTGGCTACCTCACCGCGATGCTGCCGATGATCTGGCAGCGCCGCCCCGACTACGTCGGGCACTTCGGCCTCGCCGCGGCGGTCTGCCGCGATGAGGAGGGGCAGCTCGACGGTATCGGCGACCTCATCCGCATTGCCGAGCGCCGTTGGGATCAGGCACTCGCCGGCACAGATCGCCCCACCCTCGAGGATGTGCGCGAGACGTTTGAGATCGTCCTCGCCGCGTGGGTCCTCGCCTACTCGCCCGCCACCCAGGCGCGCTGGAACGAGCTCCCCGCATGATCGCCACTGTTGTCCTCGCCGCTGGCCGCTCCGAGCGGTTCGGTACCCCGAAGCTCCTCGCCGAATGGTGGGGTCGCCCGCTCGTCGAGCGCGCGCTCGAGATCGCGCCCGCCGGCCCGCGCATCGCCGTCGTCGGCACGCACACGGCGAAGCTGCTGCCGCTCTTCCAGGCCCACGGCTTTCAGTGCGTCCGTAACCCCAAGCCGGCCCAGGGCCAGTCGTCGTCGCTGCGCCTCGCGCTCGACGTGATGCCCGCGCAGGTCGACGCCGTGCTGGTGCTGCTCGGCGATGCCCCGGCCGTCCCGCCCGTCGTGGTCGATCGCATCCTCACGGAGTACCGCCGCCTCAACTGCGCGGTCACCGCCGAGTTCGGCGATCGCACGGCACCGCCGATCATGATCCCGCGTTCGGACTGGGACAAGATCGCCGCCACCGGCGATAACCCGGGTGAGGCGCTCGAGCCCATTGCGATCGACATGAGCGATCTACTCGAAGGCGACGAGGACGTCGATACCCCCGAGGATCTCTTCGCCTTGTCGGCCCGCCGCGCCGGCGTCGAGCTGCTCGAGCCCGCCGACCAATCGGTGCTCGACGCGCGCCTCGATGATCCCGATCCCTTCGCCGTGCGCCTGCGCCGTCGCAACACCGCCGGTTCCGAGCGTCTCGCCGTCACGCCGCTCGCCCTGGAGAAGCTCGCCATCGAGCACTTCCGCGGCACCGAGGTGATCGCCCGCGTCGGCGACGAGTACGTCGCGTTGTTGGGCTGACGCAGTCGGTCCAACAACGCGACGTACTCGTCGTCTGACGACGCGAAGGCCTTGAGGTGGCTCGGTCCGAAGGGGCCGATTCACCTCAAGGTCATCGCGTCGCCGGGTTCCAATCTCCGCGGTAGCCAATGCCACTGCTGGCGAGACTGGTCACCCAAGACCGCATGAGGGCCGCTCTTCTGACCCCTGATCAACCCAGGCGACGGGATCACCTCGAGGTGAATCGGTCGGTGCCGACCGAGCCACCTCGAGGTGTTCCCGTCGTCAGCAGGCCGCGTGCTTCTCCAGCAGCTTCATCAGATCCACGAGAAACGCGTCGCGCTGGCGCTGGAGATCCGCGATCGTGCGGCCCGCGGCCTCCTCGTCGCACCCGGCGACCATTTTGTCGCGGAGGTCCTTCGTCAGCTCGGGCGCCTCGAGGCGTGTCCACGGCTCGAGCAGCGAGTCGCCGAAGTGGTCGAGCATGTGGCCCATGCCGCCCTCGCCCCCCGCCAGGTGGAAGGTGAGGCCGACACCCATCTGCGCCCAGCGCACGCCGGGGCCGTAGACGAGGGCGACGTCGCACTCCTCCACCGTCGCCTCGTCGTTGGCAACCATGTGCAGCAGCTCGCGCCAGACGGCGTCCTGCAGGCGGTTGGCGACAAAACCAGGGAGCTCGTTCGAGCAGCGCAGCGCCTTCTTGCCGGCGCGCGTATAGAAGTCGAGCGACCAGTCCACCACGGCCGGATCGGTGAGCTCGCCACCGACGACCTCGACGAGCGGCACGAGATACGGCGGGTTGAACGGGTGACCGACGACGAGGCGCTCCGGGTGCGTGGCACCACCGGCCATGTCGGTCATGCGGTAGCCCGACGTGCTCGACAGGATCGGCACGCCGGCCGGCGCAGCGGCGTCGAGGCGCGCGAGCATGTCGATCTTGAGGTCGAGGACCTCGGGGCAGCTCTCCTGGATGACGTCGGCCTCGGCGCAGACCTCTTCGAGCGTGGCCGCCATCCGCAGGCGATCGCGCGATGCGCCAGGCGCCAGGCCAAGCTGTTCGAGTGCAGGCCAGGCGATGTCGTGCAGACGCTGGAGCTTCTCGGCCGCGTCGGGCGCGGGATCCCACGCAATCACGTCGTAGCCTTGGGCGAGGAACTTCGCCGCCCAACCGCCGCCGATCACGCCCGTGCCGATCACGCCGACGGTCTTGACGGCGTCGGGGGTGGTCTTGGGCGTCCAGCTCATGCGAGTCTCCGGAATGTCAGCCGTCACACGACGGTCGGCCGGAGTCTATCGCCGGCGTTGGCCTCCGGTCGATAGTCCAAAGGGGTCAGACCCTTTTGGAACATGTGCGACCTTCAGCGATGCGTCGCTGCCACGGCATGATCCAAAAGGGTCTGACCCCTTTGGACTACCGACCGGAGATTACTCGCAGTCGCAGTCGTCGCAAATGCGACGGAGCTCGGCGCGCAGCCCCTCAGGGCATGGCTCGTCGCACGCCTTGCGCATGACGGTGCGCACGCCGACCTCGAGGCCGTAGCACTTGGCGCAGCACGGACACTCAGCGAGATGCACGTCGACGACGGTGACCTCCTCCGCGACCAGCGTGCCATCGACGTACTCCTGCACGCAACGCTGCGCGTGGAGACAGGCCTCGGAGCGGACGCGGGTGCTCATGCGGCCTCCGCATCCGTGTGGTCGGCGAGCGCCTTCTTGAGGACGCGTCGCCCGCGATGTAGCCGGCTCATGACGGTGCCGACGGGGATCTCCAGAACGTCGGCGGCCTCCTGATACGAGAGATCGCCGAGATCGACGAGCACGACGACCTCGCGAAACGGCAGCGACAGCTCGCTGAGCGCATCCAGCACGGGACCGGGCGACAGGCGCTCGATCAGACGATCGACGTCGGGGGCGGCGGCACCGTTGAGGCGGTCGTAGAGGTAGTAGTCGTCGGCTTCGAGCCCGAGCTGCTCGGGCTGGCGCTGCTGCTTGCGGGCGTTGTCGATCGCCAAGTTGTGGACGATGCGCAGGAGCCAGGCCCGCAGGTTGGTGCCGGGCTCGTACTGCTTCCACGAGCGGAAGGCCCGCGTGTAGGCCTCCTGCATCAGATCCTCGGCGGCCTGCGGATCGCGCGTGAGGCGGCGCGCCACGCGCCAGACATCGTCGGCGAGCGCCAGCGCCTGCTCGTCAAAGACAAGGCGGGCAGGGTCGGTCACGGGGACTTCGGCGGTCTCGTCGGCCACGTTCCGAGCGTACCACCCGGAGGTGGATGTTCCCGACGGCCCGGTCATAGCGGCAACTACCTGCATATCCTCTCCAACGCACGAAACCCCCGCCACATTCCAGCAACCTCGGCGATACTGCGGTCGTGCGCGCGTTCTTCTCTCGCCTCACCGGTCCCGGCGCCTTCCGCCCATTGGCGGTCGCCACGCTGATCGCGATCTACGTCAACGTCGTCTCGGGTGCACTTGTGCGGGTGACCAATTCTGGTCTCGGCTGCCCCGACTGGCCGCTCTGCAACGGAAAGCCTACGCCGCCCTTCCAGTTCCACGGACTGATCGAGTTCACCAACCGAGTATTGGCGTTCTTGGTGATCGTGATCGCGATCCTGCTCGCCGTGAGTGCGTACCGCACGATCCGAGGACAGCACCGCTGGCTCTGGCGCGGCGCCCTCTGGATCGGGATCCTCACGTTCGCCCAGGGGCCGCTCGGCGGCATCACCGTGATCGTCGACCTCCATCCAATCGCCGTGCTGTCGCACTTCCTGCTGGCGATCGTCGTCCTCCTGATCTCCGTCGTGATCGTGCTCGAGACCTTCGGTATCGCAGGCGGCTGGACACCACGGCCCCCCGGCTGGGTGCCGTGGGTGGGCATCGGCCTGGCGGCCTGGGCGTGGCTGACGATCATCTCCGGCGGCGTCGCAACGATGTCGGGTACGCACCCGGGCAGCGACAACGTGCCACGCCTCTGGAATCTGCTCGACGCCGTCTACGTCCATGTGCGCGTCGCCGCGAGCTTCATCGTCGCGATTGCCGTGATGCTGATCGTGCTGTCGCGCGTGCTGCAGCCACCGCGAGCAGTCACGCGGATCGCGTGGGCACTCGTACTGATCATCACCCTGCAGGTGATCATCGGCGAATGGCAGTGGCGTACGCAGCTGCCGTGGTACCTGACGCTGGCGCACGTCGCAGTCGGCACGGCTGCGATCGCCATGGCTACGGCGTTTGGCTGGGTGCTCGCAGTCTCGCGCCGCAGCGCGCCTGCCACCACCGACTGACAGCCGTCTGCGATGATTGGTCGCGGGTGGATGGGATCCTGATTCCGATTGCGGGCGTCGTTGCGGCGCTGGGCGTGGCGGTGCTACTGGCCACCAGCACGACGCCGCTGCGTGTCCTCGGTGCCGTGCTCGCCGGTGCGGGTGGTGTGCCGCTGGTCCTGTCGCGCACCTCGCAGGTGCAGACGCTGCTCGACCGGCCCGCGCTGCTCGGCCTTGGCGTCGTCGTCGGTGTCGTCGCGCTGGCGGTGCTGACGCTCGTGTTCATGCGCTACCCCTGGTTGGTAGTGCCGATCGCGCTCGTGATTGGTCTGCGCATCCCGCTCCGCAATCCGCCGAGCCCGACCGATCACCTGCTGCCGCTCTATCTCGTGCTCGCGGCCGGCACGATCGCCCTCGTGCTGCGCTCGTTGCGTGGCAACGGGCCGCCAAACCGCCTCGGCTACGTCGGCTATGCGCTGGCCGCCTACGTGGTGATTGCGGCAGCCAGCCTCGCGTGGACGGCCGACCGCGATGCCACCGCCTATCGCTGACCAAGGTGCTGCCGTGGCTGCTGATCGGTGCGGCGACGATCCTCGCACTCGTCGCGATCTGGCAATGGCATACGCACGACATCTTCTGGAACGAGAAGCTGATGCGCACGAATGCGTACGGCGGCTACTTCCGCACGAATTCGCTGCTCTTCGACCCGAGTCTGTTTGGCCGCGTTGAGGCGCTCGCCTTGGTGGCGATCGTCGGCCTGCTCGCACTCGCGCGCCCACGCAAGCTGCTGCTCCTCCCCGCGCTTGTCGCGATCCCGATCTTCCTCGGTCTGGCCACGTCGTATTCGCAGTCGTCTCTTGTCGCGCTCTCGGCGGGCGTCCTCGTGATCGCCTGCGTCGTCTGGCGTTGGAAGGCCGTGATCGGCATCGGCGCGATCATCGTGATCGTCGCGATCGGCGCGCTCGCCACCCCGCAGGGTCGGCACCTCCTCGATGAGCCTGCGCAGAAGGCATCGAGTGCGCGCCTCGGCCTCGTGACGCGCTCGATCGACCTGTTCGAGGCGCACCCCGTCGAAGGCAGCGGCCTCGGTGCTTTCGCGACGGCGACCGACAAGAAGAAGGCGGCACCGCACAACGTCATCGCCGGCACGGCAGCGGAGCTCGGCATCCTTGGCACCCTGGCGCTGCTGGCGGTGCTGCTGAGCGTCCTGTGGGCGATCCGCCATCGCCGTCCCGACGCGGACCGGCCGACGCACATCATTCTGGCTGCGCTCTTCGCAACGATCTTCGTCCATGCGCTGTTCTACGACAACTTCTTCGCCGATCCGGCGATGTGGGTGAGCGCCGCGCTCCTCGCCGCCGGCGCAGGCATATTCCCGCTCGATCCCGAGCCTGAGCCGGGCGACTGGATTGCGAGGCGCGCCCTGTGAGCGTGTCCCGCGAACGCCTCGGTCTGGCGCTGCTCGGCGTGTTGATTGGCCTCGTGCTGATCAACGTGCCGTGGCTCGGCGTCGACGCCTGGGCGTTCGCCGCGCCCAAGGCCGTGACGAGCGGCCTACTCGGCCCGCTCGTGCGTGCGGCTGGTGGGCACTGGGAACTCGGCATCGTCCGCGCACCGGCGCTGCTCGCCGGCGTGCTCGTCGCCGTGCTTGCCATCGTGCTGCCGGCGCGCGAGCCGCTGCGACGCGTGCTGCTGATCATCGCCACCGTCGGTGTAGTGGCCGCGCTGCTCGTGCCCGCCACGCTGCTGCAGGTCGGGCTGCGTGAGGGCACCTCGCCGTGGTTCCACACCAATGACGCCGCGTATCAGGTCGAGCTCGCCGGGGAGCGCATCATCAACGGCGACAACCCCTACGGCTTCGACTACACCGGTACGGGCCTCGAGCGGATCTACTCGCTGGACGGCACGCCGGTCATCGATGGTCGCGTCGAGACCGTGGCGCTCCAGCACCTCGCGTACTTCCCGGGCCTTCCCGTGATCGGCGCGGTCAGCGCCGCACTGCCGGGGCCGCTCGGCGACGTACGCGTGCTGATGCTGCTGTTTGCGCTCGCCCTCATCCCCGCCGCACTCCTGCTGCCCGGCCCACTCGAGCTTCGCCTCGGGGTCGGCGCACTGCTGGCGGCCAACCCGCTCATCGTGCGCAGCACCTGGTTCGGCATCCTTGATGCACCCGTCCTGCTTGCCCTGGTGCTCGCGTTTGCCTTGGCGTTGAAGGGGCGGTGGGGCTGGACCGGGGCACTCGTGGCGCTTGCGCTGGTGGAGAAGCAGTACGCCTTCGTCGCGATCCCGTTCCTCGCCGTCGCCGCCTGGCAGGCCGGCGGGCGCGACGCGCTCGTGCGCGCGGGAGCCTGGCTCGTCGGCGTGACCGCCGTGGTCGTGGTGCCCTTCCTGCTGTGGGGCCCGAGCGCCTTCATCGACGACACGCTCGTCTTCGGCACGAGTGCGTATCGCATCGTCGGCTACGGCCTGAGCGGCATCCTCGTCGACCTCGACGTGGTCACGCGCGACGGGGCGTATCCCTTCATCCTGCTCGCGCTCGTGATCTGGCTGCCACTGACGCTGCTCGCGCTGCGACGTCAGTGGCTGGCACCAACGCCGTGGCGTGCTGCGCTTGGCTTCGCGCTGTCGTTTCTGATCCTCGCCTGGATCGCCCGCTACTTCCAGACCTCCGGGTTCGTGTACCCGCTCGCCGGCCTGATCTTGGCCGCCGCGATCGCGCTCGCCCCCACCCTCGCGAGAGAAGACACCTGATGCACACCCCGCTGCTGCTCGCCCGCCACGGCCAGGCCACCAGTGGCCCCGACCACCGCTGGACCGCTGAGGATCCGCTCACCGAAATCGGTCTGCGCCAGGCACGGGACCTCGGAGCGGCGGTCGCTGCGCGCTCGCCGCGCCCCGATCGCATCGTTGCGAGCCCCGCCGTGCGCGCCCAGCAGACCGCACAGGCCTGCGCCGACGCCCTCGAGCTGCCGATCGAGACCGATGCGCGGCTAATGGAGTTCGGCAGCGGTGCACTCAGCCCATTCACGCTCGCCGAGATGATCGAGCTCGCGCCGTACGACGACATCTGGCACCCGCATGACGCAGCGTGGGATGGCGAGACAATTGGCGCGTTCTACGAGCGCACGGGTGCGGCCGCAGAGGCCATCTGGCAGGCGGGCGGCAACCCGCTCGTCGTCTCGCACGCCGGCACCACACAGGGCATTCTGCGCTGGTCGATGCAGATCTCACCCAACACACCGGACTCGTTCTCGCTGTTTGTCGGCAACGCGAGCCTGACCGACGTCGTCGTGCGCGTCGACCGCCACGGTCGGCGCCGCGCCGACCTCAAGCAGCTCGGCTCGACCGCTCACCTGTCCACGGCGACGGACATCTGACCGCAGGGGTCTGGTAGCGTCGCCCGTATGGCCGCCGACCCGAATAACCCGCTCAGCGACGAGCTCAACGGCGTCTTCGCGCCGGTCCGCACCGCCAACGCCTTTGAGCAGACCGTCGAGCGCCTTGGCCGCGCAATCCGCATGGGCCTGCTGGCACCCGGCGAGCAGCTGCCGAGCGAGCGCGACCTTGCCCAGCACCTGGCGCTGTCGCGCTCGACCGTGCGCGAGGCGCTGCGCGTGCTGCAGGAGTCGGGCTACCTTGAGGCGCGGCGTGGTCGTGGCGGTGGCACGTTCGTGTGCGAGACGTTGCCGTCTGACGAGGATCGCCCGCCCGAGGACGGCGTGCGCGACCTGCGTGGCGAGGAGCTGGCCGCACTGCTGCGCTACCGCCGCATCCTCGAGTCTGGTGCCGCCGAGCTGGCCGCCGAGCGCTCCACGGCTGCCGAACGTGAGCGCCTGGCCGAGCTCGTCGACGAGATGGGCGGCTTCCATCTCTCGGACTACGGCGCCTACCGCGGTATCGACTCGCGCTTCCACATCGCGCTGGCCTCGATCGCAGGCTCGCCCGACCTCGTGACGGCGATTACCGACACCCAGGCCGCGCTCAGCGACGTCCTCAACGCCGTGCCGCGCTCCGAGGAGTCGATGATCAACTCGCAAACCCAGCACCGCCGCATCCTGGCTGCGCTCGAGGCGCACGACCGCGACGCCGCGCGTGTCGCGATGCGCGAGCACCTCGAGGGCATCGAGCACCTGCTCGCGGTGCTCATGCCGAAGGGCGGCGCATAGCGCCAGCGACCCCGCCAGCCCTGTAGGCTTGCGGCAATGGACGTCAAGGGACTGGTCTTGTCGGGTGGTGCAGGCACGCGTCTGCGTCCCATCACCCACACCCGCGCCAAGCAGCTCGTGCCGGTCGCGGGCAAGCCCGTGCTGTTCTACGGGCTCGAGGCGATGGCCGAGGCCGGCATCAAGCAGGTCGGCATCATCATCGGCGACACCGGCGATGAGATCCGCGCCGCGGTCGGCGACGGCTCCCAGTTTGGCCTCGAGGTCACCTTCATTCCGCAGGATGCGCCGCGCGGCCTGGCCCACGCCGTGTTGACCGCCGAGGAATTCATCGGCGATAGCGCCTTCTGCATGTACCTCGGTGACAACCTCCTGCGCGATGGCGTGGCGGGCTTTGTCGACAAGTTCCGCGCCGGTACCGCCGACGCGATGATCCTGCTCCAGCACGTGCCGAACCCGTCCGAGTACGGCGTCGCCGAGCTGGATGCGAGCGGTGCCGTGAAGCAGCTCGTCGAGAAGCCGAAAGAGCCAAAGAGCGACCTCGCACTCGTCGGCGTGTACCTCTTCACAAGCTCGATCTTCGACGCCGCCAAGAAGCTCGAGCCGTCGTGGCGTGGCGAGTACGAGATTACCGACGCGATTCAAGGCCTCGTCGATAGCGGCCTGCGCGTCGAGCCACACGTCGTGACCGGCTGGTGGAAGGACACGGGGCAGCTCGCCGACATGCTCGAGGCCAACCGCCTCGTGCTCGACGCGATCGAGACCGACATCCAGGGCGACGTCGTCGACACCAAGATCGAGGGCCGCGTCGTGATCCAAGCTGGTGCCACCGTCGAGCGCTGCCACATCCGTGGCCCCGTGGTGATCTGCTCGGGCGCGACCGTGCGCGACGCGTACATCGGTCCGTACTCGGCGATCTCGGAGGACGCGCACGTCGAGCGCGCCGAGATGGAGCACGCGATCCTGCTGGAGCGCTCCAGCATCATCGGTATCGACACCCGCATCGAGGACTCGCTGATCGGCGCCGATTGCCAGATCCGCCGCTCCGATGCCATCCGCTCCGCGAACCGTCTGCTGGTCGGCGACGGCTCGCGCATCGAGATCCTGTGAGCCCGACGCCGCAGACCACGCCGATCGACGGCGCGCTCGTCGTGCCGCTGACCAAGCACGAAGACAGCCGCGGCTGGTTTCTTGAGGCGCGCAAGGAGTCGTGGTTCCGCGAGCTCGGCGGCAAGCCCAGCATGCAGACGAACATTGTCTACTCGCGCCAGGGCGTGATCCGCGGCCTGCACTTTCACGAGCTCGGGCAGGACGACCTCTTCTTCTGCGCACAGGGCATGGTCCGCGTCGTGTTGTTCGACCGCCGCGAGGACTCGCCCACGCACGGCACCGCGTGGAGCATCGACATCGGCGACGACAACCCGTGCGCCGTCTACGTGCCGGGCCGTACCGCGCACGGCTACGAGTCGTTGACGGATTGCCTCTTCTGTTACCACGTCACGCACGAGTACAACCCCGACGACGAGAACACGTTCCCGTGGAACGACGAGCGCGTGCTGCACCTCTGGTCAACCGACTCGCCGATCCTCTCTGCCCGGGACGTGATGGACGGATGACCGTGCTCGTCACGGGCGCGGGCGGCCAGGTCGGCCGCGCCGCCCTGCGCGAGCTGGGCGACCGCGGCATCGGCCTGCGCCATGCCGAGCTGGACGTCACCGATGCCGCTGCCGTCATGGCCGCTGTGGAAGAGCATCGCCCCGAGCTGATCCTGCACGCCGCCGCCTGGACCGACGTCGATGGCGCAGAGACCGATCGTGAAGGCGCGACGCGCGCCAATGTCGATGCTAACCGCAATGTCGCCGAGGCCGCCAAGGCCGTTGGGGCACGGCTCGTCACGCTGTCGACCGACTTCGTCTTCGACGGCAGCAAGCGTGAGGCGTACGTCGAGTCCGACGCCGTCGGGCCGCTCTCGTTGTACGGCGAGACCAAACTGCTTGGCGAGCGCGCCGCACTTGAGACCTACCCGGAGGGCACGTGGGTTGTGCGCACCGCGTGGGTGTACGACGAGGCGGGTACGAACTTCCCGCGCCTGATCATGCGCCTGGCCGAAACGCGCGACACGCTGCGCGTCGTCGAGGACCAGAGCGGCAGCCCGACGTACGCCGGCCACCTCGCCCCGCTGCTGCTCGCCCTGCCCGACCAGGTGCCGCCGGGCATCCGCCACATCGCCGGCTCGGGCGCTGCCACACGTCGCGAGTGGGCCGAGGCTGTGCTCGCCGCCGCCGGTCGCAGCACGGCCGTGGAGGGCGCTACCAGCGACGAGTTCCCCACGCCCGCCCAGCGCCCCGCGTACTCGGTGCTGGCCTCCGAGTACACCGACACGCCCGTGCTGCCGCCGTGGCGCGCAGGCGTGGCGGCCTGCATGGCAGGATTCGTGGCATGAACAAGGTTCTCGTCTCTGGCGGCTGCGGCTTCATCGGCTCGCACCTCGTGCGGCGCCTGCTGCGCGAGCATCCCGACCTGCACGTCGTCAACATCGACCTGCTGACGTACGCCGGCCGTCCCGAGAACGTGCGTGACCTCGAGAACGACGCGCGCTACACGTTCGTCCACGGCGATATCGCCAATGCCGACGACGTCGCCCGTGCCGCCGAGGGCGTTAACGGCATCATCAACGTCGCCGCCGAGAGCCACGTCGACCGCTCAATCATGGGTGGCGACGAGTTCATCACCACCAACGTCTTCGGCACCAAGCGCCTGCTCGACCATGCGCGCCAGCACGACCTGCGCTATCTGCAGGTCTCGACTGACGAGGTCTACGGCGACGTCGATGCCCCGCACCGCTCCAAGGAGGGCGACCCCCTGCACGGCTCGAGCCCGTACGCCGCCTCGAAGGCCGCCGGCGACCTGCTGGTGCAGTCGTACGCACGCACCTTCGGCCTCAACGCCTCGATCACGCGCGGCTCGAACACCTACGGCCCGTACCAGTTCCCCGAGAAGCTGATCCCACTGTTCACGACCAACGCGTTCGACGGCAAGGACCTCCCGCTCTACGGCGACGGTATGCAGGTGCGCGAGATGCTGTTCGTCGAGGACCACTGCTCCGCGATCGATCTCGTCTTCCATCACGGCCAGGCCGGCGAGGCCTACAACGTCGGTGCCGAGCACGAGGTGCCGAACATCGAGACGGCGCGCAAGATCATCGAGCTGACGGGCGCCGATCCGAACTCGCTGAAGAGCGTCGCCGATCGTCCCGGCCACGACCGCCGCTACGCACTCGACTGCTCGAAGCTGCGTGGCCTTGGCTGGGAGCGCAAGACCGACTTCGACACGGGCCTCGCGCTGACGGTCGAGTGGTTCCGCGAGAACCGCGCCTGGTGGGAGGCAATCAAGAGCGGCGAGGCCTTCGCCGACTACGCCTCGAAGAACTACGGCTCGCGCAGCTAGCCCGTGCGCGTCCTCGTCGCCCGCTGCTCGATCGGGTACTCGGGTCGCCTGACCACGCGCCTTGCCAGCGGCGACCGCATCATCATCTTCAAGGACGACGGCTCCGTCTGCGTGCACGGCCCCAAGGGCTTCAAGCCGATCAACTACATGTCTGGTCCGACCGCGATCACGGAGGAGGACGGCCTGATCACCGTGCGTCGCCCGGAGACCGGCGAGACACTGATGATCGAGGTCGAGCAGGTCATCGCCGACGATGCTCACGGCCTCGAAGACAACGCAGTCCTGGAGCGCGAAGGCCGCGAGCTTGAACTCCATGCGCTGCTCGAGCGTGCGCCCGACCTGATCGAGGAGGGCCTGGAGATCCTCGAGCGCGAGCGCGCCACCGACGTCGGCCCCGTCGATTTTCTGGCGAAGGACACCGAGGGCCGCATCGTCCTCGTCGAGGTGAAGCGCGTGAAGGCCGTCGTCGCCGCCGTCGAGCAGGTCGTCCGCTACCGCGAGCACATCGAGAAGGACGCCGCCTACGCGGGCGCCCGCGCGATCGTGCTGGCGCCGGAATTCGCTCCGCAGGCCCGCAAGTTGGCCGAGCGCCGCAACGTGGAATGCATCGTGCTCGACGTCGCCGCGCTCTACGCGGGGACCGAGCAAGACCCCACGCTCTTCTAGGCATGGGTGCCATGCGACGCGCCGTCTCCACCCTCCTCCTACTTCCGGTCCTCATCCTGGTCGCCGCGTGCGGTGGCGCGGCCACCAACTCTGGTGCCGTCCCTCCCGAGACGATCGTCCAGCAGACCGCGGTTACCGGTACGGATCTTGTCGGCTCGGTCGGGCCAGGCTTCGAGATCATGCTCGCGCAAGACGGCAAGGCTGTCGCCGAGCTGCCCGCCGGCACCTACACACTGGCCGTCACCGACGAGGCCGCCACGCACGACTTCGCGCTGCAGGCGCCCGACGGCACGATCACGCAGATCACCGACGTGGCGTTCACCGGCACCAAGAGCACCACCGTGGCGCTCACGCCTGGTGTCTGGACCTACCTGTGCCAGCCGCACTCGACCCAGATGCACGGGTCGTTCACGGTCAGTTAGGCGACTAGAGCCCCATTGCGTGATAGCCGGCGTCGACGTAGGCGACGGTACCCGTCACGTTCTCGGCGTCGAGTAGGTACGCAGCGGCCTTGCCGACGTCGCCCTGGTCCACGTTGCGCTGGAGCGGCGAGCGCTGCAGCACGAGCTCTTCCATCGTCGTGAAGCCCGGGATCGAGCGGCCGGCGAGCGTACGCACCGGGCCAGCGGAGACCGCGTTGACGCGGATGTTCTTCGGGCCGAGGTCGGCGGCGAGATACCGCATCGACGAGTCGAGTGCCGACTTGGCAACGCCCATCACGTTGTAGCCCGGGACCGCGCGCTCGCCACCGAGGTACGTCATCGTCACGATCGAGCCGCCACCACGGGCCTCCATGTGCGGCTCGGCCTCGCGCGCCATCGCCACCAGCGAGTAGGCAGACACATCGACAGCCAGCCAGAAGTCCTCGCGCTTGGTCTCGATGAAACGCTGCTGCAGGTCGTGCGCCTGTGCGAACGCGATCGAGTGGACGAGGATATCGAGGCCGCCGAGCTGACCGACGACGGTGTCGAAGGCCGCCTTGATCGAGGCGTCGTCGCGCGCGTCCATCTCGACGCAGATGTCGGAGCCGACGGTTGCTGCGAGGTCGCGGACGTTCTTCTCGACGCGCTCACCCTGGTAGGTGAAGGCGAGCTTGGCACCCTGCCGATGCAGCTCTTCCGCGATACCCCACGCGATCGAGCGCTTGTTCGCGACACCGGCGATGAGAGCGAGCTTGCCTTCGAGCATGGGGTCCTCCGAGATCGTACGGGGTCGGGCTCCTCGCAGAGCCCGACCCCGCGCCGATTAGCGGCTGCTCGCCTCGCCGTGCGCCTTGCGGGCGAGGACGCCGAGGAGGTGCTTCTTGTACTCCACCGAACCGTCGAGCCCGGCGTGCGGCTCGATGCCCTCGGCGACCTTGGCGATCGCGTCATCGAGCGACCCGCCGCCGTTCAGGACAGCCTCGAAGGCCGAGAGGCGCACGGGCTTGTCAGCCACACCGGTGGCAGCGGCGCGCACGCCGTTGTCCCCGATGCAGACGCCAACGCCGACGACCGTCCAGTCGATCGCGCGACGATGGAACTTGGCGTACGCCGAGTGGTCGTCGCTCTTCGGGATGCGGACCTGCGTGATGATCTCGCCCGGCTCGAGCGTCGTCGTCAGGTAGGTCGTGATCAGGTCCTCGGCGAGGATGCGACGCTCGCCGTTCGGGCCCTTGGCGATCACCGATGCGCCCGCTGCAATCAGCGTGGCGGGCATGTCGCTGTGCGGATCGGCGTGCCCGAGCGACCCGCCGATCGTGCCGCGGTTACGAACCTGCGGGCTGCCGATGCCGCCCGCAGCGTCGGCGACGAGCCCGGCGTGCGCGCGGATCAGCTCACTCGCGGCAATCTCGCGATGGATCGTCATCGCGCCGACGGCGATCTCGTCCTCGTCCTCGCAGATCCCGACGAGCTCGGGAATGCCGCTGAGGTCGACGATGGCGTGCGGCGCCGCGAGGCGCAGCCGCATCATCGGCATCAGCGACTGTCCGCCAGACAGCGGCACCGCACCCGCCGCGACTGCGGCGACCGCCTCGTCGATCGACGAGGCCTTCGTGTACTCGAGCGTGGACGGAATCACGACTTGGCCTCCTGAATGACGTTCCAGATACGCGCCGGCTGCATCGGCATCTCGATGTGGCGGACGCCGAGCCCCGACAGCGCATCGACGGCGGCGTTAACGATCGCCGCTGAGGCGCCGATCGTGCCGGCCTCGCCGATGCCCTTGACACCCAGCGGGTTCGAGGGCGACGGGGTGGTCGTGCGCGACAGCGTCATCTCCGGCACATCGGCCGCACTGGGCACGAGGTACTCGACGAACGTCGGCGTGAGCATCTGCCCATCCTCGGCGTAGACGGTCTCCTCAAAGAGCGCCTGGCCGAGGCCCTGAATGATGCCGCCGTGGACCTGTCCGTCCACGATCAGCGGGTTGATCACGTTGCCGCAGTCGTCAACGGCCGTGTACTTGAGGATCTCGATGCGACCCGTGTCCGGATCGATCTCGACCTCGCACACGTGCGTGCCGCTCGGGAACGTGAAGTTCGGCGGATCATGGAACGTCGTCGCCTCGAGCACCGGCTCGATGCCCTCCGGCAGCGACGCCGACGTCCAGCCCGCGTAGGCGAGCTCCTGGATCGTCTTGGAGCGATCGGGCGAGCCCTTCACCTGCCAGGCCGTGCCGGTCCACTCCATGTCGTCGACCGAGCACTCGAGGAGATGCGCCGCGAGCTCGCGGGCCTTCTCACGCACCTTGCCGAGCGAGCGATACAGCGCGATGCCGCCGACGGCCAGCGAGCGCGAGCCGTAGGTGCCGAGGCCGTACGGCTGGAAGGCCGTGTCGCCGTGGATCACCTCGACGTCCTCGAACGGGATGCCGAGCTCGGTCTGGGTGATCTGCGACCACGAGGTCGCGTGGCCCTGGCCGTGCGGCGAGGTACCCGTGATGACGGTTGCCTTGCCGGTCGGGTGCAGACGCACCGTGGAGTGCTCCCAGCCCGGAGCGCCGATCCCGAGAGCCGCGGTGACGGCGCTCGGTGCGAGGCCGCAGACCTCGACGTACGTCGAGAGCCCGATGCCACGGTACTTGCCCTTGGCCTCGCTCTCGGCGCGACGCGCCTCGAAGCCCGCGTAGTCCGACAGCTCGAGTGCCGCGTCGAGGTTCTCGTCGTACGAGCCCGAGTCGTAGATCAGCCCCGTCGCCGAGCTGTACGGGAACTGCTCCGGCTTGATGAAGTTGCGGCGGCGAATCTCCGCGGCATCGATGCCGAGCTCGTCGGCGATCGCGTCCATCAGGCGCTCGATGCCGTGCGTGGCTTCGGGGCGTCCGGCACCGCGATAGGCGTCGGTCGGCGTTGTGTTGGTGAACGCCTGCCGGATCCTGATCGAGATGTCCTGAATGTCGTAGAGCCCCGGCACCATGAAGAGCGTGAGGTGCGAGATCGACGGCGTCAGGAGCATGTTGTACGCGCCGTTGTTCTGGATGGCGTCGAACTTGAGCGCGACGATCTTGCCCTCGTCGGTGACGCCGACCTCGTAGTACTGGACCTGTGCGCGGCCGTGGATGGTTGCGACACCGGCCTCGGTGCGATCCTCGATCCACTTGACCGGGCGACCGACAGCGTGCGACGCGGCGCACACCGCGAACTCCTCGCGGTACGTGTTGAGCTTGGCGCCGAAGCCGCCACCCACGTCGGGGGTGACGACGCGGACCTTCGCCTCAGACGTGCCACAGACGATGCTGACGAACGTGCGGACGAAGTGCGCGACCTGCGTGGAGGTGTAGAGCGTGACCTCGCCGGTCGCATCCTGCCAGTCGCCGATGCACCCGCGGGTCTCCATCGCCGACGGCGTGAGGCGCTGGTTGTCGACGCGCAGCTTGATGACCTTCGACGCCTTGGCCATAGCGTCGTCGAAGCCGTCGGTGTGGTGCTCGAGCGTCTTGACGAGGTTGCTGTCGTACTCGGCGTGCACGAGCGGTGCACCAGCCTCGAGGGCCTTCTCGGCATCGACCACGACCGGGAGGGGGTCGTACTCAACGTGCACGAGGTCGGCACCATCACGGGCCAGGTAGCGGTCGTCGGCAATCACCATCGCGACGGGCTCGCCGACGTAGCGGGCGATCTCCTTCACGAGGATGGCCTGCTCGGGATGGCGAACGTCGCCCCCCGGGTTCGACGCGCTGAGCACACCGGTCTCCACCGGCAGCGACTCATGCGTCAGCACGGCGTGGACACCGGGCAGCGCGAGCGCGGCAGCAGCGTCGATCGACGTGATGCGCGCATGACCAAACGGGGAGCGCACAAACGCGGCGTGCAGCATGCCAGGCAGCTTGAGATCGTCTACGTAGCGGCCTTCGCCGGTGACGAACTTGCGGTCCTCCTTACGCAGCACCGCATCGCCGATGCCGCCGGCGGCCTGGGTCGTGTAGTCGACGGCCATGATCAGCTCCTCGCCATCTGGTCGGCCGCGGCACGGATGCTCGCGACGATGTTCTGGTAGCCGGTGCAGCGGCAGAGGTTGCCCTCGAGCGCGGCGCGGATCTCGTCATCCGTAGCGTTCGGCTGCTGCTCGATGATGCCGACGGCAGCCATCATCATGCCCGGCGTGCAGTAGCCGCACTGGAGACCGTGGTTCTCGTGGAACGCCTGCTGGATCGGATGCAACGTGCCGTCCTCGGACTGCAGGCCCTCAACGGTGCGGACCTCGCGACCATCGCACTGGATGGCAAGCGTCGAGCACGACAGGACAGCATCGCCATCGACGTGCACAGTGCAGCAGCCACATGTCGATGTATCGCAGCCGATATGCGTACCCGTCAGGTTCAACTGCTCGCGCAGGAAGTGCACGAGCAGGGTCCGAGGCTCGACCTCGGCGGTGTGGGCCGTGCCATTAACGGTCACGGTGATGGTCTCACCCATCTTCAGTTCCTCCTCCCGGCCCAGCGGAGCGGGGCCCTTGCGCCGATCCTAGTGGCAAACGGCGCGAAAGTGAACTGCGCGATCCAGATCGCAACGCGTGTGAAACAGCGGGGCACCGCCCACCGATCCACTAGGCTCCTGCCCGTGGCCGAGTCCTCCGCAATCGTCGACGTTCCCGGCTCGTCCGCGAACCTCGGGCCCGGCTACGACTGCCTCGCCATTGCGTTGCCGTTTCGGCTGCGCGTTGAAGCCAAGCGTCGCTCCGGGCCCCTGAGCGTGCGCGTGTCCGGTGAGGGCGCCGACGTGTTGCCGGCAGACGCCTCCAACCTCGTGGTGTCCACGCTGCTGACCGAGCTTGATGAGCGTGGCGACGACCTCGCAATCGAGATCCGCAACGACATCCCACTCGGCGCCGGCTGCGGCTCGTCAGCCGCCGCGATCGTGGCGGCGCTGGCCGCCGCCGATGTCCTGCGCGGCCACGAGCTGAACACCGCGAGCCTGATCCTGCGCGCCTCTGCCATCGAGGGCCACCCCGACAACGTCGCCGCTAGCGTGCTCGGCGGAATCACCATCGCTGCGGGCGATCCCGCCATCGCACGCCGTATCGATCCGCCAGCTGGCCTCGGCCTGGTCGTGGCAGTGGCCGACGAGCGCGTCGCCACCAAGGACGCCCGCGCCGCACTGACACCCGAGGTGCCCCGCAGTAGTGCCGTCTGGAACATCCAGCACAGCGCGCTGCTCGTGCATGCCCTGCATACCGGCGCACTCGACGACGTCTCGGCCGCGCTGACCGACCGCCTGCATCAGGACGCCCGCGAGCCGCTGATGCCGACGTTCTCCGCCCTGCGTAGCCGCGCCGCCGAGCTCGGTGCTCTGGGCGTCACCCTGTCCGGCGCCGGCCCCTCCGTCCTCGTCTGGTGCAATGCCGCCACGACCGAGCAGGTAGCCGTAGCCGTGCGCGAAATCGCAACGACCGCCGCGGTCTACGCCGTGCAGCCCGAAGCCGTCGGCCTCAGCGTCGGCTAGGCAGTACGACTAGCTGCAGGTCTTCGCGGCCTGCGCGATCTCCTGCGAGAACTGCTGGATCTCGCTGGCGACCTGCGTGGGAAGGGCCTCGACGGCCGCGGCCGTGGTCGGCACCGACGGGTCCTTGCCATCGAGCAACGTGGCCCCAGCGACGGCCTTCTGGACCGCCTGCTTGCATTCGTCGCTCGCGACGGCCTCGAGCACCGTCAGCGCGGTGCCGATCGGCGCCCAGTCGCCTGCCAAGGTGTCCAGTGCCTTCTTGGCGCAGGCGGACTGTGCGGCGTTGTCCTTGGCGACGTTGGTGCAGTCCTGCAGCGACAGCGCAAACTGCGCGCCCTTGTTCTCGAAGTCATTCGTGGCAGACGTCAGCTGCTCGAAGGCGCCCGACGCGTTGCGCGAAGAGCTCTCCGAGCCGCACCCGGCGAGGACAGCGGCGACGAGGGCGAGTAGAAGCAGTGGGGCGAGGCGAAGGCGAGTCATCACGCGCGGAGTCTAGTACGCGACGACACGGCTGCCGCCCTCAGCGGCGAGACGCTGCTCCTCGGCGCGGTAGCTCGAGCGCACGAGGGGGCCGGCGAAGACACTGCCGAAGCCGAGCTCCATGCCAGCCTCGCGGAAACGACGGAAGGAGTCGAGCGGCACCCAGCGCTCGAGCGGCAGATGCTTGTCGGTCGGCTGCAGGTACTGACCGATCGTGACGACGTCAACGTCGTAGGCCCGTAGGTCGCGCAGCGTCTCGACAACCTCGTCGTCGGTCTCACCCATGCCGACGATGATGCCGCTCTTCGTCAGCAGCGGGCCACGCTCCGGGAAGTGCTCTGCCCACAGCTCCTTGGCGCGGCGCAGGATGTGGAGCGCACGGTCGTAGTCGCCCTTGATGCGCACCTTCGGCTGGATCCGGCGCACGGTCTCGATGTTGTGGTTGTAGACGTGCGGCTCGGCTTCGAGCACCGTCAGCATCCCCCCGTCCTCGTCGCCGAGGAAGTCGGGCACCAGCACCTCGACCTGGAGCTCGGGATTGCGCCGGCGTAGCGCGCGGATCGTCTGCGCCCAGTGTGCCGCGCCGAGATCGGGCAGGTCGTCGCGGTCGACGCTCGTGATCACAACGTGCTTGAGGCCCATGCGCTCGCACGCCGCGGCGAGCTTCGCCGGCTCGAGAGGATCGACCTCCTCGCCACGCTTGGCGCTGTTCACGGCGCAGTAGCGACACGCGCGCGTGCAGGTATCGCCGAGGATCTGGAACGTCGCCGTGCCACGCCCCCAGCACTCCCCGATGTTCGGGCAGCCAGCCTCCTCGCACACGGTTGTGAGGCCGTTCTCGCGGACGATGCTGTTCAGCTCTTGGAAGCGCGAGCCGGGGCTTGCGGCGCGCACGCGCATCCAATCCGGGCGGTTCTTCGCCTCCGGCCCCCAGGGCACGTCAGGCCTCCCGGACCTCGAAGAGCACGCCATCGGGGTCGGCGAGGCCCGTCACGCGCTTGCCACCGGGCAGCTCGTTGATGTCGTCGAGGAACGGCGCGTCACGCTCCTGCAGATCGGCGATGAGCCCATCGAAGTCGTCGGTGACGATCGTGATGTAGAGACCGGCCTCGCCCAGCCACGCCTTGCCGAGCTTGCGGCGATTGGCTCCACCCTCGACGACGAACTCCAGCGTGTCGCGGTGCGCCGTGAAGCCCACTTCGGTGACGTTGTCGACGCGACAACCGAGCTGCTGCTCGTAGAAGTGGCGGGAGCGCTCGAGGTCGCTCGCGAAGATGGTGAAGCGGTAGCCGCTGATCATGCGGGCAGAACCTCCCAGGCACGGTTGAAGCGTTCGGCGAGCCGTGCCAGCAAGAGCGGCTGCGCGTCGGCGCGGGTAATCGGACGGCCGGCCTCGAGCGAGGCGGTCGTGTAGCGCGTGTCCTGCAGACCACAGCCGACGAACAGGTCGAATGGCTCAAGGTCGCAGTCGAGATTGAGAGCGAAGCCGTGCGTGGTGATCCACGCAGCGACATGAACGCCGATGGACGCGATCTTGCGGTCCTCGACCCAGACGCCAGTGTGCTCCTCGCCTTCGCGCGCCTCGGCCGCGATCCCGAGGTCGCCGAGCGTGTCGATCATCGCGCCCTCGAGCATCTCCACGTAGGCACGCAAGTCGCGACCCATGGGCGCCAGGTCGAGGATCGGATAGCCAACCAGCTGACCCGGGCCGTGGTAGGTGGCACGGCCACCCCGGGCCACCTCAACGACGGGAATACCGCGCTGCTCGAGCAGCGCCGGATGCGGGATCTCGCTCGCGACGTCGGTACGCGTGCCGAGCGTGACGACCGGCTCGTGCTCGAGCAGCATCAGCACGTCGGCGATCGCCTGCTGGTTGCGCGCACCCGCAAGGTTCTCCATCAGGTGGAGCCCCTCGTTGTAGGGCGTGAGCCCCGGCAGATCCATCAGGTAGGCCGCAGGCGCGGCAGTGGTGCTCACGCCCCGAACGCCTCCGCATCCCACGTCTCAAGGTTCTGCTTCACCTGCGCCATGAACTGCGACGCGTAGGCGCCGTCGATCAGGCGATGGTCGAAACTGAGCGAGATGTACATCATCGGGCGGATCGCGATTGCCTCGGTGCCCTCGGGGCCGCTGATCACCATCGGGCGGCGGACGATCGCACCGGTGTCGAGGATGCCGACCTGGCCGACGGGGATGATCGGCGTGCCGTAGAGCGAGCCGAACACGCCGGGGTTCGTGATCGTGAACGTGCCGCCCGTGAGGTCGTCAATACCGAGCTTCTTGCTGCGACCGCGCACGGCAAAGTCGGCGACGGCCTGCGCGAGGCCAAGCAGGTTGAGCGACTCGGCGTTCTTGATCGACGGGACAAGCAGGCCCTTGCCGTCATCGACGGCGACCGCCATGCCGAGGTTCACGTAGCGCTTGATGACGGCCTCGCCCTCGCGGACCTCAGCGTTCATCCACGGCCACAGCGCGAGCGCATCGACGGTGGCCTTCATGATGAAGGGCAGGAACGAGAGGTTCACACCGTGCGTCGCCTTGAACTTGGGCTTGAGCTGGCTACGGATCTCCGTGACGCGACCGAGGTCGACTTCCCACACCTGCGTGACGTGGGCGGCCGTGTCGATCGACTCGCGCATGTGCTTGGCCGTGACCTGGCGGACGCGCGAGAAGGTGTAGATCTCCTCGCCGGCGCCTGCGGTCGCTGCCTCGGCCGGAGCGGCCGGAGCGGCAGCCGGCGGTGCGGCGGCAGCGGGAGCAGCCGGGGCCGGCGGTGCAGCGGCGGCGGGCGGCGCTGCAGCCACCGGCGGTGCCGGCGGGACAACTGCCGTGGGCTCGGCCGACGGCGCGGCAAGCGCGCCACCCGAGGCCTGTGCGGCCAGATGGTTCTCGACGTCCTTCTTCGTGACGCGACCGCCTCGGCCCGTGCCAGCAATCTGCGCGATGTTGAGGCCGTGCTCGGTGAGCATGCGTGCCACGACGGGCGAGACAAAGGCGCGGTCGCCA
>JAPLCF010000009.1 GCA_026392355.1 Actinomycetota bacterium
GAGCAGGACGACGCTCCGCGCGACGATGAGCCGCTGGTGGCGTATCCCGCCGACGGCGTCGAGGCGACGGGTGCGGCCACGGCTGCCGAGACGCGCGATGGCGAGCTGGCAATGCCCGGCGAAGACGCCACGCGCAACGAGGACCCAACCCGCGCCTGGGATCCGGAAACCGATGCCGCCTTCGAGGGGGCCGACGATCCCTTCATGCCACCGCTCGAAGCACCGCCGGCAGAGCCTGTCGCGTCGTCCGAGCCCGAGGCGGTCGCAGACGACGAGCCCTCGTGGGAGGAGCCGTCGTACGAGGCGCCCCCTGCGGTGCCCGTCACGCCCGAGCCCGAGCGTCCGCCCGTCATTCCCCTTCCCCCCATCGACAGCACGGAGAGCGGCTTCGAAGAGCTCGACCTGCCGGCACCGAGCGGACTCGTCGAGGAGCCGCTCAATGCGCCAGATGCCTCCGAGGAGCTCTTTCCCGAGCCGCCGGTCCGCCCAGAGTTGAGCGACGACGAGGACACGCTCGATGGCGTCCGCCCACCCGCCAAGCCCGACTCCACGCTGGAGTGGGATCCGTTCACCGACGGTCCCGGCGGCGAGACGCGCCACTAACGGTGTCGGAGAGCGACTGGTACTGGGGCGCCGTCGTGCGCGTAGACGAGGCGCGCGATCTTCTGGTCGAGCTTGCCACGCACGTTGATGGCGAACAGGTGCGCTCGCAAGACCCCACGACGGGCCACATCACGCTGTTCTACGCACCCCTCCGCGGCGCCGAGGCGGCACCACAGCTCGCCGACCGCATCCGTGAGCGCGTCGCCGCACTGCCGGCGTTCGATCTGCGCTGCGCCGGCTTCGACGAGTTCTCCTCGCCCGCCCGGCCTGTCGCCTGGCTCGGCATCACGGCAGGGCAGGCATCGCTTGCCACGCTGCGCGAGCTGCTCTGCGCATGCGACGAGGACTGCCACCGCCATGCCTTCGTGCCGCACCTCACGCTCGCGTACGGCGAGGGCGCGACCGCCTACGCCGAAGTGCGTTCCGCCCTCCGCGAGGTGGCAGACCAAGCGACGATCGATGCACGCATCGACGCCATCTGGATCGCCGGCTTTCCTGCCGACGGCCACCCAGCTCGCGATCTGCGATACGTCGAGCGAATCCCGCTTGCCAGCGGCTGATCCCGAGCACCTCTACACTTCCGCCATGACTACCCGCCCGCCGCTCGTCGACTCGTTCGATCGTCGCATCGAGAGCGTGCGCGTGTCCGTTACCGACCGCTGCAACTTCCGCTGCAAATACTGCATGCCGGCCGAGGGACTCCAGTGGTTGCAGCGCACCGAGGTCCTGACGTTTGAGGAGATCGAGCGCCTCGCCACGATCCTTGCGGCGATGGGCGTCTTCCACGTGCGCCTCACCGGCGGCGAGCCGCTGGTGCGCCGTGACGTCCCCGATCTCGTCGAGCGCCTCGTCAAGGTCCCCGGCCTAACCGATCTGGCACTCACCACCAACGGCATCGCACTGCGCACGCTCGCGGGCCCCCTCGTGGACGCTGGACTCCGGCGCATCAACGTCTCGCTCGACAGCCTCGACCACTCGCGTTTTGCCGAGATCACGCGTCGCGACATGCTCGACCGCGTGCTCGAAGGACTCGAGGAGGCTGAGCGCTACCCCGAGCTGCGTCCAATCAAGGTCAACGCCGTTGCTATGCGTGGATTCACTGAGCAGGAGGTGATCGCCTTCGCCGAGCTCGCCCGCCGCAAGCCGTACGTGGTGCGCTTCATCGAATTCATGCCGCTCGATGCCGACCGTACTTGGACGAAGGCGGATGTCCTGACGGGTGACGAGATCCGCGCGATGATCGAGACCGTCTATCCCCTCGTGCGCATCCCCGCCCCCGCATCGTCGACCGCTGAGCGCTGGGCCTTTGCCGACGGTGCTGGCGGGATGGGCTTTATCAACCCGGTCTCTGAGCCATTCTGCTCGTCCTGCGATCGCATCCGCATCACCGCCGAGGGCGCGCTGCGCACCTGTCTCTTCGCCAAGGAAGAGACCGA
>JAPLCF010000003.1 GCA_026392355.1 Actinomycetota bacterium
CACGCATCGCCACGGCGACGCACGGCGGAAAGCCGCGCGGGAGAAGATAGCACCGGTCTGGCAGCGGGGCGACGGACACCGTGCCGAGCGCTACGCTGCACCCATGCGAAACGTGAAGCTCATCGGTGGTGTGGCGGCGGGTGCAGCCCTCCTCGTGGCAGCTGGCGTGGCCTCTGCGCCACGCGTTTGGCGACGCCTGCGCGGTGGCGAACCTGCCGACGAGCTGTACGTCGAGGAGTTCGAGAGCGATTACGCCGTCCCTGACGATGCCACCTTCGGCGACCCCGAAGCGCCCGTGGATGAGGCGGCCAACGCCGCGCTGCGCGAGGAGTTGCGCGAGAAGGTCAGCGGCCTCAACGTGCAGCCCGACGAGCCAGTCGCCCCCGTCGCCACGCCCGTCGAGCCCGATCTGATCGTTGAGGGCGTCCCCGGATCGGATCCGGCGACCGAGGCCGCGCGTGCGCGTCTGCGCAAGAAGGCCGCGGACGCCACGGAGTCGTTCAAGAACTAGGCGACGAGCGCGGTGAGCGGGCCGCGCACCACATCCCAGACACCACCGGGTGTGGCCGAGCCGCAGCCAACTGCGCCCGCCAGCATTGCCGTCGCCTCAAGCCACGGTGCGAGCGCGGCACCGTCGACGAGGTGGTCGGCGACCGCGGCCGGCGGTGTCGTAACGGGAATCGCAATCTGGTGCAGGACCGCGCCGCGACGGCGACGCTGTGCGAGGCCAACCAGTTTGCGACCATCGGCGAGCACGAGTTCGTACGGGGACAGGCCCGCCCAGCACGCACGGCGCGCCGCCGCCTTGCGGGCGTCGTCCATCGCGCGCGCCTCCTCAACGGTCACGGTGCGACAGTCGAGCCCCATGCCGATGAGTGCCGTCTGGATTGCCTCACCGACCGGGCGGTAGGCCTCCGTCACATCCTCGGGTGCGAGCACGTGGCCGGCGGGGACGGCGAGGTCGATCAGCAGGACGGCAAGATCGATCAGCAGCGTGCCGGCATCGCACAGGACGGCGCCGCCGCCCGTACCGCGCTTGACGACGTCAATCGTGGTCGCAGCGTCGGTCTCCGGCTGTGCCGAGCCGAGCACGAGCGCAGGCGGCGCAACGATCGTGGCGACGAGGCCGCACTGCCCCTCTGCCGCGGCGGCGAGCAGCGCCGCACCCACCTCGACGTACTCGGCGCCGGTACGCCTGATCGGCGCGTTACTCACGCGCGACGCCCAGCGAGGCGCCCGACGGCGGCCATCAACTCGTCGATGCGCTCCTCCTCGGTACCCGGCCCGTGGCCGCCGACGACGCAATGGCGTACGTGCTCGTCGAGCACGCCGAGCGCCACGCGGTCGAGCGCGGCACGGGCTGCAGAGATCTGGGTGAGGACGTCCATGCAGTAGCGATCCTCTTCGATCATGCGCGCGACGCCACGCACCTGGCCCTCGGCACGCGAGAGGCGCTTGAGCATCGCGGCCTTGGTTGCGGCATAACCGCCGCTGGCTTCAGGGTGATCCATGCAGCGGATTCTATAGTACCCCCCGGGGGTATGTATACTCAGAGAGCGATGTCCCCCGCTCTCGCCCCCACCGAACACGTCGACCTGGCCCTCGAAGGCCTGCACTGCGCCTCGTGCGTCGGCCGAGCCGAGAGCGCGTTGATGGGTGTTGCCGGCGTTGACTCGGCCTCGGTCAATCTCGCCACCGAACGCGCCGCCGTCGACTTTGACCCCGCAATCGCCACGGTCCCGCAACTCGTGCGTGCCATCGCCGAGGCCGGCTACGCAGCGACACCACTCACGGA
>JAPLCF010000038.1 GCA_026392355.1 Actinomycetota bacterium
AGGCGCTGATGGGCGATCGCAGCGATCGTCGCACCGTGATGGGCACGTGCGCCGCGGCCACCGGGCGGACACATCGTCTGCTCGTCCCAGCCGAGCAGACCCATGACGCCGCCAAGGTCGCTCTGCTCGTTCATCCGCGCCTCGAAGGCGCCCCATGCGTCGGTCATCTGCCGCTCCTCGGTGTTACCGAGAGACTAGCCGCGCAAAAAAAAGAGGCGCCGCCTCTACCCGAAGGCAGAGGCGACGCCGCACGACGCAGTTGATCAGTCGACCATCTCGACGTCGATCGCCTCGGGGCCCTTCTGGCCCTCGCGCGCCTCGAAGGTGACTTTTGCACCCTCGCGGAGCGTGCGGAAACCCGAACCCGCAACGCTGGTGTAGTGGACGAAGAGATCCTTGCCTCCGCCATCAGGGGCAATGAATCCATAGCCCTTTGCATCGGAGAACCACTTCACAACTCCGGTCGCCATGCGGCACCCGTCCTTCTCTAACGACCCAGTGCGCCGGGCCTCACGTCCCCCCAAGCGGCGGGATGTCGCCAACCCTAGCCGATTGCAACACAAATTGCAGCGGCCACGTGCGAATTCGTACGAATTCGGCGGGCGGTGTTACATCCAGCCTTCGCCATCGGAGATCCCGATGACGCGGCCGCGCGGCACAAGCGCATCCTCATCGAGTCCGCCGAACGCGCCGCGATGGAAGATCAGCGGCTCGCCGGGCGAGCTCTCAAAGTGGACGACCTCGCCGATCACCAGATCGTGGTCGCCAGCCGTGACGATGTCGAAGATCTCGCACCGCATGATCGCGAGCGCGTGGCGCACGGAGTAGAACCCGTGCGGGTCGAGCATCGCGTGATCGGAAGGAAACTCGCCACCGCGTTGCGCAAACGCGAGTGCCGCCTCCTGCTGCTTGCGGTGCAGGACGTTGACGGCCATCTTCTGACTCTGCTTGATCCCGTCGAGCGAGCGCGTGCCGTGCGCCATCGATACGAGCACGAGCAGCGGATCGAGCGACACGCTCGTGAACGAGTTGAGCGTCATGCCCTGTGGCGCGCCGGCGTTCGACGTCGTGACGACGGTCACGCCCGTGGCGAACGCGCCGACGGTGTCGCGGAACGCGCGGGACTCGTGTGAGAGGGCGGCCATGCGCGAAACACTACCGTGCCGTTACCACGGTGCGCCACCTCCCTCCGTACGATGCTGAGCGTGGCGACTGCGCCTTCGAACCCACTGATCCGCGCGCCGCACGGCATCCGCACCGCGCAGCTCTTCATCGCGGTGTCGGCTGTGCTCTACGGCACGCAGGGCATCTTCGCCTCAATCGCGTATGACCACGGGGCCTCGGTGGGCGTGCTGCTGGCGGTGCGTGCCGGCCTCTTCCTCCTGCTCGCGCTGTTTCTGCTTAATCCCGAGCGGCGCGCGACGCTGCGCGGACATCGCCGCCCCGTGCTGATCGCATGCTTCACCTCCGTTGCTGGACCGGCGCTGTACTTCGCCGCCGTCCAGCGGATGGACCCGGCGACGGTGACGCTGATCCTGTTCATCTACCCCGCCCTGACGGTGCTCGGTGCAGGCGCACTCGGACGCGTCCATCTGACGTGGCTGTCGCTCGGTGTGACGGCCATCACGCTCGTGGGCGTCGCGCTGGCGATCGGTAGCCCCGTCGGGACGATCGACGTCCTCGGCGTCGTGCTGACGCTGATCTTCGCGTGCATCGTCGCTGGCTACTTCCTCGTGGCGGAGGAAGGCCTTGAAGGTGTCGACCCGCTGGCCTGGCTCGGCATCACCGTGCTGGCCGCCGCGGTCTTCCTGATTCCTGGCGGACTACTGCTCGGTGGCCAAGAGCTGCCCGATGTGACGGGCTGGATGGCGCTCCTCGGCGTGGCATTCCTGTCGAGCATCATCGCCTGCCTCTTCCAGACGATGGGACTGATGCGACTCGGTAGCGCAGCCACTGCGCTCGTCGCCTCGGTCGAGATCGCGACGGTCGTGATTCTCAGCTTCGCGGTGCTCGACGAGCGGCCAGGCATCGTCTCGCTGATCGGCGCCGTGCTCGTGATCATTGGCGCCGCGCTCGCACCGATCGCCGTCAAGCGCAAGGTCGACACGGGCGGGTCATCGGTCAAGCCCGGTGCAGTCGCGTAGCGCGTTCCAGTCGCGGATCCTCGCCGCCCTCTCCGACCCCGTCACCGGCTCAGGCCGCCCACCCGAGATGATCGCCGGCACGAAGCGATAACCGTCGATGCGGCGTCCCGTCGCCGTCACCTCGACGACGCCGGTCTGGGCTGCGATACCGCCGCCGGTGTAGAACACGAAGTTGCCGAGGCCATAGTCGACGAACGCCCGACCGAGCATCCCGCCGCCGAGCAGGATGTGCGCGTGCGAGCCGACGATGATGTCGGCGCCGGCCTTCACGAGTCGCTCCGCGAGCGACACCTGACGATCGAGCGGGCACGACTTCATCTCCTCGCCCCAGTGCAGGTAGACGACGACGGTGTCACTCGTGCGACGCGTCTTCATCACCTGCCGGACGAGGCGATCCTCCATGTCGTACTTGGCACTCGCCACACCGGTCTGGCTGCCGCGCGCCTCCCACCACGACAGAAACTCCTCGTCGATCACCTGCGTCGCGCCGATGACGGCAATGCGCTGCCCCTTGACGGTCGTACGCCACGGGCGAAACGCGGCTGCCTCGCTGCGCCCGCCTCCGACGATCGGCACGCCCTTGCGCTCCCCGGCTCGGAGCGTGTCCTCGAGCCCGTCGGCGCCGTAATCCATGCCGTGGTTGTTCGCGACCGTGACGACATCAATGCCGCCGCGCTTGATCGCGTCGAGTGCCGAGGCAGGGGCGCGGAACAGGTACTCCTTGTTCGGCGTTGGTGTGCCACCGTCGGTGATCGCCGTCTCGAGGTTGATCATCGCGACGTCGGCACGGCGCAGGACCTTGCGGATCGGCGCGAAGACCGAGGCCGGCTCCGACAGGTACGAGCGGATCGGCTCCTCAAACATGACGTCGCCACCGAAGGCGAAGGTGACGGGCTCGCCACTGCCAAGACGCTTCGGGATCGCCGGCTTGGCAGCCTCGGTCGTGGCGGGTGCCTCGACCGTCGTCGTCGCTGTGGAAACCGTCATCGGCTCGGCGCGCACGGATGCGGCGGCGGTCTCCCCGCTCGACGAGCCGCCACAGGCAGACGCGAGCGCCGCCACGACGGCGCACAGGAGAGCAGGTACGACGAGACGGCGCATGGCCTCATTGTTCCCCAGGTTCCGCGGCGTTCCTCGTCCGGGTACGCTGCCAGCAATCGATTGCGAGGAGAGCCGCATGCGCTGCGTCGTCTACACCGGAGCTGGAGGAAACGAGGTCGTGGCGTGCGAGGAGCGGCCCGATCCGATCTGCGGTGACGAGGAAGTGCTGATCCACGCCGCGTTTGCCGGCATCAACGGCGCCGACATCGCACAGCGCAAGGGCGCCTACCCGGCGCCGCCCGGCTGGCCGTCCGACATCCCCGGCCTCGAGGTCGCGGGCGTGATCGAGCAGGTCGGCTCCAAGGTGCGCAGCTGGAAGGTCGGCGACCGCGCCTATGGCCTCGTCGGTGGCGGCGGTCTATCCGATCGCGTAGCCGTCCACGAGCGCTGCGTGGTGCACGTGCCGTCGCGTCTCGACGCGCAGGAGATTGCGGCGATTCCCGAGGTCTTCATCACCGCGCACGACGCCATCTCGACGCAGGCTGGCCTTCGCCCGGGTGACACGCTGCTCGTCCATGGCGCCGCTGGTGGCGTCGGCTCGGCTGCCGTCCAGATCGGCGTCGCCTCCGGCGCGATTGTGATCGGCGTGTCGCGACATGCCGAAGGTCGTAAAGCGATCGAGAGCTGGGGCGCAACCGCGATCGACGCGGATGGCTGGGTCGAGTCGGTGCTCGAGCTGACCGGCGGCCGCGGTGCGGACGTGATCCTCGAGCTCGTCGGTGCGCCGAACTTCGAAGGCAACATGAAGGCGATCGCGCGGCTCGGCCGCCTCGCCATCGTCGGTATCGGCGCCGGCCAGAAGGTCGAGCTGATGCTGCGCGACCTGATGACGAAGCGCGCCACGATCTTCGGCACGACGCTGCGTGCCCGCCCGATCGAGGAGAAGGCCGACGCGATCCAGCGCTTCCACCACGAGCTTGGGCCGCACCTTGACGCGGGCCGACTCAACCCGGTGATCGATCGCGCCTTCCCGTGGAACGAGGCAGCCGACGCGCTCGCCCACATGGAGGGCTCCGGCAAGGTCGGCAAGGTGCTGCTCGACTTCGCGTCGTAAGCGGTCGTACGGATCGAACATCCGTACGTAAGGGAGGGCGAGCAGGGGCCGACGAGAGGCCAACATGAACTTCCTGCTGCGCATCCCGCTTCCCTTCCCGCACCCGACCCGGCAGAATCAGAACGCATGCCCGACGACGCCGCCATCGACATCGACCTCACACGACGCGCACGAGCCGCGTATCGTGCGGGCGATCTTGAAGCGGCGAAGCGGTTTGCCGCTCAGCTCTGGCTCCGCTACGAGAACCAGGCCATCCTCGCCTCGCGACGTGTGGCCCGCGGCGCTGAGAGGGACGACGTGCTGGGGTGCATCGGCATCCGCTTCACGAAGTGGGTCTACCACCGCGACGAGGATCCGCGGAACATGGTCGGTCTAATCAATCAGATGGCGAGCTACGCCTACGGCGACGTGCAGCGCACCGAGGCGCGGCAGGCGCCCACGATCGAGGAGATCGAGGACTCGCGCTATGACGAGGAGGAGCTCGACCTGATCCTCGACCGCGATCTGCTCGAACGCCTCTACCCCGTCCTCAACGAGCGCGAGCGCCTGATCATCGACCGTACGCTCGAGGGCATGAGCGACGGCGACATCGCGCGCGAGCTCGATGTCGACCCCAACAACCTCCACCAGATCCGTTGGCGGGCGCATAAGCGCCTGCGCACGGAGGCGGAGCGGCAAGAATTGGAGTTGTAATGGACGACCGCGAGATCCTCCTGGGCAATCTCCTCGTCGATGCCTGTGCCGCGCTCGATGCGCGCCAGCTCGACGCCTTTGACGCGATCGTTGAGCAGGCCGGCGACGACCGGCAGGAGCTGCTCGACATGGTCGAGGTTGCGCTGTCGCTGCGCGGCCCGGTGGAGCCGAGCCCTGAGCTCGTCCAGCAGGTTGCGATGACGCCGATGTTCGACGTGCGCCCGTGGCCCGAGATCCTCGAGACCGCCCGTCTCGAGGCGAGCATCAAGCGCCCAGCGCTGCTTGCCCAATTGGCAGAGCGCCTCGGCATCCGTGATGCGGAAGCCCAGGAACGACTCAACGAGCGGTATCACGAGCTTGAGACGGGCCAGTTGGAGCCCGCCCGCGTGCAGCCCGCGCTGCTCGACGCCCTCGGCGAGCTGCTTGGCGGCATCCGCGAGACGCTGGCGGCGACGCGGTTCAATCCGATGCCCGATCTGGGGCCGTCCGCGGTGCTCAACCGGAGCGGCGATGTCGCCTACTCGATGATGCTGACCGACGAGGCCGCGTTCGGTCCTGAGCCGACGACCGATGCGGAGCGCATGGTCGACGACCTCTTCGGCGTCTAGTCCAGACCCTCGTAGTCGCGCCGGTTCGGGCGACGCGTGATGTAGCCATAGTTGTAGAGCCGCCAGGCCATGGAAAGCGCGGAGACGTTGAAGCGCTCGGCCTGCGCGACGACGTCGGCGCCGTGGACATCGACCGCGGCATGGATGCGGTCCTCGGGCATCAGGAGCTCGGCGGCGAAGCGGTTGGCCTCGCGCTCGCGGACCTCCTCGGGCGTCTTGGCCTTCTCGCGCGCGGCCGGGACATAGTCATGCGTGCGCGTGACCACAAGATCGACGATGTCGTCTTTGTGCAGCTGCCAGTGCCCCACTTCATGCGCGATCGTGAAGCGACGACGACGCGGCCAGACGATGCCCTCAGCCGCGTTGACGCTGATCTCGCGCTCGCGGATCTTCAACATCCCCGACACGCCGTCCTCGAGCTGCGCGTCCTTGACGAGCAGCCCCAGAAACGACTCGGCGATGTCCTCGACCGGCACGATCTCGGCGCTTTCGAGCGGATAGACGTCGGCGTAGCGCGCAAGCAGGTCGCGCGCCGCCAGGATCTCATGATCTTCCGTGACCGCCATGGCGCAGATGGTACCGCCTGCGCGCGCCACCCCGGCCCCAAATTGTCCGTATTCGCGCCATTCTGGATCCGGATCCAAATTGTCCGTTTTCGCGCCATTTTGGATCCGGATCCAATTTGACCGTTTTCACGCCAAATTGGACCCGGATCTCGCATGAATGAACCAAATGATTCACTGTTCTCCAGAACTGATCCGTTTGCGACGCAAGATCGAATAGACTGACGATCCATGCGGAACACGGACCACATCGGCGGGCTCTACGACCGGCAATTCGAGCACGATGCCTGCGGTCTCGGCACGGTCGTGCACCTCGATGGCGTGGCCTCGCATTCGGTCGTTGACCAGGCCCTGACCGTCCTTGAGCGCCTTGACCACCGCGGTGCCACCGGCGCCGACCCCGAAACAGGCGACGGCGCCGGCATCCTGATCCAAATGCCTCACCGCTTCTTGGCGCGCGTCGCTGCCGAAGAGGGCATGGACCTCCCCGCCGCGGGCGACTACGGCATCGGCATGGTCTTTCTCCCCCACGACGCCAGCACGCGCCTGCGCTGCTCGGAGATTGCCGTGCGCACCGTCGCCGAAGAGGGTCACCGCGCCGTCGGCTGGCGCGAGGTGCCCGTCGTACCCGAGGCGATCGGCCCGCTCGCGCGCGAGTCCGCGCCGCTCGTACGCCAACTGATTATCGAGCGCCGCCACGGCTCGCTCGACGCCTTCGAGCGCAAGCTCTACGTGATCCGCCGCCGCATCCAGAAGGCGGTCAATGCGGCCGGTATCTCGGACGCCGAATTCGCAATCATCAGCATGTCGGCCAAGACCGTCGTCTACAAGGGTCTGCTGCGCGCCCCGCAGGTACGGTCGTACTACCCCGACCTGTCTGATCCCGACGTCGAGTCGGCGCTCGCCCTCGTGCACTCGCGCTTCTCTACGAACACGCTCGGCACCTGGGACCTCGCACACCCGTTCAACATGATCGCCCACAACGGCGAGATCAACACCGTGCGCGGCAACGCCAACTGGCTGGCCGCACGCGAGCCACAGCTGCACAGCAAGCTGTTCGGCGGCGATCTGCAGAAGCTCTACCCCATTACGGAGGAGCGCTGGTCCGACTCGGCCAAGCTCGACGCCGCGCTCGAGCTGCTGGTGCAGGCCGGCCGGCCGCTCGAGCACGCGCTCGCGATGCTGATTCCGCCGGCGTGGAGCGACACCACGCTCGACATCGACGACGACATCCGCGCGTTCTACGAGTACCACACCACGCTCGTCGAACCCTGGGACGGCCCCGCCGCGGTGATCGCCACTGACGGCGACAAGGTCGTCGCCACGCTCGACCGCAACGGCCTCCGCCCCGGCCGCTGGCTGCGCACCAAGGACGGCATCTGCGTACTGGCCTCGGAAATCGGCGTGCTCGACATCCCCGAGTCCGACATCGTCGAGACGGGCCGGCTCGAGCCGGGCCGCATGCTGATGTTCGACACCGCCTCTGGCCGTGTCGTGCAGGACCGCGAGATCAAGCGCGTGCTGTCACGCCAGCGCCCGTACCGCCAGTGGCTCAACCAATACAAGCTGCACCTCGACGACCTACGCCCCCAGCAGGGCGTCAGCATCGATGAGAGCGCACTCCCGCTGCAGCACCGCATCTTCGGGTACACCCGTGAGGACCTCTCGCTGCTCCTCACGCCCATGGCCATGACCGGCGGTGAGCCGATCGGCTCGATGGGCGACGACACGCCGCTCGCTGCACTAACGAGCCGCAATCGCCTGCTCCCCAGCTACTTCAAGCAGCAGTTCGCGCAAGTCACGAACCCGCCCGTCGACTCCGAGCGCGAGCGGCTCGTGATGAGCCTGCGCGTCGGCGTCGGCGCGATCGGCAACCTGCTGACCGAAACACCGGAGCACTGCCGTCGTGTCACCACGCTAAGCCCGATCCTGACGAACGGCGAGCTCGAGAAGTTGCGCGCGCTGCGTCGCGATGGCTTCCGCGCCGCCACGATCTCCACGCTCTACCCGGTCGCCGAGGGCGAGAAGGGCCTGGCCAAGGCGCTTGAGATGGTGTCGCGCGAGGCGTCGCAGCTGGTCTGGAGCGGCACGACGATCGTGATCCTGTCGGATCGCGGTGCTGACGAGACGATGGCGCCAATCCCGCCGCTGCTCGCGACCGCCGCCGTCCACTCGCACCTCGTTCGCCAGGGCGCGCGCACCATGTGCGGCCTCGTCGTTGAGTCGGGCGAGCCGCGCGAGACGATGCACATGGCGCTGCTAATCGGCTACGGCGCCGCGGCCGTCAACCCGTACGTCGCCCTCGAGACGCTGCGCGACCTGCACGCCAAGGGCGAGCTTGGCGACCTCGAGCTCGGCGAGGCGCGCAAGCGCTACATCCAGGCGCTCGGCAAGGGCCTGCTCAAGATCTGCTCGAAGATGGGCATCTCGACGATCCAGAGCTATCGCGGCTCGCAGATCTTCGAAGCCGTCGGTCTCGGCCGCACGCTCGTGGACCGCTACTTCCCCGGCACGATCTCGCGCGTCGGCGGCCTCGAACTCATTGACATCGCCGACGAGATTCGCGAGCGCTACGAGCTCGACGTCGAGCCGCTCGAGCCCGAGGACCTGCTCGACGCCGGTGGCGAGTACCAGTACCGCATCGGCGGCGAGCGTCACGCCTGGCGTCCCGACTCGATCGTGAACCTGCAGCGTGCGGTGCGCGATGACGCCTACGAGAGCTACCGCGCGTTCGCCGACGAGATCGACGCCGGCACCGACCGCGCGATCGCACTGCGCGACGTCCTTGAGGTCGTCCCGGCCGGCCCCGCGATCCCGCTCGATCAGGTCGAGCCGTCGAGCGAGATCGTCAAGCGTTTCGTGACCGGCGCGATGAGCATGGGCTCGATCTCGCGCGAGGCGCACGAGACACTGGCGATCGCGATGAACCGCATCGGTGGCCGTTCCAACACGGGCGAGGGCGGCGAGGATCCCGCACGCTCGATCCCTGATGCCAATGGCGATCTGCGCCGCTCGGCCATCAAGCAGGTCGCATCGGGCCGCTTTGGCGTGACCACGCCGTACCTCGTCGACGCCGACCAGATCCAGATCAAGATGGCACAGGGCGCGAAGCCCGGCGAGGGCGGCCAGCTGCCCGGCCACAAGGTCGACGACTACATCGCGCGGCTGCGTCACTCGACGCCGGGCGTCGGTCTCATCAGCCCGCCGCCGCACCACGACATCTACTCGATCGAGGATCTCGCCCAGCTGATCCACGACCTCAAGTGCGTCAACCCGCTCGCCGATATCTCGGTCAAGCTCGTCGCCGAGGCTGGCGTGGGTACGGTCGCAGCAGGCGTCGCCAAGGCCAAGGCCGAGCACGTCGTGATCTCCGGCCACGACGGTGGTACCGGCGCCTCGCCGCTGTCGAGCCTCAAGTACGCGGGTCTGCCGTGGGAGATGGGCCTCGCCGAGGCGCACGAGGTGCTGGTGATGAACGACCTGCGCGGCCAGGTGACGCTGCAGGTCGACGGCGGCCTGCGCACCGGTCGCGACGTCCTGATCGGCGCGCTGCTCGGCGCCGAGGAGTTCGGCTTCTCCACCGCTCCGTTGATCGCGGCGGGCTGCATCATGATGCGCGTCTGCCATCTCAACACGTGCCCCGTCGGCATCGCCACGCAGGACCCGGTCTTGCGCGAGCGCTTCCGCGGCACGCCGGACCAGATCGTCCGCTACTTCCTCTTCGTCGCCGAGCACCTGCGCGAGCTGATGGCCGAGCTCGGCATCCGCTCGGTCGATGATCTGATCGGTCGTCGCGACCTGCTCCGCGAGCGCACCGAGCGCCCAGTCTGGCTCGAGGGCCTCGACCTCTCGCCGATCCTCGCGCACCCGCGCGCTGCCGGGGAGCCTGCACCGGTCCGCACCAGCCCGCAAGACCACGCGCTGAACGACAAGATCGATCCCGAGATCATCATCGAGGCCGAGCCCGCGCTGGCCAAGGGGACGCCGATCGTGATCGAGCGCCAGATCCAGAACATCAACCGCACCTTCGGCGGGATGCTGGCCGGTGAGATCGTCCGCCGCGTCGGCCCGCAGGGTCTACCCGACGGCACGATCACCCTCAAGGTCCATGGCGCAGGCGGCCAGAGCTTCGGCGCCTTCGCCATGACGGGCACCGACATCGAGCTGACCGGTCCCGTCAACGACTACTGCGGTAAAGGCCTGTCGGGCGGACGCATTGCCGTGCGCGCCGCCGACGACGCGGGCTACGACGTCTCGCACTCCACGTACGTCGGCAACGTCGCGTTGTACGGCGCCACGAGCGGCCAGGCCTTCCTGCGCGGTCGGGCCGGCGAGCGCTTCTGCGTGCGCAACTCGGGCGCCACCGCCGTCGTCGAGGGTGTCGGCGACCACGGCTGCGAGTACATGACCGGCGGCGTCGCCGTGATCCTCGGCCCGACCGGCCGCAACTTCGCCGCGGGCATGTCGGGTGGCATGGCGTTTGTGCTCGATGACGATGGCCTCTTCGAGAAGCGCGTCAACCCCGCCAGCGTCTCGCTCGAGCCGGTCGAGGACGCAGCAGACCGCGAGCTACTCAAGAGTCTGCTCGAGGAGCACGTGGCACGCACCGACTCGCCGATCGCCGCCGCGCTGCTGAAGGATTGGACCGGCGCCCTCAAGCGCTTCGTGAAGGTGATGCCGGATGACTACGCACGCGTGCTCGCCGAGCGCGCAGCTAAGGACGAAGAGGCGGCGATCGCCGGTGACTGATCCCAAGGGCTTCCTACAGATCCAGCGGCGGGTCACGCCGTACCGCCCCGTCGAGGAGCGTCTCAAGGACTACGCCTTCGTCGCCCCCGAGGCCGAGGTCGGCCTGGTGCGCGAGCAGGCACGGCGCTGCATGGGCTGCGGCGTACCGTTCTGCCACACAGGCTGCCCGCTCGGCAACCTGATCCCCGAGTGGAACGACCTCGTCGAACGCGACCACTTCCGCGACGCGATCGATCGCCTGCACGCCACGAACAACTTCCCCGAGTTCACCGGTGCGGTCTGCCCCGCCCCGTGCGAGGAGGCCTGCGTGCTGGCCCTCGACGACGACCCGGTCACGATCAAGCAGGTCGAGCTGAAGATCGTCGAGGAGGCGTTCGAGCAGGGCTGGGTCGCCCCGCAGCCTGCCGAGCAGAAGACCGGCAAGCGCATCGCGGTGATCGGCTCTGGCCCGGCCGGGCTCGCCGCCGCACAGCAGCTGGTCCGCGCCGGCCACGGCGTCACCGTCTTCGAGCGCGACGACCGCCTCGGCGGCCTGCTGCGCTACGGCATCCCCGATTTCAAGCTCGACAAGATGACCATCGACCGCCGCCTTGAGCAGCTCGAGGCAGAGGGCGTCGAGTTCGCCACCGGCGTCGAGGTTGGCCGCGACCTTTCGATGGAAGAGCTGCAGAGCGGCGTGGACGCCGTGATCCTCGCCACGGGGGCTCAGCGCCACCGCGACCTCTATCTGTCCGGTCGCGAGCTGGCGGGTATTGAGTACGCCATGCCGTACCTGATCCAGCAGAACCGCCGTGCGGCGGGCCTGCCGATCGAGGGGCCCGAGATTACCGCCAAGGGCAAGCGCGTCGCGATCCTCGGTGGTGGCGACACGAGCGCCGACTGCCTCGGCAACGCCCTGCGCGAGGGCGCGATCGAGGTGCACGAGATCGCGCACGGCCCGACGCCGCCGAGCGAGCGCAACCCGCAGAAGACCTGGCCCGACTGGCCGGTGGTGCTGCGCACGTACGCGGCGCACCAGGAAGGCGGCCAGCGCGAGTGGCAGTTCGTCACCGATGGCTTCGAGGGCAACGACGGCCACGTCACGCATCTCGTCGGCCACAAGGTCGAGTTCCCCGGCTACGAGGAGACGGGCATCCGCAAGCCGGTGCCCGCCAAGGGCGGCGAGGTGACCCTCGAGGTCGACCTCGTCCTGCTCGCGATCGGCTTTACCGGCACCCAGGAAGACGACGTCTACGCCCAGTCCGGAGCCGCGATCGGCGAGCGCGGCACGGTCGAGGTGGACGGCACGTACGCGACCGCGACCCCGGGCGTCTTCGCCTGTGGCGACGCGGTACGCGGCGCCGATCTGGTGGTGACGGCGATTGCCGACGGCCGCAAGTGCGCCGCCGCGGTGCACGCCGCGATCACGGCGTAGGCGGGTCCTCGTGGGTCCAGCCGTGCGTGCACCGATGTGACGACGCCGCATACGTCCAGCGATTCATGCACCAGTCCGCCGGACTCTCGTCCACGGACGCCGCCACCCGCTCGATGTAATCGAGCGCCGCGCAGAAGGCGCTGACCTGGCGCGCAACTCCTGATGCGTTCAGCAGGATCAGCCCGGGAGTCAACTCCCGAGTTCGAGCCAGAGCGAGATAGTCCATGTGATTTTCGGTGACAACGACGAAATCACCGCGCAGCGCTGCGACGAATACCGCCGGATCGCCGGCGCGGAGCATGCCGCGCGATCTGTTTGACACCGCTTCGAGCCCGCGCGCGTGCGCCACTGCCTCGATCTCGGGCGTCACGCACTCATCGACCCAGATCCTCAGTCCGATGATCGCCGCGCGCTCTCCTCGGCATCGTAGGCAGCACGCCGCTCTGCTCGAGAGGCGATGTACGCGTCACGTACCGCCTTTCTCTCCGGCGACAGCGGGCTATCGCGATTCCGTGTGAACTCCTCCGGGATCTCCGTGGGTCGCCCGCGCCGAGGGTTGCACTCCGCCCACCGCACGGCGAAGCGGAATGCGGCCGGCTCGAGGTACGGATAGTCGCGCTCCAGAACGGCGAACGTGTCCCCGTCGTCTACACGAACCTTGACCGTCCGCAGTGGTATGCGCGTCCCGCGGATCACCGGCTCGCCGAACATCACGTCTGGCGTGCTCTCGAAGTACCGCTCCCGATCCGCGATGTAAGACATGGCCTCACGCACGATCGCGTCGGTGGCGGGCGTGCGCCTCGCCATGAGTCCTGGCGCCAGCTCGAACTCATCACCCTCGGCGGCGATACGCATCCACGCGGCGAGCGCCCGCTTCGTGACGACCGACAGCGGAAACGGGAGGTCCCTGATGAACGTCAGTGCCGCGAGGTCGCATGGATCGATCTGCGCGTCGCGCACCGGCACGACCTTCTGCTCGATGGCCTTATTGAGCACGCTCGGGGGAATGCCCGCGATCACCTCGACCTCCTTGCGTGTGAGCAGCGCCGTCGTCAAATCCACTCCTTATGCGGAGAGGATATCACGCATGGCGGCAGGAAGCCCGAGCGACCAACCGATCGTCGGCTGTTCCGCCCGATGCCGCCGAATACCCATGGTGTTGGCACGATTACCCCACTGAAGTCTCCCCCGGAGGAACCTATGTCCAGCCCCGTCAAGGTCGTCGTCACCGGCGCCGCAGGCCAGATCGGCTACGCACTCGTCTACCGCATCGCGAGCGGCCAGATGCTCGGCCCCGACACGAAGGTCGAGCTGCGCCTGCTCGAGGTTCCGCAGGCTCGCGGCGCGCTCGACGGCGTGGCGATGGAGCTCGACGACTGCGCCTTCCCGCTGCTCTCGAACATCGTCTGCACCGACGACCCGAACGAGGCGTTCAACGGCGCCAACGTCGGCCTGCTCGTCGGCGCCCGCCCGCGCACGAAGGGCATGGAGCGCGGCGATCTGCTCGAGGCCAACGGCGCCATCTTCACGGTGCAGGGCAAGGCGATCAACGACAACGCCGCTGATGACGTGAAGATCCTCGTCGTCGGCAACCCGGCCAACACCAACGCGATGATCGCCATGAACTCCGCGCCGGACGTGCCGCGCGAGCGCTTCACCGCAATGATGCGCCTCGACCACAACCGCGCGCTGACGCAGGTCGCCCAGAAGACGGGCGTCGACGTCTCCGACGTGAAGAACATGACCATCTGGGGCAACCACTCGGCCACCCAGTACCCGGACGTCGTCCACGCGAAGGTCGCCGGCAAGAGCGCCTGGGACACCATCGCCGACGAGTCCTGGGTCGCCGACACGTTCATCCCGACGGTGCAGAAGCGCGGCGCGGCGATCATCGAGGCGCGCGGCGCCTCGTCCGCTGCGTCGGCCGCCAACGCTGCCATCGATCACATCCACGACTGGGTGCTCGGCACGCCGGAGGGCGACTGGGTCTCGATGGGCGTTGCCGTCGACGGCCAGTACGGCATCGACAAGGGCATCATCTGCGGCCTGCCGTGCGTCGCGAAGAACGGCCAGTGGAGCGTCGTCGAGGGCCTCGAGCTCGACGCCTTCAGCAAGCCGCGCATCGACGCCTCGGTCGCCGAGCTCCGCGAGGAGTACGACGCCGTCAAGGAGCTTGGCCTGATCTAGGCCGCTCGAGTTCGGGCCCGTCTCCCTCCGGGGAGGCGGGCCCGTTTTCGTTTGCGGGGCTCTCGAAAAACCTGACGGCGAGCGGGATCACCGAATTTCGGTTACACGTGTTGCGAACCACGTTACGCGTGTACCCATTCGGCCCGGAAACAGGCCAATTTCGCACGGATCGTTACGAGAATTCAGGCATGTCGTCGCGTCGTTTTCGCTTGCCTGCCCTCGTCGTCTCGCTCGGCCTGTTGACGGTCGCGTTTGCAGCGCCGGGGGCAGCATCCGCGCTGACCGCGACCACAACCTCGATCACTGCCAGCCCGTCGCCTGCGACGGCAGGGCAGTCCGTCACGCTCACCGCCACGACAACGGCACCTGGCACCGTCTCGTTCAGCTACAACGGCCAAGTTATCGGTACGGCGCCGACCGCTGGCGCTGCTGCGACGGCATCTGGATTCACTTCGTGGTCCTACACGGGCAATAGCTCGTCGCTGCGGCTCGCTGCGAATCCGACAACAAACAACCTCTACATCAGCACCTGGAACCCCGACGATTGTGGTGGCGGTCGCTGTCAGACGAAAGAGCTGACCCCGGGGGGTGGCGTCAATTACGCCCCGTTCGAGTCGTGGAACGGCACTTGGGTCATGGTCTCGGGACTTGCCGTCGCATCCAACGGCACGATCTACGAGGGTGTCTTCAACGGTAACGCCCAGAACACAATCCGAAAGCGCACGTCGATCGGCGCAACCAGCACGCAGTTCGTCTCGTCCCTCGACATCTGCGGTACGTGCTCGGCTGGTCAGGGCTACATCACCGGCATGACGATCGACGCTAGCGGCAACCTCTACGTGACCAACTCTCGGGCGGGCAAGATCCTCAAGGTCACGCCTGCCGGCGTCGTTACCACCTACGCCACCAGCCTCGGCTCACCGATCGCTGGCCCAGCCTTCAATAACACGACCGGCGTTCTCTATTACATCGATGGCGCCGGCGACATTCGCCAGATCCCCGCCGGTGGTGGAGCCCCGACGCTACTCACCGCTGCGAGTTGCGTCATTGATGCGAATCCGGCCAGCTCCCTCTACGGAAATGGTGCCCAAATCGCACTCGACTCTGCCGGCTTCCTCTACAGCCCACAGTGCGGCGGCACGTCCCCCTCGGGCCCTCCGAACGGCCAGCCGACCACTCAGATCAACCCGATCAGCGGTGCGATGCGCGAGTACATGAGTTGGCCTACCTGCGCGAGCGGCTCGCTGCCGAACTGGGCCGCGGGTTGTGGTGGCAGCACGGCCCTCGTCTTCATGGGCGACACGATGTACACCGCTGGTGCGAGCATGGGCGGGTCGAACGTAATCGGCATGAACACCAGTGGTTACGTCGCGACGCTCACCTACACCCCCACGATCCCTGGCTCGTTCGCCACGGGCGCCAGTCTGGCCCCGACGGCCAGCACGACCTACGCGGGCTCGACCGGTAACGGGACTCTGGTGGTCCGTCCGGCGGCGCCGTCCGCTCCCGACCTCGCCGCTGCGTCTGACCTCGGCACCAGCAGCACCGACGACATCACGAGCGACAACACACCCCTGATCGAAGTGCCAGGCACCTACGCGACGGGCGACACCATTACCGTCACGGCAACGAAGTCGGGCTCGGCGAACGTCACGTGCTCCTACGTGATCCCCGCCACGGGCTGCAGCCTGGGCACGCTTGCCAACGGCACGTGGTCGATCACGGCGACCGACACGCATCCGACGGCTGGCACCTCGGCCGCGTCGAGTGCGCTGTCCATCACCGTCGACGCGACCGCGCCGTCGGCCCCGTCGGGCGTGGATCTCGCGACCGGCTCTGATTCGGGCTCCTCGAGCACGGACAACGCCACGAGTGACACCACGCCAACCATGGGCGCGAGCGGTGGCTCAACCGGCGACACGATGACGCTGACGGCAACGAACGGCACGACGACCATCTCCTGCTCGTACGTCTTGCCCGCATCCAGCTGCACGATGCCGACGATGACCGACGGTACGTGGAGCGTGACGGCGACCCTGACCGATCCTGCCGGCAATACGTCGACCGCCTCGAGCGCACTGTCGATGACGATCGACTCGACGGGCCCCACCGGTCTGACGCCCGATCTGCTCGCAGGCTCCGATCTCGGCTCGTCCTCGACGGACAACGTCACGAGCGACAATACGCCGACGATCACGATCCCCGGCCAGGCCACCGGCGACGTGGTCACAGTCACCGCCTCGAAGAGCGGCTCGCCCGACGTGACCTGCACCTACACCGTCGGCGCCAGCACGAACTGCACCCTCGGCACCCTGGGCGACGGAGCGTGGACGATCTCCGCGTCGATCACCGACCTCGCCGGCAACACCGGCACAACGCTCTCGCTGCCGGTCTCGATCGACTCGACCGCGCCCAGCGCACCGACCGGCGTCGACCTCGCCAGCGCATCCGATCTCGGCTCCTCGGCAACCGACAACGTCACGAGCGACAGCACGCCGACGATGAGCGCGGCGGGCGGCTCGAGCGGGGATACCGTCACCATCACCGCGACGAAGGGCGCCAGCACGGTCACGTGCACGTATG
>JAPLCF010000041.1 GCA_026392355.1 Actinomycetota bacterium
GGCGCGGATGAACGAGCAGAGCGACCTTGGCGGCGTCATGGGTCTGCTCGGCTGGGACGAGCAGACGATGTGTCCGCCCGGTGGCCGCGGCGCACGTGCCCATCACGGTGCGACGATCGCTGCGATCGCCCATCAGCGCCTAGTCGATCCCGTGTACGGCGAGGCGATCGAGGCTGCGGCTACGCTGCCGGACCTAACGGTCGCCCAGCAGGCGATGGTGCGTGAGGCGCGCCGATCGCGTGACAAGGCAACCAAGCTGCCTGAGGCCTTCGTGCGCGCGATGGCGCAGCAGCGTTCCACGACCAACCAGGCGTGGGAGCACGCCCGCGAGACGAAGCGCTTTGCGGATTACCGGCCTGCGCTCGAGGAGCTGATGCGCCTCAAGGTCGAGGAGGCCGATCTGCTGAAGGGCGACGGCACGCGCTACGACGCGCTGCTCGACGACTTCGAACCCGGCATGCGTCTCGAGCGCCTCGAGCCGCTGCTCGGCGCGCTGCGCGACCGTCTCGTGCCCTTTGCGCAGACGTTGCTCGACGCGCCGGCGCCCGACGTCGCGGTGCTCGAGCAGGGCTTCGACCGCGATCGTCAGTACGCGTTCTCGCTGCGCGTCCTCGAGGACCTCGGCTTCGATTTCGAGCATGGCCGCCAGGACCTGTCGACGCATCCGTTTACGGGCGGCACCGCACCAAGCGACGTGCGCCTCACGACCCGCGTCTGGGAGGAGTGGCTGCCGGCCTGTCTCTACGCGACGGTGCACGAGTGCGGCCACGGGCTCTACGAGCAGGGGCATGCGAAGGAGCTGTGGCGCACCAGCGTGTGCGGCGCGCCGTCGCTCGGCCTGCACGAATCGCAGTCGCGCTTCTACGAGAACATCATCGGCCGTTCGCAGCCGTTCTGGGATCACTATCTGCCTGTCGCGCGCGAGTTCTTCCCCGGCCAGCTCGATGGCGTCGATGCGAAAGCGATGCAGCGCGCGGTCTGCCGCGTGGCGCGCACGCCGATCCGCGTCGAGTCCGACGAGGTCACCTACAACCTCCACATCCTGCTGCGCTTCGAACTCGAGGTAGACCTGATCGAGGAGCGCGTCGCGGTCGCCGACCTGCCCGAGGTCTGGAACGCCCGCATGGAGCAGTACCTCGGCTACACGCCCAAGGACGACGTCGAGGGCGTCATGCAGGACGTCCACTGGTCGGAGGGGCTGTTCGGGTACTTCCCGACGTACACGCTTGGCAATCTCTACTCGGCAGCGATCCGCGATGCGATGGCGCAGGACCTCGCGATCGACGACCTCGTGCGCGCGGGCGAGTTCGCACCGATCCTGACCTGGCTGCGCGAGCGCATCCACGCCGTCGGCGCCGTGCCGCTCGGCGAGGACCTGATGCGCGAGGTGACGGGCAAGCCGCTGCAGGTCGACTCGTTTATGGCCTACCTCGAGCAGAAGTACGGCGCGCTCTACGGCGTCTGAGGTGCGAGAGGGGCCTGGCCCCTCGCGTGCCTACGGCGCTTTGCGGCCGTGCTCGACGAAGTGCCGGTGCGTGATCGGCATCCGCGTCTCGAAGAGCGACTCGACGGCTTCGGCGTAGCGCCGGATCTCGCGCTGGGCGTGCTCCTGGTTGCGGAGCGAGAGGAAGTTCATCAGGCTGCGTGCGTTCAGCGTCCAGAAGAACTCGGTCATGATCCCGACTGGGAGGACGCTACGCGCGACCTCCTTCGCCACACCGTCGGCAAGCATCGACTCGTAGGCGGCATAGGCGGCGCGATACGACTCCTCAATCGTGCCCCGCGTCTTCTCGGCGAGGTCCATCGGCACGGCCTCGAACGTGTACGCGCCGGGCTTGCCGACCTGCGTGCGCACGTCCTCGAGGGCGGGCACGTAGAACGAGTCGTCGATCTTGGCGTAGCGGCCCGACAGCTCGTTGAACGACCCAACGCGGTGTCGGATCCACTCGCGCATCACGAAGATTGGGCAGCGCACGTGAAAGCGGAAGGCGTTGTGCTCGAACGGCGTGCCGTGGCGCTCGCGCATCAGGAAACCGATGAGGCCTTCATCGCGCTCGTCCATCGAGTCTTTGCGCGTACCGAACGAGACACGCGCGGCATTGACGACCGAGAGATCGTCGGCCATCGCCTGGTCGAGCCGGACGAAGCCATCGGTGAAGACGTCGATGCGATCCATACCCGGAATCTAGTCGGACACCCGGCGTGCGTATCCGCGCAGTTCAGTCGCGCTACTGCGTCATGCGGCCGCCGTCGACGACGAGCTCGGTGCCCGTCACGTAGTCGGCGGTCAGCAGGTAGCGCACGGCGCCTGCGATGTCGGTGGGCGATCCGATCCGGCCGAGCGGGATGCGGGTGACGATGCGCTCGAGCGCGTCCTCATCGACCTCATCGGGCGGCAGCACGGTACCCGGGTGCACGACGTTGATGCGATGACGCGGAGCCAGCGCTCGGGCGAGGCCCGAGACGAGGGCGCGCTGCGCGCCCTTCGCAGCCGAGTGAGGGAGGTACGACGGCCAGCCACGCATCGCGGCCACGTCGCCGATCACGACGATCGAGCCGCCGTCGACCAGCGTCTGCTGTGCCGCCTGCGCGACGAAGATCAGGCCACGCACGACCGAGCCAAGCGCGTCCTCAACAAGTGCGGGCGTGATGTCTGCGAGCGCGGTGGGCGTAAAGGCACCACCCGCGGCATAGACGACGCCGTCCAGGCCTCCGAGCGCGGCCGCTGCCTCGGTGACGACCGCACGTGCCTGCGCGGCGTCCGCGAGATCGGCCGTCAGCGCGGCTGCGATGCGCCCATCGTGGACGACGACCGGCTCGACGGCAGACCGCGACGAGACCGCGACACTGCAGCCGGCTGCCGCTAGATCTTCCGCGATCGCACGACCCAGCCGGCGGCCACCACCGCAGACCAGCACGCGTGCGCCATCGAGCTCCATGTGCGAACGGTATCGGACGGCGGCGGGTATCCCGCAGCCACCGCTGTAGGCTGCACACGTGCAGGCGCCCAATGCCCTCTCGCTCTTCCGCGTCGTGCTCGTGCCGCTCGTGGTGATTGCGCTGCTCTGGGACTTCCCCGAGCACCAGTGGGTTGCCGCCGCGCTGTTCGTGATTGCGAGCATCACCGACCTGCTCGACGGGCGGATCGCCCGCGCCAGCGGCAACGTCACCGTGTTCGGCACGTTCATCGATTCGCTCGCCGACAAGCTGCTGATCTGCTGCACGCTGATCGCCCTCGTCGCGATGGATCGTGTCTGGGCGTGGGTCGCGATGGTCGTCGTGGCGCGCGAGTTTGCGGTCACGGGCCTGCGTCTGGTCGCCGCGCAGGACGAGGTCATCTCGGCCTCCCGCTCCGGCAAGATCAAGATGATCCTGCAGGTTGTGACGGTGCTCGCGCTGATCCTCAACACGCGCTACACGACGCTCAACGACGCGCTCGTGATCCTGATGGTGATTGCCACGGTGATCTCCGGCGTCGAGTACTTCGTCAATGGCCGCCGCCATCTGGCCGCCAGCATCTCGCGCTAGCGCCGTTCCGGCGCAATACTTGGCACATCATGGCGTTCTGGCGGAAGAAAGACGATGACGTCGCAGCGGTGCTGCGCAAGGTCGGCAAGCGCGATCCGTTCCGCTGGGTGCGGCAGCTTGACGATGCTGAGCTCGAGCGCCTGGCCGAGAACGTGCGCCAAGAGCTCGTCGCCTGCGACTCGCGCGATGAGTTGTTGGAGCAGGCGGCGCGCCTCCACTATCAGACGCAGCCGCGTCTCGAGGGGCGCCTCAAGCGCGGCGAGGACGTCGTTGATGAAGAGGCCGTGCGCGGTCGCGCCCTCGCCGTCATCTTCGAACGCCGCTACGGCGTGAGCCTCGAGCGCGCGCTTGACGATGGTCTGACGATCGACCCGGCAACGGAAGAGGCGAACCTGCGCATCGAGCGCGTGCTGCGCCAGCTCGGCCTCGCCTACTCCGTGATCGACGAGGGGCACTGGGTCTTCGAGCTCGACGTTGCGTCCGTCCACGTTCGCCACTACGTCGCCGCCGGGTCGCTCGACGTCTATGCGCCGGTTCGCACGTGGGACGAGGACGACGACGTCGCTGTCGCGCTGCTGCGACAAAATGGCGGCTCGGTTGGCGGGGCCTTCTGGGGCATCTGCACGTTCGAGTCTGCCGGCGATCATCTCTGCGCCTGCTCGCGCGTGGCCACGGCGGACCTGCAGGCGGGCGCGGTCTCCTTCGCCCTTGCGTCGGTCGCGTCGCTGGTTGATGCGGCTGCGCGTGCAGCCGCGGACGACGACTAGGGCGCCGTCCGCTTTGTCGCACGCTTGTGCGAGAACCGCACAAAGTTGTCACGTTGTTGGCGTTTGCCTTCACCCCGACTAAACCTTTCTTTCGGAGAGAGAGGGGAGGAGAGTCGGAGAGCATCCGATTGTTCCTTCCGCACAACTGAGTGGAGGAGAGACCCATGCCGAAAGCCGGTGCGCGATGCTGACCGTCGACGTCCAGCTCCCTGACATTGAGGAGCTGCGCAAGCTCGTCGACGTCGGTCAGGAGCGCGGGTTCCTTCTGATTGGCGAGGTCGCCGCAGCGCTTCAGGAGGTCGAGATCTCGAAGGAGCAGATCGAGGACTTCCACGCCTACCTCGTCGAGCACGGCATCGAGTTGCATGAGGCCGAAGGTCGCATCGCCGAGAAGGTGGTCGAGGGTGAGAAGGCCGAGATCGACCTGACGGTCGAGCCGAGTCTCGATTCGCTGCGCCTCTATCTGCGCGAAATCGGTCGCGTGCCGCTGCTCACCGCCGGCCAAGAGATCGATCTGGCCAAGCGCATCGAGAAGGGCGACATGCGCGCTAAGCGCCAGATGATTGAGGCCAACCTGCGCCTTGTCGTCTCCATCGCGAAGGGCTACCTCGGTCGTGGCCTGACGTTCCTCGACCTGATCCAGGAGGGATCGCTCGGCCTGATCCGTGCCGTCGAGAAGTTCGACTACCGCAAGGGCTTCAAGTTCTCGACGTACGCCACGTGGTGGATCCGCCAGGCCGTCACGCGTGCCATCGCGGACAAGGCCCGCACGATCCGCATCCCGGTGCACATGGTCGAGAAGCTCAACAAGGTCGTCCACACGGAGCGCCAGCTGGTGCAGCGCCTCGGTCGCGAGCCGTCGGCCGAGGAGATCGCCGAGCAGGTCGACATGACCGCTGATGAGGTGCGCGACATTCTCAAGATGTCGCAGATGCCGATCTCGCTGGAGAAGCCGATCGGTGAAGAGGGCGATTCGTCTTTCGGCGACCTCGTCGAGGACGAGCAGGCACCGTCGCCGTTCCACATCGCCACGACCACGCTGCGGCGCGAGGACGTTGAGCGCGCGCTCAACTCGTTGCCGCAACGCGATCGTGAGGTGATCGAGTTGCGCTTCGGCCTCAACGGCGCCAAGCCGCGCACGCTGGAAGAGGTTGGCCAGCACTTCGGCGTGACGCGCGAGCGCATCCGCCAGATCGAGAACAACACGCTCAAGCGCCTCGAGTCGCTGCCAGAGGCGCAGGCCCTGCGCGACTGCGTGGGGTAATTCGCGGGGGGAGGGATCTGCACCTCACCTGGCGCGCCGCGTGATGCGTCAGGTGGGGTAGGATTCCGCCGTCCCGCAAGGGACGTTGGGAGCGTGCCCGAGCGGTTAATGGGGACGGGCTGTAAACCCGTTGGCTCTGCCTACGCTGGTTCGAATCCAGCCGCTCCCACTGCGTGCGGCTCGCGATCCGCTTCGTGCGGGTCGCCTGCCAGCCGCGCCGTCCGCCACCTGCCCGCTGCCCATCGTGGTAGCACGGGACCCGGAGTGGTGGGCGTCCAATGTGACTTTGTGCGCTTTTTTCGTCAAAATTGGATACAGCAATTTCTTAGCATTGAAAAGCTTTGTCGCCCGATTGCAACAAGATGGTGACAGGGGGGAAGGGAGAGACTTTGTGACGCGAATGTGTGGCATAGTTGCTCTGCGACTCCGGTCGCCTCTCAACTTCCATCGGAAAGCCCTCAGATGCATTACTCGCACCGCAACGTGCAGCTTCGCTACAACGCGCGCATCAGTGACATCACCCGCATGCACTCCGCGGACGGCCTGATCCCGCGTCTCGTCCGCTCGTTCCGCAAGCGCTAGGAGTAGCGCAACAGGCTGGGGGAGCTGCCCCCGTCGCCAACCTGCCGCAGGGCTACGCCGGCTTTGCCAGCAGTGCCTCGATCACGTTGGTCACGCTGGGCGCGGCCGGATCCATGTTGGAGGGCCAGCGCGCCACGGGCACGCCGTCGCGGTCGAGTAGGTACTTCGTGAAGTTCCACTCGGGCGGCGCGCCGATGTCGTCGGGCTCGGCAGCCAGGGCGGCGAAGACGGGGTTCGCGCTTGGTCCGACCACCGAGGTGCGGGAGAAGAGCGGGAAGGTCACGCCGAAGTTCGTAGAGCAGAACGTCTTGATCTCACCGTCGTCGGCGTACTCCTGCTGGAAGTCGTTCGACGGGAAGCCGAGCACGACGAAGCCCTGGTCGCTGTACCGCTCGTAGATCTTCTGCAGGTCGCCGTACTGCGAGGTGTAACCGCAGCGCGACGCGGTGTTGACGACGAGCACGACTTTGCCGACGTACTCGTCGAGTGCCACGGGCGTGCCTTCGACGCTGTCCATCGACCCGGCTAGGACGGTCTTCGCGCCGGCGGGCGGCTCAGGCGCGGTGAGGGGTGCACTTGGCCCGACCTTCGCATCGCGCTGCGCTGCACCACCGCAGGCGGCGAGGATCACGAGGGCGAGGAGTAGGAGCGGAGTGACGCGGTGCACGACTGGCTCTTCGCCAGCGCGTGCACCGCGGCCGCATCGCTCGGTCGCGCCGCATTCCGTGATGTTGGAGCAACGCTCAAGGAAGCCGCCAGGGGTGAGCGGATCAAGCAATGGTCGGAGACAGCAATTACCACCGCTGGGTGGATCCTCGGTTGTCTCGCACCCGAGGGTGCGAGGGGCGCCCTAGCCCGCGGGCAGGTACTCGTTCGTGTAGTACGTCGACGGCGTCTGGACGTCGCGCAGCTGGTTGATGCTGACGAGCGCATTGGCCAGCTCGGTCCACTGCTGATCGGTCTCGACGAACAGTTTGCCGTCTGCGTTCTTCATGTACTTGGCCGTGTCGGTCCAGCCAGCAAGGTTGTACTTGTGCGAGCCGCCGTTGTCGGGGTAGGCCTGCTCGTACAGCGTGACGGCGTCCTCCGGGTTGGCGATCGCCCACTCGGTGGCCTGCGCGATTGCGCTCATGAACGCCTTGGCGGCCTCGGGGTTCTTGACGAGCCAGTCGTGGTTGCCGGCGTACACCCAGATCGGCACGTTTGGCGCCCCCGCGTCGGTCGCGAGGAGCATGCCCGGCGTCTCGCCCGTGGCGTCCTCGACGGCGGGGATCAGGTAGTTCGTGGTGTTCGTGGCGAGATCAACCTTGCCGTTGAGCAGCAGCGGCGCGTCGTTGGTGACGGTCACGATCTTCACGTCGCTCTCGGTGAGGCCTGCGTCTTCGAGCACGAACGGCAGCATCGCGTTTGTCCACGTATCGCCGAAGCCCGAGATCGTCTTGCCCTTGAGCGTGCTCTCCGAGACGGTGGTGCCGGGCTTCGAGAAGAAGCCCCAGTTGTTCGACATCGTGTAGTTGCCGATCGACATCACGGGCACGTCTTCTTGCGCGGCAGCGGCGATGTCGGTCGTGGTGACCATGCCGAGGTCAGCATCGCCCGTGCCGAGGACCTTCGTGGCGGTGGCAGAGTCCGGCGGCAAGGACAGCGAGACGTCGAGGTTGGCGTCCTTGAAGTAGCCCTTCTGCTGCGCGACGACGATCGGCACGCTGAGGAAGTCGATGCTCGGCCAGAAGTAGACGAGACGCACCTTCGTCGGGGCAGCAGCGGCACCGGTATCGGTTGCGCTGGACGACGAGTCCGACGACGAGCCACCGCAGCCCGCGGCGACGGCGGCGACGAGCAGGGCGATGGCGAGGACGAGCAGGCGGGCGTGCTTCACGGGGTTGTCTCCGAATGCGTCGAGGATTGGCGGAACCCTAGCCGACGGCGTGTGGCGCGGTACCGCCACGGCGTTGCGACGTGTTCGATCAGCACGACGAGCAGGAACCAGCCGATGCCGATCGAGGTCATCACAAGTGTTGTGCCCCAGACGGTGGCCGTGTCGAGGTTGCCGTTGGCGGTGCGCTGGAAGCCGGCGAGCGACTGCCCGGTGCTGGCCACGAGCTCGCCGATGATGGCGCCGGTCACCGCATACGTGGCACCGATTTTGAGCCCCGAGAAGAGCGGCGTGACGGTGGCAGGGATGCGGATCAGGAGGAATACGCGCCAGCGGCTGCCGCCCATGACGTGGGCGAGGTTGACGAGGTCGCGGTCGACGTTGGCGAAGCCGTCGAGCACGCTGACGGCGACAGGAAAGAACACGATCCACGCGACGATCACGATCTTGGGGCCGAGACCGAAGCCCAGCAGGATCACGAGCGGTGCGGCGAGCGCGATCACGGGCACAGCCTGCGAGGTGATCAGCACGGGATAGACCAGGTTCTGCACGGTCTTCGCCTGCGCCATCAAGACGGCGAGCAGAAAGCCCAGCACCGCACCGATCACGAAGCCGTAGACGGTCTCCCGAATGGTCGCGAGCGTGAGCGGCCAGATCTGACTCCAGCTGTCGCGCACCGACTGGAGCGCGTCGAGCGGGGAGGGGGCGACGAACGCGTCGACGGCGAACGCGCGGATGATCAAGTCCCAGATGACGAAGACGAGCAGGATCGAGACGATCGGGATCAGGATCGTCTTGAACGTGGAGCGCCAGCTCATGCAGCAGCTCCCGTCAGTCCCACGAGGATGCGCTGCTTGGCGGCGATGAACCCGGGCTGTGTCAGCACGTCGAGCGTGCGCGGGCGGGGCAGGTCGATCGTCAGCTCGTCGGTGACCCGCCCGGGGCGCGGGCTCATGACCAGCACGCGATCGGACAGGAAGATCGACTCGTCGACGTCGTGCGTGACGAACACGACGGTGCGGTTCGTCTCGGACCACACCTCGAGCAGCCACTGCTGCATCTCGAACCGCGTCTGCGCGTCCAGCGCGCCGAACGGCTCGTCAAGCAGCAGCACGTCGTGGTTAGTTGCGAGCGTGCGCATCAGGGCCACGCGCTGGCGCATACCACCGCTCAGTGCGTGCGGGTAATGGTCGAGGAACTCGCCGAGGCCGTAGCGCTGCGCGAAGTCGATGGCCTGCGTGCGATCGGCCTTCGTTGTGCCACGCGTCAGGGCCGCTCCGAGCGTGATGTTGTCGATGACGCTGCGCCACGGCACCAGCAGGTCCTTCTGCAGCATGTAGCCGACGTTGCCGGCGGTGCCGGTGATGTCCACACCGTCGAGCAGCACGCTGCCCTGGTCCGGCGTCAGCAGGCCCGACACGATGTTGAACAGCGTCGACTTGCCGCAGCCGGAGGGTCCGACGAACGAGACAAATTCGCCCGGCTGGATTGCGAGCGTCGTGGGCGCGAGGGCGATGCTGCCGTCGAACGCCTTGGTCGCGCCTTCGACGCGGAGCTTGGGTGTGCCGGCGGTCATGGCCAGCAGCAGTCTAGAGGGGGCGCGAAGAGGGGAGGAGCGGCAAGCTCGGCCGCTCCTCCCCGGGAGTCGCTAGAAGTCGACGAGCACCCAGTTCGACTTGACCTTCCACTCCTCCGCATGGTCGTTCTCCGAGAAGACGGCGAAGACGCGGTACGTGGTGCCGGCCTTGAGCATCTTCTTGTCCGTCCACGACGTCAGCCCGCTGCCGGTCCAGCCGATGTACTTGGCCTTCTTGGCGCCGTCAGCCTTGGCGTAGATGTGGGCATGGCCCTGCCCGCTGGCGTTCTTGCCGCCGGCGTAGGGCACCTTCTTGTAGACGAAGCCTTCGGGCTCGATGGTGAACTGGAGCTGGCCCGTCGACGGCTTCGTCTTGTCGATGGTCAGGATGATGGCCTTGGCGTCGCCGACCTCCTGCGCAGTGGCAAGGGGGGCGCCGATGGCGAGCCCGGCGAGCGCCAGGATCAGCAGGGTGATGCGTCGCATCAGATGATCTCCTTAGATCGTTGAGACGGCCAATCAGCCGCTTGCATTGTTATCGCACAGTGTACGGCAACGGACGGCGCTTAGCGCTTGATCGCGGTCTCCACGGAGGCGCCGGCGCCGCGCAGCAGTGCCGAGTAGGGGCATGCCTGGTCGGCCGCGTCCATGGCGGCGCGCAGCGCATCGCGCGACACGCCATCAACGTCGGCCTCGACGACGAGCGCGGAGCGCGTAATGCGGAAGCCCTCGTCGCTGTGCTCGTCGAGCGTCACGCGGCAGCTGACGTCGAGCCGCCCCGGCGGTACCTCGGCGTTCGTCAGCACCGACGCGAGTGCCATTGCGTAACACCCGGCGTGCGCCGCGGCGAGGAGCTCTTCTGGCGAGGTCTCATCGCCGGGCTGCCCGATGCGCGTGGGGAGCGAGAAGGCCAGGCCATTGAAGCCCACGCTCGACGCCGAGGACAGACGTCCGACGCCACGCGCCAGGTTGCCCTCCCAGGTTGCGGTTGCCTCGCGCTCAATTGCCACGGCGGAAGTCTACGTCGCCTGTGCGATCAGACGGGATCTCGGTACAGCGGCGTCGTCGAGCAGTGGAGCCCGCCGCCGTTGAGGTGCACCTTGTCGAACGGGATGACCTCGACGTTGACGCCCTTCCTGTCGAGCTCGGCGAGCGTCTGGTCGGACGCGCCCTCGGGGATCAGGAGATCGCCGGGCGCGGCGGCGAGACCATTGACGATCCAGCCGTCGTCGCGCGGCGTCATCTCGACGGTGTCGATCTTGAGGTCCTTGAGCAGCTCGAGGAACGAGTACGGCAGCCCCATCGGGTTCACGAGCGCGAGGTCCTTGTCGATCATCAGAAAGCTGCCGTCGATGTGAATGTCGTAGCCGGTCAGCTCGATCACATGGAGCGTCACGCCCTGGCTGGCGAGCACTTCGCCGATCTGGCGCGCGCCCTCACGATTGACGCGGACTCCGACACCGATGGCGCAGTTCGTGTCATTCAGCCAGGCAAACGAACCACCCTCCATCACCGCGCTGCCCGAAAGAGTGCGTAGGATCGGCACGCCGAGCGCCGCGAGGGTCTGCGAGGTCACGCGCTCCTCGCCGCGACGGATGCGCGTACCCATGCGGTTCACGATCGCGCCGCCCTTGATCATGATCAGCGGATCGCGCGTGTAGACGGCCTTCAGATGCCGGTCGCCAACGCCCTGCTGGTAGACGACCTCCACGCCGCGGCGCTCGAGCGCCGCCACGAACGCATCGTGCTGGGCCTGCATTGTGGGGATGTCGGGCGCGTCCTCGCTCTGGAAGTACCAGTGCTCGGCGAGGTCGCCATACGAGCCGATCGACTCGATGCGCTTGGACGGGTCGACGATCTCCATCTCGACACCGGGCCGGTGCATGAGGACGGTGCGGATCTGGCCGACATCATTCGACAGGCCCCACACACGACCCCACGTCGACTCCATCTCATCCGGGTCCTCGTGCGGCGGATCGCCGCCGATGGCGAACATCTTGACCGTCTCGTTGTAGACCCACGCGGGGTCCATGGGCTCGCTCATCGCGTCCTCCGCATCCGTTGATGGTGAGCCTACCGGAGCGAGCGCGGCCGCTTGCGCCGAAGTAGTCGGTGCCGGGTAGTATTCCCCGGCGCTGGCAACAGCGTCCTGCCCTCTTAGCTCAGTGGTAGAGCACCTCCATGGTAAGGAGGGGGTCCGCGGTTCAATCCCGCGAGAGGGCTCTCGTGATCGAGCTAGCTATGGCTCTCACGAACGTTCGCGCACGAGGGTCTTCACCACGCCGACCGCGTGGCGATTCGTGGCGGCATACAGTTTGGGTATGAGCCATCCACACTCCGTCGGCGAGATCGAGTGGAAGTTCTCGGTGGATGCGGAGTTCGATTCGCTGCACGTCGTCGCGGCGGACAGCAAGGGATTCGTGCTGCAGCCAATCGGCACGTTGCGCCTGTCGGCGATCTACTACGACACCGAGGACCTGCGGCTCGCGCGGTGGGGCATCACGCTGCGCCGACGCACGGGCGGCGACGATGCCGGGTGGCATCTCAAACTGCCGTTGCGACGACGCGAGCGCGTCGAGTTGCGCCTGCCGCTCGATGACGCACCCGTAGGCGTCGTCCCGGCAGAGCTGCTCGACCTCGTCGCGCCGTACGTCCGGCGGGCGGAGGTCGTCAAGGTCGCGCGCATCGACACCGTGCGGGGCCGCACGCGCATCCTCCACAAGACGGGGCGGCCGCTGGCGGAGCTCGCCGACGATGTGGTCGAGGCGCACCGCGACGGGCAGGAGGTCACGCGCTTTCGCGAGCTCGAGTTAGAGGCGATTGACGCGGACGCGGAGAAGGCGATGCGGAGGGTGGCGAAGGTGCTTCGCCGAGCCGGCGCCGAGCCGGTCGACGTGCCCAAGCTCGTGCGTGCGCTCGGGGAGCAGGCGGCATCGCCGCCCGATGTGGCGCAGCGTCCGTGGCCCGAGCCGGACGATCGGGCCGGCGACGCGGTACGCGCGCACCTCGCCCGGCACGTACGGAAACTGCTGCGTGCGGACGTCGATGTGCGGCGGGGCCAGACCGACGCCGTGCATCAGGTGCGCGTGTGTGCGCGGCAACTGCGTGCCGGACTCAAGGCCTTCGCGCCGCTCGTTGACGAGGCGTGGGCCGGCTCGATGATCGACGAGTTGCGCTGGCTGGCCGACGCCATGGGTGCGGCCCGCGAGACCGACGTGCTGCGGACGCGCCTGCAGCGCCACGCCGCAGAGCTGCCGGAGGCGCACGAGCGCATCGCCCGTGACCTCGTCGACGCCGCGCTGGAGCCGCAGCTTGCCCGCGCGCTCGATCACGCACGCGCCGCCCTGCGCAGCGAGCGCCACCTCAACCTCCTCGATGCGCTTGTCGCGGCCGCCGCGGCACCGCAACTGACGAAGCGTGCGAAGCGACCGTGCGATCGCGTCTTGCCCGAACTCGCCGACGATGCCTGGCGTCGTCTCGCCAAGCGTGCCAAGCGGCTCGACCGATCCGGCGACACGCATAGCTGGCACCGCACGCGCCTCGCCGCGAAGTCGGCGCGCTACGTCGCCGAGCTCGCGCTGCCGATCATGGGCCGGAGCATGCGTCCGCTCGCCGAGGGCGCGGCTGAGGTAACCGACCTGCTGGGGGAGGAGCACGACGCAGCGATTGCACAGGACGCTCTCGCCGTCCTCGCCGCCGCCCCAGGGATCGACGGAGCGGGGGGATACGCACTGGGGCTTCTGGCACAGGCCGCCCATGAGGATCAGCAGCGCCTGCGCGCGCGCTTCCTCGAGCGTTGGCCGCGCATCGAGCGGGCGGCGCGCGACTAGCTCGCGGTGGTGGCTCTTACGCCCGAGTGCTTGGGGAGTGAACTAGCCCAGCCGAGGCAACGTCGAGTTCCGTGGGAATAGCCCACGCATAGGGGGCGTTCATTCCCTCGGATCTACCGAAATCTCGAGGAGTCTCATGTCCATCGATCTGCATCACATCGCCGGCGCCGTCGACCACTCGCTCGCCCGCGGCCGCGCGCTCGCCCTCGCCTACAACGACGTCGACGGCTACCCGTCCGTCTCGTACCGCGGCAGCACGCACGTCCTCTCGGCGACCGAGCTCGGTGTCTGGACGCGCAACCCCAACGACGGACTGGCCAAGGGCGTCTCCGCCAACCCCGACGTCTCGCTGGCGCTGTTCGACCCCGAGACCAGCCCGTTCATGCTCTCGATCCGCGGCACGGCCCGCGTTGATGCGAGCCAGAACGATCGCGTCTACGACGCCATGATCCAGGGCGAGCGCGACTACGACCCGGACAAGGGCGGCGTCGCGATCATCATCGAGGTCACGTCGGTGCGCGGCTACGGCGCCGAGGGTCCGATCGAGCAGTCGGCCTAGCTTCCGCCTGTGAAGGGCCGTCGCGACTCCGGTCGCGGCGCCCCTTTTGCGTTTCCGTGGCCCCACAACGACAACTGGCCGCCCTGCCCGGAGGCAGGACGACCCGTCGATCGTGCGTCAGTACGGACTAGATCCCGAGGATCTGGGCCTTCTTCGCCGAGAACTCCTCCTCGGTCAGGATGCCCTGATCGCGGAGCTTCGCCAGCGACTCGAGCTGTGCTGCGAGATCGTCCTGCGGGGCGGCGGCGGGAGCAGCCGGGGTGGCCTGCTCGGCGGCGGCCTCCTGCTGTGCGGCGGCCTGGTTGGCGTACTTCTGCTGCTGCTTGTTCGAGACCGCATTGGCGGTGCCGACCACGACAGCGGTGCGCGCTGCCATACCGACAAGACCGGGTCCACGTCGTCCAAGAGGCATAACGGTTTCTCCTAGCTATTCTGCGCCGCGGCCACAGCGGCCTCGACGACGGGTGCGGGGATGTACTCACGAGCCACGACGAAGCCGCCGGACCCCTCGACCGCGCCAGCGAGCTTCTTCGCCCACGTGTGCTCGAAGACGAGCACTGCGGCAGACGAGCCGGGCGCGACCTCCTCGGCGAGGAGCTCGATGTCCTCCGTGTTGAGGAGGTCAATCGGGTCGTCGTGGAAGCCGGAGAACTCGGGCGCGTGCATCGCGGCGTCCTCGATCTCGAACCACGCGACATCACCGTTCTCGGCCTTGATGATGAACGCAAGGTCGAGCACGTGGATCGTCTCACTCTCGATCAGCTCGCGCAGCGCGGGAGCGACCTGTCCGTTGAACTGGCTTCCCGGAAACGAGAAGACGGCGATTTCCACAGGTCCCAAGGTGAGGCCTCCATCGGTAGATTCCTTCGCAGCATAGTCGGCTGTGGCAGAGCAGAAGGTGGGGGTAACCACCATGCTGCAGGTGTACCGCTCGGTGTTCACCATCGATGGTGTCGTGCGCGGCTACGATGCCAGTTGTGTCTGAGCCGCTTCCCGTCGCCTGGAACGATCACGTCGTCGCCTTCGAGGCGATCGCGGTCATGATCGCGAAGCTCGTTGGTGAGGGCGTGCCCGCCAAGGATGCCTTTGTCCAGGCCTGGGATGAGCTCGGCGTCCCCGAGGAGTACCGCGACAAGTATTGGCGCGTCGCCGTGCCGATCATCGCCGAGTATGGCTTCTCGATTGAGCAGGCCCCCGACCTATCAGGGCTCGACCTCTCTGAGATCGACCTCGAGGAGGGCGACCTGCGCGGTTTCAACTTCGCGGGCACGAACCTCAGCGGAGCGTTCCTCGCCCGCACGCAGCTTGACGGCGCGAACCTGCTGGGAGCAGACCTCAGCGACGCGGATCTGGCCGGCGCGAGCCTGACGGGCGCGACGATGCCCGACGGGACTGTGCACGAGTAGCCGCGGCGTTTCGCCGCAACGAGCGCGCCCAGTCGATCGTAATCACGGCGATCAGGACGAGGGCGAAGCCGGTGAGGAGGGAGGTGGCGTTCATGCCGCGGAGTCGGGCGCTCAGGTGCCTCGCTTACGTCCGGGCGGTCAGAAGCTGCTCGCCGCCGAGGCGATCAGTCCCCACGGGATCAGCAGCAGAACCGACAGCAGGAGGAGACTCCCGAGGTCAATGCGCCGCGCGAGTGCCGCGACTGCGAGCGGCCCCGTGATCAGCAGGGTCGGGACCAGTGCCGCGACGGGATCGGCGCTCGCGAGCCCTGACGTCGGCACGCCGTAGATCAGCACGAGGATCAGCACGACCCGAACGACGAAGCGGCCGTAGCGCTGCGAGCCGTCGTCGGTCATGAAGGCAGGCCTCCTCGCCGGCTCGCGACTGTCGCCGAACACGCGCCTCACCGCTTCCGGACCGCCCCGTCGACGAGCGCCAAGCCGCACCCGATTAGGAGCATGCCGACGACGCCGACGATCCACGTGCCGATATTCGGCGGCAGGCCCTGCAGGAACAGGAACCACTGCGTGGCGGAGCCCTCCGCCATCGCCTGGTTCTGCACCGTGCAGCCGACGATCAGCGAGATGAGCGCGAAGTAGCCACCCAACAGGAAGCACGGGATCGCGAGGAGGATGCGGAGGATCATCATGCCCGCGAGTCGCGGCGGGCGTCAGCATGCTTACGCCGGGAGTGCGTGCTTGCCGGTGGCGGCCCGCGAGGCTTTCACCTTCGCGATGCGGGTTGTCGCCGTGCCGCCCGTCGGCGTGAACATCGTCGTGACGGTCAGGCGCAGGGACGACTGGCTGAGTGCCGCGCGTGCGCGGGCGTTGAGAGCGCAGGTGACGATGAGGTCGGCGGCGGTGGTAACGGACTGTCGCACGCGGCAGCGCGTCGTCACCTTGCGCCCCTTCTTCGTCACAGCCGTCTGCATGATCGCTCCCGCGCTCGGAGCGGTGATCGTGGTGATGAGCTTTGTGCCAACGAGGCGCGGCGTACCGATCGCGAGCGCGCGGGTCGTCGCTGCTGCTGCCGCCGCCGGTGTCGCCGCCGGTGCCGCGTAGGTAACGGCGCCTGCGAGCGTGGCCGAGCGGCCGGCGTTCGTCACCACGACGTCGACCGCACCCGCAGCGTGCGATGGCAGCGTGCACGTCAGCTCGGTGATGCTGACGCGGGTGGGATTCGTGCAGGGCGCGCCACCCACGGTGACTTGCGTGCCGTCGTAGAGCGGGCCACCGCGGATCGTCAGCGTGCCGCCGCCCGCAGTGCTGCTCGTCGAAGGAGAAACGGCTGTCGGCTGCGGCTCCATGCCAACGAACGTCCACGTCATGTCCTTGCCGCCGTTCGCGGCATAGGAGATGCGCCAGTAGTTGTAGTACGAGCCCTCTGGGAACCCAGTCAAGGTGCCGGTGATGCCGGAGGCGGTCGAGAGCGGCGTGATCACTGTCCCGAGCGGCGCGTCGAACCCGTCGGTCCAGACGCTGAGGCCGGAAATGTTCACGCTGCCCGTACTCACGACCTTCGTATAGCCGGTGCCAGGAGTCGTGTTTTCGACGACGACGTTGAAGGCACCGACGATGGTCGACGACGAGACGGCGCCGACCGTCAGAAGATACGGATACCCGGTGCCGATGCCGAATCCCCAGCTGCCGGAGGGGAAGGAGACGGGGCTGTTGATCCTGCCCGTCCCCGAGCCGGAAACCGCGGCGCCCGACGCGATCGTCGTCGTGCTCAGGTGAGTGAGATCCCCGCTCACGATCAGTCCGCCGCTCTGGACGGTGAGGCTGCCGATGAAGTCGCTCGTGCCGGAGAGCGTGTGGCTGCTGTCGCCGGCAAGCACGAGGTTCAACTTGGACGCGTCGCCCGCGCCAGAGCCGATCGCGCCGGAGAGCGTATTGGGTTCACTGCCCGAGGCGATCGTCAGTGTCGAGAAGCTCGAGCCATTGCCGTTGTCGATCGTGCCCGAGCCCGAAACGGGGGCACCGGTGACGGTCACCGCGTTTGTCCACGTCTCGACAGCGCCGTTGAGGGCGATCGCGCCCACGGCGGTGATATTGCCGCCGATACGGAAGCGGCCAGCTGACGATGAGGCGAACGATGCGACGGCATTCGTGACGCCGATGCCGGCGGAGCCGACCGTCAACTGCCCGGCGCCGGTCGTCGTGACCGCGCCACGCCCACTGGCCTGTCCGTTGAAGCCGCCGCCGAGCACGAGGGTGGCGCTGCTTGACACATCGATAGTCTGTGCACCGCTTTGGAGCGTCACCGAGCCGCCCAGGCTTGATACCGAGCCGCCCGCCGCAGCAAGTGTGCTGCCGCCGGAGAGCGTGATCGCCTCGGTGTTGCCGCCGATGCCGTTGAACTGCAGGCGCGCTCCGCTCGCTACTAGTGATCCCCCGGTCGCCGAGCCCAGGGCGCCGCTCGTGTTGGCGATTAGCGTGCCGCCGATCACCGCCGTCGCGCCGGTGTAGGTGCTCGCGCCCGTCAACGTCAGTGTGCCTGCGCCGCGCTTTTCGATACTCATCACGTCGCCCGAGTTGCCGTCGCTGATGATGCCGGTGATGGAGCTCGTGCCCGCCGCGTTAACGATGAGCTTGCGGGTGCCGCCCGGCACGCCCGTCACGTCGCCGGTGATCGATGCAGTTGCCCCTGCCAAGGTGATGGGGTCGTCGCCCACTGAGAGTGGGCCGTTGACCGTCAGCCCGCCGCTCGTGGTGATGTCGCCGAGGAGGGAGACGCCGGAGGTTGTGGTGATGCTGACGGACGTTGGCGGCGTCGTCGATCCGATCGCCAAGAGCGTGCTCGCAGTTGTGGACGCGATGACGAGAGGCCCCGCACCATCGACCGGCCCCATCAGCATGACGCCGCTCCCGGCGTTGGTGCCAAGGTCCAGTGTGGTCGGACCGACCACCGCGATCGGACCGTTCAGTGAGACGACGTTGGCGCGGGCGGATGACAGCTGTGCCGTGACGCTCAGGGTCTGTCTACCACCGAACGTCGAGGTGTCGAGGCCGAATGGCGTAGCACTGCAGCGCGTGCTGGTGATCGTGACCTGCGGTGTGAACGCCAGCACATCTCCGTCTGCGCCGTTCGTCACCTCAATGTTGCACGACGTCGCCATTGGGATGCTTGCCGTGCCGGAGACGTTGCTGATCGACCAGTCGTCGAAGAGGGTGCCAATGGTGACGACCTCGTCCGTGGCGCTGCCGTCGAACGTAATGACGATCTTGGCTGCAGCGCCTGAGCCCGTGACGGCGACGTTTGCCGCCCGCGCCGGCGCTGAACTGATGCTCAAGGCGCAGGCGGCGATGAGTGCCGATCCCAGCACAACGACGAGCCGAAACATGCTCGGATGGTACAACGGACGGCCGTTCGGTTCAGGCGCGCGTAAGCCGGCGTTCAGAACTCGTCGTCGGCAACGCCGTACGTGAACTCGCTCCAGTCCTCCTCAGCGAGTTCCTTGACGTCGTCGATTTCGACCTCGTCTTCAGCGTCGAGCTCGAGGTTGTCGTCTTCGTCTTCGGGTGCACGGCTCATGTCCGCCTCCGTCAGGTGGGGTGCCCGTATGTTCCTGCAATCACGCGCCATGTCAATAGGCGTGGTGACCAAGCGGTAGTCGTCAGTGCGTCGGCGTCGGTGCGGCGTCTGCGGGCGACTCAAGGCGCCGCTCGGCGATCAGCCGCACGATCAGACCGACGACGGCGCCCAGGATCGCGAACGGGGCGATGGCGGCGCCCGCGCCGGAGATGAGGAGCAGGCCAAGGAGGGCGCTGGTGGCCGGCAGCTTGATCATCGCGGCAGAGCCGGCGGCGATGCCTGCGGCGGCGAGTGCGCTGACGCTCACCTCCGGGAAGATCAGCGAGCCGGCGACGGCGACGCCGACACCGAGGAACGTGGCGGGGAAGATCGGACCACCGCGGAAGCCACCGCCGAGCGCGGTGGAGTACGCGACGAGCTTGACGAGGAGGACCACGACGACCAGACCGAGGCTCGTCTCGGCGATCAGCTGCGGCATACCGGTCTGGCCGCTGAAGAGGATCTCATCGTTCGTGGCGCCAAAGCCCTCAACGGCGATCAGTACACCGATCGTGGTGATGATGGCCGTCGCGTACAGCGCAATGGCCGGACGGCTCTTGGCGATGCCCTCGTAGCGCAGTGCCACCTCGCGTGCCGTCACGGTCACGATGCCCGCGACGATGGCCACGAGCGCGGCGATCACGAGATCACCGGGGTGGATGGAGTCGTACGCGGGCAAGTCGGGGAGGGTCAGGCTATGGACGCCAACGCCGGGGATGTTCCAGAGGCCGATCTGCACCAGGTAGCTCGCGCCCAGCGCGACCAGCACCGGCAGGATCAGGGACGACGGCGCCACGCCGAACGCGGCGAACTCAAGGATCATGAACGCGGTGATGAACGGGTTGCCGAAAATGGCGCCGATCGCTGCCGTGCCACCGAGGAAGCCACCTGCCTTGATCGCCTGCTCGTTGCGCGTGCGGCGCAGCAGCAGCACACCGAGTGCCGAGCCGAGCACGATCAGCGGCGCCTCCGGACCGAGCGCGATGCCGAAGACCAACGTGCCGATCGCCGCGAGCAGGATGCCCGGCACGATCTTCAGTGGGTTATCAAAGTGGAAGCCCGTCAGTGGGCTCGCGCCCGTGTGGCCAGGCAGGCGTTGCGCGATCAGCACGATCGTTGCGCCGATCAGCAGCATGATCCCCGTCCACCACCACGGCGCACCGTCGATGCCGAGCGCCTCGGGTACCGACGAGAACGCCGCGTGCTGCAGCTCGTGCACGACGTAGAGGAAGGCAGTCGCACCAATCGCGCCGACGATGCCGACGATCACGGCGATCACCAACAGGCGCATCATGTCCTTCTGCGCGGGCGCCTCGTCGGACGGATCTACGGGAGCGGCAGGGGGAGCAGCAGACATGGCCTGAAGTGTCCCACGCGCAGGGGACAGCCGCGAGGTGGGAAACCCCTTCAGATCAGCCGAGCCGGGGCCGTCAGCGGATGAACTGATCGACGAAATCCTCGCCGAGACCGTTCAGCTTGTACGCCTTCTTGCAGTGTTCAATCAGGCCAACGTTGTCCTCGACGTGGACGACCTTCTCGTCGTCATCGGTGTAGAGCACGGGTCCGAGGATGAAGAACGCTGTCTGCATCTCCTCGCAATCGTCCGTGACCGTCAGCGTGTGGACTTCGCCCGGCGGCTCGAAGACATAGCTGCCCGTCTCGGCCACCCACGAGTGCTCCATGTAATGCCAGCGGCCCTTCAGCACGACGCCGTGGACGGGGGAGGGGTGGCGATGCTTGCTCAGCACGCCGCCCTTGCGGACCCGCAGCACCTCGCCGTGGCCGCCTGTGTTCATGTCGAAGAAGAGCGGGCGGAAGCAGACGTTCGGCTCGATCTCGACCCAGATGCGCTCGTCGGTCGGCTCGGGCACGACGATCTCGGGCTTCATGCCGAGATGGCCCATCACGGGCGTGTCGTAGAGCACGTGCTCGGACTTCGGCGGCACCCAGCCGATCATGCGGGTGGTGTCGATCTCTACGTTGGCGAGGTCGTCGGTTTCGGGCATCAGACGTCTCCGTGTTAGTTGGTCGGTGCGACGCGCTTGGCGTCATCTTCGGCGATCTCGGCGAGCAGGCGCGCGGCGAGATCACGCTTGCCATCCACATCCAGCTTGCCGAGCTCGTTGTTGAGGGCCGGTTCGTCGACGTGCTGGTTCCACCAATCGACCGCCTCGGCGCCATGCAGCGCCCACTTGCCGATCAGGATCCGCGTCACCTCGTTCGATGGCGCCATGATCCAGCCCGCCTTGCCGTCGCGGAAGAGGCGCTCGATCTCGTTCGCCTTCGAGTAGCCTCGGCCGCCGCAGATCTGGAGCATCTTGTCGGTGGCCTCCCACGCGGCCTTCGTCGCGAGGACCTTGGCCGGTAGCGACCACTGGGTCATGCTCGTGCGCGGGCGCGCATCTCGATCTGTCTCGTACATCTCCCACGAGCCGTTGTCGGTGCGATCGTCGAGCTCCTTCGCGAAGCCGTAGGCGTACATGCGCGACGCCAGCGTGTCGCTGAGCACCTCGCCAAACGCGTCTTGCACCGTCAGGTAGTCAGAGATCGTGCGGCCGTACTGGGCGTGCGCGCGCTTGGTGGCGTGCTGCTTGCCGACGTCGAGCGCGCCCAGCGCGAGGCCGTTGTAGGCGCCGGCGTACTGGACGAACGCGAGCGGGTCGATCGCCTCATCGTTGCTGGCCGCGCCATCGCCGGGCCAGCCGACAATGCGGTCCTCGGGGATCACGGCGTCGATCTCGACGGGGCCCGACTGGTTGGCGTGCATGCCCAGCGCGTCCCACTGGCCGGTCTTGGCATCGACCTCGTCGGGATACAGCAGGAACACCGACAGGTCCGAGTAGTCGCCGGAGAAGTCTGGCGATGTCGTCTGCGTCAGGTACCAACTCGCGTACCCGCACGACGTTGTCCACGCGGCCTTCTTCTGCACGTGCCAACCCGCCGGCACGCGCGTGGCGCCCGACACCTTCGGGTACCAGAAGTGGCCGCCCGTTTCCGGGTCCGTGTACGAGGCAGTGCCGACGAGGCAGTCGGAATCGATGCGGCTGATCAGGTCCTGGATGTGCGGGTTATGGCTCGCGCGGAATACGAGCCCCGCCAGCGCGACCATGTGCATCATGTAGATCACGGTGGTGGAGGGGCAGCCGTAACGGGCGAGCGTCTCGGTCAGCATGAGAATGCCGACGTTGTTCTCGCCACGACCGCCGTACTTCTTCGGCACCACGGCGCCGAGGATTCCGAGCTCGGCCAGTGCCTCGACGCTCCTGCGCGGATACTCGCCCGTGCGGTCGCCGATGATCGCGTTCGGGCGGATGACCTTCTCACAGACCTCAATCAGCTGCTGCTGGAGTTCGCGCTGCTCGTCGGTGAGGAACCAGTCGGGCTCCCACTCGCGGTTGAGACCGGTGTACGGATTGCCGCCCCAGTCAAACGTCAGGTTCTCGCTCATGCACGCAGCATCGTCGCGCGAACGCGCAGATGCAAGGGGGTAATAGTGCGCATTGCGCAGTATTTTCCCGATCTTGGCGGGAGTTTCGCGGGAAAAAAGGGATGGGATGCGTAGAATCCATGGCGATGGCGTTACAGATCCCCCTCGATCCCACCGATGAGGCGATCCTGCGCGCGTTGCAGGAAGATGGCCGGCGGTCCTACCGCTCGATCGCCCGCGACGTTGGCGTTGCCGAAGGCACCGTCCGCGCACGCGTCCGCAAGCTCGAATCGCTTGGTGCATTGCGTGTCGTGGCGTTCGTCGATCCGGCACGCCTCGGCAACTCCGTCCTCGCTCTGCTGGCGTTGCGCGTCGAGACGCAGCGGCGCACCGAGCTGATCGACGAGCTCTGCGCGTGGAGCGAGGTGACCTACCTGTCGTCGCTGATCGGCCGCCACGACATCGTGCTGCAGGTGATGTGCGCCGATAACGACGAGCTCGGGCGGATCATCGCGCGCACCCGCGGCCTTGATGGCGTCACGGAGGTCGAGCCGATGCTCGAGCTCGAGGTGCACAAGTTCACCTACGCCGGAGCCGGCGCACAGCTCTAGCCACCGGCTGTGGGGGCTAGGCTGCCACCAGAACGAAGGAGGCGTCATGAGCGAGGCAGTCAAGGTAACGCGGCACGGCGACGTGCTGGAAGTGATGCTCGACCGGCCCAAGGCCAACGCGATCGATGCGGCGACCAGCCGTGCGATGAACGACGCCTGGGCGTTGCTGCGCGATGACGACTCGCTCAAGATCGGCGTGCTGACGGGCGGCGGCGAGAAGTTCTTCTCTGCCGGCTGGGATCTCAAGGCCGCCGCGGGCGGCGAGGGCATGGATGAGGACTTCGGCCCTGGCGGGTTTGGTGGGCTCGAGTACCCAATCGGCCTCCTCAAGCCTGTGATCGCCGCGGTCAACGGCATGGCCGTCGGTGGCGGCCTCGAAGTCGCCCTCGGCGCCGACCTGATCGTCATGGAAGAGCAGGCGCGCTTCGCGCTGATGGAGATCCATCACGGCATCCTCGCCGAGTCGGCCGCCGTGCGCCTGCCGCGCCGCATGCCGCACCACGTGGCGATGGAGCTGATGATGACCGGGCGCTGGATGGATGCCGCCGAGGCCGAGCGTTGGGGCCTCGCCAATCGCGTCGTGCCGACAGGGCAGTCGCTCAGCGTCGCGCTCGAGCTCGCAGCCGAGCTTGCCGCCGGCGCGCAGTTGCCGCTGCGCGCCATCAAGGAGACCGTGCAGGAGACCGGCGGCATGAAAGAGCACGACGCGCTCGCCTTCCGCGAGACGCTGCCCAGTGTGATCGCCGTCAAGCAGTCCGAAGACCAGGTCGAGGGCGCCGCCGCCTTTGCCGAGGGACGCGACCCGGTCTGGCGCGGTCGGTAGTCGCCGTCGGTGGGTGAGCGGTGTTCGTTAGGATGGCCGCGTGATCGAGGAACGCGATGTAGTGATCGTTGGCGGCGGTATCGCCGGCATGACGGCGGCGCGCGAGCTGCGCGATCGCGATCCGTTGATCCTCGAAGCGTCCGACCGTGTCGGCGGTCGCATCTGGTCGAAGCAGCGCGGCGATCTCGCGCTGTCGGTCGGCGCGCATATGTTCCCGCCGCCGGACTCGATCGTCGGTCGTCAGGTCGATGAGTTCGGGCTGGAGGTGCTGCCGATCACCGGGTCGATGCTCAACATCGCGATGAACGATCGGATCGTCGTGGGCACGCGTCCGGAGACGTTCCCCTTCAAGCTCGCCCTGTCACTCCGTGGCCGCGTGTCGTTCGCGCGCGCCGGGCTCAAGGTGCGCAAGGCCGTCGCCGAACACGAGGCCGCTGTTGCCCATCGGCCGGGCGACACGGACGCCACGATTCGTCTGCGCTCGATGGAGGCCGGTGGCGACGTGTCGTTCGGCGACTACCTCGGGTCGCTCAATCCCGAGGCTCAGCGCATCTTCCAGGCGCTCTGCAACCGCTCGAGCGGCGATCTCGATTCGATTACGCAGGCCTCGATGGCCACGCTCTTCGCGCACGTCTGGGACAGCGGCGATCTCGGGCGCAACATGCGCGGTGGTTCCGGCCTGCTGCCCGAGGCGCTCGGGCGCGACCTCGCGGCGCACATCCGACTCCACACGACCGTGACGCGCGTGAGCCTTACGGGCACCGGCGTCGACATCGAGTACACGGGCCCCGATGGCGCCGGCACCGTGCGAGCACGCACCGCGATTCTGGCGCTCCCCGCGCCGTTTATCCCCGCACTGCTTGGCACTGCGCTGCCCGGCGAGACGGCGGCGGCGCTCGATCGCGTCACGATCGGCCCGACGACGGTGCTCAGCGTCCTCACGGACGAGACCGACCCAATGCCGTGGGACGACATCTACTCGCTGCTCACGCCGGACTGCCGCTTCAACATGTTCTTCAACCACTCCAATGCGCTGCACGCCACTGGAGCGCCGAAGCAGGGCAGCCTGCTGATGGTCTACGGCGGCGGCGGCCGCGCGCGTGCGCTGGCGGGCATGTCGGAGGCCGAGATGGAGCGGGCTTTTCTCGACGATCTGTACCGCCTGTATCCGCAGACGCGCGGACACATCGCAGAGACGTGGCTGATGCCCTGGCAGTACGCCGTGCCGCACGCCACCCCTGGACGCTGGCGTGTGCAAGAGACCCTCGAGCGGGGGATTGCAGACCGCGTGTTCCTGGCCGGCGACTGGGTTGGCGAGTTCGGCGCCATGGAGACCGCGGCCTCGACGGGCGTCGATGCGGCCGCGTCTGTCACGCGGGTGCTCGACGCGGGCGCAGGCTCGTGACGTTGGTAGGCTGGCGCTCCGAGACGAGGGGAGTGCGCGCATGACGTCGATCGATGATCTCAAGGGCTTCAGCTATCCACTGACCCCCGGCGGCAAATCGTCAATCGTCGGTGACATGCCCTGGCACTACGCCACGGAGTACCTCAACATCTCCTACCGCGCCGATCCCGACGTGATCGCGTCGTACCTCCCAGCACCGCTCGAGCCGGGCCCCGAGCCCGACATGGCCTACGTGGCGTTTAGTCGCTGGTGGTCGGTGTGGGACGGCGAGCAAGACCTCGCCTTCGAGAACCCCGAGCGCACGCAGTATCAGGAGGCCGCGATCTGGGTCAACTGCTCCTACAAGGGCGAGCCCGGGCAGATCTGCCTGCAGATCTGGGTGAGCAACGATTTCACGATGGCGCGCGGGTGGTTCATGGGCTTCGCCAAGAAGCTCGGGCAGGTGCACATCACCGACTATCACCCGCTCAATCCCGTGCAGCAGCCGATCGGTCCGGGCAGCCGCCTCAAGGGCTATGTCGTGGCGCACGGCGAGCGCCTCGTCGAGGGCACGATGGAGGTCGAGCGCCGCATCACGCGCGAGGAGCTGCCGGTGCCGATGGGGCGACCGCTTTTCCACATCCGGCACTTCCCGAGCATCGTGCGCGGTGCCAAGCCGTCGGTGCTCGAGCTCGTACGTCTCGGTGCCGAGAACATGACGTTCGGCGAGGAGCTCTGGGTCGGCAAGGGCGACCTGACGTTCCTGCCGTCCGACATCGAGGAGCACATGGCGCTCGCACCGAAAGAGATCGTCGGCGCGTATCGCTATTCGTCGGGGTACACGTTCCCCGGCGGCGAAGTGCTGCACTCCTGGGTCTGAGGCGCTGCGCGCGGGGTTGTGGTGCACCGTTTTGTCGCGCCCGGCGCGACCCTGACTGACCAGTCAGGAGGGTGCTACGCTTGCACTATGAGCAGTGCCTACATCTCGCTTCCCGCCGACGCGTACCGCTCTGAGGCCGCGTTCGAGAGCGAGATCGACAGCGTCTTCCGACGCACGTGGGCCTGCGTTGGTCGGTCCGAGCACGTCGCGGAGCCCGGCGCATACTACGCAACCGACGTCGCCGGACAGAACATCGTTGTCGTGCGTGACCATGATGGCGAACTGCGTGCCTTTCACAACGTCTGCCGCCATCGCGGCGCGCTGCTGTGCGATGCCGGTGCCGGCACGCTGAAGCGCGCAATCAAGTGTCCGTACCACGCCTGGGCCTACGGACTCGATGGCCAGTTGATTGGCACGCCGAACGTGCGTCCCGACGAGATTGACCGCTCACAGTACGGGCTTCACCGCATGCCCGTTGCCGAGTGGGAGGGCACGCTGTTTGTCGATCTCGGGGGACAGGCCGGCTCGTTCGAGGACTACATCGCCTCCCATGACGACGACCCGCGCGCACTTGAGCGCTTTAACGCCGGCGACCTCCGCATTGCACGCACCACGACGCGTGAGGTGGCCGCCAATTGGAAGATCGTGGTCGAGAACTACCGCGAGTGTCTGCACTGCCCGACGGTGCATCCTGAGCTCGTCGACATGATCCCGGCCTATCGCAGCGGTGGCATCGCCGAAGCCGAGCCGCGCGCCGACTATGGCGTGGGTATCAAGGACGGTGCAATGGCGCTCACCCTGTCGGGCACCACCACGATTCCGCCACTGCCTGGCATCACGGAGGAAGAGAGCCGGTCCGTGTACGGCGCCTACCTGTTCCCGAACAGCATGGTCGACGTTCAAGGGAACTACGCGACCCTGACGACGCTCCTGCCACGTGGCGCCAACTGCACCGTGGTGATCACCGACTACCTGCTGCCGCCCGACGTGATTGCCGACCCGGCGATGGAATCCGGGCTGGAGCAGCTCATGCAGTTCATGGAGCTCGTGGTTGATCAGGACAGCGTGGTTGCCGAGCGCGCCCAGCAGGGCATTAGCTCGCGCGCGTTCGACCACGGGGTCTATCCCGAGAAGGACGCTGCGCTGCACGCGTTCAACGAGCGCTACCGCGCGCTCGTCGCCGGCACCACCTGAGGTCGCATCACACGAGCGGTTCGGACGCCTGGCCTCGCTCGATGCGGTCGAGCGTGCCGTCGCGCTGGGCGGCGAGGAACTCATCGCCCGCTAGTTCGATCATCTGCGCGAAGCGATAGCCCTGCGTGCGCGGCTCGGCGGCGCCGGCCTCGCGCAGTGCGGCGAGCCGACCCGGCTCGCCGAGGCGATACGACCGGTGGTCGGCGTGCATGCACTCGAAGTCGCGATCGGACAGTTCGCCAAGCTCGATCGCACCGGCGGCGACCGCTGCTTCGACAAGCTCAGAGCCGCGCGCGGTGCGCTCGAAGATCACGTTGATGCCCGGCGCCTCATCGTGCAGCGGCGTGCCGTCGGCATCGAGCAGCCAGCCGTCGGGCACCGAGAGGTCAGCGACTTCGCCGAGCTGGTCGGGGCACACCTTGCAGCGCCACGGCGCCTCGTACTTCCAGCGTGGCTCGTCGTCGTTGAGGTACGCCTCCTCGTACGTCAGCTCGGCGCGCTGGCCCGCAGCGTCTTCCAGCGTTGTGAGGCCGGGCCAGCCCATGCCGCGATAGCGGAACGTGGTGAGCGCATCGGGATCCATACCGTGCGCGGTCGCCATGTCGCGCGGCATGTGACGGCTGGCGGTCGTGCCACAGAAGATCGTCAGGAGGTAGACAATCTGCTTGTCCACGCGCGGATCGCGACGTCCGAGGTTGCGGATCGCATTGAGGTCGCACGGCTTGGCGATCACCGCGAAGCGGCTGCCCTCGGCGAGCAGGTCCATCACCGGTACGAGCGGCGCCACCGGGCCGTAGCGCGACTGGGCGCCGCTCAGCACCTCGGCGGGCGTGCGCGAGATCTGCGGCAGCGTGAGGGTGGGATCGTCGCCCGAGGCTCGCACGTGGAGGATGGCGTCGACGCGACCCGACTCGAGCAAGAACATGCCGAGCGCGGTGAGCACGCCGCCGGCTGCGGCGGTGTGGCGCACGTCCGTGTCGGTAGCCCAGGCGCGATGCATCGCGCGGCGCGGGCCCCAGACCGGATCGAGGCGCGTGCCCTCGTCGAGCGCGTCGGGGTCCGCGCCGATCACCGTCGCGCCCGGGCACACCTCAACGAGCGCGGGATCGGTATCGGCTGGCAGGTGCGGGCGGAGATTGCCATTCGGCGCGAGTCGCATCTCGATGCGCGGGTCGATGCTCGCGCAGATGCCGCAACTCGAGCAGAGGCCGCCTTGCACGACCTCCGCCAGCGACGCGGGCCGATTGGCGGGCTTCACGGCGCTTCGTCGATCCCGTCGTAGTCGGGCTCGACGTCCACGCCTTGCCACGCATCGTTGGGATCCTCGCCGCCGCGGGTACCCCAGTCGCCGCGATCGACGCCGCCGAAGTGCTCGCCGGCCACCGTCTCGATCGGCTCGGAGAAGACCTCGACCTCGAGGCCGCGTGCGTGCAGGACGACGGTCACGACGCCGCGGCCGAGGTCGCCGGTGCGCATGTCCTGCGCCAACGGCTCGACGCCGGCCCGCACGGCGGCACAGCCCTCTTCGGCCAGTTCCGGCTGCACGTCGAGCCAGCCGCCCTCGAGCGAATCCATCGCGTCGGCACCCGTCTCGAACTCGGCGAGCCAGGCAGCACCATTGGTCCAGGTGCGGATCTGGCTCACGCGCTGAGGACCTTGCCGGGATTCATCAGCCCGAGCGGATCCATCGCATCCTTGATGCGGCGCATCATCGCCATCGTCTCTGCATCGTGCTCGAGCGGGAGATACTTGATCTTGCCGGTCCCGACGCCGTGTTCACCCGTGCACGTGCCCTCCATCGCCAGCGCGCGCTTGACGAGGCGCTCCGACAGTCCGATGGCCGCCGCAACCTCCTCCTCGCTGTCGGGGTCGACGACGATCGTGAGGTGGAAGTTGCCGTCGCCGACGTGCCCGACAATCGGGGCGAAGACGCCCGACTCGGTAAGGTCGGCGCGCGACTCCTCGATGCAGTCGGCAAGGCGTGACACCGGCACGCAGACGTCGGTCGGCATGCCACGGCAGCCGGGGCGCAGCGCCACAGTGGCCTCGTAGACCTGATGGCGCGCGTGCCAGATGCGCCGGCACTCGGCGGGGTCGGTCGACCACTCGTAGCCCTCGGCACCGTGTGCGGCGACGATCTCGCCGAGTGCGGCAGCGTGCTCCTGCACGCCGGTCTCGGAGCCGTGCAGGTCGAAGAAGAGCGTGGGGCGCTCGGCCACCGGCAGCTCCGAGCGCTGCGCGATCGCGTGCATCGTCACCTCGTCGGCCAGCTCGACGCGTGCGACGGGGAGACCCATCTGGATCGTCTCGGTCGCCGCCTCGACGGCGTCGCGGACGGTCGGGAAGTTGACGATCGCCGACGCCGTCGCCTCGGGCAGCGGATGCAGCTTGACCGTCAGCTCGGTGATGACGCCAAGCGTGCCCTCCGAGCCGATCATCAGGTGCGTCAGGTCGTAGCCGGCCGACGACTTGCGGGCGCGCGAGCGGGTGCGCATGATCTCGCCGTCGGCCGTCACGATCGTGAGCGACAGCACGTTCTCGCGCATGGTTCCGTAGCGCACGGCGGTCGTGCCGCTCGCGCCCGTTGCAGCCATGCCACCGAGCGTGGCATCGGCACCGGGATCGACCGAGAAGAAGACGCCGTCTTCGCGCAGGCGCTCCTCGAGCTGACGGCGCGTGACACCCGCCTCGATCGTCGCGTCGAGATCCTCGGGGCGCACGGCAATGATGCGGTTCATGCGCGTCAGGTCGATCGAGACGCCGCCCTTGAGCGCGGCGACGTTGCCCTCAAGCGAGGAGCCGGCACCGAACGGGACCATCGGTACGCGCCGCGCGTGGCATTCGCGCACCACTGCCGCGACCTCCTCGGTCGAGCCGGGGAACACCACGAGGTCTGGTCGTGCCGTCTCGTGCCAGGACTCGTCGTGGCCATGGCGCTCCAGCTCAGACTCAGACGTGGTGACATGCGCATCGCCGACGATCGTCTCGATCGCTGTGCGCAGGTCTTCAAGCCCTTCCATGCGCGTCACGGTATCAGCGCCGCAAACTCCTCCGGCGTGTTGGCGTTGCGCAGCGAATCGAGTTGCGGATCGGCTGCGGCAACGCCCGGCAGAGCGAGCAGCGAGTCCTCAGCAAGGAAGCGTGTGCGCACACGATCGAAGAGGTAGCCCGGGCCGGCAACGCCCTCTGCGAGCGCGGCTGTGACGGCCGTCAGCGTCGACGTGCGCCAGGCCGCGGTGAGCGGGTGGCGAAATCCCTGCGCCTCGGGAACGAGCAGGTCATCGTCGGGACCGAACGCAGCGAGCAGCGCTCGCACGAAGGCGGGGTGGAGGAGCGGTGTATCGACGCTGGCGACGAACACGGCGTCCGCGCGGCCGCCGATGGCGAGGAGTCCCGCCTCGACACCGCGCAGCGGTCCCTCGCCCGCCACGCGATCACGGGTCAATTCGACGCCCTCCGGCAGCGCGGGCACGGCCTGCTCGGGCGCGGCCACAGCCACCACAGGACCAGCCACTGCTGAACGCAGGACCTCGGCCATATGAACGGCCAGTGGGGTACCGCTCCAGTCGAGGTCGGCCTTGGCCGTACCCATCCGCGTGGACTGGCCACCGAGGAGCAGAATCGCGCTCATTGAGAGAAGGTACCAGCGGCTGGTAGGGTCACCCGCATGAAGACATGCGTGGTGATCGGAGCGGGCTGCGCCGGGCTGACGGCAGCGGATGCGCTGGCAGAGGCTGGCATCGAGGTGACGGTCCTGGAGGCACGCGATCGCGTCGGCGGTCGCGTCTGGAGCGATCGAGCCGGTAACGGCGCGCTGATCGAGCGGGGGGCCGAATTCATCACCGCGGGGTACGACGCAACCGACGCGATGGTCGAGCGTCTTGGGCTCGAGTACCGCGGCATGGGCATCCGCTATCCCGACCGCGAGCTGCGGCCCGATCCGGGCATTGACCGCGCCGAGGCGCTGGCCGCCGCGCACGACCTCGAGGCCGCTGCCGCTGCGGCCGGGCCTGACGCGATGGCACTCGACATCCTCGCCACGGTCGAGGACGACGACATCCGCGAGCTGCTTGCCAGCCGCTCCCAGAGTGCCTCGTCCGTCGCGCTCGAGCTCCTACCCGCCGAGCGCTTGCGCACGGTCGGTCACCTGCTCGACGACGGCGAGACGCGTCGCGTCGGCGGCGGTAACGACGGCATCGCGCTGTGCCTGGCCGAGCGCCTTGGCGACGCCGTGCGGCTCGAGGATCCGGTCTCGCGCATCGAGCACGGCCCCGACGGCGTGCGCATCCACGCCGAGAGCGGTGTCTTCGAGGCCGACGCCTGCATCGTCGCCGTACCGCTGGCCGTCACGCAAAACATCGTCTTCGAACCGCCGCTCGAGCCCGAGCGCATCGACGCGATGCAACGCATCCCGGTCGGGCAGGCTGCCAAGCTCGTGGTGCCCGCCGCCGAGGCGATCCCACCCGCGGCGATCATGTCGACCGCCGACCGCTTCTGGGCGTACACAACGCCCTGCGACGAGGTCGGGGGCACGGTCGTCGGCTCGTGGATTGGCGGCGCACCGGTGATGGATCTGCTCGACGTCGACGCCGGTCCCGCGACGTGGATCGACCGCATCCGCAGCTACTGGACCGAGCTACCTGCGCTCGACGACGCGGCGGCCGAGACGACGATCTGGCGTCACGACAACCCGTGGACGGGCGGCACCTACTCGGCCGTCACGGGCATTCCTGACGACCGCGATCGCCACCCGATTGGCGACCAGCTGGGGCGCGTCTCCTTCGCGGGCGAGCACACCGCACCACGGGACTGGACCGCAACTATCGAAGGCGCGATTCGCAGCGGCCAGCGTGCCGCGGGGGAAGTTATCGAGACGCTCGGAGGAGCAGCATGAGCAAGGCAGTCCGATTGGCAGCAAGTGACCTCGACGCGGTCGAGGCCGTACTCGAAGACGGCGCGATGTCCAAGACGGCCGTCCGCCTCGACTCGGGTGGCGGTCTGTCGTCGGGCGTCTGGGAGTCGGAGGCCTTCACGTGGGAGACCGACGGCTATCCCGTCGACGAGACCTGCGTGATCATCGAGGGCGTCGTCGAGTTCCGCTATGCCGACGGCAGCGTCGAGACGTACGGGCCTGGCGAGGCGTTCTCAATCAAGAAGGGCACGCCGCTCACCTGGCACCAAGACGGCACCGTCAAGAAGTTCTTCGTCATTCGCGAGAGTTGAGTGAGCGGCGGGGTCATGCCCCGCCGCTTAACTACGACTCGACGTAGAGCGAGGGGCGCGGCTGGCCGAGGATGGCGCGTGCGGCGTCGCGACCCGTGCGCACGGCGCCCTCCATGTAGCCGGCCGACCAGTGGTCGGAGCCGGCTACGTAGAACGGCGGTTCATGCGTGCCCTGGAGCGGGCCGACGGCCGTCAGGTCGCCGGGCTCCCACAACGCGACGTAACCGAGCGTGTAGGGGTCGGTGCCCCAATGCCGCCACAGCACCGCCTTCGCATCAACCGGTCCGCCGCAGAGGCGTTCGAGCGAGTCGAGCAGGTTCTGCGTCAACGTTCCGGGCGGAGCGGCGTCGATGTACCCGCGCTTCTCCGGACCGAGCAAGGACGACAGCGCGCTCTCTCCCTGGATCCAGAAGCCGCCGATCTGGTGCTCTGACACCGCGAGGCCGTTCCAGCCGACTCGACGCCAGACCGGCTCGTCGAATACGGTCACGGCCTTCGAGGCCAGCACCTGGCGTTGACGGTGGAGCGACTGGAGTCGCGCGGTGGAGAGGCCAGTGATGCCGACGCGGCGCAACGGCCCGACGGGTAGCGCGCAGACGACCGCATCGGCCTGCAGGATCTCACCGCTGATCAGCGTGACCGTGCACGGCGCGCCGACGTGGATCGATGCCACGGGCGCGTTGAAGCGGATACGGCCGGCCAGTTCCGCTTCGAGCGTATCGACGAGCACGCTTGAACCGCCCTGCACCTTGAGGTTCTCCCACTGGGAGTGATCCGTATTGAGCACGCCACCGACGCCAGCGGCCGCGCGCGCCCAGGCGAGGACAGAACCGCGCTCGAGCGTGCCATGCGCGGCCGAGAGCGCCCCTGCCTCGAATAGTCGATACGCCATCCACGTTGGATCGAGCGAACGAACCAGTGCGCCGACCGAGAGACGATCGAGACGCGCCGCGTCGGGGTGCGACCACGGGTCGGAGGGATCGACGGTGGCAGCAATCTTCAGCAGCTCCTCGTCGAGGCGCGAGAAGCTCGCAAGGTCTGCCTCCGTCAGCCAGTCCTCGCCGAGGTGCGCGCCCTCGAGCATGTCGTAGCCGTACATGCCGGGCTCGTCGGTGTAGCTGGGCACGATCGTGAGACCGAGCTCGGCAGCGAGCTCGAGGTATCCGTGATGGACCGTGCCGACGATCTCGCCGCCCATCTGTAGCACGCGGCCGTCATCAAACTTCATACCCTCGACGCGGCCGCCGACCCGCGACCGCGCTTCGACCACGATCACGTCTGTTCCGGCACGCGCGAGGTCGCGGGCACAGGTCAGGCCGCCAAGGCCACCACCGACAACGATCACATCCGACTTCATCTCCAGGCCTCCATCAGTGGCTCCGCCAGTCAGCGGAAGGGGGTTCGTTCTCCGGGAAGGGGAAAGGGGTTCGACCACGCCCGCCCGCCGTTGGCTGCGGTCACGCCGATGCGCGCCCACTCCCAGTACTCGGGTGACTCGAAACGGGCCGCGGTGATCAGACCGTCAGCGGTGCGCTCGACGGCCTCGCCGCGGTAGCTCGAGATGGTCGGGTCGGCATTCACACGGCCACCGTCCCAAGCGCCGGAGTGGAGCGCGACGGACGTCGCAGGCGAGCAGTGCACGACAACGCCGCCATCGACGCGCTCGAGGCTGATGAGCTCGGGGCCCGTCGTTGCGTAGAACGCGCCCGAGCGGAGTGCGTCGAGCACCGCCTCGCGTGTGCGCGACGCGGCCTTCACGATTGTCCAGCCGAGGCCGGCGTCGCTGCCGTGTGCACTCGTCGCCTGATGCGCATCGTCGGTAGCGATACCCTTGGCGGCGCCACCTAATTGCTTGATGTGGTCCCACTGCACCTCGGAGAGACCATTGCCCTGCTCGACCTCACAGCCGCCGTTGTAGACCTCAAGGCCCGACAGTGCGGGCGCGGTCAGGTAGTCGTCGGCGGTCAGACTGCTCCAACGCGGGTGTGCGAGGTAGGCGACGCCGCCCTGGGCGACGATCCATTCGGCGCAGGCGGCGATCGTCGGGAACGCGGCGCGGGGCTCGGGCAGCTCGTCGATGCCGAGCGCCAGGACCTCGGCCTCGAACGGCGCGCGAACGAGGTCGGCGGACAGCTCGCTGCCCGGGATCATCAGCATCGCTTCGGATTCGGCGTGCGTGATGAGCCAGTGGTCGGTGATCACCAGGACGTCGCAGCCGAGGGCTTCGTAGTACGCGACGAGCTCGGCGGGCGTCGGCTCACCGTCCGATTGGTCCGTGTGGCAGTGCAGTTGGCACCGCAACCACTCGCCGGGTGTCTCAAAGGGATTCACGCCTGCGATCGTAGCATGCTGATTGAGTAGTCAGCCATCGCGCTCGCCGTACTCACGCGAGTGGCAGCGCGCGCGGCGGCGGCGCTCTACGCTTCACCCATGGCCGAGGACATCACGCAGATCGCGGGAGCTGATCAGGAAGCGGTCGAACGCTCGTGTGCCGACGTCACCACGGGCGAGGCGCGCTACCTGATGGCGCTGCTCGACATGCAGCGCGAGGCGGGGGAGAACGGGCCGTCGCAGGCCAGCCTCGCTCGGCACCTGAACGTCTCGGCACCGACCGCGCTCGAGATGCTGCGCCGCCTACGCGCAATGGGTCTCGTGCAGGACGAGAAGGTGCGGCTCACGCCTGTCGGCACCAGCGCCGCACTCGTACTGAGCACGCGCCGTCGCGCCGCACTCGCGATCATGCAGGACGTGCTCGGGCTTGAGGGCGAGGATGCCGAGCACGAGGCCGCATGGCTCGCGGCCAGCGCCTCACCGGTGCTCGGGCGCCACCTGATCTCCTGGCGCGCGCACGGCCCAACGAACTAGACCGTCGCCGCAGCCGCCTCGCGCTTAGCCACCTCGGCACGCACGCGTGGTGCAACCTCTTTGCCCAGTAACTCGATGCTGCGCAGCGTTGCCTCGTGCTGGCTCGGCGCGGCGCTCATCTTCATCAGGAAGCGCGTGTTGCCGAACACTGCGTGGTAGTCGAGCAACTTCTCGACGACGTCGTCGACCGAGCCGATCAGCAGCGCACCACCTGGCGCGCACTCGGCGTCGTAGTGGTCGCGGCCACGCGGCTGCCAGCCACGCTCGCGCCCGATGGTGTTCATCATCCCGTTGTAGGTCGGGTAAACGAGGTCCTGCGCCTCCTGCGTTGACTCGCCGACGAAGCCGTGCGCGTTGATGCCGAGCTGCAGCTCGGCCGGATCGTGGCCGAACTCCTCCCACGCCTTGCGGTAGAGACGCGTCATCGGCTCGAAGTGGCGGAACTCACCGCCGATGATTGCCAGCGCGAGTGGGAGCTTCAGGCCGGCCGCGCGAACCGCCGACTGCGGCGTGCCACCGATCGCGATCCAGACGGGCAACGGCTGTTGGTAGGCGCGTGGGTAGACCTCGCGGCCGTCGATCGAGGGGCGGTGGACGCCCTCGTGCGTGACAACGGTGTTCTCGCGGACGTTGAGCAGCACCTCGAGCTTCTCCGCGAAGATGTCGTCGTACTGTGCGAGGTCCTGGCCGAACAGCGGGAACGACTCGATGAACGAGCCGCGACCAGCCATCACCTCGGCGCGGCCGCGCGAGAGCTGGTCGATCGTCGCGAACTGCTGGTAGACGCGGATCGGATCCTCTGAGCCCAGCACCGTCACGCCGCTCGACAGGCGGATGCGCTCGGTGCGCGTCGCTGCGGCGGCGAGGATGGTGGAGGGGGACGAGATAGAAAAGTCGATGCGATGGTGCTCGCCGACGGCGAAGACGTCGAGGCCGGCCGCGTCCGCCACCTCGATCTCCTCGAGCAGGTTGCGGATGCGCGTGCCCTGGTCGATGCGCTCGCCGGTGGCGGCATCGGGCATGGAGTCGCCGAAGTTGTAGAGACCAATCTGCATAGCACCAACATCAACGTCCGTCGCAGCGGGATTGTTCCCGGGCGCTGCTGGCGGATAGCATGGTGTGGTGATCCCCGACGACGTCCGCGCGCGCGACCTGATCGGCTACGGGCCAGAGCCGCCGGCGTTCGCTTGGCCGGACGACGCCACCGTCGTTATCAACCTCGTGGTCGTGTACGAGGAGGGCTCCGAGGCCTCGGTGCGCTGGGATGACGCGCGCAACGAGGGCTGGGGCGAGTACCCGAGCGAGGGGCCACAGCCGCCGTACCTCGATCATGGCACCGAGGGCCACTACGACTTCGGCAGCCGCGCAGGCATCTGGCGTCTCGCGCGCCTGATCGATGAGGCCGGCGTGCCGGCGACCGTGTCTGCGACGGCCACGGCGCTGGAGTTGAATCCCGCGGTCGCCGAGTGGATGAATGCGCGTGACCACGACCTGCTCGGCCATGGCTGGCGCTGGCTGCCGCCGTGGAGCATGGATGAGGCGACCGAGCGCGATCACCTCGCCCAAGCCATCGCGACGTACGTGCGCGTCTGCGGTCGTCGTCCGCTCGGCTGGAACAGCCCGTACTCGGCGAGCGATGCCACGCGGCGCCTGCTCGTGGAGGAGAGCGGCTTTCTCTACGACTCCGACCCCTGCGCCGACGACGTGCCGTACTACGTCGAGTCCGGCGGAGCCCCGTTGCTCGTCGTGCCGTATTCGAAGACGTACAACGACAGCCGCTATCTCGCGAGCCCCGGGTTCGGTAGCCCGCGCGACCACCTCGACCTGCTGGTGATGGGCCTTGACGAGCTCGTCCGCGAGGGGCGCACAGCGATGATGACCGTCGTCGTGCACGCACGTTGGACGGGGCAGGCAGCGCGGGCCGCTGCCCTGCGAGCCTTTCTCGAGCACGCCGCGTCTGTCCCTGGCGTCGCGTTCATGCGTCGCGACGACATCGCGCGCTGGTGGCTCGAGCGGTACCCGCCGAGCGCGGGCTAGGTCAGCTCCGCGAGCGTGTCGGCGAGCGCGTCGACGACGCCCGCGTGCTCGGGCTTCATTAGCGTCGTGCGCAGTACCATGACGGTGGGCTGATCCGCGTCGAGGTGCAGATCTTCTGCGCTGACACTGAGCTTCGCGACGTGCCAGCCGCGCTCGGCCAGGCGGTCGTAAGCGACGTCGGTGGCGGCGCTCACACCGGAGGCCGTCGTGCCGGTGCGGTGCCAGCAGACGATGTCGAGATCAGGATCGAGCACGAGCGTCCAGCCGTCGAGCCCACGGATGCGTTCGGCCAGCCGTAGTGCGGCCGAGCGTGCGCCGGCCAGGTGGCTGCCGAGCCCGCCGCGCGTGAGCGGCAGCGCACGGAGCGTCGCCCAGAGCGCCGCGGCCGAGGCGCCAGAGCGCGAGCACTCAAGGCTGATTTCGCCGGGGTGGAGATCGTCGCTCGTGAAGTACGTGTACGGCGAGTCGTGCTTGTACAGGCGACCGACGTCGGGGTCGCGGAAGATGATGCACCCACAGCCGTACGGCTGCAGGCCGTGCTTGTGCGGGTCGATCGCGATCGAGTCGGCACGCCCCAGGGCAGCAAACGGCGCGCGCTCGACGCCAGGCGTGCCGCCGTCGGCGAGCAGCGCGAAGAAGCCGCCGTAGGCCGCATCGACATGCAGGCGCGCGTCGTACTGCTGGCAGAGGTCGGCAACGCGATCAACGCGATCGACCATGCCGAGCCCGGTCGAGCCGAGCGTCGCGACGACCGTGCCAACACCGCCGGCCTGGAGGCGCTCCTCCAGCGCAGCGAGGTCGAGCGTGCCGTGGCCCGTCGCGGGCACGGTCTCGTGCTGCGCGCCGACGACTTCGGAGATACGCGCGTGCGTGTAGTGCGCCTGCGCGCCTGACAGCACCACCTTGTCCGGGTGCAGGCTGCGCGCCACCCAGAGCGCCTCGAGGTTGGCGATCGTGCCCGAGGCGGTCAGGTGTGAGAGATGCGTCTCCTGGTGCAGCATCTGCGCGATCTGATCGACCGCCTCGCGCTCGAGGTGCGCCGTTGCCGGCCCGCCATCGAAGGCGTGGTTGTTTGAGTTGAGCAGCATTGCCATCGCGTAGCCTGCCCACGCCACCGGGTGCGGCGGCTTGAGCATCTGGCCGAGGTACTGCGGGTCAGCGAATGGGTACGACTGCCCAAGTCGCTCGGCCAGCGCGTCGAGTGCCTCAGTCCACGCAGCGGGCATGTCGTCGCCGTCTTGAAGCAGCGACCCGAGCGGCAGCAGCTCGGCGGCACGGCGGTGCAGGCGAGCGACTTCGTCGGCGGGCAGGTGGGGCTCGCTCATACCGGCATCGTATGGCTAGCGCGGTACCGCGTATGCTGCCCCGCAGTGTTTGTGAATCGTTTCCCATTGCTCGAGCCCGTCTCGCCCGATGGACTCGAGGCGCTTGAGCGCGGCTGGATGCGGCTCGTCTCCGAGATCGGCATCCGCTTCGATCACCCCGAGGCGTTGCGCCTCCTTGGCGAAGCAGGGCAGCGCGTCGAAGGCGACATCGTGCACTTCGACCCCGCCTGGGTGCTCGAGATGGTCGCGAAGGCGCCCAGTGAGTTCACGCTCCACGCGCGTAATCCCGCGCGGGACATGCGCTTCGGCGGAAACCACATGGTGTTCATGCCGGTGCAGGGCCCGCCGTTTGTGCGGCGCGGCATGGAGCGACGTGACGGCACGCTGCGTGACTTCGAGGATTTCTGCCGACTGGCGCAGGCGATTGACGAGTACGACTCGCCTGGCAGCCTGCCCGTCGAGCCCAATGACATTCCGCTTGACTCGCGCCACCTCGATGAGATTCGCGCGCTGCTGACACTCACCGATAAGCCGTTTGGCGCCAACGCTGTCAGCGTCGATGCGGTGAACGACGCGTTGGCGGCAGCGCGCATCGTCTTCGGTGATCGCATCGATCGCGAGGCGTGCACGTACACGAACATCAACGTCAACTCGCCGCTGGTCTACGACGAGCGCATGCTCGATGCGCTGCTGATCTACGCACGCGCCGGACAGCCCGTGCTCGTGGTGCCCTTTCTGCTGATGGGGGCGATGGCGCCCGCGAGCGTCCCAGCGGCCTTGGCCCAGCAGTTCGCCGAAGCGCTCACGGGCATCGCGCTGATGCAGCTGGTCCGTCCTGGCTGCCCGGCCGTGCTCGGCTCGTTCCTATCGACGACGGACCTGAAGAACGGCTCGCCGGCATTCGGTGGCCCCGAATCGCACTTCGGTCTGCTCGCGTCGGGCCAGATGGCGCGTCGCTATGGCCTGCCGTGGCGAGCGGGTGGTGGGTCGCTGACCACCAGCCCCCTGCCCGATGCGCAGGCCGCCTGGGAAGGCATGAACACCATGCAGGCCTCGTTCCTCGCCGGAGCCAACCTGCACATGCACTGCGGTGGCTGGCTCGAGGGTGGTCTGGTCGCGTCGTTCGAGAAGCTGATCATGGACCTCGACATGCTGCAGACGCTGATCAAAGAGTTCACGCCGATCGACATCGACGAGGAGTCGCTTGCGTTCGGTGCCCACGACGAGGTGCGCCACGGCGGGCACTTCCTCGGCGCCGCGCACACGATGGAACGCTTCCGTGATTGCTTCCACCGGCCGCTGCTCGCGACGACCGACAACTACCAGCGCTGGAGCAAGGACGGCGGGCTCGACGCTGCTGCCCGAGCAACGGGGATCTACCAGCAGCTGCTTGCCGACTACGAGCAGCCTGCGATGGATGAGGCGATGCGTACGGAGCTCGACGAGCTCGTGACGCGCCGTCGCGCTGAACTCGGCGACTGACGCGCAACCGTCGCGCCGCCCCGTTTCTGTCATTACTATCAGGGCACGAATTCGCCGCGCCTTGCCCTCACCGCCTGCACCGCCACGCTCGCTGCCATCGCCGCCCTAACGGGCACGGCCGGCGCAGCCACGACGCCCCGAGCCACCGCCTGCGGTGGCACCATCGCCGTCGCGACGGTCGCCAAGTCTGGCCTAGATGGCGCGGCGAACCAGGCCAATTGGGCGCGCCTTGCGGTGACGTACGAGAACGCGCAGTACGGCACGACCTTCAAGGTTGTGGTCAAGAACGGCTTCAACACCGCTGCCTCCGCAAAGAGCATTGCCAAGTCGGTTGCCGCCGATGGTTCGATCATCGGCGTGGTGGGCTACCAGACGTCGACGGCCACGGCCGCCGGCGGTCCGGTGCTGAGCAAGGCTGGACTCGCGTACGTGTCGGGGTCCGCCACGCGCACGTCGCTCGCTGACGGTTCGCTGCCCGGCTTCTATCGCGTTGTCGCCAGCGATGCCCTACAGGGTCCCGCTATCGGGCGCTACGTGCAGAAGGACCTGAAGGGCAAGAACGTTGTGATCGTCCAGCAGTCGGATACGTACTCCACGGATCTCGCCGCCAGCGTCGCCAAGAGCCTCACCAATCGTGGGGTCACGAACACCCGGATCTCCGTGGGAACGGGCACCGACAACTACGCCGCCGACGTGGCGAAGATCGGTGCCGACGTTGACGTCGTCGTGCTCCCGTTCGTCAACGCCCCGCAGGCCGAGGTGTTCGCTGGCGCGCTGACGGCCGCGGGACGCACGCCGAAGCTCGTCGGTGGCGATGCTCTCTTCGGGCCGTCCTTCAACGTCCCCGGCGCGACTGTCGCAACCTTCCTCGGCGATATGACCAGCAATGCCTTCGGCCGTAAGGTCGCTGCGACCTACGAGGCGAAGTACGGCAAGCTCAATCAGTCCGGCGCCGCTGCGTACACGGCGGCTCGCGCCGTGATGGCAGCCGGGCGCGCAGCCTGCAACATCTACGGCACGGCAAACCGTGACGGCGTCGCCACTGAGATGCCTTACGTCGAGCTCGCGAAGTCGATCTTCGGAACCCCGATCGCCTTCCAGCGCAATGGCAACGTCAAGGGTGGCGTGATCCACTTCTGGCGCGTGCTGCCCAACGGGACGTTCGACTTCGTCTGCTGAGCGCAGAATCGTTTCGGCTGGGGTAAAGCCGATACAGTGCTCGTCGTGAGCGTCGAGGAACAGTTGTGACCGGGCACGGGCATGGGCACGGCCACGCGGCCGGTCACGGGACGCCGCACGGGCCACGCTGGTTGTCGCTCTCAATCGCCGTGGTGCTGGGCGTTGCCGCGATCTTTGCCGGCGTCACCGCCTGGCACGCGAACGTCTTGAGCGGCCACGCGGTTGAGTACTTCACGCTCTCCACCCAGGCTGTCAACGACGCGAACGCGAGCAGTCAGGATGCCGATCGCGGTATCACCAGCCAACGGCAGCTGTTCATCGACTACCGCGCGGCGCTCGATAGCGGTGGCGAGTCCCGCGCGGCCGCCATTCGCGGGATGATGAACGCGAGTACGCTCCAGGCCATCGCCTGGTGGGAAGCGCAACCCGCGGGCGACCGACCGCTGTCGCCGTTCGTATCCGCGAACCCGGCGTGGGATGCGCCAGGGGACGTCGTCAGCGCACAGGCCGCCCTTGACAACGCGAACGAGTACCTTCACCTCGCCGAGGAGTACCTCGCCCGTTCACATACGCTTGAGCTCTTTGCTGCGCTGCTCACTATCGCCTTTCTGGCCGGCGGTCTGACCGGCGTCTTCGAGTCGATCCGGGCCAAGATGCTCCTGCTCAGCGTCAGCGTGGTCGTGCTCATCGGATGCCTGACCGGAACGGTGGTGTTCTGGTGACGCGGGCCTGGTTCGGCATCACGCTCATCACGCTCGCGCTGTTCGCCGCCGCCTGCGGCTCGAGCGGAACGAAGGACGACGAGCAAGCCGGTGCCGCGACGTTCGATGCCTACGCGTGTGACGGCGACGTCGCGGTGATGGCCCCGTACGGCGGCACCAGCGATACCGACTACGTCCAGATGAACTGGGCGCGGGTGGCGCTCGACAAGTTCAATCGTGACCACGGCACCAGCTTCACGCTCTATCCGAGCAACGTCGACTTCGACGCCGACGCCGGTGCGGCCGCCGCGCAGCGCATCGTCAGCGATCCCAACGTGATTGGCGTCGTCGGTCCGAAGACATCCGTCGTGACGAAAGCAGCAGGGCCGATCTTCGATATGGCGGGGCTTGCGTACATCTCGCCGTCCGCGACCAACGCAAGCCTCACCGATGGCAGCCTCAAGAACTTCTTTCGCGTCGTGGCGAGCGACGCCCTTCAGGCGCCGCGAATGGCCGAGTTCATCGCCGACGATCTCGAGGCGAAGGGCGTGCTCATCGTGCAGGATGACGAGCCCTATTCGGAGGGGCTCGGGAACGCTGTCTACCAGCAACTCAAGGCGCGCGGTGTCAATGTGCAGCGCGTCAACGTGAAGGTCGGGCAGGAGTTCTACTCCGAGGTCGTCACGCGTGCGACACCGCAGGTGGACGTGGTTGTCGCCCCGCTCCTGGTCCCGTCTGATGCGCGCCGGCTCGTCACCGAGCTGCACGCGGCAGGCAGATACCCGGCGATCGTCGGCGGTGATGCGCTGTTCGTGGGGGCCTTCGGTGTACCCGGCGCCTACGTGACCACCTACGCACCCGATATCTCCCGGCATCCGGAGGGACGCGACATCATCCGGCTCTACGAGTCGATCTTCGGCGACTTCGAGTCCTTCGGTGGCCCCGCCTACGTGGCGATGGAGGTCGTGTTGACCGCGGCGCTCGACGTCTGCAAGCGCGATGGTGGCGTGACGCGCAGTGCCGTCACGATGCAGATTCCCAAGGTGCAACTCGAGGAGAGCATCCTTGGGATGCCGATCGCATTCGACGGGCGCCACGAGGTCGAAGATGCCCGGATCCACGTCTACCGTGTCGGCCTCAACGGTTACGAGCTGGTCGGCTAACGACAGCGGGGGCGCCGTAGCGCCCCCACTGATCGTGTCGTGCTGTGTGGCCGCGAGCGGCCGTGCTGTTAGCCCTCGGCGCCGAAGTCCGGGGCCTCTTCGCCGGCCGGATCCGGCGCGGCGGCGAGCACCTCGGCGGGCACCATGCCCTCGTACTGCTCGAAGTTCTTGACGAACTGGGCGGCCAGCTGATGCGCCTTTTTCTCGAAGGCGGCCGGATCGTCCCACGTCTCGACGGGGTTGAGCAGCTTGGAGTCAACGCCCGGTACGGCGACCGGGATGTGCAGGCCGAAGATCGGATCCTGGCGCGTCTCGACGTTGTCGAGCTCGCCCGAGACGGCGGCGCGCACGAGGGCGCGGGTCGCCGCGATCGGCATGCGCTTGCCAACGCCATACGGGCCGCCGGTCCAGCCGGTGTTGACCAGCCATGCCGAGGCGCCGGTCTTCGCCAGACGCTCGCCGAGCATCTGGGCGTAGACGCCCGGATCCTGCGCGAGGAACGGCGCGCCGAAGCACGTCGAGAACGTCGTCTGCGGCTCCGTGACGCCGACCTCAGTACCGGCCAGCTTCGCGGTGTAGCCCGAGAGGAAGTGGTACATCGCCTGCTCAGGCGAGAGCTTGGCGACGGGCGGCAGGACACCGTAGGCGTCGGCCGTCAGCAGCACGACCGCGGTCGGTGTGCCGGCACGGCCCTCTTCGACGACGCCCGGGATGGACGTCAGCGGGTAGGCGACGCGGGTGTTCTCGGTGATCGACGAGTCGGCGAAGTCGATCTCGCGCGTCTCCGAATCCATGATCACGTTCTCGATGATCGAGCCGAACATCTCGGTCGTGGCGTAGATCTCGGGCTCGGACTCGGCCGACAGGTTGATCGCCTTGGCGTAGCAGCCACCCTCGATATTGAAGACGCCGTCATCGGCCCAGCCGTGCTCGTCGTCGCCGATCAGCGGGCGCTCGGAGTCGGTCGACAGCGTGGTCTTGCCCGTGCCCGAGAGGCCGAAGAAGACGGCGACGTTGCCGTCCTGGCCGACGTTCGCCGAGCAGTGCATCGACAGCACGCCCTTCTGGGGCAGGCGGTCGTTCATGATCGTGAAGACGGACTTCTTGATCTCGCCCGCGTAGCGCGTGCCGCCGACGAGAATCTCGCCGCCGGTGAAGTCGATCGTGACGAAGCCGCTGACGCGCGTGCCGTGCTTCTCGGGATCAGCTTTGAACTCGGGTGCGTGGAGGATCAGCACCTCAGGATTGTGCGAGGGGATCTCGTCAGCAGTTGCCGGGATCAGCATCGTCTGCGCGAACAGCAGATGCCAAGCGGAGTTCGAGACAACGCGAATCGCCGTGTGATGGTCGGGGTGCGCGCCGGCCCAGGCGTCGAGCACGTAGACGTCGCCCTGGTTGAGGAAGTCGATCAGGTCCTCGCGGATCAGCGCGTTGTGCTCCTGCGAGATCGGGCGGTTGACCGGACCCCACCAGATGCGGTCCTTGGCGCCGGGCTCATCGACGATGAACTTGTCCTTGGGGGAGCGACCGGTGTTCGGGGCGGTGTTGACGACGAGCGACCCGCCGGCAGCCAACTGCCCGGCGTTCGCGCGCAGCGTGTGCTCATAGAGCTCGGCGGCCGTTAGGTTCCAGTGTGCGTCGCCACTGGGTGCGAGGCCGTGCGTATCGAGGTCGACTGAGCCGCGGCGTGTCGTCGTTGCCATTGTGAGGTCATCTCCTGGGTCTTTAGTGCGAGCGCTGAGAACGAACGCATGCGCTGGGGTGGAAGCCTACTCATCCCATAGGTCATATCCGCAGGTTGATCGCTTTCGGCCGAATCCCTGACGCAATTGTGACGCCAGAAATGACAGAGCCTCGGGTGTCGCCCGAGGCTCTGTTACGCCCAAATGTGTTGATGGGCCGGTGCCCGCGAACCTAGTCGTGAATTGCCTCGACATCCTCGCAATGGTGCTTGGCGGCACGCACGCTCTCGGTGTCCCAGAGATCGCCGACGAGTCGGTGACGCGGAGTGCCGACGATCACCGACGTCGGCGAGAACTTCTCGCAGACCGCGGTCACGCTCGCACCCTCTGGTCCCATCGTCGCCTGCCCCATGGCGTCGAGGCCTTGCGCGCGGGCGACCGCGGACATCGCCGCGGCGCGATCCTCGGCAGCGCTACCGCTCTCGCCCTCGACGAACTCCTGGCCGAGGCCGTGGCCGATCGTCGTATCCATGCCGCCGTGCGTGACCATCACGACCGTGGTGACACCCAGTTCCTTGGCCTTCGCGATCACCCGCTCGGCCACTAGCTCGTCCGTGCCCATCTCCGTGGAGAACCCCAGAATGCTGCTCATACGCCAGTTGTACACCGCCGCGCCGTCGAATGCACTCGGCGGTTCCGTCAGGCCGTGACGGAAACCCCGCGACCTGCATGGTGTCAGCGGCCGGACGACCATCGGCTAGCATCGCCTGCATGACGCTTCAGCTCAATGATTCCTCGCTTTTCCGCCAGCAGGCCTACATCGACGGCCAGTGGGTCGACGCCGACAGTGGCGAGACCTTCCCGGTCTACGACCCCGCGACCGGCGAGGTGATCGCGAACGTCCCGCGCCTCGGCGCCGCCGAGACACGCCGGGCGATCGAGGCGGCCGAACGCGCGCAGGCCGGCTGGGCGAAGCTCCTCGCGAAGGACCGCGCGCGGATGCTGCGCGACCTTGCCGACGCGATGCTCGCCAACGCGGATGACCTCGCGATGATCATGACTGCTGAGCAGGGCAAGCCGTGGCCCGAGGCCAAGGCCGAGGTCGCCTATGCCGCGTCCTTCTTCGAGTGGTTCGGCGAGGAGGCCAAGCGCGTCTACGGCGAGACGATCCCCGCCCCGATGGGCGAGCGTCGCCTCGTCGTGTTGCGCCAGCCGATCGGCGTGACGGTCGGCATCACGCCGTGGAATTTCCCGTCGGCGATGCCGACCCGCAAGGCGGCACCCGCGCTCGCTGTCGGCTGCACGATGGTGCTCAAGCCCGCCGAGCAGACGCCACTCAGCGCCCTCGCTGTGGCCGAGCTCGCCGAGCGCGTCGGTATCCCCGCCGGTGTCTTCAGCATCGTCACCGGCGATGCCGAGGACGCGCCGAAGATCGGCGGCGAGATGACGTCGAACCCAATCGTCCGCAAGCTCTCGTTCACGGGCTCAACGCAGGTCGGCAAGCTCCTCATGGAGCAGTGCGCGGGCACGGTCAAGAAGGTCTCGCTCGAGCTCGGTGGCAACGCACCGTTCCTCGTGTTCGACGACGCCGACCTCGATGACGCGATCGCGGCGATCAACGTCGCCAAGTACCGCAACGCGGGGCAGACGTGCATCAGCGCCAACCGCGTGCTCGTGCAGAGCGGCATTCACGACGCGTTCGTCGAGCGTGTCGTCGAACTGTCGAAGACCGTCAACGTCGCGCCGGGGTTCGACCCGTCCGCGACGATCGGCCCGCTGATCGACGACCCGGCCCTCGAGAAGGTTGCGCGCCACGTCGCGGATGCCAAGACGCGCGGTGGGGAGGTCCTGCTGGGCGGCGACGTCCACGCCGAGCACGGCCGCACGTTCTTCCTGCCGACCGTCATCACCGGCGCCGATATGTCGTGGGAGATGTCGAACGAGGAGACCTTCGGCCCCGTCACGGCCGTGCATCGCTTCGAGAGCGAGGCCGACGCCGTGCGCATCGCCAACGACACGCCGTTCGGCCTGGCCGCGTATCTCTTCACCCGCGACCACGCCCGCATTTGGCGCGTGGGCGAGGGCCTCGACTACGGCATGATCGCCATCAACACGGGCTTCATCAGCGCTGCCGAGGCGCCGTTCGGTGGCGTCAAGGAGTCGGGCATCGGCCGCGAGGGCTCGCAGCACGGCATCGAGGACTTCCTCGAGCTGAAGTACATGGCCTGGGCCGGCATCCGCGACGAGTAGCAGTGCGGCATGGAGTGGTGCGGCTCCATGACATATGAGTACGCCATGTGTATGGCATACTCATGGCATGAGTACGCGTCTCCAAATCATCGTTGATGACGACGAAGCCGAGCAGTCGCGCGCATGTGCGCGGGCCCAAGGCGTGAACTTGTCGGAATGGATTCGCCAGGCGATGGCGATGGCCCGCAAGACGCAGGGACCGCGCACTGCTGAGGAGAAGCTCGCGGCGCTGCGGCGCCTTTCCCAGATGCCTGACGAAGAGCGTGCTCCAGCGCCGCCGATCGACGACATGCTGCGAGAGATCAACGCGCGGTACGACGGGCTTCCGTCGCTGTGATCTTCGTCGACTCGAACGTGCCGATGTACGTCATCGGCGACGATTTGGTGCAGCGGCAGCGCGCCGAGGCGCTCTGCGACCGGCTCGTTTTGAGCGGCGAGCAGATCGTCACGAGTGCCGAGGTCTACCAGGAGATCATGCACCGGTATCGATCGATCGGCCGGCTTGCATCGATCGCCAAGGGCTTCGAGCACCTGGACATCATCGTCGACGACGTGCTCGCGATTGATGTCGACGACGTACGTAGTGCGCATGCCATCCTCGATCGCACGCCGGACTTCGATGCGCGCGATGCGTTGCACATCGCGACGATGGTCCGGCATGGCATCACACGCATCGCGTCGTACGATCGGGGATTCGATCGGGTATCGGATATCGAGCGCCTCTCATGACCCGCCTCGGCGGCCACGTGATCGCCGACCAGCTGGTCGCGCAGGGCGTCGACACCGTGTTTGGTGTGGCGGGCGAGTCGTTTCTCAGTGTCCTCGACGGCCTGTGGGAGCGGCGCGATCACATCCGCTACGTCGGTGCACGCCATGAGGCCACGGCCTCGCACATGGCGGAGGCGTGGGGGAAGCTCACCGGGCGCCCAGGCGTGTGCCTCGCCACGCGTGGCCCGGGCGCCACGCACGCTTCGATCGGCGTGCACACCGCCTTTCAGGACTCGACGCCGATGCTGCTCTTGCTCGGGCAGGTACGACGCGAGCATCAGGGGCGCGAGGCATTTCAAGAGGTCGACCTGCCCGCGATGTTCGCGCCGCTCGCCAAGTGGACTGCGCAGATCGAGACGGCCGACGACATCCCGGAGATGCTCGGCCGCGCGTTCGAGATTGCCCTCGCCGACCGGCCCGGTCCTGTCGTGCTTGCGCTGCCCGAGGATATGCAGCGCGAGCTGACCGACGCGGCCGATGCACCGTTCGCCGAGCCGGCGCTGCGCGAGCCGGCCGCGGCCGATCTTGATCGGCTGCATACGTGGCTCGGCGACGCAGCGCAGCCGCTCGTGATCGTCGGCGGCCCGCGGTGGAGCCAGACAACGGCGGATGCGCTCGCGGAGTGGGCGGTGGGCTCGGCCGTGCCCGTCGCGGCGCAGTTCCGCCGCCAGGACCGCATCGACAACGCGTCGCCGGCCTACGTGGGCGACCTCGGCCTCGGCACGAACCCGGCGCTCGAGGCACGCGTCGCCGAAGCCGACCTAGTTGTCCTCCTCGGCGGGCGCTTCGGCGAGATCCCCAGCGGCGGCTACACGCGCCTGCCGGTGGAGCGCCGCTTGGGGCATCTGGTTGCGCACGTGCACGCGGAGCCATCGGAGCTCGGGCGCACGTGGCACCCCGATCTCGCCATCGCCGCCGCTGCGCCGCTCGTCGTCGAAGGGCTCGTCGCGCGGGGACCACTCGGCCGGCAGCCGCGCGCGATGTGGGCGCAATCGCTGCGTGGCGATTACGAGACGTGGAGCGAGCCCACCGTGCGCGACCTCGCCGGCGTCGACCTTGGCCAGGTCGTACGCCACCTGCGCGACACGCTGCCCGACGACGCCGTGATCACCAACGGCGCGGGCAACTACACCGTCTGGATCCATCGCTACTACCGTCACCGCCGCTACGCGACGCAACTCGCACCGACCAGCGGCGCCATGGGGTACGGCATCCCCGCCGCGATCGCGGCCGCGCTGCACGACCCGTCGCGAACGGTCGTGGCCTTTGCCGGTGACGGCTGCTTCCAAATGGCCGGGCACGAGCTCGCCACGGCGGTGCAGGTCGGCGCGCGCATCATCGTGCTGGTCTGCGACAACGGCATGCTCGGCACGATCCGGATGCATCAGGAGCGCTCGTTCCCCGGCCACGTCGAGGGCACCGCGCTCGCCAACCCCGACTTCGCCGCGCTCGCGGTTGCCTACGGCTGCCATGCCGAGCGCGTCGAGCGCGATGCCGACTTCCCCGCCGCCTTCGCCCGGGCCCGCGCCGCCGACGGGCCGGCGCTGATCCACCTGGTCTGCGACCCGAGCGCGATCACGCCGGGCGCGCTACTCGCGTAGACACATTGGATCCGGATCCAAATTGTCCCGATTTTGGTCATTTTGGATCCGGATCCAAATTGTCCAAGAACGTGCAAATCTGGACCCGGGTCCAAATCAGCACGAAGCATGCGAATCTGGACCCGGGTCCAGATTCGTTAGGTTCTCTCCATGAAGATCTACGCACTCCATTGCGGTGGTGATCTGCAGGACGTCGGGATCTTCGACTACGAGCATCCCCAGGCGGGCGAGGCGCTCTACAACCCGTACTACATGTACGTCATCACGCATGCGCAGGGCAACGTGCTGCTCGACACGGGCGCGCACCCGACGTTGCGCACCGATCCACGCTCGCGGCTTGGTGACATGGCCGATGTGTTTGAGGCGCTGCTGGAGCCCGACGACACCGTGCCCGGCTGTCTGGCACGCATCGGCATGACACCGGAGGACATCAGCGTCGTCGTGCAGTCGCACCTGCACTTTGACCACGCGGGTGGCCTCGAGCACCTGCGCCACGCGCCCGTCTACGTGCAGCAGGCCGAGCTCGACTTCGCCTTCGATCGCACGCATGATCAGGCCGAGATCTACCTCGTCGACGACTTCAACGACGGCGTCGACTGGCGGCCGATTTCCGGCGAGCACGATCTCTTCGGTGACGGCACGCTGATGCTGCACTCGACGCCTGGGCACACCGCCGGGCACCAGTCGCTGTGGGTGCAGACGCCGAGTCGGCCCACGTTTCTGCTCTGTGACGCGGCCTATCTGATCGAGCCGATGCGCGGTCGGCGCCTGCCTGGCGTGCTCTGGAACGGCGACGCAATGCTCGACTCGTGGGAGCGAATCGAGGCGATCGAGCGCGACACCGGAGCACGGCTGATCGCCACGCACGCGCTCGACTACGAGACCGCGGTGCCGAAGCCGCCGGACGGCTGGGAGTAGCCGCCTCACCGCAGCGAGCAGCCAAGCCGCTCTGCTCAGTCGGGCGCGCTGAGCAACTGCTCGACGTTCTCCACGAACCACTCGCCGCCGTGGTCGGGCGCCAGGCGTAGCGCGTTGGCGCCGTGCTGCTCGACGAGGTCGCAGGCGCGACGCAGCTCGTCGAGGCGGGTGGCGTACGCCGTGGCGTCGGCGACGTCGGGGTCGTGGCCCTCAAGTGCGAACGCGGGGTCGAACGGTGCCAGGCGCTGGAGCAACGCGCGCGTGCCCGCCACCGTCAGGTAGGCAGGGTCGCCCCAGAGGCACTGGTAGAGCGCATCGCCGAGGAACAGCACACGATCCTCGGGTTCCCAGATCACCACCGAGTCATCGGCGTGGTCGCCGCCGACCCAGCACAGCTCGACCGTCGTGTCGCCGAGGTCGACGTGATGCGACTCGGCGAACGTGACCTGCGGCACGACGATGCGCAGCGATGTGCGCTCGTCTTCGGTGAACTCCTCGAGCAGGTGCGGGAGAGAGAACGCGAGCTCGAGCCCGTCGTCGACGCGCTGCCGCAGCGCGTTCTCGTCCCACGCGTAGTCGGCCTGGACGGCGACACCGGCCGCCGTCCGCTCCGACGCCAGCACCGGCACGTCGAGCGCAGCCGAGCCGAACGAGTGGTCCCAGTGCCAGTGCGTCAGTGCGATGCCGACGATCGGCGGGCGATTGTGCGCCTCGAGTTCTGCCGTGAACGCAGCGAGGTGCGCGGGCGACGCACCGCCGTCGACGATCAGCGTGCCGGCGGTGCCGCGGATCGCGCCGAGCACAGGACGATCAGTACGCTCGTCGGGCGTGAAGCGATCCACGCGAGGCGAGACTTTCTCGAAGCGGCAGTCAGGCATAAACTACACGGATGCTACGCGTTGCCCGCCCGCCCGTGGAGATCCTTAGCCCGACCGATATCGCGCGCCTTGATGCGGCGTGGCGCACGATCATTAGCGAGTTCGGCGTGCAGTTTGAGCACGCCGGCGCTCTCGCGCTCCTGCAGGAGGCCGGCCAGCGCGTCGAGGGCGAGACCGTCTTCTTCGACGCTGATTGGGTCGCAGATCTCGTCGCGCAGACGCCGTCGAGCTTCACCTGGCACGCGCGCAATGCCGAGCGGTCGCTGGAGCTTGGCGCCGGCATCACGACCTTTGCGCCAGCGTACGGTGCGCCGTTTGTGACCAAGGGCGGCGAGCGCGGCAACGGTTCGCTTGCCGACCTCCGCAACCTTGTGGCGCTGATTCAGGATGCCGACGAGCTCGACATCGCTGGCGGTGTCGTCACTGAGGCGCAGGACGTGCCGGTCGAGTACCGGCACCTGCAGCTGCTCCGTACGCTTGCGATCGAGTCCGACAAGCCATTCATGGCTGCCGTCTCGTCGCGTGACGCCACGCTCGACAGCATGCGCATAGCGGACATCGTCCTCGGGGGGCTTGACGGGCGCTGTGCGATGACGGCGATCCTCAATTCCGTCTCGCCGCTGCGCTGGGACGAGCGTATGACCGACGCGATGATGCTGCTTGCCGAGCACGGGCAGGCCGGCATCATCATGCCCGGCGCCATGCTCGGTGCGATGGCACCCGTCACGATCGCGGGTGGCACGGCCGAGATGCTGGCCGAAGCCTTTGCCGCGATCGCCTTGGTCCAGACCGTGCGCCCGGGCGCGCCGGTGCTGATCGGCTCGGGCTTGCCCATCACCGACATGCAGTCCGGCGCTGCCGGGTTCTCCGGGCCAGAGCTCGCCCAGGGCGTCGTCCTCGGTTGCCAGCTGGCACGGCACTACGGTCTCCCGACCCGCGCCCTCGGTGGCGGCCTGACGACGAGTCAGGTGACCGATGCACAGGCAGGGTGGGAATCGATGCAGATTCTGAAGGCCTCGCTCGATGGCCATGCCGACGTCGTCATGCACGCGGCGGGTTGGCTCGACGCGGGCCTCGTGACGGGCTTCGAGAAGCTCGTCGCTGACGTCGACATCATCGGTTCGCTGATGGTCGAGTACGGCCCCGTTGAGATCGACGATGCGACGCTCGCACTCGATGCGATCCGCGAGGTCGGCCACGGTGGACACTTCTTCGGGGTCGATCACACGATGGAGCGCTACCGCACGTGCTTCCATCGTCCTGTCGTCGCGTCGAAGCAGAACATCGAGCGCTGGCGCGCGGCCGGTTCGCTCACGGCCGAACAGCGCGCCGAGGCAATCTGGCGTGAGCGACTCGAAGCGCACGTGCCGCCGCCGATTGATGCGGATGTTGAGCGCGAGGTCGACGCGTACATCGCGGCCCGCACGCTCGAACTGCGTTAGACGCTCCCAGGTGACACAGGCGGGCGGCCGGTGGGTCGTCGACACCGGCCGCCCTGTATGTCCAGAACGCTGCGGGGTCGTCGGCCGCTTCGTTGCGTCTGTACCGGGGCTGACGCGGCGGCCCGGAGGATCTGACGCGGGAAACCCACATTCGCGACGTCAGTGCACCAAGCGGTAACCAAGATCACCCGACGCGGACGGCGGCGATCAGTCGGGCGCGCGGCGTGCGAGCTGCGAGCCCTGCACCGAATTGACCGCATCGAGCACGATCGAGTCGCCGCGCCAGCGATCATCGGAATGCTCGATCGGCGTACCGTCGCTGGCAAAGACGGTGCGCTCCTGGCGCAGCAGCGGCGTGCCGGGTCGCGCGCGCAAGAGTTCGGCGTCAGCGGCTTCGGCCGCGATGGCGCTGATGCGGTGGTGCCCTGACGCCACCTCGATGCCGTGCTCCGCGAGCGCCGCGTACACGCTGCCCGCCTCGAGATCGGCATCGACGAGCAGGGCACCGATGCGCTCGGGGTAGGCCGCGTGCTCGACCATCACAGGCACGCCGTCGAGAAGGCGCACGCGAACCATCGTCCAGACGAGGTCGTTGTCGCCGATCCGCAGCTCGTGTGCGACGGCCGGGTCCACGCTGCGGCGCACGAGCTCGACCATCCGCGCGCCCGGGTTCGCGCCCTGCTGTCGCGCCCAGGCCGTGAAGGACAACAGTTCGGAGAACGGCTGTAGGCGCGGGCGCTGCAGCACCGAGGTTCGAGCGCCCTGCCGCGTCTGCACGAGTCCCTCCGCGCGCAGCGTTGCGACTGCCTGTCGGACGGTGCCGCGGGCAAGCCCGGTCGCGTCCATCAGTGCTGCATCCCCGGGCAGGAGGTCGCCAGGCAGCAGCTCGCCACTCGCGATCGTGTCGCGCAGGGCGGAGGCGAGGCGCACATGTGCAGGGACACCTTGGTCCACCTGTCCATAGCGCTTCCCCACGGCCTTCACCACGTCGTCTCCCGCCCGCTTGACATGACTAGACATGTCTGCGACCTTGATCAAAACGTGTCCAGACAGGTTTCCCCATGACTGCAACTGTACCGAGCCGCGCGCGCATCGTCATCATCGGCGGTGGCGTGATCGGAACATCGATCGCGTACCACCTCGCCAAGGGCGGCGAGCGGGACGTTGTCGTGCTCGAGCAGTCTGAGATCGGCGGCGGCACGACGTGGCACGCGGCGGGCATGGTGGGGCGCCTCCGCGCCAGCAGCACCTTCGCGCGCATGTGCGACACGTCGGCCAAGCTCTACGCCGGTCTTGAGGCCGAGACGGGGGAGAAGGTCGACTGGCGCCAGTGCGGCACGCTCTACGTGGCGCGCAACGACGAGCGCATGTTCCAGTACCGCCGCACCGGCGCGATGGCGCAGCACCTCGGCATCGACGTCGAGATGGTGGGCAAGCAGGAGGCGATCGACCTCTTCCCGTTCCAGCGCGCCGATGACCTCGTAGGCGGCCTGTACATCCCCGACGACGGCAAGGTCGAGCCCGCGGGTGTTGCCCGCGCGCTCGCCAAGGGTGCCGAGATGCGCGGCGTGACGATCTGCGAGCACGCGCGCGTTACCGGCCTGCGTGTGGAAAACGGCCGCGCCACTGGCGTCGCGCTCGACGATGGTCACGTGATCGAGGCCGAGGAGATCGTCCTCAGCGGCGGCATGTGGACGCGCGATCTGGCCCGCGAGTACGGCATCAACGTGCCGCTCGCCCCGGTCGAGCACCACTACGCCGACTCCAACCCGATCCCCGGTGACATCGACATGTACCCGTGCACCCGCGACGCCGATGGCTGCACGTACTACCTCACCGTGCACGACAAGATTCGCCTCGGCGCGTTCCAGGCTGTCACCAAGGCGTGGGAGGTCGACCCGGTCCCGTACCCGTTCTCGTTCGCGCTGCTCGAGGACGACTGGGAGCACTTTGAGCCACCGCTCACGGAGGGTAAGCACCGGCTGCCGATCCTCGAGGAAGTTGGCTTCGAGCGCTTCGTCAATGGCCCCGAGTCGTTTACGCCCGACTCGAACTTCTTGCTCGGTCCGGCGCCGAGCGTGCCCGGCGTGTGGATTGCCGCTGGCATGAATTCCGCCGGCATGGCCTTCGGTGGCGGTGTCGGCGAGGCACTGGCCTCGTGGCTGATCGAGGGCTACGCGCCGTTTGATCTGAGCATGGTCGACCCGGCTCGCTTTGCGCCCGAGCAGGACAACCTCGAGTACCTGCGCCAGCGCGTCACCGAGGCACTCGGCACGCATTACCTGATGGCCTACCCCAATCGTGAGCTCTTGACGGGGCGCCCGCTGCGCACCTCACCGGTCCACGAGACGATGGAGCGCGCTGGCGCCTGGTTCGGCGAGAAGGCTGGCATGGAGCGTCCAAACTTCTTCGGCGATCCGGGCACGCGGCCCGAGGTCGAGTACTCGTTTGGTCGGCAGTCCTGGTTCGAGAACCATCGCCGCGAGCACATGGCGGCCCGAGAGCACGTGGCCGTCTTCGACCAGTCGGGCTTCGGCAAGCTCGAAGTCGTCGGCCCCGACGCACTGACGGTGCTCAACCGCCTCTGCGCCAACGACGTTGACGTCGCGCCCGGTCACCTCGTCTACACCGCCATGCTCGACGACCGCGGCCGGTTCTTCAGCGATCTCACCGTCCTGCGTCTCGCCGACGATCGCTTCCGCCTGATCACCGGAACCGCCCAGCGCATCCGCGACCTCTGGCACGTTCGCCGCGGAGCCGAAGGAGCCGACTGCACCGTCGAGGACGTCACCGGCGAGACCGCTGTGATCAGCGTCATGGGCCCCAACAGTCGAGCGCTGCTCCAGCCGATCGTCGACGCCGATCTTGCCAACGGGGCGTTCCCGTTCGGCGTCGTGCAAGAAGTCGTGATCAATGAGCGCAGGCTGCATGCTGCGCGCGTGACGTACGTCGGCGAGCTGGGGTGGGAACTCCACATTCCGGCGGCCGATGCGCGCGACGTGCTCTGGAAGATCCTGTCGGTCGAGGCCGACGGCGAGGCGGCGCTGCTCGCGGGCCACTACGCGATCAACTCGCTGCGTCTCGAGAAGGCGTATCGCGCCTGGGGGCACGAGCTCTCGCCCGACGAAACGCCCGTCGAGGCAGGTCTCGGATTTGCGGTCGCGTGGGATAAGCCTGGCGGGTTCATTGGTCGTGATGCACTCCTCGCCCAGCGTGAGACGGGTGCCAATGCGCTCTCGAAGCGCCTCGTCGGCTTTCGCGCACTCGATCCTGAGCTGACCCTGTGGGGCGGTGAGCGCCTGTGGCGCGACAACGAGCCGCTTGGCTACACCACCAGCGGTGCGTACGGTCATGCCGTCGGTGGAGCCGTTGCGCTCGGCTACGCCAAGCACCCCGAGGGTGTCAGCGCCGACTGGCTGCAGGCGGGCGCGTACGCCGTGGAGGTCAACGGCCAACGCCACGCCGTCGAGGCCTCCCTCAAACCGTTCTACGACCCCGACCGCAGCCGCGTGCTGTCCTAAGGAGCACTCGACATGATCGAACACGCAGACGTTGTCATCATCGGTGGCGGGGTGACCGGTTGCAGCATCGCCTATCACCTCGCGAAGCAGAGCGGCGGGACCGGCAAGATCGTCCTGATCGATAAGGGCGAGTTGACGAGCGGCTCGACGCACCACGCAGCCGGTCTCGTCACGCAGTTCAACCCGTCCGAGACGATGATGAAGTTCCGTCGGTACTCGATCGAGCTGTATAAGGAACTCGACGTCTTCGAGACGACGGGTTCGCTGCGCATCGCTTCGTCACCGGAACAGCTCGCCGAGATGCGTCGCGGCGTCTCGCGCGCCCGTGGCATCGGCATGGATGTGGAGCTGCTCGAGCCCGAGGCCTGCCTCGAGAAGATGCCGGCCGCCTCGCCTGAGTCGCTCTATGGCGGCGTCTGGGTCCCTGGCGACGGCTGGCTCGACCCGCACCGCACGACGTACGCCTTGGCGAACGCCGCGCGCGAGCTCGGTGTCGAGATCATCCAGCACTGTCGTGTCACGGGCATCGACCGCGGCCCCGGCGGCGAGGTCATCGCCGTCCGCACCGAGCACGGGCGTATCGCCTGCGAAACGGTTGTCAATGCGTCTGGCATGTGGGCGCCACGCGTCTGCGAGATGGTCGGTACCTGGGTACCGTCCACGCCCGTCGACCATCAACACATCGCGCTCACGGCCGTTGAGGGCCACGAATTGCCGCGCGACATGCCGTGCTTTCGCGACCCCGACAACCTCGTCTACGGCAAGTCCGAGGCGGGCGGCATCCTCTTCGGCGGCTACGAGCCCGACGCACCGGCGCGCTGGATCGACGGCGTGCCGTGGGAGCACAGCGCGCGCACGGTCCCGGCCGATGAGGAGCGCTTCGTCCAGCTGATGGAGGGCGCGATTCGTCGCTTCCCGTTCCTCGAGCACGCCGGTGTGGTGGCGCTGATCTGCCATCCCGACGCAATGACGCCCGACGCCAACCCGCTGCTCGGGCCGATGCCCGGCGTGCCCGGCTTCTGGGTCGCCGCGGGTCTGTCGCTGAACGGCTTCGGTGGGGCCGGCGGTATGGGCAAGACGCTGGCCGAGTGGATCCTCACCGGCGAGACCGAGTGGGATGTCTCGGGCTACCGCCCCTGGCGCTTTCCCGACGTCTACCGCGACCCCAAGCATGCCGCCACAGCCGGGCGCGAGACGTATCGCTACTACTACCACCTGCGTTATCCCTACGACCAGGACGAGTGGGGCCGCCCGACGCGCGTCTCCGCGCTGCATAGTCGGCTGCAGGAGGCGGGCACCGTCTTCGGCGTCAAGTCCGGCTTCGAGCGCGCCGAGTACATCGAGCCCGGTCAGCCGTGGCGGCGCATGGGCGCGGACCAGCGCGCGTGGGGTTGGGGTCGCATGCCGTTCTTCGATCGCATTGGTGAGGAGCACCGGGCGATGCGCGAGACCGCCGGCCTGATCGACCTGTCGAGCTTCGGCAAGATCGCGATCGACGGCCCCGACGCCTGCGCGCTCCTGCAGTTCGCGTGCGATGCCGAGATGGACAAGCCGGTGGGCAGCGTTATCTACACCCAGATGCTCGACCATCGCGGCGGTGTGATCGCCGACGTCACCGTCACCCGGCTCGCCGAAGACCGCTACCGCATGGTCACCGGCGCCGGCGCCGTGGCGTCAGACCGTGGTTGGCTCGAGGGCATCGCCCATCGCGCCCAGTACGACGTGACGATCCGCGAGGAGAGCGACGAGCTCGCCGTGATCGGCATCTGGGGTCCCAACGCCAAGACGATCATGAGCGCGGTCACGACGGCCGACCTCTCCAACGAGGCGTTCCCGTTCGGCACCGGCCAGGACATCCACGTCGGCAGCGCGCCGGCGTTCGCGCAGCGCATCACCTACGTCGGCGAGTTCGGGTACGAGCTGTACGTCACGCGCGCCTGGGCAACGGCCGTCTGGGACAGCCTGCTCGCCGCTGGCGCCACGCAGGGCCTCCGCGTCTGTGGTTACCGCTCGCTCGACGGCCTGCGGATGGAGAAGGGCTACCGCTACATCGGCACCGACCTTGCGCCGGGCGACACGCCCGACCAGGCCGGCCTCGCCTTCTGCGCCAAGAAGGACGCCGACTACATCGGCAAGGACGCGCTCGAGAAGCGCCGCGCCGAGGGCTTCGCCACGCGCATCCGTACGCTCAAGCTCGGCAGCGGCGACTGGCTACCGGCCTACGGCGGCGAGGTCGTGCTCAAGGACGGCGCGCCGATTAGCCGCCTGCGCTCGGTCGCCTACGGCTACACGGTTGGCTCGATGCTGGCGTTCGCCTATCTGCCGACAGGCCTGGTCGAGGGCGACACGGTCGAGATCGAGACGCTCGACGGCATCGTCACTGCGACGATCGCTGCCGACCGCCTGGTCGATCCGGCGGGCGAAAAGATGCGCTGACCGGGCGCAACTGCTGCACGGGCTCAGGCCCGATCAAGAAGCTCGTCGGCTCAGGCGTGCTTCGCGTCGTGCCGCGCCTTGAGGCGGTGGATCGCGATCGGGACGATGCTGACGACGACGATCAGGATGATCGCGATCTCGAGGTTGTTCTTGATCACGGGCACGTTGCCGATCAGATAGCCGAGCAGGGTCAGGCCGACGGCCCAGAGCAGTGCGCCTATTGCGCTGTAGAACGCGTAGCGCTTGAAGTCCATCTTGCTCGCGCCAGCCAGCACGGTTATGAAGGTCCGCACGATCGCGATGAAGCGGCCGATGACGATGGCCGCGGCGCCGTAGCGGTTGAAGAACTCCTCGGTGTGATCGATGTACTTCTTCTTAAAGATCCGTGAGTCCTCACGCCGGAAGAGCGCTGGCCCCGTGTGGTACCCCACGGCATAGCCCACGAGGTTTCCGGCGAAGGCCGCGACGAACAACAGTGCGCAGACGAGCGCAATCGGCATGTCGATCGTGCCGTTGCCGACGAACAGTCCCACGACGAAGAGCAGTGAGTCGCCGGGGAGGAAGAAGCCGAAGAGCAGTCCGCATTCGGCGAAGATGATCGCTGCGGCGACCCAAATCGCAATTGGTCCGGCCGACTCGAGAAGAGTCTCCGGGTTGAGCCACGAGATGGGGCTGGCGAAGATGGGCGCAAGAAGCGATGCGAACGGCACGCGCCCAGTGTACGCGAAGGATCCGGGGTCTAGACCTCTGCGAGTCCTTGCATGTCGACGTCCTCGAGCCAGCGGCGGTAGGCAATCGAGGAGAGGTCCGGCACCTTGATGTGCAATTCCTCCTTGAGCGACGTCGGGATCTCCTCAGGACGGATGCTCTCAACGACGGCGCGATCCTGCTCAAGGATGTACAGGTAGTCGCTGACGAAGTTCGGATTCGTCTCCACGAAGTTGCGGAACACGATGCGGAAGATGCGCGTCTTCTTCGCCCCAGTCGGCGCCGCGATCACCATCACGCTGATGATGTCGTCCGACTCTTCCGTGGTCACGTGCAGGTGCATCGTGAACGGGTAGACGTGGGTGTACGTGTACGTGATGATCGCGTTCTGCGTCTGGTCGACGCTGCGCCAGAACGCGTTGGGAACGACGAACCACTGGCCCCACTCCTCGGGGTGGAGCTCGTACGGCTCCTGCTCCGGATGGTCGGGATCTCCGAGCAGGTTCGGATGCACGAACGGGAAGTGGGAGACGTCCATCGAGTTTTCGGTTGAGCGCCCGGCGCTCGTGTTCCACTCGAGAATGCTGAAGAGATCACTCGTATACGCGGGGTCGGTATCGAGGTCGAGCGGGATGTGCGGGATGTCTTGGATCGGCTCCTCGAGCGCCACCCACACCACGCCGTACTTCTCGGCCACGCGGTACGCAATCGCGTGCGCGGCGGCGGGGACTGGCTTGTCGGGCTGCGCGGGGATCTTCACGCAGGCGCCCGTCGAGTCGTACTCCCAGCCGTGATACGGACACACGATGCAGCCGTTCTTCACCTCGCCGAGCGAGAGTGCGGCGCCGCGATGGATGCAGAGGTCCTTGAAGACGCTGATGCCCGCCTCGGTACGGAAGGCGACGAGGTTCTGATCGAGCAGTGTGAAGCGCTGCGGCTGCTCGGTTACCTCCTCGACGGAGGCGATCGGGTGCCAAAACTGCGAGAGGCGCTTGGGGTTCGAAGCGAGGGGCATGCGACGAGATTAGTCGGAAAGAGGTGTTGGTGCGAGTGGTCTCTGGGCGAGCGTGCGCGTGGTGGGTCTGAATGCGGCACGTCCGGATCACGGCTGTTTCGCAGGAGTCTGGCTACGCTGACCGGTATGAAAATCGGATTATCTGATACGTTGATTGGCGTGCAGGAGATCACCGCCACCGATGCCGCTCGCACCTTCCGCGAGTTGTTGGATCAGGTCGAGCGCGACGGCGAGTCGTACCGCATCACGCGCCACGGCCGGATCGTCGCGGAACTGCATCCGGCACGCCGCGGCTCGCTGGCGGACCTCGCGGACTTCGCCCGTGCCAATCGCAAAGCGCACCCCGGCACCGACGATGACTGGGCGGCGGATATCGCCTGGGTGCGCGACCAGTCGGCACCACTCGACGACCCGTGGTCGCGGTGAGAGGCCTCCTTGTCGACACCAGTGTGCTGATCGAAATCGAGCGCGGTGCTTTCGACCTCAAAGCAGTTGAGGGCGGGGAGGATGTCGGCGTCGCGGCAATCACCGTTACCGAGCTCCTCCTCGGTGCGCGTCTCGCGATCGGAGCGATGGCCGAGCGCCGTCAGCGCTTCGCGGAGCACGTCGTCGAGACGTGCGCTGTAGTTCAGTACGACACGGCGACGGCCCCGCACCATGCCGCGCTTCTCGAGCACTGCCGGCGAGCCGGCACCATGCGTGGCGCCCACGACCTGATCATCGCCGCAACGGCACGCGCCACGGGTCGCACCATCGTCACGCTTGACCGCACCGGGTTTCTCGACCTGCCGAACGTCCGCGTGCGTTAGGAGCGGCCGTACTCGATCACGTGATCGAGCCAGGCGTCGATCAGCGTGCGAGCGTGGGGGAGCATGCGATCGGCGTTGTCTGCGACACCGCTGAGCAGTTGGTCGAGACCACCCGGTCCGAGCACGTTCTCTGCCGCCGTCTTGTAGGCCGGGATGCGCGACCACTCATCGGCGAGCGCCGCATCGACCTCCAAATGGAACTGCACGCCGTAGGCAACCTCGCCGAAGCGGAAGCCCTGGTTCGGGTACGCCGGGCTGGAGAACAGCGAGACCGCGCCCTTGGGTAGGTCGAAGGTATCGCCGTGCCATTGCAGGGTCTTGAAGCGCTCCGGCAGGATCGACGCGACGGGATCAGAGCCGCCGTCTTCGGTGCGCATGACGTCGAGGATGCCGACCTCGGGCGCGGCACCCGGATAGACGCGCGCGCCGAGGGCTGCGGCCAGCAGCTGGACGCCCAGGCACGCGCCGAAGTACGGCAGGCCGGCGCGCACGGCGTCGCCGATCAGCTGCTTCTCAGCGACCAGCCACGGGTAGGCGTCGTCCTCGTACGCGCCCATCGGTCCGCCCATCGCCACGATCGCGCCGAAGTCGCGCCAATCGGGCAGCGGCTCGCCCTCGTCGACCTCAACGGTGTGAAGGGTGTGGCCGCGCGACGTGAGCACCGTGCCGTACTCGGCGGGCGGCTCGCAGGCGATGTGCTGGAGAACGAGGATGTCCATACGGCGATTCTAGTGCCGGTCGGGCCTGTGATCGTACGACCCTCGCTCGGTCACTCAGAGGGCGGCGCCGTGTGGTCCGGCACCCGCCCCGGCCACCACGACCGATCCCCGACCCACACGGCGAGTGCCGGCACGAGCAGTGTGCGCACCACGAAGGTGTCGATCAACACACCGAGGGCGACGCCGAAGCCGAGCTGGAAGAGCGCCTCGAGCGGCAGTGTCATCAGGACGAGGAAGGTGCCGGCAAGGATCAGGCCGGCGCTCGTAATCACGCCACCGGTCGTCTCGAGAGCGCGGAGCACCGCCGGTCGCATAGGCATCGCGTCGGCCTCCTCGCGGATCCGGGAAACGAGGAAGATGTTGTAGTCGACGCCAAGTGCGACGGCGAACAGGAACAGGAACGTCGCGTAGCCCGGATCGACGCCAGGGCTATTGAAGACGTGCAGGAAGATCAGGTACGAGAGTCCGAGCGTCGCGAAGTACGAGAGGATCACCGTCCCGATCAGGTAGAGCGGCGCAACGACGGCACGCAGCAGCAGGATCAGGATGATCAGAATCAGCAGAAGCGTGAGCGGCACGATCAGCCGCGCATCGCGACTAACGGCCTGGTTCGTGTCGTAGTCCTGGGCCGTTGGGCCGCCGACGAGCGCCGAGCCGCCCGCGTTGGCCGCCGCGGTTTCGACGGTTGTGCGGATGCGTGGGATCGAGGCATTGGCCGCATCCCCGTAGGGGTCGCGGGTGAGGACGACCTCGAGCAGTTGTGCCTCCCCGTTGGTGGCGGTCAGGCTGGGACGGACGGCGGCGACGTCGGCCGTATCGGCCTGGAGCGCGCCGATCACGGCACCTGTTGCCGCTTCGAGCTTGTCCTTCGGCGCATCGACGATCACCTGGGTGGTCGCCAGCTCGCCCGGCGGCAGCGCCTTGGCGAGGGCGATCTGCCCCTGGATCGACTCGGGCTTGGCGCGGAACCCGCCGCCGATGCCGAGCCCGCTCGGGTTGGACAGGACGCCCAGCACACACACGAGCAGGACGACTGTGACTGTGACGACGGTCACGACGGGGCGGTGCGTGACGAACTCGCCCACGCGGTGATACAGCGAGCGGCGCGAGCGATCCTCCGAGCCGAAGCGCGGTACGGCGGGCCAGAAGGAGCCGCGGCCGATGATCGTCAGCAGGGCGGGCAGCAGGGTCAGGCCCGCCAGCATCGTGATCGCCACGCCGATCGCGAGGACGGGGCCTTGGTTGCGCGTGCTCGACAGATCGGCAACGAGCAACACCAGCATTGCCGCGACGACCGTGCCGCCGGCGGAGAGGATCGCCGGGCCAGACCGCGCGACGGCGTGCTGCATGGCGTCGTGACGATCCTCACGGACGCGCAGCTCTTCGCGGTAGCGCGCGATCAGATAGATGCAGTAATCGGTGCCCGCACCGAACATCAGGATGATCAGGATCCCCGTGGCCTGGCCGTTGATCGGGAGGTCGAAGGCCTTGACGACGAGGTAGACGACGCCACCGGCGATCGAGTAGGCGACGCCGACGACGACGAGTGGGACGAGCGCGATGATCGGCGACCGGTAGATCAAGAGCAGCAGGACGAGGATCAGGACCGTCGTGCCGATCAGCAGCTTGCCGTCGATGTTGCCGAAGACCTCGACGGCGTCGACGGTGATGCCAGCCGGCCCGGAGACGTAGACGGAGAGCCCGTCGGGTCGATCTTGTTGGGCGATCGAGCGCATGTCCTTGACGACCGGCTCGATCGTGTCGATCACCTGCGCCGTCAGAGGCACGATCATGATCGCCGTCGTGCCGTCCTTCGACAGCAGGCCCTGCTGTGCCGCCGCGGGGCCGAGCGGGGACTGGATCGGCGCGTGGTCCGGCAGCTGTGCGAAGGCCTTTTCGTCGGCGGCGATGACGGCGCGATCGGCGTCATTCAGCCCGTCGGGGTTCTGGTAGACGACCAGCGCGGGGATCGTGCGTCCGTTGTCGAAGCGCGTGCGGAGCTCATCGAGCACCTTGGTCGAGTCCGCGCCGGCCGGCAGGAAGGTCGTCGAGTCGTTCTGGGTGACCGAGTTCAGCTTGGCTTGGAACGAGCCGAGTCCGGCCGCGAGGATGATCCAGGCGAGGAGAACGAGCCACTTGGAGCGGCGGCCGGTGACGATGCGGGAGAGAGTTTCGATGGTGCTTCCTCGGGCAGGGTGCGTCCGAACTATCGCATGGGCGGATGTCGTGGCTGTGGCGTGGGATCATGTCGGCATGGATGTCCTCGTGATCGCCGCGACGCCAGGTGAGCTCGACTGGGTTGGGGGTGCCGACACGCTTGTCGTTGGCATCGGCCCCGTTGAGGCTGCTGTGCACACTGCTGCGTACCTCGCAGCGCATCGGCCCGACGCGATCTTGCACCTCGGTATCGCCGGCGCGCGGCGTGCGAGCGGCCTACAGATCGGCGACGTCGTAATCGGCACGCTCAGTCAATACAGCGATCTCGCTGCGGCAGTGCCGACCGTGCGCACGATTGAGCCCGACGCGACCCTCGTTGAGCGTGTGAGCACGCTGCTCCCTGCCGCACTTCGGCAACCGATCGCGACGAGTGCCCATGTCGGCGGCGGTGACTGCGACGTTGAGGCGATGGAGGGCTTCGGCGTGCTGCGCGCAGCAGCCGAGGCGGGTATTCCCGCGATCGAGCTACGCGCGATCTCGAACATGGTCGAGGAAGAAGATCGCGCCAACTGGGACTTCCCGGGTGGGCTGCGCGCCATCGCCGAAGCGGGGCGTGTGGTGCTCGCAGGCCTCTAGTCGGAAGACTTGGAGGAGGACGAGGAGTCAGACGACTTCGTCGAGGTGCTCGACGAGCTCGAATCGCTCTTCTTGGAGTCGGACGAATCGGACGACTTGGACTCGCCGCCGTCGGCCTTCTCCTTGGTGGCGCGCTTGCCGCCCTTGCCGTAATCCGTCGAGTAGTAACCGGAGCCCTTGAAGTGGATCGGCGGAGCGAACAGCACGCGCTCGACCTTCTTCCCGCACTCGGGGCACTTCTTGAGCGGCGGGTCGGTCATCTTCGCGAAGACCTCGGTTTCATGACCTTCCGCGCAGCGATATTCGTACGTAGGCACGAGTCGCACTATAGCGCGGGCGCCGAATCGGCTTGGCACTCTCGGGGGGAAAGTGCCAAGGCGGCCGACGAGGCTACGATGCAGGAAGCGTGCGGATCGCCATCGTCACCGACTACTACTACCCGCACCTCGGCGGGATCACTGAGCACGTCCACGGGCAGGCCACGGAGCTGACCCGGCGAGGCCACGAGGTGACGATCGTCACGGGCAATGTCATGCGTCCGCCGCCGATTGTCGACGGTGAGATTCGGCCCGAGGCCAACGTGCCCTTCGAGATCGTGCGCGTCGGTCGTGCGCTGCCCGGGTATGCCAACGCCTCGCAGACGTATCACGTCGTCGATCCGTTGCTGCGCCGCAAGCTCAAGCAGATCTTCGAGAAGCGCAAGGTCGACGTGGTCCACGTGCACTCGCCGTACAGCCCGATCCTCCCGATCATGGGTGTGCTTGCCGCGCCGAAGACCGCCGTCACGGTCGGCACGTTCCACTCCGTCTTCCCGCGCAATCTCGGCTTCGACATCATCGCGCCACTGATGCGCAAGGTGATCGGGCGCCTCGACGGCAAGATTGTGGTCAGCGAGGCGTGCATTGGCTCGCTCGCTCCGTACTACCCGTACGAGTACACCGTCATCCCCAATGGCATCGACGACCGGCGCTTCTCGCCTGAGGCCGACCCAATTCCCGAACTGAAGGACGGCAAGCTCAACATCCTGTTCCTCGGCCGCTTCGACCCACGCAATGGCCTCGACACGATGATCGGCGCCTTTACGGAAGTCCGTCGCCGCGTTGGGCCTGACGTGCGGCTGATTGTGGTTGGTGACGGGCCGCTCAAATCGCGGTACCAGGGCCAGGTCCCGGACGACATCGCACCCGACGTGCACTGGGCTGGCCGCGTCAATTGGAACCGTCCGCGGTACTACGCCACCGCCGACATCCACTGCACGCCATGCCAGCGCGCGTCGTTCGGCATGGTCCTGCTCGAGGCGATGAGCTGCGGACGCCCGGTCGTCGCGAGCCGCATCTCCGGGTTCCAGTTGCTGATGGAGCACGGCAAGCAAGGCCTGTTGATCTCCCCGGCGGAGAGCACGGAGCGCTTTGCGGAGGCGCTGATGTACATGATCGAGCACCCCGAGGAGCGCGACCGCATGGGTCGCGAGGGACGCAAGACCGCCGTCACCGACTACGCGTGGTCGAAGGTCGCCAAGCAGCTTGAGGATTTCTACGTCGACCTCCTCGACAAGGGTCCGCGCCCGTGACGAAGCGTCAGACGATCCTCCGGGCAGTGCTGATCGGAGTGGCCGTCGCTGCGATCGCCGTCCTCGCCGATGCGGTGCTCACGCACGCGAACTTGTCGTGGCTGGCCTGGGTCGTCGATGTCGCCGCGATCCTGCTGCTCACGCTCGGGGCATGGGGGATGTTCGGCGCCAGCTCGCCGCTGTTCGGCGGCGTGGTTGACGGCAAGCGCATCCGCAAGGACGTCGTCGCCCTGACGTTCGATGATGGTCCGTCGCCCGACACGACGCCGCGCATCCTCGACATTCTTCGTGCCGAAGGTGTGCGCGCCACGTTCTTTGTGCTCGGCAAGCACGCTGAGCGCCATCCCGAGCTCGTCGAGCGGATCGTGCGCGAGGGGCACGAGCTCGGCAACCATGGGTACGACCACGGCATCCTCGCGTTCGCCGGTGCCACGCAGGTGCACCACCAGCTGCAGCGCACGGAGCGCCTGCTGCGCAAGGCCGGCGGGCCGCCCGTGCGCGTGTTCCGCGCGCCGCATGGTTTCCGCAGTCCGTTCGTGGCGCGCACCGCGCGGCGTCTGGGCTACATGACGTGCGCCTGGAGCGCCGGCGTGTTCGACACCGCCAAGCCAGGTGCCGACGTGATCATCAAGCGCTCCGCCAAGGCGATGAAGCCCGGCGCGATCCTGCTGCTGCACGACGCCGACGGTTGGGGCGACGACGATCGCTCGCAGACCGCCGATGCCCTACCCGGCATCATCGCGGCGGCACGCGAGCGCGAGTTCGAGTTCCTAACGATGACCGAGGTTGCGGCGCTCGACCCCCCGAAGCCGATCTCGTGGAAGCGCCTCGCGATCGTCACCGCAATCATTGTCGTCATCGCCGCGATCGGGCTGGCCCGTGTCGATCGAGGTGAGGTCACCGCCATCCTCGACACCTTCCGCAGCCTCAGCATCCCGCTCGTGATCCTGTCGCTGCTCGCCAACTTCATCAGCGTGGCCTTCAAGGGCGTGATTTGGAAGAGCGCGCTCGACTCCGTGCCGGGTGTCAAGGCGCCGTATCGCGCCGTACTCCCTGCGATCTTCGTCGGCTTTCTGCTCAACACCGTCCTGATTGCACGCCTCGGCGAGCTTGGCCGCATGGTCGTGCTGCGGCGGCGCCTGCAGAAGGAGGGACAGGACGTACCGATCTCGACCATGACGGCAACGGTCGTGATGGAGCAGCTCGTGCTTGGCATCACGCTCGCGGCGTTGCTCGTCGCGATGGTCTTTACGGTCGACGGCGTACCCGACTGGGCTGGTCGCGGCACGATGATCCTGCTTGGTGCCCTCATGGCGGGCCTGCTCGTCGTCGGTCTCGTCGAGCTCGTCAGTCGCTGGCGCCTGCGCCGTGGCGAGGTGCGCGAGGACTACGCGCGCACCTGGTGGCGTTCGACGCTGCGCACCGCCGAGCTGCACTTGCACTCGCTCAGCCGTGGCGCGCAGTTGCTGCGCCGTCCGTGGCTCTCGGTCAGTTCGTTTGGCGCGGGCCTGCTGTCGTGGATCGCGCAGATCATCGGTATCTATCTCGCGCTGCTCGCCTTCGATATCGACACGCATCCCGTCGCCGCCGCCTGCGTCGTCTTCCTCGTCTCGAACCTCGTCGGGTTCGTCCCGCTCGTGCCCGGCAACCTCGGCGTGTTCCAACTTGCGGTCGCCACAGCGCTCTCGCAGGCCTTCGACATCTCGTTCGGCCAGGCCGTGACCTTCGCGATCGGCCTCCAGGTGATCGAGGTCGCGCTCGGAGCCGGCCTCGGCTTCATCTTCCTGTCGGTTGAGGGGCTCTCCTTCGGCGATGTGCGGCGCACGATCTCGCGGACAGAAGATGAACAGGAGAGTCTGCGCACGGGGCCACCGCCGGTGGTGGCCGCTACGCGCGGAGGAGCGCTCGGCGCGTGAGGCGGCTGGTGATCGCGCTGGTCGTCTGCGCCGCGGCAGCAGCGCTCGCGGCCTGTGGGCTCGAGCCCAAGCCGCGCGCGCTGCCGGCAGGCTTTGCGCATCCACGCTTCATGCTCATTTCGGACGAAGCGCAAGGACCGTTGATCGTGGGCGGCGACTACGGCATGCAATACAGCCTCGACGGGGGCCGGACCTGGCAGTTGCCGGCGATGGGGCGCAAGCCCGTCGTCGCGGCGGCGCCATACTACGACCGCATCCTCGTCTCGCGTGGCGCCACAGCACAGGTCTATGACTACAGCCTGCAGGGCGAGGCCAATCCGCGGGTGGCCTGGCCGTTTGGCGATGCCGTCACGCTGCTCGCGGGAAACGCACGGCGCCTGCGCCTCTGGGCGCTCTCAACCAATGACGGTCTGCAGCTGCACTATTCGAACGATGGCGGCGCGTACTGGTGGGACATGCCTGCCGTTGGCCTGTGCGCGAAGCCTCGCGCGCTCGCCGTGGGGGGCGCGAAGGGGAAGAAGAACGAGCGACTGTGGGTGGCCTGTGGTCGTCAGGGTCTCCAGGCGTCGGACGATCTCGGTGCCAGCTTCCAGTACGTCCCGGGCGTCTCCAACGCGCAGACGGTCGCCGCGGCCCGTACCGTTGCGGGGCGCATCGCCGTCGCCACGCCGAAGGTGATCGTGACGCGCGACAACGGGCGTACGTGGTCGATCAGTGGACTCAACGCCTCGGTGATCGCGATCGACCCGCGCAATCCCGACTTGGTCTTCGCTATCGGCACGGATGGACGCCTGTTTGCGTCGCTGGACGGCGGCAGGTCGTTCTAGTCGCGCAGGGCGGTATCGCCCTCGGCGAGGTCGAGCAGCCAGTCGGGAACGCGCATTGGACGCCCCTCAGGGTTGACGCACGCGTGCGTCGTCACGCCCGTTAGTACGACCTCATCGCCCGTCGTTACGAGGTAGGCGATCTCGATCAGCGTGCGTGTGATCTTCGCAATGCCCGCGTGGACGACGACGGGATCGCCGAACTTGAGCGAGCGCCGGTAGCGCGCGACAACGTCAACGACGGCCAGATCGAGGCCACCGCTGTGGACCTCGGCGTAGTCGTGCCCGCCGTGCGCGAGGAGTGCGACGCGGGTCTCCTCGAGCCACGGGATGTACGACGCGTGGTGCACGACGCCCATCGCGTCGGTCTCGGCAAAGCGGACGCGGATCGGATGCGAGAACGGGTAGCGCGCAGGATCGAGCGGCGGATCGACGAGGTCGCGTGCCATGCTCAGGCGGTCGGCTCGTCGGTCGGGTGGATGCGGCCCGTCGTGTCCTTGAGGTGCCGACCAGACCGGCCAGAGCGGTAGGCGATGATCTCGGCGAGGATCGCCACGGCCGTCTCGGCCGGCGAGTGCGCGCCGATGTCAAGGCCGACAGGGCCATGGATGCGGCCGACCTGCTCCTCGGTGTTACCCGACTCGAGCAGGCGTTGGTTGCGCTTCTCTTGCGTGCGGCGCGAGCCGAGGGCGCCGACGTAGCCGACGCCGAGATTGAGCGCGAGCGAGATCGCCGGATCGTCGATCTTCTGGTCGTGGGTGAGCACTACGAGGTGGTCGGCGGCCTCGAGCTCGAGCTCGGGATAGGCCTTGTCGGGCCACGACGTCAACAAGGCGTCGGTGCTCGGCACGCGCTCCTTGGTGCCGAACTTCGAGCGCGGATCCACGACGGCGGTGCGCCAGCCGAGCGTGCCGGCCATGCGGCAGAGTGCCTCGGCGGTATCGACGGCGCCGACGACCACGACGCGCGGAGCGGGGTGGATGCTCTCGACAAACAACGTGATGCCGTCCTCGAGGTCGATCGCGCTCGACGCCTCGGTCGCGACAGCTTCGCCAATGGCGGCCTCGGCCGTAGCGCGCAGGTCGCCCGCGAGGTCGCCGGTCAGTGCGTCGGTATCGACGTCGAATACGAGCGTGTGGCCGTTCTGCGCGCCGCCGAAGACGTGTGCGATCGCGCCGCGGCGCATGGCGGTGCGCGGGCTGTAGCGGTCGAGCGCCACCCACAGCTCGCCACCGCAGGCTAGGCCGACCTCGAGCGCGAGGTCGTCAGAGATGCCGTAGTGGATCAGCCGCGGCGCCCCGCCGTCGCCGGCGAAGAGCTCTTGCGCGGCGCCGTAGATGTCGCCCTCGACGCAGCCACCCGACACGGAGCCGGCCATCTCGCCGCTCGACGAGACGGCGAACACGCTGCCGATCGGGCGCGGGGCGGAGCGGTACGTGCGCACGACAGTCGCGAGCGCGACATTGTCGCCACGGGCGGCCCAGGCGGCCGCGGTCTGCAGGGTCTCGTCGTTCATGCTGCTGCTCGCAGTGTGGCGGGTCGGACGCCCGAATGCCGCCCATCGATCTTGCGCAGCGCCTCGGCGAGCGATTCGAGCGCGTTGAGGTTATGGCCGGGCAGGAAGGTGTCGACGTAAGGCAGTGCCGCGGCCATGCCGGCGGCGAGCGGCTCGTAGCCCTCGCTGCCCTTGAGTGGATTGACCCAGATGATCGAGTGGCAGCGGCGACGCAGGCGCGCCATCTCGTTGGCGAGGGTGGTCACATCGCCGCGCTCCCAGCCGTCGGACACGATCACGACGACGGCGCCGCGCGTCAGGCCGCGACGGCCGTAGAGGTCGTTGAAGGCCTTGAGGTTGTCGCCGATGCGCGTGCCGCCGGCCCAGTCGGGCACGGCGCGGGCGGCGCGCTGCAGCGAGGCCTCCGGGTCGTAACCGCCGAGGAACGGCGTCAGGCAGGTCAGACGTGTACCGAAGGTGAACGCCTCGACTTTGCGGCCGGCACTAACCGCCGCCTGCAAAAACAGCACGAGAGCACGGCTGTACGGCTCCATCGAGCCCGACACGTCGCAGAGAAACACGACGCGGCGCTCGACCTTCTTGGGGCGGCGAAAGGCGCGCTCGATCGGCTCGCCTTCGCGGCGCATCGCGCGGCGTAGCGTCTCGCGCGGCGCCAGCTGCGACCCGTTCGCCGCGACCTCCATGCGACGCGAGCGGCGGGTAGGGAGGACGCGCACGAGGCGATCCATCAATCGGCGCAGGCGCAGCAGCTCGCTGCGCGTCAGGGTCGAGAAGTCGCGGTCGCGCAGGTTCTCGTCGGCGCTGTACGCGGCGAGGACGTCGGGCTCTTCCTGGTCCTCATCGACCTCGTCGGGCTCTCCCTCTTCGTTGGGGTGCTTGGCGGGTGCGGGCGGCTGTGGCCGCTCGTCGATGCCGATGCCCATGTCGGGACGGCGTCCCTCGTTGCGCGTGGGGTCCTTCTCGAACCACGCGCGGAAGGCGCGGTCGAAGAGCTCGAGGTCATCGCGGCGCGCAACGAGCGTGCAGGCGAGCGCCGAGTAGACCTCGTCGCGGTTGCGCATGTCGACGCAGTCGAGCGCGCGCAGCGCATCCTGGATGCGGCCGGGGCCAACCTCGACTCCGGCCTCGCGCAGGATGCGGCCGAACGTAACGAGCTTGCGGACGACGGCGTCGCCGGTGCTCATCAGCCTGCCGGTAGCCGAGGGTCGGCGGCGGTGCGCGCGCGCTCGACGAGCTGCTGGAGGTCGGCGTCGCGCACGCGGCCGATGTCCTCGTGGAACTTGAGGACCGAGCCGAGCGTCATGTCGACCACGTCGGCGGCGAGTTCCTGCTGGCCGAGTGCGAGCAGCGCCTGTGTCCAGTCGATCGTCTCGGCAATGCCCGGCTGCTTGGTCAGGTCGAGCGCGCGGATCTCGTGCACGAACGCAGCGGCCTGGGCGGCAAGGCGCTCGGAGGCCTCGGGCACGCGGGCGCGGACGATCTGGATCTCGCGATCGAGGTCGGGCATCTCGACCCACATGTAGAGGCAGCGGCGCTTGAGTGCCTCGTGTAGCTCGCGCGTGCGGTTCGAGGTAAGGAACACGATCGGACGGCGCTCGGCCTTGATCGTGCCGATCTCGGGGATCGTTACCTGGAAGTCCGAGAGCAGCTCGAGCAGGAACGCCTCGAACTCGTCGTCAGCGCGGTCGATCTCGTCGATCAGCAGGACCGGCGGCACCTCGTCGTCACACGAGATGGCGTCGAGCAGCGGTCGGCGCTCGAGGAAGCGCGGTCCAAACAGCTCGTCCAGCATGGCGTCGCCGGACAACTGCTCGCCGCTCGCCTCGAGGCTGCGGATGTAGAGCATCTGGCGCGCGTAGGCCCAGTCGTAGAGGGCGTGGGCGACGTCGATGCCTTCGTAGCACTGCAGGCGAATCAGGCGCGCGCCGAGCGCGTCGGCGACGACCTTCGCGAGCTCTGTCTTGCCAACGCCGGCCTCGCCTTCGAGGAGCAGCGGCTTCTCGAGCGCGAGCTGGAGGTGCACGGTCGTGGCGAGCCCGCGGTCGGCGATGTACGACCGCTCGGCGAGCGCGGCCTGGACGCCGTTGATCGATTCACGCATCTGGCTTGTGCTCACGTGCACTGCTCCCGGGGGTCGCGGTGGTTGGACGATACCCTCACAGCGGGTAGCGCGCCTCTGCGGTGCCCTTCGCACGCGTGGAGAAATCCGCCGACAGGAGGCTGACATGGAGGAAGTCGAGGCATTCGCAGGCCGAGCGGTTGCGGCAATGGACGACGAAAGCCTGGCCTGGGTCGGCGACCCGGCCACCGTTGAGGCACTGCTGTCGCTGGCGGCCGACGCCGCGCATGGCGTGGTGCGCCCGGCCGCACCGATCGCCACGTTCCTGGCCGGCATCGAGCTCGGTCGCAGCGGTGGCGACCCGGCCGCCCTTGAGGCCGCACTTGCGCAGATTCGCGCGGCGATTCCGGGCTAAGACCAGCGCGCCGATGCGCAGCGAGGTCTGGGTTACACGCGCGGCCGTCTAACTGCCGGAGTTGATCGCCTGGAAGATGTTGGCGAGCTCCGTGGAGAATCCGTCCTCATCAGTCGGCACCAACGACCAGGCGCCGGTGTCGTCCTTCGAGAACGCAAAGGGGGTCTTGAACGTGTCGCCCTTGCCGTCGTCGACGGTGCAGGAGTACGTCTCCTCGTAGCTGGTCAGTTTCGGGCACGTGATTGTGAAGTTCAGGTCGGCCGCCTTCACGATGGGATCGGCGTTGATCTGATCCACGAAGCCCGGCAGCGTGTTGTCGCCCCAGAACTGCGGCGTCGTTGCGTCAAGCATCGCCTGCCCCATGGCCTGCTCATCGGTAGGTTCGATCTTGCCCTTCTCGATCACGAAGGTCGCCTTCTGCGGCGTTCCGCCCTTCGTCGAGTACGTGCACTCGAATTCCGCGTCGGCAGGAACCGTTTCCGGGCAGGCGAGGGCGATGCCGTACTTCGCGTTGTCCTGATAGGCGTTGAAGGCCTTGACGGCATCGGCCGTCTGGTATTCCGTGCCTCCGCCGCAGGCGGTGACGACGAGGGCGAGGGCAAGAGCGGCGCCGAGCAGGCTCAGGATCTTCATGCCGCGACTATGCCCGGGTCACGCGGTCGTCAGCTGGCAGGCAGAACGTGAATGCGCGGCACGGGGTAGATCGGCGGGTAGTCCTGATCGGCCGAGGCGGCGCTCGCGTACGGGTCGCTCCACTTCATCAGGGTCGCGCCGCAGTGCTGGAACGTCGGCGTGCGATAGATGCCGTGGTCGCGCGGCCAGCGCACGCTGATCGGGAAGTCGCCGCTTGCGGTGTTCGGCAGCCCACCGGCCGTCGCGATCCAGGTAATCACCTGGCGTCCGGAGGAGGCGCGCGCGACCGACGAGGTCCAGCCACCGATCGCCACGGGCCGCACGCTGGACCAGCCCGGGCCAAGGCGGACGACGAGGCGGTCCGTCGCAAGGCCAGCGCCGCAGCCGTGGGGGATCGTCATGGTGAGCGTGCCGCGCTTGCCGGCGACGGCATTCTCGCCGTGCAACTCGATCGTCGCGTGCCCGGCGGCGAACGGGGCGGTTAGCAGTGCGAGGAGCAGGAGCGCGCCGACCAGGTGCGGCAGTCGCCTCACGACGCGGTCACGAGTCGGAGCGCGCCCGGCAGGCACCGGAACGTCGACGGCGTCGTGCCAGCCAGCTCGCCGTCGGCCTCGATCTGCAGCGGTGTTGCGCCCGACACCTTCACCTCGACGCCCTTGACGTGCGTGATCTGCGGGTGCTCGCCGAGCGTGCCCGTGTAGAGGCGGTGCAGGTTGAGCGCGAGGTCCTTCGCGCCCACGTCGCCGACGAGGACCATGTCGAGCAGGCCGTCATCCTGGCGCGCGCCGTGCGCGACCTTGATGCCGCCGCCGAGCGAGTGGCCAATCGCGCACACGATGGCCGAGGCGGTGACGTCCATCGGGCGCCCGTCGAGCTCCACGTGGACGGGCGTGTTGGTGTACCCGCGAAAGCCCTGGAAGGCGGCGATCAGAAACGTCGGTGTGCCGCCGAGGCGCTTCGACATCTGGTTGGCGCGCAGCGCGATCGCACCCGTGACACCACACGAGGCGGCGTTGGCAAAGCGACGGCCACCCTCGGGGTCGTCGGTGGCGATCAGCTCACCGACGTCGATGTTGCCGATCGGGCCCTCAGCGATCGCGCGGATCGCCTCGGCGGCCTTCGTGGGGATGTTGTGGCTGCGGATGAAGTCGCGGCCGGTGCCGCGGGCGATCACGCCGAGCGCGGCGTTACCGAACGGCTGGCCGCCCGGGCCCACGAGGCCGTTGACGACCTCGTGCACCGTGCCATCGCCGCCAACGGCGACCACGACATCAGCACCCGCCATGCTCGCCTCGCGCGCCAGCTCGGTGGCGTGGCCGGCGGCCTCGGTGATGCGCTCCTCGACGCGCACGCCGAGGCGCTGCGCCTCGGCGACCAGGCCCGGCCATTCCTGCCCGGTCTTGCCGTTGGCAGACGCGGGATTGATGATCAGGACGACGCGACGGCTCATTTGGGCTTGGGCTCCGAGAGGAGGGCGCCCAGGGCGACGGGCGCGGCGGTCAGGAAGGCAGCGCGGTGCTCGTCGGCCGTCCACTGGGTGGCCGGAGCATCGACGACGTTCGAGCAGACGAGAAACGAGCCGGCGGAAATGCCGCGCAGCGGCGCGAGCGTGAGCAGCGTGGCGGTCTCCATGTCGACGCCGACGGCACCGCGCGCGGCCCAGCGGCGGTCGAGATCGTCGTCCGGATCGAAGTACAGGTCGGTCGTCGCGACGAGACCCACGCGCATGCGCACGCCGAGGTGCTTGGCGTCGTGGACCGCGGCGTGGACGATCTCGAAGTCGGCCATCGGCGCGTGTGGCTCGCCGCCGACGAGCGCGCGGCTGGCGCCATCGTGCGGAATTGCGGCGGCAGCGCACAGCAAGTCACCGGGCTGGAAGGCGGGGGAGAGCGAGCCGAACGTACCGAGCCGTACGACGCGTGTGACGCCCGCCTGCACCAACTCTTCGACGACGAGTGCGGCCGATGCTCCGCCAATGCCGTGCGTCTGGATGCCGACACGCTTGCCGTTGAACGTGCCGACGTACCCCAGCATCCCGCGGGCGTCGCCGACCAGCTGCGCGTCCTCGAGCACCTCGGTGGCGAGCAGCTCGACACGCTTCGGGTCGCCGACGATCAGCACGTGCGTGCCGAACGCGCCGGGCTCGGAGAAGACGACTTCGGCCATTGAGCGGCATCGTAGGGGCGCGGTACCGTGTCTGCATGTCGCACGCGCCTGCCGCCTCGCCCGTCCGAGCCGGTGCCGGCGCGATCCTGGCGCTGACGATCGCCTCGGCGACGATGTTCATGATCCCGTACTCGACGCAGGCGATCGTGCCGGAGATCGGCCGCAGCCTCGAGGTCAGCCCTGCCATCACGGGTCTGACGATCACGGTCGTCGTGATCGGCATCGCAGTCGGCGCGTGGCTGATGGGTCCGCTGTCGGACCGCATTGGGCGTCGCGAGGTGATGTTCGGATCGGGCGCCCTACTCGCAGTGCCCACGATCTTGATCGCCTTCGTGTCGGGCATCGTCGAGCTGCTCGTGCTGCGGTCCCTGCAGGGGCTGTTGCTGCCAGGGCTACTGACCGTCGCGACGGCGTATGTCTACGAGTCCTTCCCGGCGCACCGCGTGCCCACCGTCGTCGGTATCTACACCTCGGCGCTCGTGCTCGGCGGCTTCCTTGGCCGCACGATCCCGGCGGTCCTTGTCGAGTACACCGGCTGGCGCGAGTCGCTCGCCGTGTTGGCGATCCCGGTACTGATCAGCGCCGTGATGATCCGCATCCTGTTGCCGGTCGCTCCGCCACCGCCGAAGGCGCGCTCGCCGCTGCGGGCCCTCAAGGCGCATCTGCGCAACACCCCGATCCTGCTCAACGCGTTCGCCGCCGGCACGACGTTCTTTGCGTTCGTCGGGCTGTTCTCCGTGCTCGCCTACCGGCTCGAGTCAAGCGTGTTCGGCATGAGCCACATGGAGGTCGGCGCGTTCTACTTCGTCTGGCTTGTCGGCGCGCTCGCGCCGTTTGCTGTGCGCATCGCCGGCCGTCTCGGCCCGCGCTCCGTGCTGCCGGTCTTCCCCGTGGTCGCCGCCGCCGGCCTGCTGGTCGGCTCCATCCCGAGCCTGCTGCCGACCGTCATCGGGATGATGGTGATGGCCGGCAGCCTGTTCTTCATGGTGGGCGTCGCGCAGCTGCTCGTGCCGCAGTTGACACTGCGCGACCGCGGCAGCGCCATGAGTCTGCACCTCACGATCTACTACCTGCTCGGCTCGCTTGGTCCATTTGTGATCGGCGCGGCGTGGAGCGCGGCTGGCTGGACCGGCGCTGTGGCCTTCGCGATGGGCGCGCTTGTGATCGCCTTCGCGCTGACAGTGGTTCTCCGTCGTTCTGCGCCAAGCGACGCCGCACCCCAAGGCGAAACCGAGCCGCTGCTATCGTGAGGCCACTGACGCACCCGCGTCACCGACCAGCCGGAGCCTCGTGAATCGGATCTTTAAGAACGCTGTTTTCCCGATTCTCGTCGTCATCCTGCTCGCGTTTCTCGCGCAGCGCCTGCTGCTGAACAACGATTCGACGGAGGCGCCGCCGAAGAACTGGTCGACGCTACTCGGCGATCTCAATGACGGCGACGTCACGGCGCTCGACCAGAACGTCAATTCGAACGACGTCAAGGTCACGCTCAAGCCGGTCGACGGCAAGGCGGCGGAGAACTACACCGTCGGCATCCCGGGCGACGCCGCGTGGGAGCAGATCTACGACGCCAATAAGGACAAGCTGACCATTACGGGTGCTGCGATCGAGGGCTCCTCGTGGGTCTCGATGCTGATCGGCATCCTCCCGTTCGTCCTCTTCCTCGGTCTCTGGCTCTTCCTGATGAACCAGATGCAGGGTGGTGGCTCGCGCGTGATGAGCTTCGGCAAGAGCAAGGCCAAGCGCATGAGCGTCGACTCGCCGAAGGTGACGTTCAAGGACGTCGCTGGCGCCGACGAGGCCGTCGAAGAGCTCCAGGAGATCAAGGAATTCCTCGAGAACCCCAAGAAGTTCCAGTCGCTTGGCGCGAAGATCCCCAAGGGCGTGCTGCTGTTCGGGCCTCCTGGTACCGGCAAGACGCTGCTGGCGCGCGCCGTCGCGGGCGAGGCCGGCGTGCCGTTCTTCTCGATCTCTGGCTCCGACTTCGTCGAGATGTTCGTCGGTGTCGGCGCGAGCCGCGTCCGCGACCTCTTCGAGCAGGCCAAGCAGAACTCGCCGTGCATCATCTTCATCGACGAGATCGACGCCGTCGGCCGCCATCGTGGCGCCGGGATGGGCGGCGGTCATGACGAGCGCGAGCAGACGCTTAACCAGCTGCTCGTCGAGATGGACGGCTTCGAGGCCAACGTCAACGTCATCCTGATCGCCGCCACGAACCGCCCCGACGTGCTCGATCCGGCGCTGCTGCGCCCGGGCCGCTTCGACCGCCAGATCGTCGTTGACCGCCCCGACCGCTCGGGCCGCGAGGCGATCCTGAAGGTCCACTCCAAGGGCAAGCCGATTGGTGACGACATCGATCTCGGCGTCCTCGCCGGCCAGACGCCGGGCTTCACCGGCGCCGACCTCGCCAACCTGATCAACGAGTCCGCGCTGCTCACCGCACGTGCCGGCAAGAAGACCGTGACGATGCACGAGCTCGAAGAGGGCATCATGCGCGTCCTCGCCGGGCCGGAGAAGAAGACGCGCCTGCTGTCCGAAGAGGAGCGCCTGATCACGGCGTACCACGAGATGGGGCACGCACTCGTCGGGCACTTCTTGCCCAACTGCGACCCGGTCCACAAGATCTCCGTGATCTCGCGCGGCCAGGCGCTCGGCTACACGATCAGCCTGCCGACCGAGGACAAGTTCCTCATCACGCGCGCCTCGCTCAACGACCAGTTGGCGATGACACTCGGCGGTCGCGCCGCGGAGGAGCTCGTCTTCAACGAGATCACCACGGGCGCCTCGAACGACATCGAGAAGGTCACGGCCACCTCACAGGCGATGGTCATGCAGTACGGCATGAGCGAGAAGCTCGGTCCGCGTGCTCTCGGCCACGACCAGGGCAACCCGTTCCTCGGCCGCTCGTTCGGTGCCGAGGCCGACTACTCGCAGGAGATCGCGCGCGAGATCGACGACGAGATCCGCCGCATTATCGAAGACGCCCACGAGCGCGCCCGCACGCTGCTGATGGAGCACATGGAGTCGCTGCATCGCCTCTCGAAGATCCTGCTGGACCGCGAGACGATCGACCGCAGCCAGTTCCTGAAGCTGCTCGACGGTGTGCCGGAGGACGAGATCTGGACGGCCGAGGTCACGCAGGAGACGGTGGCCGAGCCGCCGTCGGCCGACGCGAACGCCGCACCGGGCCGTCCGCGCCTGCCGGGCTTCCAGTTGCCGGCTCCGCCGGACGCACCGCCCGCTGGGGCTTAGCCGTAATCTACGCGGTGCCGCGGTGCCGCCAGATGACCTCGCCGTCGACGACGACGTCCTCGGTCGGCTTGTCCTTCTTGACGAACTTGAGCAGGATCGGGAACGTGATCGGGCCGAGGGCGAGCGCCACGGCGGGCTTCCAGATCGCCTCGATGCCGCCGTCGTCATACGACTTGTAGATCGCGAAGCAGATGATCGCGATCGGGAAGGACACGACCGCGATGGCGACCGGCCAGCCGCCCGGCACGCGGAACGGGCGCACGATGTTCGGCAGCTTCCAGCGCAGGATCAGGAACGTGATGAACTGCAGGATCAGCGCGAACGAGTAGACCGCGACGTCGATGATCACGAGATCGACGAAGGCGTTGAGGCAGAACAGGCTGTAGATCACCGAGCAGATCACGATCGAGATCCACGGCGTGCCGAAGCGGGGGTGGAGGCGCGTCATGAAGGCGGGCAGATACCCGTCGCGCGCCATCACGTACGGGATGCGCGACACGCTCAGCAGCAGGCCAGAGAACAGGCCGATCATCGAGATGAAGCCGCCGAAGGTGATCATGGCCTTGAGCCACTCGCCGCCGAAGTCGTAGCCGACGAGCGAGAACGTGCCCGCCGTCCACTCCTCCCACGGCACACCCGAGGCAAGACCTGCCACGACAGGCAGCACGTAGCACGCGGTGACCAGCGGGATCGAAATGAACAGCGCTAAGGGGAAGTTGCGGCGTGGCCGCTCCATCTCACCGGCGACCGTCGAAAGGCCATCCCAGCCGAGGTAGTTCCACATGCCGATCCAGAGGCCGGCGCCGACCGCCGAGGCGACCGTCACGCCCGGCGGATGCAGGGGCACGAGCGGATTGATGCCCTCGGCCAGTAGCTTCGGCAAGCCAATCGCGACGAGGATGATGAACGGGATCAGCAGGATCGCCATGAAGATCAGCGAGGAGTCGCCGACCGTGCGGGCGCCGCGGATGTTGAGGTACGTGAGCGGCCAGATCACGGCGAGGCAGACGACCCAGTGCACGTCGAACTCGACGGGACCGAGCGTGAACAGCGTGTTGGCGCCCGCGCCGGCCGGCGCCCAGTAGACGGCGAGAAATTCGGCGAACAGCACGGGGTAGATCGCCATGTCGACCCAGGTCGTAAGCCACGACCAGAACGCTTCCTGATACCCCCAGAAGCGGCCCATGCCGGCCTTGACCCACTGGTAGTAGCCGCCTTCGACAGGGATCGCCGCGCCGAGCTCGGCCACCACGAGCGCACTCGGCAGGCTGTAGAAGATCGGCAGCAGGAGCAGCAGAAGGATCGCGAGGCCCGGCCCGGACAGGCTGATCATGTCCTCGAGGCCGTAGGCGCCGCCGGAGACCGTGAAGAACATCACGCCGATCAGCGGAACCAGGCGCAACTGGCGCTTCGCCGTCGCCGAGACGATGTCGGACGCTGTCAGCTGTGGGACCGGGGGAGCGGCGGACATGAGCGGAGCATACGCCTGACTGGTCGGTCAAACCAGCGGGGGCGTGGCAATCGCTGCACGGGTTCCCCGACCTCCGCTAGGGTTCCCACCCATCGGGGCGCCCCGCTCCGCGCTGCCGTCTGAATTTCAGGCAGCGACCCTCATCCAAGGAACGAATCGATGGCGAAGTCCGGCATCCGCATCGCAGTCACGATGGCTTGCACAGAGTGCAAGGAGCGGAACTACCAGACCAACAAGTCGAAGCGGAACACCCCTGACCGCATCGAGCTGAACAAGTTCTGTCGCCGCTGCGGCAAGAGCACGACGCATCGCGAGACGCGCTAGCCCCCGTGGCCGACGCGGACGACACTGCTCCGAAGAAGGAGTCGCGCCAGGAGCGCGCTGAGCGCCGCCGTCAGGAGCGCGCCGCTCGCACGCGCCCGACGAAGAGCCAGTCCGGCCACTCGGCCGAGCGCACCGGCTTTGGCACCTTCCTGCGCGAGTGCGTCGCCGAGCTCAAGCGCGTTCAGTGGCCCACACGTCCCGTGCTGATCCAGGCCACGGCCGTCGTGATCATCACCTGCCTCATCGTCGGCGTGTACCTATACGCGCTCGACTCCATCTTCTCCAAGCTCGCTGGTTGGCTCATCAACCAGCAGGCTGGCTAGTCAACGAGGTCCATCCATGTTTCGCTGGTACGCCATCCACACCTATTCCGGTCACGAGGACAAGGTCCGTCGCAACCTCGAGCAGCGCCGTCGCACCCAGCAGGGTGGCGACGACATTCGCCGCATCGTCGTGCCGACCGAGCAGATCGTCGAGACGCGTGACGGCAAGAAGGTCGAGAAGGAGAGCCGCGTGCTCCCCGGCTACGTCCTCGTGCAGATGGATGCCACGCCCGAGTGCGTCAGCCTCGTGCGCAACACCCCGGGTGTGACCGGCTTCGTCGGCGCCCAGGGCAAGCGCGAAGAGATGACGCTCGTGCCGCTCGGCCAGGCCGAGGTCGACAAGCTCCTCAAGGTCGAGGCAGCCGAGGCCAAGCCGAAGGCCGTCGCCGAGTTCACGCTCGGCCAGATGGTCAAGGTCATCTCGGGCCCGCTCGCCGACTTCGACGGCGAGATCATCGAGATCAACAACGAGTCGTCGAAGCTCAAGGTCCACGTCTCGATCTTCGAGCGCCAGGTCCCGGTCGAGCTCGGCTTCGGCGATGTGAAGCGCCTCGACTGAGGCTGTTCTAGGATTCACTCCGCGTCGCACTCGCGACGCCAGACAGCGGGAGCCCGACGGTTTGGGCGCATGCACCGCAGGAGGTCAAGATGGCCGGTAAGGTCGTCACCATCATCAAGCTCCAGATCCCAGGCGGACAGGCCAACCCTGCCCCGCCGGTCGGACCCGCGCTCGGTCAGCACGGCGTCAACATCATGGACTTCTGCAAGGCGTTCAACGCCCAGACGCAGAGCGAGAACGGCCGCATCATCCCGGTCGAAATCTCTGTCTTCGAGGACCGCTCCTTCACCTTCATCACGAAGACGCCGCCGGCGGCCGTGCTGATCAAGGAGGCCCTCAAGCTCAAGAGCGGCTCCGCCATCCCGCATCGCGACAAGGTCGGCACGCTGAGCAAGGCGCAGCTGCAGTCGATCGCCGAGACCAAGATGGAAGATCTCAACGCCAATGACGTCGAGGCCGCGATGAAGATCATCGCCGGCACCGCCCGTTCGATGGGCGTGGAGGTAGAGGCATGAGCGGCAAGAAGCTCGCAGCAGCCCGCGCACAGGTCGATCGCGAGAAGCTGTACCAGCCGATCGACGCCGTCCGTCTGCTCAAGGCGATGGACACGGCCAAGTTCGACGAGACCGTCGAGGTGCACTTCCGCCTCGGCATCAACGTCCGTCACGCCGAGGAGCAGCTCCGCGGCACCGTCATGCTGCCGCACGGCACCGGCTCCAACATGCGCGTCGCCGTGTTCGCCCAGGGCGACAAGGTCGCTGAGGCCGAGGCCGCTGGCGCCGACATCGTCGGTGGCGAGGACCTCGCCGCGAAGATCCTCGAGGGCTTTGACGACTTCGATGTCACCGTCGCGACGCCCGACATGATGGTCACCGTCGGCAAGCTCGGCCGCGTCCTCGGACCCTCCGGCAAGATGCCGAACCCGAAGACCGGCACCGTCACGATGGACATCAAGAAGGCCGTCGAGGACATCAAGAGCGGCAAGATCGAATACCGCACCGACCGCGCCGGCCTCGTGCACGTTGCACTCGGCAAGAAGTCGTTCGGTGAGCGCGAGCTCGGCGAGAACTACGCGACCGTGCTGGAGGAGATCCTCCGCGCCAAGCCGTCGTCCGCCAAGGGCCGCTACATCAAGACTGTTGTCCTGAGCTCCACCATGGGCCCGGGCATCAAGATCGATCCGTCGCGTGTTCGCGACGTGCTCGAGGAGCAGAACGCCTAACGGCCGACTGACTCCCATCCCGCGTGAACCTGTCGCCAGGGACCGCCGGCAAGGCCCTCATCACGAGAGCCGAGAAGACCGGCGCAGGCGGTGTAGTTCGAGCGGAGGCCGGTTTCGTACCGCCCTTTCGCCGTGCTCGCCGTCCAATCGGCGGGCACGCAGACGAAAGGAGGTGGTACACCAATGCTGAAGGAACGAAAAGAAGAGCTCATCGGCGAGCTCGAGGCAGAGTTCAACAACTCGACCTCGATGATCGTCGCTGACTACCGCGGACTCAGCGTGAAGCAGCTCGCAGTGCTTCGCAACGAGATCCGACCGCACGATGCGTCGTTCTACGTCGCCAAGAACACGCTCGCACGCATCGCCGTGCAGCGTGCTGGCATCGAGGGCCTCGGAGAATTTCTCACGGGCCCGACCGCGATCGCGTTCTGCAAGTCGGACGCAGCTCCCGTCGCCAAGGCGCTCGCCGCGGCCGCGAAGGAGACGCAGATCCTCCAGATCAAGGGTGGCCTGATCGATGGGGTCGTCCTTGACGCGGACGGCGTTAAGACGCTGGCCACCCTGCCGAGCAGGGACCAGCTGCACGCACAGCTCGTCGTCGCGCTCAACGGCCCGATTCAGGGCATCGCGAGCACGCTCGCAGCAATCCCGCGTGGCCTCGTGGTCGCGCTCGATCAGATCGAAAAGCAGAAGGCCGCCGCGTAGGCGCGCCACCTATCTACACAAGGAGAAACGATCATGGCTCTCACCACTGATCAGATGATTGAGGAGATCAAGGGCATGTCCGTCCTCGACCTCAACACGCTCGTCAAGGCCCTCGAAGAGGAGTTCGGCGTCTCGGCAGCTGCTGCTGTCGCCGTCGCCGCTCCTGCCGCCGGTGGCGGCGGTGGCGACGCCGCTCCCGCCGAGGAGAAGACGTCGTTCGACGTGTTCCTCGCCGAGGCCGGCTCGCAGAAGATCCCGGTCATCAAGGTGATCCGCACGGCAACCGGTCTTGGCCTCAAGGAGGCCAAGGACATCGCCGACGGCGCTCCTGGCATGGTCAAGGAGGGTGTGCCCGCCGAGGACGCCCAGAAGCTCAAGGCCGAGCTCGAGGAGGCTGGCGCCACCGTCGAGCTGCGCTAAGCAGTCTCGGTGCCGGCCTTGCCGGCGCAGTGGTTCCACGAGAAGGGCCCCGGGGCAACCCGGGGCCCTTCGTCGTTGGTGGACGACGCGAAGGCCTCGAGGTGGCTCGGTCCGAAAGGACCGAGCCACCTCGAGGTCATCGCGTCGCCTTGTGCTTATCCGCTCCGATATGCGATGCCACTGCTCCTGCGCTTGATCAACCAAGGCGACGGGATCACCTCGAGGTGAATCGGTCGTTTCCGACCGAGCCACCTCGAGGTGTTCACGTCGTCAGCGCTTGAGCGCATCGATGATGCCGTTGAGGCCGTCGGAGGCCTTCGTCTCACGCGTGAGGAAGCCGCTGATTTCCTCGATCGTCGTCATCAGCGGCGACGGGAAGATGACGGTGCTGTTCTTGTCGACGGAGATTTCCACCAGCGTCTGTAGGTTGCGCAACTGCAGAGCGAGGGGGTGTGCGGCCATGACGTCGGCGGCGTGCGCCAACTCGCCTGCGGCCAGCGCCTCGCCCTCGGCGGCGATGATCTTGGCACGCTTCTCGCGCTCGGCCTCGGCCTCACGGGCCATCGCGCGCTTCATCGTGTCGGGCAGCTGGATGTCCTTCAGCTGCACGAGCGTCACCTGCACACCCCAGACCTCCGTGATGTCATCGAGGATGCCGGCGATGTCGGCGATGATCTTCTTCGTCTCCGTGAGTGTCTCGTCGAGCGTGTGTTGGCCAACAACGTTGCGCAGCGTCGTTTGCGCGATGTGTCCGATTGCCGACTCGACATCTTCAATCGCCACGACGGACTTGATCGGCTCGACGACGCGGTAGTAGGCGACGGCTGCGATATCCACGGACACGTTGTCGCGCGTGATGATTCCCTGGCTCTGAATCGGCAGCGTGACGATCCGCAGCGACACCTTCACGAGACGGTCGATGATCGGAAACTTCAGCATCAGGCCCGGCTCAAAGGGGGTGGGGCGGACTTTGCCGAGGCGAAAGCGCACGCCGCGCTCGTATTCGGTAACGACGCGGATCGAACCCGCGGCGATCAAGAGCAGGACGAGGGCGGCGAGAATGATGACGAGCACGGCGGTATTCATGTGCCCGACCGTAGCCCTGGTCTGAGCGCAAGGATCGTGACGCCGCCGCAGGTTGGCTGCGGCAAACGGGCAAGAGTCCCTACAGCGGTATCTCGACCCGGCAGGCCGCGGCGGCGCGCTCGGCGAGGTCGCGGTCGAGCGTGGCGAGTGGTGCACCAACGAGGCGGGCGAGCGCCACGTACTCGGCGGCCTCGGTACGCGGATGGTTCATCAGATCGGCCATGCGCCATGTCTCTTCGCCAAGCTGCGGGTGTCCGAGCTCGGTGATCGGCGCGCGGTCGAGCGCGCGGCGCATGCGGCGGGCCTCGCTGGTGGGGATCACGCCGCGCCGCGCCAGGTCGTGCAGCAGCGAGCGGCACTCGGACCAGAGCAGGGGAGGGGCGACGAGGTCATCGGAGCCCGCGCTCGTCCAGGCGGGTTGGGCGGCCAGCATCGGCAAGACGACGGTGGGGTCGACGACGAGCATCAGGCCGCGGCTCCCGCTGCGGCCTGATGCTCGTCGTCGGATGCTCCAAAGGGGTCAGACCCTTCTGGAGCATGCCGGCGCATGCGGCGCTCGTTTCCCGTGGCGGTACCTTCCGGCATGCTCCAGAAGGGTCTGACCCCTTTGGAGCATCCCCAAGCTGCATCGAGCATGGGGCGGGCGAAGGTCGGCGCCTGGTGGTGTGCTGTTGTCGGAACTATCACTGCGCCAATCTCCGCCCGCCCCGCGCGCGCCGCAGCTCGGCGACCCAGTCCGGCTGTCGCGTGCCCCACGTCGTGCGGCCCCAGCCCGCGGGGAGATCGTGGGCGGGGCGGGCGATCAGGGCGTCGAGGTCCTCCGCGTGCACGAGCAGGCGTCCGTCGGCACGGTGCGCCTGCAGGCGCCCAGCGCGGATCCAGCGGCGTATCGTCTCGGCGCCGCGCCCCGTGCGGGCTGCTGCTTCGGGAATGGTGAGCACTCGTCAATGCTACACCTTTCTGGACAGATGTCGACATTTCGGTGGACGCGGCCGCCAGACGGCGGTACGTTCCCTGCGTCCGAAGGCCCCGCCCCGGTATGGGTGCTGCACGGCTCTGCGGAATTGTGGTACCGTGCGCCTTCGCGCCGACGGACATGCCCATGTCGTCGTGCGCCTACGCCCATCTCTCTTCCATAGGAGTGCCAGTGGCCTCTGCCAAGCCCCGCCCGAAGCGCCAGCGCCGCAACTTCTCTCACCTCGAGCAGACGCCTGCAGCGCGTATCCTCGAGGTCCCGAACCTGATCGACATTCAGCGCGCGTCGTTCAAGCAGTTCATGCAGACCGGCATCCGCGAGGTGATCAGCGATATCTCGCCGATCGAGGATTACACCGGCACCCTTGCCGTCGAGTTCGGCGAGCACGTCTTCGAGCCGCCGGCGATCACGGAGCGCGAGTGCCGTGAGACCGACAAGAGCTTTGAGTCCGGCCTGTTCATGACCGTGGCGTTCGTGAACAAGGAGACGGGCGAGATCCGCGAGCAGCGGGTCTCCATGGGCAACTTCCCCCAGATGACGGACGCGGGCACGTTCATCATCAACGGCACCGAGCGCGTCGTCGTCACGCAGCTGGTCCGCTCCCCGGGCGCGTACATCATGGAGCCGAAGGATCCGGCGAAGCAGGTCTTCACCGCGAACCTGATGCCGCAGCGCGGCTCGTGGCTCGAGCTCGAGATCGACAAGAAGGGCCAGGTCTTCGCACGCATCGACCGCAAGCGCAAGCTGCCGGTCACGACGCTGCTGCGTGCCCTCCCCGAGGTCGACGCAACCACCGGTGAGATGATCGACACCCACTCCGACGAGGGCATCCGCAATCTCTTTCGCGATCCCGAGACGGGCGAGCCGAACCTCTTCATCGACTTCACGCTCGAGAAGGACCCGGCCAAGACGCACGACCAGGCGCTGATCGAGGTCGTCAAGAAGCAGCGTCCGGGCGAGCCGCCGACGATCGACAACTCGCGCAAGTTGTTCGACACCCTCTTCTTCGATTCGAAGCGTTACGACCTGACGCGCGTCGGCCGCTACAAGCTGAACTCGCGCCTCGGTCTCAACATCGATCCCGACGTCCGCGTGCTCACGCATCAGGACCTGATCGAGCTGGTGCGCCGCATCGTGCGCCTGCCGATCATGCTCGGCGTCAACGATCCCGAGATTCGCGACTACGCCGACACGTGCCGCGAGATCCAGCGTACCGACGAGGTCGCCCGCGAGCTCGACGAGTACGAGCACTTCGGCAACCGCCGCCTGCGCACCGTCGGCGAGCTCGTCCAGGAGGCGTTCCGCGTCGGTCTCTACCGCATGGAGCGCGTCGTCAAGGAGCGCATGACGACCGAGGACATCGACACGATCACGCCGCAGACGATCATCAACATCCGTCCGGTCGTGGCCGCGCTGAAGGAGTTCTTTGGCTCCTCGCAGCTGTCGCAGTTCATGGACCAGACGAACTCGCTGTCCGGCCTCACGCATCGCCGCCGCCTGTCGGCCCTCGGTGCCGGTGGTCTCACCCGCGAGCGCGCACCGATCGAGGTGCGCGACGTGCACCCGACCCATTACGGCCGCATGTGCCCGATCGAGACCCCTGAGGGTCCGAACATCGGTCTGATCGGCTCGCTGTCGTCGTACGCGACGGTCTCCGAGTTCGGCTTCGTGCAGTCGCCGTACCGCGTGGTCAAGAACGGTGCGATCACGAAGGAAGTGCAGTACATCGACGCCTCCCAGGAGGAGCACCACCTGATCGCGCAGTCCGACACGCCGATCGACGCCAAGGGCAACCTCCTTGGCGAAGGCGGCCTCGTGGTCGTCCGCCAGCATGGCGGCGAGCTCGCGCAGGTCGAGCCCAACGAGGTCACGTTGATGGACGTCGCGCCGGAGCAGCTCGTCTCTGTTGCCACTGCCCTGATTCCGTTCCTTGAGCACGACGACGCTAACCGCGCCCTGATGGGTTCGAACATGATGCGTCAGGCCGTGCCGCTGCTCGTCTCCGAGGCGCCCGTCGTGGGCACTGGCCTCGAGTCTCGTGCCGCGGTTGATACCGGTGACGTCGTCGTCAACGCGCGTGCCGGCATCATCTCGAACGTCGACGCCAACACGATCACGGTGAAGGCGACGGATGGCGGCGAGGACACGTACGAGCTCGTCAAGTTCATGCGCTCCAATCAGGGCACGCTGATTCATCAGAAGCCGATCGTCCTTGAGGGCCAGAAGGTCGCTGCCGGCGAGGTCCTCGCCGACGGCTCCGCCTCCGACATGGGCGAACTCGCGCTGGGCAAGAACATGCTCGTCGCGTTCATGACGTGGGAGGGCTACAACTTCGAGGACTCGATCATTCTCTCGGAGCGCGTCGTCAAGGACGACATCCTCTCGTCGGTGCACATCGACGAGTACGAGGTCGATGCCCGCTCGACGAAGCTCGGCGACGAGGAGCTCACCCGCGATATCCCGAACCGCTCGGAGGAGTCGCTTCGCGTCCTCGACGAGATGGGCGTGATTCGCATCGGTGCCGAGGTCCGCTCTGGCGATCTGCTCGTCGGCAAGGTCACGCCGAAGGGTGAGACCGAGCTGACGGCCGAGGAGAAGCTGATCCGCGCGATCTTCAAGGAGAAGGCGCGCGAGGTTCGTGACACCTCGCTGAAGGTGCCGCATGGCGATGGTGGCAAGGTCATCGACGTCAAGGCGTTTGACCGCGAGAATGGCGACGAGCTCAACGCCGGCGTCAACCAGCTGGTCCGCGTCTACGTCGCCAAGAAGCGCAAGATCTCCGAGGGCGACAAGCTCGCCGGACGCCATGGCAACAAGGGCGTCATCTCGAAGATCGTGCCCGACGAGGACATGCCGTTCCTCGAGGACGGCACACCGATCGACATGATCCTCAACCCGCTGGGCGTGCCGAGCCGCATGAACATCGGGCAGATCCTCGAGACACACCTCGGCTTCGCTGCCAAGTACCGCACCGACGACGACGTCAGCCCCCCGGAGTGGGTGGCGACGCCGGTCTTCGACGGTGCGACCGTTGAAGAGGTCGATGACGAGCTCTACAACTGGATCGAGAAGCACAAGGACTCGCCCGTCAAGCTCGCGCATAGCGACGAGAAGGGTCGTCGCGTGTCCGGCAAGGTCCAGCTGTTCGACGGCAAGACCGGCGAGCCGTACGACCAGAAGATCACCGTCGGCTACATGTACATCCTGAAGCTGCTGCATCTCGTGGACGACAAGATCCACGCGCGCAGCACGGGCCCGTACTCGCTCGTCACCCAGCAGCCGCTGGGCGGCAAGGCACAGTTCGGTGGCCAGCGCTTCGGCGAGATGGAGGTCTGGGCGCTCGAGGCATACGGCGCCGCGCACACCCTCCAGGAGATGCTCACGATCAAGTCCGACGATACGGTCGGCCGCGTCAAGGCGTACGAGGCCATCGTCAAGGGCGAGAACATCCCCGAGCCGAGCGTGCCGGAGAGCTTCAAGGTGCTCCTCAAGGAGATGCAGTCGCTCGCCCTCGACGTGCGCCCGATGCGCGACGACGGCCGCGACGTGCTCGTCTCCGAGGAGGACGACGAGCTGATCCGCGCTGCCGAAGAGCTCGGTGTCGACCTGTCGGCGGACCGCGTCCGCGGTGACGGCGATGCCGATGTCGACGAGGCCGACGTGATGGAGGACGACACCGACGAGGCCGCGGCTGACGCCACGCTCGACTCGGAGATCGACCTCGCCGCCGAGGCTGGCGATGCTGAAGACGAGGACGCACTGGCGCTCGGCGCCGGTGAGCCCGCTGACGAGGAGGGGGAGCTGTAGGGCGCCCAGGCGACCAACGGCATCCCACTCGATAAGGAGATACAGACATGATCGACGTCAGCGATTTCGACTACATCAAGATCGGCCTCGCCTCGACCAAGGACATCCAGTCCTGGTCGAGCGGTGAGGTCACCAAGCCCGAAACGATCAACTACCGCACGCTCAAGCCGGAGAAGGACGGTCTCTTCTGCGAGCGCATCTTCGGTCCCACACGGGACTGGGAGTGCTACTGCGGCAAGTACAAGCGCGTCCGCTACAAGGGCATCATCTGCGAGCGCTGCGGCGTTGAGGTCACGCGCCAGAAGGTGCGTCGCGAGCGCATGGGTCATATCGACCTGGCCGCGCCCGTCTCGCACATCTGGTTCTTCAAGGGCGTGCCCAGCCGTATCGGCTATCTGCTCGACATCGCGCCGAAGGACCTCGAGAAGGTCCTGTACTTCGCCGCGCATATCTGCACCCACGTCGATGAGGAGGCCCGCGCGGCCGACCTGTCGGAGCTGGAGCGCAAGATCGTCGCCGAGCGCGAGGAGCTTGAGGCAGAGCGCGAGGAGGAGGTCGGCCGCGTTGCCGATCGTCTGAACCGCCGCCGCAAGTACATCGCCTCGGGTTCCGAGGACGGCTTCGACGATGACGACGAGTACTGGGCCCGCATGCTCAACGCGTGGGCCGAGGAGCAGGGCTTCAGCCTTGCCGAGGATCGCAACGCCGCCGGCGGCCTGCTGGGCGAGATCGCCACGCAGCTGATGGACACGACCAAGAAGGTCGTGGGCGACACGATCCATCGTCTCGCCGTCCGCGAGGACCGCAACCTCACCGCGAAGGAGCTCGAGAACCTCAGTGGCGTCGCCGCTGACGCGATCGACATCCTCAAGGAAGAGATCAAGCGCGTCCGTGACGGCAAGGGTGCCCAGAAGAGCGCCGGCCGCCGTGCGCTCGAGCAGTCCTGCTCGTACCTCGGTGGAGACGACTCGGCCAAGGACGCCGCGGAGTTCGCCGCCAAGCTTGTGGCCGCTGGTCGCACGCAGAAGGAACTCGACAAGTACCGCGCGATGGGCAACGGCCTGCTCGCCGACATCGTCCGCTTCGCCCCCGACGTTCCGGCTAAGGAGCTGGACGTCAAGGAGCTCGCGAACGACCTGTGCCTGAAGGCCTCCGGCAAGATGACGCGCGAGGATCACCGCCGCATCGAGGAGTGGACGGCCAAGATCACCGAGATGCTCAAGGACGCTGAGACGCGCAAGAAGGACGGCCACGAGCTGTTCGACGAGCGCCTTCAGATGCTTGACGACGCGTGGCAGGTCTTCCAGACCATCAAGCCCAAGGAAGTCATCGGCGACGAGAAGGTCGCCCGCGAGCTCAAGGACCGCTTCGCCTCGTCGTGGGGCTTCGGCGAGTACATCGGACTCGGCATGGGTGCCGAGGCTGTGCGCGACCTCCTCGCCCGCGAGGATATCCCGCAGCTCGTCGAAGAGCTCAAGGAGCAGATCGCGACCGGCAAGGGTCAGAAGCAGCAGCGCGCGATCAAGCGCCTGAAGGTCGTCTCCGCGTTCCACAAGAGCGAGCAGCGCCCTGACTGGATGATCCTCGAGGTCGTTCCGGTGATTCCGCCGGAGCTGCGCCCGATGGTCCAGCTCGACGGTGGCCGTTTCGCCACCAGCGACCTGAACGACCTGTACCGCCGCGTGATCAACCGCAACAACCGACTCAAGCGTCTGCTTGACCTCGGTGCGCCGGAGATCATCGTCAACAACGAGAAGCGCATGCTCCAGGAGGCCGTCGACGCACTGTTCGACAACGGCCGCCGTGGTCGCGCAGTGACCGGACCGGGCAACCGCCCGCTCAAGTCGCTGTCCGACATGCTCAAGGGCAAGCAGGGTCGCTTCCGCCAGAACCTGCTCGGCAAGCGCGTCGACTACTCGGGCCGCTCCGTGATCGTCGCGGGCCCGATGCTCAAGCTGCACCAGTGTGGTCTGCCGAAGCTGATGGCCCTCGAGCTCTTCAAGCCGTTCATCATGAGCCGGCTCGTCGAGCGCAAGACGGTGCCGAACATCAAGGCCGCCAAGCGCATGGTGGAGACGATGGAAGGGGACGTCTGGGACGTCCTCGAGGAGGTCATCACCGAGCATCCGGTGCTCCTCAACCGCGCTCCTACCCTGCACCGCCTCGGCATCCAGGCGTTCGAGCCCGTGCTCGTCGACGGCAAGGCGATCCAGGTCCATCCGCTCGTCTGCCACGCGTTCAACGCTGACTTCGACGGCGACCAGATGGCCGTGCACGTGCCGCTGTCCGTCGAGGCCCAGGCTGAGGCGCGTCTGCTGATGCTGTCGGCCCACAACATCCTGTCGCCGGCCAACGGGCGCCCGCTCGCCACGCCGTCGCAGGACATGGTCATCGGCCTGTACTACCTCACCTACTCGAACATCGACGTGCACGATCTGCAGGCGAAGCTCGACGGTGGTGCGTCCAGCAAGGACATCGGCTCGCACGGCACGTTCGCGACGGCCGAGGAAGTCCAGATCTCTCTCGACCACAAGCGGATCCCGCTGCAGGGCGCGATCATTCTGCGCTCCGAGGACGGCGTCCGCACGGTCACGACGCCGGGTCGCGCGATTCTCAACTACGAGCTGCGCCTCGCACTCGAGACCCAGCTGGGTCGCGAGCTCGACGAGGACGACGTGCAGAACGTCCAGGTCGCGATGACGAAGAAGGAAATCACCGACTTCGTCACTTCCCTGGTCGATCGCCACGGTCCGTCCGAAGTCGCGATGGTGCTCGACACGATCAAGGACCTCGGCTTCAAGTACGCCACGCAGTCGGGTGTCTCGATCTCGAAGAACGACATCGTCACGCCGCCCGAGAAGCCGGCCATCCTCCGCGAGTACGAGGGCAAGGTCCAGGTCGCGCACGAGCAGTACATGGACGGTCTCATCACCGAGCAGGAGCGCCACCGCAAGGTGGTCCAGCTGTGGAACGAGGCCACCGACGAGGTTGGCGAGCGCGTGAAGGACAACTTCGGCGAGACGAACCCCGTCTTCATGATGGCCAACTCGGGTGCCCGCGGATCGTTCAAGCAGATTCGTCAGCTCGCCGGTATGCGTGGTCTGATGGCGAATCCGAAGGGCGAGATCATCGAGCGCCCGATCAAGGCCAACTTCATGGAAGGCCTAGACGTCCTCGAGTACTTCATCTCGACGCACGGTGCCCGCAAGGGCCTCGCCGACACGGCGCTCCGCACGGCGGACTCGGGCTACCTGACCCGCCGTCTGGTCGACGTGTCGCAGGACGTCATCGTCCGCGAGGAAGACTGCGGTACCGAGCGCTTCGTCGAGGTCCCGGCGTTCATGGATCGCCGCCCGACCTACGAGGTCCGCAACGGCGCGATCGTGCGTCGCTCTGCAGCCTTCGACGCCCGTCCGAGCGATCAGCTCGCCGGTCGCGTCCTGGCCAAGGACGTCGTCATCGGTGGCGGCGACACGCTGCCCGCCGGCACGCCGATCAGCCGCTCGTTCGCGGCCGAGCTCTCGGCCGAGAAGGAGCGTCACATCGAGGGCGTGCTCGCCAAGCTCGACGGCGAGATCACGAAGGCTGGCAAGGAGCCCGATCCGATCGCGCTCGCTAAGTCTGTCGGCCTCGAGGATCTCTCCGAGATGTTCAAGCGCGAGAGCAAGGGCGAGGATCCGTACTTCAGCCTTGAGGCTGTCGACGACATGAAGAACCCGGAGAAGTTCCTCCGCCGTCTCGAGGAGGAGGGCTATCCCTCCACGCCTCACGCCGACCGCAACGCGGAGGAGATCCGCGTGCTGCAGCTCCGCACCCTGGTGTGGGCGCTCAACGAGTCGGTTGACGAGGAGTGCACGGTTCCGGTTCGTTCGGTCCTGACCTGCAACGCCGAGATCGGCGTGTGCGGTGCCTGCTACGGCGTCATGCCGGCAACGGGCTCGCGCTCGGAGGTCGGCGACGCGGTCGGCATCATCGCCGCCCAGTCGATCGGCGAGCCGGGCACGCAGCTGACCATGCGTACGTTCCACACCGGCGGCGTCGCCGGCTCGGACATCACGCACGGCCTGCCGCGTGTCGTCGAGCTCTTCGAGGCACGCACGCCGAAGACGCCGGGCGCTGTCGCCCACGTCGACGGTCGTGTGATTCGTCGCGCCAAGGCCACCGGCCAGTTCGTCTTCGTCCTCCCGCGCCGCGATGACATCGAGGTACGCGAGGTCAAGGGTGAAGGCACCGTGATCTTCTACAAGGGCGAGCGCATGACGCGCACGCTCCATGAGTGGCTCACGAAGGGCATCCCGTACTCGCGCTCCGCAGAGGAGATCGTCGAGGACGGCCAGATCGTCGTCCGCGGTCAGCAGATCGTGAACGGCGTGCTCTCGCCGCCGGACCTGATGGCCTCGGGCCTCGACCGCGCTACGCGCTACCTGACCGAAGAGGTCCAGCGCGTGTACCGCGATCAGGGCGTGGAGATCAACGACAAGCACATCGAGGTCATCGCACGTCAGATGACGCGCCGCGTGCTCGTCGACTTCCCGGGCGACACGGAGTACCTGCCGGGTCAGCTCGTCGAGGTCAGCGAGTTCGTCGCGAACCGTGCTGCGCTCGAGAAGAAGCAGGCCAAGGTCAAGAAGACTGAGGTCCCGACGGGCGAGCAGCAGGTCCTGGGTATCACCAAGGCCTCCCTTGCCACGGAGAGCTTCCTGTCTGCCGCCTCCTTCCAGGAGACGACGAAGGTGCTCACCGACGCGTCGATCGAGGGCAAGACCGACACGCTGCAGGGCCTGAAGGAGAACGTGATCATCGGCAAGCTGATCCCGGCCTCCACGGGTCTGAAGCAGTACCGGAACATCGAGATCGAGCCTCGCGAGCCGTGGACGCCGGAGATCATCGGCACCGTGGTCATGGACGAGGACCTCGGCATCATCGGCGAGGAGATCGAGCCGATGATCGGCCTCGAGGAGCGCCTCGAGGGCGACTCGGGTCTGTCCGACTAGGTTGACGATGGGAACACCCCGAGGTGGCTCGGTCCGAAAGGACCGATTCACCTCGCGGTGATCCCGTCGCCTTGGTTGATCAACCTCGCCAGCAGTGGCGTTGCGAAGCCACGACGTTGGAACTAGGCGACGCGATGACCTCGAGGTGAATCGGTCCATTCGGACCGAGCCACCTCGAGGCCTTCGCGTCGTCCGACGCGATCAATCAAGAGGCCTCCGCGTCGTCAGACGTACGCCAGCAATTCCGCCACCGGCACGCGATCCGCTGCCGTCGCCGGCCGGTGGATGAACGCTACGTGCCCCTCGGCGTCGAGGACCACGTCGGCGCCGAGCTGGAAGCCGTCGTCACTACGGTGCTTCATCGCGAAGTGTCCGTGCAGTAGTTCGCCGGCCGCCTCGCGCCACGAGCGCGGGTCGAGCAGGAGGTTGCGCGGCGTGCCGCGGCCGACGCCGAGCGCGCGGTAGAGCGCGCAGTCTTCATCGCCGATCACGGTCACGTCCCAGGCGGCGTTCGACTGGCGCCAGCCCTCTGCGCGTCCGGCGGACGTCGGCAGCACGACGAGCAGGTCAGCCCCGGCGGCGCGAATTGCGGTCTTGGCCTCCACGGCACGGCGGAGGTGGCGTTGACACACCGGTCAACCGGGGTGGCGCGAGAGGTAGACAATCCACGGCCGCCCGCTCAGATCTGCGCGAGTGACGGTCCCGCCGCCGGCGCGGGGGAGGGCGAGGTCGGGGTAGTCCATGTCCTGACTATCGCAGAGTCGCCGCAGGTGGCACGGATGCCTCGCAGCTGTTGCGTGGGGAGGGGTTTGCCAACCACAGGCGGGAGCGTCACAATCTTCGCTTCGTCCGGGAGGAGGATCCCATGGAGACCCTGTTCACTCGTCGCGGCTTGGCCGTGCTGATCGTGCTTGCGCTTGCCGTCGGTGCGGCGCTGCCATCGCTTGGGACGGCCGCGAGCGCATTCATCGGCACGGCACAGTTGAAGAACGGTGCCGTCACCAATGCCAAGGTGCGGGCCGGCTCGCTGCGCTACACGGCGTTCGCCAAGGGACAGGTCGCGCGCGCGGACCTCAAGGGCATTCGCGCGGGTGGTGTGCTGACCGGGGCGTATCCGAGCCCTGGCCTCGCAAATGGCAGTGTTAAGGCAGGGCAGATCGCCACCGGTGCCGTCGGCAAGAGCGAGATCGCCGCCGGTGCCGTTGGCTCAGACGAATTGGCGGCAGGGGCCGTGCGGGCCAGCGATATCAGTGATGGCTCGATTGGCGCAAGCAAGCTCGCCGCAAACAGCATCGGCGCGGCCCAGATTCAGCCAGGAGGGGTGGGGTCGAGTGAGATTCGCTCCGGCGCGGTGGGCGTCAACGAGCTGGCCGCGACCCCCGGTGCGCGTGCGTACCGTTCGGCGCCAATCACGCTGGCGAGTGGCGTGATCACGGCGATTCCGTTGACCGATGTGGACTTCAATCGCAACGACGTGTGGGCGACAAATCGTCCGACCAGCTTCGTCGCCCCGGTTGCGGGCATCTACATCGCGACGGCGAGCGTGGTGTTCCAGAGCAATGGCTCGGGGACGCGAAGTCTCTGGATCGCTCCGGCCGACGCGCCGACGCAGCCGTTCAACGGCGAGCAGCAGGGCGCGGTTACCGAAGGTGGGCAGTCAGGAGAGTTGACGGTCACGGCGATTCTTCGGCTAGAGGCAAACGAGGCCGTGTCGATGGTTGCACGGCAGAATTCGGGCGCCGATCTGCAGGTGCTCGGAATGGGCCAGCGAACCTCGTTCTCGCTGCAATTTGTGAGTCCCTGAGCCAAATCCGGGTCGTGTCCGATGGGGTCTCTACAACTCGCGTAGACGGTTCGGCACACCAAACGCAGCGGGACCCAGCATTCCACTGGGCACGGCACCCCTGAGGGGTGACGGTTCTCGTTTGGCGCTTTCGGCCAGATGCCCTAGAGTCCCCGGGCTGCGGCTACTGCCGCGCATGTCAACGTGCGCCTTCGGGCGCCCAACGGAAAGCGGACTCCGGAGTCCATGCCCACGATCAACCAGCTGGTTCGCAAGCCGCGAACCCCCGAGATGGCCAAGACGAAGACCCCGGCGCTCAAGGGTGCCCCGCAGAAGCGCGGCGTCTGCACGCGCGTCTACACGACGACCCCGAAGAAGCCGAACTCGGCTCTGCGTAAGGTTGCTCGCGTCCGCCTCTCCAACGGCATGGAAGTCACCGCCTACATCCCTGGCGTCGGCCATAACCTGCAGGAGCACAGCGTCGTGCTGATCCGCGGCGGCCGCGTGAAGGACCTCCCGGGTGTCCGCTACAAGGTCATTCGCGCCGCGTTGGACACCTCCGGCGTCGCCGACCGCAAGCAGGCCCGCTCGAAGTATGGAGCGAAGAAGAGCTAATGCCCCGTCGCGCAGATATCACCCCCCGCGAGCTGATCCCGGACCCCGTCTACAACTCGACGATGGTCACGCAGGTGATCAACAAGGTCATGCTGGACGGCAAGCGATCGACCGCTGAGAGCATCGTCTATGGCGCCCTCACGATCGTCGCCGAGAAGTCGGGCCGTGAGCCCGTCGAGGTTCTCGAGCAGGCAATCAAGTCGGTCACGCCGGTCCTCGAGACCCGCAGCCGCCGCGTCGGTGGTGCCAACTATCAGGTCCCGGTCGAGGTGCCCACGCGCCGCGCCCGCACGCTGGCAGTCCGCTGGCTGGTCACGTTCGCCCGTCAGCGCCGTGAGCGCGGCTCGCACGAGCGCCTCGCTGCCGAGATTCTCGACGCAACGAACCAGCAGGGCGGCGCCTTCAAGCGCAAGGACGACATCTACCGAATGGCGCAGGCGAACAAGGCCTTCGCGCACTACCGCTGGTAACGCATATGAGCACTGTCATCGACACCCAGACCGAGTCCGCCGCTCCGCGCGCCGATCAGTTGGACCTATACCGAAACATCGGCATCATGGCCCACATCGACGCGGGCAAGACGACCGTCACGGAGCGCATCCTCTTTTACACCGGCCGAACCCACAAGCTGGGCGAGGTGCATGAGGGTGGCGCGACGATGGACTGGATGGTCCAGGAGCAAGAGCGCGGTATCACGATTACGTCGGCTGCCACGCATCAACATCATCGATACACCCGGGCACGTGGACTTCACCGTTGAGGTCGAGCGCTCCCTGCGCGTGCTTGACGGTGCAGTTGCGGTGTTCGACTCGGTCGCCGGCGTCCAGCCGCAGTCCGAGACGGTGTGGCGCCAGGCCGACAAGTACTCCGTGCCGCGCATCGCGTTCGTCAACAAGATGGACCGCGTTGGCGCCGACTTCGACTACGTGCGCTCGACAATCGTCGACCGCCTTGGCGCCAATCCGGTGCCGATCCAGATCCCGATTGGTGCCGAGGATAACTTCCAGGGCGTCGTCGATCTCGTTCGCATGAAGGCCATTACGTTCGATCAGGACGAGAAGGGCCTTGCGTGGACCGAGTCCGATCCCGAGGGCGACCTGCTGGCCGAGGCCGAACTGGCCCGCCACACGCTGATCGAGGCCGTCGCGGACCACAACGAGGACATCATGATGGCGTTCCTCGAGGACCAGCCTGTCGATAACGCAGACCTCGTCGCCGCGATCCGCGCCGCCACGCTCGACCTTACGGTCACGCCGCTGCTCTGCGGCACAGCCTTCAAGAACAAGGGTGTCCAGCAGATGCTTGACGCCGTGATCGCGTACCTGCCGAGCCCGCTCGACGTCCCGCCGGTCGAGGGCACGATCCCGCGCTCGGGCGACGCCGCCACGCGCGAGGCCACGCTGACCGCACCGTTCTCCGCCCTCGCCTTCAAGGTGATGAGCGATCCGTTCGTCGGCAAGCTCACGTACTTCCGCGTCTACTCCGGCCAGCTCAGCGCCGGCTCGGCCGTCTACAACGCGTCGACGGACAAGAAGGAGCGCGTCGGCCGCATCCTCCAGATGCACGCCAACCATCGTGAGGAGCGCGAGGAAATCGGCGCCGGCGAGATCGCTGCCGGTGTCGGCCTCAAGGCCACCACGACGGGCGACACGCTCTGCGACGAGAAGCAGCCGATCCTGCTCGAGTCGATCATCTTCCCCGAGCCGGTCATCGAGGTGGCCGTCGAGCCGAAGACGAAGGCCGACCAGGACAAGCTCGCCAACGCGCTCCAGCGCCTCTCCGAAGAGGACCCGACCTTCCGCGTCAAGACCGACGAGGAAACGGGCCAGACGCTGATCGCCGGCATGGGCGAGCTGCACCTCGAGATCATCGTTGATCGCCTGATGCGCGAGTTCTCCGTCGATGCCAACGTCGGCAAGCCGCAGGTGGCCTACCGCGGGACGATCCGCAAGGCCGTCGAGAAGGTTCAAGGCAAGTTCGTCCGCCAGTCCGGTGGTCGTGGCCAGTACGGCGACGTCTGGCTGCGCGTCGAGCCGACCGAGCCGGGCGAAGGCTTCTCGTTCGAGAGCAAGATCGTCGGCGGCGTCGTGCCGAAGGAGTACCACAAGGCTGTCGGCGAAGGAGCCCGGGAGGCACTCGATTCGGGTGTCATCGCCGGCTTCCCCGTCGTCGACGTCAAGGTCGCCCTGATCGACGGCAGCTACCACGATGTCGACTCGTCTGAGATGGCGTTCAAGATCGCCGGTTCGATGGCCCTCAAGGAGGGTCTGCGCCGCGGTGATTCTGCGCTGCTCGAGCCGATCTTCGCCGTCGAGGTCGTCACGCCCGAGGAGTACATGGGCGACGTCATCGGCGACCTCAACAGCCGCCGTGGCCGCGTCGAGGGCATGGAGCCCCGCGGCAACGCCCAGGTTGTTACCGCTCGCGTCCCGCTAGCCGAGATGTTCGGCTACGCGACCGACGTCCGCTCCCTATCGCAGGGTCGCGCGACGTACACCATGCAGTTCCTGCGCTACGAGGAAGTGCCCAAGAGTATCGCCGAGACCATTACGGCGAAGGCCTAATCGGCCAGTCCCGCAACCCTGTACACCACTAACCCAACCCTTTAGCACCACAGTCCTGGAGACCCGGAGAAGACGATGTCCAAGCAGAAGTTCGAGCGCACCAAGCCCCACCTCAATGTCGGCACCATCGGTCATATCGACCATGGCAAGACGACGCTGACGGCTGCGATCACGAAGGTCCTCGCGGAGAAGGGCGGCGGTGTCGCCCGCGACTTCGCCTCGATCGATAACGCTCCGGAGGAGCGCGAGCGCGGTATCACCATTAACACCGCGCACGTCGAGTACGAGACTGAGGCACGTCACTACGCCCACGTCGACTGCCCGGGCCATGCCGACTACATCAAGAACATGATCACGGGTGCCGCGCAGATGGACGGTGCGATCCTGGTCGTGTCCGCCGCTGACGGCCCGATGCCGCAGACGCGCGAGCACATCCTGCTCGCCCGCCAGGTCGGCGTGCCGTACATCGTGGTCGCCCTGAACAAGGCCGACATGGTGGATGACCCCGAGCTGCTCGAGCTCGTCGAGCTTGAGGTTCGCGAGCTGCTTTCCTCGTACGAGTTCCCGGGTGACGACATCCCGGTCGTGCAGGTCTCGGCGCTGAAGGCGCTCGAGGGCGACGAGAAGTGGACCGAGTCGATCGTCGAGCTGATGAACGCCGTCGACTCCTACATTCCGGAGCCGGAGCGCGACACCGACAAGCCGTTCCTGATGGCCATCGAGGACGTGTTCACGATCACCGGTCGTGGCACCGTCGTCACGGGCCGCATCGAGAAGGGCGTCATCAACGTTGGTGACGAGGTCGAGGTCGTCGGTCTGACCGACACCCAGAAGACCACCTGCACCGGCGTCGAGATGTTCAACAAGGATCTCGACCGCGGCGAGGCTGGCGACAACGCCGGCTGTCTGCTCCGTGGCCTCAAGCGCGAGGACGTCGAGCGCGGCCAGGTCCTCGCGAAGCCCGGTTCGATCACCCCGCACACCGACTTCGAGGCCGACATTTACGTCCTCACGAAGGAGGAGGGTGGCCGTCACACGCGCTTCCTGTCCGGCTACCGCCCGCAGTTCTACTTCCGCACGACGGACGTGACCGGCGCGGTTGTCCTCCCCGAGGGCACCGACATCTGCCTCCCCGGCGACCGCACCTCCATCAAGGTCGAGCTGATCCAGCCGATCGCCATGGACGAGGGTCTCCGCTTCGCCATCCGCGAAGGCGGCCGCACCGTCGGTGCAGGCGTCGTCACGAAGATCATCAAGTAACCCCTTGGCTGAGCAGAAAATCCGCATCCGCCTTAAGGGCTACGACCACCAGACGCTGGATCGGTCGGCAAAGGACATCGTCGAGACGGCGGTGCGCTCCGGCGCGACCGTCTCCGGCCCTGTTCCGCTGCCGACCGAGAAGAACGTCTACTGCGTGATCCGCAGTCCCTTCAAGGACAAGGATTCGCGCGAGCACTTCGAGATCCGCACGCACAAGCGGCTCATCGACATCCATAGCCCTACGCCGAAGACGGTCGATTCGCTGATGCGCCTCGACCTGCCTGCTGGCATCGACATCGAGATCAAGCTCTAACACCATGAAAGCCATCATTGGACGCAAGCTGGGCATGACCCAGCTCTTCACGGAAGACGGGGCGCGGCTGCCCGTCACCGTGATCGAGGCGGGCCCGTGCCCGATCGTCGGCGTGCGCACGTCTGACGCCGACGGGTACGACGGGGTTCAGCTCGCGTACCAGGCGGTTGATCTCGAGGACCTCTCCAAGCCGGAGGCCGGCCATCTTGCGAAGGCCGGCGTCGGACCCCACCGTCATCTGACGGAGTTCCGCGGGACCACGGACATGAACGTCGGCGAGGCCATTACGGTCGGCGTGTTCGGACCGGGCGACCACATCAAGGTCTCCGGCACGAGCGTCGGTAAGGGTTTCGCCGGCACGATCAAGCGCCACAACTTCAGTCGTGGTCCGGTCTCCCACGGCTCGCACAACGTGCGTGCCCCGGGCTCGATCGGTCAGTCGGCGTGGCCGTCGCGTGTCTTCAAGGGCAAGCGCATGGCCGGCCAGATGGGCAACAAGCGCATCACGCAGCGCGGTCTGACCGTGATCGACGTCGATCCCAGCCGCAACGTGATTCTGGTGTCCGGCGCCGTGCCGGGCCCGAAGGGCTCGCTCGTCGAGATCCGAGAGGACGTGCACTAATGGCACTGACTGCTCCCATCATCGGCGGCAAGGGCACCGTCAACCTGCCCGACGCCGTCTTCGGCGTCGAGGTCGCGCCCGGCCTGCTCCATGAGGTCGCCAAGGCGGAGGCCGCTGGCCGCCGTCAGGGCACCCACGCGACCAAGTCGCGCGGCATGGTTGCTGGCGGTCGCGCCAAGCCGTTCCGCCAGAAGGGCACGGGTCGCGCCCGCCAGGGCACGACGCGCGCCGCACAGTTCACCGGCGGTGGCGTGGTCTTCGGCCCGCAGCCCCGCTCGTACGCCGTCAAGGTCAACAAGAAGGCGTACAAGAAGGCCCGCTGCATGGGTCTCAGCCAGCACGCCGGTAACGGCTCGCTCGGCATCTTCGAGGCCGGCGCGTTCGACGCGCCGAAGACGAAGGACGCACTCAAGCTCGTCGAGGGCTGGAGCGTCGCTCCCCTCGTCGTGGTCGTCGGCACCGAGGAGGAGGCTGCGGCACTGTCGTTCCGCAACATCCCGCGCTCGGCCGTCCTGACCCCGACCGAGGTCGGCCTGACCGAGCTGCTCTGGGCCCGTCGCCTGCTGATCAGCACGACGGCGCTCGACGAGCTGTCCGCTTCGCTCGACGCCTCCAAGCAGAAGGACGAGGTGACGGCATGAAGTCGACCACCCCTGCAGCCCACGCAGTGCTGCTCGCCCCGGTCGTGAGCGAGAAGAGCTACTCGCTGACCGAGGACGGCAAGTACACGTTCCACGTACATCCTGACGCCCACAAGACGCAGGTTCGCCAGGCCGTCGAGGAGATCTTCAAGGTCACCGTCGTCGACGTCCACATCATCAAGGTTCCCTCCAAGCCCAAGCGTCGCGGCCTGTTCAAGGGCACGCGCCCGGGCGGCAAGAAGGCGATCGTCAAGCTCGCCGAGGGCCAGTCCATTCCGATCTTCGAGGGAGTCGCATAATGGGCGTCCGCTCGTTCCGCCCGACCTCGCCGGGTCGCCGCTTCATGACGGTGTCCGACTTCGCCGAAGTGACGAAGTCCACGCCGGAGAAGAGCCTGCTCGCGCCGGTCCACAACAAGGGTGGCCGCAACAACAACGGCCGCATCACGACGCGCCATCAGGGTGGTGGCCACAAGCGCCGCTACCGCATCATCGACTTCAAGCGGCTCAAGGACGGCGTGCCGGCGAAGGTCGCCGCCGTCGAGTACGACCCGAACCGCTCTGCGCGCATCGCGCTCCTCCACTACGTGGACGGCGCCAAGGCGTACATCCTGGCTCCCGTTAACCTCGAGGTGGGCGCGATGGTGTCGTCCGGTCCCGAGGCTGACATCAAGCCGGGCAACGCGCTGCCGCTGCTCAACATCCCGACCGGCACCACGGTGCATGCGGTCGAGCTTCGCCCCGGTCAGGGCGCGAAGATGTGCCGCTCCGCTGGCACGAGCGCTCAGCTGGTCGCCAAGGAGGCCGAGACGGCGCTGCTGCGCCTGCCCTCCGGCGAGCTTCGCCGCGTGTCCGCGCACTGCCGCGCCACGATCGGCCAGGTCGGCAACACGACGCACGAGAACGAGGTCGGCGGCAAGGCCGGTCGCGCTCGCTGGGCCGGTAAGCGCCCGGGCGTCCGTGGTACCGCTATGAACCCCGTTGACCACCCGCATGGTGGTGGCGAAGGCAAGGGCAAGGGCTCGCACCCTGTGACCCCGTGGGGCAAGCCCACGCTCGGACGTCGCACCCGCGACCCGAAGAAGGCCTCCTCCGCTGATATTGTCCGCGGCCGCCGCCGTGGGAAGGGCAGGAAGTAAATGTCCCGATCCTCGAAAAAGGGTCCTTACGTGGACGAGCGTCTCCTCAAGCGCATTGAGGAGCAGAACGCCACTAAGGAAAAGAAGATGCTCAAGACCTGGTCGCGTGCCAGCACCATCTTCCCGGAGATGGTCGGTCACACGATCGCAGTGCATGACGGGCGCAAGCACGTCCCCGTCTTCGTCTCCGAGGCCATGGTGGGCCACAAGCTCGGCGAGTTTGCGCCGACGCGCACCTACCGTGGTCACCTCGCCGACAAGCAGTCGAGGCGCGGCTAATGTCTGCTGAGCGATTCTCCTACGCCAAGACCGGACTCGTCCGGGCCGAGGCCAAGCACGTCCGCTCGTCGGCGCGCAAGGCACGTCTGGTGCTCGCGGACATCCGCGGTCGCAACGTGCTGGACGCCCGCAAGCAGCTGCTGTTCTCGCCGCGCGCCGTGGCCAAGGACATCGAGCTCGTGCTCCGCTCTGCGGTCACGAATGCCGAAGTCAACCATGGTCTCTCGCCGGACGACCTCGTGATCCACGAGGCCTTCGCCAACGAGGGCGTCACGATCAAGCGCTTTAAGCCGCGTGCCCGTGGCCGTGCCAGCCGCATTAACAAGCGCACGACGCACATCACGATCCTGCTCCGCTCGCTGACGAGCGGTGCGATCGTCGACGGCACCGAGACGGCCGCTCCGGCCGCTAAGGCATCGTCGGATTCGGCCCGCGCCAAGCGCGTTGCCGCGTCGAAGCAGGCCGAGGCCAACGTCGAGACGGGTGCCGCTGAGGTGGCCGAGTCGACCGACGAGAAGCCGGCTGCCAAGAAGCCGGCTGCCAAGAAGCCTGCTGCCAAGAAGCCGGCAGCCAAGAAGACCGAGGCCGCCGCGGCTGACGCGACGACCGAGAAGAAGCCGGCGGCCAAGAAGCCTGCCGCAAAGAAGCCGGCGGCCGCCAAGGCCGACGACGCAACGGCAACCAAGCCGGCAGCCAAGAAGCCTGCCGCGAAGAAGCCTGCTGCGCCGAAGAAGCCGGCCGCTGAGAAGACCGACGAGGAGAAGAGCTAGATATGGGCCAGAAAGTTCATCCTGGCGGCCTCCGCGTCGGCATCATTCACGACTGGAAGTCGAACTGGTGCTCCGACCGCGAGTTCGCCCGCTACCTGGGTGAGGACATCAAGATCCGGGAGCACATCCACAACAAACTGAGCCATGCAGGCCTGTCGGATATTCACATCCGCAAGGACTCGCAGAAGATCACGATCGACATCTACACCGCCCGTCCGGGCATCGTCATCGGCAAGTCCGGTGTCGAGGTCGACGCCCTCCGCAAGGAGGTCCACGCGATCACCGGCCGTGCCGTGCAGATCAACATCAACGAGATCAAGCGCCCTGAGCTGGACGCGCGCCTGATGGCGCAGTCCGTCGCGGAGCAGCTGCAGAATCGCGTGGCCTTCCGCCGCGCGATGAAGCGCTCGATGCAGTCCGCTGTGCGCTCCGGCGCCCAGGGCGTCCGCATCAAGTGCGGTGGCCGCCTCGGTGGCGGCGAGATGAGCCGCACGGAGCAGTACTCGGAGGGCCGCGTGCCGCTCCAGACGCTGCGCGCTGACATCGATTACGGCTTCGCCGAGGCCAAGACCACGTACGGCCGCATTGGCGTCAAGGTCTGGATCAACAAGGGCGAGATCATGCCGGAGGGCTTCGAAGGCCACGACCAGAACGCCACGCGTCTGGGCGAGGTCGATGCCCGTCGTCGCAAGGGTGGCGCCAAGGGTGCCATCGAAGAGCTCGGTCCCGCGCGTCCGAAGGGTCGCCGCGGCGCCCCGGGTCGCGATGGCGAGCAGCGCGGCGCCGGCGGCGACCGTGGTGATCGTCGTCCCCGTCAGGGTGGCGGCGGTCCCGGTGGTCCGAACCAGCCGCGTCTGAGCGGTCCGTCGGTTCCGGCCGGCCGTCGCGCGCGTCCCAAGCCGGAGGCTCCCGCAGTTGAGGAGACCGTGGTCGAAGAGATCATCGTCGACGAGACGCCGGTCGCCGAGGCTGCTGTGACCGAAGCTGTCGTCGAGGAGACGGTCGTCGAGACGCCCGCCGAGACGGTTGTCGAGGAGACGGTGGTCGAAGAGACCCCCACCGCCGAGGCTCCCGCCGACGAGGCGCCTGCTGACGAGACCCCTGCTGCTGAGGAGGGTGATTCCTGATGCTGATGCCACGTCGCGTCAAGCACCGCCGCGTCCATCGTGGCCGCCGCACGGGGGAGACGAAGGGCCATGCCCGCGTCACCTTCGGCGAGTACGGCCTGAAGGCGATGGGCGAGGGGTGGATTACCGCTCGTCAGATCGAGGCTGCTCGTATTGCCATGACCCGCAAGATCAAGCGCGGTGGCAAGGTCTGGATCACGATCTTCCCGGACAAGCCGGTCACCAAGAAGCCCGCCGAGACCCGCATGGGTTCGGGCAAGGGCTCGCCGGAGTTCTGGGTTGCCGTCGTGCGCCCTGGCCGCATCATGTTTGAGCTCGCTGGTGTCCCCGAGCCGCTGGCCCGCGAGGCCATGCTGCTCGCCGCCCAGAAGCTGCCGATCCAGTGCAAGTTCGTGACCCGAGAAGGTGATCTCTTTGAAGGCTAGTGAGATCCGTGAGCTCAGCTCGGACGACGTCGCGCGCAAGGTCGCAGAGGCGCGTCAGGAGCTGTTCAACCTGCGCTTTCAGCACGCCACCGGCGCGCTGGAGAACACGTCCAAGCTGACGGGCGTCCGCCGCGAGCTCGCTCGCCTGCTGACGATCCAGGGCGAGCAGGCCGACAAGATGGAAGGTGGAGCGTCGTGAGCGACGAGAACGAGACCCCGGACGTGGAGGAGACTCCCGTGACTGAGGCCGAGGCCGTCGCCGACGAGGCTCCCGCCGAGGAGGCTGCTCCTGAGGCTGCCGCCGAGGAGGCTGCTCCTGAGGCTGCCGCTGAGGAGGCTGCTCCTGAGGCTGCCGCTGAGGAGGCTGCTCCTGAGGCTGCCGCTGAGGAGGCTGCCGCTGAGGAGGCTGCTCCTGAGGCTGCCGCTGAGGCGGAGGCTCCTGCGGAGCCTGCATCCGAGGCTGCCGCCGAGCCCGAGGCTGAGCCCGAGCCGGTCAAGGAAAAGAAGAAGCGCCCGCCGCGCTCCAATCGTCCCCGCCGTGTCCGCACGACGGCCGAGGAGCGCACCGAGCTGCGCAAGAAGTCTGCTGCTGCGCGCAAGCGCCGCCGTGGCGAGTCGGGTGGCGGCGAGTACGTCCGCACGCCGGCCGCCGACGCCGAGCAGGGCACGCGCCGCGAGCGCCGTGGCGTCGTCACGTCCAACAAGGGCGAGAAGACGATCACCGTTCGCGTCGACGTCCTCAAGGCGCACCCCAAGTACAAGAAGATCATGCGCCGCTCGATGACTCTGCACGCGCATGACGAGCAGAACGCCGCCAATATCGGTGACATCGTCCGCGTCGTTGAGACGCGCCCGCTGTCCCGCACCAAGCGGTGGCGCCTGGTCGAGATCGTCGAGGTAGCCAAGTGATCCAGCAGGAATCCCGACTCCGCGTTGCCGATAACACCGGCGCCCGCGAGATCCTCTGCATCCGCGTCCGCGGCGGCTCGCACCGCCGCTACGCAGCCGTAGGCGACATCATCGTCGCCACGGTCAAGCAGGCGACCCCGAACGGCACCGTCAAGAAGGGCGAGGTCGTCCACGCCGTAGTCGTGCGCACCACCAAGGCGCATCACCGCGACGACGGCACGAACATTCGCTTCGACGACAACGCTGCGGTCATCATCGACCCGGCCGGCAACCCGCGCGGTACGCGCATCTTCGGGCCCGTCGCCCGTGAGCTGCGCGAGAAGAACTTCATGCGCATCGTCTCGCTCGCCCCGGAGGTGCTGTGATGAGTGGCATCGGCATCAAGACCGGCGATACCGTTGAGGTCATCACCGGCAAGGACCGCGGCAAGCGCGGCAAGGTTGTCTCGGCTGATCCCACGAACGAGCGCGTTGTCGTGGAGGGCCGTAACCTGGCCAAGCGCCACATGAAGCCCCGCCCGATCCCGGGTGGTCAGCAGATGGCGCCCGGCGGCATCTTCGAGCAGGAGCAGCCGCTGCGCCGCTCCAACATCATGCTCGTGTGCCCGTCGTGCGACAAGACGACGCGCGTCGGCAAGAAGGCCGACGACGCCAAGGTCCGCGTCTGCAAGCAGTGCGGAACGGAGATCGACAAGTAATGGCTGATATCGCTACCCACATCCCGCGGCTGAAGGAGCGCTACGAGCGCGAGCTCAAGCCGCAGCTGATCGAGAAGTTCAGTTACACGTCGTCGATGCAGGCGCCGAAGCTGGTCAAGATCACGCTGAACATGGGCGTCTCCGACGCGAAGACCGACTCGAAGGCGCTTGATCATGCCGTCGAGCAGATGACGCAGATCGCGGGTCAGAAGCCGATCATCACGCTGGCCCGCAAGTCCATCGCCGGCTTCAAGCTGCGCGAGGGCATGCCGATTGGCTGCAAGGTCACGCTACGCGGCGAGAACATGTACGAGTTCCTTGATCGTCTCACGACGGTCGCGCTGCCTCGTATCCGCGACTTCCGCGGCATCAGCGCCAAGTCCTTCGACGGACGCGGCAACTACTCGCTCGGCATTCGGGAGCAGATCATCTTCCCGGAGATCGACTACGACCGGATCGACCAGGTCCGGGGCATGGACATCACTATCACCACGACTGCGGCAACCGATGACGAGGCGCGCGAGCTCCTCGTGCTCTTCGGCATGCCGTTCCGAGAGGCCTGAGAGATATGGCGAAGACTGCTCTCCGCATGAAGGCCGCTCGCCCGGCCAAGTACAAGGTCCGCGCGTACTCGCGTTGCCAGAAGTGCGGCCGCCCGCGCGCGGTCTACAAGAAGTTCGGCCTGTGCCGCATCTGCCTCCGGCAGCTCGCGCACGAAGGCGTGATCCCCGGTATGACGAAGTCGAGCTGGTAGCACCATGGTCAACGATCCCATCGCAGACATGCTGACCCGCATCCGCAACGCCAACACGGCGCTGCACGACAAGGTCATCATGCCCACGTCCCGCAGCAAGCGCGAGATCGCACGCATCCTGCTCGAGGAGGGCTACATCGCCTCCTGGTCCGAGGAGGCCGCGACCCCGCAGCCACTGCTCGTCATCGAGCTGAAGTACGGCCGCAACCGCGAGCGCGTGATCTACGGGCTCAAGCGCGTGTCCAAGCCCGGCCGCCGCATGTACGCCCCCAAGGACCGGCTTCCCCGCGTCCTGGGCGGACTCGGCACCGCAATCATGTCCACCTCGACCGGCATCTGCACTGCCGCGGACGCCGCTAAGCGCGGCGTCGGTGGCGAAGTGCTGTGCTTCATCTGGTAACGCCATGAGTCGCATCGGCCGCCGCATCATCACCCTCCCTGACGGAGTCACCATCGACGTCGCCCCCGGGCGCGTCACGGTCACCGGTCCCAAGGGCACCCTCGAGCAGAACATCTCGCCCGACATGACCGTCACGGTCAACGACGGTGTGATCACGATTGGACGCCCCACCGATCGCCCGAACCATCGCGCGCTTCACGGACTCACCCGCAGCCTCCTCGCCAACATGGTCGAGGGTGTCTCGAACGGGTACGTCAAAGAGCTCGAGATCCAGGGCGTCGGTTACCGCTGTGCTGCCCAGGGTAAGAATCTGGAGCTCGCACTCGGCTACTCCCACCCGGTCAAGTACAACGCGCCGGAGGGCATCGAGTTCGAAGTCCCGCAGCCCACGCAGATCATCATTCGCGGCATCGACAAGCAGCGCGTCGGTCAGGTCGCCAGCGAGATCCGCAAGCTGCGTCCGCCGGAGCCGTACAAGGGCAAGGGCATTCGCTACGCGGGCGAGCATGTCGCCCGGAAGGTCGGTAAGCGCGCATGAGCAAGCTCACTCCCAAGGAAGCTCGCGATCGTCGCCATCGGCGCGTTCGCGGCAAGATCACTGGTACCGCCGAGCGTCCGCGCCTGGCCGTGTTCCGCTCGAACTCGGACGTCTACGTCCAGGTCATCGACGACGTCAAGGGTCACACCCTGGCGGCGGCCGACTCGCGCGCCGTCAAGGACGGCGACAAGTCGGCCAAGGCGAAGGCCACGGGCGTCCTGATCGCCGAGCGCGCGAAGGCCGCTGGTGTCAGCAATGTTGTGTTTGACCGTGGTGGATACCTCTACCACGGACGTGTCAAAGCGCTCGCCGAAGGTGCGCGCGAGGGAGGTCTCGAGTTCTGATGGCTAGCCGCGTAGGTACGGATGCCCAGGGCCGCGAGCTCCACGAGCGCGTCGTCGAGATCAACCGCGTCGCGAAGGTCGTCAAGGGCGGCCGTCGCTTCAGCTTCACCGCGCTCGTCGTGGTGGGTGACGAGATCGAGCAGGTTGGTGTCGGCTACGGCAAGGCCAACGAGGTCCCCGTCGCGATCCAGAAGGCGATCGAAGACGCGAAGAAGAACCTCTTCACGGTCCCGCGTCACCACACGACGATCACCCATGAGATCACCGGCGTCTACGGCGCCGGCAAGGTGCTCCTCAAGCCCGCCTCGCAGGGTACCGGCGTCATCGCCGGCGCCGGCGTCCGCGCCGTGCTCGAGCTCGCGGGTATCAAGGACGTGCTGGCCAAGTCGCTTGGCACGTCGAACCCGATCAATCTTTGCCGTGCCGCCGAGGTCGCCCTGCGCAGCCTCCGCCGCCCGGAAGAGGTCGCGGCGCTTCGCGGCAAGCAGGTGCACGAGATTCTGCCCCAGGGCGGAAGCCGCAAGAAGACCGCCGACGCCGCAGCCAAGGCTGCTGCAGACGCCGAGGTGACCGCATGAGCTACAAGGTCACCCAGGTGAAGTCGTCGATCGGCGTCCAGAAAGAGCATCGCGGCACGCTGCGCGCGCTCGGTCTGCGCCGCATCGGTCATTCGCGTGTCCACCAGGATTCGCCGGGCCTGCAGGGCATGCTGCATCAGGTCGGCTACCTCCTGAAGATCGAGGAGGTCGACGCCAAATGAGCGAGCCCATTACCCTCAGCAACTTGCAGCCCGCACCGGGCGCCCAGAAGACGCGCAAGCGCGTGGGCCGCGGTAACGGCAGCGGCAACGGCAAGACTGCCGGTCGTGGCCAGAAGGGCCAGAAGTCGCGCTCGGGCAGCCACAACATGCGCCCCGGCTTCGAGGGCGGCCAGATGCCGCTCTACATGCGCACCGGCAAGCTCCGCGGTCCGCACATGAAGAAGTCGATGCCGATGGGCCCCTTCCGGACCCAGACGGAGATCGCCAACGTCGGTGCCATCGCCGAGAAGTTCCCGGCCGGCACTGAGGTCACGCCGGAAATGCTCGTGCAGACCGGACTTCTGAGCCGCATCAAGCATCCGGTCAAGATCCTCGGCGAGGGCGACCTCGGCCATGCGCTCACGATTCACGCGCACGGATTCTCGGCTTCGGCCAAGGCGAAGATCGAGGCCGCCGGCGGTACCGCCGTGCTGATCGAGCGCTCGGCCTCGGCCGAGTCCGAGTAGGACCAGTAGGCTAGGAACGTGCTCGCCGCAGTCGCTAACGCCCTCCGGGTCAAGGAACTCCGCAATCGCATCCTGTTCACGGCTGCGATGTTGCTCCTGTACCGCGCGGGCTCGTGGCTGCCGACGCCCGGCGTCAACACGGCGGAGATCCAGAATCTCTTCAGCGGTGGCGCGGGCTCGACGATCCTTGGCTACCTGAACCTGTTCTCGGGTCAGGCGCTACAGAACCTGTCGTTCTTCGCGCTCGGGATCATGCCGTACATCACGGCGTCGATCATCATGCAGCTGATGACGGTGGTCGTGCCACGTCTCGAGGCGCTCCAGAAGGAGGGCGAGGCGGGGCAGAAGAAGATCACGCAGTACACGCGCTACCTCACCGTGATCCTGGCGCTACTGCAGTCGATCGGCTACGTGATCCTGTTTCACAACGGTTCGGTGCTCGGCGGCTCGAACTCGCTGACGAGCCTTACGCCGCGCTCGTTCATCCTGATCGTCGTCACCCTGACGGCAGGCACCACGGTGCTGATGTGGATGGGCGAGCTGATCACGCAGCGCGGCATCGGTAATGGCCAGTCGTTGCTGATTTTCGCGTCGATCCTGACGTCGCTGCCCGTCGGCGTCCGCGCCTGGGCCAGCTCGGGCACGTTCCAGCGCCTCAGCCTGCCGATCATCGTGCTCGCCGTGATTGTGGCGGTCGTGTACGTCAACGAGGGCCAGCGTCGCATCCCGATCCAATACGCCAAACGCATGGTTGGCCGCCGCATGACCACGGGCGGGTCGACGTATATGCCGCTGCGCGTCAACATGGCGGGCGTGATCCCGGTGATCTTCGCGGTCGCAGTGTTGTTCCTGCCGCCGACGATCGGCCAGCTGGTGCCGGGTCTCAACTTCCTTGCCGACTGGTTCGCGCCAACGTCGTGGGCGTCACTCATCCTTGAGTTCGGCCTGATCGTGATGTTCTCGTTCTTCTATACGGCGGTGCAGTTCAATCCGTCAGAGCAGGCCGAGAATCTCAAGAAGAACGGCGGGTTCATTCCCGGCGTCCGTCCTGGCCGCCCCACGGCGCAGTACCTTGATCGCGTGATGACGCGCCTGACGCTGCCTGGCGCGATCTTTCTCGGCACGATTGCCATCGCACCAACCATCTTCATCAAGTACGCCGGCTTCTCGCAGGCTGTCGGTCAGGCACTCGGCGGTACGTCGATCCTGATCGTCGTGGGCGTCGCACTCGACACCATGCGCCAGATGGAATCGCAGGTGATGATGCGGCACTACGAGGGTTTCCTGAAGTAGTGCCGGGCGCGTACCTCATCTTCGGCCCACCTGGAGCCGGAAAGGGAACCCAGGCGCCGCGTCTCGCAGAGCGCCTCGCGATCCCGCACATCTCGACCGGCGACATCCTGCGCGCCAACGTCAAGGGCGGTACGCCGCTCGGTGTCGAGGCCAAGGGCTACATGGACGCGGGCGATCTTGTCCCCGACGAGCTCGTCGTGCGCATGCTTGGCGATCGCCTGGCCGAGGCCGACGCTGCCAGCGGGTTCCTGCTCGACGGTTTCCCACGCAATGTCGCGCAGGCCGACGCGCTCGATGCGATGCTCGCCGAGCGGGGGAGTCCCCTCGACTGCGTGCTCGTGCTCAACGTGCCCGAGGAAGAGGTGGTCACACGCATCTCTGGCCGCCTCACCGCGCAGAACGGCCGTGTCTACCACGAGGTCTACGACCCGCCGCAGACGCCCGGCATCGACGACGATGAGGGCCTGCCACTGATCCGCCGCGCCGACGACGAGGCCGATGTAGTGCGCAACCGCTACCGCAACGTCTATCTCGCCCAGACGCTGCCGGTGCGCGAGCACTACCAGCAGGTTGGCGTGCGCGAGGTCGTGATCGACGGTCTCGGTTCCACCGACGAGGTCGCCGCACGGATCGACGCGGCGCTGCCCGCGTGATCCACCGTAAATCCGCGCGCGACCTCGACCGCATGGCCGCGGCGGGGGCGATCGTCGCCGAGACGCTGGCCCTGCTGGCCGAAGCCGCCCGCCCGGGCATGTCGACGCTCGATCTCGACCAGATCGCCGAGGGGCACATTCGCGCCTCGGGTGGTGTGCCGACGTTCAAGGGCTATCGCGGCTTTCCTGGGTCGATCTGCGCCTCGCCAAACACGATGATCGTGCATGGCATTCCGAGCGATGAGATCGTGCTCGCCGATGGCGACATCATCTCGATCGACGTCGGCGTGACGCGCCAGGGCTTCGTTGGCGACTCCGCTGTGACGATTGCCGTCGGCGAGGTACCGGAGCACACCAAGGAGCTGCTGCGCACGTGTCAGGCGTCGCTGCACGCCGCGGTAGAGGTCTGCCAGGTCGGCGGGCGTCTTGGCGATATCGGGGCGGCCGTACAGGGCGTAGTGGAGGGGAATGGCTTCGCCGTCGTGCGCGACCTCGTCGGCCACGGCGTGGGGCGCTCCATGCACGAGGATCCGCAGGTCAAGAACTACGGCGAGGCAGGCACAGGCGGGGAGCTCAAGGCCGGGATGACGCTCGCGATCGAACCGATGATCACGGATGGCTCCTACGAGATCCACATTGATGACGACGGGTGGTCGATCTTCACCGTCGACGACTCCCTCGCAGCGCACTTCGAGCACACCGTTGCCATCACCGAGGATGGGCCCCGGGTCCTGACGCTCGCAAACGGCTCATCCATCGTCAACCAGGCGATCTGATGGGTATGACGCACCTGTTCGAAATGCTCTGCTACGGTGCCCCTCCGCGCACCGGTGCGGCCATTCGGCCTGCCCTGCGCACAGTCCTATCCGATTCACACCCGAGGGTTTCATGAAGGTCCGACCGAGCGTCAAGCCGATGTGCGACAAGTGCCGAGTGATCAAGCGCTCTGGCATTGTCCATGTGATCTGCACGAATCCCCGTCATAAGCAGCGTCAGGGGTAGTCAGTGGCACGCATTGCCGGAGTCAACATCCCTCGGGAGAAGCGCGTCGAGATCGGCCTGACGTACATCTACGGGATCGGTCGCTCGACCGCCCAGAGCGTCTGCAAGGAGCTCGGGATCGAGTCGCACCAGAAGGTGCGCGACCTCACGGACGAGGAAGTTGCACGACTCCGCGCGTACATCGACGCCAACGTCCAGGTCGAAGGCGACCTGCGCCGTGAGCGCTCGGCAAATATCAAGCGTCTGATGGAGATTGGCTGCTACCGCGGCATTCGCCATCGCCGTGGCCTCCCGGTCAACGGTCAGCGCACGAAGACCAATGCTCGTACCCGTAAGGGTCCGAAGAAGACCGTCTCGCGCGGCCGCAAGGGTTAAGGAAAGGACTCTCCAACTTCATGGCACCTCCTCGTCGATCTGGTGGCAGCACTCGCGGCCGCACGCGCCGCAAGGTGCGCAAGAACGTGGCCGTTGGCCAGGCGCACATCAAGACGTCGTTCAACAATACGATCGTCGCGCTGACCGACAAGGAAGGCAATGTCCTGGCGTGGAAGAGCGCTGGCGCTGCCGGCTTCAAGGGCTCGCGCAAGTCGACGCCCTTCGCCGCTCAGGTGACCGCCGATCTCTGCGCCCGCGAGGGCATGGAGCACGGCCTCCAGAAGATCGAGGTCTTCCTCAAGGGCCCCGGTTCGGGTCGCGAAACCGCCATGCGCTCCCTGCAGGCTGCCGGTCTCGAGATCATCGGCGTCCGCGACGTGTCCCCGCAGGCCCACAACGGTTGCCGCGCCCGCAAGCGGCGCCGCGTCTAGGAGCAGCTGAGTAATGGCCCGCGTTACCGATCCCAAGTGCCGTCAGTGTCGCCGTGAGGGCGTCAAGCTCTTCCTCAAGGGCGAGCGCTGCCTGACCGAGAAGTGCGCCGTCGAGCGCCGCTCGTACCCGCCGGGCCAGCATGGCCGCGGTCGCATCAAGCAGTCCGAGTACCTGCTGCAGCTGCGTGAGAAGCAGAAGGCCCGCCGCTACTACGGCGTCCTCGAGAAGCAGTTCCGCAATTACTACAAGAAGGCGTCGCGTCGCCAGGGCATCACCGGCGAGGAGCTCCTTCGCCTGCTCGAGATGCGCCTCGACAACGTCGTCTACCGGCTCGGCTTCGCCGCGTCGCGTGCCCAGGCTCGTCAGCTGGTGCGCCACGGCCACTTCCATATCAATGGCCGCCGGGTCAATATCCCCTCGTACCAGGTCCGCGCCGACGACATCGTCTCGCTGCGCCCCGGTGCAGCCGGTGAGGCCGCGGTGCGCAGCGCCACCGACCTCACCGCGTCGGTTGCCAACTGGCTCCAGGCCGACCATGACAACCTCACGGGCAAGGTGCTCCGCATGCCTGACCGTGACGAGATCGATACCCCTGTCCAAGAGCAGCTGATCGTGGAGCTGTATTCGAAGTGAGCACCCGCATGCTTGAATTCCAGATGCCGCAGATCACCCACGAGGAGGTCTCCGCGACCGAGGGCGTTTTCGTCGTCGAGCCGCTCGAGCGTGGTTTCGGTTACACGTTCGGCAATTCGCTTCGTCGCGTCCTGCTTTCCTCGCTTGAGGGTGCAGCCGTTACGAGCGTCCGCATTGAGGGCGCGCAGCACGAGTTCACGACGGTGCCCGGTGTCCGCGAGGACGTCACGGACATCATCCTGAACCTCAAGGGCCTCGTCCTGCAGATGGAGGGCGACGCGCCCGAGATCGAGGCCGACATCGTCAAGTCCGGTCCCGGTGTCGTCACCGCTGCCGACATCGCTGTCGCCGGTCCCGTCGAGATCCTCAACAAGGACCTTGTGATCTGCAACCTCGCCGCCAAGTCGAAGCTGGAGATGTCGCTGACCATCGGTCGTGGCCGCGGCTACGTGCCGGCCAGCGAGAACAAGGACTTCGAGTCCACGATCGGCGTCATTCCGGTCGACTCGATCTTCTCGCCCGTCCGCCGTGTGACCTACACGGTCGAGCCGGCGCGCGTTGGTTCTGACACCGACTTCGACAAGCTGACGCTCCATGTGAAGACGAACGGCGCGCTTGATCCCAAGGAGGCCGTCACGGCTGCCGCGGAGATCCTGATTCGCCAGCTCAACATCTTCGCCAACATGGACACCGCCGAGCTGGCCCGCAGCCTTGAGCGTGCGGTCCCCGAGTTCGACGTCGCACCGACCAACGGCATGGAGCACATCCTCATCGAGGAGCTCGAGCTGGGTGTTCGCTCGTACAACTGCCTCAAGCGCGTTGGCATCGAGACGGTTGGCGACCTCGTCGCCAAGTCGGACCGCGATCTGGCTGCGATCCCGAACTTCGGGCGCAAGTCGATCGACGAGATCCGCGCCGCCCTTGGTGCTCACGGCCTGCGCCTGCGCGGAGACGAGGGCTAGCAATGCGGCACCAGCGCAAGGGACGCACCCTGGGTCGCGATTCGGCCCATCGCAAGGCGCTCTTCTCGAACCTGACCGGTTCGCTGGTCGAGCATGGTCGCATCACGACTACGCTCGCCAAGGCCAAGGAAGTCCGCCCGATTGCCGAGAAGATGGTCACGCTCGGCAAGCGCGGCGACCTGCACGCTCGCCGTCAGGCGAAGGCGTACCTCCGCAGCGGCGACGTCGTGCACGCGCTGTTCACGGATATCGCGCCGCGCTTCACCGAGCGTCAGGGTGGCTACACGCGGATCGTCAAGCTCGGCCCGCGCTCCGGGGATAACGCCGAGATGGCGATCCTCGAGTGGGTCGACTGAGCACCGAGCGTTCGATGAGCGCCAGCGACCGTATCTCGGCAGGTCCGGTCACCATCCCGCGTATTCCCGGCTGGGAAGATCGCACCGTGCTCACGCTCGTCGGTCCGGCCACGGAGGGCGCACAACCAAACGTTGTCGTCACGCGCGAGGCGCTGTGCAACAACATGGGACTCGGCGGCTTCTCGAGTGGATGGGTGCAGAAGCTTGCGGACCAGGTTCCGGTGCAGGAGACGAAGGGCATCGAGCACATCGAGATCTCCGGGTCGCCCGCACACCTGCGCGTCGTCGAGTGGGAGGCAGCCGGCCTTCGCCTGCGGCAGATGGTCGGTCTCACCACCGTCGCGGGTGATGGCTACGCGATCATCTGCACCGTGCCGTCGGCGATCTATGACGACCTCGAGGATCAGCTGCGTGCGGTCATCGAGGGTACGCAGATCGACGCCGCTGCGGTCGACGCCTAGGCGACTGCGATGAGCGTGCCTGGCGGCGGCCCGAGCCTGATTGCGCACGGCATGCCGGGGCAGAATGCGCCTGCTGGCGGCCGGGGTTCGGTCGTCCTGTTCTTCGCGCGCGTGCTCACCGGCGTCGCAGTCATCGCCGTTGCGCTCCTCAACGCTCGGGGGCATGCGGCGATTGTTCGCCACGCGGCAGAGTGGTCGCTCCCCGCGCCGGGCATCACCGTCTGGCTCGGCACGGTGCTCCTCCTGCTCATGGGCATCGGACTCCTGCTCGGGCTTGCCAGTCGACTCTGCGCGCTCATCCTGCTGCTGGTCGCGCTCGCGATCGTGGCAACTGCCGGCCGCGTGGATGGCGGCGTACCACTTTTCGGCGGCGCACTGTTCGCCATTGGCTGCCTCCTCGTCATCGCGCGGGGCGGTGGTGCGCACCAGCTGCTCGACCGGGTTGATCCGCGCACATGGTGAACACGCGACTGCACGTCGCCTACGACGGCTCGGCCTTCAACGGCTGGGCCTTCCAGCCGGGGGCTCGAACGGTCGAAGGGGAGATGGCGCGGGCCATCGACGCCCTGCACGAGACACGCGGCGACATCGTCGTCGCGGGACGCACCGACGCTGGCGTGCACGCCACCGGCCAGGTCGTCAGCGTCATGCGTGAGGGCGGGCCGCCGACGGCATCGCTGCAGCGTGCGCTGAACGACCTCTTGCCGGCCGACGTTGCCGTGGTCGGCGCCGACGATGTCTCTCAGGACTTCAGCGCACGCTTCTCCGCGAAGGCGCGCTCGTATACGTACGACGTGCGCCTCGGACCATTGCGCGACCCGCTGCGGTGCTTACGCGAACTCCACGAGCCCCGCCGCCTCGACCGCACGCTCCTCGATCGTTTCGCCGCCGAGCTGATCGGCTCACACGACTTCACAGCCTTCACGCCCGCCGAGACCGAGCACCGCACGTTCACTCGCACGATCCTGGCAGCGCAGTGGGTGGACACGGACGCGGGACTGCAGTTCCGCGTCACTGCCAATGCCTTCCTGCGTCACATGGTGCGTACCCTCGTCGGGACGATGATCGTCACGGCGCGTGGCGACAGTGGCAAGAACCCCGACGACTTTGCGTGCCTGCTAGACGGGCGTCCGCGCGAAGAGGCGGGCTGGACGGCGCCGCCGCACGGCCTCTGCCTCGTACGTGTCGACTACTGAGGCAGCGATCGTCAGACGTACCAGAAGGCGAGTGCGGCGATCGCATAGATCGCCAGCAACTGGAGGCCTTCGAGCCACGTCGCCTTGCCGCTGATCGCGATGAACGCCGCGAGTACCGAGGCGGCGATCAGGACGGACATCTCGAGCGCTCCGAACGACAGCGTCAGCTCGTGGCCGAACGCAAAGCCGGCGGCGATCGCGACCGCCGTGACGGCCAGCGCCACCTGCAACGCAGAGTTGAACGAGATCCCCATTGCGAAGTCGAGATCGCCCTTCGCGGCGATCTTCACCGCCGCGAAGTGCTCGGCGACATTGCCGACGATCGGGACGATGATCAGGCCGATGAAGATGGGGGAGATGCCGGTCGACTCGATCGTCGGCTCGATGGCGCTGACGAGAAATTCCGAGAGGAAGCCCGTCACGACCGCCGAGATGACCAGCACGATCAGGGATAGGCGCGGCGTCCAGCGGGCGGTACCCTCCGACGCGCCCGACTCGTCCGGCGAGCGGAACGCGTGGAAGAGGTACGCGGCGTACAGCAGTGCCATCACGATCGCCACACCATGGGAGACGCCGATCTCGGCGGACGGATCGTCCTTCATCACGAACGAGAACAGCGTGGGGATCGCCAGCGCGGTCGTCGCGAGCAGGAGCATCGTCGCGTTGACGCCCGCGATCGTGGCGTTGAAGCCCTGGCGACCATGCTTAATGCCCGACACCAGCAGTGAGGCGCCGAGGATCAAAAGGACGTTGCCGAGCACGGAACCGATGATCGAGTAGCGCGCGACGTCGATCAGCTCGCCGCCCTGGCGAATCGCGAGCACGACGATGATCAGCTCGGCCGCATTGCCGAACGTCGCGTTGAGGAGCGCGGAGATGCGCGGTCCGGCCGCCTCGCCCGCCTGTTCTGTCGCCACTCCGAGCACGTGTGCCATGCCCGCGACGGCGACGCCGCTGATGACGAAGATCAGGACGGCGTTGGCATGGGCGAAGTGGAGCGCAAACGCCAGCACCGCGATCCCTGCAATGACAGCAAACTGGATGCCCTCCGAGCGGTTGATGCCGCTCTGCTGTCCATGCGCCGTCACGCGTGCAGCATACGCGGAGCGGTATCGTAGGCTCCGCATGCGCGTGCTCCTGACGAACGACGACGGCATCGATTCGCCGGGACTCCACGCTCTGGCGCGCGCGCTGGCAACGGTGGCGGACGTGATGGTCGTTGCGCCGGCCAAAAACCAGAGTGCCGTGGCGCGCAGCATCACGATCCGTGGCACCCTCGAGATCGAGGAGCGAGAGGTGGAGGGCGCTATGGCCGCCTACGCCGTCAGTGGTACGCCCGTCGATTGCGTGCGCTTCGCCGAGGCGACCGAGCCGGGCTCGTCCTTCGACCTCGTCGTCGCCGGCGCCAACCTGGGCCTCAACCTTGGCGATGACGTCACCTACTCCGGCACCGTCGCCGCCGCCATGGAGGGCGTGCTGCTCGGCACACCGGGACTCGCTGTCTCCCAGCAGTCCACGGGCGGCGAACTCCATCACACGCGCGACGGCCAGTACGAGTTCGCAACGGCCGAGAGCATCGTGCCCCGTCTCGCCCAGTTGCTCGCCGCCGGCGACCTCGGCCGCGACGTACTACTCAACGTCAACTGCCCGACCGGGACACCACAGGGCATCCGCGTCTGCAAGCTCGGCCGCCGCATCTGGGCCGACCAGATCGAGCTCGCCGAGGAGCACGAGGGCAAGCGCCGCTTCCGGCTCTATTCCGGCGATGCCGACTACCACCGTGCGCCCGGCACCGATTTCGAGGCGATTTCGGAGAGCTGCGTTGCGCTCACCGCCTTGCACGTTGACCTCGAGCATCCCAACAGCGCGGTGCTCCTCAGCGGCGTACAGGGGCTGCTGGAAGGGCTGTGACGAGAGCGTCAGATCGCGGCGGTCGCGACCGGTGGCGCGATCGCGACGACCACCTCCAGCACAGACCCTGAGCCGGACGTACGCGGCGTCAGCGTCCACGGCATCGTGCTTGCCTGATTGAAGATCGTCGAGCCGAGCCCGGGGGAGCCGCCGGCGGGTCCGCCCCCGTCATCGACGAACGTGAGGGTGACGTTTCCGTCGTCACGCGGTGTGAGGGTGATCACGACGGCCGTTGCGGAGCCGTGGCGCATCGCGTTGGCAACGCCCTCCTCGATGATCGTGCAGATCTCGGTGATGCGCGACGCGGGGATCGACGGGAGCGGCTGCAGGGTCTCCACGGTGATCGTGGCAATGCCTTGCCAGAGCGCCGTCGCCTGCGCAATCGCGGACGACAGGTCTGTTGCCGGCGGCGGCAAGAGCTCGGGCATCAGGAGCGCATCGCGCGCCTGCTCGAGGGCGCGGTCAAACCCCACCGGGTCCCCGATGCGTTCGGCCTGCTCGATCGCGAGAGCCGAGGCAAGCAGGCGCGACTGCACCGTGCCGTGCACGTAGCGCGCAAGGGTGCGGCTGGCCCGGACCAGCTCCCGGTTGCGAGCCCGTGCCTCGGTCTCGGTGGCGTCAATGGTTGCGTGGAGACGGTCGATGATCGTCTCCTGCGATAGCTGCGACGCCATGGCGGCATTGACCAGCACGACGACCAGGAGCGAGACGATCACGACGAAGCTGACGGAGCGGCCAGTTATCTGGCCTGCGATAGAGGCGTGGAAGATCTCGGCGCGCAGGAGCGAGATGGCGGCGGTAGAGATCACGGCCAGCGGGATCGCAGCGGCTGCAATACCACCGACGCGGCGGCCCACAGCAACGATCGCGGCGAGAGATAGCCAGACGGCACCAAGCTGGATGGCCATGGTGCCCAGTACGAGCAGGAGTGTCGTGAGGGCACCGTCGAACCCGTCTTCGGTGCGACGCAGGTAGACCACCGACGTGCCGGCGACGAGCGCCGAAGCAGCCGCGGTCTCGCGCGGCCAGAGCGGATGCGCGCGCACCGTGGCTATCAGCACCTGCAGGAAGCGCGTCTCCGGCGCAGCCGGCGCTGTCTCGATCGCCTGAAGCCGGTGGCTCAGCGAACGCAGCGGCCCGATCGCCGTGGCCCGCAGCGCGTCGGCCACAGCGAGGCGGTCATCCGGTGACTGCACGGCTGGTGCCACCTCCATCTGTTGGCGGGCCGTGTGCGTCGCAGTCAGGACGTCGGCGAGGAGCGCGTGATCAATCGCCTCGCCGAGCGCGTCCTGCTGCAGCTGCTGGTGGCGAAGGTCAACCAGCGTCGCCATCAGCTCCGCCTGAAGCCGTCGATGCGTCACAACCGACTCGGTCACAGCGTTCATCACGAGGATCGTGAGCGCCGTCGCAACCGTGGTTGCCAGCAGCTGCGATCCGGCAGCGAAGCCGCTCTCTACGCTGCCGGGGTTCGCAATCGGCATGAAGGCAGCGGTGCGTGCGAGTGCCACGCCGATGGCGAGGAGGATGGTTGCGCGTAGACGGAGGTCACGATCGGTCGGGCGGAACCGCCGGATCAGCAGGAAGACCGCACCCGTCAAGCAGGTCATCGCCAAGATCGCGAGTCCGCTGCGGGTGGCGCCGCTCCCGGTCGTCACATCCGTGTCGGAGGCCAGCAACAGTGCGGCCAGCGAAGTTGCCCACACGACGATCCAAACCGGCAGCGAGAACGCAGCAGGGCCGCCGAGCCTACGCCGCAGCGTCACCCGCTACACCTCGTCGCGCACGGGAGCACCCGTCAGGTTGAGATACGCGCGTGTGATCTGGACCCGGAGGTTCTGATCCGACGTGCTTGCGATGCCAAGCTGCCGAGCCGTCCGGTGCACCAGTTTCTCGATCGCGCCCTCCGTGACCACGCGTTCGCGCGCGATCGACGCATTCGAGTGGCCTTCTGCGACAAGACGCATGACCTCGATCTGGACCTCAGTCAGCCCCGCCGTCGTTCCGACGGCGCCGACCGATCGCGGCGAGACGGGCGACACAGTGCCGACGCGCTCCCGCGCGGTTCGGAGTGCCTGCGGCAGGGCATCGCTGTCACTCAGCTCGCGCTTGACGAGATAGATGACGTCATCAGGCAACGTGTCGTAGCTCTTGCGAACGAGACGCGGATCCTCGTACGTCGTGAGGATCACGATGCCTATGCCCGGATGCTCGCGGCGCAGCGCCCGCGCAAGGTCGATGCCGCTCGGACCGCCACCGAGGTCCAGGTCAAGCAGGGCTACATCCGGAGGATCGTTTGCGGCGATCGCAATCGCGTCCGACGCAGTCCCCGCATCACCAACGATCGTGACGCCGTGAAAGCGCAGGGCATCACAGACAGTCGTCCGGGTGAACGTGTCGTCTTCGACAACAAGGACGCGGAGGTCGGTGAGGGGCATGGTGGCTGCTTCCGTCACGGGCGCCGCGAGGCGGGCGACCGCTCACCAAGATGGTTGCAGGTACAACGCGTCAGCGGGAGGCACGTGACGGTGTGTGCAGGTACCCCGACACCGGGGGTGTGGGAGGGAGAGGTAGAGAGTGGTGACGTGAGAGTGGGCCTTCCGCCTTGTGCGACCGCGTCTTCAAGGGGTCCCGCGGCGCGGGGATCTCTGAGCGAGTAATTCGTCATCGGTCCACGCGTTGGGCGTGGCGGACCGCTCCTAGGGCGACGTCTTCAGGGGAGCTGCGCTGCGCACAGCTCGCTGAAGAGTGACCCTTCAAGTTGGTGGCGCCTTCGGCGTTGCTCACTTGTGGGGGTGACGTCTTCAGGGGAGCTGCGCTGCGCACAGCTCGCTGAAGAGTGACCCTTCAAGTTGGTGGCGCCTTCGGCGTCACCCACTTGTCACCGTGTCTCTCAGGGGAACCCCGCTGCGCGGGGATTCTCTGAGAGCGGCTCGGAGTGGGATGATCCGCCGCTAGTCCTCATCTACCCACGCGTTGGGTGCACTGCTCTGTTCCTCTACTACGAGATCGAGTCGGGTAGGCGGCGGCAGATCATCCCGCTCCTCTCCATCAAACCGGTGCTCTCGCATGAGAACTTGGGCCACCCGGAGGCGGTCGATGGCGGAGGGGGCGGCGGCACCGAGGAGCTGGCCGTCGGCCAGCCAGTCGCAGATCTCGTCGAGGAGGTCGCACGAGGCGATCAGGCAGGCACCAGCAGAGAGGTCGGTCTGGTCGCCAATGGCCCGAGCCACGAGGGCGGCGGCGAGCTCGTCGCCTTCGTGGCGCAGCACGTCGCCGCGGCGAGTTTTCCACGCTGCGCCGGTGACGGGGGCGGCGAGCAGGCGGGCGGCCTGCGCCTGCGCCATCGCCAAGCGTGCCTGCGGACCACGCAGGCGCCCCTCGCGCAGCAGGCGCTCGACGCCCAGAACAAGCAGGAGACCAAACGCAGTCCGGCGGCGGCCGCGCTCGATCACCGGCGAGGGCGCCGACCAGTAGATCTGGCGCTGCAGGGGAGTGAGAGACGAGTTTGCCATCAGGGAAAGAGTAGACCGATGTGCAGTGTCTTTCGATGGCGGAACGCCGTTGGATTGGCGCGCTACGTTGCGTAGGTGCACGCTCTTCGCTGGCCCGTCGTCCTCTTCGACCTTGATGGCACCGTTCTCGACACGGTCGAGCTGATCCGTGCCTCGCATGAGTACGCGCTGCGCGAGGTGCTGGGGCAGGCCCCATCGGACGCGGAGATCATGGCTGGCATCGGCACGCCGCTGATGGAGCAGATGGAGAAGTTCAGCCCCGAGAACGCCGAAGAGCTGTTTCATACGTACCGCCGCTGGAATCACGCCAACACCGCTCGACTGATCCGGCGCTACGACGGCATGGAAGAGTTGTTGATCGAGCTCGAGAACGAAGGTGCCCGCCTTGGCATCGTCACGTCCAAGATGAAGGACGCCGTCGACCTGGCCTGGGATGCGCTGCCGTCGCCCATCGTCTGGGACGTGATCATCACCACTGAGGACACGCCCGTCCACAAGCCGCATCCCGCCCCGGTCTTGAAGGCGCTGGAGCGCCTCGACGCTACGCCCGAGCAGGCCGTCTACATCGGTGACTCGCCGTTTGACCTGCAGTCGGCCAACGCCGCCGGCTGCGCCGCGATCGGCGTGACGTGGGGCGTGTTCAATCGCGAGACGCTTGCCGCCGAGAACCCGCTGGCCGTCGTAGACACGCCCGCTGAACTGCTTGAGGTGTTGGCCGGGTGAGCGCCAAGCGTGTCGACGAGCTGACCACCCAGCTGCGCGCCTGGGACCGGGCCTACTACCTGCAGGACGCGCCCGTCGTCGACGACGCCACCTACGACGCCGCGCTCCGCGAACTGCGCGAGCTTGAGACGGCCGACCCGTCGCTGGTGCGGCCCGACTCGCCCACGCAGCGCATCGGCGGTGGTGTCTCCGGTGGCTTCAGCGAGGTGCGCCACCTGCTGCCGATGCTGTCGCTTGCCAACGCGCGTGACGACGATGAGCTGCTGGCCTGGGACCAGCGCCTCCAGAAGCTGCTCGACGCGGCTGGACACGAGGGCGAGCCCGCGTTCGTCGTGGAGCCCAAGATCGACGGCCTCGCGCTGTCGCTCGTGTACCGCGACGGCCTGCTTGAGCGCGCCGTCACACGCGGCGATGGCGAGGCCGGCGAGGACGTGACGGCCAACGTGCGCACGATCCGCGCCGTGCCGCTGTCGATCGACGACCCGAATCCGCCGGCGCTGATCGAGGTACGCGGCGAGTGCTACATCCCGCTCGAGGCCTTCAAGCGTCTCAACGAGGAGCGCCTCGACGCCGGGCTCCCCGTCTACATGAACCCGCGCAACACCGCGGCCGGCTCGCTGCGCCAGCTCGATCCCGCGATCACTGCCGAGCGACCGTTGGCCTTCTGGAGCTACGCGATCGGTGCGCTCGAGGGGATCGAGTTCCACTCGCACCACGAGGCACTGCAGTGGCTCGCGGCGCGCGGCTTCCCGGTCAACCCCCGCATCAAGACGATGACCGGCATCGAGGCCGTGCGCGAGGCGTGCCACGCCATCGAGCACGAGCGCGAGGCACTTGGCTACGACATCGACGGTGCCGTCGTGAAGGTCGATAGCCTCGCGCTGCAGGCCACGCTCGGCGCTGTCGGCCGCGATCCGCGCTGGGCGATCGCCTTCAAGTTCCCGCCAACGACACGCACCACGAAGCTGCTTGGCATCGAGATCAACGTGGGGCGCACCGGTGCGCTCAATCCCTTCGCCGAGCTCGAGCCCGTGGAGGTCGGCGGCGTCGTCGTGCGGCACGCGACGCTGCACAACGAAGAGGACATCAACCGCAAGGACATCCGCGTCGGCGACACCGTCATCGTGCAGCGCGCCGGCGATGTGATCCCGCAGGTGATCGGCCCGGTCCTTGAGGACCGCACGGGCAACGAGCAGGTCTTCAAGATGCCGGCTGACTGCCCCGCGTGCGGGGAGCCCGTGGTCAAGAACGAAGAGGACGCGAAGCATTTCTGTGTCAACCCGCGCTGCCCCAGCCGCGACGTCGAGGGCATCAAGCACTTCATCTCGCGCAGCGCCATGGACATCGACGGCGTCGGCGAGAAGCTCGTTGACCGCCTCTACGAGCTCGAGCTCGTGCGGCGGTCCAGCGACCTCTACGCATTGACCGTCGATGACCTACTGCCGCTCGAGGGCTTCCAGGAGACGTCCGCCAACAACACGGTCGCGGCGATCGCGGCGTCGAAGGCACGGCCGTTCGGCAACGTCCTCTTCGGCCTCGGCATCCCGCATGTCGGGCTTGTCACGGCCCAGGCGATCGCCCGTGCCTTTGGCTCGATGGAGCGGCTGCTCGAGGCCGGGGCAGAGGAGATCGCCGAAGTCGAGGGCGTCGGCCCGATCATCGCCGAGGCCGTCGCCGGCTGGTGCGCCGATCCAGAGCGCCAGGCTGAGGTCGCGGCGCTACAGGCGGCGGGCGTCACGCTCGAGCTGGCTGCAGATGAGCTGCCGGTCGAGGACGGACCGCTGAGCGGCAAGACCATCGTGGTGACCGGCACGCTCGAGGGCTTTAGCCGGGATGAGGCAAAGGACGCGATTGAGCGCCTCGGTGGCAAGACAACCGACTCCGTCTCGAAGAAGACGTCCTATGTCGTGGTGGGTGCTTCGCCAGGCTCGAAGGTCGCCAAGGCCGAGAAGGCGGGCGTGCCGATTCTCGACGAGGCGGGCTTTCGGGACCTACTCGGGCTCTGATCGTCCGTCAGTCGTGCGCTGGCACGATGAAGCCGTCGGCGTCGATGCGCGCGCCGATCGCGGTCTCGGTGCCGAGTGGGCCAGTCGCGATGCCGGCCGGACCGCGCACCACGAGGCGTTCGTCCTCGATCGTCACCGTGTGCTCGGGCAGTGGCAGACCGTAGGCATCGAGGCGATGGCGATGCGGCTGGTTGAGTGCCGCCGGCACGATCAGGCGCGGATCGCCGACGGCGTGGAGGACAGCGGTGCCACTGAGATGCAGCTGGCCGGAGAGGTCGGCATCGACGAAGCCGTCGGGGACGATCAGGCAACGTGCCGGCGGAGCCGTGCTGTTGCGTCCGAGACGGCGCGCGAGACCGGCGAGGAAGCGCGGCCCGCTCGCTCCCGGCTCGGGCAGATCGGCGACGTCAGCGACTGAGGCGACGATCACGCCGGGGCGGATCATCGGCGCATCGCCAAGTTCGCCGATTGCGACGGGCGCGCCAGCCTCGATGGCGGCGAGCGCGAACGCCAGCAGCCACGGTGTGGCAAGCGGCACCGCGATCAGCACGGGCTCATCCGGTCGCAGCAGGTCGCCGACCTGCTGAAACGCCCGCATCGCAGCGTGGAGCTGTTCGAGCGTGAAGCCGGTGCCGTCGACACCGACCACGGCGACTTGTTCGTCGCGGCGCTGCGCAGTGCGCTCGGCGAGTGCGGTGGGGTGAAGCGCCGCGTGCAAGACGCCGTGGGCAGCGAGCCGCTCGAGCGAGCGACCGCCATCTGCCGTCGTTGCGCTCGGCACGGCTACCTGATCGATGCCGGCTTGCTGCGCGAGTGCCGCCGCCCGCACCGGCGTGGCGACGAGCGCGGCACCAAGCGGCTGTTGGGCCATGCCGAGTCGCACCGTCATGCCGGCTTCGAGGGCGGCCACGGCGAACGTCAGTGCCTCGCTGGTCGTCGCGTGCTCCAGCGCCAGCACGCTCTCAGGCGCGCGCTCAAGCTCGAGCATCGCGTTGGCGAGTTCGCGCACGCGCACCTCGAAGAGCGGGCGGTCCAGCACACGCCAGAGTGCGCCACTGCGCGTCCAAAGGGCGGAGGAGGTGTGCTGCGCCTGCATGACCCCGCGAGGGTAGCCGTTAGACGGGATTGACGACGGGCAGAAACGCCGTCGTGATGTCAAAGCGCGCGGCGGCCGCGGCGGCGAGCGCCTGTACGCCGACGGTCTCGGTCGCGTTGTGGCCGGCGGCAATCAGGTGCACACCGAGCTCTGCGGCGATGTACGCCGAGTCCTCGCGCGGTTCGCCGGTGATGAACGCGTCAAGGCCCGCCGCGGCCGCCTGGCGGATGTCCTTGGCGGCGCCACCCGACACGATGCCAACGGTGCGCACGGGATGGTCTCCGCCCGGAAGGACGAGCGGCGTCGATCCAAGCTGTGCGCCGAGCACGGCTGCGACGTCGCTCACCGTGGCGGGGGCGGGCAGCGCGCCCTGTACGCCGAGCAGCACACCACCGTGCTCGCCGAAGGGTGTGCGGTCGACGAGGCCGAGCAGATCGGCCAGCAGCGCGTTATTGCCGAGCGTGGGGTGCGCATCGAGGGGCAGGTGATACGCGAGGAGCGACAGATCGCCCGCGAACATCGTCTGCAGGCGACGTCGCTCGAGCGTGCCGATGACCGGATCATCGCCCTGCCAGAAAAGGCCGTGGTGCACGAGCAGCGCCTGAGCGCCGTCGGCAATCGCGCGTTCGATGACCTCAAGCGAGATGGAGACGGCGGTGGCAAGGTGCGTCACCTCGTCCGCACCAATGACCTGCAGGCCATTCGGCCCGTAGTCCTTGAACGAGCGCGCATCGAGCGTCTCGTCCAGCCAGCTCACGAGGTCCGCGAGCCGCATGGGGACTAGCCCGGCTCTCCTGCTCCGAGCGGCAGGCCGTCGGAGCCAGCGGGAATCGCCATCGAGTCGATCTGGTCGACGAGGCGCACGCCAGTGGCGTCGATCTCGAGCACGTCACCGTTCTGGCCGACGTGGACGTTCTCGGCCTTGACGCCGTTATCGATCGCCAGCTCGGCCTGGGCGCGCAGCATCTGATCCTCGCCGTGCACGGGGATCACGACGTTCGGGCGCAGCATGCGAATCATCTCGCTGATCTCGTCGGCACGGGCGTGGCCGGAGACGTGGATCGCGGCATCATGGTGCGTAACGACGCGGGCGCCGCGCATGCGCAGCATGTTCTGCATCTCCTCGACCGCGCCCTCGTTGCCAGGAACGGGGCGGGAGGCGTAGACGACGGTGTCGCCGTTGCCGATGTGCAGATCGGGGTGCTCGCCACGCGATGCGCGCCCGAGTACGGCGAACTCCTCGGCCTGCGAGCCGGTGCACAGCACCATCGACTTGACGCCAGCGATGTCACGGCGCGATAGCGTCGGCAGGTTCGTCGGCATCACCTCGTGCAGGCGCTCGGCGATCTTGACGTTGCGGCGCATCGAGCGGCCAAGGAGCATCACCTGGCGGTGCGTGCGGTCGGCGGCGCGCAGCGCATGATCGATGCGATCGATCTGCGAGGAGAAGCTGGTCAGGATGATGCGGCCGGGCGCCTCGTCGATGACGTCGTTAAGCGGCTCGATCGTTGTGGCCTCAGACGGCGTGCGTCCGGGCAGCTGCGCATTGGTGGAGTCGCCGAGCATCGCGAGCACGCCGGCGTCACCGAGCGCGCTTAGGCGCTTGCGGTCGACCTGGCGGCGGACATCCTGGCCGGTCGCGTCGAGCTTGTAATCGCCGGTATGGACGATTGTGCCGAGCTTCGTGTGCAGTGCGATCGCCGTGGGATCGGGAATCGAGTGCGCGACGCGGATGAACTCCGCGGTGATCGAGCCGATCTCGACCATGTCGCCCGGCTGGACCGAGACGAGCGGCGGCAGCGGCAGATCGTGCTCTGACAGCTTGGCCTCGACCATCGCGATAGTGAATGGCAGCGAGACGATGCGGCCGATCGGCGTGCCCGTGCGGATCAGGTGCGCGAGCGCAGCAACATGGTCGTCGTGGGCGTGCGTGACGAGGACGGCGTCAACGGGCTTGCCGCGCATCACGCGCACGTCGGGCAGGAAGATATCGACGCCGAGGCCGCGATCATCGCCGTGCGGGAAGCCGATGCCGCAATCGATCACGATGCGAATGCCGTCGTGCTCGACGACCATCATGTTGCGCCCGACTTCGCCGAGACCGCCAATGGGGGTAATGCGAATCGGATCCGACACGTCCGACACGGTACCGGGAAGAGGGCTCGCTCGCGCCGGACGCCCGGCACATGCGTCGGGCTGGGAGCGCGGTTTCTGGCATACTCACCACCGCTCGGGGTATGGCGCAGCCTGGTAGCGCGCTCCGTTCGGGACGGAGAGGTCCGCAGTTCGAATCTGCGTACCCCGATGAGCGGGTAGGGGACGGCAATCCCGAGCCGTCCGGCACCTACCCTGTGGGCATGCCCTACGGCTGGCCCTACGCAATCCTTGTCCTGCTGCAGGCGTTGGTGATCCCACTCGTCCGCGATCCCGGCCTGCTGCCGCGCATTCCGCGGCACCCGCTGCTGGGTCTTTTGCCGTTGATCACGATCGGCGGCGGCGTGATCGCGCTGGGTGCGATTCCGGGTGCTGTCGGAGCGGTCACCGATCTCGCGGCGCTTGCCGTCCCGCCGCTGGCACTGCTGGCGGTGCTGCATGTACGGCGTTGGGCCTTGCCACTGGCGATCGTCTCGCCCGTCCTGTGGCTGCTGGCGTGGCGATTGCCGACAAGCGGGTGGACGCAGCTGGCCGGCGACCTCCTGATCGTGCTGGCCGGTGTCTCGCTGGGACGGCTGACCGGTTGGGTCGCGCCGCGCGCCGCACTCGTCGTCGGTGTGCTGGTCGCCACGGTCGTGGACATCTGGCAGGTGCTAACGGTGCAGGTCGGACCGGTCGCGCAGGCACTCGCCGCCGCCGAGCCGCCGAGGGGCCTGCCGGGGCTGCAGCAGCTCGAGCTGCTCGGTGCCTCAGTGGGCTGGGGGGATGTCTATCTCGCGGCGCTGGTGGGTGCGATCGTCGCCGCCAGCGTGCGTGCGACGATTGCCGCGACGGTGGCGACGGCCATCGCGGGTCTATTGATGGGGCTCCTCTTCGGCACGTTGGATCTGCTGCCGGCCACGGTACCGTCGGCCGTCGGTCTGGTCGTTGCCGGCGTGGTCGAGCGCGAGCGCGTTGCTGGTTGGCTGCAAATGACGACCAGCCGCCTGAAAGCCCGTAGGATGCCCGCAGACAAGGAGGCCTGACCAGCCATGGCGACCACGATCAACCTCGACGAACACCTTCTCATCGGAGGCTCCTGGATCGACGCGACGGGCGGTGCCCGCTTCGACGTGACCGACCCCGCGACCGGCAACAAAGTCGGCTCCATGCCGAACGGCACGGAGGCCGACGTCAAGGCCGCGATCGATGCCGCTGCCGCGGCGCTGCCCGGTTGGCGTTCGACGCCCGCCATTCAGCGCGCGCGCATCCTGCGCAAGGCTGCCGACCTGATGCGCGAGCGCGCCGAGGAGATCGCCACGGCGATGACGTCGGAGCAGGGCAAGGCCCTCGCCGAGGCCAAGGGCGAGGTCGAGTACGCCGCCAGCTTCTTCGAGTGGTTCGCCGGCGAGGCCGAGCGCGTGTACGGCGAGGTCGTCCCGCCGATGAACACCAACAACCGCGTGCTCGTGCTGCGCCAGCCGGTCGGCGTCGTCGCTGCGATCACGCCGTGGAACTTCCCGGCCGCGATGATGACCCGCAAGCTCGGCCCCGCGATGGCCGCCGGGTGCACCAGCGTCGTCAAGCCCGCCAGCGCCACGCCGCTGACCGCCGCGCTCGTGCTGCGCTGCATCGAGGACGCCGGCGCCCCCGCCGGTGTGGTCAACCTCGTCACGTCGCGCGATGCCGGCATGGTCGCGAACACGATCTTCACCGACGGTCGCGTCAAGAAGATCTCGTTCACCGGCTCCACGGAGATCGGCAAGGATCTGATCCGCGCCTCGGCCGAGCAGGTCAAGCGCCTCAGCCTCGAGCTTGGCGGCCACGCGCCGTACATCATCTTCGATGACGCCGATCTCGACGAGGCCGTCGAGGGTCTGATTGCCTCCAAGTACCGCAACGCCGGCCAGACCTGCGTCTGCGCCAACCGCGCGTTCGTGCAGCGTGGCGTCTACGACGCGTTCCTCGCCAAGCTGACCGCCAAGGTCGACGCGATGAAGGTCGGTCATGGCCTCGCCGAGGGCACGGTCATCGGACCGCTGATCGACAGTCGTGCCGTTGACAAGGCCGACGAGCACGTGCAGGACGCCGTCGCCAAGGGCGCAAAGCTCGTGACGGGTGGCGTACGCCTGACCGACGGCGAGTTCGCCAACGGCTCCTTCTACGCACCGACGATCCTTGATGGCGTCACGAAGGAGATGGACATCTTCTACGAGGAGACGTTCGGTCCGGTTGCGGGCCTCACGGTCTTTGACACCGAGGACGAGGTCATCGAGCTCGCCAACGACTCGATCTACGGGCTCGCCTCGTACTTCCACACCAAGGATTACGCGCGCCTGATGCGCGTCGCCGAGCGCCTCGAGTACGGCATCGTCGGCGCCAACGCGGGCATCATCTCGGCTGCCAACGTGCCGTTTGGTGGCGTTAAGCAGTCGGGCTATGGGCGTGAGGGTGGCTCGGTCGGCATCGACGAGTACCTCGACGTCAAGTACGTCCTGATGGGCGGCGTAGGCACCGTCTGATGCGTGCGGTTCGCCAACACGCATACGGCGAGCCGCTCGTCGTCGAGGAGATCGGTCAGCCGACGGTCGGCGTGGGCGAGTCGCTCGTGACGATCGCGTACGGCGCCATCAATCCCCTCGACGTCTGGATCGCTAACGGTGCGGTGGCAGTAGCGGGTCCGCTGCCGCGGACGCCGGGCTGCGAGGGTGTTGGCACGACGGCCGATGGCGCGCGCGTCGCCTTTCGCGGCGCCGGCTGCGGACTCGTCCGCGACGGTTCGTGGGCCGAGCAGGTCGCCGTGCCGAACGAGGCGTTGGCGGCTATCCCCGACGGGTGTTCCGATGCGCAGGCTGCGGCCCTCGGCATTCCCGGCGTGACGGCGTTTGACTGCCTCGAGGCGGCCGAGGTTGGCGCGGGTTCGACCGTACTGGTCCTGGGTGCCTCTGGCGGCGTCTCGACCATTGCGATGCAGCTCGCCAAGGCACATGGTGCGCGCGTGATCGCGCAGACGTCCTCGCCGAACCGCGTCGGGCAGATCTCGCGCTACTGCGACGACGTCATCGTGGCAAGCGCCGACGCGCTTGAGGCCGAGGTACGCGAGGTGGCACCCGACGGCGTCGACGCAATCCTCGATCCGCTCGCTGGTGCGTTCTCGGAGCCGTGCATCAAGCTGCTCGCCCCGCACGGCACGCTGGTGCTGTACGGCGCCAGTGCCGGTCCGTCGTTCTCGTTCGCGCCGCAGGAGATGTACCGCAAGAACGCCAAGGTAATCGGCTACAGCGGCCTGCCCGTGGCTCCTGAGGCGACGGCCCGCTCGATGGAGGCGCTCTTTGCCCTCGTGGCGGCCGGCACGCTCGAGGCCGTGATCAGCGACGAGCTCGCCTTCGAGGATGCCAACGAGGCGATCCAGCGCATCAAGGACAACCGCGCCGGCGGCAAGCTGCTGCTCCAGCCGTAGACGGCGCGACCACCTCGAGTCCTTCGCGTCGTCAGTCGCGATCAACCGAGAGCCTTCGTGTCGCCTACCCAGCACCAGCGTCATCAGCGCGGGCCGCGCGCCGTCGGCAGATGCCCGCCACGACCAGCCGCCAGCCGACGAATCCGACCGCAAGGGCGATCGTCGCGACGATGATGAACGCGGTATCGGGCGCACGGCCTCGTTGGATCGTGCGGATCGCCATGCCGACCACGATTGTCACCAGCCAGACCGGAATGATGCGCGTGATCGACCGTGGCGCACGGGCCAGACGCAGTGCGAACGCGCCCACGATGTAGCCGACGAGGAAGGGCCAGGCAACGCCGATCACGCCCAACAGCGGGCTTCCTTCGCCGTGGCTCTGACGGCCGATGATCGCGAACAGGACGATCCATGCGACGTCGAGGAGGAGCCACGGCATACGATGATGATCGCATGAGCGAACGCCACGAACCCGCACTCGTCCTCGCCGTTGGTGGCGGGCTCGCGGCTGTGCGTACGGACGCGGGGGAGGAGCGCATCGCGAAGTTTGCTGGTCGCCTCGACCGCCGGCCCGTGGCAGGAGATCGGGTACAGCTCCTGGTCGAGGCAGAGGAGGGCGGCCGCATCGACGTGATCGAGCCGCGCACCACCGAGCTGCGCCGCCAGCAGCGCATGCGCTCCGAGGGTGAGCGCGCGATGAAGGAGCAGGTGCTCGCCGTCAATGCCGAGTGTGTGCTGATCGTGGCCTCGATTGCCGATCCGCCGCTGCGGCGCGGCCTGATCGATCGCATCCTCGTGGCAGCGTGGCGTGGCGGCATGGAGCCGCTGCTGGCGATCACCAAAGAGGATCTGGCTGAGCGCGCGGATGAGGATCCCGAGGTGGTGCTGGCCGACTATCGCGCCATCGGCGTTGACGGAGTCGTCATCGACGTGCGGACAGCGGCGGGTGAAGACGCGGTGCGTGCGCTGCTGGCAGGGCGCACCGCCGCAGTCGTTGGGCATTCCGGCGTGGGCAAGTCAACGCTCGTGAATGCGCTCACTGCTGGGGGGCAGGTGACCGGCGCGATCCACGAGTTGTCGGGGCGGGGGCGGCATACGACGACAACAGCCACCTGGCTCGACATGCCGGCGGGAGGCGCGCTCATCGATCTGCCGGGGATCCGCAGCTTCTCGCTCGCCGGCATCACGCCCAATGACTTGGCGAGCGCCTTCGGCGACATCGCCGACGCGTCGGCTGGCTGTCGATTTAGCGATTGTCGCCATCTTGGCGATGACGGCTGCGCCGTCGAGGCACTGGTCGAGCCGGCACGGCTTGCGTCCTATCGCAAGCTGGTCAACGAGCTCGAGACGACGTAGGGGTGGGATGTTCCAAAGGGGTCTGACCCCTTTGGAACATCCCAACCTCGTCAGATACGGCCGAGGGCCTTCTTGATGCGCTCGAGCTCTTGCGACTTCTGTGCGAGCTCCTCGAGCTGTGCCTCGAGCGCGGCGACGTGCTGGTGCAGGGCATCGATCGCGGCACGCGCATCAGCGGCGAGGCGATCCGTCTGGCCGCCGACGGCCTTGCGGGTCGCGGCCTTGGCCGACTTGGCAGACGTCCGCACGCCGCCGCCGCCCGGCTTGCGCTTGGCGATGCGGTAGTAGGTCGTCGTGACGGTCGCGGCCGAGCGGCCGGTCTCCTTCGCCACCTGGGCGAAGGCCTCGGTCTTGTTCATGCCCGCATCGATCAGTTTCTTGACTGCGTCGTACGTCTCGGGGCCGATCGAGCCGCGGGGTCCCTTGGGAGTAGTACCGGAATCAGACATACAAAGAGATTGTCATATCTCACATGTAACTGGGTCAGTGCAAATACACAGATGCTGCGGTAGAAGCCGTATACAAATGGCATTGGCGTCCGCTTTATTCCACAAGTGATTGCCCTTCCGCGTCGAAGTCGGTCACAATGTGGGTATGCAGACCCGTCTTCGTCTCACTCCCCTCCTCGCTTTGATCGCGCTGGCCGCCGTGCTTGCCGCGTGTGGGGGCAGCGATCTTGCCTCTGACCCGGGCAAGGTCCTGGCGGATGCCAAGCTGCCACCCGCTGGCCCCAATGCCTCAACGTTCAAGGCCGAGTTCGTGCCTGCCGCGGACGCAACCAATGGCGACGGTGGCGGAGCACTCGGTGGTCTCGGTGGGCTGCTGGGCGGCCCGATCACGATTGAAGCCACCACGCAGGGCGACGCCGCGACGGGCCTGACGGCCGACGCGAAGATCACGGCCGGGCCGCTCGACGTGCCGCTCTCGGTGCGCCAGAACGCCGACGACGCCTGGGTGCAGGTTGGTGGGCAGTGGTACGCAGTTGGTCAGCCCCTGGGCATCGACTTCGGCGCGATCGGCGCGCAGCTGGGCGATATCTCCAAGCTGATCCGCGACCCCAAGGCCGTGGCCGTCGAGAAGGTCGGCGATGTCGAGTGCGATCGCATCAGCGGCAAGCTCGAGCCTGGTGCTGATCTGACGGATCAGCTCGGCAATCTTGCCGAGAATCTGCCGATCGATCTGAGCGCGCTCGCCAAGGGCGATGCGGACGTCAGCGTGTGGGTTGGCCGCTCCGATGGCCTGATCCACCGTGTGCAGTTGAGTACGGCCCCGTCGGGCGATACCGCTGCGAGTGGTGGGCTGAGCGTCGATCTGAGCGTCGTGGCCGCAGACCCCGTCACGATCGAGGCGCCCGCTGATGCCAAGCCGATCACCGATCTGCTGACCGGACTGCTCGGCGACGGTGGCGCTGGCGGTCTCGGCGGCCTTCTGCAGGGCCTCGACCTCGGCTCGCTGCTTGGTGGCTCCGGGCTCGATCCTAGCCAGCTGCTGGATGGTGTGACGAGCGGAGCCGCTGCGTGAGCGAGACAGTCGTCGCCTGCGTTCAGATGAACGCGGACCGGCCAGTCGTTGACAACATCGCGGTTGCCGAGCGGCTCGTGGCGCAGGCCGCCGCGCGTGGCGCTGAGGTCATCTCACTGCCCGAGCGCTGGAACGGCACGGGTACTGACGACGTGATGATCGCGGCTGCCGAATCGCTCGACGGCGAGACCGCCCAGGCGATGTCCGCCTGGGCCAAGCAGCACGGGGTCTGGCTGCACGGCGGCTCGATCGGCGAGAACACCGAGCCCGGCGTGCGCGCCAGCAACACGACGCTGGTCTTCGACCCCGACGGCAACCGCGTCTCGACGTACCGCAAGATCCACATGTTCGACATCGATGTGGAGGGGGCCGAGGCGCGAGAGTCGGCCGCCAACAAGCCTGGCGACCAGCTCGTCATGAGCGAGATCGCTGGCTGGCCGGTCGGTCTCACGATCTGTTACGACCTGCGTTTCCCGGAGCAGTACCGGGGCCTCGCGCTGGCCGGTGCGGAGGCCTTCATGGTCCCGGCTGGGTTCACCATGGCGACGGGGCGCGATCACTGGGAGGTGCTGCTCCGCGCTCGCGCGATCGAGAACGCCGCCTACGTGATCGCCGCCAACCAGCACGGTGTGTGGGCGGGCAGCCCGCGCTTTGCGCGCTCGATGATCATCGACCCCTGGGGTGTCGTGCTCGCCAACGGTGGTGATGGGGAGACGATCTGCGTCGCTGCGATCGACCGCCAGCGCGTGGCTGAGGTGCGACGGCTGATCCCCGTGTTTAGCGCACGTCGCCCCGACGCCTATCGCTTCGAGTAGCGGTTCAAGCGGGGAGTACGCTGGGGGCATGGCTGCACCTCGCGGCATCGTGTTCGACATGGAGGGTGTCCTCCACGTGGGGTATCAGCCGCTGGCGGGTGCGCGGGAGGCGCTGGCGGCGCTCGACGCCGTTGGGCTACCGCACGTGATTCTGACGAACACGACGTCGAAGACGCGCGCCGATATCGCGGCGCGGCTTGATTCGATGGGTATGCCATACGCGCCCGAGCGCATCGTCACGGCGGGCTCCGCCACGATCGCGTTCCTCCAGCGGCGCCATCGGGGCAAGCGGGTACTGATGCTGGCCGAGCAGGGTGCCTTTGACGAGGCGGCGGCCAGTGGTGGGCTCAACCTCGTCGATGATTGGCGCGAGGCCGAGGTTGTCTGCCTCGGTGGGCCGGATGAGTCGATCACGTACTCGCACCTGCAGGATGCGTTTCGCGCGCTGATGGAGGGCGCCGCGTTCGTCGCCATGCAGCGCAACCGCTGGTGGCCGACGCCCGCCGGGCCGGGGCTAGATGCGGGCGTGTTCGTGAAGGGGCTTGAGTACTCGAGCGGTCGCCGCGCCACGATCATCGGCAAGCCGGCCGCTGGTGCGTATCGTGCGGCGTTGCGGGTGCTTGGCGTGAAGGCCGCTGAGGCAATGATGGTCGGCGATGATCCCGTCGCGGATCTCGCGACGGCACACCGCATTGGCATGCGCACCTGCATCGTGCGCAGCGGCAAGGGCAGTGCGTTTCCCACGCCGTGGCCCACTGCCGACGTGGATCTCCCGGGCGTCGGCGACCTGCCGGCGGCCTTGCGTCTCTAGGCGGGTTCGGGCTCGTCGACAGGGTCGTACGAGAGTCCGTTGTCCTCGAAGCGTCGCAGGTAGGGGACCATGTATTCGATGACGACATCGACGATTGCCTCGCCCTTTTCGGTCGTCGCGTGCTTGGGGGCACCCGAGGCGCCGTAGGCGGTGAGCTCTTCGAAGAGCCAGAACTCCCTGACGTAGGGATCTGTCGTCGGCACCTGTCCGCGCGCGTGCTCCATCTGCATCAGGTCGGGAAACAGCGCGAGCCCGAGCGACGTCTCGGCTTCGCCGCCGTGCCCCCAGCCGCCCCAGACGTCGAACGTGCCCTCGGCGATGCGCTGATTCGTGACGACCCACCAGTCGATGGTGGCGATGCTCATCTCCGGATGCGCGACCTTTGCGTTGCGCGCGGCGACTTCGATGGGAGGGATGTTCCCGTCGTGCGCGTTGAGCAGCAGGACGCGGTGAATGCCCCAGTGGTGAAGCGACTCGAGCAGGTCGGCGATGACGCGCGTCTGCGTATCGGCGCTCAGGCTGAGGGCCATCGGGTGGTGGCGGTAGTGGTCGCTCATGCCGAGGAAGTTCGGCGGCAGCACGACCGTGTGCTCGAGCTGCTCGGCGATCTGCACGGCGAGCGCGTGCGCGGTGAATCCGTCCGTGCCCATCGGCATGTGGTCGCCGTGGCTCTCACACGCGCCGAGCGGGATGATTGCCGCCGTAAATCCTGCCGCGACGAACTCACGCGTCGTCAGCAACTCCATCTGCACCGTCTCCACCTGATCCTCCTCCGATCGTTGAGTGCGAACGTAGCACTCCAGTGCGGTCAGAGTCCGGTCGGCGCTACAGCTGGCCGAACGCCGTCAGGATGGCGCGTCCCATCTGGACGCCGAGGGCGTACTGGTCGATGCGCAGGTGCTCGTCGGGTGCGTGGATGCGGTCGTTGGGCAGCGCGCAGCCGGTCAGTACCGTCGGCACGCCCTGCTTGGCGAGCGCGGTGACGAGTGGGATCGCGCCGCCAGAACGCGTGACGGCACAGGGCATTCCCGTCGCTGTTTCGATGGCCTCGCGTGCCAGCCGGATGGCCGGGAGTTCGGGGTCGAAGGCCGCGCCCTCAGCCATGCCACGCACTGCGAATTCGAGCTCGGCGCCGGCGGGCGTGCGCGCACGGAGTAGGTCCTGCACTGCCTGCCAGAAGGCCTTCGCGTCCTGCCCGCCAACGAGACGGAACGACACGGCTGCGGTCGCCTCGCACGGCACGATCGTGCGGTTCGTGCCGGCATCGCGACACGTGATGGCATTCACGTCGAACGTCGGCATCGCCGTCGTGCGGCGGTAGTAGTCGGCGAGCGCCTCAGGGCCGGCGCTGTTGATGCCGGCGATAGCCAGCTCGCCCGCGGGGTCGGGCAGCGTTGCCCAGGCGGCCTCTTCGATGGGCGAGGCGGGCGCGACACCCACCATCAGCGACTCGTGGAGGCGCCCATCGGGGCCGGCAGACAGATCGGCGATCAGGCGGCTGAGGACATGCGCGGCGTTGAGGGCGCCGCCACCGTAGAGCCCGGAGTGGGCATCGCGTTCGCCGGTCCGCACGGTGATGGTGCCGGTGATCACGCCGCGCACGCCGGCCTCGATCGCAGCGTGTCCGGGTGCCACGAAGCCCGCGTCGAAGACGACGGCGGCGTCATAGGCTCCGGCTGGCTGCTGCTCGATCCAGTCGATCACGGAGTGCCCGCCGACCTCTTCCTCGCCATCGAGGACGATCGTCAGCTGCACGGGCAGCGCCCCGTCGGCGGCGAGTCCGGTGGCGGCGGAGAGCAGCGCGTGGAAGTTGCCCTTGTCGTCGCTGGCCCCGCGTGCGTAGATCGCGCCATTGCGGATCGTCGGCTCGAACGGCGGCGTGGTCCAGTCCTCAAGCGGTGCGACGGTCTGCACGTCGTAGTGGCCGTAGAGCAGGACGCGGGGTCCAGCACCCGTCGAGGACGGCAGCTGGCCGACGACGAGCGGGTTGACCTGCGTCGGCAGGAGGTCGGCGGTACCGCCCGCGGCGACGATCCGATCCCGTACCCACGTCGCCGCTGCGGCGAGATCCTCCGGCGTGCCGTCACCCGACGAGATGGACGGAATGCGGAGAAACTCGGAGAGTTCCTCGATCAGCTCGTCGGTAGTGCGAGACATGGGGTGGCTCCGATGGGTGGGGCGGGGACGTAGGCTACGGCTCGCCGGTGATGGACGAACACGACGACTACGAGCAGGATAGTGCGCCGCCGCCCGCCACGGTTGCGGGGCTCGAGGCGGTCACCGCTGCGTTCGCGGCCGGCGACGACGTCGCGCAGGTTGCGACACGGCTGGGCTCAACCGCGCTCGTGGCCGCGCGCTGTGCCGAGGCGGTCCTGCCGCTCGTCGTCGCAGCGCTGCACACACGCCGCAGCGATACGGACCGCTCTGCGCTCTCGATCGTGGTGGCTGACGACGACCGTGCCCGCGAGCTTGCCGATGCCGTGCAGGCCTTCCTGCCGGGCGCGCCTGTCGCGTACCTGCCGCATCGCGGTGTCGACTGGGGCTCGGGCCTGGCGCCGGCGCCACACCTCGTGGGCGAGCGTGCGCACGCCCTGGCCGTGCTCGCCGAAGGCGGGGTCGTGGCCGTCTCGGCCGACGCACTTGTCGAGCGCCTGCCGGGACGCACGACGCGTCCTGCGGGCTTCCGCATTGCCAAGGGCGATGCGATCGATCGCGACGCGCTGGTCGCCCGCCTCGTCGCGATGGGGTACGAGCGCGTGGACGGTTCCGTCGATGAGCGCGGGCAGGTCTCCGTGCGCGGCGATCTCGTTGACGTCTTTCCCACGACCGGCCGTGAGCCGATTCGCGTCGATCTCTTCGGCGACGACGTCGAGCGCCTGTCGTCGTTCTCCACGCTGACGCAGCGCTCGCTGCGCGACGTCGCGGAAATCACGATCCATCCGGCCAGCGATGGCGACACCGGGGATCTGCACGAGCGCCTTGGCGATGAGGGCCCGCATCTGCCCGAGGGCCTCGTGGCGCTGGCGCCCGAGCTGATCAGCGCTGGTCCGCTTGTGCTCTGGGATGCGCCGGAGGTGCTGGCGGCAGGCCGCGAACGCATCGAAGAAATCGCCGGCCCGGCGCGTCGCGCCTATCTGACGCACGAGCAGCTCGCCGACACGCTCGAGGGTGCCCATCGGCTGGACGTGCTGCCGACGGGCCAGGCCGTGGTCTTCGAGGGGCATGCGCCAGCGCTCGCCGCTCGCGGCCTCGCCGAGATTGAGCGCGCGCTGAAGGGGCTTGCCGGCCGCGACCTGCGGGTTGTGTTGTCGTTCCCGCACCTCGGCGATGCCGAGCGTGCGATCCGGCAGCTCAAGCGCCTCGACGTGGCGTGGCTCGAAGAGGGTGAGAGCCTGCCGGACGCCGCGGGCGTCTATGCCGTCGTGGGGCCGCTGCGTCGCGGCATGGTTGCGCCCACGGCGCGCATCGCGGTGATCACCGGCTCATCGCTGTTCCGCTCGCGTCGTACCGCGCCGGCGCGGGGTGGTCGGGCGATCGCATCGTTTGGCGATCTACGTCCCGGTGACGTCGTCGTCCACGAGGATCATGGCGTCGGACGCTTCGAGCGCTTTGAGACACGCACCGTCGGTGGCATGACGCGCGACTACCTCGACCTCGCGTTCCGCGGTGAGGATCGCCTCTATCTGCCGCACGAGCAGATCTCCAAGCTGACGCGCTACGTCGGCGCCGATGGCAAGGAGCCACAGCTGTCGAAGCTCGGCGGCAAGACGTGGCTGCAGATGAAGGCCCGCGCGCGCGTCGCCGTCCGCGAGATGGCCGGCGAACTCCTGGCGCTCTACGCCCAGCGCCAGTCGATCCCAGGCGTCTCCCATGACGAGCCAGGCGAGCTGCTGCGGCGCGTCGAGGAGGGCTTCGCGTACAGCGAGACGGACGACCAGGCGCGCGCAATCGAAGAGGTGATGGACGATCTCTCCCAGGATCGCCCGATGGACCGCCTGATTTGCGGCGACGTGGGCTTCGGCAAGACCGAGGTTGCCCTGCGTGCGGCCGTGCGCGTGGTGGAGTCGGGCAAGCAGGTGTTGCTGCTCGCACCGACGACGATCCTCGCGCAGCAGCACGGCGCCACCTTCCGTAGCCGCCTGATGGACCTGCCGGTGCGCATCGAGGTCGTCTCGCGCATGCGGTCGGCGAAGGAGTCGAAGGAGGTCGTCGCCGACTTCCGCGACGGCAAGGTCGACCTGCTGATCGGCACGCACCGCGTGCTGTCGCGCGATGTTGTGCCGAACGATCTCGGCCTCGTGATCGTCGATGAGGAGCAGCGCTTTGGCGTGGCACAGAAGGAGCTGCTGCGTCAGATGCGCACCGAAGTTGATGTGCTCGCGCTGTCGGCCACGCCGATCCCGCGCACGCTGCATATGTCGTTGGCGGGCCTGCGCGACATCTCCGTGATCGCCACGCCGCCGCGCGGGCGCCGCCCGATCCACACGCACGTGGGTGAGTACGACGACGAGCAGGTGGCGGGAGCCTTGCGACGCGAGGTCGAGCGTGGGGGGCAGGCGTTCTATCTCCACAACCGTGTCGAGACGATCGACGAGGCCACACAGCATCTGAGCCAGCTCTGCCCCGAGTTGCGGTTCGGCATCGGACATGGCCAGATGACGGAGCGTCAGCTCGAGGACGTGATGGCGGCATTCCTCCGCGGCGACCACGACGTGTTGGTGGCCACGACGATCATCGAATCGGGCCTCGACATTCCCACGGCCAACACGCTGATTGTCGATCGCGCCGACCTGCTCGGGCTCTCCCAGCTGTACCAGATCCGTGGCCGCGTCGGCCGTTCGGACGTGACGGCGCACGCGTACCTGCTCTACCCTGACGCCAGCGAGCTGTCGGAGGAGGCACGTGCTCGGCTCGCGGCCCTCGCCGACTACACCGAGCTGGGTTCGGGCTTCCGCGTTGCCATGCGAGATCTCGAGCTGCGCGGTGCGGGCAACCTGCTCGGGGACGAGCAGTCCGGCCACGTCGCTGCGATCGGCTTTGAGCTCTACTGCGACCTGCTGGCCGAAGCCGTTGCCGACCTCCAGGGGGTGGCCCCCGAGTCGATGGCGACGGGTCCGCGTATCGACCTCGCGCTCGACGCCTACGTCCCCGCCGAATACGTGGGCCTCGAGGCGATCAAGATGGATGTCCACCGACGAATCGCGCTCGCGGTCGAGATCGACCAGCTGCGCGATCTCGAGCTCGAGCTGGCCGATCGCTTTGGCCCCGTCCCGGATCCCGTGCAGAACCTGATCGGCATGCAAGAGCTCCGCCTAGCCGTTGCGCCGCTCGGCAATGTCGTGGTGCAGGTGGGGAAAAACGGCGCGCGTATCACCGGCGCACGCCTCTCGCTCGACGAGGCGCGGACGCTACGCGAGCGGCTCGACGGCGTGCTGGCAACGCCGGCCAAAGACGAGTTGCGATTGCCCGTTGGGGAGTCCGGATCACCCATCGATCGGGCGCGAGAACTGGCCGATGCTATTATCGGCCTGCGGTCGGAAGCGTTCTAAACGGCGCTTTCATGCGACTCGCATCGGATCTCACCATCACTCTCGGAGCCTCTTCTCCTATGCGCAAAGCCCTTTCCATTGCCCTTCTGCTCGTCGCCATCGCCGCTGTTATGACGGCCTGTGGCGGCTCCGATAGCGGGAGCAGCAAGCCCACGGTTCCGTCGGGCGATGTCGCCGTCGTCGGCGACCAGCCGATCACGCAGGAGCAGTTTGACCAGCTCTACGCATCTGCGGTCAAGCAGGGCGAGGCGAATGGCCAGACGGCACCGAAGAAGGGCTCCCCTGAGGAGAAGACCCTCAAGCAGCAGGTCCTGCAGAGCCTCGTGCAGAACGCCGAGATCCAGCAGGAAGCGGAGGCCAAGGGCATTAAGGTCGACGAGAAGAAGATTCAGGAGGACCTGACGGCGTTCAAGGCGCAGTGCTGTGAGGCCAAGCAGGCCAAGTACGACAAGTACCTCAAGGAGCAGGGGCTGACCGAGGCCCAGCTGCTCGATCAGTTCACGCTCCGTCAGCAGGCGCAGGCCCTCTACGACGACATCACGAAGAACGTGAAGGTCACGGACGAAGAGGCCCAGAAGCAGTACGACAAGGACAAGAAGACGAAGTTCACGACCGCCGAGTCCCGCAAGGTCGCGCACATCCTGCTCGACGTCGCGCCGAAGGGGAAGGCCACGGCTGCCGACTGCGTCAAGGCGGAAGAGGTCCTCGCAGAGGTCAAGGCCAACCCGAACGATTGGAAGGCCCTCGTCAAGAAGTACTCGGCCGATCCGGGCTCGAAGGACACGGGTGGCGAGTACACGATCACCAACGACGAGAACTGGGACGCCGACTTCCGCAAGGCGGCCTTCGCCCTCAAGAACACGGGTGACATCACGGACCCGCCGGTGAAGTCGCAGTTCGGCTGCCACATCATCAAGGCGTTGGGCCCGGTCACGCCGGCCAAGGTGCAGGCCTTCAACGACGTCAAGCAGCAGATCATCGACGAGCTGTCGCAGACCAAGAAGAACGAGGCTGCCACGAAGTGGTTCGACGGCGTGCAGAAGGAATACGCCGCCAAGACGGGCTTCGCCAAGGGCTACTCGCTGCCGCCGCAGCAGACGACGTCCACCAGCACCGCCGGGTAGGTGGCAGAGCGACGCGTCGTCGCGCTCGGCGGGGGTGACCCCGCCGGCGTGCCCGCGCTCGCGCTCGAAGAGCTCGTGGCGGCTGGTGCGGCCGATGTTCGCTGTGTTGCCCTCGCCGCGTTCCTCACGGAGCGCGGCGTTCGGCATTCTGAGGACGCCACGCTGATTGCCGCGGACGACCTGACGGCCTGGCGCCTCGTGCGCGATGACGACGCGCTCGACGTGGCGCTCGATCGCGAGGCGCTCGCCGCACGCGCCACGGCGCAGGCGCTGGGGCGACTCTGGGAGATCACGGTGCGCCTGCGCAACGAGTGTCCGTGGGATCGCGAGCAGACGCCCGCCACGATCGTCCAGCACACGATCGAGGAGGCCTACGAGTTGGCCGACGTGGCACTCGCTGGCCCGCCCGACGCAAAGCTGGTGGACGAGCTCGGTGACGTGCTGTTCCAGTCGTTCATCCTCAGCGTGATGACGCGCGAGGTGGGGGCGGGCGACCTGTCTGACGTCGCGATTGGGATCGCTGACAAGCTCGTGCGGCGGCATCCGCACGTCTACGGCGAGGTCGAGGTAGACGGCACCGACGACGTTCTGCGCAACTGGGAGGGCATCAAGCGCGAGCAGGAGGGGCGCGAGGGCATCTTCCACGACATTCCGGCCTCGCTGCCGACGCTGCTGCAGGCCCTCAAGACGCAGAAGCGCGCCGCCGCGATCGGCTTCGACTGGAGCGAGTGGCGTGGCGCGGAGGCTGCGACGCGCGAGGAGCTGGATGAGCTTGTCGAGGCGCTGGCCGCGCATCCCGTCGGCGGTCCGGAGCCTGCGCCGGCAGTTCGCGACGAGGCCGGCGACGTGCTGTTTGCGGCCGTCAATCTCCTGCGGCTTGTGAAGGTCGACCCCGAGACGGCGCTGCGCGGTGCTGCTGGACGCTTTCGTGCACGCGTCGAGGAGGCCGAACGCATCGCCGACGAGAAGGGGTTTGCGTTCGCTGATCTCTCGCTCGAGGAGCAGGAGCGGTACTATCGCGCCGCGAAGGAGCGGCTCGCCCGCTGACCCCGATAAGGAGCACGATGAGCGTCATCACCTCGATTCACGGCCGCCAGATCCTCGATTCCCGCGGCAACCCGACGGTTGAGGTCGACGTCGTCCTCGAGGGCGGCGCACGCGGCACCGCCGCCGTGCCCTCTGGCGCCTCCACCGGCCAGTGGGAGGCCGTCGAGCTACGTGACGGCGGCGATGCCTGGATGGGCAAGGGCGTCACGCAGGCCGTGGCCCACGTCAACGGCGAGATCGCCACCAAGCTGAAGGGCATGGAGGCGGGCGACCAGCGCGCGATCGACTCGGCCCTGATCGAGCTCGACGGCACGCCGAACAAGGGCCGCCTCGGCGCGAACGCTATCCTCGGCGTGTCGCTTGCCAGCGCCCATGCTGCCGCTGCCTTCAACGGCGTGCCGCTCTACCTGCAGGTTGGCGGCTCCGACGCACACGTCCTGCCCGTGCCGATGATGAACGTCATCAACGGCGGCATGCACGCCGATAACGCACTCGATCTGCAGGAGTTCATGATCATGCCGGTCGGCGCGCCGAGCTTCGCTGAGGGCCTGCGCTGGGGTGTCGAGACGTTCCACGCGCTGCGTGCCGACGTCAAGCAGCGCGGGCTATCGACTGCCGTCGGCGACGAGGGCGGCGTGGCACCGGACCTCTCCTCGAACGAGGAGGCGCTGACGCTGATCATGGGTGCCATCGAGCGCGCGGGCTACACGCCCGGCACCGACATCGCAATCGCGCTCGACCCCGCCATGACCGAGCTCTACGACGAGGCCGCCGGCCTCTACCGCCTGCCGGGCGACGGTCGCAACCTGACCAGCGAGGAGATGGTCGCGTTCTGGGTCGACCTCGCCGACCGCTACCCGATCGTCTCGATCGAGGACGGCTGCTCCGAGGACGACTGGGACGGCTGGGCGCTGCTCACCAAGACGCTCGGCGATCGCGTGCAGCTCGTGGGCGACGATCTCTTCGTCACCAACCCAGAGCGTCTGCGCATGGGCATCGAGAAGGGTGCCGGCAACGCGCTGCTCGTCAAGGTCAACCAGATCGGCACGCTGTCCGAGACGGCCGACGCGATCGAGGTCGCGCGTGGCGCGGGCATGCGTGCCGTCATGTCGCACCGCTCGGGCGAGACTGAGGACGTCACGATCGCTGATCTCGCGGTCGCCTTCAACACGGGCCAAATCAAGACCGGAGCCCCGTCGCGTTCTGATCGCGTGGCGAAGTACAACCGTCTGATCCGCATCGAAGAGCAGCTGGGCTCGCGCGCCGTGTACCCGGGGCGCAAGGCGTTCGCCCAGAACGGCTGATTATCGGTTTCGTAACAGGGTGATGCCGATCACCGTACGCGCGGAGGGATAGCCGCGGGGCGGACGTACTGTCGGGAACGGCCACACGGCCGGTTTCCGCATGAGCACTCGTACCCGCAGCAGCCAGTACACCCGGCATCGCCAGCGCGCAGCCGCGCGCCGTCGTCGCGTTGTGCTGCTGCTCGTGGTCGCGACGGCGCTCTGCATTGTCGGCGTAGCGCTCGCGTATCCCCAGCTGAAGGGTTCGGAGACGCCGACGGCTGCTGCGCCAGCAGGGGACAAGCAGGCAGGCAACGCGGCCGGAGACAATGCCGCGAACGGTGGTGGTGGCGGTGGCGGTGCGAATTCCGACGGCGCTGCAGCCGATGCAGGCGATGGTGATGGCAACGGTGACGGTGACGGTGCCGCGGCTGCGGCTGCCGCCATGAGCGCGAACGGCCTCCCGGTCGTGACCGAGGAGTGGCCGGACTGGAAGCCCACGCCGCAGGCACAGGCGGCGATCGATTTGGCCATCGCCAACGGTCGCCCACCACAATTTCTGATCTCGTCGTTCGACGGCGCGGCGGACATCGACATGTACGGCACGTGGCTTCCGCTCGCCCAGGAACTCGGCGCGCGCTTCACCTTCTTCGTCAGCGGCATCTACCTCTTGCTGCCGGAGAACGCGACCGCGTACCAGCCGCCGCACAAGCCGGCCGGCTTCTCGAATCTCGGTGGCTATGCCGAGCTGGCCGGCTCGAAGAGCGCCGAGCAGAACCTCTACGACAACTTCCGGGCCTTTGATGTCGCGCGGATGATGGGCAACGAGATCGGCAGCCACTACGTCTCGCATATCTGCGACGAGTCGAACACGTGGACAGCAGAGGATTGGGTCAGCGAGCAATCGCAGTGGGAGCGGCTGATGCTCAGCCCCACCGAGGTCAACGGTCTGAAGACGCCGATCACCTCGGTCCTGACCAAGGACGACTTTCACGGTGGGCGCACGCCGTGCCTGATGGGCGACAAGCCGGCGCTCTACACCGCGATGCGTCAGCTCGGCTACGAGTACGACGCCAGCCAGGAGGGCATCCTCGGGCAATGGCCCACCAAGCAGCAGGGCTTGTGGAACTTCTCCCTGCCGTCGATCCCGCGCGTCGGCTCCAAGTACGCGACGCTCGCCATGGACTACAACTTCTACTTCAACCACGGCAAGACGGACGATCCGGCCCGGCTGAAGACGCTCGAGAACTGGACGTACCGCAGCTACATGGGCGCGCTCAACGGGCTGTACACGTCGAACCGCGCGCCGCTCAGCATCGGCTCGCACTTCGCCACGTGGAACCACGGCGTCTACAACCGCGCGCTCGAGCGCATGCTGCGGAAGGCCTGCACCAAGCCCGAGGTGGCGTGTGTCGACTACATCACCCTCGCCCGCTGGCTCGACCAGCAGTCGCCGGCGCAGCTGGCGAAGTGGAACGCAGGCAATTTCAAGCAGTCGTAGGTACGGCGCACGCTCAAGGTGATCGGGGACAATCCCTCGTGCCATGAGTGACGGAAGCCGCAACGACGTTGATGTACTGATCGTCGGTGCCGGGATGGGCGGTCTGACGACGGCGCTCGCGCTGCACCAGCGCGGGATCTCGTGCCGGATCCACGAGAGCGTCCGCGAGCTGCGCCCGCTGGGCGTCGGCATCAACCTGCTGCCGCATGCGATGGCACTGCTCGACCAGCTCGGCGTCGCAGATGCTGCGGCGGCGATTGCGGTGCAGACAGCCGAGCTCGCGTACTACAACCGGCACGGACAGCTGATCTGGAGTGAGCCCCGCGGCCGGCTCGCCGGGTATCCGGCGCCACAGCTCTCGATCCACCGTGGCTACTTGCAGCTGCTGCTGCGGGACGCGGTCGTCGAGCGACTGGGAGCCGACGCGATTGTGATGGGGCAGGCGCTGACGGACGTCGCTACCGATGCGGACGGCGCAGTCGCCACGTTTGCGCTGCGCGACGGCGGCAGTGCGACCGTGCGCGCACCGATTGTTGTGGCGGCCGACGGCATCCACTCGGTCGCCCGCGAGCGGCTGTATCCGGGGCAGGGCGCCGTGGGCTACGGCGGCCGCATGCTGTGGCGCGCCACCACGCAGGCAGCGCCGTATCTCGGTGGTCGCACGATGATCATGGCGGGGCACTCCCGCCAGAAGTTCGTCTGTTATCCGATCACCGAACCGGATGCCGCCGGGCTCCAGACCATCAATTGGATCGCCGAGCTTGCGGTGGAGCGCGACACGCCGCCAGCCCAGGATTGGTCGCGCCGGGTGGAGACCTCGCTCTTCCGGGAGCCGTTCGCCGACTGGCGCTTCCCGTGGCTTGACGTCCCCGCGTTGATCGACGGTGCCGAGGCGGTGTACGAGTATCCGCTGACGGACCGCGAGCCGCTCGAGCGTTGGACGGACGGGTGCGTGACGCTCCTCGGCGATGCCGCGCACGCCATGTACCCCATCGGCTCCAATGGCGCCTCGCAGAGCATCCTCGATGCACTGGCGCTGGCGACAGCCGTAGCGGAGCACGGCGCGACCGCTGCAGCGCTCCTGGCCTATGAGGTCGAGCGCCGCGAGCCCACTACGCGGATCGTGCTCGCGAACCGCGGTAACGGCCCCGAGCAGGTGATGGAGCTCGCGGAGCAGCGCGCGCCAGAGGGGTTCGACGACATCGAGCAGGTGATTCCGCGTGTGGAGCTCGAGGAGATCGCCGCGCAGTACAAGCAGTTGGCAGGCTTCGCCATCAACCAAGTGGAGGGGAAATGACGCCCGAGCTCGAGCTAATCGCAACCGCTGTTGCCGAGCTGGCCGAGCCGTACGTCATCGGCGCGACCGACGCCGGCCTGCGCGAGGCCATCCCAATCAGTGGTGGCACCGTCTCCGGCCTGCTGTTGAACGGCCGCATCGAGCCGGGCGGGGTGGACTGGTGCCTGACGCGTGACGATGGCGTCGCCGACGTCTGGGCGCGGTACGCGATCCGCTGCGACGACGGTGCCAACGTGATGGTCACCAACGCTGGGCCGGTGCATCCGCAGCCGGACGGGACGTACGCGGGCTTCACCGTGCCGCAGTTCGAGTGCGGCGCGCCGGGGTACGAATGGACGCGTGCGGGCGTGTTCCTCTGTTCGTTGCTCGCCGCGGCCGATGGCGCATCGGTGCGGCTCGAGTTCTTCCGCGTGCGCTGAGCCTCAGGCGCCGGGCTGAGGGCCGTCATAGCCCCCGATGATGATCAGGTCGCCCTCACTGCCGCTGATCCGCAGTGCTTTCGCGGCGGCATACTCGGGCGAGGCATAACAGTCGAGCGCAGCCTGGTACGACGGAAACTCAATCACCACGTTGCGGGCGCGCGCCGAGCCCTCAGCGTGCTCAAACGGGCCACCGCGGACGATGAAGCGTGCCCCGAACTTCGCGAACGCGACGCCATTCGCTGCGATGTAGGCACCGTAGGCCGCCTCATCCTGCACGTCGATGCGCGCCACCCAGTAGCCCTTCGGCCCGGTCATGACTAGCGGTTGCCGACGGAGAACGGCGTCTCGCCGGGGAAGATGTAGCCGCGGCGGCGTGCCTCACGGACCAGCATCTCGCGCGTGCCGAGGGCGTCGCGCTCCTTGACGGCACGTTCCTTCGCTGCGCGCGCGTCGTCGAGCTGGGTGCGAGCACTCGTCAGCTCGGTCTGGGCGGTGCGGTAGGCGCGGATCGGTTGCACGAACAAGATCGCGAGGATCGCGACCACGCCGATGACCAGGAGCTTGCGCACGCCGCTCGCTTCGCCATGCGTTCCGTGACTCCTTCCGCGTACCCTGTCGGCGTGATTGATCCCACGGATCTGGTGTATCTCGAAGAGCAGCTTGGGCGCACGCCCTATCCGCCAGCGCGGATCGTGTGCCGCTGCAGCGCGGGGCGTCCCGTGGTCGTCGAGCAGCCGCCGACAACACCGGACGGTGAGCCGTTCCCCACGGCGTACTGGCTCTGCTGCCCCGGGCTGATCCACGAGGTCTCGGTGCTGGAGTCGGCCGGTGGCGTGCGCGCGCTGGAGGAGCGGATGGCGGAGGATGACGAGCTCGCCGCGGTATTCGACGCGGCCATGGAGCGCCATCGTGCCTTGCGGCCCGAGTATCGCCTCGGTATCGGTGGCGTGCGCAGCGAACGCGCGGTCAAGTGCCTGCATGCGCATGTCGCCTTCGCGCTGGCCAACCCGCCCTATCCGATCGGCGCGGCAGTCCTGGCGGACGCCGGTGGCATTCCGACGACCTGCTGCATGGAGCGCGCATGAAGCTCGATCCGATGACCGAGGTGGCGTTGCAGGCGTGGGGGGAGGCTCCAGCCACGGCGCGCCGCGTGCGGGCGGGGCTTGATACGCGTGGACTCGCGGGCTTTGAACGGGCCTACACGGCGGTCCACGGGGAGCTCGTGAAGCGCGTTGGTCAGCACTTCACGCTCGCCGAGTTGGCCGTGGCGTGGCGCGAGGCAGATCGCTGGGCGCCCGACGTCGCGCTCGATGCGGCACGTCCGGCCGCGCCGCCCCGGTCTACGCCGCTGCTCGTTGACCTCGCCTGTCATCGGCTGCAGCGGAGTGCACGCGACGCGCACGAGTAGCCCTGAGCGGAACGCCTACTCGGCGTCGGTGTGATCGACAGCGTCATCGCTGTCGTCATCGGTCTGATCCGCTTCACTCGCCGGGGCGACCGAGCTCAGGGCAATACCCTCGGCGGTAACGATGATGCCGCCGGCAGTAACCTCGACCCAATGCTCGCGGTACGTCTCGGAGGTGAGGATCGCGGCATCGATGCGGATCACGACGCCGTCCTCGCTGTGCTCGATTGTTGCCGGAATCGACTGGGCGCGGCTCTTGCCGCGGCCACGACCGCCACGGCGGCCGCGACGGCGGCGCTTGGGCGCGCCATCCTCGTCAGTGCCACCCGTGCTGTCGGACTCGTCGCTCGTCGATGCCTCGCCCTCTGCGGCAGGCTCGGCCTTCGGTGCGCGCGGGGTGCGCGGCTTCGCCGCGGCGCGCGGTGCAGCGGCGGCACGGGGCGCGCGAGCCTGTGTCGAAGCAGGGGATTCGTCGGGACGCAACAGTCCTTGCTTGCGGCGGAAGTCGGCGATCTGCGCTGGTGTGACGCCCAACTGGTGGGCGATCCAGATGTCGGTGACGCCCTCGGCGACCCACGTGCGGATCTGGTTCAGTTGGGGCTTGAGAGACGGAGCGCGTGCCATTGCGCTGAAGCGTACTCCGCTCGGGCGCTCGACCCCGTCAGGCGCCGAAGGCGGAGCGGAGCGAACGCAGCGTCAGGTAGATGAACGTGCCCGCGATCAGGGCGAGCACGAGCACGATCAGCAGGAAGCGCACGCGAGCCCACCGACGCTCCTTCACGCGCACCGCGGTGCCCTCACGTTCGGCGCGCGCCAACGCGAGCTCGGTCAGGAGCTCGATCTCGAGTTCGCGATCAGCAGGATCGGGCGAGAGGGGCGGGGTGCTCACGACACAAACGGTAGCGGCCGGGCTCACAACCAGCAGGGTGGCAAAAAAACCTGCGATAGAGTGGCCTTTATGCAGTATCGCGGAATCCCCCTTCTTCTTGTTGTCTCCCTCACCGCACTGCTGGCGCTGTCGGCCACGGCGTTCGCGCAGGACACCACGGTTCCCGCTCCAGCTCCGGTCGTGGCCCCAGCTGGGTCGACGGTCGCGGGCGTCGACATCTCCGGTCAGGACGCGGCGACGGCGCTGGTGACGGTGACCAACGTCTACAACACCCCGATCGTGATTCGCATCGGCGAGCGCGTCTTCAAGATTTCGAATACGCAGATCGCCGCCACGGCCGACATTCAGACGGCGGTGAACGAGGCTGTTGTGCGCACGTCGGGTGGCAATACGCCCGTCACGACGACGTACAACGAGACCAAGCTCCAAACCGCTGTCGATCGCGTGATCAGGATGGCCAGCACAAAGGGCAGCGAGGCGAAGTGGCTGTTCAAGCGCACCAAGCCCGTGCTCAAGCTCGGTAAGGCGGGTAACGCGCCCGACCGTGCGGTGATCGTGGAGCAGGTCAAGCGTGCGACCGGCATCTTCTCCGTGCGCGCCGAGCAAGAGGTCGTGCCGCTCGTGCCCGTCCAGTCGCAGGCCACCCTCGAGAAGCTCGGATACGTGATTGTGGTGTCGAAGCCGTCGCGCGTGCTCTCGCTGTACGCGCCGTTCAAGGGCAAGGCGAAGGTCGTGCGGCAGTACCGCGTTGCCGTCGGCGCGCCGGCGTTCCCGACGCCGGCTGGGCGCTTCACGATTGTGTCCATGCAGACGAATCCGTGGTGGTACCCGCCGAGCTCCGACTGGGCCAAGGATGCTGAGCCGGTTCCGCCCGGTCCGAGCAACCCGCTCGGCACGCGCTGGTGGTCTCGACCGCGAGGACGTCGGCATTCACGGCACGCCCGATTCGGGCTCGATTGGCGGGTTTGCCTCGCACGGCTGTATCCGCATGCTGATCAGCCAAGCCGAGGCGCTCTTTCGCCGCGTCGACGTCGGCACGCCCGTCATCATCTACTAGCAGGCGCTGGCGGCCGTAGACTTCGCGGCGGTGAAGCGCCTTGTTGTCATCGTGGTCGCCGTGGCGATCATCGCCCTCGGCATCGTGCTCGGTCGTGCGGTGATGGAGACGTCGGGCTCGCGCGCGTTTCCGGCGGAGGTCGCCTCCGGCGCGCTGCCGCAGGCGCCGGGCTTCGACCTGCAGAACCTGTCGGGCACGGGGACAACCTCCCTCGCATCCTTCAAGGGGCAGATCGTGGTGCTCAACTTCTGGGCGTCCTGGTGCGACCCGTGCAAGGACGAGGCGCCGATTCTCGAGGACTTCTGGCAGACAGAAGCCAAGCCGCAGGGTGTCGCAATGGTCGGCATCGATACGCAGGATCTGCGCGAAGACGCCCGCGTCTTCGCCAAGGAATACGGGCTGACCTACCCGCTGGTGCATGACAGCGGTGGTGCGATCGGGCGCGCCTACGGCGTGGGCGCGTTTCCCGAGACGTTCGTGCTCGATGCGCAAGGCCGTGCCGTGGCGTGGTTTCCCGGCGAGGTAACGGCCAAGGGGCTGCGCGAGGCGATTGCGAAGGCAGGCGGCTCATGATGCGTCAGCTCATAGTGATTGCGTTGCTCGTGTGCGCATTGGTTCCGAGCGCTGCATTCGCCGCCCAGCCGCAGTTCTCGATGAACGAGATCGAAACGGAGCTGATGTGCCCGACGTGCCAGTCGCGGCTGGATCTCTCGCACGCACCGGCGGCCGAGCAAATCCGCTCGTTCGTGGCGCGCAAGCGCGAGGAGGGCTGGACCAAGCAGCAGGTCAAAGACGCGCTCGTGCAGGACTTCGGACCGGCGGTCCTCGCCGCACCACCCGCGTCTGGCGTAGGGCTGGTGGCCTGGATCGTCCCGGCTGCGCTGGTCGTCGGCGGCGTCGGCGTGGTTGTGGCGCTCACGCTCGTCTGGCGACGCCGCCGTCGCGCTGAGGACGTTGCCGTAGCCACGGTTGATCCGGCCCTCGATGATCGCGTTGATGAGGCGCTGCGAGCGCTCGGCGATGACGACTAGCGCGACGGGCTTCGGTATGCTGCCGAAGCGCAATTCGACGCGGAGGAACTACCCGTGACCTACATCATCACCGAGCCCTGTATCGACAAGCAGGACAAGTCCTGTGTGGACGTCTGTCCCGTCGACTGCATCCACGAGACCGGACGCATGCTGGTGATCGATAGTGAAGAGTGCATCGACTGCGGCGCGTGCGAGCCTGAGTGCCCGGTCGAGGCGATCTTCCCCGAGGACGCCGTCCCGGTGAAGTGGGAGGGGTTCGTGAAGATCAACTACGCGTACTCCGAGGGCGCCGACGCCGTCAGCAAGCTGGTCGAGGAGCGCGTCACCGCGTTCCCGCCCGAGCACCTGTAAGGATCGCTCGCCGGGGCGCGACGTAACCCCGTGGCCCTTGCACTGATCCTCGGTCCGGCGCACGCCGGCAAGATCGCTGAGTTGTACGCGCGGTATCTCGCCGAGCTCGCTGCTGGGCGCTCTGCCGCGCTGGTTGTACCCAGTAGCGACGTCAAGCGTCAGACCCAGCGCGAGCTGCTTGAGCGCGCACCGGCGATTATCGGTGCCGACGCAGTCGACTTCGATGAGCTGTTCGAGCGCATCCTCCGACTGACGGGTGATCGGCGCCCCGTCTTGCGCGGCGGCGCGCGCCAGATCCTGCTTCGGCGTGTGCTGCCGGAGGCACCGGAGTCGATTGGCACGCGCTTTCAACGGCTCGGGTCGGCGTTGCTCGATCCTGCGGCCGTGCGCGCTGCGGGCGATCAGGTGCTGGCCGACCAGTACGAGCGGTGGTGGCGTGCGCTTGACGAGGAGCAGGTGATCGATCGCGGGCGCATGCGCATCGCGGTGATCGAGGCGCTGCGCACCGATGTCGCAGCGTGGCCGGCGGGCGAGGCGCTGTTCGCGCAAGGCTTCGACGATCTCAGCCCCGCGCAGGAAGAGCTGCTGCGGCTGATCGCGCAGCGTGCCGAGGTGGTACTGAGCCTCTCGTACGAAGCCGGGCGTGTGCCGTTTCATGTGCTCACACCCGTCGTCGGCCGTCTGGCCGAGCTGGCGGGAAGTGGGGGGATCAGCGAGCTGCCCGTCGGCGCGTTTGAGCGGCATCCCGACCTGGTCGCCCTGGAACGTCGTTTCGGCGAGCTCGAACCGGATGCGCGCTGTGCCCCATCGGCGACCGGTGGCGTGATGCTGCTCGAGGCAGAAGGCGAGCGCGGGGAAGCCGAGCTGGTCGTCGCCGAGGTGGTTGCCGCGTTGCGCGCGGGCGTACCCGGCCATCGGATCGCGGTGATCGCACCCCGCGGCGCCGCCGATCGGCTGCGCCTCGTACGGCAGGTGCGCGAGGCCGGTCTCGAGGTCGATGCCGCCGAGCAGCGCCTGCTCGTCAAGACTCCGTTTGGGCGGGCGCTTCTGGCGCTCCTGGCGCTCGCCTGGGCAGAGACGCCGACCGATGCAGAGCGGCTGGCGTGGCTGCGCTCACCGTGGAGCGGTGCACCGGCGCATCTCGTGGAGCGCATCGAGCGGCCAATGCGGCGCTCGCAGGAGACGCTCGACGAGGGCGTGCAGCGTCTGGGCGAGCCGATCATGCGCGCTCTGGCACCACCAGCGGGCGCACGTGGCGCCGCGACCGCGGTGGATGAGGTGGTGGCCGCGGTGCGGGGCATGCTCCAGCGCGCGCACGGCCTACGTGCCGCTGACGACTCGAATGCCCTGCGCGACGACGTGGCGGTGGCCACCGTGGTCCTCAGCGAGCTCGGGCGTCTGGCCACCGTCGAGCCGCCGCCGACACGCGATGAGGTACGCGAACAGCTCGTGCACCTCGCGTTCCGCGGCCGCCGGGCCCGCAAAGACGCCATCCGGATCCTCGATCCCCGCGCGGCACGCACGATCGACGTTGACCTCGCGATCGTGATTGGCCTCGAGGAGCAGGCGCTCGGTGCGACCTCGGTGAGCGATCCGCTCGTCGAGCTGCCCGAGCAGAGCGAGGTGGCGCGGCATCTCGCCTACATGGCGATCACGCGCCCACGCGAGCGGCTCATCCTGCTGCGACGCATCGCCGACGACGAAGGGCGTCCGCTCGCGCCAACCGCGATCTGGGAGGACCTCGTTGCCGCGGCAGGCAGCCCGCCCGTGGCACTCCGGCGCGGCTTCTCCGACGTCGTCTTTCCGGTCGAGGACGCGCCCACCGTGCGCGAACGTGCGCGCAGCATCGCGGCGCTGGCGGGGACCGATGCCGACGAGGCCCTGCGGCTCGCCGGCGCGGCCGGGGTCACAGGTGCGATCCGTCGCGCTCTCGCCAGTCGGCGCCAGGGCACACGCCTTGGCGACCCGCGTCTGCTCGACGAGCTGCAGCAGAAGGACCCCTTCGGCGTCACGGAGCTCGACCGCTTCGGCAAGTGCTCCAACGTCTGGTTCGTCGAGCGCCGACTCAACCCCAAGCGCATCGATGAGCCAGTCGACGACCGCCTGCGGCTCGGCACGATCGCCCACAGCGTGCTCAACCGCTTCTACCGCGAGGTGCCGGGCATCCTCAACACCACCGCACTGGGGCCAGAGCAGGCCGATCGTGCCGTGGTTGAGGCACACCGCATCGTCGACGAGGAGATGGTCAAGGTGCGCCCGATCGTGGCGGGCGATCGCCTCAAGATCGACCTGATGCGCTGGGGGCTACGACGCGACATCGGTCGCCTGGTGCGACGCGCTGCCCTCGCCGACGCCCCGCTGGTCCCGAGCGAGTTCGAGGTCTCCTTCGGCATGCGGACCGCACAGGCCGGGCGCAAGGATGGCGTCGACGTTGGCCCAGCTCGCCTGTCGGGCAAGATCGACCGCATCGATACCGATCCGATGATGACCGCGCGAGCGATCGTCGTGGACTACAAGACGAGCACGATCCCGATCGGATCTGACATCCGCGACAAGGGCGAGCTGCAGGTGCCGCTCTACCTGCTGGCGCTCCGCGAGATCCTCGGCCGCGAGCCCGTTGGCGGCCTCTTCATCTCGATCCGCAAGGGTGCCACGCGCGGCATCGTCGATCAGGCCGAAGCCGACGTGCTGCCGCCCGGCCTGGTCGGCACCGACATTGTGGATCACGAGACGTTCGAGGCGGTGCTCGAGTCGGCACGCCAGCAGGCGGCCGTGCGCGTCGAGCGCATGCGTGCCGGCGACGTTCGCCACGATCCGTCCGACGCCGCGTTCTGCACGACCCACTGCGACTACAGCGGCATCTGCCGGGTGCGCCCATGAACGACGTCGGCGCCCGCCCGCCCCTGTCGCCACCGCAGCTCGCAGCCGTCGAGGCGCCGAGCGGCGTGTTCGTCGATGCCGGCGCGGGCTCCGGCAAGACGACCGTGCTCGTCGAGCGCTACCTGCGTTCGATCACCGAGCGCAACCACCTGCCGTCGCAGGTGCTCGCTGTCACCTTTACCCGTCGTGCGGCCGGCGAGCTGCGCGAGCGCATTCGCGCGCGCCTGCGCGGCGAGGGCCGGGCCGACCTGATCCCGCTCGTCGAGGGCGGGTGGATCGGCACGATTCATGCGACGTGCCAACGCATCCTCATGGAGTTCGCCGACCAGGCTGACGTGCCGCCGGGCCTGCGCGTCGCCGACAACGTGGAGACTGTGCTGCTGCGCGAGAGCGCGTTCGATCGCGCGCTTGCGGCCCTGCTGCACGACCTTGGCGACGACGGCCTGCGCCTGGTCTCGGCGTACGGGCCGGAGCGCCTGCGCGAGATCGCGACGACGCTGCTGCTCGGCGCGCGCCTCCGCGGGCGCACGCCCACAGCGCCAACCGGTGGCGGTTCGAACGACGAGCTGGCCGCGTGCGTCACGGCGCTGCGCACCCGCGCGGCCGAGGTGGCGGTGGAGGGCAAGGACAGCCCGACGGTCTTCAAGCGACGGCAGGCGGCCAGCGAGCTGCTGGCGCTCTTGGCCGGTGCGCCCGAGCCCTTCGATCTAGCGGACCTCAAGGAATTTAAGCTCGGCGATGCCGAGTACAAGGAGTTGATCGGCGAGACCGAGCTGGTGGCACGCGACCTGCTGGCGGCGGAGGTCGCCGAGACGCTGCAGGTGCTGATCGACCGGTACGCCGAGGAATACGCGCGGGCCAAGCGCGAAGCAGGCGCTGTCGATAACGAGGATCTGCAGCTCAAAGTCCGCGTCCTGCTCGAGCAGTATCCCGACGTGCGCGCCACGCTGCAGGAGCGTTTCCGCGAGATGCTGATCGACGAGTTTCAGGACACCGACACGCTGCAGGAGTCGATCCTCCGGATGCTGCGCGGGCCCGAGACGCCACTGTTGGCCGTCGGCGACGAGCAGCAGGCCATCTACGGGTTCCGTGGGGCAGAGGTCGAGGTGTTTCGCGGTGAGCGCGAGCGCGCGGGCCGCGAGGAATCGATCACGGTCGTCGAGCTGCACGAGAACCGTCGGTCGGTGTCGCCCGTGCTCGCCGCGATCAACGCCATCTTCGCGCGCGAGAGCCGGTTTGCGCACCACCCGCTCATTCCCGTGCGGACCGCCGAGGGCATCGCCGACCCGGCGGTCGAACTGCTCGTCGGCGTGGGCGAGAACACCGAGGGTGGTCGGCACGTCGAGGCGAGCCTCGTGGCGCGCCGCCTGCGCGAGCTCGTCGATGGTGGCTACCAGTACAAGGACATCGCGCTGGTGTTTCGCGCGGGCTCCAATGCGGAGCTCTTCGAGCGCGCCCTCCGGGCCGAGGGGCTGCCGACGGTCTCCTCGACCGGGCGCGGGTTCCTCGAGCGCCAGCCGGTCGCCGACATCCTCGCGATGCTGCGTGTCCTCTGGAATCGCTTCGATGATCACGCGCTGCTGACGTGCCTGGCCTCGCCGATGGCGGGAGTCTCCAACGATGGGCTGGCGCTGATGCGGCAGGCCGTCGAGTGGGAGTTCGCGATCGCGCTCGACGATCTCGGCGGCGTGGGGCTGCGCGATGACGATCTGGCTCGCGCCGTCACCCTGCGCGATGCGATCGCCCGTCTGCGCCCACTGGCGGGCCGTCTCGGGCTTGCCGATCTGATCTCAGCGATCGTCGCGGAGACCCGCTACGACCTCGCCATGCTGGTCGAGGAGGACGGCGCTGGGCGGATGGCCAACATCGAGAAACTGCGTCGCGTCGCGCACGCCTACGAGAGTGCGCGCGGAGCCGACCTGGCTGGGTTCGTCACCGCCGTCGAGTCGGGCCGTCTCGATAGCGAGCTGAAGATCGAGGGTGTCATCTCGTCGGAGACGGATAACGCCGTGCGTCTGATGACGGTGCATCAGGCCAAGGGACTCGAGTTTCCCATCGTGGTCGTGCCTGACATGGCGTTGAAGCCGCCGAATGCGTCGCCTGCCGCGCTCGTGCCTGCCGTCGGCGAACCGGCCGCCGTGGTGCCGGCTGCGACGGGCAATCGCTGTCCTACGCGCGCGCTCGAGACTGCGATTGCGGCCGGCAACGAGGCGCGCGAGCTCGAAGGGCACCGCGTTGCCTACGTCGCCTGTACCCGCGCGGAGAATCACCTGATCCTCTCTGGTGCCCGTGGCGAGAAGCTGTCGAGTGGCACGCCGCTGGCCTGGCTCTGCGGGCTGCTCGACGATGACTGCGCCCTTGGCGAGCGCGTCCTCGAGGTCGATGGGGCGCGCATTGGCGTGCGCGTTTCCGCCGAGTCGCTCGCCCCCGCTGTCCCCGTGCGCGGTGATGGCGCGGCGCGGGAGTACGTGCTCGACGACGGCGATGCGCAGCTCACGTTCGACATCGATGCTGTCGGCTCGGTCGTGCCCACGTCGGACTACGGTCTTGCTGCGCTTGCGCCCCTGGCGGGCAGCGAAGGGTGGGAGTCGCCGATGCTGTCGTACTCCGCCTTGGAACAGTTCGAGGCGTGCGCTTATCGATTTCACGCGCAGCGCATGTTGGGCCTCCCGGCCGAGCAGGCCGGCGGCAGCGCAGCGGTGGGCAAGGCCGTGCATGCGGCAATCGAGATCGGCGAGGAGATCGACGCGGGTCTATTGCTCGTTGAGGCCGAGCCCAGCGCAACGCTCGCCGAGCAGCAGGAGGCCCGCGATGGCCTCGGTCGTTGGCTCGGGTCGCCCCTGCGGGCGCGCTTCGCCGAGCTCGCCGACGTGCGCCACGAGCAGCCGTTCCTGCTGCGTCTCGGTGCGGCGACGGCGACCGGGTTCTTCGATCTCAGCGCCGTCGTCAACGGACGGTTGGTGATCGGCGATGTCAAGGTTGCGCGGCTCAAGGGCAAGACGCCAGACGAGCGCCGCGACGACGGCTACGTCATCCAGGAGTCGATGTACGCGCTGGCTGGGCTCGAGGCGGGCTACGCCGAGGTCGAGGTTGCCTACCAATGGCTGGGCGACGACCAGGCAGCCACGGCCATGGCCACGCGCGTGTTCACCCAGGCCGACCGCGAGCGCCTGCTGCACGAGCTACAGGATCTGGCCGAACGCGCCGTGCGCGGGCCGTGGCGTCCCACGCCGCCGCCCTACGGATGCGGTGACTGCCCTGCGCTCAACGTGCTCTGCGCTGGCCCGGCGCTCGGTGGTCGCGATGCCTAGGGTCACGCGCACGAGTGCACCCGCTGCGCGCGCTCGCACGATCTTCCGCCGGCTGCGCGAGGAGTATCCCGACGCGAAGTGCTCGCTCACCTTCACCACCCCGTGGGAGCTGCTGGTTGCGACGATCCTCTCGGCGCAGTGCACCGATGATCGCGTGAACATCGTCACGCCGCCGCTCTTTCGCCAGTTTCCCTCGCCCGAGGCCTTCGCGGGCGCGACGCAGGGCGAGATGGAGGAGGCGATCCGTTCGACGGGCTTCTTCCGCAACAAGGCTAAATCGTTGATCGGTGCTGCACGATGCATCCTGCACGAGCACGGTGGTGAGGTACCGCGCACGATGAAGGAGCTCAAGGAGGTGCCGGGAGCGGGGCGCAAGACGGCCAACGTCGTGCTCGGCAACGCCTACGGCCTGGCCGAGGGCATAGCGGTCGATACGCATGCCTCGCGCCTGAGCCTGCGGCTGGGGCTCACCGACACGGTCGAGCCGGTCAAGGCCGAGCGCGAGCTGATGGCGATCGTCCCGCAGCGGATGTGGACCGATTGGACGCATCTGTTGATCGCTCATGGACGTGCCGTGTGTACCTCGCGCAAGGCGTACTGCGATCGGTGCGTGTTGTTCGATCTCTGTCCTACCGGCCTGCAAGAGCGGCGTCGAAGCGCGCGTCCGGCGCGCGCCGCCAAGCGCTGACGCACTGGCATGGTCGGGGCATGGATCGCCTCGACATCGAGCTCTATGCCGAGCGCCTCGCGCGGCACGCGGAGCGCACCGCCGATGACCTCGCCGACGCCCGCCTACGCGAGGCGTGGTGGGAGCTTGAGCAGGAGGCGCGCGGTGGCTTAACGGCCGCCGATGTGGCCCGCCTCGAGGGGCTCGGCCTGCTCATCCCGCCGCCCGTCGCGGCTGCGATCGGACGTGGCGTCGAGGAGCGTGTTCGCGACCTTGCTGCCATCCATCGACTGCAGGCGCTGATCGAGCGGCAGCGTGCCGCCGCGCGTCAGGCGGGAGGCGAGAGGGCGATCAGCAGGCCGCCATCGTCGTCGTAGGCAGGAAAGCAGTCGACGAGCACCTGCTTCTCGATGCCTGCGGCGTGCATGATCGTGGCCGTCTTGTCCAGCTGGCGCACGCCCCATTCGAGCGTCGTCGAGATCGGGTCCTCACCCTCGGGGAAGGTGAGGTGGAGTCCGACCACGGCCTCTTGGCCGATCAGCTGCTCCTCGAGTCGGCCCGTCACCTCGAACATGCCGTGGCCGGAGGAGAGGATGCGCGTCTCGGCGTCGCAGGCCACGAAGCCTGCACCCACGCGAGGAAAGTAGTCCTCGAGCAGCTGGAAGACGAAGCCGAAGCCGCACTTCGCGCAGCCGATGGACTGGTGCGAAAGCCCTTCGCGTCCGTCCTCGTCGAACGAGCGGTTCTGACAATTCGGGCAGATGAAGTACGGCACGGACTACGCCTCGATGTCGGTGAGCCAGCGCTCGGCGTCGAGCGCCGCTTGGCAGCCATTGCCCGCCGCGGTGATCGCCTGTCGGTAGACGTGGTCGGCGACATCGCCGGCGGCGAACACGCCCGCCACCTTCGTGGCCGTCGAGCCGGGGGTCTGCAGCAGGTAGCCGTTCTCGTCCATATCGAGCATTCCCTGGAAGAGCGTCGTCGTCGGATCGTGGCCGATCGCGACGAAGAGGCCGGTGCACGGGATCTCCTTGGTCGCCGTGCCCTCGGTCTCGCGGATGCGAATCGCGGAGAGCGCATCCTCGCCGAGGCACTCCTCGACGACGTAGCCGAGTTCCCAGGCGATCTTCGGGTTGGCGCGGGCGCGATCGATCATCACCTTCGAAGCACGCAGCTCGTCGCGGCGGTGCACGATCGTCACCTTGGAGGCGAACTTCGTCAGGAAACTTGCCTCCTCCATCGCGGAGTCGCCACCGCCGACCACGACGATCTCGTGCTCGCGGAAAAACGCGCCGTCGCAGACGGCGCAGTACGAGACGCCGCGGCCTTGCAGGCGCGCTTCGGACTCGAGGCCAATCTGGCGGGCGGTCGCGCCCGTGGCGACGATCACGGCGCGGGCCTTGATCGTGCCGGCGTGCGTGTCGAGCTCGTGCGGCGTGGCGATCGGGTCGGCAGAGAACCGCACGGCGGTGACGTCCTCGGTGCGGATGTCGGCACCGAAGCGCTCGGCCTGCGCACGCATCTGCTGCATCAGCTCGGGGCCCATGATGCCTTCCTTGAAGCCCGGATAGTTGTCGACCTCGGACGTGATCATCAACTGGCCGCCGGCGGCGTAGCCCTCGAGCACGACGGGATGGAGGTCGCCACGCGCGGCGTACAGCGCGGCCGTGTAGCCGGCCGGCCCTCCGCCGATGATCGCGAGCTCGTGGATTCCGTCGTCTGCCATGGTCAGTCCCTTTGCGGTCAATTCGTCGTCCAACAATCAAACGGCCCGCAGAGCGGGCGCATTCCTATTCTTCCGCATCCGTCCCCGGGGCGGGCGCGGCCTCGGCGTCGTCGACGCGCTCGGCACGGAACCACTCTTGGCAGCGATCACACCAGCACTCGCCGTGGTCGCCCTGATGCCCGAAGAACGAGCCGATCGGTTCGCCGCAGAACGGGCAGAAGCGAGGTCGCTCGACGCTCACGGAGTCTCGGGCACCTTCTCCGAGAGCGGCTTGCCGTTGACGAACAACGAGGACACGTAAATCACGACGTCGTCACCCGGCAGCGCCTCGACACGATGGACCATGCCCGAGGGCTCAACCACGCCCTGGCCCGCCTTCACGTCGTAGGTCTCGCCCGGCTGGATCGTGTGCACGACCTCGGGCTTCTGGCCCGTGGGGTCCGAGTTGACGACCTTCGCCTTACCGCCGCTCACCACGGTGTAGCGCAGTGTGCCGGTCGTGATGCCGGCGATCTGCGAGCCGTCGTGGAAGTGCGTGGCGAGCTTCGTGCCGGCGGGGATCGTTACGCGCTGCAGATACAGCGTGCGGCCGTCAGCGCCACGGGGGTTGACAAAGCGAGACAGCACGTCGCGCTCGACAGCGGTTGCGCGGACGATCGCGGCAGTGGCAATGCCGCCCCCGATGGCGCCGAGGGCGGCGACGGCGACGAGCAGCAGAACAAGACGACGCGAGATGCGGGACACGGATTCCTCCAGAGCGGTTGTGGGAACGCTAGCCGAGTACGCCTAGTCCCACGCGAGGACGACGAGATCGTCGCCGTCGGCACGCACGCGGGCCGTGATGCGATGCGGCTCGGCAGCGGGCTTGAGTCCGGCCAGACGAATGTCGGGCTCGAGTGCGGGCTCGGGCGGTACGGGTCCGCGATGCGTGGCGCTGACACCGTCGGCGGCGACGGGCGCCGTGCCGGGATCGTCGAACAGGACGGCGTGCACCTCAACGGTGTAGAGCGGCTGCCCGTCGGCGTCCTCAAAGTGCTCCATGAGGATCGCGAGATGGATGCCACCCTCAACGACGAGCTCGGTCTCCTCGAGCACCTCGCGGCGCGCGGCCTCGAGCGGGTGCTCGCCCGCCTCGATGCGCCCGCCCGGCAGCGCCCAACGGCCCAGCGACGGCGGCTTCGCGCGCTCGATCCAGACGTGGCCCGCCGGGCTTCGCAGGACGCCCAGGGCAATGCGTGTCGTGGCCATGGGAGGCACCGTAGCGGCCCCCGATCCCGGTGGTAGGTTGGGTCGTCCGAGATGCGCCGTTACAAGGACCAGCTGGGGTACGCCTCGCCGCTTAAGCACGCCCTGCCGGCGTTTCGCTCGCGCGACGGGCAGTTGCGTCTTGCGCAGGAAGTTGGCGACCGTATCGATGCGGGTGGCGTTCTTGTTGCGGAGGCGGCGACGGGTATCGGCAAGAGCCTCGCCTACCTCGTGCCGGCCGCGCTGAGCGGCCGCCGGATCGTCGTGTCGACGTCGACGAAGGCGCTGCAGGGCCAGCTGCTCAACGAGGACCTGCCGCTCGCCCGGCAGGCGACGGGTCTCGACATCTCCGCCGCCGTGGTGAAGGGGCGCTCGAACTACGTGTGCCGCGTGCAGCGAGCGCTGGCACATCAGCGCGTGCCGGAAGAGCTTCAGCCCGAGCTGGCGCGGCTGGATGAGTGGCTCATCCGCACGCGTGAGGGCGACCGTGACGAGCTGCCGATGGTGCCCTCCGAGACCGTCTGGCGCGAGCTATCGGTCGGTCCCGATCGTTGCCGCGGCGTCCGCTGCACCGAGCGCGACGGCTGCTACGCCGAGCTTGCGCGCGAGCGGGCGACAGGGTGTCAGATCGTGCTGGTCAATCACTCGCTCTACCTCGCCGATCTGGCACTGCGCTCGGCCCGTGGTGGCGAGCCGGTGATCCTGCCAGAGCACGACATCTTGATCGTCGACGAGGCCCACGACTTTGAGCGCATCGCGGCCGAGTCGCTCGGCGCGCGCGTCTCGGGCCCGGCTCTGTCGCGCTTTGCCCGCGACGTCGACTCCGCCTGTGCCTCGGCAGTCAAGATCCCACCGTCGGCCGACCTCGCGATGCTGCAGGTGCACGGCGACCGGCTCTTCAACGCCCTGCCCGAAGGGCGTCGCGTGCGCCTCGACGAGCAGCGGCTACAGTTGCTGCCCCGCGATGCGGCCGACGCCATGCGCGTTGCGCTCGACGCCATCGCCGAGCGCATCAAGGAGCACTCCGACGAGTGCGAGGCGCTGGCCCGCCAGGCGCAGCGTCAGGCCTACGCGCTCGAGGCGATTCTCGCGCCCGACCATGAGGAGACGGTCGTGTGGTCCGAGCGCGACGCGCGCGGTGGTGTCGAACTGCGTGCCGCACCCACGGCCGTGGGGCCGCTGCTGCGCGACCAGTTGTGGGATCGCCTGCATGCCGCGATCCTGGTCAGCGCCACCCTGGCCGATGGCGAGGGACTCACGGGCATCTGCCGACGGTTGGGCGCCGACGGTGCCAAGACGCACCTTGAGCCGTCGCCCTTCGACATCGCCACGAATGCACGGCTCTACGTACCGGCTGACATCGTGGGTGGCGGACAGGCCGATCCGGAGAAGGTCGCCACCCGGATCGCGGCGCTGATCGAAGCGTCGGGTGGTCGGGCGCTGGTGTTGTCGCCATCGCTCAATCGGCTGCGCACCATCCACGGCCTGTTGCGCGACCGTCTGCCGTTTCCGCTGCTGTGCCAGGGCGAGGCTGCGCGCGACGTTCTGCTCGAGCGCTTTCGCTCCGACGAGACCTCCGTCCTGTTCGCCTCGATGACGTTCTGGCAGGGCGTCGATATCCCCGGCCGCTCGCTCGAGCTCGTGATCCTCGAGAGCCTGCCGTTCGCCGTGCCCGATGATCCGCTGATCGCGGCGAAGTCCGAGCGCGCGGAGCGCGACGGCGGCAGCGGCTTCAAGGACGTGGCCATTCCACATGCCGCGCTGCTCCTCAAGCAGGGCTTCGGCCGCCTGCTGCGCAGCGAGACCGATCGCGGGGTCGTCGCGGTGCTTGACTCGCGCCTGGTCACCAAGAGCTACGGCAACGAGTTGCGTGCCAGCCTGCCAGACGTACCCTTCACCGCCTCGCTCGACGAGGTGCGCGCCTTCTTGGCGGCGTAGTACCCGGAGCGGGACTCGAACCCGCACGCCTTGCGGCAGTCGATTTTAAGTCGACAGCGTCTGACCAATTCCGCCATCCGGGCTCCACGAGAATAGAGGCACGGCTCGGCCGACGGACGAGTTGGTGCGATGTGCAACGTATGCCGCTGGAGAGTCATCGCGCTGAAGAGGTCGCTCGAGACCTGCTGCCTGGTTACGTCGCCGGCTCGTTGTTCCCGGACGAGCACACGCTGGTCCACACAGCCGTCCAGCGCTCGCCCGCGTTGTTGGCAGAGGCAATGGAACTGCAGCTCGTCAACGAGCACCTGCTCGAGCTGCGGGCGCAGCTCGGCGAACACCCGCGCGCCATCGAGGCGTAGGGGACGTTCGGATCGAGATCCGAACGAGCGCTACGCGGCGAGGCCGAGCGCCAGGCCGTGCAGGATGTCCCGCTCGGAGGCGATGTAGGCATCGGCGTGGAGCGCATCGAGCACGGCGAGCAGCACCAGTGCGCCGCCGATGATGAGCGGGGCGCGGCCGACTTCGATCGCCGGGTGCATCGCGCGGCGCTGCTCGGCCGTCAGGGGCGCGAGCTTGGCGATCCAGGTTGCGACGGCGTCGCGGCTCACGCGGGTGCCGTGGATCTTCTCCGAGTCGTAGCCGGGCAGGCCCAGCTGGATCGCGGCGAGCGTTGTGGCGGTTCCGGCCACGGCGATCGGGTCGGATTCCACAGGCTCCAGCAGGTCGGGAGAGACATGCCGGTCGATCAGACTGTCGATCTCCTCGCGCGCCACGGTTAGTTCGGCCGGTCCGACGGCGTTCTCGTTGAGCCAGCGTTCGGTCATGCGCACGCAGCCGGCCTGCAGCGAGACGGCGCCCAAGACGTCAGTGCCTCGACCCACCACGATCTCGGTCGAGCCGCCGCCGACGTCGATCACGGCCGTCTTGCCCTCCGACGGTTGGGCCGAGGTGACGCCACGGAAGGTGGCACGCGCCTCCTCGTCGCCCGACAGCGTTCGGGCGGGGATACCAAGGTCGCGCGACAGCGAATGCATGAAGGCCTCGCCGTTAGCAGCGTCGCGCACCGCGCTCGTGGCGCTGGCGAAGATGACGTCGCAGTTGAGCTCGCGGGCGCGCTCGACGTAGCCCGTCACGGCCTTGCGCGTCCGGCCCATCGCCGTCTCGGATAGTCGCCCGTCGCGGTCGACGTGGGCCCCGAGCCGCGTGATCGTCAGCAGCCGCTCGAGCTCGTGGATCTCGCCGTCCTGGACGTCGGCGAGCAGGATCCTCGTCGAGTTCGTCCCCATGTCGATAACACCCACGCGCATGGCGGAAGCCTACGTGGCAGCCTCCGCGGGCGACGGTTGCCCGGTCACCAGTTCGCGACCTTGCGCTAGAGTGCCCTCCACGACGCGGGGTGGAGCAGTCTGGTAGCTCGTCGGGCTCATAACCCGAAGGTCGCAGGTTCGAATCCTGCCCCCGCTACTTGAGAGGGCCGGCAGTGTTGCCGGCCTTTTTCATGTCCCGCTGCGGATGATCGCCGGTCGGCGGGCGCTACAATCGTGCCGTGTGGCGCGTCGTGCGCGGCTCGCTCAGCCAAGGACTCGGAAGGTTCCCAGATGTCGACTGCCACGCCCACGAGTCCGCCGCCGTCGCTTGGCAAGCTCTTTCTGCGACGTAGCCTGATCGCTCTCGCGCTGCTCGTAATGATGCTCGTGCCGATGATCGTGCTGCTGGTGATCACCGGGCAGCCGGCCGCCACGTACTCGGCGATGGGCACGATCATCGGGATCGTGGCCGTCCTGGCCGGCGGGCTACGCATCGGCATCATCACGGTAATCGTCGCCGCGTTGCTCGCCCCGCTGGCGATCGTGGCCGGCCTGTCGCCGCTGACCGGTGCGGCACTGATGGCGATCATGACGCTGATGGTTGGCCGCATGTCGCTGTTTGGCCTGCACAAGGCCGTGCTGCTCGTGCCGATCTTCATTGCCTGGCCAATGATCGCGCCCGTGCCGTGGCTCCCGCTCAACGCGCTCGACCGCATCAACGAGCTGATGGCCAAGCACGGTATGACGCTGGCCGGCGCGCTCGATCACATGCACCACAAGGCGCAGTCGGCGGCGGCGACGGCGGCCACGCCGGGCCCGCTCAAGCGCATCATCGGCAACGCGCTCATGGAGCAGCGCTTCGACACGCAGTACCTGGCGTGGGTCCTCGTCGTCTTCCTCGTCGGTGGTCTTGTGCCGGTGCTGATCCTGCCGTTTGCGCTGCGCAAGGTGCACTTTCCCAAGCCGAAGATGCACCCACGCTCCGAAGCGCTGCCGTACACGATCACGATCACGGTTCTCACGGCGGTTGCGACCTATTGGTTCCTCGACCACCCGAAGCAGACGGCGGGGGCCTTCATGATTGCCACGATCCTCGTGCTCACCCAGGTCGAAGGTGACGTCAAGTGGGGATTGACGATCCAGCGCGTGCTCGGCACGCTCGCTGGTGTCGCGGGGTTCATTGCCGTGACGAGCATGATCGACGCAACGACGTTTACCGAGGTGGTCGGGTTGCCGTTCCCCGTGCGCATGTACGCAGTCGGGCTGGTGTTCGGCGCAGCGGCGATCGTGGCGAAGTTCGGCAAGCGGCAGTGGATTTACTACATCCTGATCGTGCCCGCGGCTGCGTCGCTCAACGCGTTCACGTTCAAGCAGGCCGCCGATCTCGGCGAGCAGCGCTTCGTCGATAACTTCGTCGGTGCGGTGCTGGTGATCGCTGCGGCGCTGATCACGCTCGGGGCCAGCCGGCTGGTGGCGAAGCGCGGTAGCGCCACAACGCCGCCCGACGCGTCACCCGTGTAGATCGCTGCGCCCGCGACGACCGCTGGCAGCGGCCGTGCCAAACAGCCCCTGGCATCACGCGCCTCCCGGAGGGTCGGATACCGGCGCCGTTCGGGGTCGAGCGAGAGACCGCGGCGACGTACGCATGACGTTCGGTTTTAGGCGCTATGTTGAGAGGTAACTGTGTTCGTGAGGAGGCTCCGTGACACCCGATCGGCCAAAGGCGCAGGGACACGACGACAGCGCGGAACCCGAGCGCCTGTTCCGTCTTATGGCCGAGACGGCGTCGGACGTCGTCTATGCCGTCGGGCCCGATCGACTGGTCACGAGGGTGTCACCATCGGTCGAGCGCGCCCTCGGCTGGACGCCGGAGGAAATCGTGGGCACGGCGATGTCGGCGCTCGTGCATCCCGACGATCTCGCTTGGTCGACAGAGCGCCGCGATCGCCTCTACGCAGGCGATCCCGACGCCGAAGCCGGTGGTGGCTTCGTCTTGCGCATGAGCACACGCGAGGGCGACTATCGCTGGGTCAAGACTACGTTGACGACGCATCGTGATGCGGCGGGGAATGTCACCGGCTTCACGGGTGGCATGGCGGTGGTCGACGACCTGATCGAGGCCCGCGCGCAGGCGGCCGAGCAGGCAGAGCTGTTCCACTCGATGTCGGACTCACTCCTTGATCCTCACGTCCTTGTGCGCGCCGTCCGCGATGAGACGGAGCAATCGTCGACTTTGTCCACCTCATAGCCAATCGCAAGGCGAGTGTGGACTACGACCGCACGCCTGAGGAGATGCAGGACCTTCTGCTCTCCGTACTCGAGCCCAATGAAGCCGAGACAGGTATCACCGAGATGTTCATCCGTGCGTGCGACTCGGGCGAGGCAATCTCCCTGACGGCGTATCACTACGTCAACCGGGTGACTGGCGAAGAGGCGTACTACGACGTGCAGCTGGTGCCCGTGTCGGGCGATCGCCTGAGCATCGTGTGGCGTGACGTGACAGAGGAGCGCCGTGTTGTGCAGCGCGTGGTCGAGTCTGAACAGCGCTTTCGCCTGCTCGCGGAGCACTCCAGCGATGTCGTGCAGCTGTCGCGCGACGGGCTGCTCGTGGGGGTCTCACCGTCGCTGACCAAGGTGCTGGGGTGGCAGCCGGAGGAGTGGCTCCATCGCGGTTTCGACGAGTTCGTGCATGCGGACGACCTCGCGGCAATGCATGCCTGCCAGGCGGCGGTGATGGCCGGCGAGACGAAGGTCCTCGACCTGCGTGTGCGGCACCGCGATGGCAGCTATCACTGGGTGCAGGCCAGCGCCGGTCCGTTCTACGGCGAGGACGGCGATCGCGACGGTGTCGTCTCGTCGCTGCGCGTCGTCGATGAGCAGGTTGCCGCGCACCAGGCGCTCGAATTTCTCGCCACGTATGACGATCTGACCGGTGTTCTCAAGCGCGAGGCTGCGCTCCAGCGTCTCACCGAACTGGACAGCGGCGAGCGCGCAGGCGATAGCGCAGTCGCCCTCCTGTTCATCGATCTTGACGAATTCAAGGTCGTCAACGACACGTGGGGACACGTCGCGGGCGATGCGTTGCTGCGTGCCGTGGCTCAGCGCATCGAGTCTGTCGTGCGCGCGAATGACGTCGTGGCACGGCTCGGGGGCGATGAGTTTCTCGTGGTGCTCGATGGCGTCGAGGGGGAGTCTGCAGTGGCGGCAATCGCCGACAAGGTCCGCGCCGCCTGCAGCCAGCCGGTTGCGACCCCGACGGGCACCGTGGCGACGACGCTCAGCGTGGGCGTGGTCCTGCGCGAAGCCGGCGAGACCAGTGACGCACTCATCGCCCGTGCCGATCGCGCGATGTACGCCGCCAAGCGCGCCGGGCGCGACCAGACGGTCGTCGCACCCGGCGCCTGATGAGCGCACGGCCGTAGCACTGCGGATCGGTGGCGCGTACGATTGCGGTCGTGAGCAAGGCGAAGAAGATGGTCTACGGCGAGCAGCCGACGTGGGAGCCGGTGAAGCCGAAGTACACCGTTGCGCACGTCGTGTCGCACTGGATCATCTCGGCCATCTCCCTGTACGTCGCTGCGTGGATGCTGCCCGGCATCCACCTCGACGGCCCGCAGGGGGCCTTCGTCATTGTCGCCTTCGTTGCCATCATGAACTCGCTGCTGGCACCCCTCGTTGCGGCGATCCGCCTGCCGTTTTCCGTCGCTCTTGGCTTCATCGTCAGCCTGCTGCTCAGCGCGGTACTGATCCAGGCGGCGGCAATCTTGTACCCCGAGTTTCTGCGTGTAGACAACTTCGGCTGGTCGTTTGCCACGGCGTTTCTGTCGGCGGGCGTCGGCGTCGTGATCGCCGTGATGGTGGGGGTCAACGACGACGATCTCTACACGCTGCGCATGTCGGAGCGGATTGCGCGCCGCCAAGGCGGGGCAGAGCGCACCGATGTGCCCGGGATTGTCCTGCTCGAGATCGATGGCCTTGCGCTGCCCGTTCTGCAGCGCGCGATCCGCGATGGCAACGTGCCCAACATGGCGCGCTGGCTCGCGGATGGTACGCACACGCTGACGGAGTGGGAGACCGATCTCTCGTCGCAGACCGGTGCCAGCCAGGCCGGCATTCTGCTCGGCTCCAACGACGACATGCCCGCGTTTCGCTGGGTGGAGAAGGAGACGGGGCGGCTGATGACGTCATCGGCGCCCGCCGATTGCGCGGAGATCGAGCGTCGGCACACGTCTGAGCGCGGGCTCCTGCGCGATGGCGGGGCAAGCCGCGGCAACCTTTTGTCGGGCGGTGCCGACCATTGCATCCTGACCGTTAGTCGCATGGACGCCGAGACGAAGGCCAATCCGGGCTACCGCACGTTCTTCGCCAGCGTTACCAACGCCACGCAGACGTTGATCCTGTTCCTCTGGGAGGTTGGCCTCGAGCTCGTGGCCGCTAGTCGGCAGCGCCGCCGCAAGGTCGTCCCGCGTGGCCATCGTGGCGGCATCTACCCATTGATGCGCGGTGCGCTGTGCGTGGTCGTGCGCGACCTGATCGTCTTCAGCGTCCTGCAAGACATGATGAAGGGCCGCCCCATCATGTACGCCACGTTCTCGAGTTACGACGAGGTCGCACATCACTCGGGCCTCGAGCGCGCCGACACACTCGAGGCGCTGCGCAAGCTCGACGTCGCGTTCGGTCGCGTCGAGCGAGCTCGCCGATACGCGCCGCGCCCCTACGAGCTGATCGTGCTCTCCGACCACGGGCAGACGCAGGGGTCGACGTTCAAGCAGCGCAACGGGTACGGACTCGACGATCTCGTCCAGCGCAATCTGGCTGCCGGCGATGTTGCGGACATGGCGAGCGGCGACGAGAACGCCACGGCCGTCACCCGCGCTCTCGACGAGGCGGTCGGGCACGACACCAAGCGCAAGAAGAACGATGTCAGTGGCGAGGATGCCGTCGTGCTCGGCTCGGGCAATCTTGGGCTGATCTACCTAATGCACGAAAAGCGTCGCCTGACGCGCGAGGAGATCGATGCGCAGCATCCCGACCTGATTCCTGCGCTCACGAGCCACCCGCACGTCGGCTGGGTGCTCGTGCACTCCCAGCAGGAGGGCGCCATCGTGCTTGGTGCGAACGGCAAGCACGTGCTCTCCACCGGCGTGGTCGAGGGGGAGGATCCGCTGGCCGGGTTCTCTGCGAACGCGCCCAAGCACCTGCTGCGCACCGACGGCTTCTCGAACGTCGGCGACCTGATGGTGGGCAGCTTCTACGACGCCATGCTCGAGCAGGGCTGTGCCTTCGAGGAGCTGATCTCGTTCCACGGTGGGCTCGGCGGTCCGCAGACACGGCCGTTCATCCTGCATCCGGTCGAGCTGCCGGTACCCGACGGCATCGTTGGCGCCGCGCATGTCAACGAGGTCATTCGCGGCTGGCGCAGCCAGCTCCACGATACGCCCGTGGCGCAGCACTAGAGCCCGTCGGTGTTGCGGCAGAGCCGCGTCGCGCGTACGGGAGCCCGCGGACGGTTGACCCCGGTCGCGTCGTAGGCTGGATGGCAATGGATGTCGTCCGCCACGCCAACCGCATCGCCCTCGTCACCGGCGCTGGGAGTGGCATTGGGCGCGCCACCGTGCTGCGGCTCGTCCAAGAGGGCGCAGCCGTGATCGGTTGCGACATCAACTCTGATGGGCTTGACGGCACGCGGCGCGCACTGGATGAGCTCGGCATGAGTGCGGAGCTCGACATTGCGGACGTCACGCAACAGGGCGACGTGGATCGACTGGTCGCCGCGGCCGGGCCACGCATCGACATCCTCGCCAACGTCGCGGGCATCATGGATCATTTCCTGCCGTTGGGTGAGGTTGACGACGAGACGTGGAATCACGTCCTCGATGTGAACCTGACCGGCGTGATGCGCCTATCTCGAGCGGTGCTCCCCGTGATGGAACGCAATGGCGGTGGTGCGATCGTGACCGTCGCGTCGAAGGCCTCGGTCGGGGGTGGCGTGGCGGGCGTGGCGTACGCGTCGTCAAAGCACGCCGTGATCGGTCTCGTACAGAGCATCGCGTACTACTACGCCCCGCGGGGGATCCGCTCGAATGCCGTGCTCCCAGGGGGAGTTGAGACGGGCATCGGTGCGTCTGCCGCGCCCGCTGTGCCGTGGGCAATGGAGCGCGCACAGTTGGCCATGGCCACGATGCCGCCGGCCTTTGCGCAGCCCGATGCGATTGCGACCGTGATCTCCTGGTTGGCCAGCGACGAGGCTTCGAATGTCAACGGCGCGCTGGTGAGCGCGGACGGCGGCTGGTCGGCGGCGTAGATGCTCCAAAGGGGTCAGACCCATTTGGAGCATGAGGGGCGCTGTCGGTCTGCCGTCACCGGCTGTGGATACTCCAAAAGGGTCTGACCCCTTTGGAGCATCCACACCGGATCACCGCCCCGACGCCCAGCCGCAGTCGTCCCTCGCCGGAGCCCTACGCGCCGGCCTCATAGGCCTGTGCTGCCGCCAGCATCGCGGCCGTCATGCCGAGCTTCGGCACCTCGGGCTTGTGGTACGTGGAGTGGCTCTGGCTCAGGCCGGTGCACAGCAGCATGTGGGCGATCGCGTAGCTCAGCGGGCCGGGATTGATCACGGGCACCGGCAGGTTTTCCGCCAGGAAGCCGTGCGCCTGATGCATCGTGGTGGAGCCCAGGCAGATCACGTCGGCGCCATCTTCGATGCAGCGCTGCGCCTCGGCGAGCAGGAGCGGGAAGACGACCTCCTCCTTGCCGCCGAGCAGGTTCTTCAGATCGGGGCGCATGTTGATCGAGCGGATCGAGGCGCACTGGCCGTCGATGCCGATCTCGTGGATGCCCTTGCGGTAGAGGGGGATCCAGCCATCCCACTGCGTCAGCACGGAGAAGCGGTTACCGAGCATCAGCGCCGTCAGGTAGGACGCGCGGCCCGGCCCGATTACGGGGATGTCGAGTGCCGAACGCAGGGCAGCGACGCCGGAGTCGCTCATCGTGTCGCTGCAGACCGCGTCGTAGCCGCGCTCCTGCGCCGTCATACCCACCTCGAACAGTGCGAGCTCGGCGAGCATCGTGTCGTGCGGACTGTCGAGCAGCGCAGCGCCGGCCTTGACCGGCTCGAAGTCGAACTGAATATCGGGACCGAGGTCGATCTCGGCGGCCTGCAGTCGACGGTTAGCGACGCCCTCGTCGTCGAGGGGGAACGGCACGATGACGAGCACACGCTTGGGCATGGAACCTCCTAGTGGTGCATGGATCCTACGGTGTTACGACGCGGATGACTCGCCGCGCTGGCGCTGCATCAGGCTGCACCAATCCCACGCGGCGCCACCCATGTCGTCGACCTCGTCCAGCAGGTCGGCCACGAGCGCAGTGACGGGGAGTTCCTCGCCGACGCGATCGGCCTCGTCGAGCACGAGCGAGAGGTCCTTGCGCATCAGCGTGGTGGAGAAGCCGTAGTCGAAATTGCCGTCGATCATCAGCTCGGCGCGGTTCTCCATCATCCACGAGGTCGACGAGCCCGTCAGCATCACCTCGAGCACCTTGCGCGGATCGAGTCCGGCGTGCTCGGCGAACACCAGGCCCTCGGCGAGGGCCTGGCCCGTGCCGACGACACAGATCTGATTGGCCATCTTCGTCAGTTGGCCGGCACCGGGGCCGCCGATCAGATTGGCGCGCGCGGCATAGGCGGCCACGACCTGGGCGGCGGTCTCCCACGCCGTCGTGTCACCACCAGCCATCACCGCCAGCTTGCCGTTCTCGGCACCGACGGTTCCGCCCGAGACCGGGGCGTCGATGAAGGAACGTCCTGTCGCAGCTGCTTCGGCAGCGAGTTCGCGGGCGATCTCGGCCGAGGTGGTGGAGTGGTCGATCCAGATTGCGCCGTCGGCAAGCGAGCCCTGCGTGGCGTCCCAGATCGCGCGCAGTTGGGGATCCGCGGGAACGGACGAGCAGACGACGCTGCAGTCGCGCACGGCCTCTTCGATGGAGCTGGCTGCGGTGCCGGTGAACTCCGCGGCCCAGCGCGCACCGGCGCCGGGATCGATATCGAAGACCGACAGCTCGTGGCCGGCGGTCGCCAGGTGGCCGGCGAGGTGCCAGCCCATGCGGCCGAGGCCGATGAACGCGATCCTCATGCCGGTACGCCCGGCTTGCCGCGATCCTCGAGCGAGAAGCCCGACGCCAGACGGGCGTGCACGCGGCCCGTCGTGGCCATCGCGAGAATCAGCACCATCTCGTTCTCGCGCGGACCGTCTGGCACGCCGACTTCGATCGCGTCGTAATGGCTGCCCACGTACGACCAATCGATGTGCGTGAGCGGAATATCGATGCGCGAGCCGACGGGGCCGACCTTCTTCGTCGACGGGACGATGGAGGTGCCGCCGCCAATTGCGGCACGCATGCCACCGCCGCCGGGGATGTGCCACATGGCGCCATGCTCGATTTCGCCGTTGCTCCCGACGATCGCGCCCTTGCCGTAGCCCTCGATCGCGCTCTTGTCGCCGCCCAGATGATCGATCAGAATCGCACCGAGCTTCTCGCCGAGTGCCTTCAGCTCGTCCATCGCCGGGCTCAGGTCCTCGACGTACTGGTTGACGTAGGGGTTCGTGACCACGGCCATCACGGCGCCCTTGCAGGCCGGCTGCGCCGGCGCGGGACCGAAGTCGTGGTGGATCTCCTCGGTGTACGTGGCGATCTTGCGGATCTCGAACAGGCTCACGGTGCTCCTCCCAGGCGTGACGTGGGAAAGCATAGGCGCGGGGACCTTCCGGATGACCGCGCTTGGCGCACCGATAGACTCTCTCGCATGGTCGGACGCCTCGGAACTCTGTGTGCACGGCATCGCTGGGCGACGGTGATTCTCTGGATCGTGCTGCTTGCCGGTGTCGCGAGTGCCGCGACGCTCGCCGGCGGCCACGCCAACGCGGACCTGACGGTGCCCGGAACGGGTGCGCAAGCCGGTGCAGATCTGGCCAGCAAGGCCTTCCCGACGGGTAACGGGCTGGCCGGCCAAGTGGTCGTGACGGGCGCGCCTGGGGCGGTCGACGACGACGCGAACAAGAAGGTCATCGAAGCGGCGATCAAGGACCTCCGCACGCTGCCACACATGTCGGCGGTCCAGGATCCCTACGGCGCTGGGGGTGAGATCTCGGCCGACAAGTCGACGGCCGTGATCGGCCTCACCTACAACCTCGGTGTCAACGACGTCACCCCGGCCACGTGGCATCACCTGCAGGATGCGATGTCGCCGGTGGCTGGCACGAAGGGCCTGATCGTTGCCTACGCCGGCACGCCTGCTGCACAGGAGGAGAATCCCGGCCAGGACATCTCCGAGGGGCTGGGCATCCTCGCGGCGATCATCATCCTGCTCGTCACGTTCGGAACCATCCTCGCGATGGTGTCGCCGTTGATCAGTGCGCTGGTTGGTCTCGCACTTGGGTTGCTGACGATCCAGCTGGCCTCCGCCGCACTCTCCGTCTCGTCGATTGCACCGATCCTCGCCACGATGATTGGCCTCGGCGTCGGCATCGACTACGCCGTCTTCATCGTCAACCGCCATCGCGAGGAGCTGCAGTCCGGCAAGTCGGTCGACGAGTCGATCGGGATCTCCCTCGGGAATGCCGGGCGCGCTGTGTTGGTGGCAGGCCTGACCGTGTCGATCGCGCTCCTTGGGCTCGTTGCCGCAGGCATCCCGACGGTGACGATGCTCGGTGTCACGTCGGCTGTCGCCGTGCTAACCGCCATCCTGTCGGCACTGACGCTCCTGCCTGCCATCCTCGCGATCGTCGGCCAGCGCGTGATCCGCAAGAAGGATCGCAATGCCGTTCGGCGCGACGCCGTGGTCGGCCCCGACGAGATCGCGGGTGGCATATGGGGTCGCTGGGCGCGCATCGTCGGCCATCACCCGATCCCGTTTCTGATTCTCGCGATCGCCATCCTGGCGGTGCTGACGGTTCCCCTGCTGTCGATGAAGCTCGGTCAGGTGGATGCGGGCTCTGATCCGGTCGGGTCGCCAACGCGCGTGGCCTACGACACACTGGCCGACAAGTTTGGGCCCGGGCTCAATGGCCCGATCGAAGTCGTGCTGAGCCCGTACGCCGACGAGGGTGGGGCGAAGAAGGTCGCCGACGCGATCGCGAAGGATCCCGGTGTCGCCTCGGTCACGCCGCCGATGATCAACGCGCAGCAGAAGGTCACGCTGATCACGCTGATCCCGACGACTGCACCAACAGACGACGCCACCCAGACGCTGGTCTCGCGCCTTCCCGCACAGGTAGAGAAGGTCGTCGGACCGGACGTGAACGTCTACGCGACGGGCGTCACAGCCGGGCTGCTTGATCTGTCCAATCGCATCGCGGAGCGTCTGCCGTTCTTCATCGGCGCCGTCATCCTGCTGTCCTTCATTCTGCTGCTGATCGAGTTCCGTTCGATCTTCGTTCCGCTCAAGGCCGCCGTGATGAACGTCCTCTCGATCGGAGCAGCCTACGGCGCAATCGTCGCCATCTTCGAGTGGGGGTGGGGCGCCCGCTACATCGGCGTGCCCGAGACGGTCCAGATCGAGGCCTACGTACCGATGATGATGTTCGCGATCCTCTTCGGCCTCTCGATGGACTACGAGGTCTTCCTGATCAGCCGCATCCGGGAAGAGCATCTGCGCGGTGCCAAGACGCTCGAGAGCGTCGAGATCGGTCTCTCCTACACGGCGCGTGTGATCACCGCTGCCGCACTGGTGATGATCACCGTCTTCCTGTCGTTCGTCCTGATGGACGACGTCGTCGTGAAGATGTTCGGCATTGGACTCGCCACCGCCGTGCTCGTCGATGCGACGATTGTGCGCCTGATGCTCGTGCCCAGCACAATGGTGCTGCTCGGCGAGGCGAACTGGTGGCTACCCGGGTGGCTGGATCGGCTCCTGCCCGGCGAGAAGCGTCCGGTCTGACGACGGGAACACCTCGAGGTGGCTCGGTCCGAAAGGGCCGAGCCACCTCGAGGTGATCCCGTCGCCTTGGTTGATCAGCCTCGTGAGCAGTGGCAGCTGGTATTCACGACGTTGGAACCAGGCGACGTGATGGCTTTGAGGTGAATCGGTCTTTACAGACCGAGCCACCTCAAGGCCTTCGCGTCGTCAGTCTCGAGCCACCATGTGGTGGCTCGAGACTGACGATCTACGAAACGGCGTCGTGCCGCTTCGTGATCGCGGTGAGCATGCCCTCGTACGCCTTCTGGAAGGCGGCGACGCCCTCGTCCTCGAGTTCCTTCGTGACAGCGGCGAAGTCGATGCCGGCATCAGCGATGCCCTGCATGACGGCGCGCGCGCCGGCGAGGTCCTCGGTCAGGCGCGAGGCGGGGTCGCCCTGCGTGCGGTACGCCTCGAGCGTGGCGTCGGGCACCGTGTTGACGGTGTCGGGGCCGATCAGCTCGTCGACGTAGAGGCACGGCGAGTAGGACGGATTCTTGGTGCTCGTCGAGGCCCAGAGGGCGCGCTGACGGGCGCCACCGGCGGCCTCCACGGCCTGCCAGCTCGCGTCGTTGTCAAAGATCGCCTGGTACACGTCGGCGTACGCGATCTTGGCGTTGGCGACGGCGGTCTTACCGCGCAGCTCAGAGCCCGCCGGCAGCATGTCGTCGACCTTGCTGTCGATGCGGGAGACGAAGAAGCTGGCGACCGAGTGAATGCCGGTGACGGGGTGGCCGGCGGCGAGGCGCTCGGCCATGCCGGCGACGTAGGCCTCGGCGATCTCGTAGTAGCGCTCGACCGAGAACAGCAGCGTCACGTTGATGCTGATGCCCGCGGCGGTCAGCTGGCGCACGGAGTCGATGCCCGGCTTCGTGCCCGGCACCTTGATCAGCACGTTGGGGCGATCAACGGCCTTGTGCAGCTCCTGGGCGCGCTTGACGGTGTTCGGGGTGTCGAAGGCGAGGTCGGCCTCGACCTCGATCGAGATGAAGCCGTCGGCACCATTGCTCGCGTCGTACGCGGGGCGCATGACGTCGCAGGCGGCCTGGATGTCCTGGATCCAGAGGGGCTCGAAGATCTGGACGGCCGTGGCGTCGGCCGGGAAGGCCGCGATCGCTGCGTCGTAGGCGGTGGTGTCTTCGACGTTCTTGGCGAAGATCGAGGGGTTCGAGGTACCGCCGGTGACGCCGTCCTCGACCATGATCTTGGCCAGCAGGCCCGTCTCGACGGCGGGACGCGCGACGTTGTCGTACCAGACGCTCTGACCGAACTGTCCAACTCCAAGCCACTTGCTTGCCACGTGGTTCCTCCGAATGCGGTGTGCACGCGTAGTCTACGCAGCGCAATGCGCCTGTGCGTGATGGAGAGGTGAACGTCGTGAAGCGTGTCGTCATTCTGGATCCCCTGTGGCCGCTCGAGGAGTCGGCTGATGTCATCGCGACGCTCGACGTGACGCTGGACAAGGCGGCCGAGGCCGTGGGCGATGACGTCGTTGCCGTGCTCGCCGCCCCGGAGCAGCGCGTACCAGCCGACCTGCTTGATCGCGCGCCCAACGTGCGCCTCGTCGGTACGTGCTCGACGGGGTACGACAACCTGCCCGTCCCCGAGCTACAGGCGCAAGGCGTCACCTGCATTCACGTCGCTGGTTACTGCGACGACGAGGTCGCGGAGCACACCATCACGCTCGCCTCAGCGCTGTTGCGCGGGGTGCACCAACTGGACCGCTTCACGCGGGAGGGTGGCTGGTGGCCCTTTCCGCGCGAGCCGCGTCGCATTCGCGGGAGCCGCCTCGGCATCGTGGGCTTTGGTCGCATCGGGCGCCTCGTGGCCGCACAGGGCAATGTGCTCGGGATGGACGTCGTGGCGTACGACGAGTACGTCGATGAGGCCACTATGCGCGACCTTGGTGTCGAAAAAGTCGATATCGACACCCTCTTTGAGACGAGCGATGTCGTGACACTGCACGCGCCGCTCCTGCCAGAGACCCGCAACCTCGTCAACGCCCGCCGTCTCGCGCAGATGCGCGATGACGCGTATCTCGTCAACTGCGCCCGCGGCCCGCTTGTGGATCACGCCGCGCTCGGCGACGCGCTCATCCACGGCGCTATTGCCGGTGCCGCGATCGATGTCTATCCCGTCGAGCCGCCACCGGCCGACGAGCCAGCGTTTGGCTGGCCCAACCTCATGGTCCAGCCACACTCCGCCTGGTATTCGCCGGCGGCAAGTCTGGCGCCCTACACCCGCCAGATCGACGACCTCGCCCGCTTCCTGCGCGGCGAGACGCCGGTCGGTGTGATCCCTGGAGGCTCGTGATGCGCGTTATCTGCACCGATGACACCTGGCCGATTGATCGCGCCCAGGCCACCCTCGACCGCGTTGGCGCAACGGTCGAGTTCGCCTACGAGGTACCCGCTGGCGAGGACATTGTCGGCCTCCTGACGTACCCCGGCTGTGCCATCGACGCGAGCATCCTCGAGCGCGTGCCAAACCTCAAGGTCGTGGCCACGTGCTCCGGTGGGATCGACCACCTCGACGTTGCCGGCCTCGCCGAGCGCGGTGTGGCGTGCTGCAACATCCGCAACTTCTGTGACCAGGAGGTCGCGGACCACACGATGGCGCTGATCTACGCGTGCCTCCGCGGCGTCGTCATGCTTGACGGGCTCGTGCGGAGCGGCAGCTGGTGGCCGTATCCACAGCCACCTCGGGTCGTGCGCGGCGCGCGTCTGGGCGTCGTCGGCTTCGGGGCCATCGGCCACCTACTCGTGCAGAACGCCCTCGGCGCCGGCATGGAGGTGCTGGTTGTCTCGCAGCACGCTGGCGCCGACGAAATCGCGGCTGCGGGTGCCACTAAGGCCACGCTCGACGAGGCCCTCTCGACCAGCGATGTTGTCAGCCTCATCACGTCGGTAACCGACGCGACGCGCGGCATGATCAGCACCCGCGAGCTCGCACTCATGCGGAGCGATGCGTACCTCGTGAACACCGCGCGTGCCGCGCTGATCGACCACGAGGCGCTCGGGCAGGCACTCGAGGCGGGGGAGATTGCGGGCTGCGCGCTCGACGCCCTGCCGATCGAGCCGGCCCCGCCGGAGGAGCCTGCGCGCGCCTGGACCAATACGATCCTGCAGCCGCACGCAGCGTTCTACAGCGAGGCGTCCGAAGCGCGGTCATTCGATAATCCGGCCGAAGACGTGGCGCGCGCGCTGGCGGGTGAGCAGCCGCTCGGGCTGCTGCAGCCTGTCTCCTAGTCGCCGGAGACGGCGAGCGAGGCCTCCGTCGGCAGCTCGGCTTCGATGTCCTTCTCGGATACCGCGTTGCGCATCAGGTAGATCGCGTAGACGATCAGCGCCACGATTGCGAGTCCAGTCGCGATGAACGAGAAGGGATCCGTCAGCGCCGTCAACTTGAAGACGACGAAGCCGACAATCGCGGCCGCGGGCATCGTCAAGGTCCACGCAATCGCCATGTCGACGAGTATGCGCCAATGGACAAGCCGGCGGACACCGACGCCGGAGCCGACGATCGAGCTGGAGACTGCCTGTGTCGTGGAGATCGGGATACCGACGTTGGTGGCTCCCTCGATTGCCACGATCGCGCCGATGTTCGCGCCGAGTCCGGATGCGCGGGTCACGCGCGTGATCTTGAAGCCCAGCGTCGAGATGATCGACCAGCCGCCGTACAGCGTGCCCAACGCGATAGCGGCGTGTGCCCCAAAGATCACCCAGATCGGAGGCTCCAGGTGTTGGGCGTCAACGGCCTGCAGGTACCCGCCGGCGAAGAGGGTGGCGGCGACGACACCCATCGTCTTCTGCGCATCGTTTGAGCCGTGGCCCCAGGACACCCAACATGAACTGGCGATCTGGCCGACCTGGAAGATCACGTGATCCTCGTCCAGCTTGAAGATGCGCTGGATCAGCCGGATCACCAGCACCGCTGCGATCGCGATCGAGAAGGCGACGAGGGGGGACGCGAAGATGGCGATGACGATGTCGCGCATGATCTCCCAGTTGATGGCGCTCATGCCCGCGGCACTGAGACCGGCGCCCACGAGTCCGCCGATCAGCGCGTGCGAGGACGACGACGGCAGACCGCGGTGCCACGTGAAGTAGTTCCAGAAGATCGCGCCGAGCAGGGCCGCGAGCGTCACGCGCACGCCGAACGGCACGGCACCCTCGGCCACGGACGGCAGTGTGTCGAGGTTGACCGTCTTCGTGATCGTGTTGGCTACTGCCGTGCCGACGATGAAGACCGGCAAGAAGTTGAAGATCGCCGCGACCAGCACCGCGACCTTCGGGCTCAGTGAACGCGTGGCGATCACCGTCGACGTGGAGTTCGCGGAGTCGTGGAAACCGTTCGTGAAATCGAACAACACCGCCAAGGCGATCGTGGCGAAGACGGCGACGAAGACGATATCCATCAGCGGGAATGGTTGCGGATCTCCCGCACCTACGGCAGCGTTTTCACCGCCCTGATCGAATTCACCGGGGTGTCGCCGCTACGAGTCGATGACTTCCTGGCCGGCCGCGATGTACTCCTTGTACGGCTCAACGGCCTTCTGCGGCCAGGCGTTCGGCGGCTCCCAGAGCGCGGCGTCATCGAGCGCGAAGGCCGTCACGATCTCCTTGTCGATCACCAGCTTGCTAACGCCGTCCTTCTGGGCAGAGGCGTAGGCGAAGTCGTTGGTGAGTGCCGCGCCGGCCTGCGGCGTATCGATGGACGCCATCGCCGTCATCGCGCGGCCAGGCTGCTTGCTCGCGGCGTTCAGGATCGTGCCGCAGACCCACACGAGACGGCCCTCGATGGGCTGCATGTACTTGATGTTGCGGCCCTTCATCTTCGGATGCGTCTTGATGTTCCAGTAGCCGGCGTTCCAGACCTGGGCGATCACGACGTTGCCGTTGACGAAGTCGTTGACGGCGTCGTTCTCGGAGGTCCAGAAGTTGCGGAGGTTGGCCTTGATCTGCATCGCTGTCTCCTTGGCGGCGGCCAGCTCGTCCGCGTTGAGCACGGTCGGATCTTTCGCACCGCGGTTGATCAGCGCGGCGATCTCGATGATCTCGTCCGGGCCGCGGAAGGTGGTCATCTTCCCCTTGTAGCGGTCGTCGAGCATGATCTTCCACGTCTCCTCGCCACCAACCTGCGAGAAGTCGACCACGTCGGCGTCGTAGGCCAGGCACGAGAAGCCGGTGTCAAACGGCAGGTGGTAATACGCGCCGTCGATCTTGCCCGGCGCCTTGAGCGACTCCGGTACGCCATCCCAGTCGGGGAGGAGTGAGGTGTCGAGCGGCTGAATCAGCCCAGCCTCCTTCCACTTGATGACGTAGCCACCACACGGATGGATGATGTCGGGGCTGAAGCCCGAGGCCACCTTGGCGAGCGCCTGCGTGTCGTCGTCGAGCAGCGTGAACGTGAGCGGAGACTTCGAGCCGTACGGGCCGTCCTTGTACTGCTGCCACATGGCGGGAAGGCCGTCACTCGGCGAGGCTGGCGGCGCCCGTCATGGCGACAAAGCCCTTGCGATTCATGCGTGCGTCCATTGTCCCCTCCCCAGAGAATGCGCGGTTGTGCACCGCACTCGAGCCGATCTTACTTGCTGCCGGTCTCGTTTGCAGTGTTCCGGTTCGCTATGCGATCTTTCGCCCGCACGTCGGCGGTGCAGCCGCAGTCGGCCCCCTCGATCAGTGCCCGCGCCGCATTCGTGCGCATCGTCGCGGCCGTGTTGTCGGCAGTGTGCGCGACGGCCAGCGTTGCGCCAGCCAAGACCGCAATGCACACCAGGGCCGCGATCAGGGCCCGCATGCCCTATCGCCCTTCGAGCTTGCGGTCGCCGCGGCGGCGGATGACCTCTGCCGCGATTGCGAGCAGGAAGCTCAGCACGATCATGATCGTGGCGACGGGGATCAGCGTCTGGGTCTTCTCCGGGAACTTCAGGCCGGAGTAGAGGTAGACGGGGTAGGTCGGCTGGTCGCCGGCGATGAACGATGCGATCACGACCTCGTCGATCGAGAAGACGAACGAGATCAGGAACGCCGACAGGATCGACGGGACGATCAGCGGCAGCATCACGCGGCGGAACATCTGCAGGCCGGAGGCGCCAAGGTCGTAGGCGGCTTCCTCGAGGCGCTTATCGATGCTCGCGATGCGCGGCAGCAGGATCAGCACGGCAAACGGCAGCGCGATCACGACGTGGCCGATCATGACGCTGATGAGGCCGAGACCAATCGGGATGACGCCCTTTTGGAACAGGATCAGCAGGGCGACGCCGAGCACCACGGTCGGCACGACGAGCGGCACGAGCATGAGCGCCGAAATAACCGCCTTGCCGCGCACGTGGCGGCGGGCCAGCGGGTAGGACGCCATCAGGGCGATCAACGTGGCAATGGCGGCCGACAGCGTGGCCACCCGCACCGAGGCCCACAGGGCCTGGCGGATCGACTCGGAGTGGAGGGCAAGGCCGTACCACTTGGTGGTCAGACCCTCGAGCGGGAAGGCAGCGACGGTGCCGGCGTTGAACGAGAAGACAATCAGCAGCACCGTCGGCAGGTACAGCACGACCAGAAAGAGGGCGAAGAACGCCGTCAGCAGGACCTTGCCCGTGGGCGAGATGACGACGAACGTCTCGGTATTCCGGCGGCGGGCCATTAGAGGTTCCCTCCGGCGCCCGAGCGCAGGAAGCGCGAGGTCGCGAACGTCAGGAGCAGAACGACGCCGAGCAGGAACAGTGCCATCACGGAGCCGTACTGCCAGTTGAAGGCACCGCCGACGAATTGGCTGGCCAGCGACTGGCCGTACATCGTGCCCTGCGTGCCACCGACCAACGTCGGCGTGATGTACTCGCCGATTGAGGGGATGAACACAAACAGGAAGGCGGCGACGATGCCCGGGGCGATGATCGGCAGGCTGATCTTGCGGAAGGCCTGCCAACGGGTGGCGCCAAGATCCATCGCAGCCTCGAGTAGCCGGCGATCGATCGTCTCGAAGGACAGGAAGATCGGCAGACAGATAAATGGCACCCAGGCGTAGGTGAGCACGACGATCACCGTGAATTGGCTGTAGATCAGGAACGTCAGCGGCGCTGCCTCATCGACCAAGCCCACGGCCATCAGGCCGGAGTTGATCAAGCCCTGGTCGCCGAGGATGACCTTCCAGGCGAACACGCGCAGGAGGTACGACGTGAGAAACGGCGCGATCACGATGAGCATCCACGTGTACTTCGACTTGCCGACGCAGAAGGCGAGGAAGTACGCGACGGGAATCGCGATGATGACGGCGATCACCGACGACGTCATCGCCATCGAGACCGACTTGAAGAAGAGGCGCAGCGAATCGCCCTCGGACGAGAGCGACATGATGCGCAGCAGGTTGTTACCGGCGGGCAGCGTCAGGAACGGCGCGAGCAATAGGAGGAACGCGATACCGACGATCCAGCCGCCGCGGTCCTTGCTGATCCTGCCGCCGCTGACGGCGAGCAACAGGAGGACGATGAAGATGAGGGCAACCACCATCGTCGGGACGGTGAGGTCGATGCCCGGCAGCTTGACGATCACGTCGACGCCGACGAGCTTGCTCCACAGTTCCGTGGTGAACCCGTTGAGCTCGCCGTTGAGTGCGGCGAGCGCCTCGGTGGGGGAGAAACGGCGCAGCGCAATGCTGAACAGGAGGATGTAGTACAGCGGCGCCAGGAAGAACAGACCCAGGACGATCAGCATCGGGGCGAGCAGCCCGTACGTCGACAGGGCAGAGCCCCCGTCGTTGCGGGTCTCGCGTCGGCTCCGCTTGAGCGGGGCCTTCGGTTCCTGGGCAGCAGTGGCCATGGTCGTGGGGCAGAGCGGTGTTGGGGGTCGACCGAGGTCGACCCCCAACGGAACCGCTTAGGCCGCCTTGACCTCCTGGCCGGCCGTGATGTACTCGCGGTAGTTCGGCAGCGGAGCCTCGAACCACGCGTTCGGGGGCTCCCAGGCCTCCGGCTTGTCGATATCGAACGCCGCGATCAGTTCCTTGTTCTGGATCAGCTCCATAACGCCCTTCTGCTGCGCGGACGCGTACTGGAAGTAGTCCGTCAGACCCGCGCCGGCGGACGGCGTGTTGGCTGCGGCCATCGCCAGCGAGGCACGGCCCGGCTGCTTCGTGGCCGAGCTCAGCACCATGCCGCAGACCCAGGCCAGGCGGCCCTGGATCGGCTGCATGTACTTGATGTTGCGGTCCTTCATCTTCGGATGGTTCTTGATCTTCCAGTAGCCGTCGGGCCACGTGTAGGTCGCAACCAGGTTCCCGTTGACGAAGTCGTTGACCGTATCGGTCTGCGACGTCCAGTAGTTGCGCAGGTTCGGCTTGATCTTGAGGGCCGTCTCCTTGGCCGCCGCGATCTGCTCGGTGGTCATCACGTTCGGGTCGACAGCGCCCTCATTGATGAGCTGGCCGATCTTGATGATCGCCACGTCATCCGAGAAGATCGACATCTTGCCCTTGTACGTGTCGTCGAGCAGGATCTCCCAGCTCTCCTTGCCACCGACGTTGTCGAAGTTCACGACGTCGGCGTCATAGGTGAGGCACGAGAAGCCCACGTCAAACGGCACCATGTACGGCACACCGTCGATCACGGCGCCGGCGGAGATGGCGGTCGGGACGCCGTCGAAATCGGGCAGCAGCTTGAGGTCGAGTGGCTGGATCAGCCCGGCCTCCTTCCACTGCACCGTGTACGCGATGCACGGATGCGAGATGTCCGGGGAGTAGCCCGAGGCGACCTTGGACAGGGCCTGGCCGTCGTCCTCGAGGAACGTCCACTTGAGCGGGGACTTCGTGCCGTACGGGCCATCCTCGTACTCGCTCCACATCCAGGGCGCACCCTCTTCAGGGCTGTTGTCGTACCCGGCCCACGTGAAGACTTCGATCGGGCCGTCCGGCTCGGTGGCCGGATCGAAGCTGCCGCCAGCAGCTGCCTCTTCGGCAGTGACGCCATCGGCCTGCGCCTCGTTGACGCTGTCGGAGCTCGAATCGCTCGAGCCGCCGCATGCCGCCAGGAACGCAGCCAGACCAGCAGCGCCGGTCATGGCGACGAAGCCCTTGCGGGACATCGTGTTGTTGAGGAGCTTGGGCTCCATCTCTTCGCTCACAGTTTCCCTCCCGTTACTCGGACTCCGACGCGGCATGCGCCGAAGCATCCCCTCCGTCCGCGCTCGAGGGCAGGCCCTCAATCACGAAGCTGTTTTCAGCTGCCCAGTGCAGCGAAATCGTGTCGCCGGCCTGCGGGTCGACCGCGGCGGCCTCGTCGTTGAGACGATGGACCTGCAGCGAGTCGCCATTCGGCAAGTCGACGGTGATCTGCGTCATCGAGCCGAGGTACATGACGTCGCTGACACGACCGCCGACACTCGAGGCATCATCGCCGAGGCCGTTGGCGCTCAGGTGAATCTTCTCCGGGCGCACGGTGATCTGCAGGCTGCCGGATGTTGTCGCCGAGTTGGCGACGATGCGCTGGCCCTCGGAGAGGTCCATGATCGCCTTGCCGCCCTCGCTGCGGTCGACGCGCATGTTGACAATGTTCGACGTGCCGATGAAGCCGGCCACGAAGGCCGTCGCCGGATGCTCATAGATCTCGCGCGGACCGGCGCACTGCTCGACGATGCCGTTGTTCATAACCGCGATGCGGTCGGACATCGTCAGTGCCTCTTCCTGGTCGTGTGTGACGTACACGAAGGTCGTGCCGGTGCGGACCTGGATCGCCTTGAGCTCGTGCTGCATCTCCTTGCGGAGCTTGAGGTCGAGCGCGCCGAGCGGCTCGTCGAGGAGCAGGGCGGCGGGGCGATTGACGAGTGCGCGGGCGAGCGCCACGCGCTGCTGCTGGCCGCCGGAGAGCTGGGCGGGCTTGCGCAACTCGAAGCCGTCGAGCTGCACTGAGGCGATCGCCTCAGCTGCGCGGCTCTTGACCTCGCCCTTCTTGACCTTCTTGATCTTGAGGCCGAACTCCACGTTCTCCTGCACGGTCATGTGCGGGAAGAGCGCGTAGGCCTGGAAGACCATGTTGACGTTGCGCTTGGCAGGCGGCACCTCGGTGACGTCCTCACCGGCCAGCGTGACGTTGCCGATGGTGGGGACCTCGAAGCCCGCGATCATGCGGAGCGTCGTCGTCTTGCCGCAGCCGGACGGTCCCAGCATCGAGAAGAACTCGCCCTCGCCAATGTTCAGGTCGATGTCATTCACCACGATGTTCTCGCCGAACGCCTTGGTGACACCGCTGAGCACGATGTGTCCGTCCACGATCTCTCCCTCTCTCCCGTACCGTCGTATTGTTACCGCACTTTCCCGGAATGCAAGCAATCCGGTGCAATCCGAATTTCATCTGTTCTGTGGTGGTTTTATGGTGACGCGCTTGACACGGTGCCCGGCTCCGGCGACCCTCCGTCCATGGCGCCTTCGCGGATCTCTAACGGCGCGGTCGTGAGTGAAACCACCGCGGAGCGCCGGACGGAGCTGCTGGCGGCTACGACGCGGGTGATCGCGCGGCGGGGGTATGCCGGCACGCGCTTCCAGGATGTGGCCGACGAGGCCGGCGTCGCCGTCGGTACGTTGCAGCATCACTTCGGCACGCGCTCGCGCATGCTGTCGGAGGCGCTCGAGCAGTGGATCGACGACACTGACGAGCGCCTTGTCGAGCTGCGCGCCTCCGAAGGTGACGCGTGGGATCGGCTGCACACGATCCTCGTCTACGTGGGCACGCGCATCGGTGAGCGCAGCGATTCGTGGCGCATGTTCCTCGACTTCACGGGTGAGGCGCTCAAGGATCCGGAGTTGCGTCGTAGCGCCGCGCTGTCGCAGCAGCGCTGGCTTGATGGATTTCGGCAGACAATTCGAGAGGGGATCGCTGAGGGGACGTTCGCGCCGGTCGTCGACGGTGACGAGGCTGCCGCGATCCTCTCGGGCCTGATCGACGGCCTCGCGCTGCAGGTGTTCGCAATGGACAGCGACATCAGTGGAGCGGAGGCAACGGCGTGGCTGGTGAACACCGCGCGGGTGCTCGTGCGCCCGCACAGCGCCTGAGCCGTCGTCGCGTGGGATAGTTCCGCGTGTGAGCCAGCAGCCGAAGCAGCGTAAGGCCTCGACCGCGTCGCTCCTGCGCGCCGCCATGGACGCGCGTCCGGAGACGGATACGCGGCCGTGGAGCGAGTTCGCACAGGAGTTCGCCGAGCAGCAGGGGCTGGCCTCCGTCGGCAGCGTGCAGGTGCAGATCAGCCGCATCCTGCGCGAGCGTGGTGCCGTCGAGCCGCGGCGGCCGCGCCCGCAGGGCGATCGTGTGCCGCCGCGTCTGACGCCCTTGACGGAGGCGCTGTTGGCGGCCTCGGGCGCCGGTTCGTTGGAGGCCGCGCTCGATATCGCTACCACCGGTATCGAGCCACCGTCGGATACGGCCATCGCGCTCGCGGCCGCAATCGTCGCCCGAGCAGACACGGACGCAGCGCTCGCCAAACGTCTGGCAACCGCCCGCCGACAGCTCGGTAAGAGCCGCGCATGAAACGCCCCGTGATCGATCCGACGGCCGTGGATGCACTCGCCACCTATCTCGGCGACGTCTGGGGCGCTCGCCCGTTGGCCGCCGAGTCCGACCTCGATCCGGTCCTGCTGCGTGCGCTGCGTGGCGATCGGCTGCGCTTCGAGCGCGAGGCCGAGAGCGGCGGCGACGACCCCGTCTGGCGCGAGGCAATCCGGCGTCGCTACGACCGACCGATTCCCGAGAGCGAGGGCGCGGTCGGCGAGGCGCTGGCTACCGGGCAGTGGCGCGATCTGATCAGTGTCGACCTCTCGCGCGTCTGGGTCGAGGTGCTGACGATCGGTGTCTGGGCCGACGCGCTGCTGCGGGTCCTGCCGCCGGGCCCGGTGCTGTCGTGTGGCTGCAACGCCGGCTATCTCGAGGCGTGGCTGTCGTCACGTCACCCCAAGCGCCACTTCGTCGGCGTCGATCTCGCCGAGGGCGCGATCGCGGCCGGCTACGACCGCATGCGCGACACCGGCGCGGTCGATCTGGAGTTGCGGGCCGGTGCGTATGCCGATCTCGCCGCCTGGGATGAGCGCTTCCCCGTCGTGCTGGTCTTGTCGGGCCTGCTCGAGCAGTTCCGCGCCGGTGATGGCGAGACGGCGGAGGGCATCGATCAGATCGCTGCCGCGCTCGCCCCGAAGGGTTCGCTCGTGCTCGTCGAGGCGCGCCTCGCTGAGCACGCGCAGTCCGCCGCGTTGGCGCTGTCGCGCAACGGGCTCGGTATCGCGCACGCGGGCATCCTTGGTGGCCGGGGCGCGCGTCCGCTTCGCCATCTCGTCGAGCGCCAGCCGATGGGGGCGTGGCGCGCACTGACGGGCATCGTCGCCACGCAGGGGCATACGGGCGAGTTGTCGCTGGCGGGCGCCTGCCGTGCGGCAGCACAGGCGTGGGATGAGCCGTTCAGCGCCTTCGCCGGTGAGCAGTCTGAGTGGACGGACCGCAACCTCGCGCGCGCTTGGGCGGCGCAGGCCGTGCCGGTCGTCCTGCCCTAGCCCTAGTCGACCCAGACGCGGATGTCGCCGAGACCGTCGCTGGCGAGCTCGGCCATCTGGCCGGACGCGAGCGCCTTGGCGGGAATGATCGCGCCGGTCAAGATCACGTCGCCCGGCTGCAACTGCACGCCATAGCGGGCGGTCGCCTCGCTCAGCCAGGTGATCGCGTTGAGCGGATGGCCAAGCACCTCCGTGGCGTTCATGAACCCATCGGTGAAACCGTCGATCTGCAGTTTGACGTCGGTCTGGTCCAGCGTCATCGGGTCGTACTCGGTATTCCACTCGCCGAGGATCGTGCCGTACTGCTGCGTGCCGTCGGCAATCAGCGTGGGCAGTCCCGCCTCGTCGACCTTGCAGCGGGGCTGAACGATCTCGAAGGCGATGGCGACGCCGTCAATCGCGTCGGCCGCCTCTTGGCGCGAGATCGGTCCGGAGATCGCCTGGCTGAGGCGCACGGCGATCTCGGCCTCGACCCCGAGGCCGGCACCGCCGGGGCTCGCGAGCTCGGCCTCCTCGACGTACGAGTTGCCGGCAAGCAGACCGGCGAAAACCGGCTCAGTTGCGCCGTGCTTGGCCTGCGCCCCATCGTTGGTGAAGCCGACCTTCCAGCCGATCTGCGCGCCGCCGCCGTGCTCCGAGAGGAGCTCGAGCAGGGCCAGGTGCGTGGCGTAGCCCTCGGTCAGATCTTGGGGCGCGAGGGTTGCATCCAGCAGCGCGTCGCGGTTCTCGGTGCGGCAGAGGAGTAGGGCGTTGGCGGCGTCGCTGATGCGGTTGGACATGGGCCGGATCCTAGACGGGGAGCACGCCCGCGGTAGGTGCGCGGTGCACGGCGATCTCCTGACGGGCATGGCGACTCCCACCACCAAGCTGCCGTTCCGAACGGAAAGCTCCCCGTTGATCGTGCTGTGTCCCGCCTAGCGGCGGATCTCCACGCTCGTCGACTTGACGATCGCCGTCGCAGTATCCCCGGCCTTGAGGTCGAGCTCCTCGACGGCCTCGCGCGTGATGATCGAGACCATGCGATACGGCCCGCACGACAGCTCGACCTTGGCCATCAGCCCATCCTTTTCGACCGACACGACGGTCCCTTCGAGTTGATTGCGCGCGGAGACGCCGGTCTGTGGCGCGCGGTCGCGCAGCAGTTCGCGCAGGTCGGCGGCGTCGATGGTGCGCTGGCCGCCCGTCGAGCGGGCAAACGTGACGCGGCCGTCCTTCTCCCAGCGGCGCAGCGTGTCGACGCTGACGCCGAGGATGCTCGCGGCTTGGCCGATGCGGATCTGCTCGCCCATGTGTCGAGGCTACCAGCCGCCCACGGGCGTCGAGGATCCGGTCGGGCTCCACAGTGGTGGCAGCTTCGCGACGAGCAGCACGCCGCCGCTGATGGCAAGCAGCAGGATGCCGACGGCCACGGCGGAGTCGAGGTTTACATCCAGCTGCGCGTAGACGGCAAGCGGCAGCGTTTCGGTAACGCGCGCGACGCTGCCGGCGAACAGCAGCGTGGCACCGAACTCACCAATCCCGCGGGCAAACGCGAGGGCCCAGCCGGCGCGCAGACCGTCGGCGGCAAGCGGCAGGGCGATGCGGCGGAAGACGGTGCCTTCGGACGCGCCGAGGTCGCGGGCGGCATCGAGCTGGTTGCGATCGAGGGCGGCAAACGCGGAGACGGCGGCGCGCACGTAGTAGGGGCCGGCCACGAACGTCACCGCAATCACGACGGCGGCCTGCGTGAAGGGCAGGAAGATGCCGGCATTCGTGAGCGCCGAGCCAAACAGCCCGAACGCGCCAAACGCGGTCAAGAGGGCGATGCCTGCCACCGCCGGGGGCAGCACGAGTGGCAGCTCGAGCAGCGTTAGGAGAGCGGGGCGCCCACGGAACCGGCCGAGCGCGAGCAGGTATGCAGCGGGCGTGCCGACGGCCAGGATGATCACGTTCGCGATCACGTTGGTCTTCAGCGACACGAGCAGGGCGGACGTGACCGCGGTCTCGCGCAGGAGCCCCGGCAGATCGCGCATGGGGACCTGGAGGAGCAGCGCGGCGATGGGCGCGAGCAGGAAGGCGAACGTCGCGATCGCTGTGACCACGAGCAGCACGCGGAAGATGCCGGCGCGGTGTGTCATGACTTGGGTGGTAGTCCGAAGTGCGCGTTGGCGAGAGCCTGCCGGCCGCTCAGGCTCAGCAGTCGCGAAATCACCGTCTTGGCGCCAGCGGTATCTGCGCCACTCCGCCTGACGACGCAGGCTTCGTAGCGGATCAGCGGCTGCGCGCTTGCGGGGACGGAAATCGCGCGGAGCCTCGAGGTGTTCGCGTACCAATCGGTCGTGTAGATGAAGCCGGCCGCCGCTGAGCCGAGTGCGACCGTGCTGACGACGTCGGTGGCCTTCTGGTACTGGCTGACCGTGTTCTTCTGCAGCGCGCGGCCGAGGCCGAGCTTGCCGAGCAGCGTGCGGGTGTAGATGCCGAGTGGGACGTTCTTGCCGCCGACGGCCAGCCGGTAGCCGCCCGGCTTGTCGAGCTGCTGCACGCGCGTGATGCCGGCTGGGTTCGACGCGGGCGTGACGAACGTCAGCGTGTTGAGCGCGAAGACGTTCGGCGTGTCGCACAGGCCCTTCGCATACAGGCGCTGGGCATAGAGCGGGGCGGCGGAGAGGAAGACGTCGGCGGGTGCGCCCTGCTCGATCTGGAAGGCGAGGGTGTCCGAGCCCGCGAAGTTGGTGCGATTGCCGGGAGCGATCGTTGGGACCACCTTCGACAGCGACGAGGCGGCGTAGATCGTGGTGGCCGAGGCGGCAACGGGCGCGAGGGCGACAGCGAGGAGGGTGAGAGCGAGAGCGCAGGGCAGGCGGAAACGTGGCACCCCGACACCGTACCGTCACAAAAGCATAGATACAACCTAGGTATTAGTGCCACTAGTGCGAGGTTTCGCCCGTGTTCAACTGCCGTGTGGGTCTATGGGAGACTGCCGCTATGCAGATCACCGCCATCCGCGCGATCCCGGTCAACATCCCCTTCGTCGCGCCCTACCGCTTTGCTTACGGCTCGATTGCGAGCCTCACCAAGACAATCGTTGAGGTCACCACCGACGATGGGGTGGTGGGGTACGGCGAGGCGGCCGACGGCGATCGCAGTGCCGCAATCATGGCCGTGGCGCCGCGCGTGATCGGCCACGACCCGCTCGATCTCGATGCGATTGAGGCGGCGATCGTGCCCGGCTATGCCTACTCGCCGTGGAACGACGTGCTCGGCGCCAAGCGCACGTTCGGTGCGATCGAAATCGCGCTCTGGGACATCCGGGGCAAGGTCGAGAACAAGCCGCTGTACGAGCTGCTCGGCGGCGCCGTGCGGACGGACATCCCGCTGACGGAGTACTTCTCCTACCGCTACCCCGGCCCGCACCACCCCGGCGAGTCGTCGCCGCTCGAGGTGGCGCGCGAGTGCGCGCGGCTGCTCGAGGAGTTTGGCGGCACGATCTTCGAGGGCAAGGTTGGCACGGTCGGCGCAGACGAGGAGCTCGCGATGGTGCGTGAGATCCGCGCGGCGATCGGCGAGCGCCCGTTACGGCTCGACTGCAATGGTGGGTGGCTCGTCTCGACCGCCCGCGAGCTGATCCCGCGCTTCGACGCGTTCGGTATCGATGCTTGGGAAGAACCCGTTGAGGGCCTCGAAGATCTGCTGGCGATTCGCGACGTGACCGACCGCCCGCTCTCCACGCACGTGATGGACCTGCCGCTCGCCAAGGCGCTCGGCGTACCCGACGTGATCGTCACGAACCTCAACGAGAAGGGCGGCATCCGGCGCACGGTGGAATTCGTCCGTGCCTGCCAGGCCGCGGGTATCGGCTTTCGCTTCCACTCGGGCGAGACGGGCGTGGCCAGCACGGCGTACCTGCACATGACGGCCGCGATCGACCACATCAACGATGCCAGCCAGACGCTCTTCCGTTGGTACGCCGACGACGTCATCGTTGGCGGTCCGTACGTACCGCGCGGCGGGGTCGTGCCCGTGCCGACCGGCCCGGGGCTCGGCATCGAGATCGACCACGAAGCGCTTGATCGCTGCCACCGGCGGTACCTCGCCGAGGGGCTGTTCCCCGGCGCCGACGGCGCCGAGTATGGGCAGGAGTTCTCCCGGCGCTAGTCCATCAGGCCGGGCGCGGCCTGATGGAGGATGAGCTGGTTGCCGTCGGGATCGACGAACGGGTGAAACTTGCCAAACGGCGTGTCGTCGATGCCCTGACTGAACTCGAGGCCGCGCGCTTCGAGCTCCGCGGAGACGGCCTCAATGTCGTCGACGTCGAGGTACAGGCCGCCGATCGAGCCGGCCGGCACCTCAAGCCAGTCGCCCAGCGCGAGGTCGAGACCACCATTCGGTGCGCGCAGGTGGATCCAGCGCATGTTCGGGCCGACCTGGTTGTCGCCATAGACGCTGAAGCCGACGACGTCGCGGTAGAACGCGAGCGCGCGGTCCTGGTCGGTCACCGGCACGATCAGCACGGAGGCGTGGGAGATGGGCATGCCCGGAGTCTAGGTCGCGCCGTGTTTCCGCATCAGCACATTTCCGTGGATCGGCCTGTGTTTTTCCCGGGCGCGTGGCGCGATCTGCCGGCGGAGGCTGGGGCGGCAGGATTCGAACCTGCGGTGGCGGGACCAAAACCCGCTGCCTTACCACTTGGCGACGCCCCAGAGTCGGCACGGAGCGTAGCGGGGACGGCCCGTCGGGTCAGGCGGGAACGGTGCCGCCTGCACTCCTGCCGACTATGACCGTGGCCGTCAGGGTCTAGGCGAGCGCCTCGACGATGTCGCCGTTCTCCGCAACGCGCCGACGCACGAAGTCGAGCAGCTCGGCCTCTTTGGCGTCGTCGAGCGGCGGCTGCTCGTACGACACGAGGACCTCGCGCCAGCGCACCGCGGCGCGACCAGCATGGTCCATGCGGCCGTTCTTGAGCCAGCGGTCGTTGTTCTCCGTCGAGGCAATCGTCGGGCGCCAGAAGCAGTCGCGGAAGCGCTCGAGGGTGTGCTGCGTGCCGAAGAAGTGGCCACCGTGCCCGGCCTCGACGTGCGCGTCAAAGGCGAGGTCGGCTTCCGTCACCTCGACCTTGCGGAACTGGTGGCACAGCAGGTCGAGGATCTCGGAGTCGGCGATGAACTTCTCGAAACTCGTGACGAGCCCGCCCTCCATCCAGCCGGCCGACTGCCAGCAGACGTTGGCACCGGCGAGGAACGCCGACAGCAGCGTGTTCATCGCCTCGTAGCCGGCCTGGTAGTCGGGCAGCGGACTCGAGGTGAGCGTGCCGCCACCGGAGCGCCACGGCAGGTTCAGGTCGCGCGCGATCTGGCCCGACGCGTAGAGACCGAAGGCCGACTCAGGGCCACCGAAGGCGGGGGAGCCCGTCTTCATGTCGGTCGAGGAGAGGAACGAACCCATCACGCACGGCGTACCGGGGCGGACGAGTTGCACGAGAGCGACGCCAGCGAGGCTCTCGAGCGTCTGCTGGACGAGTGCGGCGGGCGTGGAGACAGGCGCCATCGCACCCATCAGCAGGAACGGCGTGATGATGATCGCCTGGCCGGCAGCACCGTAATTGAGGATGCCGTCGAGCATGCGCGCGTCGAAGCGGAGCGGCGAATTGACGTTGCAGTTGGCGAACAGCACGGGCGTGTCGCCGCCCATGACGTCGCTGCCGTGCACGATCTCTGCCATGCGCAAGCAGTCGGCCGCAGCCTCGCCGCTGGAGGGCTCGCCGGCCCAGACGCGGTCGGTCAGGCGAATCGACGACAGGGCGCGCAGGAGGTGGCGCGAGTCGAGCGGTAGATCATTGGGCTCGAGGACGTTGCGGCCCGGCGTATCGAGGTTCGGGTCCATCTGCACAAGGCGGAGGAGGTTCTCGTAGTCGGCGTAAGTGCCCTCGCGGCGCTCGTCACCGATGCGCACGAACGGAGGACCCTGAACGGCGCAGAAGATCATGTGGTCGCCACCGATCACGAGATCACGCTCGCGATTGCGGGCGATCATCGAGAACTCGCTCGGTGCCTTGGCGGCCTGAGCGAGCAGGAACTCGGGGTCGAAGTGCACAGTGCCGTCGTCATCGACGGTCTGCCCGGCGTCGCGAAACAGCTGGAGCGCCTGCTCGTTGTCGAACTGGACGCCGACCTCCTTGCCGAGCCGCTTCCACCCGGCGTGGATCGTGGCGAGTGCGTCCGCCGACAGCGGCTCGTAGCGGGGCATGGCGTTTGTCAGCACGGGAACCTCAACACAACCTCACGTGCAGCGTACTCCCGTGCGTCAGGCGCGGCGCTTGGTCAGAAAGCGCGTGATGCCGGCCGCTATTGCCGCGGCCTCAGCCTGACGACCAGCGACCGACTCGATCTGTGGGGCATCCGACGGCGAGTGCATGTTGCCGATCTCGGTGAAGATCTTCGGCACCTTGGACAGGTTGAGGCCACCAAGGTCGTTGCGGACGATCAGGCCGTTCTCACCGATGTAGTTCGAGGTCTGGGTGGGACCCTGATCACGCAGGGCGTTACGCACGGCAATGCCAAGCTCGCGCGAGCGCGCCACCATCCGCGACCCCTGGCCGACATCAGCAGGCAGGATCACGTGGAAACCGTGGAAGTCGCCGTTGTTGTGGCCGTCGGCATGGATCGAGACCGCGGCATCTGCGCGCACGCGATTGCCGAGGGCGGCGCGTTGTGTGATACACGGGCCGACGCCCGTGTTGGACGCGCGTGTCATCACCACGCGCGCTCCCTGTTGCCGCAAGAGCTGACGCACGACGACGGCGACGTCCCAGTTGTGCTGGGCCTCGTTGTACCCGCTATCCGTCGAGGCGCCATCGGCGTCGCAGTCCTTCCAGATCGTCCCGGCCCAGACCTGGCGCTGCGTGATCGCGTGGTTGCTTGTATTGCCGCCGTTGTGTCCGGGATCGATCACCACCGTCCGCCCCGTCAGCGGGAGCACGACCTTCTGCTGCGCGGTGGGAGCGGTGGTGTCGGTGGGTGCACCCGTGGCCGGCGTGGCGACCTGGGCCTGCGCCGCAGGCACGGCGACCAGCACGAGCATGGCTGCAATCACGAGCCGGCGGATCATCGGCGGTCACCGATCAGGATCACGATGCCGGCGAGGATGACGAACGCCAGCACGATGGCGATGGCGATGACCCCGCCAATGATCAGGAATGGGAAGAGGAGCGCGAGCGTCTGGCTGACCGCGAGGATCCACGTGAGCTGCCGCACCGTGTAGGGCGCGCGATCGCGCAGCGCGACGTGCACGACAATCGCGACCACCGCAGCCACAAGCAGCAGGATGATCGAACGGAGGAAACCGATGCCGCTGAGGCCCAAGAGGACCGATTCGATGACGGTGATCGCAACGGCGACCTTGGCGCGGTGCCGGCGCAGGAAGGGCAGCGGCTCGCCACCGGTCGGGCGAGGTGCTCCATAGGTGTACGACTGGGACATGACGACGCGGACGTCGTCGGGATCGACCTCTATGCGGCGGGGTGCGTCCCCAGTGCTGCTGTTGCCGTCCATGGTGCGCCTTCCACATTCGCTGCGGCAGTGGTCGCCTCCTGCTCCGTGTGGAACAAGCCGAACACGACGGAGCCGCTACCTGAGACGCATGCTGCCATCGATCCAAGTGCCATGAACTGCTCGCGTAGGCTGCGGCACGCCGGTTCGAGGTCCTCGGCAGGCACCGCGAGGTCGTTCTCGATCAGTGCAGCCATCTCCTCCAGCGTCTGGGGCAGCGCGATGGTCTGCGGCAGCGGGCGGCCGTCGGCGACGTAGCGCTGGTAGACATCGCGCGTGGCCAGCGGGCGACCAGGATGCGCAAGCGCGAGCCAGCCTGCGGGCAGGTGCCCCAGTACCTCGACGCGGTCGCCGCGCCCGCGCGCCACCGTTGCCTCATCGTGCAGGAGCGCGGGGACGTCAGATCCAATCAGTGCCGCGAGACGATGGATCTCGCTATCGATCAGCGGTCGCGGCAGCAGGTCGTTGGCGAACCGCAGCGCGGCGGCGGCGTCGGCCGAGCCGCCGCCGAGCCCGGCGCCGTGAGGGATGCGCTTGTCGATGTGCACGTGGAAGCCGCTGGTGTGTCCCGCTGTCTCACAGAGCAGACGCAGTGCGCGCGTCACGAGCGTGTCGCCGCCGGGAATTGCTGGACAGTCGACGGCGGTCTCGGGCGCATCGGAGATCAGCAGCACATCGGCGAGCGAGATGCGCGCGATCAGCGTGACGAGCTCGTGGTAGCCGTCCTCGCGTCGCGGACCGACCCGCAGCAGCAGGTTGATCTTCGCGCACGCGCGGACAATGGCAGCGTCCTCCGTCATGACGTCGTCACCGTAGCCGCTGCGAGCGCGGCGAGCAGGATCGGCCAGTCCGCGGGGGCGATCGCCTCAGCGCGGATGCGCACGTCGTGGCCGAGCGACGTCAGCACCGCTTCGGCCTGCGCGCGCGTGGCGAGCTGCGCCATCGTGAGACCATTCACGAGCGTCTTGCGGCGATGCTGGAAGCCGGCGTGCACGAGCCGTGACAGGCGCTCCCACTCCGGTGCGCGCTCGGGCCATTCGGTGCGGCGACGGAAAGCGACGAGTGCTGAGTCGACCCGCGGCGGCGGATCGAACACGGCACGCCCGACGGGATGCAGGTCGGTGCGATCGCACGCGAGCTGCATCAGCACGCTGACCGCGCCGTAGGCCGGCGTCGAGGGGTCGGCGAACATGCGGTCGGCAATCTCACGCTGCACCATCACGCACCAGCGCGTAATCGTCGGCAGCTCGGGGATCGAGCGCAGCACGAGAGGGGTGGCGACGTTGTACGGCAGGTTCGCGACGAAGGCGGTTGGGGCGGGAGAGAGCTCGCCGAGTGGCACCTTCATGGCGTCGCCCCACGTCAGGCGCACGTTCGGGTGCGCGGCGAGCAGCGGCGTGAGGTGCGGCTCCAGCACCTGGTCGATCTCGATCGCCTGGACAGTGGCGACGGTCTCGGCCAGTAGTTCGGTGAGGATGCCCTTGCCGGGTCCAACCTCGAGCACGACGTCGTCGGGCTGCAGCTCGGCGCGATCGATCGCGACGCGCGCGAGGTTGGGGTCACGCAGGAAATTCTGCCCGTAGCGCTGCCCCATCAGACGATCGCGTAGGCAGCGTTGGCATTCGCCTCGACCTGCGCCGCCAGCTCCTCGGGCGCCACGCCGCGGACGAGCGCCACAGCGCGCAGCGTGTCCATCACGTAGGCCGGCTCGTTCGGCGTGCCACGGTGCGGGACGGGCGTGAGGTACGGCGCGTCGGTCTCGAGCAGGATGCGGTCGGCGGGGCAGCGTGCCGCGGCGAGCAGCAGGTCGGAGGCCTTCGGGTAGGTCACGTTGCCCGCGAACGAGCACCACCAGCCGTTGGAGATCGCCTCGTCGAGGCGCTGTGGCACGGCGAAGCAGTGCAGGATCACGCGCTCCGGCCCCTCATCAACGAGCAGGGGAAAGCACTCAGCATCGGCGTCACGGCAGTGGATCGAGACGGTCTTATCGAGCTCGCGGGCGAGCGCCAACTGACGGCGGAAGACGTCGGTCTGCGTGGCGCGGTCGGCGTGCTCGCGAAACCAGTCAAGGCCCGTCTCGCCGATCGCCACGCAGCGAGGGTGTGCCGCGCGCTCGCGGATCTGCACCTCGAGCTCGTCGGTCCACTGGTCGGCGCTGTTGGGATGCAGGCCAGCCGTCGTGTAGATGCCGGGCTCGTCGAGCAGTGGCGTGACGGCCGCCATCTCGGTGGCGCTCGAGCCGATCGTGACCATGCGCTGCACACCAACCTCGCGCGCGCGGGCGATCACCTGAAGCGGCGGGTCGTCGCAGCTCGTGAGATGGGTGTGGGTATCGATCAGGACGCATCGCCCCCGAGCGGCTCCTCGACCCGGGGGAAGAGCGGTCCGACGGGTGCGGTTGCCGTGCCGCCGACGAGCAGATTGGGCGCGGCCTGGCTCCAGTCGACCGACGCGTCGGCACCCAGTGCGGCGAGGATGCGCGGGGCGCTCTCGGGCAGGACGGCGGCGAGCAAGATCGCCACGGCACGCGTGCCATCGGCGAGCGTGTAGAGGACCTCGTCGAGCTCAGCGGCCTTGTCGGGATCCTTGGCCAGCGTCCACGGTGCCCGGGCATCGACGAAGCGATTGAGGTCGCGGACGATCTCCCACGCGGCTTCGAGCGCCTCGGTCAGTTCCATGTCGGCGACATGGCGGCCAATAGCCTCGCGCGCCTGCTCGATCGCGCCGGCGATCGTCGTGTCGCACTCCGCGGCAGGAATAACACCATCGCGGTACTTGCCGATCATGGCGACGACGCGGTTGACGAGATTGCCGAGGTCATTGGCGAGCTCGGAGTGATACCGCTCGTGCACGGCCTCGTACGAGATGCCGCCGTCACCACCGAAGCGCACGTCGCGCAGCAGGTAGAAGCGGAGCGCGTCGACGCCATAGGCCTCGATCACGGCGAACGGATCGAGCACGTTGCCGACCGACTTCGACATCTTCGTGTCGCGCACCGTCAGGTAGCCGTGGATCATCAGCCGCTGCGGCAGCGCATAGCCGGCGCCCAGGAGCATGGCCGGCCAGATGACGGCGTGGAACTTGAGGATGTCTTTGGCCAGCAGCTGCCAGCGCGGCGGCCAGTAGCGGCTGGTCAGATCTTCGCCGGGGCGCGCATACGTGAGCGACGAGGCGTAGTTGAGGAGCGCGTCGAACCACACGTAACACGTCTGCTCAGGCGCCCACGGGAGCGGGACGCCCCAGTCGATCGAGGCACGCGACAGCGACACGTCATCAAGGCCGCCCGCGATGAAGGACCGCGCCTCGTTGAAGCGCGACTGCGGGCTGACGAAGTTCGGGGTGGCGTCGTAGTGGTCGAGCAGGGGCTGCTCGAAGGCACTGAGACGGAAGAACCAGTTCGACTCCTGCAGCCACTCGGGCTTGGTGCCGTGGTCGGGGCAGAGCCCGTCGACGAGCTCGTCTTCCTTGTAGAAGGCCTCACAGCCAGTGCAATACAGCCCCTCGTACGTGCCCTCGTAGACGTGGCCGTTGTCCTTCAGCGTCTGCAGGAAGTCCTGCACGAAGCGCATGTGGCCCTCGTCCGTGGTGCGGATGAAGAAGTCTTGCGTCGCGCAGACGTCCTCGGTCATGCGCAGGAAGTTGGCGCTGTTGCGATCCACGAATGCCTGCGGCGTCAGGCCCAGTTCGGCGGCGACGCGCGCGTTCTTGTCGCCGTGCTCATCGGTGCCGGTCAGGAAGAAGACGTCCTCGCCGCGCTGGCGCATGTGGCGCGCGTAGACGTCGGCGGCGATCGTCGTGTAGGCGTGGCCAAGGTGCGGCTGCGCGTTGACGTAATAGATCGGCGTCGTGAGGAAGGTCGGTGTCGGCACGGGGCTAAGGGTATCGGCGCACCGGCGCCCCGGGCGGCATGCGGATGGTGCGCCGACCCCGCAGCCCCGTGCCGACACCGACCTTCCTCGTCGGGGTGGATGCTCCAAAGGGGTCAGACCCTTTTGGAGCATCGCGTCGACGTGCGGCGTGGCGGCTACGTTGTCCTATGCGCCAAAAGGGTCTGACCCCTTTGGAGCATCCACCCCGGATCTACCGTGTCTTCGCCGTGCCGAACCTGCCGCTGCTTGTCGGAGGGGCACCGGAACTCATGCCGTGGTCGTCGCCCGCGATGGGCGACTCAGGGCCGATACAGGTCGCGTACCGAACGGCCGGTGAGTCCGGCGACGATCCGCGCGGCATCCTTGGCGCCGAGTCCGCGCTCGCGCAGCTCCGCCACAGCCGACTCGATGGCGGCGGGTGCGACGCCCTCGGTCGCCACGGGTGCGAGCACGAGCACGATCTCGCCCTTTGGTGCGGCGGCGAAGCGCTCCGCGAGCTCGGTCGCCGTCCCGCGGGCAATCTCCTCGTGCAGTTTTGTCAGTTCGCGGCAGACGGCGATCCGTCGCTCCGGCGCGCGTTCCGCCAAGAGCGCCAGCGTGGAAGGCAGGCGATTGGGCGACTCGAAGGCCACGACCGTGATGCCCCAGCCGTCGGCCTCGTCGAACGTCTTGCCAATGGCGCCGACCGCGCGAGGCAGGAATCCGATAAAGGCAAAGCGGTCGGTGGGTAGGCCCGCGGCGACGAGTGCGGTGGTGACCGCGTCGGCACCCGGCAGCACTTCAAGTTCGATGCCCGCATCGATGGCGGCGCGCACGGTTGCGCCGCCGGGGTCCGAGACCAGGGGCATGCCAGCATCGGTGGCCAGACAAACATGCTCGCCCGCCACGAGTCGGCGCAGGAGATCCGGAATGGCCGCTTCCTCGCGGTGTGCCTCGATCGAGGTCATCCGCACGTCGATACCCAGCAGGTGCAGCAACTGCCCTGTGCGCCGCGTGTCCTCGCACGCCACAAGGTCGCACGCTGCAAGCGCGGAGCGCACGCGCGGAGTCAGATCGTCGAGATTGCCAATCGGGGTTGCGCAGAGTGTGAGCCGTCCAGCCATACGGGGAGGGTACGCGGTCGAATCAGGGAATACCCTGTGTCGGTGAGCGATCGTCCCTACAAGACCTATAAGGGTGGCAAGGTCAAGCCCGATAAGCGGGGCGGCAGCGTTGCGGTGCCTGAGGCGCCGCCTGAGCGCCGCGGTGCGATCGAGCTACCGGCGCCGGGTGCACCGCCGCCGATCGAGCCGCCGCGCTTTCGCTGGTGGAAGAAGGGCGACGGGCCCGGTTGGCGTCCCACGCGGCGCGAGCCCCGCTCGTTCAGGTTCTGGACCATCACCATCCTGGTGATCGTGCTCGTGCTGTTGCTCGGCTGGCTGACGCTCGGCATGCTTGCCGTTCGCAGTGCGGTCACGCAGGCCAACGACCGACTCGACCCGCGCGCGCGTGCTGCATTGTCGCCGTCCGGCTCGATGCTGACGGACCCGACCACGATCCTGCTGATGGGCGTGGACAACCAGGCCAACTCGGACACGCTGCAGGTGATGCGCTTCGATCCGAATCGGCAGCTCGAGTCGACGCTGGCGATTCCCCGCGACCTACGCGTCAACGTGCCGGGCTACGGCGACCAGAAAATCAACGCGGCCTATGCGACCGGTGGGTCTGCACTGGCGATCAAGGCGGTCACGGACTACACGGGCCTGCCGATCGACCACGTGATGGTCATCGACTTCAGCGGTCTCGAGCAGGTCGTCGATGCCGTCGGCGGCATCACGATCAATAACCCCGGCAACATGCGGTCGATCTTCGAAGGGAAGCTCTACAAGTTCCCCAAGGGGCAGATCACACTCAACGGTGCTGATGCGCTGGCCTACGCGCGCATCCGCAAGAACATCCTCAACCCGTCCGACTCCGACATCAGTCGCGGCCAGCATCAACAGTTGGTGATTCAGGCCCTGCGTTCGAAGATCGCTAGCCCGGGCGGCCTGTTGCGTCTGCGCACGGTGTCCACGGCGCTCGGTGGTGCGTTCGCAACGGATCTGACCCTGTGGCAGATGCTCCAGCTCGGCTATCTCGACGCCCGCGCCGCCACGCGGCTGCGCTGCAACCTCGGTGGCACGCCGGCGCCGCTGGACGGCCAGGACGTTCTGATCCCCGACGGCTCCGGTAATCGTCGCGTGCTTGGGGAGTTCCTTGGCAATGCCGCCGTTCAGCCAGCGGCGTCGCGGTCGATGTTCGCCGCGCAGTGCCGCAAGACGTAAACCGAATCGGAACCCATCAGGGCCGTCTGTAGTCCGATACTGGCATGGGGTCCTCGGCACGTCCCCGTCCGCCATGGTCTCCGGTCATTCCCGACTCACCCATCTGCACCGCCTAGTCCTTGCGCTCGTTGCCGTGGTCGCGATCGGCGCGGTCGGTGAGGGGGCGGAGGCACAGGTTTCGCCGCCCGGGCGCGTCGTGGTCGTGCATACGACGTACCGCGCGTGGAACGGCGAGACGCGTGCGATGCGCATCGCGTTCCCGTCGAATTTCCGGCAGGTGGCCCACGGCGCCGGGCTTCCGCTCGTGATTGCACTGCACGGCGCGGATGGGAGGACCCGGTGCCATCAGAGCTTTGGGCGCGCGCCCGTGCGGTACGGCATCGTGATCGCTTGCCTCGAGGGTCAGGGTGTGGCGACGCGGCGGTTCTCGTACGGCGCCCCCGGTCAGATCGACGACCAACTGCGGGTGCCGGCACTCGTGCGCCAGCGGGCGCCGCTCCTGCCGATCGACGGTCATCGGGTGATCATCGTCGGCGCGAGCATGGGCGGGATGGAGGCATTGCTCGCGGCCGAACGTGCGCCCGACGCTTTCGCCGCCGTGGTCGCACTCGACGCGCCGGTGGATCTCGCGGCGCATTTCCGCAACGTCGCGCCTGCTGGTGCGCCGAACCTGAAGACCAAGGCAATGCTCGCGGAGTGCGGCGGCACGCCGGACGAGGCCGCCGATTGTTATCGCGAGCGAAGCCCACTCGCAAACATGGAGCAGTTCGGGCAATCGATGGTGCCGCTGGTCATGTGGTGGAGCTCCCGTGATGCGATCGCAGGCTCGCCGGAGGCCTCACCCGCCTACATCGCGGCGATGCAGGCGGACTACCCGTGGCATCCGATCTACGCGCGTGTCGGGCGCTGGCAACATGGCCGAGCGTGGTGGCGGCACGATCGGCTGTGGCTCCGAGACGCGCTGGCGCTGGCCCGCGCGAACCCGCAACGTGGCGCGCCCGACTTCGGGTAGCATCCCGGCGTTCGGCGGCGTAGCTCAGTTGGTTAGAGCAGCGGAATCATAATCCGCGTGTCGTAGGTTCGAGTCCTACCGCCGCTACTCCGGGCCGCTGGCCTTTCGGGCAGGCGGCGCCGGCTCTTCGCGCCATGGCATCTGCTCCAATCATCCTCGTTCCCGGCTTCTGGCTCGGGGCGTGGGCGTGGGATGACGTTGCCGACATCCTGCGTGCGGATGGTCATGAGGTGACCGCACTGACGCTGCCCGGCCTTGAGTCGGTCGACGCCGATCGCTCAAGCATCCGCCTCATCGACCACGTCGACGCGATCTGCGCGGCGATCGAGGCGGCCGACGCACCGGTGGTGCTGGCGGTCCACAGCGGCACGGGCGTTGCCGGCTACGCCGCCAGCGACCGACTGTCCGATCGCATCGCGCGGATGGTCTACGTCGACTCTGCACCGGGCACGGGGGCGTTGAACCCCGAGTTCGACGAGGACGAGCTGCCGTTTCGCACGCACGCGGAGCTGCGGCAGGAGAACCTGGATGGCCTCAGCAAGGAGCAGTTGCAGATCTTCCGCCACCGCGCCGTGCCACAGCCGGGAGCGACGCTGCGCGACGAGCCGGTGCTGCGGAACGACGCGCGCTGCAACGTGCCGACGACGGTCATCTGCACCGGCTTCTCTGCGAAGCAGGTGCAGGAGGCTGTCGGCGAGGGGTATCCCTGGCTGGCCGGTCTGGCCGAGCTGACCGACGTGTCGTACGTGGATCTGCCGACCAGCCACTGGCCGATGTGGTCGAAGCCGCGCGAGCTCGCAGCGCTCCTCGCCGCTACCGCAGCGCCCGCATCGCGTGACTGACGCGGGCGGCGTAGGCTTCGCAGCCATGGAGGCGCTCGCCACTCGGATCCCCGGCCCTGCCTTGATGGGCATCGTCAACGTCACGCCTGATTCGTTCTCTGATGGTGGGCAGTTCAGCGACCGCGACGCGGCAATCGCGCACGGGCTCGAGCTCGTGGCGCAGGGCGCGGCGATCGTCGACGTCGGTGGCGAGTCGACGCGACCCGGTGCTGAGGCCGTGTCGGCGGCGGACGAGCTGCAGCGCGTCGTCGACGTCATCGCCGGTATTCGCGCCGCGAGTGCCACGCCAATCTCGATCGACACGATGAAGAGCGCCGTGGCCGAGGCGGCGATTGTCGCGGGCGCCACGATGGTCAACGACGTCACCGCCTGCTCGTTTGACCCGCGCATCATCGACGTCGTACGCGACGCGGACGTGGACGTCTGCGTGATGCACATGCAGGGCGAGCCGCGCACGATGCAGGACGCCCCGTCCTATGACGACGTCGTGCGCGAGGTCGGCGACTACCTCTGGAGCCGCGTCGAGGCGCTCGTGGCGGCTGGCATCGATCCACGCCGGATTGCCGTGGATCCGGGCATCGGGTTTGGCAAGACCGTCGAGCACAACGTCGCGCTGCTTGCCGCGACGCACGAGCTGGGAGAGGCGACCGGCTGTCCGGTGCTGGTCGGCGTGTCGCGCAAGCGCTTCCTCGGCGCGCTGCTCGGCGATCCTGAGCGCGACCGTACGACCGCCACCGTCGCCGCCGGCATGGCTGCCGTCGAGCGCGGGGCGTGGATGCTGCGGGTGCACGACGTGACGCCACATGCCGAGGCGCTCGCGGTGCTTCGCCCGGTGCTCGGATCTGGCACGGTGCCCGCATGACGCGCCAGCTCGGCATTCAGGTCGTGGGCATCGAGGTCTTCGCCTTTCACGGCGTGCTGCCCGAGGAGCGCGCGCAGGGGCAGGACTTTCGCATCGACGTGCACCTCGTGCCGACCTCGGATCGCGCCTGCGATACCGATGCGCTCGGCGACGCCGTTGACTACGGCGCCGTCACGGAGCGCGTGGTGGCCATCGCGACGGGCGACCCCGTCGACCTGATCGAGCGACTCGCCGATCTGATCGCCGTTGATCTCCTTGGCGCGTTCCCGATCGAGCAGGTCACCGTCGCCGTGCACAAGCCGCACGCGCCAATCGTCGCGCCGTTCGGCGACGTGGTCGTGTCCGTCACTCGCACCGCATGACCCGCGCGGTGGTTGGGATCGGCGGCAACGTCGGTGATGTTGCGCAGGCGTTTCGCGAGGCACTCGACGAGCTCAACCGATCCCACGGCGTCGGCGTGCTGGCTGCCTCATCGCTCTACCGCACTGCACCCGTCGGTGGTGTCGAGCAGGACGACTTTCTGAACGCCGCCGTGCTGCTCGACGTGACCCTCGGGCCCGTGCAGTTGCTGCAGCGTCTGCTGGAGATCGAACAGGGCCACGGGCGAACGCGAGACGTCCACTGGGGACCACGCACGCTCGATCTCGACCTGCTCTGGCAGGAAGGCGTCGTGCTCGCCGCCCCGGGGCTGATCGTGCCGCACCCGCGTCTGCACGAGCGCCGTTTTGCGCTGCAGCCGCTGGTCGAGATCGCGCCGTTCGCGGCCGACGCGGATGGCGTCAGCTACGCGACGATCCTGGGCGAATTGCCGCTTGATGGTGTCACCGTCGTCGGTGGACCGTCGCTCGTCTACGATCCGTCGTGATCCGACCGGCATAGCCAGGGAGTCGAACGTGTCGCATCTTGAGGACCTCGAGGAGTACGACGCCGAGCTCGAACTCACGCTGAAGCGCGAGTACGCCACGGTGTTCGGCCTGTTCCGGTACTGCATCCTCACGCAGGAAGCCACGTACCTCTGTAACAAGCTGGAGATGTCGATCGAGCATCAGCCGTCGTACCCGCTCTTCCACCTCAAGATGGAGGACGTCTGGGTGTGGGACAAGAACCGCCCGAGCCGCATCATCCCGCGCGCCGAGGTCCACACCACGCAGGACGTGACGGTCGAGGAGCTGAAGCCCGAGGACGACATCTTCACGACGCTGCCGCCGGACTTCACGCCGCCCGTCGAGGACTAGCACCGTGCTGCTCGCCGTCGACGTCGGCAATACGTCGAGTGTGATCGGCCTGTTCGATGGCGAGGCGCTCGCCGCTGAGTGGCGCATCGCCACGCGCTATCGCACGACGGACGAGCTCGACGTGACGCTGCGCGGCCTGCTCGCCTCGCGCTCGATCGACGCGTCGCTGATCACCGCCGGGTGCCTGTCAACCACGGTGCCACCCGTGCAGCAGGCGTGGGAAGAGGTCCTCCAGCGCGTGGCCGGCGTTGAGCCGATCACCGTCGGTCCGGGCGTCAAAACGGGTGTCGCCGTGCGCGTGCAGAACCCGCGCGAGGTTGGTCCCGACCGCATCGCCAACGCCGCCGCTGCGGCCGCGACCGTTGGCACGCCATCAATCGTCGTCGACTTCGGCACCGCCACCAACTTCGATGTCGTCGCGCCGGATGGCGCGTTCATCGGCGGCTCGATCGCCCCGGGGCTTGAGGTCTCGATGGAGGCGTTGTTCGCACGTGCTGCGCGCCTCGGCAAGGTCGAACTCGTCGCGCCGCCGAATGCCATCGGCACTGCCACGATCGATTCGCTTCAGTCGGGTGCGGTCTACGGCTTCGCCGGACTCGTCGACGGTATCGTCGGTCGTCTGCGCGAGGAGCTCGGCGAGCCTACCTGCCCGGTCGTCGCCACCGGCGGCCTGTCCGTGCTGATTGCTGAACACTGCGCAACGGTCACCAGCATCGACCCGCAGCTCACGCTGACGGGCCTGCGTCTGATCTGGGAGCGCGCGAGCGCGGCCGCATGACCAAGCGCGCGTGGGACGGCAAGACGTACGACCGCATCGGTACGCCGCAGGCCGAGTGGGGCAAGGTTGTGCTCGACCGCATGCAGCTGCGTGGCGACGAGACCGTGGTCGATGCCGGCTGCGGCTCGGGGCGTGTCACCGAGCTGCTACTGGAGCGCCTGCCTGAGGGCCACGTGATTGCCCTTGATGGTTCGGCGTCGATGATCGACGCGGCGCGCGAGCGCCTCGGTGCGCATGCCAACATCGAGTTCGCGGTCATGGATCTGCTGGAGCTTGACCTCGGTGGTCGCCAGGTCGATGGCGTCATCTCGACCGCCACCTTCCACTGGATCACCGACCACGCCCGCCTCTTCGAGCGTCTGCATGCGGTGATCCGCCCGGGCGGCCAGCTCGTCGCGCAGTGCGGCGGTAAGGGCAACATCGCCAGCGTGCTGCGCGCGTCCTACGCCGTCATGGCAGAGCCGGCCTGGACCCAGTGGTTCGAGGGCTACGTCGACCCGCATCGGTTCGCCGACGCGCCGGAGACGGAGGAGTTGCTGCGGGCCGCCGGGTTTGCGGAGTCAACCTGCTGGCTGCAGGACGCGCCGGTCAATCCGCCCGAGCCGCCGGTCTTCCTCGGCACGGTGATCCTCGGCGGAGCGATGGAGCGCCTACCCGAAGATCGGCACGATGCCTTCCTCGGTGAGATCCTCGGACGTCTACCCGAGCCGTTCGAGGCCGACTACGTGCGCCTCAACATCGACGCGATCGCCTAGCGCTCGGCGCGGGCGCTGCGGCAGGCGGCGACGAAGCCACGGCCGATCTGGTTGCCGATTGCCGTGTGCAACTCGTCGAGGTCGTCGGCCTGTTGACGCAAGCGGATCGGGTCGACGCCAGCCGCCCGGAAGAACCCGGCGGTCTCCGGCAGGATGCCGTCCTCGAAGTCGAACTCGATGCCGCGCGCCACACTGTGGAGGCCCTCGCGGGTCATCTCGGGGTGCAGCTGTAACGCCCAGCTGCGATCGCCGATACGCATCGCCTGGCAGCAGGCATCGCTCTCGATCAGCACCGTTGCGTCCTCGACAGGCTTGAAGGCGAAGGCGTGCGCGTGGAAGCTCTCGTACGCGGCAGGAATGCCGACGAAAAGGGGGTCGTCCTGCGCGGCGGGTGTGGTGCGCACGGGGTGGATGCCGAGCTCGGGCGTCGAGCGGTAGATCTCAGCACCCGCCGACTGTGCGAGCAGTTGGCCACCGAGGCAGACGCCGAGCACCGGGCGATCCAGCGCGCGCGCCTCGATGATCGCGTCACGGGCATCGTGGATCGCCTGCTCGTCGTCGACCGGGTCGCCGAGGCCAGGCAGGACGAGCAGGCCGTCGAAATCGGCGACGCTCGGAATCGGCCCGTAGGCCATCGCGATCGTCAGCTCAGCGCCGGCGGCCTCGAGACCGACACCGATGCGACCGGCGTGCTTGTCGTCGTCGTTCTGGACGACGAGAATGCGCACGGATTCGCTCACGGCAGCAATGCTAGCCGCCGCCGTAGACAGAAATCGGCAGATCGAGCTCGGTGTCGTCCTCTCCCGAACCGAGCGCGGCCAGCTCGGCCTCCATCGCCGCCACGAGTGCGCGCGCATCGGGGGCAGCGGCGAACAGCGCCTCCTCGACTTCGGCAGACGTCGGCAGCGTCGAGAGCTCCTGTCGGAGCGAGCGGGGGAAGTGCCCGCGCTTGAGGTACCAGCCGTGGAACTTGCGCAGGAAGTGGGTGGCGCGCTGTTCGCCCAGCTCGCGCACGGTCTCGCGGATGAAGCGCACGAGCTCAGCGACGACCTCGTCGTTGCCCGGCTGCACGTCCTCGTCGCGGATCATGGATTCGAGGAGCCAGGGGTTGCCCTGGGCGCCGCGGCCGATCATCACGGCAGCGCAGCCGGTCGTCTCGAGAATGGCGTGGGCGCGCTCGCGCGAGGTGATGTCGCCCGACGCCATCACCGGAACGTCGACGAGTGAGACCAGCTCGGCCGTCAGCGAGTGATCCGCGTGACCGGTGTACATCTGCTTGGCGCTGCGCGGGTGGAGCGTGAGGGCCTGCGCGCCGACGGAGGCAAACAGCGGGCCGGCAATGGTGAAGTCGCGCGACTCGTTCTGCTCGCCGCGCCGCATCTTGACGGTGACGGGCACGGGGACGGCGTTGACGACGGCCTCGACGACGCGCGCCGCATTCTCGGCACCGTGCGACAGCATCGTCGCGCCCGCACCGGTCTTCGTGACCTTGCGCACCGGGCAGCCCATGTTGATGTCGATGATGTCGGCGCCGGCATCCACGCACATGCGGGCGGCGTCGGCCATCAGCTGCGGGTCGGCACCGAAGATCTGGACGGCCAGTGGCTTCTCGTCGGGCGCGATGCGCAGGTAGCTCTTCGTGCGCGCATCGCCGTACCCGAGGCCACACGCCGAAACCATCTCCGAGCAGACGAGCCCTGCGCCGTGCCGGCGACCCTGGCGGCGGAAGGCCTGCACGGAGACGCCGGCCATCGGTGCGAGCACGATTCGGCTCGGAATCTCCACGTCGCCGATCATCCACGTGTCGGTCAGGCTGCGTACGTCAATTGCCACGCCGATAGGGTATCGGACGCCCGCGAACGGCCACCCCTGTACCATGCGGCCTGTTCGGCGCCATGACGGCGTCATTAACGAGATCTGCCGGAGGCACCGTGGCCAAGGAAGTCGTCCTCACCGCCGAGGGGTATCGCGAGCTCAAGGAGCGTCTCGACTACCTCACCACCGAGCGCCGTCGCGAGATTGCGCAGGCCATCAAAGAGGCGCGCGAGTTCGGCGACCTCTCGGAGAACGCCGAGTACGACGCGGCGAAGAACGAGCAGGCGGTGCTCGAGGACGAGATCGCAGAGCTCGAAGAGCAGCTGCGTGACGCCACCATCGTCGAGAAGGGTGATCAGCCGCGCGGCGAGGTCGCCATCGGCACCACCGTGACGCTTAAGGGCCCCCGCAACAGCGAGCGCAAGTTCAAGCTGGTCGGCTCGGCCGAAGCGGATCCCGACCAGAATCGCTACTCGAACGAGTCGCCGATCGGTCGTGCCGTCCTGGGTGGCAAGAAGGGCGACAAGGTCGAGGTCATCACGCCCAAGGGTGTCGTCAAGTACGAGATCACCGCGATCTCGCGCGCCTAGGCTCAACGCGATGGACTTCGCGTCCCTGCCACATCGGTTCGGCGATCGCGATCAGATTGGTGCGCTGCGTACTGCTGAAGAGCTGCTCGAGCCCGAGCAGTCGGGCGAGCGCGCCTGGCGCATCAGCGGCCGCGTGCTGGGCCGGCGTGGTCAGGGCGGCGTCACGTTCATCGATCTCGAGGACGTCACCGGTCGCGTGCAGTTGCTTGCCGAGCTAGAGCGGATGGGTGAGGAGGCGTACGAGGTCGTGCGCTCCGTCTCGATTGGCGACCTCGTCGGCGTGCAGGGCACCGCGTTTCGCACGCGTCGCGGCGAGCTGAGTCTGCAGGTTGCGGAGTGGACGTTCCTCGCGCCGTGCCGCTTGCCGTTTCCCGATCGCCATCACGGCCTGCAGGACGTCGAGGTCCGGCATCGCCAGCGCTACCTCGACCTGATGACCGACGCCGAGGCGCGCGAGCGGTTCATCGCCCGCGCCCGCATGATCGCGAGCATTCGTCGCTCGCTCGACGAGGCCGACTTTGTCGAGGTCGAGACGCCCGTCCTGCAGCCGCTGTACGGCGGCGCCGCTGCGCGTCCCTTCATCACGCATCACAACACGCTCGACCGCGACCTTTATCTGCGCGTCGCAACCGAGCTCTACCTCAAGCGGCTCGTCGTCGGCGGGCTCGAGAAGGTCTACGAGCTCGGCAAGGACTTCCGCAACGAGGGCGTCTCGCACAAGCACAACCCCGAGTTCACGATGCTCGAGTTCTACGAGGCCTACGCCGATTGCGAGGACGTGATGGGCCGCACCGAGCAGCTTGTCGTGGCCGCCGCCCAGGCCGTCTGCGGCACGACGAAGGTCACGATCAAGGGCCAGGAGATCGAGCTCGCCGGTCCGTGGCCGCGCATCACGCTCGGCGCCGCGATCGAGGAGAAGACGGGCATCAACCCGATGACGCTGGGCCGCGATCCCAAGCCGCTCGAGGACTACCTCAAGAGCCAGGGCATCGACACCTCGCGGGACAAGACGTGGGCGCAGCTCGTCGACCATCTGCTCTCGCATTACGTCGAGCCCACCCTGATCTCACCGACCTTCATCATCGACTACCCCGTCGAGCTGTCGCCGCTGTCGCGCCGCAAGCCTGGCGAGGACGGCGTGGTGGAGCGTTTCGAAGCGTTCTGCGGCGGCATGGAGATTTCGAACGGCTTCTCGGAGCTCAACGACCCGGACGACCAGCGAGCCCGCTTTGAGGAGCAGGCCGAGATGGGTCGAGCTGGCGATGACGAGGCGCACCCGGTCGACGAGGACTACGTCACGGCTCTTGAGTACGGCCTGCCGCCGACCGGCGGCGTCGGGCTCGGGATCGATCGTCTCGCCATGCTGTTGACGGGGCAGGAGACCATCCGCGAGGTGGTGCTGTTTCCCGCCATGCGCACCTGATCCGGGCGACATCGAACGGTGATCCGGTGGTAAGTCGAAAGCCGGGTCGCACGACCGGATTGGTACGCACCACGCTCTGGTAGTGTGGGCGCCCAGTCGGTGATCGGTGGAATCCGGTTGCCGGAGCCCTGCGAAACAGGGGGCAGGAGGCCAATCATGTTCGAGCGATTTACAGAGCGTGCACGTCAGGTCGTCGTCCTTGCGCAGGACGAGGCGCGTGCCCTCAAGCACAACTACATCGGCACCGAGCACATCCTGCTCGGCCTGCTGCGCGAGGAGGAGGGGCTCGCCGCGCGCGTGCTCGACTCCCTCGACATCACGGTGGAAGACGTGCGCGCCAATGTCGCGCGCATCGTCGGCCAGGGCGAAGAGGTGACGACGGGTCAGATCCCGTTCACCCCGCGCGCCAAGAAGGTTCTCGAGCTCGCTCTGCGCGAGGCGCTGTCGCTCGGCCACAACTACATCGGTACCGAGCACATCCTGCTTGGCCTCGTCCGCGAGAACGAGGGCGTCGCCGCCCGCATCCTGCTCGACTTCGATGCCGACGCCGAGAAGATCCGCAACGAGATCATCCGCATGCTGTCCGGTCCGGGTCGTCGCTCCCAGTCGGGTGGCGCAGCTGCGCCGGCCGGTGGTGGCTCGCCCGAGGCGAAGAAGTCGTCGAAGCTGCTCGATCAGTTCGGCCGTAACCTCACCAAGTTGGCGACCGAGGGCAAGCTCGATCCCGTCGTCGGCCGCCACACCGAGGTCGAGCGCATGATGCAGATCCTCGTGCGCCGCATGAAGAACAATCCGGTGCTGATTGGCGAGCCGGGTGTCGGCAAGACCGCCGTCGTCGAGGGGCTCGCGCAGCGCATCTCGAATGGCCAGGTGCCCGACCTCCTCAAGAACAAGCAGATCTACACGCTCGACCTTGCTGCTCTCGTCGCGGGCTCGAAGTACCGCGGTGAGTTCGAGGAGCGCCTCAAGAAGGTCATGAAGGAGATCTCGCAGCGCGGCGACATCATCCTGTTCATCGACGAGCTGCATAACCTCGTCGGCGCGGGTGCCGCCGAGGGTGCGATCGACGCGGCCAGCATTCTCAAGCCGGCCCTGGCGCGCGGCGAGCTCCAGACGATCGGTGCGACCACGCTCGACGAGTACCGCAAGTACCTCGAGCGCGACTCCGCCCTCGAGCGCCGCTTCCAGCAGGTGCGCGTCGAAGAGCCGAGCGTCGAGGACACCGTGCAGATCCTGCGCGGCCTGCGCGATCGCTACGAGGCGCACCATCGCATCCGGATCACCGACGAGGCGATGGTCGCTGCGGCCGAGCTGTCCAGCCGCTACATCCAGGATCGCCACCTGCCGGACAAGGCGATCGACCTGATCGACGAGGCCGCCAGCCGTCTGCGCATCAAGACGATGGCCGCTCCGCCTGCCCAGCGCGAGCTGGAGGAGGAGATCGAGCGCGTCCGCAAGGAGAAGGAAGCCGCTATCGAGGGCCAGGACTTCGAGGCAGCCGCCAACCTCCGCGACGAGGAGCGCAAGCTCGCCAACGAGAAGCGCGAGGCTGAGGAGAGCTGGTCGGCCGGCGAGGGTGCCACAGAGCAGCCGTCGATCGGCGAGGAAGAGATCGCCGACATCGTCTCGATGTGGACCGGCATCCCCGTCTTCAAGCTGACCGAGGCCGAGTCGCAGAAGCTCATTCGTATGGAAGAGGAGCTGCACAAGCGCGTGATCGGCCAGGACGTCGCGATCGCCGCCGTGTCGCGTGCCATCCGCCGCGCCCGTGCCGGCATCAAGGATCCCAAGCGCCCGTCTGGCTCGTTCATCTTCCTCGGCCCCTCGGGTGTCGGCAAGACCGAGCTCGCCCGCACGCTTGCCGCGTTCCTGTTCGGCGACGAGAGCGCGATGATCCAGGTCGACATGTCGGAGTACATGGAGAAGCACTCCGTGTCGCGGCTCGTCGGTTCGCCTCCCGGCTACATCGGGTACGACGAGGGTGGCCAGCTGACGGAGGCCGTGCGCCGCAAGCCGTACTCGGTGATTCTGCTCGACGAGATCGAGAAGGCCCATCCGGACGTCTTCAACATCCTCCTGCAGGTGCTGGAGGAGGGCAAGCTGACCGACTCCCAGGGTCGGAAGGTCGACTTCCGCAACACCATCGTCATCATGACGTCGAACATCGGCGCCGCCACGATCGCCAAGAATCAGAACTTCGGCTTCTCGCAGGCCGAGGACGAGAGTGGCCAGTCGTACGACGACATGAAGGGCAAGATCATGGGCGAGCTCAAGCGGGTCTTCCGCCCCGAGTTGCTCAATCGCATCGACGAGGTCATCGTCTTCCACAAGCTGTCGCGGGAGCAGATCCTGCACATCGTGGACTTCATGCTCAATCGCCTGCGCGAGCAGCTTGAGGTGCATGAGGTCACGATCGAGCTCACGGAGAGCGCCAAGGAACTGCTCGTCCAAGAGGGCTACGACCCAGCGATGGGCGCCCGGCCGCTGCGCCGTGCGATCCAGCGCATCCTTGAGGATCCGCTGGCCGACTTCGTACTCGCCCAGCAGATGCAGCCGGGCTCGACGATCTTGGTCAACCGCAAGGAGGGCACCGACGAGGTGGCGATGGACATCGTCCCGCCGACGCCCGACGCGCCACCGGCGGATCTCGCCGAAGTCGGGGAGTAGCTCTCCGAGGCACCGAACGCACGTCACTGAGCCCCGGGCAACCGGGGCTCAGTCGTTTCTGGGGCCGTTAGCGGCAGGCGCGGCAGGCACCGCGCAGCGCGACGTCGTGCGCGTCCACGCGGAAGTCCACGCGGTCGGCGATGCGATGGATCGCCTCTTCGAGTGCGTCGTCATGAAAGGCCTCGACGGCGCCACAGCTTGTGCAGACCAGGTGGTGATGGTGCTCGCCGCCGGGATGGGTGGGCTCGAAGCGCGCGACGCCATCGCCGGTGTCGATACGCGTGACGAGGCCCATGCCGTGCAGCAGCTCGAGCGTGCGGTAGACGCTGGCGATACCGACCGTCGAGCCGTCCGTGCGCAGTCGGGCATGAATTTCCTGCGCGCTGGCGCAGCAGTCCTGTGCCGCGATTGCCGTCACGACGGCGTCGCGTGCGCTACTGCGGCGCGTGCCCTTGCGCGCCAGGGCATCCGCGGCGTGCGTGTTCCAAGATCCATGGTCGTGGGTGTGGGTGTGGGGAGTGGCCACGACTTGCAGTTTACTTGATAATGGTTATCATTACCGCGCAATGATCGTCGTCCTCAAGTTCCTGCCGTTCTTCACGACCATGCTGGGCGGGTTTGTGGCGCTGCGCGCGCAACGGAAGCTGCACATCGTGTACGGCGTGGCTGCCGGAGCGATGCTCGGCTTGGTTGCCTTCCACCTGCTGCCCGAATTCGCCGAGTTCGATGGCCCGGCACTCGGCGGCGTCCCGCTCCCGTACATCCTGCTCGTGGGTGCGTTCCTCGCGATGTTCGTGCTGGAGGAGTTGATCGGTCCGCACCCGGCGGATGCGGACGAAGGCGGAGAACACCGCCACCCGCATGTCGGGCTCGTCGGTGCCGGTGCGCTCGTACTCCACTCCTTCCTCGATGGTCTGGCGATCGGTATCGGCTTCTCGGTCTCTGACGCGATTGGCATTGCGATCCTGATTGCGGTGCTCGCCCACGACTTTGCCGATGGCATGACGACCGCAGTGATCATGCGCCGACACGGCAATACCGCGGGGCGCACCTGGGCGCTAGTAACGGCCGGGGCGGTGGCACCCGTGATCGGCGCCTTCGTCGGCGGCTGGCTGGACCTGAGTGAGACCTGGGTGATCGGCTACGCCGGCTTCTTCGCCGGCACGCTGATCTACTTCGCGACGCGCGACTTGATCCCGGGTGCACGGCAGGGTGGCACGGCACGCGTTGCCTTCCTCACCATTACGGGCGGCGTAGTGCTGATGTGGCTGCTTTCCGCCGCCGGCATCTGATTGCCGTCGTTGGTGCCTCTGCGGCGTCACGCGGAACACCGCGCCTGACACGCGTTTCAGCGCGTCTGGTAACAATGGCCTACAGCGCCCGATGGTCGGGCGGAGCGAGGAGCTGAGCATGTCGCGCGATCCGAACCTGATGACGGTCTTCGGGGCTCACTGGTGCCCTGACTGCCGCCGCGTGCGCGGCTTTCTGACCGCGCATCACATTCCGTTCAACTGGGTCGACCTCGAGGAGCACGAGGGCGCCACGGCTGAGATCGAGTCGATCATCGGCGGCAAGCGCCGCATCCCGACGCTGCAATTCCCCGATGGCAGCTTCCTGATCTCGCCGCCGAACGACGAGCTGGCCGACAAGCTTGGCATCACGCGTGCGGCCGCGATGGACACCTACGACCTCGTGATCGCCGGTGGTGGCCCCGCTGCGCTGACGACCGCGATTTACGCGGCGCGCGAGAACATGAGCGTGATCGTCGTGGAGAAGTCCGCTCTCGGTGGCCAGGCCGGCGTGACGGAGCGCTACGACAACTATCCGGGCTTCCCCGATGGTGTCGAGGGCATCGACCTCGCCGATCGCTTCGTGCGTCAGGCGGCTCGCTACGGCGTCGAGCTGCTCGAGTCGGTCGCGGTCGACACGATCACGCCCGTCGATGACGCCTTCGAGGTGATGACGAGTGCCGGCCAGCTGCTCAGCGCCCGCGCCGTGCTGATCTCGACCGGCTCGCAGTACCGCCGGACCAATGCTCCCGGTGAATCCGACCTAATCGGCGCGGGCATCCATTTCTGCGCGACCTGCGACGGCCCGTTCTACAAGGGCGCGGACGAGGTCGTCGTGATTGGCGGTGGCAACTCCGGCATGGAGGAGGGTCTCTTCCTCACGCAGTTCGCTAACCACGTCACGATCTTCGCCCGCAAGGATGGCCTGACGGGGTCGAAGCTGTTGCAGGACAAGGTCAGCGAGCATCCGAAGATCGATGTCGTCTCGAACGTCGAGGTTGCATCGTTCAACGCCGACGAGCAGGGCCTGATCAAGTCGATCACGTTCCGCGATCTCGACTCGGGCGAGGAGCTGGAGCACGCCTGCAAGGCGGCGTTCCTGTTTATCGGCCTCGATCCCACGACCGAGTGGCTCAAGGGCCTCGTGGAGCTCGACGAGCGCCGCTTCGTCAAGACCGATCGCAATCTCGAGACGAGCGTGAAGGGCATCTTCGCCGCCGGCGACGTGCGCGGTGGCTCAACGAAGCAGCTCGCGTCGGCAGTCGGCGAGGGGGCGGCGGTGTCGATCCAGATCCGCTACCACCTCAACGAGCTCGACGACAAGCAGGGCTAACCGTGGCTCGGGTGTGCCCGCCGTGCCGGCGGACACACCCGGCACGCGTTAGGGGTGGACGGGCCAGGCGCCGTACACGCACATCACGTAGCTGACGCCCAGCGTCGGGACCGATGTCACCGTCTGCATCGTGGGGGTATCGCCAACCGCGAACGCCGCAGCTGGGCCGTTGGAGAGGATGACCTGCGCTGCCTGCCCTGTCTCACCCAGCTCGGTGAACGCACCCGTCGTTGGCTGCTGGCCGATGCCAACCGTCGTGCCGCCGCTCAGATTAGGCAGGTTGAACGTGGTCGCCCCGTTGCCGGCACCCTGGTAGTACGTGCCGATCAGCGCATAGAGGGCTGCATATTGCTCAATAGCGAATAGTTGTCCCTGGCAGGTCGCGTAGTTCACAGGTGCGTACGCGCCGCCGAAGGTGCTGATGGCACCGTAGAAATCATCTTCACCCATGTCAGGCTCCCTTCGCGGGCTTGCGGCGGTCAACGCTCACCTGGTACGAGTTGTCGCCGATACGGACGATCGTGAGCGGGAAGGTCCGGCCGTTGATCGTGGTGGGGTACGTGCCCGTTTCGAGCGGCGTGCCCTTCGTGCGCGTCAGGAGCGAGGTAAACCCGCCGCTCCATTCGGCACTGCCGACCTTGGCGCCAACTGCGCTGCGGAGCGGCACGAGATCATCGACGCGCAGGGTCATCGTCTTACCGGTGGCCGGATTCCTGACGACCGCGATGGCCTTGGCTCGGTCGAAGTGCTTCCGGTTGTAGTCCGGATGCGTCGTGATCGAGAACTTCGTGGTGTTCCGCAGCGTGGTACGGACGGGGCCGGTCGCGGCTGCGGCGGTGCCGGGGAGCGCGGTGAGCGCGGCGACGCCGACGGCTCCGGCGGCACCCAGGAGCAGGCCGCTACGGCTCAGCCCCGGACTGGTGTCGTTCGGTGTGTGTTCCATGACACGAACGTACCACGTGTATTGCGCGGATATCCGTTCGTTGTGAGCCGCATTGCGTTGGTATCGCGTAAGCGCCTGCGCGTCGTTGGCGACTCCCCGTCACGCCGGCGCATCCGCGTGCGGCACTAGCCTCCAACCATGGCCCGCACCGCGACCCGATTTACCTGCACCGCTTGCGGTGAGCAGACGCCCAAGTGGGAGGGGCGCTGCCCGTCGTGCGAGGCGTGGGGAACCATCCAAGAGGATGCGCCGCTGGTCACGCGTACTGGCCGGTCGGGGCCGTCGAAAGCGCGTGAATCAATCGCCCTGGCCGACGTCTCGGCCGACGAGGCGATCCGCATCCCCAGTGGGCTCGGCGAGCTCGACCGCGTGCTCGGTGGCGGCATTGTGCCCGGCTCGCTGGTGCTGCTGGGTGGTGAGCCCGGCGTCGGCAAGTCGACGCTGCTGACGATGGCGCTGGCCTCGATCGCCCAGCGCGAGACCGCGCTGCTGGTCACCGGCGAGGAGTCGGCCGCGCAGGTGCGTTTGCGCGCCGAGCGCATTGGCGGTGCCGGCCAGATCCGCGTCGTCGCCGAGACCGATCTCAACGTCGTCGTGGCCACGATCGCCCAGGAGAAGCCCGCCGTGTGCGTGGTCGACTCCGTGCAGACCCTGTGGACCGCCGACCTCGCCTCGGCGCCCGGCTCGGTGTCGCAGGTGCGCGAGGCCGCCGGCGAGCTGCTGCGCGTGGCCAAGGAGCATGGCGTGGCGATCATCCTCGTCGGCCATGTCACCAAGGACGGCGCGGTCGCTGGCCCGAAGGTGCTCGAGCACCTCGTCGACGCTGTGTTGCTCTTCGAAGGCGAGCGTGGGGGCGAGTTGCGCGTGCTGCGCGCCGCCAAGAACCGCTTCGGCGCCACGTCCGAGCTCGGGGTCTTTGCGATGACCGGTCGCGGTTTGGAACCTGTTGAAGATCCGTCGGCGTTGCTCGGCCGTGACGAGCTTGGTGCGACGGGCAGCGTCGTGGCCTGCACGATGGAGGGCTCGCGCCCGTTGCTGCTCGAAGTACAGGCACTGGTCTCGCCTAGCGAGCTGCCGCAACCGCGCCGACTCGCCAACGGGATCGATCGCAACCGCCTCGCCATGCTGCTCGCGGTGTTGTCGCGGCACGCCAGCCTGGGACTCGGCTCGGCCGACGTCTTTGCGAATGTCGTGGGAGGCGTGCGCGTCGACGATCCGGCCGTCGATCTCGCCGTTGCGCTGGCCGTGGCCTCGGCAGCACGCGGCGTGCCGACCGGACCGATCGTCGCGATCGGCGAGCTTGGCCTGACGGGCCGTCTGCGTCCCGTCGGGCAGGTTGAGCGTCGTTTGCAGGAAGCCGCGCGACTCGGTATCGAGCAGGCGATCGTGCCGCCGGGAGCGCCGTCCGTGCCCGGCATCGTCGTGCGCACAGCCGGTTCGATCGGCGAGGCGCTGGCGCTCGCGCTTGGCGCCGACTAGACCGCCGTTCAGCTGGCGCGCGCGGCGATCCGTACGGCGAGGCGACCCATTCCGGCCGCATCGCAGGCCTCGGCGCCCGCGGCCCAGTCGGGCTCGGCGCTTGCCGGCAACTCGACCGGCAGGGTGGACTGCATCGTGGCAATCACCTTGAAGGTGCGAAGTTCGTCGGCGGCGTTGTTGACGGCACGGGAGCGAGCGGGGGTGAGGTCGCCGGCGTGCGCGATCACGCCCTCGAGGTCGCCGTAGCGCTGGAGCAGCTCGGCGGCGGTCTTCGCGCCGATGCCCTTCGCGCCGGGGATGTTGTCGGAGGGGTCGCCGCGCAGCGCGATCAGATCGGGCACTTGATCGGGACGAATGCCGTAGCGCTCGACCACGCCATCGGGGTCCACGTACTCAACCTCGGTCACGCCAGAGACGGGGCGGACGATCGTGGTGCGCTTCGACGCCAGCTGGTACGCGTCGCGATCGTGTGTGAGGACCAGCGAGGTGCCCTTGGCGGCCTCCTCGAGCGTGGCGAGCGTGGCACAGACATCGTCGGCCTCCCACGGCGGCACGCAGATCGCGGGAATCCCGAACGCGCGAATCAGGTCGGGTAGGGCGTCCAGCTGAGACACCAGGTCATCGTCGACCTCGCCGACGCGCTGCGCCTGATACATCGGCACCAGTGCATGCCGCTCGGACTCCTCACGGCTGTCAATCGCCACGGCGATGGCACGCGGCCCAAAGGCATCCCAGGCACCCGCCAGCATCGAGATCGTCCCCTGCAAGAGACCCACGGGACGGCCATCGCGCGAGGTGACGTGCCCAAGCGCGTAGTACGCCCGATGCGCGAGCGCATCGCCGTCGACGATCAGGAGAGGCTTAGAAGGCGCCACCCGGTTACGATACCGGTCTGATGCTGCTTGATCCTCGACGCAACCCGAAGCTCGCCAACGCCCTGCGGCTGCTCGCGCCGGGCACCGACCTGCGTCTCGGCATCAACGACATCATCAAGGGCCATCTGGGCGCGCTGATCGTGATCGCCGAGCCGGCCGAGATCGAGCCGCTCTGCTCGGGCGGACTCGCGCTCAACATCCCGTTCTCCTCGCAGATGCTCTACGAGGTCGCGAAGATGGATGGCGCGATCGTGGTCGACGCCGATCTTTCCACGATCCTCCGCGCCAACGTGCACCTCATGCCTGATGCGGCCATGCCCACGTCCGAAACGGGCACGCGGCATCGCACCGCCGAGCGCGTGGCACGCCAGACCGAAGCGATCGTGGTCGCGATCTCGCAGGAGCGCGACACCGTCAACGTCTACACCGGCGGGTCGCGCTACCAGCTCGACTCGATCGGTGATCTCCTGGCCAAGGCCACGCAGGGGCTCGCCACACTCCAGGGGCACCGCGCCCAGCTCGATCGCGGTGCCGATGATCTGACGACGCAGGAGTTGCGCGGCGATGTCTCGCTCGACGACGTCATCAATGTGCTTCAGCGCGCCGAGATGGCTGCGCGGATGATTGGCGAGATCGAGCGCAACGCGACCGAGCTCGGCCTCGACGGTCGTCTCGTCGCGATGCAATTGGCCGAACTGTCGGAGGGTGTCGTCGGCGAGCGTCTCGCGATCATCCAGGACTATCGCAACGCCGACATCACCGAGGGCAACGACATGGTCCTTGAGCAGCTCGCAGCGCTCAAGTACGGCGAGCTCGTCGAGCTCGAATGCGTGGCGCGTGCGCTGGGCTTCAGCGAGCGCACGGCGTTGGAACTGCGGCCGCGTGGCTACCGCGCCTTGGCGCAGGTCGCAACGCTGACGGAGGAGGAGACGGACCGCATCATCGCGGCCTTTCCCACGTACGACGCGCTCATGCGCGCCACGCTACGCGAGCTCCAAGCGATCAATGGCATTTCGCCGGAAGACGCGGCGGCCGTTCAGCAGGGGCTCCGTCGCCTGCACGATCGCCACCTGCGCACGGGCGGCTGAAACCTCCCCCATTCGGGGTCGATTGCGGTTATCCTTCTGATCCCAGCACGGAGGAGCGCAGGTGTTCAAAGTCGGAGATCGGATCGTCTACCCCCAGCACGGCGCCGGCATCATCGACGGCATCGAGACGCGCACCGTGCTTGGTGAGGAGGTCGAGTACCTCACGATTCGGATCATCGCCGACGACCTCGTCGTTCGCATTCCGGTCAATCGCGTTGATGAGCTGGGGCTCCGTCGCGTGATGGACCAGAAGGGCGCCAACGCCGTCCTCGCTGTGCTCGGTGAGGAGATCCCCGAGGACACTGGCTCGTGGAGCCGCCGCTTCCGCATGAACAAGGACAAGATCCGCTCCGGCGACGTGCGCGAGATCGCTGAGGTCATCCGCGACCTCTCGCTGCGCGATGCCGAGAAGCCCCTCTCGTCCGGTGAGCGCCAGCTCTTGGCCCAGGCCAAGCGCATTCTCTCGTCCGAGCTTCGCTGGTCGCTCGACAAGGACGAGGACGAGACGAACGCGCACCTCGACAAGCTGCTTTCGGACCTCGCCGAGGCGCGTGCCGAGGCTCGCGCCGCGCGCGCATAATCGCCGATGGCTGAGGCGGTCGCCGTCTGGGCGGTCGTGGTCGCTGCTGGTTCTGGCGAGCGGCTAGGCGCCGAGCATCCGAAGGCCTTTGTGGCGTTTGGCGAGGATCCGCTGATTGCGTCGTCGGTTGCCGCGCTGGACGACCATCCCGCGATCGACGGCATCGTGCTCGTCGTGCCGGAGGGCTGGGAGGAGCGCGCCACCTTCATGGCCGACGACATCGGCGCCGGCAAGGCCTTGATCGCCGTAGCCGGCGGCGCGACCCGGTCCGATTCCGTTGCCGCGGGTGTCGCCGAGGTACCTGCCGACGCGGCGATCATCCTCGTCCACGACGCGGCCCGACCACTCGTCCCCGCCGACCTGATCGACCGCGTGCTCGGTGGCTTTGCCGACGGCGCCGACGGCGTGATCCCCGTGCTGCCGATCGCCGACACGGTCAAGCGCATCGATGCCGCCGGACGGGTCGTGGAGACCCTCGATCGCGCCGAACTGCGCGCCGTGCAAACCCCGCAGGCGTTCCTCGCGGAGGGGTTTCGTCGCGCTGTCGCTGCGAAGGACCGCGCCACGGGTACGGACTGCGCGAGCCTGGTCGAGCGCGCGGGTGGCACGATCACCACGGTCGCCGGCGACGCGCGAGCGATGAAGATTACGACGCGTGCCGACCTCGAACGGGCGGAGGAGCTACGCGATGCTGACTGATCATCACACCCACCTGCGCCCCGACGATGACCCGCTTGACGAAGAGGCGCTGTCGATCGAGACGATCGTGCCGCACGTCGCTGCCGCCATGGATCGCGGGCTCTCGCACGTGGCGATCACCGAGCACATCTACCGCTTCCGCATTGCCAAGCCGGCCTGGGCGCATCCCTACTGGGACACGCAGACGCAGTGGGATATCGACGCGTACTGGGATGCCCTCAGCGAGGCGAAGGCGGCCGGCTTCCCGATCCTGATCGGCATTGAGTGCGACTGGCTGCCGAGTGGACAAGAGGTGCTCGTCGACGCGCTCAGGGGGCGTCCGTGGGATCTCATTCTCGGCAGCATCCACTGGGTCGATGAGGGCGCGGTCGATTACGACCTCTACTCGGCCTTCAAGGAGATCGATCCCGACGCGCTTTGGCGTGGCTACGTCGATCGCTATACGCGCGCGGCGCTGAGTGGCCAGTTCGACGTCATGACGCACGCGGACCTGCCGAAGTCGTTCGGTCCGCTGCCGTCGACCGAGACGCTCGACTGGGCCTTCGATCGCATCGCCGATGCGCTCGAGGAAGCCGGGTGCTGCGTCGAGATCTCCACGGCGGGCCTGCGCAAGGCCGCCCAGGAGATTTACCCCGGCCCGTCGCTGCTCGAGCGCTTCTGCGTCCGCGGTGTCCCGGTGGTCCTGTCGTCTGATGCGCACGAGCCAGAGAACGTCGGCTTCGCGTTCGATCAGGCCGTGCAGGCCGCACTCGATGCGGGCTACTCCGAGGTCATGGAGATCAAGGGGCGCGATCGTCGGGCGGTGCCCATTGGCTGAGTTCCGCGTTGGTACGGCGGTTGATGCCCATCGTCTCGTTGAGGGACGCCCGCTCGTCCTCGGTGGCGTCACGATTCCGCACGACCGTGGTCTCGAAGGCCATTCCGACGCCGACGTTGTGTGTCACGTGCTCACCGACGCACTGCTGGGAGCGACGGGAATTGGCGACATCGGTCGTATGTTCCCCGGGACCGAGGAGTGGAAGGACGCCGCCTCGCTCGACCTACTCCGACGCGCGTGCGAGCGCATCGTCGAAGACGGCTGGCGCCTTGTCAACGCTGACTGCATGGTCGTAACGATGCAGCCGCGCATCGCGCCGCACGTCGATCAGATGCGCGCCAACTGTGCTGGTGCGTTGCAGTCGACGGCCGATCGGGTGTCGATCCGCGCGACGGGCACGGACGGGCTGGGCTTCACCGGCCGCGGTGAGGGCATCGCCGCGCAGGCGGTCGTCCTGCTCGAGCGCGACTAAGTCTGCAGATCTGGACTCGGGTCCGGACATTCTGGATCCGGATCCGTTTTGTCCACTGGAGGGACAGTTTGGATCCGGATCCGTTTTGTCCACGTCGCCGTCTGCCGGGGCGTGGAGTCCACGCTTCTGGATCCGGGTCCGAATTGTCACTCGCAGGGCCGCTGAGTGGGTACGCCACCGGACAATTCGGACCCGGATCCCTGTGCGCTTCGGGTTGCCGCCCGGCCCCAAGGGCGCGGCGTGAGGGCAACGGGGGTGGCTAGGCCGGGTCGGCCGCGCCCTTGGGGACGGGCGGCAACGTGAAGCCACCCATCTCCTCCAACCGCGCGATGCGGTCCTGGAGCGGGGGATGCGTGTCGAACAGGCCCGTCAAGCCAGAGCGGAGGCCCTGGTTGTCGCGCAGCGGCGACTCGATCCACATGTGTGCGGTGGCGCGATTGACCTTGCGCAGTGGACGCTGGTCGCTGCCGAGCTTCCAGAGGGCGCGGGCGAGGCCCTCGGGGTCGCCGGTGATTTCCGCAGCCGTGGCGTCGGCGAGGTACTCGCGACGACGCGACAGCGACATCTGTAGGAGCGCTGCACCGATCGGGGCGAGGATAATCGCGGCGATCGCGACGATCGCGCCAAGCGGGTTGTTGTTGTCGTTGTTGCGTCCGCCGCCGAAGAACAGGGACCACATCAGCATGTCGGCGACCATCGTGATCACGCCGACCATCACGGCGGCGAGCGTCATCAGGCGTACATCGCGATTGCGCACGTGTGCCATCTCGTGGGCCATCACGCCTTCGAGCTCGCGCTTATCGAGTAGCTGGAGAATGCCGGTCGTTGCGGCGACGTACGCCTTGTCGGGCGTTCGGCCGGCGGCGAAGGCGTTCGGCGCGGGGTCGTCGATGATGTAGATGTCGGGCGTTTTCGCCAGGCCCGCGGCGATCGCCGCGTTCTCGACGCTGTTGAAGAGCTCGGGCGCATCGGCCTTCTCGATCTTGTGGGCGCCGGCCGTGGCAGCGACGATCGAGCCAGCCGCGACGTACCCGAAGATGCCGTAGCCGATCGCGACCATCAGCATCACGAGGCCCCAGCCGCCGCCGAACGCCACGCGAATGACGGCGACGATCAGCGCCATCAGAATGAAGAACAGGACGAGCACGAGGATGGTCCGCAGGCGTGCGGACCTGATCTGCTGCTGCAGGGTCATGCGCTGAGATCCACCTTGACCGGCTCGCGGTCGGCGTCGTCGTCGAGGCGGTAGAACTCGGCGAGCTGGTGTCCGAGCATGCCGGCGATCAGCGAGGTCGGGATCGTCTGCTGCTTCGTGTTGTAGGAGCGCACCGTCGTGTTGTAGTAGCGGCGCGCGGCAGCGATCTTGTCCTCGGTGTCCGACAGCTCGGTCTGCAGCTGCGTGAAGGCCTCGACGGCGCGCAGCTCCGGGTACGCCTCGGCGATCGCGAACAGCTTGCCGACGGCCTTCTGCATCTCGCCATCGGCGGCGGCCTTCTCATCGAGCGTCGTGGCGCCGAGCGCCTTCGCACGCGCATTGGACACGCTCTCGAAGGCGGCGGTCTCGTGTGTGGCGTAGCCCTTGACAGTCTCCACGAGATTGGGGATCAGGTCGGCGCGGCGCTTGAGCTGCACGTCGATGGACGACAGGCCCTGGGCAACCTCGTTGCGCAGGCGCACGAGGCCGTTGAAGGTGAGAATGAACCACAGGCCGATTACGACAATCAGCACAACGAGCACTATCAGGACGATGGTCAACGGCGTGTCCTCGGTGGATGGTCAGGGGGCACAGACAATGCCCAGTGCCCACAGCGTATATCGGGTAGACGACAGCGGTTCTTACTGGGGCAGAGTCAGCATGCTGCCGCGGCGCTCCGCCAGGCCATCCTTGATCAAGAGCGCGGCGATCTCGGCATCGCAATCGACGAAGCGAATCGGTGCCTGACGCAGGCGGTCGAGCAGCTGTCCGCGCGCCTGTCGTCGCGATCCCTCGAAGCGGCTTTGCTTGCGTTGTGGCTCGTAGCGTTGCCCACGGCTCGGGCAGTCGCTGGCCAGGGGGCATGCCTCGCAGCGCGGGATGCGGGCCAGACAGAGCGTGGCACCGACGTCGAAAAGCGCCTGGGTGAGGTCGTGCCCCTTCCCGGTGGGTGGCTCGATCGTTGTGGCACCCAGCGCGCGCTCGAGGATGCGCTGCACGTTGACGTCGATCGGCACGACGTCGTGGTCGAGCGCGAGCGCGCAGATCGCGGCGGCGGTATACGGGCCAACGCCAGGCAGCGCGCGCCAGCCGGCCTGATCCTGCGGAATCCCCTGCTCGGCGAGCATGCGAGCCGCCTCATGGAGGGCAACGGCGCGACGGTTGTAGCCGAGCCCCTGCCACGCGGCGATCACGTCGGCGCGGGTGGCGGCGGCGAGGTCCGCTGCGGTCGGCCAGCGCTCGAGCCACGCCGTCCAGCGCTCGATCACCCGGTCCACCTGCGTCTGCTGCAGCATCACCTCGCTGACGAGGATGGCGTACGGATCGCGCGTGTGCCGCCACGGCAGGTCGCGCCCGTGCGCGGCGTACCAGGAGAGGACGCGATCGGCGAGCTGCTCGGGCGTCATCGGCACTCCGGCAGCGTAGTGCGCGCACGAGCCGTCACGTTCCGCGTGCATTAGTTGACTAAGTGGACTAAGATTCGGCGTATCGTGACCGACATCGTGAATGTCCATGAGGCCAAGACCCATCTGTCGAAGCTGCTGGCCCGTGTCGAGGCGGGGGAGGAGATCATCCTCGCCCGCGGTGGCGCGCCGATCGCAAAGATCGTGCCGATCCCCGTCCAGCGCGAGTGGGCTGGCCCAGGTGCGTGGAAAGGCAAGTACGACATCCCTGACGACGCCTTCGAGTGGAGCGAGGAAGAGCTGCGCGAGATGTTCGGAGACCTCGCGTTCGCCGACGATCCGCCGCGAGCAGATGACGCCCGCAGCGGGCGGGACGACTGACACATGGCGCTGTTGCTCGACACCAACGCTGTCGTCTGGTGGCTGACGGATTCTTCCCGGCTCTCAGAGGTCGCACGCGCGACGATCAACGCGGAGGTGGCCTCGGGTCGCGTCTACGTGAGCGCAGTCTCCGGGTTCGAGATGGCGCTCGGCGAGGCACGTGGCACGATGCCGTCAGCGGAGGACTTCATCGAGGACGCGGAGTCCTCCGGTTTCAGGATGCTGCCCTTCGAGGCGCAGGACGCCGTCGCGGTCGCCGCGCTGCCGCGTCTGCACGGCGACCCGTTCGACCGAGCCCTCGCCGCGCAGGCGCAACGGCGCCAACTGACGCTGATGACCGCTGATCGCGTCCTCGCCCAGTACCCAATCGCCGTCTACCGCCTCTGATGTCTGCGAGCCTGCCCCGATGAGCGTTCGTGTTCGCTTCGCACCCGCCCCGACCGGCGACCTCCACATCGGCGGTGCGATGGTGGCCGTCGCCAACCACCTCCTGCGTCTGCAGCAGGGCGGTGCCTTCGTGCTGCGCATCGACGACACGGATTCATCCGAGCACGCCGATGGCGCGGCTGCGCGCATCGAGGCGACGCTCGCGTGGCTGGGCATCACAATCGATGAGGGTCCTGATACGGGGCCGTACGCGCCGTACCGCCAGTCCTTGCGCACGGCAGATCATCTCGCTGCCGCCGATCGTCTCGTCGAATCTGGTGTCGCGCGGCGAGGCGGCGATGGCTCCGTCGCGCTTGCGCCCATCGAGCGCGACATCGTGATCGACGATCTTAGCCGCGGCGCGATCCGTATTCCCGCCGGCGAGTTGCCGCGCACGATTCTCGTCCGCTCAGACGGTCGACCCACGTTTCACATCGCCACGGCGGTCGACGATGCGGCGATGGCGATCACGCACGTGCTGCGCGGCGAGGACCACATCACCAACACCGCGATCCAGCTCGCGCTGTGTGAGGGCCTGGGTGTCGAGCCGCCACGGTTCTCGCACCTGCCGATCGTGGTGGGTGAGGACGGCGCCAAGCTGTCATCGAGCCACGGTGCCGTCGGCGTCGACGAGCTGCATGCGGCGGGTTGGCTGCCGAGCGCGGTGGTCGATTGGCTGGCGCGCTCGGCCTGTCCGCCGATTACTGCGCTGCCTGCCTCGACGCCCGCGGAGCTCGCGGTCGTGTTTGACCCGGCGCGTCTCGGGCACGGCACGACGCGTCTCGATCCGGCGCTGCTCGAGCGGCTCGGGCGCGATCACCTGGCCCTGCTGCCCCCGACCGAACTCGCCCAGCGGGTGGGGGAGGAGCTCGGCCGCACAGGTATCGCTTGCACCCAGGAGCAGCTCGACCTGCTCGCCCCGGGACTCGGCGACGCGACCACGATCCCGCAAGCCGCGGCGCTCGTCGCCGACGTGATCGAGCGCAGCGCGCCGCTGACGCCTACCGATGGCGATCGCGCCGCGGCGGCTGCACTCCTCGAGCACGACACGGAGGACCCCGACGCGCTCGGCGTGGGCAAGAAGGCGATCCGCCGGGTGCTGACGTCCTCGGACCACGGCATCCCGCTACCGTTCCTGCTCGCGGCGCTGCCGCGGGACGAGATCGTCGCCCGCGCCCAGGCCGTCTTGGACCAGCCATGACGCTTCGTCTCTACGACTCCCTCCGCCGCTCCACCAACGACGTGGAGCCGCTCACGCCCGGCCAGCTCGGGCTCTACGTCTGTGGTCCGACGGTCTACGGCCCCGTGCACGTCGGCAACGCGCGCCCGTTCGTGGTGGCGATGACGCTCGCGCGGCACCTGCGTCGCACCGGCTGGGAGGTACGGGTCGTCTCGAACCTGACCGACATCAACGACAAGATCTATACCGCAGCGCAGGCTGAGGGCATCGAGAGCCGCGACCTCGCCGAGCGCGAGTCGGCGCGCTATCTCGACGACACTTCGCGCCTCGGCCTCGGGCGCCCCGACGTCGAGCCGAAGGTGACCGAGTCGCTGCCGGAGATCGTCGAGATGATTGAGGGCCTAATCGCTGGCGGGCATGCGTACGCGTCTGACGGCGACGTCTACTTCCGCGTTGCCGATTTTCCGTCGTACGGTGCGCTGTCGGGCCAGAAGATCGATGAGATGCAGCCCGAGGAGATCACCTCGAAGAAGCAGGCGCCGCTCGATTTTGCGCTGTGGAAGGCGCAGAAGCCCGGCGAAGATGCCGCGTGGGAGTCGCCGTGGGGGATGGGGCGCCCCGGCTGGCATATCGAGTGCTCCGCGATGGCGATGTCGGCCCTCGGTGAGGAGATCGACATCCACGGCGGCGGCATCGACCTCAAGTTCCCGCATCACGAGAACGAGCGCGCGCAGTCCGAGGCCATGACCGGCCGGCCGTTTGCACGCACGTGGCTGCACAACGGCATGCTGCGCTTCGGCGGCGACAAGATGTCGAAGTCGCTTGGCAACATCGATCGGCTGTCCGACGCGCTCGATCGCGAGGGCAACGAGACGCTGCTGAGTCTGTTCGCCCGTGCGCAGTACCGTTCGCCACTCGACTACAGCCCCGATTCGCTCGAGGATGCACGCAAGTCGAACGACCGCCTGCGCGAGGCGCTGCGCCGTGCAGCGCGTATCGCCGGCGATGTCGCACCAGCCGAAGGTGGCCCGCTGGCCACTGCAGCAGCTGAGGCCGATGCGCGTTTCCGCGCCGCGCTCGACGACGACTTCGGCACGCCCGAAGGTCTGGCCGCTCTGTTCGATCTCGTGCGCGTGGTCAACGCCGCCACCGACGCTGGCGATGTCAGCCCCGCTGACGTTGCACAGGCCCGCGCCATCTTGATCGACTGCCTGTGGGTGCTCGGCCTCGACGGTCTGGGCGCGACGGCCGACGGCCCACCGGTCGAAGCCGTGGCCCTCATGCAGGAGCGCGAAGCGGCTCGCGCGACCAAGGATTTTGCCCGTGCCGATGCCATTCGCGATGAGCTAAAGGTGCTCGGCTGGGTCGTGCAAGACCTCGCTGACGGCCCCGAATTGCAGCAGGCATGAGCGGCGACATCCTCTATGGACGCCAGCCCGTGCATGAGGCGACGCGCGGCCGTCGTGCCGTCCACGAGATCCTCGTGACGGAGAAGGCGAAGGCGTCGCTGCCATGGCTGCGCGACGTCGCGGCGCAGGTGCGCGTCACGGGTGCCGATGAGATCGGCGCCTTGGCCGGGAGCTCCGATCATCAGGGGATCGCGGCACGTGTCGATCCGTTTACCTATGCGGATCCCGACGACCTGCTGGACGCCGATGCGCCGCTGATCATCGCGCTCGACGGTGTGAGTGATCCACGCAACCTCGGCGCCATCGTGCGCAGCGCGGAGTGCGCGGGAGCCGCGGGCCTCGTCGTGCCACGCCACGGCAGCGCGATTGTGACCGCCGTCGTGGCCAAGGCCAGCGCCGGCGCCGTTGAGCATCTCCCGATTGCGGTCGCTGCAAACATGGCCGACTGGCTCCAACGGGCCAAACGTCCGGGCATCTGGAGCTACGCCGCGGCTGCCGACGGCGAAACGGGGTACACGCAGGCCGATTATCGGGATGGCTGCATCTTCGTCCTCGGCGCCGAGGGCTCTGGCGTGCGGCCTCGGGTGATGGATGCCTGCGATCAGACGGTTTCGATCCCCCTGGCGGGGACGATTTCGTCGCTGAACGTCTCGGTGACGGCCGGCGTGCTGCTGTTTGAGGCAGTCCGCCAGCGCTCCGCAGTCTGAGGCACTGCAGAGGCTTTGGGCATAGGGAGAAGCCTAACAACACCTCATAATCGCGCTTATAGAGCCGAATTCACAGGGATTTGGCTATGCTCAGTTTTGTAACGGTTTGCAGGCAAATTAGGAACAACCCTATGAATGTTCGAATTGCCCTTGCATTTCCCAAATGCGTCAGGCAGCATGGGGTCGTCCGGGTAAACCTCATCTAGATGATGAGGGTTTTTGACCCCGCGACGGAGGAGCAGAACCCCAATGCAGACCGCCCGAGCCACACACGCACGGACCGCCGATCCGGCAGCCCGTCAGAAGCGAGATCAGGGCGATCTCAACCTCGTTCTGCGCGCCCGCAACGGTAATGACGCCGCACTCGACCAGCTGATTCGTCGCTACCAGCCGTTCGTGCGCCTCAAGGCCTCGAGTTACTTCCTAGCCGGTGGCGACTCCGACGACCTCCAGCAGGAGGGTCTGATCGGGCTCTACAAGGCGATCCGCGACTACCGCGTCGATCGCGAGACATCGTTTCGCTCGTTTGCCGAGCTCTGCATCACGCGCCAGATCATCACCGCGATCAAGGGCGCGACCCGCAACAAGCATCAGCCGCTGAACGGCTACATCTCCTTCTCGCACACGCCTGCCGGCGCCGATCCCGAGGGTGGCGAGTGCACGCTGGGCGACGCTATCGCCGGCTCCCCGACGATGGATCCCGCCTCGTGCGTCGTCTCGAGCGACGAGCTCGAGTCGCTCGTCTCGATGCTGGGCTCTTCGCTGTCGCCGCTCGAGTCCGAGGTGCTGGCTGCATTCATGGCCGGCGACTCGTACGACGCCATCGCGGAGCAGGCCGGCTGCGACCCCAAGGCCGTCGATAACGCGCTGCAGCGCGTCAAGCGCAAGATCGAGCAGCATCGCGCCAGCCGCGATGTCGCCGAGACTGCCTAGAACCGCGTAGATTGCCGGCATGACGCCGGGCCAGTACGCCATTGCCGGTCTTGCTGCGTTGGCAGCTGGACTCGTCAACGCTCTCGCCGGCGGCGGCACGCTGATCTCGTTTCCCGTGCTCCTCGCCCTTGGTGTGCCGCCGGTCACGGCCAACGTCACCAACACCGTGGCGCTCGTGCCGGGCTATCTCGGCGGCACGTACGCACAGCGCGGTGATCTGCTGGGCCAGGGGCGGCGGATGCGCGTGCTGTTGCCAGCAGCTGCCCTCGGCGGCATTCTCGGTGCCATCCTGTTGTTGATCACGCCCGAGAGCGCCTTCAAAGTGCTCGTGCCGTTCCTGATCATGGGCGCGGTGGTGATTCTCGCGCTCGGCGATCAGGTCAAGCGCCGTGTCGCCACACGTATCTCGCAGCTCAGCGGTGGACAGGAACGGCTCGTCGGCCCCGCGGTCGGCGTCTTTCTCGCGGCGATCTACGGGGGCTACTTCGGCGGTGGACTCGGCATCATCGTGTTGGCCGTGCTCGGCATGGTGCTCGTCGACACGCTCACGCGCATCAACGCGCTTAAGCAGTGCACGAGTCTGGCCGTCAATGGCTTCGCCGCGGTGATCTTCCTGTTCTCCGGCCACGTGCTGTGGATGACGGCTGGGGTGATGCTCGTCTGCGCGCTCCTCGGCGGGTATCTCGGTGGCCGTGTTGCGGGTCGTGTCTCCGCGAAGGTGCTGCAGCGCGTCGTGCTGGTGATCGGCGTTGTCGTGACAGTGGTCTACACCGCGCGCACGTTCGGCTGACGCTACGCCGCAGCGGGCATCGCGTTGCGCTGCGTGGCGGCCACGCGTGCGGGGTCCGGCACGTTCGTGCAGATGCCATCGACGCCCATCGCGACGAGGCGGGCGATGGTGGCCGGATCGTCCGGTGTCCACACCCAGATCTCGCCGCCGGCGCGATGCACCTGGGTGATCAGCTTGGGCGTGACGAGGCGATGCTGGACGGTGACGAGATCGCAATGCGTGGCCTTCAAGAGGAGATCGACGCGGCCGGTCCAGACGAAGCGCCACGCGCGGTTGGCAACCCAGCCAAGTGCGCGAATCCAGTCGTGGTGACGGCGCGGGATCGTCAGGCCAACGCGGATGCGCGGCTCGAGGTGGCGGATCCACAGCGCCTGCTCCCAGCCACCGCCCGTGATCACGATGCGCTCGGTCATGTCGGCCTCGCGCAGCTCGCGCACGAGCTGTTCGGCCAGGTGGTTCTGCTTGAGGTCAAGGTTGAGCGGGATGTTCGCGTGGCGCGCCAGCGCGAGCGCGTCTCGTAGGCGAGGCGCCGTCTCGTTCGGCCCCTTGTCGTGCGACAGCACCAGTTCGCCGTCGGAGCGGCGACGCCGCACGTCGATCTCGACCATATCCGCGCCGAGGCGGATCGCCTCTTGGATCTGGGCGATCGTATTGTCGCCAAGACCGGTGCGATACCCGCGATGCGCAATGTGCAGGTGGGTTCCCATGCACCCAGCGTACTCCTGTGCGGAACCACACGAGCGGACTTCACCGGATCGCAAACACGGTGTAACCGCAGGAAAACGCCGCTAGTAGCTCTTGCCTTCGGCGTACCGTTGTCGGTGCCAGGCTCTGCCGTTGCCGAGGTTGCGGGACTTGTACGTGGGGAGTTGCATGTCGCAGTTTCCGCAGACGAGTCGAAGGTTTGTGATGCGATCGTCAGAGGGGTTGCCGTTGATGTGATCGACGATCAGCGGGACGGGTTTGCCGCACCATTGATCGATGTCACAAATCGCGCAGCGATGTTCCCGCGTGCGACGCAGGTACTGGCGGGCGGCATGGGGAGACGGCAGCACGCCACTCGCCAAGATGCGGGCGTCGTACGTGGCGCGTTGGTAGTTGTGGCAGCACCGCAGCGAGCAGAAGCGGGGATTGGTCGTGATTGCTGCGCAGTGTGCACAGGGCTTGGCGGCGAAGCGGCCGGAGCGGCGGTTACGGGCAACGCCGCGGTTATTCGTCCGCGCCGCACACGAGCGACTGCAGAAGCGCGCATCGCTCGGCTTGGCTGAGATGTCAGCGCTGCAGGTGACGCATCGTCGCTTCAGGGAGAGCCTCCGACCGGAATCGAACCGATATACCTGGATTACAAATCCAGTGTTCTACCAATTGAACTACAGAGGCGTACACGGAACTGTGACGCTTTGTGCCGACTTACGCGCAGGCTCATGCCGTCGAGCGACCGGAACGTGCGGCATTCTCAGTAAGTGCGCGATTCGCTTCGAGTCCTCGTCGTCTCCAACATGATCCCCTCGCTTGAGGTGCCGCAGTACGGCGTCTTCGTGGCGCGGCAGACCCGTGCGCTCGAACAGAACGGCTGCACCGTCGAGATCGTTGGGCTCCAGAAGCAGGCGACCGGCAAACTCGGCACGGCACGCAAGTACAACGGCCTGCGCAATCGCGGTGCCCACGCGGCCGACCGCATGCAGCCCGACGTTGTGTTGGCGCACTACCTGACGCCGACGGCGCTCATGGCACGGCGCGCGGCCAAGGCGGCCCACGCGCCGTATGTGCTGGTCGCACATGGCGGCGACGTCACGCATCTCGAGCGTTCGAAGGCGTTGCGCACGAGCATGCGTCGCGCGATCAGGGGCGCCGACCGTATCGTCGCCGTCTCGCCGGCCCTCGCCGAGCGTCTGGAAGCTGTCTATCCGGGTCTCGAGATCGACGTGATCAACACCGGCGTCGATCGCGTGCTGTTTCGGCCGGGCGCTGCCGACCTGTCGCCGTATGGCGCGCCGCCGCAGCGTCCGCTGATCGTGCAGATCGGCAACCTGATTGAGCGCAAGAACCCCGAGCGCTTGGCCCGTGCCGCCCAGCGGCTCTTTGCCGAGCGGGGTGGGGGCGAGTTGTGGATTGCGGGCTCCGGCCCGCTTGAGGAGACGCTGCGCGGCATGAGTGGCGTACGCCTGCTCGGCGCGGTCTCGCCGGAGCAGGTGCCAGTCCTGCTGCGTGGTGCCGATGCCGCTGCGCTCGTGGCGCTCAGTGAGGGCTACGGCCTTGGCGCACTCGAGGCTGTCGCGTGCGGCGTGCCGCTCGTCGTCTCGAGCACCGCGCCCGTGGCGCGTGATCTGCCCGAGACGGCAGCCGTCCGCGTGGACCCGACGAGTGAGGACGCGATCCTTGATGGCCTGCGGGCTGCGCTCTCGTTGCCGCGCGAGGATCCGGCCGGTCAGGCCAAGGCCGACGCGCAGGCCGACGTCGTTCAGGCGCGCCGGATGCTCGATCTCCTGACGGCCGTCGCCGGCCGCACCGCTTAGCTGGTCGCGAGCTCGCCGAGCAGCACGCCGGCGTCATCACCGGTGTACGGCGCGACGCCGAAGCCCTCTGCCCACAGCGCCTCGACGTGGGTGAACTCCTCGTCGGTGATCGGCGGCGTCTCGGAGGTAGCGGCGAACTCGTCGATCTGCTCGACGTTGTAGATGTTCGGCAGCACCGTGGAGACGGCGGGCTCGTGCAGCAGCCACTGCATGGCGGCTTGCCCCATCGTGCGATCGTCGCGCTCGAGGAAGCGCACGGCTTCAACCTTCTGCACGCCCTCCATGAGCCACGACTTCGGGCGATGGCGGCGATGGTCGTTCTCGCCGAACGTCGTCTCGGTCGTGTACCGCCCCTCGAGCATGCCCGAGGAGTGGGGGACGCGCGCGACGACGCTGACCCCGTTCTTGGTGGCGTTCTCGATGAACTCGCGACCGGGCTGCTGTTCGAGCAGGTTGTGGATCACCTGCATGGCGTGCAGCGGACGGTTGTTAGCGACCCAGACACCCTCGTCGCGCCAGCCGATCGCGGGCCCGAGGGCCACGCCAATCGAGCGCACCGTGCCGGCCTGGAGCAGCTCGTCAAGGAACTCCCAGAGCGTGTCGTCTTCGAGCGCATCCATGCGAGGGTTGTGGAGCTGGTAGAAGTCGATCTGGTCGCGACCGAGGCGCTTGAGGCTCTGCTCGAGGGCGTAGCGGACGAACGCGGGCGACCAGTCATGCGGGCGCTCGACGTGGCCCTTACGCTCCCACGGCGAGTAGATGTCGTAGCCGAACTTCGTGCCCACGACGACATCGGCATCGTTGCCGAAGGCCTTGTTGAGCAGCGACTCGCCACGGCCCTCGCCGTAGGTGTCGGCGGTGTCGTAGAAGGTGATGCCGCGATCCTTGGCGTGGCGGAGAATCGCCACGGCTTCATCGTCCGTGTACTCGCCCCACCAGCCGGTGGCGAGGGTCCACACGCCGAAGCCCACTTCCGAGACTTCGACGCCACTGCTTCCGAGCGTGCGCGTCTTCATACCCGGAGCGTAGCGCCGATCGTCTGCCGATTTGTGGCCCATCGCTACTGTTCGGACATGGCCTCGCCAATCCGTATGACGCAGCTCTCCACAGGAGGCGGCTGCGCCTCGAAGCTGCCCGCCGCTGCGCTCGCCGACGTGCTGCAGGGCGTGCCGCATCGCGAGGATCCGAACGTCCTCGTGTCCGGTGCGACCTTCGATGACGCGGCGGTGATCCGGCTTGACGATGGCAGCACCCTGATCCAGACGATCGATGCCTTCGGACCGGTGGTTGACGATCCGTTTGACTACGGGCGGATTGCTGCGGCCAACGCGATCTCAGACGTCTACGCGATGGGCGGCATCCCGCGCTTTGCGCTGGCGATCCTGGCTATCCCGACGGGCGTCGAGGCAGCGGTCACGACAGAGATCCTGCGCGGTGGGGCCGCCACCGCGCACGCGGCCGGAGTCTCCATCGTCGGCGGCCACACCGTCACGGCGCCCGAGCCGCTGTACGGTCTCGCGGTGACGGGCATTGCGCCCGGTGGCTTGTTCTGGGCCAACAGTGGCGGTCGTCCCGGTGATCTCCTGTGCCTCTCGAAGCCGCTCGGCAGCGGCATCGTCGCGAATGCGATGCGCAACGATGCTGCGCCGGCACACGTGCTGGCAGCCGGCGTCGAGGTGATGGCGACGACGAATGCGGCCGCAGCCGATGCACTGCGGCTGATCGGTCCGACAGCTGTCGTCGACGTCACGGGCTTCGGTCTCGTCGGCCACCTGCACAACCTCGTGCGCGAATCGGGCTGTGCCGCGGAGCTCAACCTAGCCACGCTGCCGCTGATCCCAGGCGTGCGTGAGCTGGTCGATGCCGACGTGATCCCCGGTGGCTCGCGTCGCAACCGTGCAGCTGCCGCGGCGTACATGACCGCGGCTGACACTGTTATTGACGCACTCGTGACGCTGGCCTGTGACGCGCAGACGTCCGGTGGGCTGCTCGCCGCGGTCCCTGCCGGCACTGATCCGGCGGCCTTGCCCGGACCCGTGATCGGGCGCCTCGTCGACGGTCCGGCGGGCACCGTCGCGCTGATCTAGGCGGCACGGGTACACTCCGCGCATGATCGAAGGCATCTTCGTTGCACTCCAGGTGATTCTCGGGGTCCTCGTGATCGTGCTCGTGCTTGCTCACTCCGGCAAGGACACGGGCCTCTCGGGTGCCTTCGGTATCGGCCAGGGCCAGTTCGGCGCCACGCAGGTGATGGAGCGCAACCTTACGCGCTTCACCGTCATCGTCGGCGTCCTGCTCGTGGCGAACACCATCTTCCTCGGCTTCCTCCTCGGATGAGCCCGGAAACGCGCGAGACCCGCGTGCGCGGGTCTCGGCGTCGTACGGGAGGAGGGGATGGTATCTGCGGCAGAGCCGCAGCGGAGGGATCAATTCGGGTCGCGCAACCGACTTTTCGTGACACGCTTGTGCGGCGGATGAATCGCGTGGCACATAACGGATTTCCACTAGTTCCGGTGGGCGCATGCTGACCGGCCTGCCGCGCCTCATTGCCTCGGATCTCGACGGCACGCTGCTCGATCCCGAGGGGGAGGTGAGTGTCCGTACCCGCCGCGCCCTCGACGCGGTAATCGCGCGCGGCAGCGACGTCGTGCTCGTCACGGGGCGCCCGCCGCGCTGGGTACGCGATCTGCCCGATGCGACCGGTGCGCACTCAGTCGTAGTCTGCGCCAACGGGGCGCTGCTGTACGACGTCGACGAGCACGTCGTGATCGACCACGCGCCGCTCCCGAGCGCGCTGGCAGTCGAACTCGTCGAGCACCTGCGCCAGGATGCGCCCGGCTGCCGCTTCGCCTGTGAGATGACCTTTCGGTTTGGCCGCGACACCGACTACCCATCGCGCTGGCCGGTCCCCGACGACACGCTGCTCGGCGACGTGCTCGACATGGTGCGCGACAACGAGACGACGAAGCTGATCGTGCGCGACGACGACATCGAGCACGACGAGCTCGTCCGGGTCGTCGAGCACATCGTCGGCGAGCGCGCCAACGTCACGCACTCGGGTTACGGCATCGTCGAGCTTTCTGCCGCCGGCGTCGACAAGGCTCGGGGCCTGCGCGTGGCGTGCGAGCGCCATGGCATCGACCTCGAGGACGTGATCGCGTTCGGCGACATGCCCAACGACCTACCGATGATCCGCATCGCCGGGCATGGCGTCGCCGTTGCCAACGCGCACGCCGACGTGCTTGCCGCGGCGGACGAGATCACGGCGTCCAACGCGGACGACGGGGTTGCGCAGGTGCTCGAGCGGCTGCTCGAGCTCTAGGCGTCTCGTCGATCGTCGTTGCGTTGGTGCCTAGCCCCAAGGCAAAGCTCCCAGGCGGTGGTGGATCCGGCGTCCATCTTGGGCCCGGGCCCGCTATGACCGCCACCCGCGATCAGGTCACGGTTCTGGATACGCGACCATTTCGGGCCCGGGCCCAAGATGACCGCCGTCGAGCGTGTCGCGTCAGATGAGTTGAGGGGCGATGCCCCTCAACTCATCTGACGCAGCACCATCGGCAGGATGCCCCCGTGGCGCAGGTACTCGATCTCGACCGGCGTGTCGACGCGTGCGAGTGCATCGAACGACTCGGACGAACCGTCGGCTCGCGTGATCGTCACGGTGATCGTGCCGCGCGCCTCGAGTGTTGGCAGCCCAGAGACGCTGATCGTCTCGGTACCGTCGAGCTTCAGCGTGCCACGGTTGACGCCCTCGGGGAACTGCAGCGGCAGGACGCCCATGCCGACGAGGTTCGAGCGATGGATGCGCTCGTACGACTCGGCGATGACGACCTTGACGCCCAGCAGCAACGTACCCTTGGCAGCCCAGTCGCGCGAGGAGCCCGACCCGTACTCACGGCCCGCGACGATGATCAGCGGCACACCCTCGGCCTGGTAGCGCTCGGAGGCTTCGTAGATCGACATGATCTCGCCCGACGGCTGGTAGGCGGTCAGGCCGCCCTCTGTGCCGGGGACGAGTTCGTTGCGCAGGCGGACGTTCGCGAACGTACCGCGCACCATCACCTCGTGGTTGCCGCGGCGCGCGCCGTACGAGTTGAACTCGCGCTGCTCGACGCCGTGCTCCAGCAGCCAGCGGCCGGCGGGGCCGTCGGGCTGGATCACGCCGGCGGGGGAGATGTGGTCGGTTGTGATCGAGTCGCCGAGTACGGCCAGCGCGCGCATGTCGCTGATGTCGGTGAGGTCGCGCGGCTCGGCGGCCATGCCGGTGAAGAACGGCGGCTGGCGCACGTACGTCGAGTCGGCATCCCAGTCCATCGTCTGGCCGGTCGGGGCCGAAAGCGCGCGCCAATGCTCATCGCCGTCCCAGATCGCGCCGTACTCCTTGACGTAAACGTCTTCGGTCAACGAGGAGGCGATGACCTCTTTGATCTCCTCCATCGACGGCCAGATGTCGGCAAGCATCACGTCGTTGCCCTCGCTGTCAGTGCCGATCGGCTCCGACGTGAGGTCGATGTTGAGCGTGCCGGCCAGCGCGTACGCCACCACGAGCGGGGGCGAGGCGAGGTACGCGGCGCGCACCTTCGGGTGCACGCGGCCCTCGAAGTTGCGGTTGCCACTCAGCACGGCGCCAACGGCGAGCTCGTGCTCGGAGATCGCGGCGTCGAGCGCCTCGGGCAGCGGGCCCGAGTTGCCGATGCACGTCGTGCAGCCGTAGCCGACGAGGTTGAAGCGCAGCTCGTTGAGCGGGCCCGTCAGGCCAGCCCGGTCGAGGTAGTCGGTGACGACGCGCGAGCCGGGCGCGAGGCTGGTTTTGACCCACGGCTTCGTCTCGAGGCCCTTGGCGCGTGCGTTGCGCGCCACCAAGCCGGCGGCGACCATCACCGACGGGTTCGACGTGTTGGTGCACGAGGTGATTGCGGCGATCACGACGCTGCCGTGGTTGACGGTGCAGTCCTCGGCGGTCATCGTGGCACCCGCGGCCTCGGCCGGGACGAGCGCCTGGACGGGGATGCGCACGGGCGACGACTCGCGCGGGAAGGCCTGCTGGAAGCTCTCGCGGACCCCACCGAGGTCGACGCGATCCTGTGGGCGGCTCGGGCCGGCGAGGCTCGGCACGACCTCGTGCAGATCGAGGACCAGTACGTCGGAGTACGTCGCGAGCGGCTGGCCGTCCTCGCGGAACATGCCCTGCGCACGGCAGTACGCCTCGGCCACAGCGGCCTGGGCCTCGCGACCGGTCGAGTTGAGAAAGCGGATCGTCTCGGCGTCGACCGGGAACGTCGCGGCCGTGGCACCGAACTCGGGCGCCATGTTCGACAGCGTCGAGCGGTCTGGGATCGACAGCGCGCTGAGGCCGTCGCCACAGAACTCGACGTAGCGGCCGACGACGCCGTACTGGCGCAGGCGCTCGGTGACGGTCAAAACCAGGTCGGTGGCCGTGACGCCCGGGTTGAGTGAGCCGCGGAACTCGAAGCCGATCACAATCGGCTCGCTCATGGCGAGCGGCTGGCCGAGCATCGCGGCCTCAGCCTCGATGCCGCCGACACCCCAGCCGAGTACGCCCAGCGCGTTGACCATCGTCGTGTGCGAGTCGGTGCCGACGAGCGTGTCGGGCAGCGCGACTTGGCCGCCATCGACCTCGCGCACATCGACGACGCTGGCGAGGTGCTCGACGTTGACCTGATGGACGATGCCCATGCCCGGCGGCACGACGCGCAGCCGGCCGAAGGCGCCCTGGCCCCAGCGGAAAAAGCGGTAGCGCTCGCCGTTGCGCTCGTATTCGCGCTCGACGTTCTTCTCGAACGCGAACTTGGTGCCGAAGGTGTCGACCTGCACCGAGTGGTCGATCACGAGGTCGACGGGCACGAGCGGATCGATCGCGCCCGGATCGCCGCCGAGCTTGGCGTGCGCATCGCGCATCGCGGCGAGGTCGGCGATCGTCGGGATGCCGGTGAAGTCCTGCAGGATCACGCGCGACGGGATAAACGGCACCGAGGTGCCCTCCGGCGCGGGGGCGGGCCAGGCTGCGAGTGCGCGGACGTCGGCCTCAGACACGTGCGGACCGGTCGAATGGCGCAGCTGCATCTCGAGCAGCACCCGCACGGTGTACGGCAGCTTCGAGGTGTCGATGCCGGCCTCGTCGCAGGCGGCCAGGGCGAAGTACTCGACGCCGTCGACGCCCGGAAGCGGACGGCGCGCGTTGAGGGGATCGGTGCGCGTCATCCCGGCATCATGCCACGGGGTGAAGGTCAGGTGAGGAGACCGAACGTGGGCCCGATCAGCCCCACGATCGCGCCAATCGCAGCGGCCGCCACAACGAGGACGGGCACCGGGACGCCGCGGCGGTGCAGCACGAACACCACGATCGCGACTGCGGCGGCGAGCAGGTCGATGCCGCCATCACGCAGGATTGCGTGGTCCGCCAGGTAGACCACGAGCACGGCGATCGCGCCCGCCACCACGCCCTGGAGCGCTGCGAGTGCGTCGGCGACCGGACCACGGCGCGGGACGTGCTCGATCAGCGGCGCCCCGACCGAGATCATCAGAAACGACGGCGCGAAGGTGGCGAAGGTGGCCACGAGTGCACCGGCGATGCCGCCGGCCGCACCGCCGAGCGTGGTCCAGCCCGCCACAAACCCGACGAACGAGTTGACCATGATCAGCGGACCTGGGGTCGTCTCGCCGAGCGCGAGGCCGGCGATCATCTGCTCGGGCGTGAGCCAGCCGAAGCGCCCGACGGCCGCAGCTGCCACGAAGGGCAAAACGGCGTAGGCCCCGCCGAAGGTGACGAGCGCCACGATCGTGAAGAACCCGGTCAGCTCGGCGATCACGCCACCGACGGCGAGCAGTGCGATGACCGCGCCGAGCCAGATGGCGGTACCGATCACCGCACGGCGGATCAGCGCCGGTCGGTCGACGGGATGCGGCGGCTCGCCCGGGTCTTCCTGGTCCTCAAGCGGCACGAGCGCGGTAGGCCGGAAGCGTCCGATCAGGAAGCCGGCCAGGGCGCCGAGCAGCACGAGGATCGGAAACAGCGCGCCGAGCAGCATCGAGACACCGGCGATCACGCCGATGGCGAGCGTCCAGCGCGTCTTCACGACTTTGCGGCCCATCCGGATGCCCGCCGCGACCACGAGCGCCACGACGGCACCGCCGAGGGCGCGAACGATGCCCGTCACCACGCCGGTCTCGCCGAACGCCATGTAGATCCACGACAGCGCGATGATCAGCACGAGGGAGGGGAGGATGAACAGCCCGCCGCTCGCGATCGCGCCGCGCACCCCGTGCAGGCGGTACCCGAGGTAGCACGCGAGTTGCTGCGCCTCGGGCCCGGGCAGCGCGGTGCACAGGCGCAGCGCGTGGAGGAATGAGCGCTCGTCGATCCACTGGCGGCGCTCTACGACCTCGCGGTGCATCAGGTCGATCTGTGCGAGCGGGCCGCCAAACGAGATGCAGCCGAGCCGCAGCCAGACACGCAGCGCCGCCCCGAACGACGGGGTCATGTCGTGGCGCCGCCGATCGCCCAGGCGCCACGCCACGTGCGGGCGCCGCCGAGCACGAAGCGGATCAGGATGAACAGCGTGATGCCCATCCAGAGGCCGGTCAGCCCCCACCCAAGGTAGATCGTGCCGAGCATGCAGGGAAGGTACCCGCCCAGCACTGCCACGAGGGTGAAGTTCCGCATAAAGGCGGTGTCTCCCGCGCCGACGAGGATGCCGTCGATGGCGAAGACCACGCCGGCAAACGGCTGCATGCCGCCGAACCAGATCCACGCGGCCCCGGTCGCGTCAACGACGTCATCGTCGTTGGTGAAGAGGCGCGGGATCACGCGCCAGCCGGCGAGGATGATGACGCCGAAGACCGCACCGACCATCGCCCCGAGCTGACAGAGACGTCGCGCGGTGGCGCGAGCGGCGGCGATGTCATCCGCTCCGAGCAGTTCCCCGATCAGTGCCTGCCCCGCGATTGCGAAAGCATCCAGCGTGAGCGCCAGGAAGTACCAGAGTTGGATGGCGATGAGGTGCGCGGCCACCTGCTCGGGGCCGAGGCGCGAGGCGACGGCAGTGGCACTCAGGAACGTGCTCTCGAGTGCGATCGTGCGGATGCCGAGATCCCGCGCGGCGCCGAGCTGCTCGATCAGGCCCTCGCGGTACGGCCGCAGCGAGACGTGCTCGCGCAGCAGCGCCTGCAGAAACAGGGCGGCTGCCACGATCTGCCCAACGACGTTGGCGTACGCCGAGCCGTTGAGCCCCATGTCGAGGCCGTAGACCAGCAGTGGTGCGAGGGCAGCGCTGACGATATTCGAGGCGATCAGGTAGACCAGCGGCTTACGGAGATCCTGGACGCCACGCAGCCAACCGCACCCGGCCAGCACGATCGTTACGAAGGGGATGCCGAACAGCGCGATGCGGAGCCAGCCGAGCGCTGCGGCCTGCGTCTCCGGGTGGTTGCCCGCGATCAGGTGCGTGATCGGATCGGCGAAGACCTGCAGCACGATGAGGAGCAGCACGCCGACGATCGCCCCGAGCCACGTGGCCTGCACGCCGCGCTCCACGGCCTCCGTGCGCCGGCCGGCACCGAAGAGGCGCGAGGCACGGCTCGTGGTGCCGTAGGCGAGGAAGTTCATCAGCCAGATCGCGTTGCCCAGCAGCGCGGCGCCAACGGCAAGCCCGGCCAGCGACTCCTTGCCGAGGTGGCCCACCACAGCCGTGTCGACGAGCAAGTACAGCGGCTCAGCGGCCAGCGACCCGAGGGCGGGAAACGCGAGCGCGAAAATGCGTCGGTCGGGTACGCGCGTCGTCACGGCGGACAGGATGGCAGGCATGGCCGGCCGTGTCGGCGGATGCTCCAAAGGGGTCAGACCCTTTTGGCGCATGCCGATTGGCGCTCTTGCTCCTGCGTTCGCGGCATGGGCATGCTCCAAAAGGGTCTGACCCCTTTGGAGCATCAACGTCGATGCTCATGCCGCCGCTACGCTGCCGGCATGAGCATCGACGTCGTTCACTACACCGATCCGGGCTGCCCGTGGGCCTACTCCGCCGAGCCCTTTATTCGCGCGCTCGAGTGGCGGTATGGCGATGGCCTTAACTGGCGCACCTGCATGATCGGCCTCGCCGAGGATCCGCAGCGGTACATCGACGCCGGCTACACGGGCGAGAAGATGACGCAGTGGCACATCGAGTTTCGCGACCGCTTCGGTATGCCGTTTGGCACCGCCCCGCGCGAGCGCCCCGCCGCGACGGGCCTGGCTTGTCGTCTGATCGTGAGCGCGCGACGTCAGGGCCACGACGCCGCCGATGCCGTCATGCGGGCGATGCGCTTCTCGTGGTTTACCGACCCGCGCCCGCACGACTCGCTCGAGGTGCTCGAGCCGATCGTCCGCAGCGTGACCGGCATCGACGTTGACGCCGTGCTGGCCGGCCTCAACGACCCTGCGGTCGAGGAGGCCTACCTCGCCGACAAGCGCGAGTCGCGCACGATCCTGCCGCCCGCCACGGCGCAGGGCAAGACCGCGACGACTGACGGTGATGAGCGCTACACCGCGCCGAGCCTCACCTTCAGCCGTGACGGCGAGATGCTGGTGGCCGCCGGCTGGCAGCCGCTCGGCGCCTACGACGTCTGCATCGCCAACCTCGAGCCGACGCTGCCGCAACGCGGCCCGGCCGGTCCGGAGGAGACGCTGCCTGCCTTTCCGCGCGGTCTCACCACGTACGAGGTCGCGCTGCTCAAGTGCGCGCGCAACGACGATCCGGACCTCGCGGCGACGGAGTGGGACTTGATCTCGCTGGCCGCGAATGGCAAGGCGCGGCGGGTGGCCGTCGGCCACGACGCACTCTGGTTGCCGGTCTAGCTGACTACGAGAGCCCGACGACCTCGTCGCCGACGACCACGTCGACGAGGGGGCGCGAGACCGTGGCGCGGTTGACGGCCTCCGAGGCCGGCACCTTGCTGATCTGACCGGACAGCAGGATCGCCTGGGGCTCGCCCTCGGCGCAGCGGATCGCCGCGACCGGGCCGGCCGGCTCCTTGGTCGGCTTGTCGGGCGCGGCCAGGGCCACGCCGCCGCCGCCACGGCCCTTGGCGGGAATGTCGTCGAGGGCGATGCGCTTGCCGAAGCCGCTCTCGTGCGCCACGTAGAGGTCGCCGGGGGTGACGGCGCAGGCGCCGATGACGCGGTCGCCGGGTGCGAGCTTCATGCCGAGGACGCCGCCGGCCGATGCGCTCTTGACGGCGCGCAGCGGCTTGGCAGCGGTGCGCAGCACCTTGCCGTCTGCCGTGGCGAGCAGCAGATCGTCGCCTTCGTCATGCGGCACGACCGCGACGAGGCGGTCGCCATCGGGCAGTGCCATCGCCGCGCCGAGCGTGGCGTGCATGCCGGGCAGCGAGTCGGGCGTGCAGCGCTTGACCTCGCCCTGCTCGGTGACGAGCAGGAGGAACGGTGCGTCGGCGGTGGCGAGCGCCACGAGCTCTTGCCCACGCGACATCTGGATCGGCTTCTGCCCGCGCACGGCGCGCGACGACAGCGGTAGCTCGTTGAGTCGCACGCGCGCCACCTCGGCGTCGGTCGTGAAGCACAGCAGCTCCTGATCCGTGTCGGAATGGATCAGCTGCAACGGGCGGTCGCCCGGCTGGACGTCGACGGGGTAGGCGGTCGGGGCCGAGGCGCGGGACTGCGCGACGAACAGGCCGTTCTTGGTCGCGCCGAGCCACACCTCGGTACTCGGGCCGCTCAACACGGCGACCGACTTGGCCGAGGCGCCCTTGCCCTGCACGGGCGCGGCCGCGATCGTGGAGCCCTCGCCGCCGAGCACAGTGCGGCGCGGGCCCGACAGGGCCATCGCCTCCTTCAACTCCGTCACGACGATCTTCTTGAGGGCGGCATGCGAGTCGAGAATGCGACCGATCTCGTCGACGCGGTCGCCCTTCTGCTTGCGCTCCTCTTCGAGCTTGAGGCGGTTGAGGCGCGCCAGGCGCTTGATCGGCATGTCGATGATCCACTGGGCCTGCTCGTCATCGATCGGCACGGCCTTCGTCTGGCCGTGCGGCGTGACCTTGAGCTTGGCGATCAACTGGGCCTTGGCATCGTCGTCATCGTCAGAGCCGCGCACGATCTTGATGACTGCGTCGATCGCATCGAGCGCGGCGAGCAGCGCGATCAGGCGGTGCAGCTCGCGCAGCAGCTCGTCGCGCTCGTACTCGAGGCGATTGGTGACGATCGTGAAGCGGAAGTCGACGAAGCGGTCGAGCGCCTCCCGCAGGCCGATCTGGCGCGGCGTGCCTTCGACGAGGACGGTCATATTGATGCCCACCGTCACGCGCAGCGAGGTGGTGCGGAAGAGGTCGCTAATCAGGCGGTCGAGCGAGCCGCCGCGCTTGCAGCGGACCTGCACGCGCGTGCCCGTGCGATCCGTCAGGTTCTTCGGCATCTCGGTGACGTCACGGATCTTCTCGGCGCGCGCGGCCTTGACGACCTCGGCCACGATCTGGTCGGGCGAGACGCCGTAGGGCAGCTCGGTGATGACGAGCGCCTGCACGCCACCCGACAGCTGCTCGGTGTGGAAGCGCGCCTGCAGGCGTACGGTGCCCTGGCCCTTGGCGTACGCCTCGGCGAGCCCCTCCGGGTCGACGAGAATGCCGCCGGTCGGAAAGTCGGGACCGGGCATGACGCCCATCAGGTCTTCGAGCGAGGCATCGGGATTCTCGGCCAGCATGATCGCCGCCGCGCAGGCCTCGGCGAGGTTGTGCGGCGGCACCTCACAGGCCATCGACCAGCCGATGCCGCGCGAGCCGTTGACCAGCAGGTTCGGGAACGTGACGGGCAGAACCCACGGCTCCTGCTTCTTCTCCGTGAAGTTCGGCTGGTACTCGCGCACGATCTCGGGGCGTAGGTCGCTCAGCCACGCAGTGGCGGCGGGGGAGAGGCGTGCCTCGGTGTAGCGGTAGGCGGCCGGCGGGTCCGAATACTCCTTCGGACCGACGCTGCCCCAGTTGCCCTGGCCGTCGACGAGCGGCACGTTGAGCACGAAGCCCTGCGCCATCCGCACCATCGCGTCGTAGACCGCGGAGTCGCCGTGCGGGTGGTAGTTGCCGATCACGTGACCGACCGTCAGCGCGGACTTCTGGTACGGGCGCCCTGCGCGGCCGCCAAGCTCGTCCATCGCGTGGATGATGCGGCGCTGCACCGGCTTGAGGCCGTCGCGCACGTCGGGGAGGGCGCGCCCGAGGTTGACGTACATGCCGTACGACAGCGCGCGCTCGAGCAGCGCGTCGGAGGCATCGATCGAGTCGCCGTCCCAGTCGAGGCGTGCGATGCCGCTGCCGTCGTCTTCGCCGCCATCACCGCTGGCCGTGTCGGCTTCGCTGTCCTCGTCGTCGTCCTCGGGGTCGGCCTCGGCGACGTCGACCAGCACCTCGCTAGCGGCGACGTCGATCACGGGTGCCTCCGTGGCAGCCTCGTGCTCGGCGGTCGGCTCGTCGGGCTCTTCGACCGACAGGTCGAGCTGCGCGTCGTCCGGGGTGGCCTTCTTGGGACTCACACCAGCACCTCAGAGTCGGCGGCCGACTCCTCGAGCCACGCGCGTCGCGGCGCTGGGTTCGAGCCCATCACGAGGTCGACGGTCTTGGCGGCCTCGGCGGCGTCCTCGATCGAGATCTGTTGCAGCCGACGTGTGGCCGGGTCGAACACGGTCTCGCGCAGTTGGTCGGGGTTCATCTCGCCGAGGCCCTTGAAGCGCGTCACGTGATCGCCGGTGCGCTTGGTCTTGGCGAGCGTGTCGCGCAACTCGTCTTCGGTGTGCACGTAGACGGCCGAGCCGTCCTTGAGCGAGATACGGAACAGCGGCGGACGCGCCAGGAACACGCGACCACCGGCGAGGAGGTCGGGGAACAGCTCGTGGAAGAGCGTGATCAGCAGGTTGGTGATGTGCGCGCCGTCGGCGTCGGCGTCGGCGGTGATCACGACCTTGCCGTAGCGCAGCTGCTCTTCCTCGAGTGTGGCCACGAGGGTGGAGCCGATCACGTCTTTGCGCCCGCCGAGTGCGACGAGGATCGAGTCGACCTCGGTGTTGTCGAAGGCCTTGCCGTTCTTGGCGCCGAGGACGTTGAGGATCTTGCCGCGGATCGGCAGGATCGCCTGCGTCGCGTTGTCGCGCGCCTGCTTGGCACTACCGCCAGCGGAGTCGCCCTCGACGATGAAAATCTCGCGCTCGATGTTCGGGATCGAGGGATTGTCGATCGTGTCGGCAAGTTTGCCCGGCAGGTTCGAGTCGCTCATGATCGACGTTGCCGCGTTGCGGAGCTTCTTCGAGATCTTGGCCTTGGCAAGGCGCACGTCGCGCGCCAGCACGACACGGTCGAGCACCTTCTTGGCGTCGTCGGCGTTCTTCTTGTCGGCCAGCCACTCGGCCAGCGCCTGGCCGGTGAAGGCAGCGACGCTGGTCTGCGCCTCCTGGTTGTTGAGGCGCCCCTTGGTCTGGCCCTCGAACTGCGGATCCTCGAGCATCACGGAAATCGCGGCGGTCAGCCCGTCGGCGACATCCTTGGCGTCAAGCGACTCGCCCTTGTCCTTCTTCAGTCGGCCTGCGTCATACGCGGCCTGGTTGAGCACGCGCGTGAGTGCGCGGCGCAGGCCAGAGACGTGCGCGCCGCCATCGACGGTGTTGACGACGTTGCAGAAGGAGAAGACGCGATCGTCGGCGCCCATCGTCCACTGCAGGGCGATCTCGATCGGGATTCCGCCGGACTCGCCGCTGAGCGAGATGATCGAGGGATGCGCGACGTCGCGGCTCTCGTTGAGCTCGTGCACGTAGTCGGCCAGGCCGTTGTTGCTCTTGTAGGTGTGCTCGGCGCCATCGGGCGTGCGCAGGGTGAAGGACAGACCGCGCACGAGGAACGACTTCTCGCGCAGGCGCTGCTGCACCGTGGTGTTCGAGAGGTGGGCGTTCTTGTCAAAGATCGTGCGATCGGGCGTGAACTTCACGGTCGTGCCGTTGCGCTCGCCCTTCTCGAGTGCGCGCATGTCCTTGACCGGGCCGTCGGGAATGCCGCGCTGATAGCGCTGGCTCCACAGCCGCTTATCGCGTCGCACCTCGACCTCGAGCCACTCGGACAAGGCGTTCGTAACGCTCGCGCCGACGCCGTGCAGACCGCCGGAGACCTTGTAGCCGCCGTCGCCGAATTTGCCGCCGGCGTGCAGCTTGGTGAACACGAGCTCAAGCGCAGACACGCCCTGCTCGGGGTGGATATCGACGGGGATGCCGCGACCGTCGTCGGTGATGGTGATCACTTCACCGTCGTCGATCTGGACCACGATGTTCGAGCAGCGGCCAGCCAGCGCCTCGTCGACGGCGTTATCGACGACCTCCCAGATCAGGTGGTGCAGCGCACGACTATTGGTGCCACCGATGTACATGCCGGGCCGCACGCGTACGGGCTCAAGACCCTCAAGTACGCGGATATCGGCAGCGCTGTAGCGGTCTTTGGCCATTGGATCGCAGGCTAGCCGCTGGGGTTCCGGGTCTCTGTCTCCGTGGTGAGAGGACAGTGCGTCACAGGCGTGAAAGCGAACGGTTCTAGGCTTACGCCCGCTACTTCGCGAAATCGCATCTGAACGCAACGAACACGACCTCTCGACGCCGACCGGAGACCTACCACCATGGCTGAACGCGCACCGAAGATCCTCAACCTTCCGATCGGCCTGAAGACCCGTGGCGAGCGCCGCGAGTTCGACAGCCTCGGCACGGTGATGGTCCCTGCGGACCGCTACTGGGGCGCGCAGACGCAGCGCAGCCTGATCCACTTCAACATCGGCAACGACCGCATGCCGCACGAGGTCTACCACGCATACGGCTACGTCAAGAAGGCCGCCGCGCTCGTCAACACGCGCCATGGTCGCCTGCCGGCGTGGAAGGGCAAGCTGATCGAGCGCGTCTGCGACGAGGTCATCACGGGCAAGCTCGACGAGGACTTCCCGCTCTACGTGTGGCAGACGGGCTCGGGCACGCAGTCGAACATGAACGTCAACGAGGTCGTGTCGAACCGCTGCATCCAGCTGGTCGGCGGCAAGCTCGGCTCGCAGGAGCCGATCCACCCGAACGACCACGTCAACATGGGCCAGTCGTCGAACGACACGTTCCCGACGGCCATGCACATCGCCGCGTACACGATGGCGACGGAGAAGACGATCCCCGCGATGAAGCGCCTGCAGAAGGCGCTCGATCGCAAGTCGCGCCAGTGGAACTCAGTCGTCAAGATCGGTCGCACGCACCTCGAGGACGCCACGCCGCTGACGGTTGGCCAGGAGTGGTCGGGCTATGCGGCCGCGCTCGAGGACGCGATTCATGAGGTCGAGCACGCGACCAGCGGTCTGCTGCGTCTCGCGATGGGTGGCACGGCCGTCGGCACGGGGCTCAACTCGCCCGTCGGGTTCGGCGACGAGGTTGCCGCGACGATCGCGAAGCTGACCGGCTACCCCTTCAAGACCGCCGACAACAAGTTCGCGGCGCAGGGCACGCTCGACCGCATGGTCCGCGCCCACGCGGGGCTCAAGACGGCATCGGTGACGCTGTTCAAGATCGCCAACGACATGCGCTGGCTCGGTTCCGGTCCGCGCACGGGCCTGATGGAGCTGGTGCTGCCGTCGAACGAGCCGGGCTCGTCGATCATGCCGGGCAAGGTCAACCCGACGCAGGCCGAGGCGATGCTGATGGTCTGCATCCAGGTGATGTCGTCCGATGTCGCCGTGCAGATGGGCGGCGCCGAGGGCAACTTCGAGCTGAACGCGTTCCGTCCGATCCTGATCAACAACTACCTGCACTCGGCGCTGATCCTCGCCGACATGTGTGATCACTTCCGCGAGTTCATGATTGAGGGCGCCCAGCTGAACAAGCCCAAGATCAAGGAGAACATCGACAAGTCCGTGATGATGGTCACGGCGCTGTCGCCGATCATTGGCTACGACCAGGCGTCGGTGATCTCGCACTACGCGATCGACAACAACCTCACGCTGCGCGAGGCGGCGCTGAAGAACGGCGTCACCGAGGAGCTCTACGACCGCGTGGTGGTTCCGATCAACATGACGCACCCCGACGGTGCGGCGCCCAAGGCGGCCCGCAAGCCGCGCGCGAAGGCTCCGGCCAAGAAGGCCAAGAAGTCGTCGTGAGTGCCGCTCCTACCGGCAGGGACGCGCTGATCTCCGAGGTCGGTACGAAGCACTACTACGCGTCGTGGACGTCGCACGAGCACCGCAAGCGGCGGCTGATCGCCGAGTTCATCGGGATGTTCGGCCTCACGTTCATCCTCTCGGGCGGGGCGGCGATGATCGTCAAGTACGGCGGCGGCGATCCGTCGCCGTATTCGGTCGCGCTGATCCTGTCGGCGTTCTCGGCGCTGTGGCTGATGGTCGCGATCATCTTCCTCGGCGACATCTCCGCGCACTTCAACCCGGCGATGACGTTCGCGTTTGCGCTGCGCGGCGATATGGGGTGGGCGATGGCGGTGGCGTACTGGGTTGTGCAGTGCATCGCCGCGATCGCTGGCTCGCTGTTGGCCCGCTGGTTCTTTGGGCCGCTGGGCAATCTCGCCGCAACGCGGCCGCCAGACGGCAAGGACCTGCAGGCGGTGGCCTTCGAGGCGCTCATCACCTTCGGGCTCGTCCTGATGGTGCTTGGCATCGCCAACGGTCCCAAACTGAGCGGCCCGTTCGTGCCGTTCGCGGTGGCCGGCTACATCATGGCCTTTGGCTCGATGGGCGGTCCGTTCGAGGGCGCGGCGATGAATCCCGCCCGCGCGCTCGGTCCGGATGTCGCCCTCGGCGACCTCGCCACGTGGTGGGTGTACCTCGTCGGCCCGATGGCTGGCGCGGCGATCGCGGTCGTCGTGGCCCGAGTGCTGCGTGGTCCGGCGAAGTCGCAGGAGGCCATGGCGGCGATGGGTAATCCCGACGCGGCTGAGTGATGCATGACCTCCGGTGCCCGCCTCGGCGGGTACCAGAGCCGTCAGCACCGGGTACCCTGCGGGCGTGATGCTCGCCTCGATCCCCGCCTCGCCCGGTCCGTTCATCTTCCAGGTCGGCACGTTCGGCCTGCGCTGGTACGGCTTCCTAATCGCCGTCGGCATTGCGCTGGCGATCTGGCTGGCACGCCGCGAGTTCCGTCGCCGCGGCCTAGATCCGGAGCACGTCTACACGATCGCGTTCTGGGCCGTGCCTGCTGGCATCATCGGCGCGCGGCTCTACCACGTGGCGACGGATTGGCACCTGTTTAGCGACGATCCGCTGCGGATCATCCAGATCCAGCAGGGCGGGCTCGGCCTGCCCGGTGTGATCGCCGGTGGTGCGCTCGGCGCGTACATCGGCGCACGGCGCTGCGGCCTGTCGTTCGGCACCGTCGCCGACTGCATCGCACCAGGCCTGATCCTCGCGCAGGCGCTTGGGCGCTGGGGCAACTACTTCAACCAAGAGTTGTTCGGTGGCCCGTCGACGCTGCCGTGGGCCGTCACGATCGACCCCGCCTTCCGCCCGGCTGAGTACGCCTCGTACACCACGTTCGTGCCGACGTTCCTCTACGAGTCGCTCTGGAACCTCGGCGTCTTCGCCGTCCTGATTGCGGTGATCATCCCGCGCCTTTGGGATCGCGTGCGGCCGGGCACGATCTTCGCGTTCTACCTGCTGTTGTACGGCATCGGGCGTCTCTGGATCGAAACGCTCCGCGTCGATCCCGCTCAGGTGTTCTTCGGCATGCGCCTCAACGGCTGGGTCTTCGGCATTGTCGTGCTCGGTGCGCTGCTCTACGTGATCGTGTCGCTCAGGCGTCGGACGCCGGCGCCCGCTTAGCGGCAGACGCGAACGGGATGGCGGCCAGCGCGAGCACGGCCGACAACACGAGTCCAGCGGTGTAGGCGCCGTCAGCGAAGGTGCTGGCGCCTTCAAGAGCATTGCCCGGATCGGGACCACCACCGGCGAGCGACCAGCCAAGAGCGGCGGCGATGCCGAGCAGCGCGATCGACATCAGCGTGCCGAAGCGCGCCGCGGCGAGGTTGATCGCCGACTGCATGCCCTCATCGCCCGCTGGCGAGAGCTGGAGCACCGCGTGGGTGACGGGGCCGGCCATGCAGGCCATACCGAGGCCGAGCAGGACGAGGGACGGGATCGCGACCCAGACGCGACCGTCGGCCAGGAAGTAGGCGGGGACCACGCTGAGGGCAGTCAGCAGTGGCCCGAGCCGGAGCATCAGGCGCATGTGGTTCCCCGCCGCGAACGCCGTCAGCCGCCGCGAGGTCAGCATGATCGCGAGGCTCATCGGCAGCAGCAGAAAGCCCGTGGTGATCGGCCCATAGCCGAGTGCCGATTGCAGCCGGATCGAGATCAGGAGACCCATGGTCAGCGGGGTAGACCACGCGAGGATCGTGAAGACATGCACGCGATTCATCAGCCGGTCGCGTACCGCGCGTGGCGGAATCATTGGGTCGGGGAAGCGCCGCTCGTGCAGGATGAAGATGAGCAGGACGACGAGGCCGGCGCCGATCAGGCCGAGCACGAGGGGGTCGAGGATGCCCCGTGACGGCCACTCGATGAGCCCTGCAGTAATCAACGCAATGGCGGCTGCGATGATCCCGCCGCCGACGAGATCGATCCGGCGATTGGTGTGCGGAGAGTCGATGATGCCGCGCGCGAACCAGAGCGCGACGACGAGCGCCGGGATCACGACGAGGAACGCCCAGCGCCACCCGAACAGCCCGCCGATCACACCACCGAAGGCCGGCGCAACCGACGAGGCGAGGCTCGTGCCCGTTACCCACAGACCGATCGCGCGCGCCTGACGCTCGGGGGCGATCGAGGTGCGCAGGATGGCAATCGACGCTGGGGTCATCAGCGCGGCGGCGAGCCCCTGCAGGGCGCGGGCGCCGATCAGGAAGTCCGCGCTGGGGGCGAGACCGACCAGGAGCGTGGCGACGATGAAGGCGGCGAGGCCGATCTGCAGCATCCGCTTGTGGCCCCAAACATCGCCCATCACGCCGGCGGGCAGCACGAACGCGGTCATCGTGATCAGGTAGGCGTTGACGATCCACTGCTCCTGCGCCAGCGACGTGTGCAGGTCGTTGCGGATGTCGGGCAGCACGACGTTCACGATCGAGATATCGATGAAGATCGCGCCCGTCGCGAGGATGCACGCGAACAGCGTCTTGCGTTCAACGAATCCGCGGAGCATGTCGGCACCCTATCGCGCTCGTCGGTGCAACGTTTAACGCGTCTAGAATCGGCGCATGGTTGAGGAACGCGACGTCGTCATCATCGGTGCCGGGATCGCCGGCATGACTGCGGCGAAGGAGCTGCGCGATCTCGATCCGCTCGTGCTCGAGGCGTCGGATCGCGTGGGCGGCCGCATCTGGTCACAGCAGCGCGGCGATCTCGCGGTGTCGGTCGGTGCGCACATGTTTCCGCCACCGGATTCGACGGTCGGTCGCATGGTCACGGAGTACGGCCTTGAGGTCTTACCGATCCCCGGCTCGATGCTCAACGTGGCGCTGCGCGGCGAGCTCGTACGTGACAGCCGGCCTGAACTGCTGCCCTTCAAGCTGCCGCTGTCGGTGCGCGGTCGTGCCTCGTTCGCACGTGCGGGCCTCAAGGTCAAGAAGATCGGTGACGAGTACATGAAGCTCGCCGTCCCGCGCCCGGACGAGAGCTCGGCCGACGTACGCATGCGCCTCTTGCAGTACGGCGGTGACCGCTCGTTCGCCGACTTCCTCGGCCCGCTGCATCCCGAGGCCGCCGAGATCTACCGCGCACTCTGCAATCGCACGATCGCCGAGCCGGACCAGATCTCCGAGGGCTCGATGGCGGCACTCTTCGGGCACGTCTGGGACTCGGGCGACCTCGGCCGCAACATGCGCGGCGGTTCGGGCCTGTTGCCCGATGCCATGGGCCGCGACCTCGCCGACCACATTCGCCTGCAGACGCGCGCCACGCGCCTGGCCTTCGACGGTGCCGGCGTGACGGTCGGCTACGAGGGGCCCGACGGAGCAGGGGAGGTGCGTGCGCGGGCCGCGATCGTGGCCGTGCCGGCGCCCGATCTTGCACCGTTCATGGCCGACGCGATGACGCCTGGCTTCGCTGCCGCTGTCGACCGCATCCGCTTCGGGCCGCACATCGTTACGAGCATCCGCACGGACGAGACCGAGGCGATGCCGTGGGACGACATCTACTCGATCCTCACGCCGGATCTTGGCTTCACGATGTTCTTCAACCACGCCAACGCGCTCAACGGCACGGGTGCCCCGAAGCAGGGCAGCGTGCTGATGGTCTACACGGGTGCCGATCGTGGCCGCGCGCTGCTGGGCAAGACCGACGACGAGATCCAGCAGCACCACCTGGCGAGCGTGGATCGATTGTTCCCCGAGCTGCGCCGGCACATCGTCGAGCTGTGGACGCTGCCGTGGGAGCACGCCGGCCCGTTCGGCGCCCCGGGTCGCTGGCGTGCGCAGGAGACGCTCGAGCACGGGCTCGGCGGTCGTGTGTTCATGGCGGGCGATTGGGTGAGTGACTTCGTCTCGATGGAGACCGCGGCGCTGACCGCCGTCGATGCGGCGACCGAGGTACGGGCGCTGATCGAACGAGGCGGCCCGCGCACCCCCAAGGCCAAGCCGAACGCGACGAAGCGTGACCCTGAGGCCGCCAAGCGGGTTCAGTCGTTCTTCGGCGATTCGTCGTCGCGCGAGGGCTGACACTGCGGGCACCAGAACGTGCGGCGGCCTTCGTCGCCTTGGGCGCGGGCGCGAATCGCGGTGCCGCACACCGGGCAGGCCCGGTTGGCGCGGCCGTAGATCTGCACGGGCCGTTGCGTTGCGCCGCTTGCCATGTGCGCGCGCATCAGCTCTGAGGCGCGTGCCAGCAGCGCGGCGAGTTCGGCGTCGTCGAGGGCGGCGGCGGTCGTGCGCGGATCGAGCTGCAGGTCGAACAGGATCTCGCTCTTCCAGACGTTGCCCACGCCCGCGAGGACGCGCTGATCGAGCAGGACGTCGGCGACGGTCTGCTCGGACGGGCCACGGCGCGCCCGTGCGGCCGCTGCGCTGGCGTCGAAGCCCTCGTCGAGTACGTCGGGGCCGAGTCGGCGCAGGCTGGGGTGCAGCGACAGCTCGGCGGGCGTCAGCAGTTCGAGCACTGCGCCGTTGACGAGGATTGCCTCGGTCGTGCCATCGTCGATCACGATCCAGGCCGTCGAGCGAGGGCGCCGCGTCGGGCGTCCGGTCGCGCCAATATCCCAGCGGCCCGACATGCGCAGGTGCGAGTGGATCACGAGGCCGGAGTCGAAGCGGATCAGCAGGTGCTTGCCGCGCGCCTCGACTGCCGTCAGTGTCTGGCCGGCCAGACGTGCGGGTAGCCGCATGGGCTGGTGGCGGGCCAGCGGCGTTGTGATCGTCGGCACGCTGCCGACCAGCGGCTGCAACTGCTGGGCGATCCGCTCGAGGGTGTCGCCTTCGGGCACGCCTAGAGGCTCAGGACGTCGATGCGGAACGAGGCTGTGAACGAGCCACCCGGTTCGACGACCCGCAGGTCGTTGCCCGTGACGAGCGCGTCGGTCGGCGCCGTCATCGGCTCAAAGCAGATGAAGTCGGCATCGGCCGGTGCGTAGACCTGCGCGCAGGAGAAGTGCTGTCCGAACGACACCTCGAGGCGGCGCTCCGCGTTCTCGACCGCAAACTCCGGCTCAGCTTCGATCGTCGGGTACAGATCGTCATAGGCGGCGGTGTCGAGCGCGCGCGGGCCAGGCGGCACGGGCTCGACCTCACCGGTCGGCAGGCCGCGGTTGTCGAGCAGCGCGTGCGAGGTGACAGGCAGCTCGATGAGCCACGCCGTGCGGTCGCCGCCAGGTGCGAGGTACGGATGGAAGCCAAACGCGATCGGGACGGCAACGTCGCCCGTGGACATCACCGTCAACGTGGTCTGCAGGCCGCTGGCATCGAGCCGATGCGTCAGCGCGATCGCGTGGGGGAACGGGAAGCCCGTCAGCAACTCGGGGTGCTCGCCGAAGTCGAGCGTGGCCATCACCTCGGCGCCACCCTCATCGGCGGTGGCGTGGCCGAGCTCCCAGAGACGGCTGGCGGTGAGCAGTCCGTGGATCGGCAGGCCGTTGCCGTCGAGCTTGATCGGTGTCGTCGCGGCGTCCAGCTGTACGGTCGTTCCGCCGGCGGCGTACGACAGACCGCTCAGGCGGTTGGCCCACGGGTAGAGCAGCGGCACGCCGAAGCTCGAGCCCTTGTCGCGATACGCGGTGAGGCCGCCGCGTTGGCCAAGCAGCTCGGTTTCGCCCTGCTTCAGCGAAGCGACGACCATGCCCACGGTGGGGACAACGGTCGCGGTCAGCTCGCCGGCGCGTAGCTCCAGCGCGGGGGAGCCGTCGAGCGTGGTCTCGGTGACGGAGGTCGTCATGTGGATGCAGGGTATCCCTCCGCGCCCAAGTGCGCCATACTCCGGTGTACGTACGAGGAGGTGCGTTCACAGTGAACCCGGTTACGTTCGAAACCCTTTCGCCCGACGCCCACAAGGGCGAGTGGCTCAACTGGTCGAAGATGGCTGATTTTCAGAATCAGTCGCCGCCCGTCATCGTCACGGGCGAAGGTCCGTACGCAATCGACAAGGATGGCAATCGCTTCCTCGACGGCGTCTCTGGCCTCTTCACCACCCAGATTGGCTACTCGCACGGCAAGGAGATCGGCGAGGCCGCGGCCAAGCAGCTCGAGGAGCTCTGCTTCTACCCGAACTGGGCCGCGACGCACCCGTCGGCGCTCGCGCTGACCGAGCGCATCCTTGGCCTGGCGCCCGACCGCATGTCCCGCGTTCTCCTCACGTCGGGTGGCTCTGAGTCGGTCGAGTCGGCCCTCAAGCTCGTGCGCCAGCACTTCCTCGCGAAGGGCCAGCCGCTCAAGCGCAAGATCATCGCCCGCCGCGGCGCGTACCACGGCTGCACGATGGGCGCCCTCTCGCTGACGGGCATTCCGCTCTCGCGCGTGCCGTTCGAGCCGCTCGATCCGAACGTCCGCCATGCGGCGAACACGCATCAGCGCACCTGCCTCTACTGCCACGACAAGGGCGGCTGCACGCTGACCTGCGCCGACGCGATTGAGCAGCAGATCCTCGCCGAGGGCCCCGACACCGTCGCGGCTGTCGTCGTCGAGCCGATTCAGAACGGTGGCGGCCTGCCGCCGGCTGAGGGCTACGGCGCCCGGATCCGCGAGATCTGTGACAAGTACGGTGTCCTGCTCTGGTGCGACGAGGTCATCACCGGCTTCGGCCGTGTCGGTGGCTGGTTCGCCACGGATCGTCTCGGCTTTAACGCCGACATCTGCACGTTCGCCAAGGGCATCACCTCGGGCTACGCGCCGTGTGGTGGCGTGGTCTTCACCGAGGCCGTTGGCGAGCCGTTGATCAACGCGGACGCCATGTACGCGCACGGCTTCACGTTCGGCGGTCATCCGCTCGCGTGCGCCGTCGCGCTGGCGAACCTGGACATCATGGAGCGCCTCGGCGTGATCGACAACGTGCTCGCCAACGAGGACTACTACGCGGCCGCCATGGCCGACGTGGCCGCCTCGAGCGACCTCGTCGTCGAGGCGCGCGGTAAGGGCTACTACCACTCGCTGGAGCTGACGGACAACGCCCTGACGGCTCCCGTCGCGGGTGCTGCTCGCAAGCACGGCGTGATCGTCCGCCCGGACGTGCGCGTCAAGCCGATGGTCGTGACGGCACTGCCGCTGATCTGCGGTCCGGAGCAGATCGACGAGCTGACCGGTGCGCTCAAGGCCGCACTGGCCGACGTCGCTGCCGCCTAGTTCCAACGCACGTGGCCCCGTCTGGTCTTCGGATCAGGCGGGGCCTTTTGCGTTTCTGCGCTAGCCGAGCGACAGGCGCTTGGGTCCGATCCGGAAGCCCGCGGCGACGAGCCGCTCCTCCCAGACGGTGCCCAGCGCGCTCGCGCCCGCGACACGCTCGACGTTGAGGCGCTTCACGATGCCGCGCTCGACGGCGGCGGCAAGTGCCGTGAGCGCCGCGGCGTGGACGTCGTCCTCATACTCGGCAAAGGGGGTGAGCGTGCGGCCGCCACGCTCGACGAAGAGCACGGCCGCACCATCGACGAGCACCACGTGCGCGCCGGCTGAGCGCGCGGGGCGTCCGCCCAGCGACTCTGGCCACGGCAGTGCCGCGCCGTACGGTTGCGCTGGATCCGCGGCGGCCAGGACGAGCGTCTCGCTCTCGACTTCGGTCCGCGCTTCGCGTAGCCGCTCGAGCGCGCCGGGCAGTGCGAACTGTGCGCCGCCGAGTCCCTCGACAAAGTAGCCGCGTCGCGCGGCGCCGAGCGTCTCGAGGACAGCGAGCTCGGGGTACACCCCGGAGAACCCACCGAGGAGGCCTTCAGCCTTGACCCCGGGGCGCGTGACGACGCCGTAGCGGTCGAGCAGAATCTCGGCCTGCGCCCGCGCACGGTCGGCTTGGGTCGCGCCGTCAAAAAGCGGTGCGGCAAGCGACCAGCGGCCGCCGGCGGGTGGGGTGGGTGTGGCGCCGCGGCGGCGCGATAGGCGACGGCCGCCGCCACGCCCGCGCTCGGGTGGACGCACGGCCGACAGCGAGCGCGCGGCCGGCACCCGACGCGACGAGCTGCGCAGCGGTGCGTAGCGATCGTTCGTCGCCTCGCCGGCCCAGACGAGCTGCCAGAGCGCGACCATCAGCTCCTGCGGACCGAGTTCGGTGCCCGCGGCCAGCTCGTCGAGGAAGCACGCTCCCTGGGCGAGCCGCTCGCGGACGCGGTCGATCGCTTCCCCCTCGGCGGGCACGCCGCGCGGGGGCGGTCCGAGCAGCGGTGCGTCCTCGCGGATGTACAACGCAACCCGGCCGTCGCCGGCGCCAGCCCAGACAATCTCGCCACTCGTTGAGAGCGCATCGAGTTGCTCGGGGCGGTAGCCGGGCACGCGGCGGGGCAGGACGTCGGTCTCGAGGATGGCGACGGGGATTACGAGGCCCTGCAGCGTGGCGATCGTGTCGCGTAGGCGTTCGCCTGCTGCCCCGCCACCCTCATCGATGCGTTGCCAGCGCGGCAGGAAGCGCGCCAGCGCCGCACCCGGCACGGCCTCGATCTCCGAGCGCAGCACGGCGAGCGTGGCGCGGCGGATGCGGCGTAGCACCTCGCTGTCGCACCACTCGATGCCCGAGCCGCCGGGCAGCAGACCGCCCTGCACGACGGCGCCGTCGGTGGCGAGCCGCTCGAGCTCGTCGAGCACGCGCCGCTCGGGGATGCCGAGCCGCTCGGCAACTGCTGCTGCGGTAAACGGTGCGTGCGTGCGCGCGTAGCGGCGCACGATCCCGTGCAGCGCCTCAGGCACCGGCTCGAGGAAGACGGCGGGCAGGCCTGGCTCGGGTAGCGCGCCGACGCCATCGCGGTAGCGTCCGGCATCCTCAGCCGCGATCACACGCTCTTCGCTGGCGATGCGGACGATCGTTGCGCGCCGGTCGCGCACCAGTTCGGTGATGGTCTCGGCATCATCAATTTCGGCCGGCGTGAGGTCGCCGAGGCGGCGCAGCAGGTCGTGCAGCGCATCGGGCGTGTCGGCGTAGCGGCGGCGCAGATCGCTCTCGACCTGCGCGATCGCGTCGGCGTCGAGCAGGTCGCGCAGATCCTCTTGGCCGAGCAGCTCGCGCAGCAGGTCGCGGTCGAGCGACAGCGCCTGGGCGCGCAGCTCGGCCGGCGGGGCATCGCCCTCGTACATGTACTGCGCGACGTAATCGAAGAGGAGCGAGGCCGCGAACGGCGAGCCCGTCGGTGTCTCGACCTCGACGAGCTCGAGCGTGCGGTTGCCGATGCCGCCGAGCAGCTCCTTAAGGCTCGCGACGTCGAAGACGTCTTGCAGGCACTCGCGGTACGTCTCGAGCACGATCGGGAAGGCGCCGTAGCGCGTGGCGACACCCTGCAGCGCCTGGGCCTTGAGGCGTTGCTGCCAGAGCGGCGTGCGCTGGCCGGGGCGACGGCGCGGGATCAGCAGCGCACGAGCGGCGTTCTCGCGGAAGCGTGCGGCGAACAGTGCGCTGCCGGCCAGCTCACCGACCACGATGTCCTCAATCTCGTCGGGGTCGAGCACGACGACGTCGGCCGGCGGCGGATCGTCAGAGTCGGGCAGGTGCACGATGATCCCGTCGTCGGACCACAGCGCCTGGGCGTCGATGCCGTGCTCGGTGCGTAGCCGCGCGCCGATCGCCAATGCCCACGGTGCGTGCACACGGGCACCAAAGGGCGTGAGCACGCAGAGGCGCCAGTCGCCGATCTCGTCGCGGAAGCGCTCGACGACGATCGTGCGGTCGGTCGGCAGCACGCCCGTGGCCTCGCGCTGCTCGCGGAAGTAGCCAAGCAGGTTGTCGGCGGCGCGCTCGTCGAGGTGGTGCTCGGTGCGTAGGCGCTTCTTGGCGGTGTCGGCGCGCATGCCGCCGAGCTCGCGGGTGAACGCCCCGAGCGCGCGGCCGAGCTCGATTGTGCGGCCAGCGCCCTCACCGCGCCAGAACGGAATCTGCCCCGGCCGGCCGGGCGCAGGGGAGACGAGCACGCGATCGCGGGTGATGCGCTCGATGCGCCAGCTCGATGCACCGAGCTGGAAGATCTGGCCGGCGCGCGCCTCGTAGACCATCTCCTCGTCGAGCTCGCCCACGCGCCCACCGCCGTCGGCGAGGTGTACGCCGTAGAGGCCGCGGTCGGGGATCGTGCCGGCGTTGGCGACGGCGAGCGAGCGCGTGCCGTCGCGACCGTGCAGAACGTCGCCGATGCGATCCCACGTGATGCGTGGGCGCAGCTCGGCGAACTCGTCCGACGGATAGCGGCCAGCCAGCATGTCGAGCACGCCCTCGAGCTGGGCGCGTGGCAGGTCGCGGTAGGGCGCTGCGCGCTTGACGAGCGCCTCAAGGTCGCTGACCGTCCAGTCCTCGCTCGAGCACATCGAGACGATCTGTTGGGCGAGTACGTCGAGCGGGTTTTGCGGCACGCGGATGTCTTCGACGGCGCCCTCGTACATGCGCTGCACGACGACGGCGCTCTCGACAAGATCGCCGCGATGCTTGGGGAAGATGCGGCCGCGACTAACGGCGTCGACGGTGTGACCGGCGCGGCCGATGCGCTGCAGGCCGCGCGCCACGCTGCGTGGCGACTCGACCTGGATGACAAGATCGATCGAGCCCATGTCGATGCCAAGCTCGAGCGACGACGTCGCGACGAGGCATGGCAGCTGTCCACTCTTGAGCAGCTCCTCGACCTCCTGTCGCGTCTCGCGCGCGAGCGAGCCGTGGTGCGCGCGAGCGATCTCCTTCTCCGCCAGCTCGTTGAGGCGCAGCGCGAGGCGCTCGGCAAGCCGGCGGTAGTTGACGAAGATCAGGGTCGTGGTGTGCGACTCGATCAATTCGAGCAGCTGCGGGTAGATCGCAGGCCAGACCGAGTTGCTGCCACCGTCGCCTGCGCCCTGCACGTGCTCGGGCAGCGCGACGTTCTCGTCGGGGCGCGCCATGTCGGCGAGCGGCACGACCACGTCGACGTCGATCGCGCGACGCATGCCCGCGTCCACGATCGTGCAGGGCCGCTCACCCGACGCGAAGCGTGCCACCTCATCGAGCGGCGAGACCGTGGCCGACAGCGCGATGCGCTGGACAGGGCGGCCGGTCAGGTGCTCGAGACGCTCGAGCGACAGCGCTAGATGGCTGCCGCGTTTCGTGCCGGCGACGGCGTGGACCTCGTCGATGATCACCGTCTCGACCGTGCGCAGTGCCTCGCGGCGGGTGGGCGAGGTGAGCACCAGGAACAGGCTCTCGGGCGTGGTGATCAGGATGTCGGGCGGCGTGCGGGCCTGCCGGGCGCGCTCCTTCTCCGGTGTGTCGCCGGTGCGCACGCCGACGTCGATGTCGGGCAGCGGCAGGTCGAGGCGGTCAGCGGTGGCGCGCAAGCCGGCGAGTGGGCCGCGGAGGTTGCGCTCGATGTCGTAGTTGAGGGCCTTCAGCGGCGAGATGTAGAGCACCCGCGTGCCCTTCTCGGTCCGCGGGGTCGTGGCGAGCCGGTCGAGCGCCACGAGAAACGCGGCCAGCGTCTTGCCCGAGCCTGTTGGCGCGCAGAGCAGCACGTTGCCGCCGCCGGCGATGGCCGGCCAGCCCTGCGCCTGCGCCGGCGTGGGGCCGTTCGGGAAGGTCTCCCGCAGCCAGGTTGCGGCGACAGGCGAGAGCGCGGTGTCGAGCGGGTCGGCGGTTCGCGGCGGCATGGTCTCTGCGTCTCGTGTGGCGGGTGCCGATTGGGCGGCGTCCGTCTCACGAGACAGCCTAGGCGCAGTACCCTGTTGGGGTGGCTATGGCCCCCATCAACGAGACCGCCGAGGAGCGACGTGAGCGACTGATGAGCGTCGCCACCCAGTTGATCGCGCGTGATGGCGTGGCAGCCTGCACGTTCCGTAACCTGGCGCGCGACGCCGGCTGCTCCACGCGACCATTCACCCACGCCTTCGGCACGCGCGACGCGTTGCTGCGTGAAGTTGCGCTGCGCACGTGGACGGAAGCCGCCTTCGACCACGACACGCTCGACGACCCCGCCCAACTCCCTGCTGGCTGGGACTGCATCGAAGATCTTATTGCGATCGGCGAAGACTTCCTGCCGTGTTCGCCCGCGCTGCGCGAGCGCGAGCGCGTTTACATCGAGATCATCCTGCATAGCCTCACGCAGCCCGAACTCGGCGAGGAGCTACTGGGCTTTAGTCGCGCGGCCAACCGACGCATCGTTCAACTGCTCGAGGAGGGCCAGCGCCGTGGGCAGGTGACGACCGCGCAGTCGACCGCCGATCTGGTGATGGCCTTCTGGAGCTTCCAGGAGGGCGTCGCGCTGACGTCGCTCTACGAGGCGAGTGAGCTGCCGATGGAGCGCGTCCTGCCGATCTGGCGCGCGGGGGTCAGGGCGCTGCTGCGGCCGTAGGGCCGCGGCCGCCGATGTCCGAGGACACCGGCGGCCGGCTGTGCCTTACGACCAGGGGTACGGGCTGTTCGACACCGGGTGAAGATCACCCGAGGCGAAGCGCTCGTAGCGGAACGGGTGGAGGAGCGAGGAGTGATCGCCGAGGACCACGTTCGCGACCTCCTTGCCAACGCCAATCATCTTGTAGCCGTGGTTCGAGTCGGCGATGACGTAGACGTTGGGAAGCATGTAGTCGAAGACCGGGAAGTTATCGACCGTGAACGAGCCGACGCCGCCGGAGCGGGCCGTCTTGTAGTTGGCACGGCAGCCCTCGAAGCGCTCCATGCAGTGCGAGAGGCTCGCGCACCACATGTCCGGGAAGGCCGGGTCGACGCTGGAGCTCGGGTACGGATCAATCTCGAAGTCCGTATCGAGAGCGATCGGCGCAGCGCCGCCCTGGATGCCGTGACGATCGCGCTTGAAGTAGTTACCCCACAGCTCGTCGGTGACGAGCTTGCCGTCGTCCGTGTAGAGCGGTGCGTCGGAGTCGACGTGCAGGACCGGCGGCATCTTGCCGTCAGCCGTTGCGTGCATCAGCGGGTCGACGGCGATCTCGCCCTCCTGCAGGTACCAGAACGTCCACATGTTCTGGTCCTTGTGGATGTCGCCGGTCGGCGTGCGGACGTCGAGGCGGTCCGGCAGGCCGAGCATCTCCCACATGCGGGGGATCCAGGGGCCGACGCCGATGATGACCTGCTCGCACTCGATCGGGCCACCGGAGGTCTCGACCTTGGTGACGGCGCCAGTGGCGTCGGTCACGAAGCCGTTGACCTTGATGCCCTCGATGATGGTGACGCCCTCGGCCTTGGCCTTGTTGGCGATACCGTGCAGCGACTCGACGTTGAACGCGAAGCCACCCTTGTGCTCGTGCAGCGCGACCTTCAGGCCCGGCGCACGCCAGTCGGGGAACAGCTTGAGCATGTGCTCGCGGACGTTGTCCTCGCCGGTGATCAGCGTGGAGGGGTAGCCGATCTGCTCGTGGCGACCAGCGACCTCGGTCAGATCGCCGACCTGGCCCTCGGGGCCAAGGGCGATGTAGCCGACCTCGTGGTAGTGGTACGCCTCGGGGTCGGACTCCCAGACCTCGACGTTGGCGGCCATCAGCTCAGACATGGCCGGCTGGTAGTAGTTGTTGCGGACCACGCCGCAGGCGATGCCCGACGCGCCGGCAGCGATGCCGGACTTGTCGATGATCGTGATGTCGGCACCCGAGCCGACGCCACGCGCCTTGAGCTGCTTGGCGAGGTGGTACCCGGTCGACAGACCGTGGATACCTGCGCCGATGATCAGGTACTTGGTAGAGCTGGGGACGGACATATGTCTGAGCCTCTCCCTGTGTTGGCGATACGGCAACACCGTTGCCGTAGGTGATGGACGGAGTGTAGCGGACGAACGGGCGGAGGGGAAGGCGCGCCGCTCGCGTACCCTGCGGGGCTATGGAGAACTGGGTTCTGCTCGATCTCGATCCGCTCGCCGCCGCCCGCCTGGGGCTGCCCGAGCAGGTCTTCGTCCCCGCCGACATCGATAGCGCGTCAGCCACGCCGGCCGATCTGATCGGCTACGCCGCACAGTTTGCCGATGCCGAGCCCGACCATCCGCTGGCGGCCGAGCATCGGCGCATCGCCGCCAAGCAGCGTCCGATGACGCTGGCACAACAGGCGCTCGCCGAGCAGCGCTGGGACGACGCGCTGGCGCACGTCGATGCGGTCCTCGTGATCGATCCGCAGGATGCTCCCGCGCGACTCAACCGGGCGGCGGCGCTGCGCGAGACCGGCGAGGCGCAGGCGGCGCTCGCCGAACTCGATGCCGTGGCGCGCGTGTTCGCCGACGTGCCGCTCTTTCATCGCAACCGCGCGCGCGTGCTGGAGGACCTCGGTCAGGACGACCGCGCGATCGCCGCGTACCGCGAGGCACTCGAGTTGACGCCGGGTGATCCCGCCGTTGTCGATCGCCTGCGCGAGCTTGGTGCCCTCACCACCGTGAGTGGCCCCGACGGCCCGATCGAGGTCGATCGCGACGCGCTCGCCGATCTCGTCCGGCGCGATCTCGCGTTGCACGATGATGATCACGGCCACCTGTCGACGGCAGCGCGGTCGCTGCTCGCCGATGGCCAGCCCGATCTCGCCGCGACGGCCGCTGCGCTGGCGCTCTCGGTGCAGGACGACGACGAGAGCATGCGACTGGTGCTGATCGAAGCGCTGCTGGCCGCCGACCGCCCGGCCGAGGCACATGAGGCGGCTGAGCGGCACGTTGAGGCCGTACCCGCCTCGGCGATCGGGCACGAGCAGCGTGCCGTGGCACTGTCGCGGCTTGGTCGCGACCCCGAGGCGCGAACCGCCGCGCAGCGTGCGCTCGAGCTCGACCCGGCAGCCCCGCAGGCCGGGCGGATCGTCGCCGGCGACAGCGCCTGAGGGAGCCTCGCGGCTTCGGGTGATACATTCCGAGCATACGTGGGCGCCTCTGCTGACACGACTTCCGGTCATCCCGGGTCAATGACCGGGTCACGTCCCTCGGGGGCGGCATGTCGACGCTGACGATCATCGAGATCTCGGTGATCGTCGTGATCATCGCCTGGAACGCCTTCTTCGTCTCGGCCGAGTTCGCCTTCGTGGCTGTCCGCCGGACGCGCATCGACGAGTTGGTCGAGGAGGGATCGGCGTCCGCTAAGCGCGTCCGTCACCTGATCGACGACCCCGCACGCTTCATCTCGGCCTTCCAAGTTGCGATCACGCTGTCCTCACTTGCGCTTGGTGCCGTGGGCGAGCCAGCCGTCTCGAGTGTCTTCGAGAGCTTGCTGGGCAATTGGGGTGTGCTCGGCGAGGGCGCCACCGTCGTGATCAGCGTGATCCTCGCCTTCGCGATCATCACCGCGCTGCACGTCGTGCTCGGCGAGATCGTGCCGAAGACGCTGACGCTGTCGCGCGCCGAATCCGTGGCGCTGGGCGTGGCCCTTCCCGTATCGGTCTTCATGTGGCTGTTCTGGCCGTTCATCTGGGTGCTGCGTGGCTTGAGCGAGGCGCTGATTCGCCTGCTTGGGCTCGAGACGCCGTCGGAGATGCGCCTTGTGCACTCGGAGGAAGAGCTCAAGATGCTGATCTCGGCCTCGCACGAGGAGGGGGTGCTCGAGGAGTCCGAGGAGCAGCTGCTGCACAAGGTGTTTGACTTCGCCGAGACCGAGGTGAAGCAGGTGATGGTGCCGCGCCCCGACGTGGTCGGCATGCCCGTCGACCTGACCGCGGCCGAGGCGATCGACCGTGCGCTGGCCGCGCCGTACACGCGCTATCCCGTCTACCGCGAAACGATGGACGATCTTGTCGGCGTCGTGCACATCCGCAACCTCTTCGCCGACCACGTAGGCGAGACGAACGAGGCCACGATCGAGTCGTGCGTGCGCCCGGTGCCGATCGTGCCTGAGACCAAAAAGCTTGACGAGCTGCTGGCCGACTTCCGACGCACGAAGACGCACATGGCGATCGTCGTCGACGAGTACGGCTCGACCAGCGGCATCGTCACGCTGGAGGACCTGCTCGAGGAGATCGTCGGCGAGATCAACGACGAGTTCGACCTGCCCGACCGCGAAGTCGTCCGTCTGGCACCCGATCGCGTGCGCCTCGAGGCCTCGTACGGCATTGAGGATTTCAACGATCGGTTCGATGGGCGCCTGCCTGACGAGGACTACACGTCGGTCGGCGGCTTTCTCTTCGGCGAGCTCGGGCGACCGGCGCGGCCGGGTGACGTGATTACGCACAACGGCTTCCGCTTTACCGTGCGCGAGGTCGACGGCGCCCGTATCCGTGTGGTGGATGTGGAGCTCAAGCCGCCGGCTGAGTCGCCGTCTGCCGACAGCGAAGGCTGAGCCGGCGCGGAAAACCTCCGCTGACCATTGGTCATACCGCGGTACGACAACTGGGTCACATCGTGGTACAACTTGCGTGTCGTGTTGACTCACACCGAGGTGGTGTGGGATAACCACGACGTCTTCGCCACCGCGGAGATGCATCGAGACCTGAGGAGGGAACTCGTATGACCGATTTCAAGGAACTGGATCCGCTCCGCCGAGAGGCGAACGCACCCCAGCTCGATCTGGTCGAGTCGTTCGCCCAAGGGAAGATCAACCGCCGCCACTTCATTCAGCGCGGCACGGTTCTTGGTCTCTCCCTTGCGTCGATCAGCGCGATCATCGCCGCGTGCGGTGGCTCGAGCAGCTCCGGTGGCGGCGAGGCCGCTACGGACACCGGCATTGGTGGCGGCGACGTCGCCACGACGGCCGCCGTCAAGCAGGGTGGCGGCATCAAGCTGACCATGTCGCTTCCGGGCTCGGAAGGCGTCAACCCGATCACCATGATCGACCTCGTCACCTATAACGTCACGGCGCAGGTGTTCGAGTACCTGGTCCGCTCGGCGTCCGACCTTTCGATCCAGCCGCAGCTGGCCACCGAGTGGTCCGGCAGCGACGACGGTCTCGAGTGGACCTTCAAGCTCCGCGAGGGTGTCAAGTGGCAGGACGGCTCGGCCTTCACCTCGGCTGACGTCGTCTCCACGATGGACAAGCTGATCGAGGCCGGCAACTCGGCCCTGACCGGCACGCTCTCCAAGGGCGGCACGACGGCCACCGACGACCTCACCGTCGTCTTCAAGCTCGACAAGGCCAACGGCCACTTCCCGTACCTGGTCTCGTCCGACAACACGCAGTCGCAGATCACGCCGGTCGCGTGGACCGTCAAGGACAACCTCAAGCCGGGTGTCGGCGGTACGGGTCCGTGGAAGCTCGACAGCCTCGACGTCAAGACGGGTGCCAAGTACTCCCGTAACGACGGCTGGTGGGGTGGCACGACGCCGCTCGACACCGTCGAGTTCATCTTCATCGAGGACACCGCAGCGCAGGTCGCCGCGGTCGCCAGCGGTGAGGCTGATGGCTGCACGACGATCACGGCCGATCAGGGCGCAGTGCTCCTGAACGACCCGAACATGAACATCGTGGAGCTCAAGTCCGCTGCGCATCGCCAGCTCTGGATGCGCTGCGATAAGGGCGCCGTCATGGACCCCAAGGTCCGCCAGGCAATCGCTTGGACGATGGACCGCCAGAAGATGATCGACAAGGCCCTCGGTGGCCATGGCACGGTCGCCAACGACCAGGTCATCTTCTCGCTGTACCCGTACTTCGATGAGGCTGCTGCTGAGCAGCGCACGCAGGACATCGACAAGGCCAAGGCGCTCCTCGCCGAGGCTGGTGCTTCTGACCTGACGATCGAGCTGCCGTACATCAAGGCAATTGACATGACCAGCATGGCTGTGCTGGCTGCCGACGGCATGAAGCAGGCTGGCATCAACGTCAAGCTGGTTGGTTCCGACTACGGCACCTTCTACGGCAAGTACTGGTGCCCGGCCGAGCCGGCCAAGCCGCCGTGCTCCGGCGCTTCGGATGCCGGTATCGTCGACTACGGTCATCGTGGTACGCCGGACGTGTACCTCAACGCCGCGCTCGCCACGGACGGCGTGTGGAACTCGTCGCAGTACGCCGATGCGGCGTTCGACGACGCGTTTGCCAAGTGGTCCGCAGCCGTGTCGGTCGACGATCAGAAGTCGACGGCTGCTGCTGTCCAGGCCAACCTCTGGGAGAACGTCCCGGTCGGCATCCCGTACACGATCAACACGCTTGGTGCGTTCAACAACAAGTACCAGGGCATCGTGACGACGGCGATGGGCTTCGCGTTCCTCGAGGGCGCGTCGCAGGCCTAGTCCAGAACGGAAATCGGGGCCGGGGTCGCCGTCGCATTCGCGGCGGGACCCCGGCCCTTTCCGCCTCTTAAGGACCTTTTCACTCCATGCTCGTCTTTCTGATCCGCCGCATCGCGCTCGCGATCGTCACGCTGTTTCTGCTGACGATCATCGTGTTCGCGCTGTCGAACGTTCTGCCCGGCAACGTCGGCCGCCAGATCCTTGGCCCGTTCGCGCCGCAGGAGTCGGTCGACGAGCTCAACCATCGGCTCGGCACGGATCAGCCGCTCATCACGCAGTACCTCAACCAGATGAGCAACTACGCCCACGGCGACCTGGGCGAGTCGTACAAGACGCGCGAGTCGGTCACGCACGTGATCGGCACGACGTTCCTCAACTCGGCCAAGCTCGCCTTCCTCGCCTTGCTCGTGACTGTTCCGCTCGCGATCCTCGCGGGTGTGTGGGCCGCGCTCAGACGCGGCTCGCTGATCGATCGCATCATCGTCACCGTGAGCCTCGCCGGCTCCTCGCTGCCCGAGTTCGTGACCGCATCGTTCCTCCTCGTCATCTTCGCCGTGCAGCTGGCGTGGTTCCCGACGCTTGCCAGCACCAATAGCGAGTCCGGCCCGATCGACCAGCTGTGGCGGCTCGTGCTGCCCATCACCGCGCTGGTGATCGTCTACTTCGGCTACATCGCGCGTATGGCGCGTGCCGGCGTGATCACCGCCATGGAAGCCGACTACACGCGCACCGCCTTCATGAAGGGTCTGCCGCGTGGCGTCGTCATCCGCCGCCACGTGCTGCGCAACGCGCTGCTGCCCACGATTTCCGTTGTCGCCACGCAGACCGGCTACCTGTTCGGCGGCCTGCTCGCTGTCGAGCTGATCTTCAACTACAACGGCCTCGGCCGTGAGCTCGTCCGTGCCGCCACCAGCAAGGACCTGCCGGTGCTCTCGGCTGGTGTCCTCGTGATTGGCGTTGTGTACATGGTCGCCACGCTGCTCGGCGACATCCTGATCTCGATCCTCAACCCGCGCGTGCGCCTCGGAGACCAGTAATGGGCGTCATCGAAGACGAGATCCCCGCGGTCCCGCCGCTGCCGGGCGAGAAGCTCGCCTCCTCGACCGAGAAGAAGAAGGCGCGCAACGAGAAGATCCGCTTGTTCTTCAGGAGCCCGTCGGCGATCATCGGCCTCACAATCATCGGCATCTGGGTGATCTGCGCGATCGGCGGCAACGCGATTGCGCCGAACGATCCGCTTGCCCCGGACGGTATGAGCCACACGCCGCCCGGTGTTGACGGCTACTTGCTGGGCACCGATCAGCTTGGTCGCGACGTGCTGTCGCGCATCATGGTCGGCGCCCGCGACGTCCTCATCGCCGCGCCGCTGGCTGCCGTCCTCGGCGTTGCGCTCGGCTCGCTACTTGGCCTGCTGATGGGCTACTACCGCGGCGTGCTCGACGACGTCCTCGGGCGCATCATCGAGGCCTTCCTCGTGCTGCCGCTCACGCTGGTCGGACTCCTGGCGCTGTCGGCTGCGCCGAGTTGGTCGATCATCCCAGGTGTCGAACCAAGTACCCAGACCGTGATCATCGTCGTCGGTCTGCTGTTTACGCCGATCGTGGCACGCACCGTGCGTGCGGCCGTGCTGTCTGAGCGCGAGAACGATTACGTACAGGCGGCCAAGCTGCGCGGTGAGTCCGGGCTCTACATCATGACCCGCGAGATTCTGCCGAACGTGACGAGCCCGATCATCGTCGAGTTCACGGTGCGCATCGGCTACGCAATCTTCGCGATCGCGACCCTGTCCTTCCTCGGCGTGGGCATCCAGGAGCCGACGCCGGACTGGGGCCTGATGATCGCGCAGGAGTACCGCCTGGTGATCGGTGGCTACTGGTGGACGACCGTCTTCCCGGCGATCGCCATCGCGAGCCTCGTGATTGCCGTCAATCTGATCGCCGATCGCCTGCAGGAGGTGATGGAGCTTTGAGCGCCACCGAGACCCGCAACGACACGGCTGCCCTCAAGCTCGACGACCTCCACGTCGCCTACGACGTGCGTGGTGTACCGCGCCCCGTCCTGCGCGGTGTGACGTTTGAGATCAAGCCGGGCGAGGCCTACGGTCTGGTCGGCGAGTCGGGCTGTGGCAAGTCCACGACGGCGTATGCGGCTGTGCGTTACCTGCCGGAGAACGGCCACGTCACCGATGGCTCGATCACGGTGGCCGGCGAGGACATGCTCGCGCTCTCGAACAGCGAGCTCCGCGACCTGCGCGCCCAGCGCATCTCGATGGTCTATCAGGATCCGGGCCAGTCGCTCAACCCGACGATCAAGGTCGGCAGGCAGGTCGCCGAGGCCTTCACCGTGCTGGGGTTCTCTGCCGATGAGGCGAAGGTCAAGGCTGTTGAGGCGCTCAACCGCGTGCGCATTGCCGACGCCGAGCGCGTGCTCGATCGCTACCCGTACCAGCTGTCGGGCGGCATGCAGCAGCGCGTCGTGATCGCGATGGCGCTGGCCTGCGACCCGCAGCTGCTGATCCTCGACGAGCCGACGACGGGTCTCGACGCCACGGTGGAGGCCGAGGTCCTTGACCTCGTCTCGACGCTGCGCAAGGAGACCGGTGCTGCCGTGCTGCTGATCGCGCATAACCTCGGCGTCGTGCGCCGCATCTGCGACCGCGTGGGCGTGATGTACGCCGGCAAGATCATCGAGGAGGGGCCGGCCGCGGAGGTCTTCGACAATCCGCAGCACCCGTACACCGTCGGCCTGCTGCGCTGCCTACCGCGCCGCGGCGCCAACAAGAGCGAGCGCCGGCTCGACACGATCCCCGGCTCGCTGCCGCTGATCGGTACCGAGCTGCCCGCCTGTGTCTTCCAAGATCGCTGCGCGCTGGCCACCGATGAGTGCCGCACGACGGTCCCGCCGGCCACGCACCCGGTTGAGGGACGCACCGTCTACTGCCATCACACCAGCCAGGTCAGCACGCTTGTCGCTGCGCCCCTGGCAGAGCCCATTCCCGGTGCTGGCGTCGGCGACGTCGTGCTGCACCTCGAGAACGTCTCCAAGACGTTCAAGCAGGGCAATCACGAGGTTCGCGCGCTCGTCGATGTCGATCTCGATCTGCGTGCCGGCGAGACGCTCGGCCTCGTCGGCGAGTCCGGCTCCGGCAAGACGACGCTGGCCAAGGCGATCCTCGGCATTCACGCCGCGGATCCCGGCTCGGTGATCGAGCTCGACGGCCAGCAGCTGGCGGGCCTGACGACCGGCCGCAAGGCCGACGCGCGCCGCGCGATCCAAATCATCTTCCAGAACCCGGACTCGGCGCTCAACCGCTCCAAGACGGTTCGCGCGATCCTCGAGCGTTCGCTGTACAAGCTCGCAGGCATCCGCGGCAAGGGTGCGGACGAGCGCATGTCGGCCCTGACCGAGGAGGTCCGGCTCTCGCCGCGCCACCTCGACATGCGTCCACGTGCCCTGTCGGGTGGCCTCAAGCAGCGTGTTGCGATCGCCGGCGCCTTCGCCGGTGGCCCGCGCATCGTGGTCTGCGATGAGCCCACCAGCGCCCTCGACGTGTCGGTGCAGGCCGCGATCCTCAACCTGCTGGGCGACCTACAGCGCGACGAGCAGGCCAGCTACATCGTCATCTCGCACGATCTCGGCGTGGTGCGCTACCTGTCGGATCGCATCGCCGTCCTGTACCTCGGGCGCTTGATGGAGCTGGGACCCGCGGAGGTCGTCTTCAACGGCCCGCACCATCCGTACACGGAGGCACTGCTGTCGGCCGTGCCGAGCGTCGATGGCGATCCGCCGGATCGCATCCGTCTGACCGGCGAGCTGCCGTCGGCGATCGATCTGCCGACCGGCTGCGTGTTCCATACGCGTTGCCCGCGTGCCATCAAGGGCGTGTGCGAGGCCTCCGAGCCGCCGCTGGTCGAGGTCGAGGCCGGCCACGCCATGCGCTGCCACATTCCGATCGACGAGCTGCGCACGTTGCAGCACGCCGACTGATCCGCGCGCAGCCGCGAAAGACCCTGATATGAAGATCCGCGCCGCCGTGCTGTCCGCGTTCGATGAGCCGCTCGAGGTGCAGGAGCTGGAGCTCGCCGAGCCCGGCCCGCGTGAGGCGCTGATCCGCCTGGCCTGGAGCGGCGTCTGCCATTCCGATCAGAACGCGATGAACGGCAAGGCGCCGACGCCGATGCCAGCGGTGCTCGGCCACGAGGGCGCGGGTGTCGTCGAGGCCGTCGGTCCTGGATCGCGGCTGGAGCTCGGGCAGCGGGTGGCGCTCTCGTGGGCGCCGGCCTGTGGCCGTTGCGAGGAGTGCAATCGCGGCCTGCGGCACATGTGTGGGGCTGCCTGGCCCGCGATGGGCGCGGGCGGGCTGATGGACAGCACGTCGCGTCTGTCGCGCGATGGCGAGACGGTCTTTCACTACTCGTTCCTCTCGACGTTCGCCGACGCGTGCGTGGTACCCGACGACTCCTGCGTTGTGATCGCAGACGACGCGCCGCTCGATGTCGCCTCAATTGTCGGCTGTGCCGTCACGACGGGCATCGGTGCCGTCTGGAACACCGGCGACGTACGCCCGGGCGATCGCGTCGCGGTGCTTGGCTGTGGCGGCGTTGGCCTGTCTGCCGTGATGGGCGCGCGTGCCGCCGGGGCTGAGTGCGTGATCGCCGTCGACCTCTCCGAGCAGAAGCTGGCCGATGCTATCGACTGCGGGGCGACGCACGCGGTGCAGTGGCAGGGCGATTCTGAGTCGACGGCCGATGCCGTGCGTGCAATTGTCGGCAGTGGCGTGGATTGCGCGGTCGAGGCGACGGGGCGACCCGAGGTTGCGACTGCTGCGTTTTTGAGCACGCGTGCGCGGGGTGCCGCTGTCCTGATCGGTATCCCGCATGCCGACGCGGTCGTGGAGTTCCCGGCGCTATCGATTCCACGCATGGAGCGCCGGGTACTCGGCTCGATCTACGGATCCTCGTATCCGCCGCAGGTGTTCCCACAGATCCTCGATCTACACCGTCAGGGGCGCCTGCCGCTCGAGAAGCTGATCAGCCACCGCCTGCCGCTGGATCAGGTCAACGAGGCATTCGATCTGATGGCGCAGGGCAGCGCGCGTCGCGTGCTGCTCGACCTGCGCGGGTAGACTGCCCGGCGTGAAGATCGCCTCGCTCGAGATCCGCCGGTTCCGCTACCTGTGGGGTACGCCCACGACGATGTCGTGGGATCCCTCGCCGCGCACGTATCAGGATGCCGAGGTACTGGTTGTCACTGCCGATGACGGCACCGTCGGCATCGGCGGCGGCGACAACCTGCCGGACATCAAACTGCTCGAACGTCATCTGCTCGGTCTCGACCCCCGTCGGCTCGAGGTCATCCACCGCATCTGCGAGACCGTGGATTTCCATGGTGGCCGCCCGTGGATCGCGGAGACCGCCTGTGCCGATCTCGCCGCGCGTGCCGCCGGCGAGCCGCTGTGGCGCTTCCTTGGTGGCCGCAACGAGAGCCTGCTCGCCTACGCCTCAACCGGTGAGGTCGTCGACCCCGTTGAGCGTGCCGAGCGTGCGATGCACTTGAGGATGGCGGGGCTCAAGGCCGTCAAGCTGCGCCTGCCGATCAGCGACTGGCGTCAGTCGGCGATCGTGGTCGAGAAGGTGCGCGAGGCCGTCGGGGCCGACATGGAGATCATGATCGACGCCAACTATGGCTGGCGTATGCCGGGCGATACGCGCCTCGGGTGGGACGTTGCCGAGGCGGTGCAGGCGGCACGCGCGTTCGAGCGCATGGGCGTCTACTGGCTCGAAGAGCCACTGCCGACTGGCGACGTGACCGGCTATGCCGAGCTGCGCTCTAAGACGGCGCTACGCATCGCTGGCGGCGAGATGGTTCGCCAGGCCCATGAGGCGCGCGATCTGTTGGTGCGGGGTGGGGTGGACGTGATCCAGCCCGATGCCGTGCTGTCGGGTGGCATCACTGGCTCGCGGCGCATCGCTGATCTCGCCGCGCTGCTGGGACGGCAGTGGACGCCGCACACGTGGACGAACGGCCTTGGCTTTCTGACCAACCTGCACGTCGCGTTGGCGTACTCGACCTGTCCGTTCGTCGAGATGCCGTTTGATCCGCCGGGCTGGGGTCCCGATCGTCGCGACTGGCTGCTGCCGGCGCCGATCTTTGCGGCAGAAGACGGCACGATCCGACCGCCGGACGGCCCCGGGCTCGGCATTCCGACTGATCTCAGCTGGCTCGACGCGTATCGTCGGGACTAGCCGGCCCAGGCGGCGACGTCGATCGTCGGCAGCTGCCTGAGACCTCCGGGGCGCTCGAGCAGTTCGCGGAGTGCGGCGGGGCGGAAGGTCGCGGGCAAAGTGTCGGCAGCAATCCAGATGGCCTCAGCCAGATACGCATCGCCCGAATCTGCGCTGATCTCGGCCTTGCCTGCCGTGATCGTCCCGCGGAAGATGACCTCGACCGCTCCCGCTGAGGGGCCGTCGATGATCAGGATGGCGCCGTCGGTGACGACGGCGACACCGACCTCCTCGCGGAGTTCTCGCACTGCGGCGTCGATCAGCGTCTCGCCGTCATCAACGTTGCCGCCCGGCAGGCACCAGAACGGCTCCTGGTCGGGCTTGGCGTGGAGGACGCAGAGGATGCGGCCCTCCCGCTCGATGGCGACGCGGGCCTTCAGGCGTGGTTTGCGAACGGCGGGCATGGCCAAAGGATCGCAGAAGCCCCCTGAAACGCAGAAAGGCCCCGCCGAAGCGGGGCCCACTGTGAGGAGAGAGGGAGGGTGGAGAGAAAAGCGTTAGACGCGCTTCGAGCGGAGCGCGGGGCGCGTCAGCAGGGAGCTGCGGCGCTTCGCGGTCTTCGGCTCGGCCGTTGCGAACAGGAAGTTGAACGCGGGGACGGGAGCTGCGTTGGCGGGAGTGTTGGTGATCTGATCGATTCGCATGGCCACAGTATGCCGGAGGATCTTCGGTTTTGTCAACCGATAACCTGTAAATATTCGGTAACGTGTCGCGCGAGCAGACAGAATCCGCATGAATAGGCGGTTTGCGCCCTGGTGTTCAGTGGGCTTCTGGTGATCCGACTCCTACGGATCCGTAGGAGGTCAATCACCCCAGAAACAGCTCAGCCCCGGTCAATTGACCGGGGCTGAGACTGGAGGAGAGGAGAGGAGGGTGGAGAGAAAAGTGTTAGACGCGCTTCGAGCGGAGCATCGGGCGACGCCGTGCACGCACCTCACGAGCCGGGCGCTCGGCGTTGACCGTCTGGTCGGCGTCGGGGCGGCTGTGAAGGAGAGAGAGTGCTGCGAATGCCTGCATGGTGTGCTCCATTCGAGACGGAGTGGATTTCCGTTCGTCTTGGGTGTACCCTACCAGAGGATATTCGGTCAAAGCAAGTCTAAACTCGTAAATATTCGGTAACGGAGCGTATGCACCCGATCGATTGGCAAATCCTTTCCATTCTCCAAGAGGATGGGAAGACAACGTACGGCGACCTCGCCAAGCGCGTCGGCCTGTCGCAGGCCGCGGCACACGAGCGCGTCAAGAAACTCGAGGCCCGTGGCGTGATCAAGGGCTATCGCGCGGTGGTCGATGCTGAGGCGCTCGGCTACGGCGTCGTGGCCTTCGTCTTCGTTGACAACGCCGCGTTTGATCAGCCGGATCTCCCCGAGCGCCTCGAGGCCGTGCCGAACGTCCTCGAGTGTCACGCGGTCGCCGGCGAGTGGGGGTACCTGCTGAAGGTTCGCGCCGAGAGCACGTCCGACCTCGAGCGCGTGCTGCACGAGATTCGCACCGTCGATGGCGTCACCCGCACACAGTCGGTGATCGGCCTCTCGACGGCCTTCGAGACGACGACGCTGCCGATGCCCGTCGTCGAAGAAGCTGACGATGCGGAAGAACCGGCACAGCTGACCTCGCGCCGCAAGTCGGCGTAGCGTCCGTCGACGATTGTCCGCAACGTCCTAATGGGGTCAGACCTCTTTAGGAAATCAGTCGACGACGTCGAGCTCGCGGCGGCTGATCTTGCCGTCGCGAATGGCGAAGGCCTTGATCTCCGGGGGCTCCGAGCCGAGGCTCACGATCATGTAGGCGGCGTCGGGCCAGCCGGCCAGTTCGACGTCGGTGCGCGACGGGAACGCCGGGCTCTCCACATGGCTGTGGTAGATCGCCACGATGTCCTCGTCAGCGTCCTCGATATCCATCACGATCCGCAGGAGATCCTGCGCCTCAATTGAGTAGAAGTACGGGCTCGCCTCGCCATTGATGGCGGGGAGAAAGCGGGTGGCACGGCCGTCGAGGCCGGCGAGGATGCCGCAGGCCTCGTTGGGGAGCCCGGCGCGCGCGTGCGCAACGATCTGGTCGAGCATGTCCCGCGACAGGATCAGCGGGCCGTCGACTACCACCAGAGCTTGGTCTCCAGGATCTCCTCGAGGACGTCTTCGTCCTGCTCGGTGAACAGGTTGGCGGAGGCGTAGCGCGCCCCACCGTCGGCGAAGACGGTGACGACGTTCTGCTCGGGATCCATCTTGGCGGCGACCTGGCGGGCGACGTGCATCGCCGCACCGCAGGACACGCCGACCCAGATGCCCTCGTGCGTGAGGAGGTCGCGCATCGCCTGCACCGACTCGAGGTTGGTGACGAGCATCTTGCGGTCGAGTTGGGCAATGTCGAGGATCTCCGGCGTGTAGCCATCTTCCAGCGAGCGCAGGCCCATCACGGCCTCACCCTGCAGCGGCTCGGCCGCGATGATTTGCACGTCGGGGTTGGCCTCGCGTAGCGCGCGGCCCGTTCCCATCAGCGTGCCGCCCGTACCAAGGCCGGCCACGAAGGCATCGACCTTGCCGTCGAGCGCCTCGATGATCTCGGGGCCCGTCGTGCGGTAGTGCGCGTTGGGGTTCTCGGCGTTCGCGTACTGGAACGGCATGTAGAGGCTCGGATCGGCGGCCGCCAGCTCGCGGGCCAGCGCGACGCCACCGTTGGAACCAAGCTCGCCGGGCGAGAACACGATCTCGGCGCCGTACATCGAGATCTGCTGCACGCGCTCAGGCGTGGCGGACTCGGGCATGACGGCGCGGAACTTGTAGCCCTTGACGGCGCAGATCATGGCGAGGGCGATGCCGGTGTTGCCACTGGTCGGCTCGATGATCGTCTGGCCGGGCGAGAGCAGGCCCTGCGCCTCGGCCGACTCGATCAGCGAGAGCGCGACGCGATCCTTGATCGAGCCAGACGGATTGAGCATCTCGAGCTTCGAGAAGATGCGCGCACCGCCCTCGGGGCGCATGTGCGGCAGCTCGACGAGCGGCGTGTTGCCGATCGCGCTCAGCACATCGCCGCCACCGCGCACGGCGGGCGGCGGAGTGACGGAGCCTCGGCTCATCAGCGGGCGCCGCCGGCCATCGCGGGCAGGACGATCACGGTGCTGCCGTCCGGCACGGGCGTGGCAAGGCCATCGCCGAGGCGGACGTCCTCGTTCTGCACGTAGACGTTGACGAAGCGGTTGATCTCGCCCTCGCTATCGACGATCTGCTCCTTCACGCCGGGGTACTGCGTGAAGAGGTCGTTGAGCGCCTCGCCGAGCGTCGCGCCGGTGGCCTCGACCTGGCGGGCACCGCCGACCTGCGGGCGAAGGATGGGGGGCATGCGGAAGGAGATGGACACGTGGTGCTCCTAGTGGGCGCTGGCGTGGGCACCGCCCGCGCAGAACTCGTCGTAGTCGATGTATTCGATGGGGCCGGCCTGCTCGCTGCAGACGGGGCAGTTGGGGTCGCGGCGCAGCTGGACCTCGTGGAACGACATGTCCAGCGCGTCGGCCAGCAGCAGTCGGCCGACGAGCGGATCGCCGATGCCGAGAATCAGTTTGAGTGCCTCGGTGGCCTGCAGCGTGCCCATGATCCCGGGCAGCACGCCCAGGACGCCGCCCTCGGCGCAGCTCGGTGCGAGCTCGACCGGCGGGGGCTCGGGGAAGAGGCAGCGGTAGCAGGGGCCCTCGTGCGGCTTAAAGACCGTCAGCTGGCCCTCAAAGCGGAAGATGGAGGCATGCACGACGGGAATGTTGTGCTTGACGCTGGCGTCGTTGAGCAGGTAGCGCGTGGGGAAGTTGTCGGTGCCGTCGACGACCACGTCGTAGCCCTCGAGGATGCGGTCGATGTTCTCGCTCGTCAGGCGCTCGCGGTACTGCACGACCTCGACGTCGGGGTTGAGAGCGGTCAGCGTCAGCTCGGCCGACTCGGCCTTCGGCATGCCGATGCGGTCGGTGTTGTGGATGACCTGGCGCTGGAGGTTGGAGGCGTCGACGACGTCGTCATCGATGATGCCAATCGTGCCAACGCCAGCGGCGGCAAGGTAGAGCGACGAGGGCGAGCCGAGACCGCCGGCGCCGATCATCAGGACCTTGGCGCCGAGCAGCTTGAGCTGGCCAGCCTCGCCCACCTCGGGGATCACCAGATGGCGGCTGTAGCGTCGGCGACGCTCGGCGTCGAGCACCTTCGGCTCGGCCCAGGGGTTGCCGGCCTGCTTCCAGCCGGAGAAGCCGCCGGCCAGCGAGACGACGTCGGTGTAGCCAAGCTCGGCGAGCGCCTTCGCGCCGAACGCCGAGCGGGCGCCGGAGGCGCAGGACAGCACGATGCGCTGGCTCTTATCGGGCGCCTCGGCCTCGATGCGCGACTCGAGGAAGCCGCGCGGAATGTGGACGGCTTCGGCGATCGCGCCCTGCTCGTACTCGTCGGGCTCGCGCACGTCGACCAGCAGCGGAGGCTGGGCGGCGGCGAGCTCGTCGGTCAGCTGGCGCGCGTCGATCTCGGAGATCTCTTCCTTGACCTGGGCAAGCAGTTCGCGGTACGTCGTCATCGTTCCATCACCTTCGTATCGGCCGTCGCGGCGGCGCACGTGAATGTATAGCGGATTCTTATGTGGACTAACAGCAAGTATTCGGAAAACGTGATGCGGAGCGCTCCTATTCCCGCTGCGGGCTTTCCGGCGCGAAGCCGCTGATAGCCTGCGTTCATGGCGACCACGTCGACAGCGGGTGGTGGACTGCCGCGCATGCGGCTCTACGCGATCATTGCTGCAGCCGTGGTCGTTGCGCTGATCGTTGTCGGTCTGGCAGTCCTGGCGACGGGCGGCACCGATGGCGAAGGGACCAAGGCGGCGGCTAAGCCCACCACCTCGAAGCCGCTGCCCGGGCGTCCGAGCATCGCCGTGCCGCCGCTCGCCGACGCACCCGACGACGCTGCCGCGCGGGTCGCTTGGGCGAAGGGTCTGGTCGCGACGCAGCCCAGCACAGAGGCCACGATCAGGCTGGCCGCTGCCCAGGCGGCAGCCGGTGACGAGGCGGCGGCCCGTGCCACGCTCGCCGGCGACACGAGTCCTGGCGCACAGGCCGCGATGGCGCTGCTCGACTACGACGCCAAGCAGCCCGCTACGGCGGTTGCGGCACTGCAGGCGCTCGTGGCCGCGGCCCCGCAAGACGCCTTCGTCGGCTTCTCGTACGGTGAGGCACTGCTCTGGTCGGGGCAGCGCGCAGCGGGCGAGGCCGCCTTGCGCAACGTCCGCGACACGCATCCGGACACCTTCTACGGCGTTGCCTCCGACAACCTGATGTACCCGACGCTGCCGGCAGGCTATCCGCCGTTTGTCCCCTCGCAGGCGGTGCCCACGCGTACCCTCGCCCAGCTGAAGCAGGCAGCCGACACGCGTTTAGAACAGCTGCAGCCGCAGCTCGATTACGGCGCCGCGCTGCTCGCCGCGGGGCAGCGCAAGGCCGCGGGGGCAGCCTTCTCCGACGCACTCGCCGTCGATCCCGATTCGGTTGAAGCCAAGGTCGGCAAGATCATCGCGTCGTACAACAAGGACAAGCCCGCTGCCTCGTTCGGCCAGATGGGGCCGCTCGCGCGCGACAACCCGAGCAACGTGTCGCCGCGCCTGCACCTCGCGATGATGCTGCTCTGGCTGCGCGATACGGACACTGCGCGAGCCCAGCTGCGGCAGGTCGCGGCCAAGGATCCGAACGGTCGTCTCGGGCAGTTCGCACAGCAGATTCTCGACTCGCTGTAGCCCAAATTGGCACGCGCTGTCCGATGTCGTCCGATGCCGTTTCTAGGGTTTCCCGTATCCGATTGCGGAGGAGCGGAATGCAGCAGGGACTCGAACGCGAAGGCGCGGAAGATGTGGTTGAGCCTGGCGATGCGGCTCGCACGATTCTCGCGCAGGTAGAGGAGACCGGCACGATCTCCAAGGAGGCGCTGCGCGGCACCCTCGAGGAGCTCGATCTGACCGATCAGCAGGCCGAAGACGTGTACCGCGTCCTCGAGGCGGCCGACATCACGATCACGGAAGAGCTTGTTGAGGCCGAGGAGGCCGAGCGCCCCGTGCTCGATCTCTCGACCCGTGAGGTCTCGACCGACACGCTCCAGCTGTTCCTCAAGGACATCGGTCGCGTGCCGCTGCTGACCGCTTCGCAGGAGATCGAACTCGCCAAGCGCATCGAGAAGGGCGACCAGCGCGCCAAGCAGCACATGATCGAGGCCAACCTGCGCCTCGTCGTGTCGATTGCGAAGAACTACCGCAACCAGGGGCTGCCGTTCCTCGACCTGATCCAGGAGGGCACGATCGGCCTGGTGCGTGCTTCGGAGAAGTTCGACTACCGCAAGGGCTACAAGTTCTCGACGTACGCGACCTGGTGGATTCGCCAGGCCGTGGCACGCGCACTGGCCGACAAGGGCCGCACGATTCGCATGCCCGTCCACGTCGTGGAGAAGCTCAACAAGGTTGCGCGTATCGAGCGCCGCCTGCTGGCCGAGCTCGGCCGCGATCCCTCGATCGAGGAGCTATCGGAGGCCTCCGAGGTCTCCGTCGCCGACATCGAGTACATCCGCCGCTCGGCTCAGGCGCCGATCTCGCTGGAGAAGCCCGTCGGTGAGGAGGACGAGTCGACCTTCGGCGACTTCATCCAGGACACCGTTGGCCCGCGTCCCGACGAGGCCGCCGAGATCGTCCTGCAGCGCGAGGCGCTGCAGAGCATCCTCGGCATGCTCTCGTATCGCGAGCGGCGCGTCCTCGAGTTGCGCTACGGCCTCGACGGCCACGATCCGCGCACCCTCGACGAGGTTGGCCGTGCCTTCAACGTCACGCGTGAGCGCATCCGCCAGATCGAGAACCAGAGTCTGCGCAAGCTGCAGGCGATGGCGGCGGCCCAGGGGATGAAGGCCGCCTAGAACGGTGGTCTAGGGCAGCAGCCCGAGCTCGTCATCGATGCCGCCGTTATAGGCCGCGACATAGGCGGCATCCGAGAGTACGCCGAGGAGCCAGAGACCAGTGGCGCCCGTGATCACCGCGACGCTGCGCTGTGCGCCCGCTTCGACGATGCGCTCTGCGGGAGCGGCGCCGATTGTGGCGAGGTCGCCGCCAAGAGACATGCCGTAGGCGGTCCAGGCTTCCAGGCGGGCACGAGTCGCTGCGCGGGCGTCCAGATCACGCTGGGCGATCCGCAGGTATTCGAGCCAGACCACCTGCGATTGTCGATGCGCGGCAAGCGTCGCTGTGTCGTCGCTGATGTACGAGTAGCGCAGTCGTTCTAGCGGATCGGCGAGTTGCGTTGCGCTGCGTTCGATGCGTTCGCGTGCCAATTGCTCATCGCGGTCAAACGCCGCGGCGAGCAGCCGAGGGATGGTGGGAAAGTAGTACCGCGGGAGGGCCAGCGACGTCTCGGCTTCGGTCGCAACTGAGCGGAAGGTCACCCCGCCGACGCCCAACCGAACGATCACCACGATCGTTGCATCCAGGATCTCAAGCGCGCGATCGTCGGCGTGCTGCGCCGGCAGTGGCGCTGGTGGGGTGGAACGCAGCGAGGGGGCGCGCCAGCTGGCACGGTCGCCTATCGCACCGACGATCAAGTCGCAGGCGTGCTGCGGCGTGATCGTGTTCGTGAGGATGAGCGAGCCGAGCCCGCAGGAGAGGGAGAGCAGGCGGTGTGCCAGGGCCGCAGGCTCCGGCTCGGATGGCACATCGCCGCTGGCCCGCGCGGCGGTCAGGAGCGCGGTGAGACGATCAACGGCTGCCCGTTCGCTAGCGCACGTACGCGTGCGCAGGTGGGCGTCGAAGATCGCGCCGCGCTGGAACTCGAGGCGCAGGCTCCAGCGATCGCGAACGGTTGCTGCGCTGCCGTCGAAATCGCCAACGAGCAGAGCGCGCAGTTGGGCCACAGGGTCGTCGCCGGCCTGTTCGATGGTGCGGGCGCGATGCTGGGAGGCAGCCGCATCCGCGGATTCGAATGCTGCGAGGACGATGTCATCGAGCGCGGTGAAGTAGTAGTAAGGCGTCGCGATTGAGATACCGGCTTCGCGCGCCAGCGCCTGAGCTCGAACGCCATCGATGCCGTCCCGAAGGATCAAGCGGATGGCTGCATCGACAATGTGCTGACCGCGCTCGGGTTGTGCGCCCTTCGTTGCAGCGATGGCGGATGGCATGGCCATATCGTGACGGATGCGCTTTGCCCTCGTGCTGGTCAGTCTCGGCGCAGGAGCAGTACGGCGGGGAGGCAGGCGAGGCTGATCAGCGCCAGCACGAGGTTGGCATGCTGGACCGCATCGGCAATCGCGGGCACGCCCGTGTGGATGTCCTTAGCGGCCGACAGCGTCTCCTCGCCGACGCGGCCGACCACGATCGCGCCCGCGGCAGCAATGCCGATGCCCCCTCCGATACTGCGGGCCAGTGGCACAGATGCCGTGGCGCGGCCCTCGCCGCCGGGACGTTCTGCCGCGGCGCTCAGCAGCGCGACGGGACTCTGGATACCCATGCCGAACGCGGCGATCACGATGCCAATCGCGATCGTGCCGCCACCAAGCAGCGGCACGCCCATCACGAGCACGCCAGCGGCGGTGAGGGAGCCGGCGAGCAGCATCTGCTGTCGATGGGTGAGTGGCAGACGGGAGCTGACGAACGAGCCGCCGGCCCAGGCGCCCGTGGTGGCGACGAGCGGCAGTGCGGCGACGAGAATCGGCCAGCCAAGGCCCACCTGCAGGCCGAGCGGAACCATGCCGTCGGCGCCGGTGAAGGCGATGCCGGCTGTGCCACAGAGGATCGCGATGCCGCGGCCTGCGCGCGTCCGCGGAAACACCGGTTCCTTCGCGCGCCACTCCTGCAGGAGGAAGGCAATGCCGGGCAGGATCGCAAGGCGCGGGTCGATCAGCAGTGCGGCCACGGTGCCGCCGAGCAGCAGGGGACCCAGCGGATGGATGCGCGCGTGGGGGTCGGCCGGTCGGATCGACGGATCACGTAGCCCCCGGTAGCCGGCGTAGGCCACGGCGCCGGTCATCAACACCGGCACGAGGAACGCGGCGCGCCACGACAGCAGGTCGGTCAGCACCGCGCCAAGCACGGGGCCAGCCAGTGCGGCCAGCGCCCAGACGGAGTTGCTCAGGGCATACGCCGATTTCTGCAGGTGTTTGGGAATGCGCTGCACGACGACCGAGAGCGGCACCGCCAGCAGGAAGCCCGCTGCAAAGCCCTGCACGAGGCGCAAGACCGCAATCGCCTCCATGGTCGGTACGAAGGGCGCGCACACACCTGCCGCGGCGAACAGAGCGCAGCCAAACACGAGCGAGTGCCAGGCGCCGAAGCGATCGATCACGGCGCCGCTGATCGGCAGGCCAATCGCGAGCGCAGCGGCGTAGCAGCCGACGACGAGGGCGTAACGGTCGAGGCCGCTCAGGTCGCGTGCCGCGCTCGGCAACGCGGTGGCGACGAGCAGCACGTCGGACGCCGCGACAAAGGACGCTCCGCCTGCTGCGGCCAAGAGCCACCGGCGCTCAGGCGCGAGCAGCTCGCGGTAGGCCGGCGATAGGTTCACCAGGGCGGGCGGCCGTGGACCCAGCGTCCGCCGACCATGGTGGCGACGACCTCGATCGCATGCAGTTCGTCGGCCGGCGTCGCGAAGGGATCGCGGTCCAGCACGACGAGATCGGCAAAGGCGCCGGGCGAGAGCCGCCCCTGTCGGCGCTCGAGGCCGAGGATCGCCGCTGGCGTGGTGGTCATCGCCGTTAGGGCATCGGCGACGGTGACCTCGTGTCCCGGCACGAGCGGCGCCGTGACAGCCGCGGCGAGAGTGGCAATCGGGTCGATCGGCGAGATGGGGGCATCGGTGCCGAAGACCAGCGTGGCGCCAGCATCGAGGAGTGGTCGCCACGCATAGGCGCCGGAGCAGCGCGTGCCCCAGGCGGCCTCCGCGGCCGCGCGGTCCTCGGCTGCGTGCACGGGCTGCATCGAGGCAACCACCCCGAGCTGGCCAAAGCGCGCGAGATCGTCTGGGTGCACGAGCTGGGCGTGCTCGATGCGGGGCGGGCGGGCGTGGACGGTTGCCAGGTCGTGCCAGTCGGCCTGTGTCTGCTCGAGGGCTTCGAGGGCAGAGCGCACCGCGGCATCGCCGATGGCGTGCATCGCAACGGGCAGGCCCACGGCGGCCGCGCGGCGGATCACGTCGGCCAGCGCGTCCGTGGACAGCAGCTCCATGCCGGTACCGCCATCGTCGTACGGCTCGAGCATGTGCGCGGTGCGCGCGCCGACGGTGCCGTCGAGGAAGGCCTTGACCGCGCCGATGCGCACGAACTCTGAGCCGAAGCCCGAGACCAGTTCGAGCTGCTCGATTGCGTCAAGGTGCTCCGCCGGCAGCGCGCTCGCAACGCGCAGCGTCACACGTTCCTGCAGATCAAGCTCTTGCCAGGTGGCTCGGCCACCGCTGCGCTCGAAGTCATGGATGCCGGTCAGGCCCAGGCGGTGCGCCTCCTTCTGGCCAAGCGCCACGGCACGCTGGCGTTCGGCACGCGTCGGCGCGGGCAGGGGTGTCGCCCAGGCGGCGTCCTCGCGGCGGATGGCATCGCCGCCGACGTGTGCGAGGGCCGCGGTGCTGAGCCAGAGGGCGTGGCGGTCGCGCGCCCAGAACGCGGCGGGTCGGCCTCCGGTGGCGGCATCGAGCGCGGCGGCCGGGTCGGCCACTTCGGCGAGCATGGCCTCGGTCCAGCCGGCAGCGATCAGCCACGTGCTGTCGGTGCCGGCGGCGCGATCAGAACCGGCCTGTGCGGCGATCAGCTCGAGCGCGGCCGCAGCAGTTGGTGCATCACGGACGTCGACACGTAGGCGGTCGAGCGCCCACGAGAGAAAGTGCAGGTGCGCATCGACGAAGCCCGGCACGACGGTGCGTCCGCCGAGATCGATGCGCTCGGTGGAGACCTTGGAGGTATCGCCCTCCCAGGCCTCGACGCCGCGCGTGACACGGCCACGATCATCGATGGGCAGGCCCCGCACCTGCGGCAAGGCCGGATCGGCCGTATAGATGGTGCCGCCTTCGATAATCACGGATGGCAGCGTAGCGCCCGTCGGGTAGCGTTCTGCCATGACGATTCTTCCCGCCGAGATTGAGCGCCGCATCGTCGGCTTCCAGCAGGCCCTGCGCGCAGCGGAGATCGACTGCGCGTTGCTGGTCGAAGCGAGTGACCTCATCTACCTGACGGGCGTGATGGCGGACGCGCATCTGCTGGTGCCTGCCAACGACGATCCGATCCTGCTGGTCCGCCGCAGCATGGAGCGCGTGCAGGCCGAGTCGCCACTCGAGGACGTGCGCCCGTTCCGCTCCTTCAAGGAGTTGCCGCCGCTGATCGCGGAGCTCGGCGCCAAGCGCGTCGGCCTCGAGCTCGACGTGCTGCCGGCCGGGCAGTACCTCCGGTACCGCGACCTGCTGCCCGATGTCGACCTCGTCGACGTCTCGATGGCCTTGGCCGGCGTGCGTGCGGTCAAGAGCACGTGGGAGCTCGCGATGATCAGCAAGGCAGCCGAGCAGGTCGCTGCCGCCTTCGCTGCCGCACCAGGGCTGGTCGCCGAGCAGCCGACCGACCGCGCAATCCAGATCGAGCTCGAGCACCTGATGCGCCAGGCCGGGCACCAGGGGCCACTGCGCTTCCGTGGTCTCAACGGGCAGATGTTCTACGGCGCCGTGCTGGCCGGCCCGGATGGTGCCGTCGCACCGTGGGCCGACACCCCGCTGGGCGGCCCGGGACCGAGCGCGGCGGTAGGCAAGGGCCCCGGCGGCTGGGAGATCCGCGACGGCAACTCGGTCACCGTCGATCTCGTCGGCGGCTGGGAGGGCTATCTCGCGGATGCTACGCGCACGTTCTTCCGCGGTGCGCCGAACCCGAAGCTGGCCGCGGCGCTGGCGGTGTGCGAGTCAATTCTGGCCGCGCTCGAGGAGCTGATGCGCCCGGGCGTGCCGGCCGAAGACCTCTACCTGCGTGGTCTCGAGTTGGCGACCGAGGCCGGGTTCGGCGACCACTGGATGGGACATGGCCCAGGCCGCGTCCGCTTCGTCGGCCACGGCGTCGGTCTCGAGATCAACGAGCGTCCCTTCCTCGCGCAGGGCTTCTCGGCGCCGCTCGAGTTCGGCAACGTCATCGCCGTCGAGCCGAAGCTCGTGTTCCCCGGCCTTGGCGCCGTCGGCGTGGAGAACACGTACGTCGTGGACCGCGATGGTCCCGTGCAGCTGACGTGACGACGCGAAGGCCTCGAGGTGGCTCGGTCCGAAAGGACCGAGCCACCTCGAGGTGATCCCGTCGTCGGTGGCGATCCTGTCTTCGATGGTCGCAACTGACCTAGCGGGCGCGGCGTAGACGAATCGGCCCTCGCGCAGTCGACGGATCGACGACCCGGCCACCTTGCGTGATCTCGATCGTCCCCGCCGCGACGAGTCGCCGGGCGGCACGCCGCGCTGGCTCCATCAGTGGCTTCCAGTCATCGCCGCCCACCCGTTGCGCAGCCTCCGATGGGCAAATGGTCGCGCCGCCGGCCCGCTGAGCGAGGAGGTTCACGATCGCAGTCTCAAGTGCCGCGTCCGTGGCGTTGACCCCGCGCTTGCGGCACGCACCAGAGCAGTAGCGGACTTGGTCCCAGTCGCGCGCCCATGCCTTGCGCCACGAGAACGCGCGCCCGCACGACGCGCAGATGCGGTCGGGTGGCGTCACGCCATTGGGACGTCGAGGGCGCGCTCGAGCGCAACGCGTGCCTCGACGCTGACGACAGGGCCGTGGGCCGACACGAGGTGTTCGATCGGTAGCTCCATCAGGTGCGGCATCAGGAGCGGCAAGCCGTGCTCCAGCCAGTAGCGAGCACCAGAATCGTTGAACCACTCGGAGGGTGGTCGGCGCAGGCCACCGGCGCCGTCGCTGATCACCAGGTCGGACATCCACAGGAGCCCGTGGCACGAGCACTGCACGATTGCCATCTGGCCCTCGCCGGGCGGGCCAGCGAGCGTCACGCGGCAGCCGCCGGGTAGGTGCAGACCGTCCTCGAGAAGCTCGTCGACCTGGCACGACGCAGCCCGCGAGATACCAAGGACGCGCGTGCCCGGGTAGCGATCGCGCACGGCGTCGGCGCTGCGCCCGTGCCACTCGACGGAGATCACGACTGTCGGTGGTCGCCCAACGCGCTCGACGTCCTGGTCGAGGTGACGCCAGAAGCGCTCGCCGTCCTCGCCCGATGGTACGAGCGGGTCGATCAGCACGATGCCGTCGGGCGCCTCGTGGTAGATGCACGCCACGTCGCGATCCCAGCCGCCGTACGGGCTGGCGGGATCGTCGTGCCAGTCGGGGTGCGGTGCAGTCCACCGCCACAGCCCGTCGCTGATGCGGTCGACCTGCATCACAGCCACGAGTCCAGCAGCCGCCGCGCGATGCTGGCGGGTGGGGGTAACAACGGCAGCGCCTCACGGGTGAACCACTGCAGATCCTCGAGCTCGTCGTCGTCAGAGCAGATCTCGCCCGCGGCCCACTCGGCGGTGAAGCCCAGCATCAGCGAGTGGGGGAAGGCCCAGCTCTGGCTGCCGAACCACTTGGGCTCGGTGATCTCGATGCCTGCCTCCTCGCGGATCTCGCGGCGCACGGCGTCTTCGGCGCTTTCGCCCGGATCGACGAAACCGGCCAGCGTGGAGTACATCCCTGCGGGGAAGCGCGCGGAACGGCCCAGCAGCACCTCGTTCTCGCCGCGGGTGATCAGCACGATCACGGCCGGTGAGTGGCGCGGATAGGCGCGAAAGTCGCAGGCAGAGCAGGCGCGCGAGCGCTCGTCGTCGCGCAGCACGGTCGGCGCCCCGCAGAGGCCGCAGTAGCGGTGGGTGCGATCCCACTCGGCGAGCTGGAAGGCGCGGCCCGCGAGTGCCCAGGCCTCGTCGTCGATGCGGCCATGCAGCGCACGCAGCGGTGCGATCTCGAGTCCGGCGGGCAGCGCCGTGGCGTGGTCGATGCGTGCGGCGTCGACGGCGGCGCCGTCGAAGCGCCCGACGTGCACGGTCTCTGTGGGGATCAGGCCCGTGACGGCACCGCGGCGGGGCAGCGTCGTGGCAGCAGACTCGAGGACGACGGCATCGCCAGCGAAGAGCAACACGATGTCGTCGTCGTGCGGCGTGTCCGGGCGGGAGATGGCGGTTTCGAAAGCCACACCGCAAGCATCGCAGGTCGGCGAGAAGCCGATAACCCGTTACATACCGCCGAGGAGGAGAACGGGAGGAGAGTGAGAAGAGTGGGCACATGACTCCCACCGCCACAGCCCCTGCGATGCCGTACGAGACGGCACCGATGCGCCTGAGCGTCGCGCCAGGTGCTCAGCCGGGTACTCGCATCATCTCGATGGCTAACCAGAAGGGTGGCGTCGCTAAGACGACGTCGACCGTCAACCTGGCCGCTGCGCTCAAGGAGCGCGGCAACCGGGTGCTGGTCATCGATCTCGATCCCCAGTCGAACCTCACGATGAGCTTCGGCATCGATCCCGAGCACCTCGAGCAGTCGATGTTCGACGTGCTCGTGCATCGCCTGCCGATGCAGACGATCATCCATCAGCGCGAGGTCGATGTGGCCGCCGCCTCGATCGACCTGGCCGGCGCCGAGCTGGCCCTGTCGGCAATGATCGGCCGCGAGCGCTCGCTTGAGAAGGCAATCTCCGCGGTTAAGAGCGATTACGACTTCATCCTGATCGACACGCCGCCGTCGCTCGGCTTGCTGACGATCAACGCGTTCACCGCCTCCACGGGTGTGATCGTGCCGGTGCAGCTCGAGTACCTGTCGCTGCGCGGTCTCGTGCAGCTCGAGTCGACGCTGCAGATGATTCGCGAGCATCTCAACCCCGTTGTGCATATCGAGGGCATCCTGCCGACGATGGTCGAGGGACGCACCGTGCATGGCCGCGAGGCGCTCGATCTCCTGCAGGCCAACTTCCAGGATCTCGTCTTCGAGACGCGCATTAAGAAGTCCGTGAAGCTCGCGGAGGCTCCTGTCCAGGGAGGCAGCGTGCTTTCCTATCAGCCAGACGGCGCAGGCGCCAATGCCTATCGCGCCTTGGCCGAGGAGGTGCTCAGCCGTGTCGAATAAGCGAGCCAGCATGCATGACGGTCCGCTCGCGGATCTGTTTCGTGCGACCGATGCCGCCAAGCCCACGGATGCTCCCAGCGAGCAGTCCGCAGAGAACACGCAGATGATGGAGCCGCCGGCTGCCCCGACGCCGCCGGCTGCGCCGCCCGTCCAGGCTGCGCCCGATCCGACGCCTGCCGCCTCGCACATTCAGCCTGTGCCCGATCCTGTCGAGGCACCGGCCGAGCAGCGTCCCGCTGCCGCCTTTGCGCGCGGAGACATCAAGGGCTCGCCTCTGGCGCGTGACGTCTCGGCGCATGCCTACCTCGCGGTCATCCGCGTTGTCGGTGTTGGTGGCGCTGGCGTAAATGCCGTCGATCGCATGATCGAGGCCGGCATCCGCGACGTCGAATTCATCGCGATCAACACCGATGCGCAGCAGCTGCACGCTTCGGGTGCTCCCAAGCGCATCCACATTGGCGACGAGCTCACCAAGGGTCTCGGCGCCGGTGCGCGTCCGGAGATCGGCCGCGAGGCCGCCGAGGAGTCCGACGACGCCATTCGTGAGGCGCTCCGCGGCTCCGACTTGGTCTTCATCGCCTGTGGCGAAGGTGGCGGCACGGGTACGGGTGCTGCGCCGGTTGTGGCCCGCATCGCCCGCGAGCTCGGTGCCCTCACGATCGGCATCGTCACGACGCCGTTCCGCTTCGAGGGCGCGCAGCGTCGCGCCCAGGCCGACGCCGGCATGGAGATGCTCCAGGCCAACGTCGACACGCTTATCTCGATCCCGAACGATCGCCTGCTGCAGGTCCTTGATCGCAGCGTCACGATGGTCGACGCCTTCCATGTCGCCGACGACGTCCTGCGCCAGGGTGTGCAGGGTGTCTGCGATCTGATCACGACGCCGGGTCTGATCAACCTCGACTTCGCCGACGTGCGCACGATCATGCGCGACGCAGGTACCGCGCTGATGGGTATCGGCATGGCGAGTGGCTCGAATCGCGCCAAGGAAGCCGCGACGCGCGCGGTGGAGTCGCCGCTGGTGGGGCATCAGATCAAGGGTGCTACGGGCATCCTGCTGAGCGTCTCGGGTGGTCCCGACCTGTCGCTGCACGATGCGATGGAGATCGCGGAGATCGTCCGCAACGCGGCCGACGAGTCGTGCAACGTCATCTTCGGTGCCACCGTCGACGAGAACCTCGGCGATCAGGTGTGGGTCACCGTCATTGCAACCGGTTTCGATCGTCCTGCGGGCTCGCGCCCGATGGAGGCTTCGATGACTGGCGGCGCGGCGATGATCCCGGAGTTCAGCGTCTCGGCGGCATCCGATGCCGGCGACAGCGACGTCGACGTCCCTGATTTCCTCAAGTAGTCCCGGTTAGTCGAGGCCGAGCTCGGCTGCGAGCTCTTCGGGCGTGCGCACGCGACCGTTCTTGCGTGCGCGCTCCTGGGTCTCGCGGGTGAGCACGAGCCCTCGGCGGATCTCCTCAAGGAGGCCGGTGACGGTCGCGAGGCGGATCTCCTCGTCGCGCTCCTCGAGCAGGTCCTGTTTGGCCTCGTTGCCGAGGTCGATGCGGGCGATCAACTGGTACGAGAGGCCTGGGCCCGGTTCTGGCAGGTCGGGCGTCTGTTCGGGGAGTTCGTCGGCGAGGCCAGTGAAGGCCGCGAGCGCAGCCGCCTGGGCCGTCTCAGGCGCCTCTGCCGGGTCGTCCTCGGTGGGCGTGACAATTGCGGAGCGGTAGTTCTGCTCGTCGTGCACGCGTTCGAGACGTACGACCTCGCGTCCCAGCGTGGCGATATTCGCGCGCCCGTCGGGGAACCGCTCCATCACGTCGGTGATCTCGGCGGTACAACCGATCTCGCGCATGCCCTCTTCGTCCTGGTAGACCAGCACGAACGGCTCGTCGTTCTCCACGCAACGGTCCAGCAGTTCCTGGTAGCGCGGCTCGAAGATGTGGAGCGGTAGTGGCTCGCCGGGCACGAGTACGAGCTCGAGCGGAAACAGGGGCAGATCGCGTGGCATGGGGGTAGCGTAGAGGCGGTCTGCCGTACGGCGCAGCCATGCAGCATCGCTACCGTATCCCCATGGCCGCGCTCACCCGTGATCCGCAGGAGCTTGCCGCGCTGGTGCGCGAGGGCAATCGGCGTGCAATCGCACGGGCGATCTCGCTGGTCGAGGACGAGGACTCCGGCGCGATCGAGTTGATGGCGGCGCTCTGGCCGCACGTCGGCGGCGCTGCGGTTATCGGCATTACGGGGCCACCTGGCGTCGGCAAGTCGACGCTCGTCGGTGCGCTCGTCGGCGAGGTACGCCGGGCCGGCAAGACCGTGGGCGTCGTCGCGGTCGACCCCTCGAGCCCGTTCACGCAGGGCGCCGTGCTCGGCGACCGCGTGCGCCTTGTCGAGCACGACACCGATGACGGCGTCTTCTTCCGTTCGATGGGCAGCCGTGGTCGCCTCGGCGGCGTGGCTGAGGCAACGGCGCTGGCAGCCGCCATCCTCAGTGCGGCGGGCTTCGATGTGGTGCTGATCGAAACGGTGGGCGCTGGCCAGTCCGACATCCGCATCGCCGACATGGCCGATGTCGTCGTCCTCGCCTTGCAGCCCGGCAGCGGCGACTCCGTGCAGGCGATCAAGGCTGGCGTGATGGAGATTCCCGACGTCGTTGCGATGACTAAGTGCGACCTACCGGGCATCGACGTGTTCCGCTCCGAATTGCGGCTGGCGCTTGGCATCGATCCGGAGACCGCGCCGCGCCTCGTGGAGCTGTCGGTGCCCAACCAGCTGGGCGTCGACGAGCTCTGGCGTGCAGTGACCGAGGTGCGGGACGTGCTGGGCGAGGCGGGCGTCGCCACGCGGCGGCGCGAGGGTGCCGCGCGCGAGGCCGCGGCGATCGTTGCGGCCCGTGCTGGTGCCCGCGTGCGTGCCGCGATGGCCGCCGATACAGACGTGCAAGATGCTCTGCGACGCCTCGAGACGGGCGAGCTCGACCCGCTGGCGCTCGTGCGCTATCTCGAGCGGCATACTGCGGACGAATGATCGACCTCAATCGCATTCGCGAGGCCGCCGACCGCATCGGTGATGTCGCGCTCAATACCCCGCTCTTGCACTCGCGCTTCCTGTCTGATCTGACGGGGGCCGATGTGTGGCTCAAGGCCGAGAACCTGCAGCGCACCGGCTCGTTCAAGATCCGCGGCGCAACCAATCGCGTGCAGCTGCTCACGCCCGAGGAGCGCGCCCGTGGCGTGATCGCCGCCAGCGCTGGCAACCACGCGCAGGGTGTGGCGCTCGCCGCACAGGCGCTGGGTGTGCCGGCCACGATCTGCATGGCGGTCGATGCGTCGCTCACGAAGGTCGAATCTACGCGTGGCTACGGTGCGCGCATCGAGCTTGAGGGCATCGCCTTCGACGAAGCGATGGCCAACGCGCGTTCGATCGCCGCGCGCGAGGGCTCCGTGTTTATCTCGCCGTTCGACGACGAGGACATCATCTCCGGGCAGGGCACCGCAGGGCTCGAGATCATGGCCGAGTTGCCCGATCCGGACCTCGTGGTCGTGCCCTGTGGTGGCGGCGGTCTCATCTCGGGCATCTCGATCGCCGTCCACGCGCTGCGGCCAGAGACGACGATCATCGGGGTCCAGGCCGAGGCCTGCGCGCCGTTCGTCGACTCGCTCGCTGCCGGCACGATCGGTGCGGCCACCTCGGCCGGCACGATTGCCGACGGCATCGCCGTCAAGCGCCCGGGAGATATCACCTTTCCGATCGTGCAGGAGCACGTCGAGCGCATCGTCACCGTTGACGACGAGGAGATCGCCGCGGCGATGACGCTGCTGAGCGAGCGCCAGAAGCTCGTCGTGGAGGGCGCGGGCGCTGCTGGCGTCGCTGCGCTGATGACGGGCGAGCTCGGCGACGTGGCCGGCAAGCGCGTCGTGATCGTCCTGTCGGGCGGCAACATCGACCTCCTGCTGCTGCAGGGCATCATGCGGCACGGCCTAACCACCGCCGGTCGCTACATGCGCTTCACCACGCGCATGCCCGATCGCCCCGGCTCGCTGCGCCAGTTTCTCGACGTGCTCACGTCTGAGCGCGTCAACATCGTCGACATGTTCCATCACCGCGACGGCACCGATCTCGGCGTCAAGGACACCGCGGTCGACATCACCGTCGAGACGAAGGATCATGCGCACGGCGAGCACGTGCTGGTGAAGATCCGCGAGGCTGGCTATCCGGCCGAGCGCATGCAACTGTCGTAGTCGTCGCGCAAGAAATCGGCACGATGCGTGCCAATCTGGACCCGGGTCCAGATCTGCACGTTTCTTGCCAATCTGGACCCGGGTCCAGATTTGTCCAGATTCGTCGACTAGACGGTTGCGGCGAACTGCGGCGAGCCCATACCGCCGCCAATCACCGGATGCACGTCGCTAAAGCCACGCGTCGCAAGGATCGATGCGCCGATGCCGGAGCGGGCACTGGTTTGGCAGACAACGGCCGTCCTGCGTGTGGGGTCTAGCCCCTCGAGTGACGCGGTGTGCAGCACGGGCAGCGGAATCTGGATCGCGCCGTCGAGTGGCGCGGGCAGTTCGTCGTCGTTACGGACGTCGATGATCTGCACCTCGTTGCGCTCGGCGAGGAATTCGTCGACCGAGAGGGGCGGCAGCTTGACGTCGAGTGCGAGATCGCCTGCGGCAATCCATCCGCGTTGCGTGAAGTGCCCGATGGCGTGGAGCGCGCGAGCGGCGTGCTCGGCCTGCGCCTCGTCGTCGGCGATCAGTGTGGTCGGGACGTCCGGGTCGAGCAGAAAGCCGGCGCGCGTGCCAAAGCCCGTCTGGTTGACGGGGACGTGATACGCGCCGGGCACCGTGCCGTGCACGACGTCGGCGGTGGCCCGCACGTCGAGCAGCGGCCCGTCGGTGGGTAGCGCATCGAGGTGGTGCGGCATTGCCGGGCGCGCGAGCAGCGGACCGCGATTGACATCGACGATACGCGCCAGATTCGGCGGCTTTGCTGCCAGTCCCGCGTTGGCGGTGGCGACGAAGACGTCTTCGCCCATCGGCTGCAGCATGTCGTTGAAGCGGCGCTCAAACCCGAGGGTGGTGGAGGGCTTCGCGCTCATGCCCTTGCCGCACAGCGATCCGGCGACGTGGCCGGGAAAGATCTCGACACCGTCGTCGAGCTTAAGAATGCGCTCTTGAATCGTGTTGTAAAGGACGGCTGCGCCCTCTTGGCCATCAACGGCGAGGTCGGGACGCGCCACGTCGCCGACGAAGAGACTGTCGCCGGTGAGGGCCAGCCATGGCTCGTCGGAGCGCGTGTGGTCGATGACCTGCAAGGAGGTGTGCTCGGGGCGATGGCCTGGCGTGTGCATCGCGACAAGCTCGATGTTGCCGACCTTGACGCTATCGCCATCGTTGAAGGGGGTGTACGCGTAGGCGACGTCCGCGAGGTCCGAGACGTAGACGGGAATGCCGAGCTCGAGCGCGAGTGCGCCATGGCCGGAGATGTGGTCGGCGTGCGTGTGCGTCTCGATGATGCCCACGAGCTTCGCCTTGTGATACTCGAGCGCGCGCATCAGCGGACGGGTATCGAGGGCGGGATCGACGACGATCGCCTCGTTGACCTTCTGGCACCCCACGAGATACGAGGCACAGCCGAGGTCGGTGTAGATGAGCTGCTCGAAGATCACGTTGAGCCTTTCCGGTTACCCGGAGTGTACGCCGGGGGCGGGTCGTAACCCGCCCCCGCGGTACTACTTCTCGCCTTGGGCGCGCGAGAACGACGGCTCGCCGTCGAACATGCGCAGCTTCTCGACGTGCACCCAGTTGAAGCGCCCACCGAAGTTACCGAGCAGGCTGAGGATGTCCTCGCTGGTGATCACGCTGCCGCGCGTGATGAAGCGCGCGCGCATGACGTCGGTCGGATCCAGCTCGGCGCTGGTCTTCGGCCATACCTGCGTGCCGCGGCACTCGACCATCTTCAGCTCGAGCTTGGTGCCCTCGGCGATTGCCTGGGCGGCGAGACCCACGACCTCGGGCTCCTCTTCCGTCTGGAAGAAGACGTCGACGCCGATCAGCTCGATCGACTCGGGGATGATGAACGCGGCCTCCTTGCGGGGCACGGGCATCTTCACCTGCTTGACCTCGCGTGCCTGCCACTCGTCGACCTTGTTGCCAAGGTTCCCGATGATGGCCTCGGTGTAGGCAGTCGTGCCGACCGAGCCCTCATCACCCATTACGTCGCGCGTGCGGATGCCCTGGGCGAGCGTGGCCATGACGGCATTCTCGACGGTCGAGGCGGCCTCGAGCTCGCCGATGTGGCGGAGCATCAGGACGGCGGAGAGGATCATCGCGGTCGGGTTGATCGTGTCCTGGCCGGCGTACTTCGGTGCCGAGCCGTGCACGGCCTCGAAGATCGCGACGTCGGTGCCGAGGTTGGCGGAGGGCGCGAAGCCAAGACCACCGACCAGTGCGGACGTGAGGTCCGACAGGATGTCGCCGTTCATGTTCGTGGTGATGATCATCTCGAACTGCTCCGGCCGCTTGACCAGCTGGTGGGCGCAGTTATCGACGATCACGTGCCAGGAGTCGATCTCGGGATGCTCGGGGGCGATGTCCTCGAAGGTGCGCTTGAGCATGCCCTCGGTCATCTTCATGATGTTCGCCTTGGTGGCGCAGGCGACGTTCGTGCGGTTCTCGGCCTCGGCCAGGGCGTAGGCGAGCTTGACGATCTTCTCACAGCCCTTGCGGGAGATCAGCTTGAGCGTCTGGGCGACGTCGGGCGTCTCCATGTGCTCGATGCCGGCGTAGAGGTCCTCGACGTTCTCGCGCACGACGACCAGGTCGATGCCGCGGCCCGAGTACGGGGTGGGCACGCCGGGCATCTCGCGGACGGGACGGATGTTGGCGTAGGTCTCAAACAGCTTGCGCAGCGTGACGTTGGCGCTCTTCTCGCCGAAGCCGACGGGCGTCGCGAGGGGGCCCTTGAGGACCACGCGCGTCTTCTCGATCGACTCGATGGTCTCCTTGGGCACGCCGGTGGCGTCGCCCTTCTTGAAGACCTCGGCGCCGGCCTCGTGCTCGTGCCAATCGATCTTGACGCCGGCGGCGTCGATGATCTTGCGTGCGGATTCCGCGACCTCGGGCCCAACACCGTCGCCGGCGATGAGCGTGACCGCTCTGCTGCTACTCACCCTAGATTCCCCTTCGAACGCGTTCGAGGCTGCAGCATACGAGACCTTGCAGAAAAACGTACGAAGACCAGAGGTACCAAGGCGTTAGGATCCGAGCGTGGCGCATCACCACGGGCATTCCCACCACGGCCACGACCATGGCCACGCACATGGCATGAGCATGGGGCGTGCGCTCTGGGTGTCTTTGGTGCTGACGCTGCTGCTGGGCGTGATCCAGATCGGCGGGGCTGTTGCGTTCGACTCGCTGGCGCTGATCTCCGATGCGGTCCACAACCTGTCCGATGCAGTGGCGGTGCTGCTGGCGGTTGGTGCGGCGTGGCTGGCCGGGATGCCGCCGCGTGGCGCGCGGACGTTTGGCTATCGCCGTGCCGAGGTGTTGGCCGCCGTGGTCAATGCCGTGCTGTTGATCGTGCTGTCCGCGGGCCTCGGGTACGAGGCGATTACGCGGCTGCTCAACCCGCAGCCCGTGGCGGGCGAGGGCGTGGCCGTGATCAGCGTGATCGCGATCGTGCTCAATCTGATCCCCGTGCTGCTTCTGTTGCGCGCCGGTGCGCGCAAGAACCTCAACGCCAACGCCACGATGCTGCACTTCGCCAGCGATGTCCTGTCGTCGTTCGCCGCGTTCGTGGCGGGGCTGGTGATCATCCTGACGGGCTGGAATCAGGCCGATCCGATCGCGAGCCTGATCGTGGTGGCGCTGATCGTCGTGGCCTCGCTGCGGGTGCTGCGCGATGCCGTCCGTGTGCTGCTCGAAGAGGCGCCGCCCGGCATCGATCCGGCGACGATCGGCCAGCGTATTGCCAACGTACCCGGCGTCTGCGATGTCCACGATCTGCACATCTGGCAGATCACCGACGGCTTTCCGGCGCTCTCGGCGCACGTCGTGATCGATCCCGGGGTGGATGCGCACCACGCCCTGCACGAGGTGCAGAAGGCAATCGCGTCGTGCTGCGACATCGAGCACACCACGATCCAGATTGACGTCGACCACTCGCGCGGCCTGCACATCCAGTCGCGTCTCACTCAGCCGCAGGAGGCACCATGAGCAGTCCCCTGATCGACGTCGCGGAGCTCCGCGATCTGCACGCCTGCCAGACCGTGCAGATCGTTGACTGTCGCTTCCGTCTTGGCCAGCACGGCGCGGGCGTCGAGCTGTACCGCGAGGGGCACATCCCCGGTGCGCTGTACCTCGATCTCGATGACGATCTCAGTGGTCCGACGCGCGAGGATCGCCATGGCGGCCGCCATCCGCTGCCGACGCGTGAGGCCTTCGCCGCGTCGCTGGTTGAGGCCGGCCTGCGCGCCGGTACGCCGATCGCTCTGTACGACGACGGCACGGGCGGTGCTGCGCGCGCGTGGTGGCTGCTGCGCCATCACGGTGTCGAGAGCCGCGTGCTGCGCGGCGGGCTCGAGGCGTGGACTGAGCCACTGGTCCAGGGCGAACCGCCGCGAGGTGGGGGCGACATCGTGCTCGGCCCCGAGCGCACCGACGATCTCGTGTTTGCGGAGGACGTGCAGGCCGCGATCGTCGCCGGCCGCGTGGTCCTCGATGCGCGTGCCCCGGAGCGCTACCGCGGCGAAGTCGAGCCGATGGACCCGGTCGCCGGCCACATCGTGGGTGCTCTCAACGCGCCGTTCAATGCGCCAGAGATTCCGCTCGCCTCTATCCATGCCGCCGACGAGGCACCGATTGCGTACTGCGGCTCGGGCGTCACGGCCGCCGCGTTGATTCTCCGTCTGGCCGACGAGGGTCGCGACGACGTGCAGCTCTACGCGGGCTCGTGGAGCGACTGGTGCGCGCGTGGCCTGGCTGGCTGAGACGACGCGAGTGCCCAAGGGTGGCTCACGTTTGACGACGCGAAGGCCTTGAGGTGGCTCGGTCGGAAACGACCGATTCACCTCAAGGTCATCGCGTCGCCTGGTTGTGAGGTTCTGGTCAGCTATCGCCGCTACTGGCGAGGTTGATCCGCCAATGCGACGGGATCACCTCGAGGTGTTCCCGTCGTCAGCCGCGACGCCGATGCGGATGTGAAGTCCTCTCCCGCCTACGCCAGCAGCGCGCGCAGGCCCTCGCGGCACTGCGTGGCGCCGCCTTGGGCCGGGTGCCGCACGCGGCCCGTGGCGAGATCGCCCAATGCTCCCTCGGCGACGCGGCCCACGGCGATCACCTGCGTGGGCCCGAGCAGCGCCACGAGGCGCTCGAGGAACGGACGGCCCAAGGCCACCTCGCCCGTCTTGGGAGCTCGATTGCCGAGCGGCTTGCCGGCGGGGTGGGGGTGAAACGGCACGGTGTTCCACAGCACGACCTCGTACTCGGCATCGAGCTCGTCGAGGACGCCGTGGATGATCGTCGCAGAGCTCTCCGTCCAGCCGCCGTCCTTCACGGACGACCGCGCAAAGGGCGCGCCCCACTGCGCCAGCTGCTTCTCACTGGTGAAGGCAATGCCACTGAAGCGCCCGCCGCGCCAGCCCATCGCCTCACCCGCCAGCAGCGCGCGCGGCGCCGGCCGCTGCTCGAGGTAGGCGAGCAGGTTGGCGGTGCGGATCGCGGGGGCGTCGGGTAGGTCGAGCGCGCTGGTGCGATCGCGCAGTGGATTCACGAGCGTGGCTGGGGTCCTGCACGCCGCGACGTCGGCGACGAGCGCAGCGAGGCTCATCGAGAACGCGTGGCGTGGCGCGAGCTGCGCGCGCGAGCGGTGACGCTCTGTGGCCGGCGCTCAATGAGGCGCGCACCGGCACCGCCACCGCCACGAGGACCGCGCTTGGGGCCGCGCGTCCACGGGCGGCGCTCGCGCGGGTGGCGATCCACCCCGGTGCCGCCATTGCCGCCCTCGAGACTCTCAAGCCACGCGGCGTCAATCTCGTCTTGGCGCTTGGTGTCGCCCAGCGCCCGCCACATCATGTGCCAGATAGGGATGATCACCAGTTTCGGGGCGATCGTCATCCCGATCCAGACGAAGAGGATTTCTTGCCAGAGTGTCATGCGTAGTCCGTGTTTCGCATGCGTGCATGGTAGCGGTCGACCACCACTTGGTGCTAGGTGGCGGTGAGGGTGCCGGTCAGCACCTCGTCACGGAACTCGCCGATGCGCAGGCGCACCAGCACGCGCCACGTGCCAGGGGTCGGGATGCGCACGGTGCCGGTCCAGTGTGCGGTGTCAATGAGGCTCAGCTTGACGGGCACTTTGGTGGCCTCGCCCTGCGAGAGCTCGAGCGTGGCGTCCTGCACATCGAGGGCGGGTTGGCCAACGCCGTTGGTGACCACCACGTGCACCTCGCTGACCGCGCCAGCCGTGGTGGGGCTGATGTCGATCTGCGCCTCCCGCGCTTCGATCTTCTGGACGAGTTGGAAGGACGAGCTGACGGCGGCCGCCGCGGCGTTGGGTGGTTGTGGCGCCAGGCCGTTGAGCGTGCCGGTCAGGGCAATCGCGGCGACGATCAGGAGCGCCTCGATCTGCACGGCCGTCGCAAAGCTCTTCGAGGCTCGGCGGACGATCCCCGCGGCCAGCACGGCGGCGATCACGACGGCGATCTTGGCGAGCAGAATTCGACCCCAGGTGGTGTCGATGACATCGTTGAGCGAGTTCGTCAGCATCAGCGTGGCGACGACGCCGGTGGCGACGAGTGCGACGAGCGCGGTGAGGGCAATGCGAGTGAAGCGCCGAGTGATGCCACGCAGCAGTGGACCGCGCGTCTCTGCGGTGGTGGCGCGGAAGACAGCGGGTGCGGCCGCGGCCAAGACGAGCAGACCGCCACCCCACGCACCGGCGGCAAGGACGTGCACCCAGTCGACGAACACGGCCAGCAGCGCGCTCGACTGCGCGCCGGCGTGCCCCGACAGGCCGGGGGTGATGGCGAGCACAACGGCCGGTACCGCGGCCAGGGCCAGCAGGCGCGGTGCACCGCTGCGGACGGCGCGGACCGCCAGCGGCCAGGCGATCAGCGCGAGCACAATCTGCGCGACGGCAACTTGGCCCTGGCGCAGTTCGAAGACGCTGCGCAGATCGACGTCGTTAACCCAGCCCTCGAGCGGGATCGCAGCAACCGCGGCGACGGCGAGCGCGGGCGGCACGAGCCGGGCGAGCCACAGCGCCACGGGGCGAAACGCCGCGTCGGCGGCAGTGGCTGTGGCGGGGTCCTCGTCGCGGCCGCGGCGTAGCGTTGGGTTCCAGACGAGCGCCACGATGCCGAGCAGGCCGAGCAGCAGGATGATCCCGGCGAAGCGCAGGGCGCGATCGACGGCTGTGAGGGTCGTGGCGTTGGCCGGGCGCTCGTCGGCCTCGGTGGCGATCGCGGCTGCATCGGCGGCGGCAGTGCCCGTCGACTCCTTGCCAACCGAGAACGTGAAGGAGCTGGCGATGCGGTGCCCGTCGTCGGAGATCACGCTCCACGCAACCGTGCTCGTGCCCTCGGGGAGGTCGGGCTTGAGGGTCTGCTTGAGGATGCGGCCCGTTGCCGTGGGAGTGCCTTCGTCGTAGCGCTTGCCGTCGGAGCCAATCACCTTCACGCGGGCGCCGACGCCATTGATGCCCTCGTTGAAGGTGAGCGCCACGGTCGTTGGTGTCTGCTCGACGATCGCGCCGATCGCGGGCGACGTGCTCACCAGCACGGCGTGGCCCGACGCAACGGCGGGGACGACGAGGAGCGCTGCGGTGATCGCGATGAGGAGCAGGCGGCGCAGGCTCACCACGTTGGCGCCTTCGTCGTCTGCTGCGGGGGCAGGTCGGCGAGCAGGGTGCGCCAGGCACGCACGCAGGCACCGGCAGCGAGCGCCACGCCGGCGATCCCGATGATCACGAGCAGGCGCGTCAGCAGGGTCGGCAGCGGCCCGGGCACAAGTGCGTACGAGAACGCGTTGCCGGCCAGCGCCACCAGTTGTCCGCCGCCCGCGACGAGCGCCACGAGAAACAGCACCGTGGTGGCGTGCGCGGGCACGGCGCGGAGGCGATGGCCGAGGCCCAGACCGATCGCGAGCAGGACGACAGCGAGTGCGATCCCGATCAGCACGCCGTTCTGCCCGTCGGGCACGTCGAGCTGCTTCGAGACGCCGGTGATCAGCGAGGCGAGCACCGCGGCGAGCATGCCCACGATCGCGGCCGGGACGAGGCGGACGCGTCGCAACGACCCAACGACGGCGGCGGCGATCACGGCGAGCACGGTAATGCTCCACCACAGCCACGTCAGCGGCATGCCGAGCCACGTCAGATCGCCACGAATCTCGGCCGGCGTGCCGTCAACGAAGAGCGGGATGCCCCAGTCGTACAGCACGCGCTCGGGTGCCGGGTCGGCACGCACTTCGGCAGGCGGCAGCGTGCCCATCCAGTGTGATCGGTGGTCGTGGTAGACGACGCTGTTACCGGTGCTCAATTGCACCCAGTCGGGCCCAATCTTGGTTGCGCTCGTGGGCAGCGCCTCGGCCGTCTGGCGTACGTCGTTGAGGGCCACAGCCGGGGAGTTGCGGTTCTCCCACGTGCCTTGCTCGTCGAGGCGGAGGTACGGCTCGCCGCCGTAGCCGGGGATCATCACCTGCGACGCGGTCGTGCGTGTGATCTCGATGCGGTCGTCGCCGCCGACGATGCGCGCCGTGATGCCCGCCGGAGTGGCGGTGATCGCCGAGCGGTAGTCCGTGCCGCCGGTTTGGCCGGAGTGGGCGTGCGCCACGGTCGGCACGAGCGCTGCGATCACAGCCAGCGCGAGCACGACGGAGAGGCGCTTCATCGCTCGCAGCCTAGCGTTGACCGTGCGCTCAGGACGGAAGGCCGGCGGCCAGATCGCGCACGAGCGCTTCGAGCGCCTCTGGGCCACCACGTTCGATCGCGTCGATCGCGGCAGAGCCCACGATCGCGCCATCGGTGCCGGCGGCGATCAGGCCCTCGACGTGCGCGCGCGTGGAGACACCAAAGCCGCCAAGGATCGGCGTGTCGCCGGCAGCGGTGCGGGTGCGCTCGAGCAGCTCGGCCACGCGCGGGTCGAGGTTCTCGCGAGCACCGGTCACGCCCACGGCCGCGACGAGGTACACGAAGCCGGTGCTGGCAGCAGCGGCAGACTCGATGCGCTCGGGGCGCGAGGTGGGGGCGACGAGGTGGATCAGATCCACGCCCTCAGCGGCGGCGGCGTCGCGCAGCGGGCCCGACTCTTCCGGCGGGATATCGGCCACGATCAGCGCCTCGGCGCCGGCCTTAGCGGCGTCACGGCAGAACGCTTCGATGCCATAGCCCTCGACGATCGCGCCGTATGTCATCGGCACCAGCGGCACGTCGACGCGTGCGTGGATCTCGGCGAGCAGCTCGAGCGCGCGCTCGGGCGTGATGCCGGCATCGAGTGCAGCCTGCGCGGCGCGCTGGATCGTCGTGCCGTCGGCGAGCGGGTCGGAGTAGGGGATGCCGAGCTCGATCACCGTCGCGCCACCGCGCACGGCGGCCTCGGCGAGCGCCGGGGCGTCCTCGTTGGCCATCAGATAGACGGCGAGGCTGGGGCGGGGGATGTTCACTCCATGCCCCTGCGCGCTGCGATCTGGTCGACGTCCTTGTCACCGCGGCCCGACAGGCCCACGAGCACGTCGCCGGTGGGGCCGAGGTCGTGCGCGATGCGCTCGGCGATCACCAGCGCATGGCTGGTCTCGAGCGCGGGGATGATGCCTTCGAGATGGCATAGGCGATCAAACGCCACGAGGGACTCGTCGTCGGTCGCGCCGATGAACTCTGCGCGGCCGGTCGAGTGCAGGAACGCATGCTCGGGGCCGACGCCGGGGTAGTCGAGGCCGGCGCTAATCGAGTGCGTCTCGACGACTTGGCCGTCGTCGTCACAGAGCACGTACGAGCGCGAGCCATGCAGGATCGACACCTTGCCACCGCTCAGCGAGCGCGCGTGCAGCGCGCCGCCGGTACCGCCGGCCTCAACGCCGATCAGGCGCACGGGGTCGTCGCGGAACGAGTGGAAGATGCCGATCGCGTTCGAGCCGCCGCCGACGCACGCCACGACGGCGTCGGGCAGGCGGCCGGCGCGCTCGAGCATCTGCGCGCGCGATTCCTGGCCGATCACGGCCTGCAGGCGCCGCACGAGGTACGGGTACGGGTGCGGGCCGGCGGCCGTGCCGATCAGATAGTGCGTGTCTTCGACGTTGGCGATCCAGTCGCGGATGGCGTCGTTGAGGGCGTCCTTGAGGGTGCCCGCGCCGTTCGTCACGGGGATCACCTCGGCGCCGAGCATCTTCATGCGCACCACGTTGGGGCGCTGGCGGCGCATGTCCTCTTCGCCCATGTAGACGACGGCCTTGAGGCCGAAGCGCGCGCAGGCGGTGGCGGTGGCGACGCCGTGCTGGCCGGCACCGGTCTCGGCCACGATGCGCTGCTTGCCGAGGCGCTTGGCGATGATCGCCTGGCCGAGCGCGTTGTTGATCTTGTGCGCGCCGGTGTGGGCGAGGTCCTCGCGCTTGAGCCAGATACGCGCACCGCCGACGTCCTCCGTCAGACGCTCGGCGAGGTAGAGCGGGGTGGGGCGGCCCACGAAGTCGCGGGCCAAGAGCGCCAGCTCCGCGTGGAAGGCCGGGTCGGCGAAGGCCTCGTTCATGCCGGCCTCGAGCTCGTCGAGCGCGGCCATCACGGTCTCGGGCACGAAGCGCCCACCAAACTCGCCCCAGCGGCCCATGTCGTCCGGCGGATACGCGTCGGCGGGGGTGCCGTGCTGGGCGGTGTTAGTACTGCTCATGCTGTCTTCCCTTCGCGCGCGGCGGCGATAAACGCCGAGACGCGATCATGATCCTTGATGCCGGGCTCGCGCTCCACTCCGCGCGCGACGTCGACGCCCCAGGGCTGTGCGGCGCTCACGGCGGCCGCGACGTTGTCGGGCGAGAGCGCGCCGGCGAGTACGACACGGCGCCCGGCGCGGCCGAGCTCGGCCACCACGTCCCAGTGCGCGGCCAGCTCCTCAGCCGTGGGCTCGTCGCCAAACGCGCGGTCGAGCAATACCGGGTCGTCGGCACCGATCTCATCGGCGGGCAGGCGATAGCCCACGAGCGCGCGCTCGCCCAGCACCTCGCGTGTCTCGGCGGCATGGGGCCCGTAGACCTGCACGCGGTCGAGCTCGGCCATCTCAAGCACCTGCGCGGCGTAGCCGGCGGTCTCGTCGGCCAGCACGCCCACGGCCTCGATGCCGCGCGGCACATGGCGGCGCAGCTTCCGCACGGCGTCAAGATCGACGGCGCGCGGCGACCACGGCACGAGCACGAACCCGATCATGTCGGCCCCGGCCGCCACGGCCTGGTCGACATCGTCGGTGTTCGTCATGCCGCAGATCTTCACGAGGGTCACGGGCGGGTCAGCTCCTGCAGCAGCTCGGGATTACGCATCAGGGCGGTGCCCACGAGGGCAGCCGAGGCGCCCGCGGCGCCCGCGGCATCCAGATCGGCGCGCGACGTCACGCCCGATTCGGCCACCGCGATGTAGCCGGCCGGCACGGCGCCGAGCAGGCGGCGCTGGTCGGTCGGCTCGACCGACAGCGTGCTCAGATCGCGCGCGTTCACGCCGATCAGCGGGCAGCCAAGGTCGAGCGCGCGACGCAGCTCGGCCTCGTTGTGCACCTCGCAGAGCACGTCCATCTGGTGGTCCTCGGCGGCCTGGATCAGGTCTTTCGCAAGGTTGTCGTCGACGAGTGCAAGCAGCACGAGGATGGCGTCGGCGCCATGGGCGCGCGCCTCGACGACCTGGTACGGGTCGATGAAGAAGTCCTTGCAGAGCAGCGGCAGGTCGGTGACCTGACGCACCTTGGCGAGATCGAGCAGCGAGCCAGCGAAGTCTTTGCCGCTGGTCAGCACCGAGATCGCGGCAGCGCCGCCGGCCTCGTAACGGCGCGCCACTTCAGCAGCATCGGCGTTGGGCGCAATCGGCCCCTCGCTGGGCGAGGCGCGCTTGATCTCGGCGATGATCTTTACGCGGCCGGGCTCGTGCAGCGCCCCGGCAAATGGCCGGGTCTCCCGGCGTCGCTCGACCTCGCGCTGCGTCCATGCCCCGATCTCTTGCAGATAGCCCATCTGGTTACCCCTCCGTCGTCATCGTGCACCGATTCTCGGCGATCAACTTCGGAATGGGGTCAGACCCCATTCCGAACCTGTCAACCGAAGTTCGGTTTGGGGTCTGACCCCATTCCGAAGTTGATCGCCGCCGGATCATGCGCCGCGCTCCGCGGCCGCGCGCGCGGCCGCGCCAACGGCGTCGAGGACGCGCTGCGCCTGTCCTGTGTCGATTGATGCTGCTGCGCGGGCGAGTCCCGCGTCGAAGTCGTCGGCCTGGCCGCACACGACGAGCGCGGCGGCGGCGTTGAGTACCACGGCGTCGCGCGGCGCGCCCGGCTCGCCCTCGAGCACGCGGCGGATAATCGCGGCGTTTTCCTCGGGGCCACCGCCCTTGAGCGCGTCGATGTGCGCGCGGGCGATGCCGTGGTCGGTGGGATCAAACGTGGAGAGCGTGATGCCGTCCTGCGTCACGTCGGCGATCGTGGTGGTGCTGCACGGTGTGATCTCGTCGAAGCCACCGTCGCCGTGCACGATCAGCGCGTGCTGGATGCCGAGGATCTGCATCACCTGCGCCATCGGCTCGACGAGTTCTAGGCGCGCTACGCCGATGATCTGAAACGGCGTCTCGACCGGGTTGGCGAGCGGGCCGAGCAGGTTCATGATCGTCGGGATCGCGAGCTCGCGGCGAACGGGGCCGGCGTGGCGCATGGCGGGGTGGTGGCTGGGCGCGTAGAGGAACCCAAAGCCGTGCTCGTCGATCATCGCGGCGACGGCGGCCGCAGGCACCTCGACGGGGATGCCGAGCTGCTCGAGCACGTCGGCACTGCCCGACTTCGACGAGATCGAGCGGTTGCCGTGCTTGGCCACGCCAGCTCCGGCGCCAGCTGCCACGAGCGCTGCGGCGGTCGAGATGTTGAACGACCCGGTGTGGTCGCCACCCGTGCCGCAGGTGTCGACGAGGTCGGTGCGCTGCGGCCGCACGGCAATCGCGTGCTCGCGCATGGCGCGCGCGCAGCCGGCGATCTCAACGGGTGTCTCGCCCTTGGCCTTCAGAGCCACGAGGAACCCAGCTGTCTGGGCCGCGGTTGCTTCGCCGTCCATGATGAACCCGAGCGCTGCGCGGGCCTCGTCTTCGGTGAGGTTCTCGCCGCCGAGCACCTTCACCATGGCGGCGTGCAGCGGGGTACTCATGCGGCGGCTCCGAGCGCCAGAAACGCAGCGAGCATCGTGTCGCCCTCGGGCGTGAGGATGCTCTCGGGGTGAAACTGCACGCCGTGGGTGGGCTGGTCGAGACGGCGCACGGCCATCACGGTACCGTCGTCGGCGCGGGCCGTCACGACGAGCTCGGCGGGGATGGGCTCGTGCGCGGCCAGCGAGTGGTAGCGGCCAGCGGCAAAGCGCTCGGCTACGCCATTCAGGATCGGGTCATCGGCAATACGCGAGACGTCGTCGGCCTTGCCGTGCACTAGCTGCGGCGCAGAACCCACGACGCCACCGTGCAGCTGTACGAGCAGCTGGTGGCCGAGACACACGCCGAGAATCGGGATGCGGCCCTGGAAGGCGGCGATCAGATCGGCCGAGATGCCGGTTTCGTCGGGCGTGCCGGGGCCGGGGGAGATCACGAGGTGCGTGGGCGCCAGCGCCTCAGCCTCGGCGACGGTGATCGCGTCGTTGCGCTTCACGATCACCTCGTCGGCGCCGGCCTCAGAGAAGCCGTGCGAGAGGTTGTACGTGAACGAGTCGAAGTTGTCGATCAGCAAGACGCGGATCATCGGCCGTAGCCTCCCGCATCGGCGAGATCGACGGCGCGCTGCAGTGCGGCGATCTTGCGCAGACACTCGCGGTGCTCTTCGGCCGGGTCGGAGTCGGCCACGATGCCGGCGCCCGACTGCAGCGTGGCGACGCCATCGCGCAGCTGGATCGTGCGGAGCGCAATGCACGTGTCGAGCGTGCCGTCGGTGCCGAGATACCCAACCGCACCGGCGTAGGGCCCGCGGCGATGGGGCTCGAGCGCACTGATGATCTGCATCGCGCGCACCTTCGGCGCTCCCGACACGGTGCCCGCCGGGAACGTGGCGGCCAGCAGGCTAAAGGCGTCGTGCTCGTCCTGCAGGTGCCCCTCAACGCGCGAGACGATGTGCATCACGTGGCTGTAGCGCTCGATCTCCAGCAGGCGCGTGGGGTGGACGGTGCCTGGGTCGCACACGCGCGACAGGTCGTTGCGGGCCAGATCGACGAGCATCATGTGCTCGGCCCGCTCCTTGGGGTCGGCGAGGAGGTCCTCGGCGAGCGCGTCGTCCTCTCCCGCATCGGCACCGCGCGGCCGCGTGCCGGCGATGGGGCGCAGCTCGGCGATGCGCTCGCGCGACAGCGCCACGTGCGTCTCGGGCGAGGCGCCGATCAGCGCGCGGTCGCCCAGGTCGATCAAGAACAGGTACGGCGACGGGTTCACGGCCCGCAGCGCGCGGTAGATGGCGACGGGGCTGCGCGGCGTGCGGCGGCGGTGGCGCTGCGACAGCACGACCTGGAAGACGTCGCCCTTGCGGATGTGGTCCTTGCCGATCTCGACGCGCTCGATGTACTCGTCCATGTCGAGGTCGCCGACCGACTCGCCGCCGGCCACCAGCGGCGGTACGGGCTGCACGCCCTCGGGCATGGGGCCCATCAGGCGCTCGATGATCGTGTCGGCGAGCGCGTCCTCGCCCGGCTGGGCAATCACCTGGATCGTGGCGCGCACGTGGTCGAAGGCCACGACGACAGGCGCGATCAAAAACGATGCGGGCTGCTCGAGGTCGCCCTCCTCAGTCTCGGGCAGCGGCACGGTGGGCTCAAACGTCGGGATCGCGTCGTAGCCGAGCATCCCCACGGCGCCACCGGCAAACGGCGGCAGCCCTTCGAGGTCCAGATCGGCGTGCGCATCGAGGCGCGCCCGCAGCGGCGCAAACGGATCCTCACCCTTCAGATCCAGATCCAGACGTTCGCACCCAGCCGACAAGAACGAGTAGCGGCCCACCTGCTGGCCACCCTCGACGCTCTCGAGCAGGAAGCCCGGCCCGAGATCACGCAGGCGCAGGTACGCGCCTACGGGCGTGAGCAGATCAGCCGGCAGCTCGCGCACAGTGGGGCGCTTGGTGGGCTGGCGCTTCTGTCGGGGTTCGGAGGGGTTCATATGTGGTTTCTTGGAGGTTATTGCGGGCACAAAAAAGGCTCCCACTCTGGGGAGCCCGGGCGAATCGGATCAGCGGTGCGCGTCAGCGCACGGGATCCCGCCCGGGCATGCACCACCACCACGCGCCGTTCGGAATCGTTCGCATGCCTCAGAGGGTGCCACGGCCTGCGGCTGTCGTCAACCAAGCAGGTGTGCTCGTGGACGTCGGAGCCCGGGACGGGCGTGGATGCTCCAAAGGGGTCAGACCCTTTTGGCGCATAGTCGCCATCGCGACTGTTGTCTGAGAGAACGGAACTGCGGCAATGCTCCAAAAGGGTCTGACCCCTTTGGAGCATCCACGCGGAGAGGCAGTCCGCCAATCGTCGCGTGGTAGCCTCCAGCCGTCGCCGCATTCCGCGGCACGCACCTTCCTCGGAGGCTTTTCGCGTGGCTCGTACCGTCCTCGTCAGCGCTGCTCGCACCCCTTTCTGCCGCCTCGGTGGCGATCTCGCCGGCGCGAGTGCCGTCGATCTCGGCGTTGCCGCGGCAGAGGCTGCGATTGAGCGCGCGGGCGTTGCGCCCTCTGATATCGATTACTCGTTCATCGGCACGGTCGTCCAGGCCGGCCAGATGCACGCGATGGCGCGTCAGGTCACGACCCGCGTGGGTATCCCGGTCGAGAGCGGCTCAGAGACCATCAACAAGGTCTGTGCCTCGGGCATGCGCGCAATCGCGCTCGCTGATTATCTGATCCGCCTCGATGAGGCCCAGTGCGTGCTGGCTGGCGGCATGGAGTCGATGACGAGCGCGCCCTACATGGCGCTTGGCGCCCGCGCCGGCTACCGCTTCGGCGACACGCACCTCGTCGACGCCGTGCTGCACGACGGCCTGCGCGATCCGTGGACGCAGCGTGTCATGTACGACCAGGCCAACGAGGTCTCGCACGAGCTTGGTCAGACGCGTGAGGAGCTCGACGCGTGGGCGCTGCGCTCGCATCAGCGCGCGGTCGCCGCGATGGAGAGCGGCGCCTTTGCCGACGAGATCGCCCCGGTCACGATCCGCGAGCGCAAGAACGAGCGCGTGATCGACCAGGACCAGGGCCCGCGCGCCGACTCCACGCTCGAGTCGCTCGCCAAGCTCGGCCCCCTCACCGAGGGCGGCACGCACACGGCGGGCAATAGCCCGGGTGTCACCGACGGTGCCGCGATGGTTGTCGCCGTCTCCGAGGACGTCGCGAAGGCGAAGGGCCTCAAGCCCCTCGCGATCGTGCGCTCGAGCGCCGTCGCGGCCGACATCACGCGTCGTCTGGCCTGCGCGCCGTCGACGGCTGCCGAGGCCGCGCTCGCCAAGGCGGGCCTCTCGATCGCCGACGTCGACATGCTCGAGGTCAACGAGGCCTTCTCGTCGATCGCGCTCAACACCGTCAACACGCTCGGCATCGATCTCGATCGCGTCAACTGCCAGGGCGGCGCAGTCGCGCTCGGCCATCCGGTTGGTGCCAGCGGCGCGCGCCTTGTCGGCACACTCGTGCACCAGCTTGGCCGCAACGGCGGCGGCATTGGCCTGGCCACGATCTGCTCGGGTGGCGGCCAGGGCGATGCGATGGTGCTCGAGGTCCTGCCGGCGTAGCATCGGCTAAACGCCTGCCGCAGCCGATTGGATAGACATGAGCGACGCTCCTAACGACGACATCGTGGTCCGCCTTGACCGCATCTATACGCGCGGCGGCGATCTCGGCGAGACGAGCTTGGGTGACGGTCACCGCGTGGCCAAGCACAACGTCCGCGTCACGGCTTATGGCACCGTCGACGAGTTGAACGCCGCCCTCGGCGTCGCGCGCCTGCACTCCGTGGGTACCCCGGCCGACGAGTGGCTGGTCCGCATCCAGAACGATCTCTTCGATGTCGGCGCCGATCTCTGTGTCCCGCCGCCGCCGGAGGACGACGAGCGTCATCGCTCGCGTCTGCGCGTCAGCCCCGAGCAGGTGCAGTGGCTCGAGGATCGCATCGACGAGGTCAACGGCACGCTCCCGCCGCTCACGTCCTTCGTCGTTCCGGGCGGCACCCCGCTGAGCGCGTTCCTCCACGTGGCTCGCACGATCTGCCGCCGTGCCGAGCGCGACGCCGTCGCCCTCGCCGCGACCGAGCCGATGACGCCCGAGGTGATCACGTATCTCAACCGCCTCTCCGACCTGCTGTTCGTGCTCGCGCGCGCGGCGAATGGCGATGGGGGAGAGACGACGTGGAAGCCTGGGGCCAGCCGCTCCTAACGGGTAGCGCTAGCGTGCTTCGCGCACGCTGATCACGATCTGGTCGGTCGCGTCGCACAGGCCGCGCTGGAGCGCCTTGGGGATCTCTCGCCGCGTCGCGCTCTTGGGGCCGATCGTCAGTGAGATCTCAATGCCGAGCGCCGAGGTTAGGCGCAGCAGTGTCTCGAAGTTCGGCGTGTGGTCGCCGCCTTCGAGGCGTGAGATCTGCGTCTGCGACATCCCAAGCTGCTCGCCGAGCGCGGTCTGGGAGAGCTCGTGCTCGATGCGGTAGCGGGTGATCGCGTGCGAGATCGCGCGGGCAAGCACGGTTCGATACCACTCGGCGCGAAAGGCGGGAACGGCGAGGTCCTTCTCGAGCCATTCGTCAAAGGTCTGCATGGGGGGTGTTTGCGGCGCCATATCTCGCACTATAACATTCATGTGGTAAGCCTCCTATTAGCGTCAACCGCCCGAGTGGCCGCTCGCTGGATTGCAGCGTTGAAGGCACGGCGGTTCGACTGCGCCTCGCGCGCGATGGCGAGTAACTCGAACCCGCCCGACACCTGCTGGTACAAGACCCGGTGGCGGCTGCGTCCGCCACGCGGGCGCAACTCGCGAAGTCCCGGCAACGGCGACTGGCGCACAGCACTGGTCCACGGAAAGCCCAGGCGCGTCCCTTCGACCCTCAGCTTTGTGATGGCGTGGGTGATCGCTGTCGCCTCACGTGGCTCCAGCGCGCGCAAATCGCTTCGCTCACGCTCGAAGCCCGGGTTGCTCCAGATGCGTACGGCGTCGTCCACATCCGGACTTTCCCACTGGCTGCTCGCAGAAGGGTGTCGCGGGTGCGCGCGTGATCTGCGCACTTGGCGTCAGCGAGTTCGCGAATCGTTACTGCGTAGGCGCGCGGCCTGCCGGCTTTGTGCTGCATTCGCTCACGCTGATCACGACCTGATCGGTCGCGTCGCACACCGCGTTGCGCTGGAGCTTGGCGGGGATCTCCCGCCGCTGTTCGCTCTTGGGGCGGATCGTCAGCGAGATCTCAAGGCCGAGCGCATCGCACAGGCGCGTGATGGTCTGCATCGACGGGTTGTGCTCGCCTTCCTCGATGCGCCAGATCTGCGGCTGCGTCATGCCGACGAGCCGGCCGAGTGCGGTCTGGGAGAGGCCGTGGTCGTATCGGTACTTGAGGACGGCCATGCCGAACGTGCGTCCGAGCGTGGTGCCGTACCACTCTTCGCGAAACTCGGGGCTCAGCCGGAATTCGGCTTCGAGCGATTCCTCGTGCGTCAACCAGCGTGCGGCAACAGGCTTGGCCATAGATCAACAATAACAGTTGTGTATTTATTCGACACGAGTCGTCTCCTCGGAAGCACCTATCTCCGCAAGGAGCCGCAGCTCGCCCTAACCACCCCCGCCCCGCAGTCCGTTTTCGACCACTGGGACTTCGGTCATGATTGACCCCCGGTGTCGTTTACCAGCCCTCACGCGTCGTGCCTCATTCTTGGCGCGGGTCTTGCGGGCCTGTCCTTGGCCGATGCGCTGTTGCGTCAGGGCGTCCGCTCGCCGATTGTGGTTGCCGATCAGCGCGACGACTTTTCGAACGATCGCACGTGGGGCTTTTGGGATGTGCATCCGCATCCTTATCGGGGTCTGGTGCAGCAGCGCTGGAGCGAGTGGAGCTTTCGGTCGGGCGCGACGACGTATCGCCAGTCGTCGCCGTCGTCGCCGTATTGCTACCTGCCGGCCGATCGCTTCTATGAGGACGTCCTGGCTCGTCTGCGTGCGGCTCCTAACTGCACGCTCTTGCTCGGCACCACGATTGGCGACGTGCACGAGGACGCTGCTGGCGTGACGGTGCAGACCTCTGCGGGCGACCTTGAGGCCTCGCAGCTGTTCGACGCGCTCGGCACGCACGGCCCCACGTGGCCCAGCACCATGCCCCAGCCAGGCCCGGGGGTGTTGTGTCAGCGGTTTCTCGGCTGGTTTGTCACGGCGCCTGAGCCTGTCTTTGATGCTGCCTGTGTGACGCTGATGGATTTTGATGTCACGCCGAATGGCGAGTTGCACTTTGTCTATGTCTTGCCGTTCAGCCCCACGCAGGCCTTGGTGGAGGACACGACGATTGGTCTCGATGGTGTGCCGCTGCCCGAGCGCCGTGCCGAGGTCGAGCGCTACCTCGCGCACCGCTATGGCGTGACGTCGTGGCAGGTCGAGCGCGAGGAGGTCGCGGCGATCCCGATGCTGCACGTCGACCGCTCTGCGCACGCCTCGCAGCGGCTGATCCCGGTCGGCACCGCGGCGGGCACGGTGCGTCCCTCGAGCGGCTACGCCTTCGTGCGCACGCAGCTGCAGGTGGCGGCGCTCGCGGCTCGCGTGGCCGCGGGCCAACCGTCTGCGGTGCCCGTGGGCCGCAATCTCGATGCGATGCTCGATCGCGTCTTCCTCGACGTGTTGCAGCACGATCCGGAGGCGTTTTCGAGCAACCTGATGATGCTCGGCAAGCGTCTAACGGGCGACCGCTTCGCACGCTTCATGATGGATGCTGCCTCGCCGCTCGATTTGCTCAGCATGATCGCGGCGCTGCCCAAGTCGCCGTTTGTGCGGGGCGCCGTGCGTGTGAGTCGCGAGCGCGTCGGCCGATGACAACGCTGCGCCGCACGTGGACGCTGCCGACGTACCTGGGCTTAGGGGCGGCGGCGGTGCTGGGGCTGTTGGCACCGGCTCTCGTGACACGGTTCGAGTGGGTGCCCCTGCTCTTGTCGTTGCCGCTCCTCGGCATGGCGCATGGCGCGGTCGATCACCACGTGCCGGGGCGTCTACTGCGCCGCGTGCTCACGCGTCGCGAGCGCGTGCTGCTGATTGCGGCGTACAGCGGTCTCAGCATCGTGCTGATGGGTCTCTGGTGGCTGGCGCCGCTAGTTGCCCTCGCCCTGTTTCTACTGATCGCAATCATCCATTGGGGCGATGGCGACCTCTGGTTCTGCGAGGTCATCAACGGACGCTCGGCGCCGCGCTCGTTCATGTCGTTGCTCTGCTTCATCCTCGCGCGGGGCCTCGTACCCATCGCGGTGCCGATCTTGATCGACGCCAAGAGCGCGTTGCCCGCGTTCGACGGGTTGCTCAAGTTGTTCGGCCGTGACGACACGCTCACGATCACCGAAACCCAACGACTGATCGGCCTCCTCATCGTCGGCGCAGTCGTGGTCGCAGCAGCACTGCTGAGCGTCCGCGACAACCGCACGCGACCGCGCTCGGCCCTGCTGATCGACCTAGGCGAGCTCGCGCTGCTGAGTGCCTTCTTCTTGCTCACGCCCGCCGTCTTTGCGGTGGGGATGTACTTCCTCCTCTGGCATTCGCCGCGCCACATCCTTCGCCTGATGGCCTCTGAGCCCCACCAGCGTGCACTGCTCGACACGGGACGCAGCTTGGCCGCCCTCGTAGCCTTCCACCGCGAGGCGCTGCTGTTTACGGTCGTGCCCCTGATCGGCGTGGCCGCGATCGCGGTCGCACTAGCGGCCACGGGAGCCGCACAGATCGCCGCAGTCAGCCTGGCTGTGATCGCCTCCCTGACGTATCCCCACGCTGCGATTGTCGCGTGGATGGATCATCGCCAAGGGGTGTGGCGTACTAGCGACTGAGGGGTTTCGGTTGCAGCTGCCGGTCGCCGAGGAGCGCCTTGACGCCAGCCGCGACTAGCGCGCTTCGCGCACGGAGACGACGACCTGGTCGGTCGCGTCGCACACGCCACGCTGAAGCGTCTTGGAAATCTCACGCCGCGCCTCGCCCTTGGGGCTGATCGTCAGCGTCAGCTCGAGCCCGAGAGCGTCGCAGACCTTGACCATGGTGAGGAGCGACGGCGTGTGCTCGCCGTCTTCGATGCGTGCAATTTGCGACTGGGGGATCCCGAGTGTCTTGCCGAGGGCGGTTTGAGTGAGGCCCTGGTCCGTGCGGTACGTGAAGACCGCGAGGCCGAAGGTGCGTCCGAGCACGTTGGCGTACCACTCCTCGCGAAACTCGCGATCGGTCGTAAGCAGGTCGTTCAGGTACTCCTCCGCCGATCTGAGGGTGCTTGGCGCGCGCGTGTCCATGGCAATCATTATATCACTCCTGTGATGATCCAAAGTGCTCCTGGTATCGCTGCCGTGCACGGATGACGGCCGTCCTGAACCGCCGCTCGTCGTGCTGTGCCTCGGGTGCAAGGGCGAGCAGAACGAGCGTCGGCTCAGCGGCGTACAGCACGCGCCATTGACAATGGCCCTGTCGGGGGCGAAGCTCGCGCAGTGGCGGGCGGCCGGGCGACCGTACGAGGCTCGAGTGCGGGAGTGGGAGTTGCGTACCACGCGTCGCGAGCTTTCTTTCGGCATGCAGAATCGCGGTGTGTTCACGTGGCTGACTGCGCCGCAGTTCCCTGAGCTCGGCGGCAAAGGCGGGGTGATACGCAAGATGTGGTGTCACGGTCCCACGCTTGCAGTGCGCGTATACGCGGCGAGTGACGCGCCGCTACGTCCGTGGAACGCTCCGTCGCACTATTCGCGCGGGCAGGGCCAAAATCCGCGCGCACATTGACGCACTGACGCACAGAGCGAACGCACTAGGAGCTCGCGAGATGGAACGTCTCTTCGGCCAACTTCCGTATACGCAGCGCCGTAACCTCAACCTCCTCAACCGGCCGCTCTGCCACGAGTCTCGCCGGGCGCGCCTCACGCAGCGTCGGTCGCGCCGAACCCGCCGCCGCCGGCGCCGACGAGGATGATCACGTCGCCCTCGTGCAGCGTCACGTAGCCCTTGCCGTGCACGACCTCGGTCTCGCCGGTCGCGGCGCGCTGGATCGCGGCGTAGCCGGGGGCGCCATCGCCGCCGCCGTCTCGGCCGCGCGCGGCGAAGCGCGGGTCGGTCTGCTCCACGTAGAACATGCCGTCGCTCTCGGCGGCCAGCAGGCGGTAGTCGCGGCGGATGCCCATGCCGCCGCGGTGGCGGCCGCCGCCGCCGGAGCCGTCGACGAGCTCGGTGCGCTCGATCAGCCACGGGTACTCGAGCTCGGCGATCTCGGCGGGCAGAATCGCGCAGTTGGAGGTGTACGGGTCGATGCCGTCATCGCCGTCCGCATGACGCCGGGCGCCACCACCGCCGCCGAGGATGTCGGCGAGCAGGGTGAGGTCGCCGTTGCGCGGGTCGACGGCCTGGAACACGAGCGCGGGGAACGAGACCTGGCTGCCGGCGATGGCGTGCTCGGGCATCAGCGTCGAGAGCGCATCGATGAGCACGTCGGTCAGGCGCTGTACTGCGAGGTGCCGGGCGCTCAGCGCGGTCGGGTGGATCGGGTTGTAGAGCGTGCCCTCGGGGATGATCATCCGCACGCGGCTGGCGAGCCCCGCGTTGTGGGGCACGTTGCCGCCGAGGAACGCGCGCACGGCGAAGTACGCGGCGGCGTGCGCGCTGGCGATCGGCACGTTCATGCCCGACGGGATCTGCGGCGAGCACCCCGACAGGTCGACAACGAGCGTGCCGTCGTCCACCGTGAGCCGCGCGTGGACGCGCACCGGGTCGGTGTTCTCGAAGCCGATGTCGTCGAGGAAGCCCTCGGCCTCGACGGCGCCGTCGGGCCACGAACGAAACAGCGCCTCGGTGCGCCGTGCGGTCTGGTCGACGAGCGCCTCGAAGCCGCCGAGCACGAGCGGCAGTCCGTAGCGCTCGATCGTCTCGGCGAGGCGCTGGTTGCCGCGCTTGCACGCCGCCAGCTGTGCGTCGAGGTCGCCGAGGGTGGAGGCGGGGTCGCGGACGTTCGCCTCGAGCATGTCGTAGACGGCGCCGACGCGCTGGCCGCGCTCCACGAAGCGCACGGCGGGGAAGATCAGCCCCTCCTGAAACAGCTCGGTGCACTGCGCGCTCTCCGTGCCGGGGAAGCGCCCGCCGATGTCGATGTGGTGTGCGATCGACCCGCTCCACGCCACCAGCTCACCCTCGTGGAAGAGGGGGATAAACACCTGCAGGTCGGGCGTGTGCGTGCCGCCCATGTACGGGTGGTTGGTGATGAACGCGTCGTCGGGCTCGATGCGCCCGGTCCACTTGCCGATCACGGCCTCGAGTGCGAACTGCATCAGGCCGAGCTGCGCGGGGATCTGCTCCGAGTTGGCGATCGCGCGGCCGTCGGCGGCGAAGATGCCGCAGTTGAAGTCGAGCATCTCTCGGATGATCGGTGAGTAGGACGAGCGGTACTCGACGACGGCCATCTCTTCGGCGATGTGCTTGAAGCCGCTGATCAGGATCTCCTGGGTGACGGCGTCGGGCGTCTCGATCCTCATGCGCTGGCCTCCCGGGTGAGCACGAGCGTGCCGCCTGCGCCAACGACGGCCGTCCAGCCGCGGTGCAGCACGGTGGTGGTGTCGGTCTGCTCGATGATCGCGGGCCCGACGATCGTGTCGCCCTCGCCGAGCGCGTCGCGGTGGTGGACGGGCCACTCGCTCCACGCGCCGTCGTGCACGCGCTGCGTGCCGGCCGTGCCGCCGCCTCCGCGCACGGCGTCGACGACGATCGGCTCGGTCAGTGCCGTGGCGCGCAGCCGGATCGTCACGATCTCCGTGTCGGTGATCGTTGGCGTGTAGTCGTAGAGCCGCTGGTGCTCGTCGATGAAGGCCTGCTCGGCGGCGCGGATCGTCGCGGCCGTGGCGGGGCGCGCCCCGAGCGGCACGGTCAGGTTGTAGGCCTGGCCGCGGTACCGCATGTCGAGTTCCCAGTCGAGCGCCTCGCCGGTGGCGACGCTGGCGGAGTGCGCCAGCAGCACGCGCGCGTCGTCTTCGAGCCGCGCCAGCTCGGTGTCGAGCTCGGCCGGCGTGAGCGCGCTGGTCTGGCGCCGCCAGGTGCGACGCAGGTCGTGGCGGATGTCGGTGGCGAGCAGCCCGTACGCCGCGGCCACACCGGGGTGGCGCGGCACGACGATGCGGGGGATACCCACCTCGTCGGCAAGCGCGCACGCGTGCATCGGCCCGGCACCGCCGATCGCGACGAGCGCGTAGCCGCGCGGGTCCTGGCCGCGCGCCACGCTCATCACGCGCACGGCGTTGGCCATGTTGGCGTTGGCGATGCGCAGGATCGCGCTGGCGGCCTCCTCGACGCCGAGCCCGAGCGGCGTCGCCACGCTCTCCTCAACGGCAGCAAGCGCGAGCGCACGGTCGAGCGGCAGCCGCCCAGCCAGCTTGCAGTCCTCGCTGAGCGTGCCGAGCACCACGTGCGCGTCGGTGACGGTCGCGCGCGTGCCACCCTGCCCGTACGCGGCCGGCCCCGGCGCAGCGCCAGCGCTCTCGGGCCCGACGCGCAGCGCCCCAAACTCGTCGACGGTGGCGATCGACCCGCCGCCGGCGCCAATGCAGAGCAGGTCGAGCTGCGGCAGGTTGATCGGCGTGCCGGCGGCCTCGCCGGTAAACCGCACCTCGGCCTCGCCGCCGGTGACGATGCCGATGTCGGCGGTGGTGCCGCCCATGTCGAAGGTGATCACGTCGTTCTCGCCGACCAGGCCAGCCAGACGCGCACCGCCGATCACGCCGGCCGCGGGCCCCGACATCGCGAGCGCGATTGGCAGCTGCCGCGCGCGTTCGGCGGGCGTCACGCCACCGTTCGACTGCATCAGGTGCAGCGGCACGCCGATGCCCTCGCCAGCGACCTCGCCCTCGAGCGCGGTGATGTACCGGCCCACGAGCGGCAACAGCGCCGAGTTGGCCGCGGCTGTCGAGGCGCGGATGTACTCGCGAAACTCCGGCACCACCTGGTGCGACAGCGTGACGGGCACGCCCGGCAGCTCCTCGGCGAGCAGCTCGGCGATGCGCTCCTCGTGCGCGGCGTTGAGGAACGAGAACAGCGTCATCACCGCCACGGCCTCGACCCCGGCGGCGCGCATCGAGGCGGCGGCCTCGCGCACGGCGCCCTCATCAAGCGGCTCGCGCTCCTGCCCCTGCGCGTCGATGCGACCGCGCACGCCAAAGCACCGCTCGCGCGGCACGATCGGCGCCTCCTCGGGTGTCCACAGGTCGTAGACGTTCTTGCGCATCTGCGTCCCGATCGCCAGCACGTCGGCGAAGCCCTCGTTGGTGATCAGCGCCGTCGTGGCAAACGTGCGCTGCACGATCGCGTTCGTCGCAATCGTCGTACCGTGCGCCAGATAGCCAACGTCCGCGGCCGATTCACCCGCCACGGCCAGCAGGCTGCGCAGCCCATCCATGAACGCCGCCTCGATCTGCGCGGGCTGCGACGGCACCTTGGCGACGTGCACGCGCCCGTCATCGCCAATCAGCACGGCGTCCGTGAAGGACCCCCCGATGTCGATACCGACGCGGCTCATGCGGGAAGTGTGGGGGATGGGTGGAGCCAATGCCACCTTTGCAGAGGGTCAGATTCCTCCGTCACTCCGCGAGCAAAGCGCCGAGGCTCAATGACGTCACGTCGAAGCGAGCCCGTCCTTGCCCGCAGCACGCTTGCGCTGCCGCAGCGCCTCCATCACAAACGCCTCGATGTCCTCGACTGACCGCTCCGCCACGAGCCGTTCCGCCAACTCGCCACGCCGCAGACTCTCGTCGTCCACCAGCCCGAGCGCCGCGCACAGCTCCTTCTTGCGCAGCACCCGAGCGAGCATCAGCACCTTGCCGCGCTTGTTCGGCTGCGGCTTGCGGCACCCGCGCCCACGCGTCTTCAGGTGCACGGCAGCACCAGCCTCCTCCGCGATCCAGATGCCGCACCACCGCGGCACGGCCGCAACGACGCCATCGAGGTGCTTCTCCTCGATCACGACGATCACCTGACGAAACCGCGAGCGGTACGCCTTCAGCTGAGCCAGCAGCCGCTCGAGCGTGTCGGTGCCCGACTTGATCTCGATGCCCGTCAGCACGCCATCGACGAGCGCGACCATGTCGATGCGGTTCTTGTTGATCTGGACCTCATCGACCCATGGCGCACCCTGCTTGTCGAAGTGGGCGTGGAGGCGGGTGCGGATGTCGGGGTCGTTCATGGGGAGGAGCGCCGTATGGGGGTCAGATGCCGGCACAACCTGTCGGTCTGGAGCATCAGCGACTTACGCCCGCCGTCCCTTGGCGGCTCTCAAGCGGTCTATTGCGCGTTCTTGGAAACGCCATGAGCATCCGTGCCCATTCGCGATTCCCAGTACGCCTGCGTCTCGGCATCCATGAAGTGCACGTAGCACCCCTTCATACCGCGACTTAAGAGCACTCGGTACGTGTTCTTGACGAGGTCGGTGAAGGCCTCACCGCCACGCTTCACAACGCGATCTTCGGAGTTCTCGCGTTGCCCGACCCAGCCAGTGCCCTCGCGATAGACGAGGTCATTGCCGAAGATGACCCCGCAGTAGTCGAATTCGAAGCCCTGGGCGGTGTAGATGCAGCCGACTTGGTTGACGCCGTTGGGGTCTCGCGCCCAGTCGCTCTCCTTCGGGATTCCGGGTGCGAGTCGACCCTTGTCGGACTTGGCGTTCCACGGCATGCGCCAATCTCCGACTTGGACGTCTGGCATCAGTGTGCCGTCACCGAGTGGGTCCGACCAGGGCCAGCAGAAGCCAGCGGTCATGCGCGCGGTAATGCCATCAGCTACCTTGGTGCTGACCATTTCGTGGAGCAGTTCGGGCGATTCGACGATCTGGAAGTCGAACCCGTCATCGCCGCTCCACACACGGTTGGCTGTGTCCTCAATGCCGAGGACGTCAGTGATCCATGCAATGAATCCGTCGGATCCAGCACAACGGAACTGCGCGGCGAGCTGGAAGTCGTAGCGCGATCGCGAGCGCTCATCGTTAGCCTCGACGATCAGGTCGGCAGACCCGATCTCCCCGGGGCGCACGACCTGCAGGTCGTCGATGAAAAACACGGCGACCTTGGCGACGTCGAGTAGCTCATCGACTTGGTCCTTGCCTGAGCGCTGATCCTTGCGGGTGAAGCGGCTCACGCTCGTGGAGCGGATGCGATGCGCCTCGTCGCAGATCAGCACGTCGACGGAGCCGGGTTGGTCGGTCGCGAAACTGTTGAAGTAGTTGAACTGCGCACTTGCGCGCGTCCCGACGATTTTGCGGATGCTGTTGGTAAAAGCACGCGAACCTGTTGCATGCCGCACGTTGATTCCATCACGCGCGAGAGCGGTCACGAGGTTGAGGGCGATGACGGACTTGCCGGTGCCCGGCCCGCCGCGAATCAAGATCGTCGAGGTGGTGCCGGATTTGAGCGCCTTGTGTGCCTCCGCCATGACCCGCTCGAACGAGGCGAGCTGATCGTCGAGGAGCACGTACTCGTCGTTGCCCTTGAGCATGCCGCCGATGTGCTCGAGCAGCTTCTTGCTCGGGCGCGCCTCGCTTCGCAGCACGCGCTCGAGGACGTCGTTGCCAGCGCCTGCACCGACCGTGCGTCGTAGCGCCTCCGCAAGCGACTCCTGATCATCGTGCGAGAAGATCGGGCACGCGGCTCGCAGCTCATCGAACTTGGACGCGAGCAGCGGGTCGTCCTTCACGAACGTGTAGTTGTGCAGGTACGCGCCACCGTTGAGCAGCACGGGAGACGGTCCCTCGTGAAAGACGGTGTGCCCGTCGGCGAGGTACGTGACGTACTGGCGCGCCTGCGCGGAGGGGTGGAGGACGTCGCGATTGCCACCACCGACCCACGTGACGATGCTGTCACCATCGGTCGCTTCGCAGTCTTCCCATTGCTTTAACTCGATTACGGTCGCGCTGTCCTGTCCATCGTCGTTCGCGCCGGTCAGCATCACGTCGAGACGCTTCGACGACTGTGGCAGCTGGTACTCAATGATGATGCCCTGGTCGCCGAGCCCGGCCTTCTCGCACGCCCAGCTGAAGCGGGGGAGCGAGTTGTGCCAAGAGCGTTGCTCACCTTTGCCGGCGTCGCGGCCAAACTCGCGCCGAAACGCTGCGTTCACGATCTCCGCAATACGGTCCGACTTGATGTCGTCGTAGAAGCGTTCGCAGGTGCTGGAGTAGAGGAGCATGCGTTGCGATTGTGACAGGGACGCGACGCGAGTGAGGGACCGAATCTTCCGTCAGAGTTATTCCGCGTAAGCTAGAAGCCCCTGATGCGCGACGCCTCAACACATGAATGATCCGCTCAATCTCTCGCCCGGGCTCTACGAGCACGTCATTACGGACGCGTTGGAGCAAGCGCTTGAAGGGCGAGACGATGCAAAGCTGCGCGCCCTCAATCCCGTTGATGCCGACGAGGCACTGACGCAGCACGTCGCCAAGTTCGTTCGCCGGGCGATTGTGCAGGCGGGCGAGGCGAAGGGAACCGATGCGGAGAAGTTGGCGCGACAGATTGAGATGACGAATGCCGTGCTGCAGGTGCTGCGCGAGCGCTCCGACGTTGAAGAGGGCGACCTCGTGGCGACGACGGCAGAGGAACTGCTGGCGATTCCCGAACCTGGTCCAGCTAACCGCGTCCCTGAGCGCCCGTTCGCACCACTTCGGTCGAGTGCGCTGCTCGTGAATGGCAAGCGCGAGCCGAGCATTGGTCAGGAGTTACCGCTCGAGATCGAATCGGCTGATGAGATTCTGCTGCTCTGTGCATTCCTCAAGTGGAGCGGCGTGCGTATCGTGCTCGATGCGCTGCGCGAGTTCACTGCTCGTGGTGGTCGCCTGCGCGTGATCACTACGACGTACTGCGCAGCAACTGAGGTTCGTGCACTCGAGGCATTGCAGGAGATCGGCGCCGAGATCAAGGTGTCATATGAGACGCAAGCGACTCGCCTGCACGCGAAGGCCTGGCTATTCGAGCGTGTGTCTGGCCTCTCGACGGCATACATCGGCAGCTCAAACCTGTCGTACAGCGCACTTGTAGATGGACTCGAATGGAACGTGCGCCTGGCACAGGCTGAGACGCCGGCGATGCTCGACCGTTTCCGTGTCGCATTCAACACGCTCTGGGAAGACGAGCATGTCTCGAGCTACGAGAAGGACGAGTTTAAGAAAGCGCTGGCGGCAGCGACGGATCGTCCTCATGCCGGCGATGCCCCAGCCCTGATGCTCGACATCAACCCGTACCCATTCCAGCGAGCGATTCTGGAGACGTTGGATGCTGAGCGCCACCGGCACGACCGCTGGCAGAACCTCGTCGTGGCAGCCACAGGCACGGGCAAGACGATTATCGCGGCGCTCGACTACCAGCGGCTGCGAACGCAGCTTGGCGGCGACGCGTCACTGCTCTTTGTGGCCCACCGCGGAGAGATCTTGCGACAGTCGCAGCAGGTATTTCAGAACGCGACGCGCCTACCAGCATTCGGTGAGATGTACGTGGGCGGCGAGCGGCCGGATAAGTGGCGGCACGTGTTCGCCAGCGTGCAGTCGCTCAAGAACGTCAACCTCAATGAGCTACCGCCAGATCAATTTGACGTCGTGATCATCGATGAGTTCCATCACGCCGCGGCTTCCACGTATGAGCGGATCCTCGAGCACTTCAAGCCTAAGGTGCTTCTCGGTCTGACGGCAACGCCTGAGCGCGCTGATGGCAAGGACATCCTGCGTTGGTTCGGTGGGCGTATGGCGGCCGAGATCCGCCTATGGGAAGCACTCGACAAGTCGCTGCTTGCGCCGTTCCACTACTTCGGGATAAATGACGGCACCGACCTCTCCGCAGTTAAGTGGCGCTCGTCGGGCTACGACACGGGCGAGCTTGAAAAGCTCTACACCGCGGACGACGCGCGCGTGGTTCGCGTGCTGCAGCAAGTACAGCGCTTCGTTACCGAGCCCCTCGAAATGAAAGCACTCGGGTTTTGCGTGAGTGTGGAGCACGCTCGCTTCATGGCTCGTCGTTTCACGGAGAGAGGAATCCCCAGCGTCAGTGTTGACGGCTCGACGCCAAGAGAAGAGCGAGATCTGGCGCTCACGAGTCTCCTGTTGGGTGAAATCAACTGCATTTTCTCCGTCGATGTTTTCAACGAGGGCGTTGACCTTCCCGCGGTCGACACGATCCTTATGCTGCGCCCGACGGAGTCAGCCACGATCTTCTTGCAGCAACTGGGCCGCGGACTTCGTAGGTCGGAAGGCAAGAGCGTCTGCACGGTGCTTGACTTCATCGGGAATCAGCGCAAGGAGTTCCGCTTTGCGCCGAGGTATGCCGGCATGCTCGGTCTCAGTCGTAAGCAGCTAGTCGACGGTCTCGAGTCTGGCTTCGAGACGCTACCGGCAGGCATCCACTTTGAGCTCGATCGTGTCGCACGCGAATCCGTTCTGGCGAACATCAAGGCGAGCGTCGGCTCGCGTGTCAACGATCTCGTGCTCGATCTCAAGCCGCTTGGCGCCGATACCACGCTCGAGAGCTATCTCGATGAAACGGGACGTGAGCTCGTCGATCTGTATCGAGGCAACCGTCCCGGTTGGCACGGGCTACGCCGTTTGGCCTCGATCGAGGACGTACCAGAAAGCTCCGATGAGGAGCGCCTCGTCAAAGCGATCGGGCGCATGCTCCACATCGATGACGCGGAACGCGTCGCGTTCTATCGCGAGTTGCTCGCGAAGACTGCACCGCCAGATCTGGGGACATTGAATGCCCGACAGCAACGGCTCGTCGCGATGCTTCACCTGGGGCTCTGGGGTGACGATCCGGCGCGAGCTGTTGACGTCGAGGACGGCTTCCGCCGGCTGTGGTCAACCGCGGCTGCACATTGGGACTTTCGGTCAATCCTTGATTACCTAGGAGAAGTGAGTGATCGCCTTACCGCGACGTGTGCAGAGTTGCCGGCGTCCGTTCCTCTGAGCGTGCACGGTGTCTACTCGCGAAGCGACGTTCTCGCGGCGATTGGGCGAAGTACGCCAGCGGCCCCGTATCGCTTCCGCGAGGGGCCTCTCCACATACCCGACCTCAAGTCCGATTTCTTTTTTGTCACGTTGAACAAGTCAGAGAAGAGGTTCTCGCCGTCAACCCAGTATCGCGACTATGCCATCTCGCGAATGCTCTTTCATTGGGAGACGCAGAGCGTCCAGAGCCCGGGCACGCCCACTGTTCAGCGTTATCTCAATCATCGAGCGAATGGCGACAATGTGTTCCTTCTCGTTCGCGAGTCGACTACCACTGACGCAGGAATGACAGCGCCTTTTCAGTTCCTTGGAGCTGTCGATTACGTAGAACACCAGGGTTCGAAACCGGTGGGAATCACGTGGAAATTGCGTACCCCGATGCCCGAATCGACGATCAGGGCATCAAATGCTGCGGTGGGCTGAGACAAGATCCCCATGAAATCCGGGGCTGTTTAGTTTCGTCACATTGCGCTCGCTGCGTGTATCACTTAACGTAACTAATATGAAGTTACGCGCGGGTTTCTTTGCATTTTTCATAGCCCTCTTACTCGGGGCTTCATCTTCAGCAATGGCGGCGCCAGCAGCTCGCACAATTTGTGCGGATGGCTCCTATTCGTCCTCAACGGGATCGGGCACGTGTTCCTGGCACGGAGGTATTGCCGGCGGCGATCTAAGTGGCGGAGGTGACTGGAGCGACAACTACCCCGTCACGCTCTGCAACGACGGTACGTACTCGTCTTCCACTGGGTCCGGCACGTGCTCATGGCACGGAGGTGTCGCCGGGCTAGATCCCCTACCCGTCGCACCGCAGCAGACCTACGGGTGGGAGAGCAACCGATTCGCATCTCCGAGCGGAAACGTGCAATGTAGGTACGAACCTGGAAAGCGCCGACTCGGTTGCTCGTCCGATACCACAGGCCAAAGTGCGTGGGTGTCGCGCCGTTGGTATGCATTTACGCGCTATTCCGTTATCCCCGGCCACTCGGTATATGTCCTCGAGTACGGAAGTACCTGGAAAGGCGGTGGGTTCCGTTGCGTCTCGCGGACTGACGGCATCGAATGCCATCCGCCGAATGGCAGGGATTACTTCGTGGTCAATTCATCTGGCGCGCATGCGTACCGTCAATAGGGCACGTGGGAAGCATCGTGGTCATGCGCATCGCGCGACCAGTCGGGGTCGATCTAGTCGTGATAGGCCGCTAGCGCGCGGGTTATGGATGTCGCTTGGTTTCGCGGTCTTGGTTCTAACAAGTTGCGTACTCGCGTCTTGTGGATCTTCCGGAAGAACCCTGACTTCAGGCCCGAAGCGATCGCGATTCTCCGTGACAGCGGGAGTCTTGAAGGCGCCAATCTGGCAGGGGCAAATCTTCGTGGCGCAAACCTCATGGGAGTTGACCTCACCGGCGCAAACCTGGGAGGTGCCAATCTGGAAGAGGCGTCTCTCTCTCATGCCAATCTCAGCGGCGCTGATCTCACGCTGGCGTACATGACGAATGCCGACCTCACCTCTACCAACTTTACGGGGGCCACAATGTGGGACGCGCATTGTGATGGCGCCACGATTTCTGGCGCGATTTCCCCGAATGGCACCGTCATGGCAGACAGTGCCAACTCCTCCAATCTCTGTTGATTGCTGCGGATCTACTGCGTTGCGAAGTACACGTACTTGGAGCCGCCTTGCCAGACAAGCTTCACTAAGCCGACGTCTCCTGCAGGCACTTCGCCGCAGATATTCCCAGTCGTGGTGCCGCCTGCATAGGTTGTGGCGAATGGGATCTCATTGGGTATCACTTGGAAGCGACAGCCGTTGGGTAGATCGGTGCGCGTAGCTCCTACCCAGCTGAATGAGAAGTCATTGAATGTGAGGTTTCCACTAGTTGTGTTGGTTGCCGTGACATGCATCATCACGTAGACGTTTCCGGCACCCGGCGGATCATTGAACATGTTCTCGGCCGCGACTACCGCGTTTGCATTTGGGTTGAACGAGTCAAGTGTGATGCGCCAGCCATCTGAGCTCGTGATTGACTGTCCGAAGGGGAGTGGGTTGTCAAGCGCGTCGCCGGCGTAACGAATTACCGGTGGTGGTGTGTACACGGGGGGTGTGTACGGAGCAGGCGTTACTGCTGGGGCTGCCGCCGTGGCAACCGTTACAGCCGAAGTGGTGGAGGCGATTCCTTTCCACTTGTAGCCGTTGGCGTTCTTTGTGCACCGTACCTTGGTGCCCGCGCTCGTCGTTGCGATTTTTCCGGCTTGGGACTGCTTGCACTTTTTCCCCACAGTCGGGGGTGCCGGCTTCGCAGCCATGGCTGCACCAGCAGCCGTCGCCATAATCATGACGACAATCAAACTCGCGATGATTGCCACGGACAACGGACGATGAGCTTCGAGACGTTGAGTCAGTGGCGGCGAGGGCATGACTCAACCCTAACGGCAACGAGGTAATAAAGCGAACGGCACTCGTACGGGTCGAGCGAGTGGGGCAACATCCCCAGGTATGCGGCCGCATCAGTCCGTCAGAAGAGCTTCGCGGCGGGATCGTTCAACTCCCGTCTCAGATGCTTCCAGTGGGTGTGCCGCCAGCGGAGGTTGTCACGAAGGGGAGCTCATTCGGCATCACCTGTAAGTGACGACCGCCGCTGACTCCGTCTCCCTGCTCGAGCTCTCCGTACTCGAGCTCAATCCCAAGTCGAGCGGGCCAGACCTCAGTTCGGCTTAAAGCTCTCCGCGACCATGTCGCACGCGCCGGGGATCGTTTCCTGGCCGTCCGCGTTCCACTGGCAGCGCAGGAAGTACTGCTTCTTGCCCTGGAAGGCGTAGATGAGGCGAGTGGTCAGCGACTTGCTCTGCGTGGAGAACTCGAACTGGGTTGCGGGGAGGTCGCCCATCTGCGTGCTCGTGCTCTTGGGGACGGTGCAAAAGTCTTTCATGGCGCCGTTGCGGAGCCCCGATCGTCGAGGAGTACGGCAGTGCCCATCAGCATCACGAGCTGCGCCTTGTCCGCGACAGTCTGAACTGACAGCTGAATTCCAATAACGGCGTCAGCGCCCAATCCGTGAGCTTCTCGTTCCAATTCTTCGAGAGCTACCACTTGTGAGCTGCGAACCGCTTTTTCGATGCCAAGGAGACGCCCACCGAAGCTACTCGAAACGTCGCTCCCGAAATCGCTGAATGCATTGCGACTCATGACGCACGAGCCGGAAACGACGCCAAGGACTTCAGCGATTATCCGATCCTCAATCGTGGGTGTCGTTGTAACTAGTAGACGTTCTCCGAGTTTGGCCCGGTTCTCGGCGACTCGCGCTTGATGTTGTTCTCGCTGCTGTTCTTCAGTGATCCGATTCTTTTCCGCGTTCTGTTCCGCGATCACTCGCTCGATGCCACTGATTACTGCTTCGACTGCGGGGTACTGGCCTGAATGCTCTCGCGTGTAAGTTTGTGCGCGCCCGACAAGGTACCTCGCGTTGTGTCGATACTCCTTGTCATTGGGAAACGGGTGGGCTTGCCAGTAGTCGTAGAGGTACTGCACTGCTGGGGCAGCTTCTTCGTCGGGGACCCTTCCCTTTTGGAACTGAGTTGCTGTCTTCTCTGCCTGCTTGAAATCCATGATCATTCTTTGATGGTTGAGATGCTGCCGTACTACGCTTTTCCACACGGATGCGCTCAGCGAACGTCACAAATATAACCACGTGGCATTGACCTGACCCCTTTTTCTGGTCCACGTGTTATGGGGTTTTGGTGTGGTGGGTAGTTTGGCAGGTGGCGGCGTATTCTGCTGGCGTTTGGTAGTTGAGTGATTGGTGGGGGCGGTGTTGGTTGTAGTGGTGGCGCCAGTCT
>JAPLCF010000049.1 GCA_026392355.1 Actinomycetota bacterium
GGAGTGCAGTGTCAAGCGGCTGGATCAGACCGGCGTCATGCCACTGAAGGAGCCAGTTGATGCATGGGTGCACCACGTCAGGCGCGTATCCGGAGGCCACCTTGGCGAGTGCCTGCGCATCGTCCTCAAGAAAGCTGAAGTCGAGCGGGGACTTCTTGCCGTACGGTCCGTCCTCGTATTCGCTCCAGATCCACGGCGACCCCGACGACGCATCATCGTCGTAGCCCGCCCACGTGAGGAACTGAATCGGCCCGTCCGTCTCCGTTGCCGGGTCGAACGTCGGTGCCACCGGTGCCGGCGTCGATGCTGCTACGTCAGACTGCGCATCACCGCCGCCGCCACACGCAGCAAGAAACGCCGCCAGGCTGGCACTGCCGGTCATCGCCACGAATCCCTTGCGGTCCATACGCATGTGCATTCTCCTGACTGCTTGGTCAGAGCATAGAGACATTCACGCCACGAACGTCGTACCGCCGCCCGTTCGGTGAGGCCGCCTACGCGGCGGGGCTAGCTCAGCCGCGGTAGACGACCTCGCCGTCGACCATCGTAAGGCGCACCGGGTTGTCGACCAGGTCTTCGGGCGGGCAGATCGCAGGATCCACCTCGAAGGCCGTCAGGTCGGCGCAGAAGCCGACGCGGATGCGGCCCAAGCGGCGCTCCTCGGAGATCGTGTACGCCGCGTTGACGGTGTAGCCCTCGAGCGCCTGCAGGCCGGTCAGTGCCTGATCGTCGAACGGATCCCTGCCGTTGCCCGGAGCGTGGCGCAGCTGCGCCGACGCCATACCGATGCGGGGATCGAAGCGTGCGACAGGCCAGTCGGAGCCCAGGGCCACGACGGCGCCGGACTCCCACAGGCTGCGTGTCGGGAAGGCGCGATCGCAGCGGTCCTTGCCCATGCGCGTGGTCCAGTTGCAGGTGCGGCTCGGGTCGAGCCACATCATGTGCTGCGTCTGCATCGAGGCGACGACGCCTTCGTCAGCGAAGCGCGGCAGGTCGAAGTCCTGCAGCGTTTCGATGTGCTCGATGCGATGACGGATGCCGTCCCAGGCGCCGGCCTCGGCGTAGGCGTCGAGCGCCTCGCGTACGGCACGGTCACCGCACGCGTGCGTGGAGCACTGGAAACCCGCCTGCGCGAACGTCTTGACCGCGCGGCGGTACTTGGCTGGTTCGGGCCAGAACGGCGCCATGCCGTCGCCCGACGAGTCGGGCTCGTAGAGCCAGCCGGTGCCGGTGTCGATCACGCCGTCAATGAAGAACTTCGCGACGCCACCGCGCCAGCGGCGACCACGCGCGTCACGGTGCGGGATGAACTCCTGCCACTGCTCCTCTGGCATGTCGGGCATAAACCAAAACGGCATCGTCAGGCGGGTGAGCAGTCGGTTCGAGTCCTCGAGCTCGCGCAGGATGTCGAGCGTCTCGAGCGTGCCGTCCATGCCGTGGATGCCGGTGATGCCGACGGCCGCGAACTTCTTCATCTGCTGGTGATAGTGATCAAGCTTCTGCGCGGCGGTCAGCTGCGGCATCGCTGCATCGACGAGCGCAATCGCGCCCCACTCGCGCACCTCACCCGTGGGCACGCCATTTGCGTCGCACACGATCTCGGCGTTCTCGCTGAACTGGACCGGACCGGTGATGCCGGCGAGGTCGAGCGCTTTCTGCGAGGCGAGCACCGTGTGGAAGTCCATGAACTTGAGGTACGTCGGACGGCCGCCGACGGCTTCCTCGATCAGGTCGCGATGGATCTCCCGGCCCTCAAACGCGTCGTAGAGGAGACCCCAGCCAGTGACCCACTCGTCCGGACCCTTGCCCGCGGCCTCGGCGCGCAACACGGCGAGGACGTCGTCCCAGGTACCGGCGTCGAGCAGGTCGGCACCGATCGTGTCGAGGGCGCCCATCAGCGGGTGCACGTGCGAGTCGGTGATGCCCGGCACGAGCGCTGCACCATCAAGATCGATCACCCGCGCACTGCCACCGAGCTCACGAATCTCGGCATTGGAGCCAACCGCGAGGATGGCGCCATGGCCGACGGCGACGGCTTCGGCGAAGGGCTGGCCTGGGTCCAGCGTGCGGACCTTGGCGTTGACGATGATGGTCTCGATCGGCGAGTGCATGGGCGGGTTGTAGCACGGGATGGCGAAGCCCGTCCCGTGGTGCAACCTGCGGGATGCTCCGAAGGGGTCAGACCCTTCTGGAACACGACCGCGGATCTCCGCCGAGCAGTTCCGCGCCGCATGCTCCACAAGGGTCTGACCCCTTTGGAACATCCGATGCGGATCCACCGTCATGAATCCGCCACTGCGCGTCGCCCCACCCGTCCATTCCTCGCGCTCCCGCGAAGGGAAAAGCGCACCCCTCCGGAGGCCCCCATGACCAGCCCTACCGTCGGCGACTTCGCCCCCGACTTCACGCTCGAAGGCACGAACGGCGCGTTTCACCTCGCCGACCATCGCGGCCACACCGTCGTGCTCGTGTTCTATCCCGGTGACGACACCAAGGTCTGCACCAAGCAGCTCTGCGAGTACACGGATCACTGGGGCGAGCTGTCGGGTCTCGACGCGACGATCGTCGGCATCTCGGGCAAGGACCTCGCCTCGAAGGAGAAGTTCGCTGAGAAGCGCGCACTGAAGGTGCCGCTCCTCGCCGATCCCGACCGCACCGTGGCCGCGCTCTACGGCGCCAAGCAGGCCGTGCTGGGCACCAAGCGCAGCACCTTCGTGATCGATGGTGAGGGCGTGGTCCGCTTCCGTCACGACGCAACGCTCGGCCTGACGTACCTATCGGCCGACGACCTACGCGCCGCGATCGCCGCTGTCTGACCGCTCCCTCCGGAGCACGGACTAGTGTTGGAGGCCCGGATGTCGACTGCCTCTCGCACCGCTGATCGCCCGCTCGCCTGCATTGTGATGGCCGGCGGCAAGGGCACGCGCATGCGCTCTGCGCTGCCGAAGGTGCTGCACCCGATCTGGGGTCGGCCGCTGCTCGGCTGGGTGATTGCCGCCGTGCGCGAGGCTGGCGCCGAGCGCGTGGTCGTCGTCGTGCCGCCCGATGCCGCCGACGCTGTGGCCGCGGTCGCGGGCGATGCCGAGACCGTCATCCAGCACGACCAGCTCGGCACGGGTGACGCCGTGCGCTGTGCGATGCCGCCGCTCGAGGGCTTCGCCGGCGATGTCCTGATCGTCTCGGGCGACACGCCCCTGCTCACGGCCGAGCTGCTCGGCGGCCTCGTCGACGCGCATGTCGCCGAGGGCGCCGCCGCGACGGCAGCCACCTTCCAGATTGATCAGCCCGGCAGCTACGGCCGCGTCATCCGCGACGCCGCCGGCATCCGCATCGTCGAGGCCAAGGACGCCACGCCCGCCGAGCTCGAGGTCGACGAGGTCAACGCCGGCCTCTACGTCTTCGAC
>JAPLCF010000042.1 GCA_026392355.1 Actinomycetota bacterium
CTACGCGTTCGAGTTCGTGATCGCGCACCCGCTGCTGTCCTTCGGGGCGCTCAGCGCGGTGACGCTTGCGATTACGGGCGCCGAGGCGCTCTACGCCGACATGGGGCACTTCGGCCGCTCGCCGATCACGCTGTCTTGGCTTGCGATCGTGTTTCCCTCGCTGGTCCTCTGCTATCTCGGCCAGGGCGCGTTGCTGCTGGAGAACCCGGAGATGATCGACAATCCCTTCTACCACCTCGTGCCGGGGGCCGTTGAGATTCCGATCATCATCCTCGCCGCTGTGGCGACCGTGATCGCCTCGCAGGCTGTCATTTCGGGCGCTTACTCCGTCACGCGCCAGGCCATGCAACTCGGTCTGCTGCCCCGCATGCGCGTGCTGCAGACGTCGGCCAAGGTGCGCGGCCAGATCTTCATGCCCGTGATCACCCTTCTGCAGTACATGGCCGTCGTGGCGACGGTGCTGATCTTCCGGTCGTCCGAGCACCTGGCCGCTGCGTACGGCCTCGCCGTCACGGGCACGCTCGTGTGCACAACGATTCTTGCGGTGCTCGTGGCGTTCCACCTCTGGCGCTGGCCGAAGTGGCGCATCGTGCTGATCTTCGGACCACTCGGCATCGTCGACATCGCGTTCTTCACCGCCAATATGTCGAAGATCCCGCATGGCGCCTGGTTCTCGCTGGTGCTGGCGACGATCCTGTTCATCATCATCGCCTCGTGGTCGACCGGGCGCCTGGCGATGCTTCGCGCGCTCTCCGGCGAAGCCGTGCCGGCCGAGGACTTCACCGACAAGGTCGCCGCCGGCAAGTACAAGCGGACGGAGGGCACCGGTGTCTTCCTGGTCGCCTCGCCGACCCATGTCCCGCGCCCGCTGCTTGCCACGATCCGTAACTTCGGCCGGATCGATCGAGATCAGCCCCGGCCTGTGGCGCGTGTTTCTGCGCTTCGGCTTCGCCGAGTCGCCGAACGTGCCGGAGGCGCTCGCGGCGAGCGTGATCGGCAAGCACATCGATCCGGAGAGAATCTCGTACTTCGTCGGCCGCGACACGGTCGCCGTCACGTCGCGCGGCTTTATCGGCTTCCCGCGCCGCGTCTTCGCGCTGCTGCATCGCCACGCGCAGGTCTCGACCGACTTCTTCCACGTGCCCCCGGACCACACGGTCACGATGGGCGCGCGCGTCGAGATCTGATGCCCTGCCGCTGAATACAGCAACGTCGTTCTAGACTACGCCGGAGATGTCGCATGAGAACCGTCACTCGGGCACGCCGCGCCGCGGCGCGGTCGCGCTGCTCGTCCTCGCCGCGCTCGGCGTCATTTACGGCGACATCGGCACCAGCCCGCTCTACGCCTTCCAGGCCGCCTTCGGGCCTGACATTGGCCTCACCGTCGATGAGCCATCCGTGTTCGGTGCGCTCTCGCTGTTCGTCTGGGCACTCATCATCGTGGTCACGATCAAGTACGTGATCGTCGTGATGCGGGCATCAAACAACGGCGAGGGCGGCACCCTCGCGCTGGGCGCCCTCGTCGAGCACCTCGTCAAGGGACGGCAGCGGGCGCTCGTGATCGGCCTCAGCATGCTGGCGATCGCGCTCTTTGCCGCCGACGCGGTACTCACGCCGAGTGTGTCGGTGCTGTCGGCGATCGAGGGAGCTTCGCTCATCAACAGCGGCTTCGAGGAACACGAGACCGAATTCGCGCTGGTCATCCTGACGCTCCTCTTCCTGATGCAGCGCTGGGGTACCGGGAGCATCGGGCGTGTGTTCGGGCCGATCATGTTGCTCTGGTTCGCCGTCATCGCGGCCCTCGGCATCGTGCAGATCGTGCAGTACCCCGGCGTGCTGAGGGCGATCAGTCCCACCTATGCAGTTGAACTCGCGCTGCGCGAGCCGGTGTTGGCGTTCCTCGCGCTTGGCGCGGTCACGCTCGCGATCACCGGCGTCGAGGCGCTGTACGCCGACATGGGGCACTTCGGGCGTCCACCCATCGCGATCTCGTGGTCGGTGATCGTCTTCCCAGCGCTCGTGCTCTGTTACCTCGGGCAGGGCGCGTTGGTGCTGGGCGATCCACGCAAGATCGACAACCCCTTCTACGCGCTGGTTCCTGACGGGCTGATCCTGCCGATGGTCGTGCTCGCCACGGTGGCCACGGTGATCGCCTCGCAGGCGGTTATCTCGGGCATGTACTCGCTGGCCCAGCAGGCGATGCAGATGGGACTCCTGCCGCGCCTGCCGATCGTCCATACCTCGAAGACGATCCGCGGGCAAATCAACGTCCCCGTGATCACGCTGATCATGTTCATCGGCGTGGCGGCGACGGTGCTGATCTTCCAGTCCTCATCCCGTCTCGTCGTGGCGTACGGCCTGACGGTCACCGGCACCTTGATCTGCACCACGATCCTCGCCGCGATCGTCGCCCGCGTGGTCTGGCGTTGGTCGCCGCTGGTCGTGGCGCTCGTCTATGTACCGCTCGGTGTTGTCGACATTCTGTTCTTCTCATCGAACGTCATCAAGATCCTGCACGGAGCGTGGTTCACGGTCTCCATCGCCGTAGTGATCTTCGTCGTCGTCCGCTCGTGGTCGACCGGGCGTGAGCGCTTGCTTGCCGAGGCGGCGGCTCGCGCCGTGCCGCTGGATGAGTTCCTGGCCACGCTGCCGGCATCGGCTCGCGGACGGTTGCGTGGCACTGGCGTCTTCCTCGTGCGCCTGTCGCAGGTGGCGCCCGGGACGCTGATCAAACTGGCCGATCGCACGGGAGGCATCTACGAGCGCACGCTGATCGTCTCGATTAGCACCGCGGACGTTCCCGTGGTTGCGGAGGAGGAGCGAGCCGAGATTGAGGAACTGCAGCATGGCGTGCAGCGCATTGCGCTCCGCTACGGGTTTGCGGAGCAACCTGACGTGCCCGTGGCACTGGGTCGACTCGCGCTGGGCGAGCCATTCGATGCACAGGCGGCCGATTACCTCATCGGGCGCGACTCCGTGGCCGTCACGGGCAGCGGTCTGCGCTCGATCCCTCTGTATCTGTTCGCCGCCATGCATCGTTTTTCTCAGGGGCGCTCCGAGTTCTTCGGCGTGCCACCCGAGCTCATGACGGCGATCGGTCGCCGCATCGAACTCAAGCCCTGACCATGGGTAGGTGCGTCGAGAGCTAGGCGTCGCCGCGCGCCGCGTCGAGCAGCGCGCGGGTAATGGTCGGCAGCGGGTCGCGGTCGGGCACGACGACGCCAATGCGCTGTTCGACGGTCGGGTCGGTCAGTGGCACCGCGACGATCTCGTCGGGCAGCGCACCACCGTCGAGCCACGACGAAGGCCCAATCGTGTACCAGCGGCCATCGGCCACGTGCTCCCAGAGCGGCACGATGTCGTCCGATTCGATGCGCGGTGCGGGGGAGGAGCCGGCAGTGGTGAAGGCGGCGTCGATGATGCGGCGGTTTTGCATCGTCTGGGTGAGGAGGCACAGCGGTAGCTCCGCCGCCTCCCGCCAGGTCAGCGATGACCGCGCTGCCTCGGCACTGTCCTTGTGTGCGTAGAGCACGTAGCGCTCTTGCGCGACCGGGACACCGCGGACGCCGTGCAGCGGCTCGTTGTCGAGGTAGGTGATGCCGGCGTCGATCTCGAACTCGAGCAACTGCCGCTCGATCTCGCGGCTGGCCAGCGAGAGCACGGTGATCGAGAGGCCGGGGTGGAGGGCGGCGACGGTCGCCGACAGCGCACTGGCGATCGGCAGCGCCGTCGGGATGGCACCGAGGCGCAGGCGGCCGGTGAGTGCGCCGCGCATGGCGGCGAGGTCTTCGCGCAGCCCATCTGCGTCGGCCAGCAGGCGGTGTGCCCAGGCCACAACACGCTCGCCCTCTGGCGTGAGGCCGCCGTAGGTGCGGCCGCGCACCACGATAGGCACGCCCAATTCGGCCTCGAGGGCGCGAATCCCACCGCTGAGGGACGGTTGCGAGACATGACATGCAGCAGCAGCGCGGCCGAAGTGCCGCTCGCGGGCGAGGGCTATGACGTATTCCAACTGCCTCAACTGCATGGCGCCATGATAGCCGTTGCCTATCGAATGAGTGGGAATACCATGTTTCGCCGGGCTTCGTGGGCGTTCATGATGGACGTAATCACGCATATCCGCTGGAGGACTGCTGCGATGACGACGACGAAACTTCCCAAGGGGCGCCTGACGCACCCGTGGATCAAAGAGAACGGCGAGTTCCGACCCGCCAGCTGGGAGGAGGCGCTCGATTACGCCGCTGCCGGCCTCGCGCCTGCGCGCGACCTCGACACCTCGAAGAGCTACGGCATGTTCTCGTGCTCGAAGGCCTCCAACGAGGTGAACTACCTCGCCGGTAAGTTCACCCGTCAGGTGATGGGGTCGAACAACGTCGACTCATGTAACAGAACTTGACACGCTCCTAGCGTCGTCGGTCTGGCGACTGTCTTTGGAGCGGGTGGCGGAACTTCCTCGTACGAGGAGTATCACGACACCGACGTCATCCTGCTGTGGGGCTCGAATGCCCGCAACGCTCATCCGATCTTCTTCCATCACGTCCTCAAGGGCATTCACAATGGCGCGCGCCTCTTCGTCGTCGACCCGCGCCGCTCTGAAACCGCCCAGTGGGCCGACATCTGGCTCGGCAACAACGTCGGGTCCGACATCGCCCTCGCCAACGCCATGGCGAACGAGATCATCCAAGCGGGTCTCGCCAACATGGCGTTCATCGAGCACTCCACGGAGAACTTTGAGAACTACAAGGCGCATGTCGCCGAGTACACGCTCGAGCGTGCCGAGGAGCTAACCGGCGTGCCGGCCGAGGCGATCCGCGAGGTCGCCCACGCCTACGCCAAGGCCGATCGCGCGATGATCTCGTGGACGCTCGGCATCACCGAGCACCACACGGGCGTCGACAACGTCCTCAGCCTGATCTCGCTGGCGCTCGTCTGTGGCCACGTTGGTCGGTACGGCTCGGGCCTCAACCCGCTGCGTGGCCAGAACAACGTGCAGGGCGGCGGCGACATGGGCGCGATCCCGAATCGTCTGCCGGGTTTCCAGGACATCGAGAACAACCACGAGGCCCGCGAGAAGTTCTCGCAGGCGTACGGCGTGCCGATCCGCGATCGCTACGGCTGGCACCTCACGCAGATGTTCCACGGCATGGAGACCGGGGAACTGAAGTACTGCTACATCATCGGTGAGAACCCGGCCCAGTCCGATGCCGATTCGACCCGCGTCCGCAGCCTGCTCGGCGGCCTCAACTTCCTCGTCGTGCAGGACATCTTCGCGACGAAGACCGCCGAGCTCGCCGACGTGATCCTGCCGGGCTCTGCCTCGTGGTGTGAGTCCGACGGCACCGTCACGAACTCTGAGCGCCGCGTCCAGCGCGTGCGCAAGGCGCTCGACCCGCCGGGCGAGGCCATGGACGACCAGTGGATCCTCACGGAGCTGGCCAAGCGCCTTGGCTTCGATTGGAGCTACCCGACCAGCGAGGATATCTGGAACGAGCTGCGCTCGCTGTCGCCGATGCACACGGGCATGTCGTACGCGCGCCTCGAGGAGCTCGGTGGCATCCAGTGGCCGTGCCCCGAGGAGGGCCACGCTGGCTCGCCGCGTCTGCACGAGCGCCTCTGGGCCGATCCGGTGCAGGGCATGCTCGCGACGTTCGTGCCGGTGCACGACCGCCCGCCGTTTGAGGCGACCGACGCCGAGTTCCCGATCCGTCTCACCACGGGTCGCCGGCTCGAGTCGTACAACACGGGCGTCCAGACCGAGAAGTTCACGAGCCCGTTGCACGTCGGCGAGTTCCTCGAGCTCTGCCCCGAGGACATGGAGCGCATGAACCTCGAAGACGGCGAGATCGTGCGCGTCTCGTCGCGTCGCGGCTCGGTCGAGTCGCCGGTTCGTACCGACGTGCGGCTGCGTCCGGGACTTGGCTTCATGACGTACCACTTCCCCGACCAGGTGGACGTCAACGTGCTGACGATTGACGCCGTCGACGAGAAGAGCGGCACCGCCGAGTTCAAGGCGTGTGCGATCAAGGTCGAGAAGCTCGCCAAGGGCGAGCAGACCATGACCGCCTATGCCGACCGCGAACTGGTGGCGGGCGACTAGTGGACATCAAGCTTCTCGACGTTGCCCCCACGGAGGTCGAGAAGGGGGCCGTGGACCTGCTCCTCGGCCCGCCGCTCTCGGGCTGGGACGGCGGTGAGCGCGACGCGCTCACCGACACCCGCGTCGCCGAAGGTGGCCACGAGTCTCGCGAGGATCGTCACCTGCTGCTGCCCGTGTTGTGGGCCGTGCAGGATCGCATTGGGTACATCAGCGCGCCGGCGCTCGCGTACATCTCGAAGCGCCTGATGGTCCCGCCCGCCGAGGTGTACGGCGTCGCATCGTTCTACATGATGCTCGCCACTGAGCCCTCGCCGCCGCGCGTCCTGCACGTCTGCGAGGACATCGCGTGCAAGTGCCTCGGCTCCGACGATCTGATCGCCACGCTCCAAGAGCGCTTCGGTCCCGAAGGCGCCGTCTCGACCGATGGTCGTTCGACGTGGCACCGCTCGCCGTGCCTCGGCCAGTGCGATCGCGGCCCGGCCGTGCTCATGATGGAGGCCGGCCTCGAGCCGTTTACCCGCACCTACGCACCCGCCTCGAGCGGCACCGCGTTCGCCTCGCTCGCCGAGGAGGAGGGCGTTGTGGGCACCGAGCCCGCCGTCCCCAACCAACTCGGCGATCCGAGCCTGCGTTTGCTGCGCCGCATCGGCGTGGTCGACCCGTGGAGCCTCGACGACTATCGCGCCAAGGGCGGCTACGACGCCCTGCGCAACGCAATTGCGCTTGGCCCCGCGGGTGTCATCCGCGAGGTCAAGGACTCGCGCCTGATGGGCCGCGGCGGTGCCGCGTTCCCGACCGGCGTCAAGTGGGAGGCGGTTGCCCAGCAGCCGGCTCGCCCCAAGTTCCTGATCTGTAACGCCGACGAGTCCGAGCCCGGCACCTTCAAGGATCGCGTGATCATGGAGGGCGATCCGTTCTCGCTCGTCGAGTCGATGACGATCGCGGCGTACGCGATGGGCACCGAGACGGGCTTCATCTATCTCCGCGGCGAGTATCCCGAGGCCGAGCGCGCCGTCCAGAACGCGATCGATCAGGCGTACGACCGCGGCCTGCTCGGCGACGACATCTTGGGCGAGGGCTTTACCTTCGACCTCGAGATCCGTCGCGGTGCTGGCGCGTACATCTGTGGCGAGGAGACCGCGATCTTCAACTCGATCGAGGGCTTCCGCGGCGAGCCGCGCTCGAAGCCGCCGTTCCCGGTCGAGAAGGGCGTCTTCCAGAAGCCGACCGCGATCAACAATGTCGAGACGCTCATCAACGTGCTTGACGTCCTCATGAAGTCCGGTCCCGGCTATGCCGAAATGGGCACCCAGGGCTCCACGGGCACCAAGCTGTTCTGCCTATCGGGCTGCGTTACGCGCCCCGGCGTCTACGAGGTGCCGTTCGGCGGCACGCTCCGCGAGCTGATCGACATGGCCGGTGGTGTGCCCGACGGGCGCGAGCTCCAGGCCGTGCTGCTCGGCGGTGCCGCGGGCAGCTTCGTCCGCGCCGACGAGCTCGACATCGAGCTCTCCTTCGAGGCCGTGCGCGAAGCCAAGACGACGCTGGGTTCCGGCGTCGTGATGGTCTTCGACGACTCCGTCAACATGCACCGCATCCTGCAGCGCATCGCGCAGTTCTTCCGCAATGAGTCGTGCGGCCAGTGCGTCCCGTGCCGCGTCGGCACGGTCCGCCAGCAGGAGGCGCTCGCGCGTCTCGCCAGCGGCAAGCCGCGCGAGTCGGTCGAGCAGGAGCTCGAGCTGATCGCCGAGATCGGTGGCTGCATGCGCGACGCATCCATCTGCGGTCTCGGTCAGGCGGCGTCCAGCGCCGTGGAGTCCGCCATCGACAGGCTCGGTGTCTTCAAGGGAGGTGCCCAGTGAGCGATCCCGTGATGATGACCCCCAAGCGGATGGTCGAGGTCGAGGTCGATGGTCAGGCCGTCAAGGTCTTCGAGGGCCAGACGCTGCTCGACGCGATCACGAAGGTCGGCATCGAGACGCCGACGCTGTGCTTCGGCGACACGCTTGCGCCCAAGAACGCCTGCCGCGTCTGCGTGGTCGAGGTTGAGGGTGCTCGCGTTCTGCAGCCGTCGTGCTCGCGCAAGGCCGAGCCCGGCATGAAGGTTCACACGAACTCCGAGCGCGTCCGCGCGAGCCGCCGCATGGTGCTCGAGCTGCTCGCCTCGAGCGTGGATCTCTCGACCACGTCCGTTGCGCCCGAGTACCTCGCGGCGTACGAGGCCCGGCCCGAGAAGTTCGGTCCGCAGGCCCCGCCCGACACCCACCGCGACCATCACCGTGCCGGCCATAGCGCCGAGACGGACGGCCAGCTGGCCGCCACCGTCTACCAGGGCAAGAAGATTGACAACGAGCTCTACATGCGCGATTACTCGAAGTGCATCCTCTGTTACAAGTGCGTCGACGCGTGCGGCGAGCAGTGGCAGAACACGTACGCGATTAGCGTCGCCGGGCGTGGTTTTGATGCGCGCATCTCGACCGAGTTCGTCGTCCCGCTGCCCGAGTCGGCGTGCGTCTACTGCGGCAACTGCATCCAGGTCTGTCCGACGGGCGCCCTGATGTTCAAGAGCGAGCACGACCTCCGCGAGGAGGGCGAGTGGCGCGAGGAGGAGCAGACGGTCACCACGACGATCTGTACCTACTGTGGCGTCGGCTGCAACCTCGAGCTGCACGTGCAGGACAACTCGATCGTCAAGGTGACGAGCCCGCCGGAGCATTCGATTACGCACGGCAACCTCTGCATCAAGGGCCGCTTCGGGTTCCAGCACGCTCAGGCGCGCGACGGGGCGAAGAAGTAGCGCGATGGGCACCGCCGAGCGACCACCGCTCGCCGGGCCTTCCGCCGAGGTGGGCGTGCTCCGGCTCGCCCGTGGGGAGAAGCCGGTCGAAAAGCGCGATCGCGTGGCGGGTGAAGAGCCGCTCGAGATCCGCGTGGGCGGACCGGGGGAGGCCTTCACGCAGGTCGCGGTGACCATGCGCACGCCCGGCGCCGACTTCGAGCTCGCGGCGGGCTTCCTGCTCACCGAGGGCCTCGTTGCCGACAACCACGAGATCGCCGAGATCCGGTACTGCGAGGACGTCGAGGACGCGTCGCAGCAGTACAACGTGCTGAGCGTGCGCCTGCGCAAGCCGTTTGATGCGGCTGGTCTGCAGCGCAACATGTTTGCGTCGTCGAGCTGCGGTGTGTGTGGCAAGGCGTCGATCGACATGATCGAGGTCGCCTGCCGCGTGATCCCGGCGGGGCCAGTGGTCTCGTTCGAGACGTTGCTCGAGTTGCCCGAGACGCTGCGTGCCAAGCAGCGCCAGTTCGACCGGACGGGCGGCATCCACGCCACCGGCCTCTTCACGCCCGACGGCAAGCTGGTCGAATTGCGCGAGGACATCGGCCGGCATAACGCGATGGACAAGGCCAAAGGCCATCGGCGCCCGTCTGATGCAGGGGGAGACCCCACTCAACGGCTACGTCGCCCTCGTCTCTGGCCGCGGGGGCTTCGAGCTGGTGCAGAAGGCCGCCGTCGCCGGCATCCCGATCTTGGCGGCCGTGGGCGCGCCGTCGAGCATCGCCGTGGATGCCGCCAAGCGCCTCGGCGTCACGCTCGTCGGCTTCCTGCGCGACGATCGCTGCAACGTCTACGCGCACACCGAGCGCATCGACGTCGGTTCGGCGTGAGCGCCGACGCAACACCACAGCAGGCGAGAGCTCGCTGGCTCGACGCGTTGGGTGAGGCCGGTTGGCTCGCCCCGGTAGCCACCGAGGCCGTCGCTGTTGCGGATGCCGCGGGCCGGGTGCTCGCCGTCGATGCAGCGGCTGTGCGTGCGGTGCCACCGGTCCGCGTCGCCGCGATGGACGGTATCGCCGTCCGCGCTGCCGATACCACCGAGGCACCCACGCTGATCGCTGGCAGCGACTTCGCACCGGTCGACACCGGTGCACCGATCCCCGACGGCTTCGATGCCGTCGTGCGTCGCGAGCAGGTGTCGCTTGACGGCGCCGGCGCGCAGGTCGCGGTCACCGTCGCGGCGGGTGCCGACGTGCGGCCAGCGGGCGAGGACGTGCCGGTAGGGGAGATCCTGCTGCAGTCGGGCCACGCGCTCTCGCCGTTCGATATCGGTCTGCTTGCCGCCGCTGGCCACACGACCGTCGAGGCACGCCGCCGACCACGCGTGGCGGTCATCCCGACGGGCGACGAGCTGCGCTCGCCTGGGGAGTCACTCGAGGCGCACCACACGATCGACTCCAACTGCCCGATGCTCGCGGCGCAGGCCGCGGCCGATGGCGCGGTGCCGACGATCCATCCCCGCATTCCCGACGATCCCCACCGTCTCGGCGAGGAGGTGATGCGCGCGGTCCTGCAGAACGACCTGGTGCTGCTCGTCGCTGGTTCGTCCCGCGGTCGCCGCGATCACTCGCGCGACGTTCTGGCCGAGCTCGGCGACATCGCCGTCGATGGCGTGGCCGTGCGGCCGGGGCACCCGGTGCTGCTCGCCGTGGTGGGTACGACGCCGGTCATCGGCGTGCCGGGCTACCCCGTCTCGGCGGCCTTCACGTACGAGCTCTTCGCGCACCCACTGCTCTGTGCCTTGGTTGACCGCCCGGCCGAGCGTTCTTCAGTAGCAGTCGTCCTCGATGCCGAGGTCGGTGGGCGGGAGGACTCGGAGTGCATGGTTGCCGTGCGCTTCACGGCCGGGAACGAGCACCGGCTGCACGCCACGCCGCTCTCGCGTCGCGCTGCCGCGCTGCACTCGCTGGCGCAGGCCGATGGCTACATCGTCGTCCCGCCTGGACCGGGCATCGTGGCGGGCACGACCGTCCCAGCCTTCCTGCTGCGCGATCGCTAGGCTCCGGCCATGGCCACCAAGCGCACCAAGGTCAAGCGCCTGCCCAAGCGTGGGCACTACGACCGCCCCACGATCGACGCCATCCTCGACGAGGCGATCCTCTGCCACATCGGCTTCGAGGTTGACGGCCAGCCGTACGTCATCCCCTCGCTGCACGCCCGTGTCGGCGACGTGCTCTACCTGCACGGCTCGGCGGCGAGCCGCATGATGAAGCGTCTGGCCGAGGGCGTGCAGTGCTGCGTCACCGTCACCCTCGTCGACGGTGTCGTGCTGGCACGCGCGGTGTTCGACCAGTCGATCAACTATCGCTCCGTCGTCGTGCTCGGGCAGGCTCGTCTCGTCGACGAGCCGACTGAGAAGCTGACGGCGCTCGAGGCGCTCACCGAGCAGCTCGTGCCCGGCCGTTGGGCCGACACGAAGCCGCCCACGCGCCAGCAGCTAAAGGCCACGAGCATCCTCGCGCTGCCGCTCGACGAGGCCAGTGCGAAGATCCGCAGCGGGCCGCCCGGCAACTATCCCGAGGACGCCGAGGAATGGGCCGCAACGTGGACGGGCGTCATCCCGATCACGCAGGCCGTCGGCACGCCGATTCCGGCGCCGGACCTGCCCAAGGGCGTCAAGGTCCCCAAGCCCGTCGCCGACTACGGCAAGCGCTTCGCCCGCTAGACGTCGTCGCCGCGCAGCTCGTCGAGCGTGGCCCATTCGAGCATACGTGCGTGCGTTGCCTCGAGCACGATGTCGGGCGCGCAGCCGGCGTCCTTCGCCTCGCGCCAGCGGTCCGCGCAGAGGCACCAGCGGTCGCCCGGCTTGAGGCCGGGGAAGTCGAACATCTCGAGCGGCATCGTTAGGTCGTTGCCGCGCTCGCGCGAGAAGGCCAGGAACTCCGCAGTCATGATCGCGCAGACGATGTGCACGCCCTTGTCCTCGCTGCCCGTGTCGCAGCAACCGTTGCGGTAGTACCCGGTCATCGGGTCGAGCGAGCAGGCTTCGAGGGGCGTGCCGAGGACGTTGAGTGCCATGGCGGCAGTGTACGTGTGCCCATCGCGTCCAACTAGACTGGCGCGATGCCGACCGTCGAAGAGGTTCTGCGCACCGGGCCGGTGCTGAGCGAGGCCTCGATCTTCGAGCGCCTGCGCCGCACGCCCGGCATTGAGTTTGATCCCGAGGTCGGGATCGGTGCGCTAGTGACCGACAGCCGTTGGCAGCCGGCGCTCTGGGAGATCCACCGCGGCTACCTCGACATCGGACTCGAGGCCGGTTTGCCGGTGTTGCTGCAGACCGATACCTGGCGCGCGCATCCGCTGCGCGTGGCGCGCTCGCGTTTCAGCGATCGCGACCTCAACGCCGAGAACGCGCGCATGCTGCGTGACCTACGCCACACGGAGGCCGAGCGTGGCGGCACCGTGCTCATCGGTGGACTCGTTGGGCCCCTCGGCGACGGCTATGGCGGCGATGTCGCGCCGAGTGCGGAGGTCGCGCAGGTCGAGATGCGCGCGCAGGTTGAAGAGCTCGAGACCGCTGGCGTTGATGTCCTGATCGCCGGCACGCTGCCAAACGCGGAGGAGGCGCTGGGCATCAGTCGCGCGCTGGCTGCGTCGACGCTGCCGTACATCGTCGGTGTTGTCGTGCGGCCTGATGGCACGCTGCTCGACGAGACGCCGCTACGCGAGTTCGTCGATCGCGTCGACAACGGCACCAAGCGTCCGCCACTTGGCTACGCACTCAACTGCGTGCACCCCACGATTGCCGGCGAGGCGTTGGACGCCGAGCCGATCGGCGACCGCGCGATCGGTCTGTTCGCCAACGCTTCGTCGCTGTCGCCCGAGGAACTCGATGGGCGTGACGAGATCGATGCCACGGCACCGGCCACGTTCGCGACCGAACTGATCACGACGGGGAAAGAGCACGGCCTGTCGATCCTCGGCGGCTGTTGCGGTACCGACGAGACGCACCTGCGCGCCGTCGCGACACTCCTGCGTCGCTAGATCGCGAAGGAGAGCGTGCCGCTCTCGTGATCGAGCAGCCGGCGCTTCGTCTCGATGCCACCGCCACCCGAGTAGCCCGTCAACTCACCACTCGCACCGATCACGCGATGGCACGGGATGATGATCGGGATCGGGTTGCGGCCGTTGGCGGCGCCAACCGCGCGCGTCGCCGTCAGCTGCCCGATCGCCCTCGCTATCTCGCCGTACGTCGCGGTGGTGCCGAAGGGCACGTCGCCGAGCGCTGTCCACACCGTCTGCTGAAACTCCGTGCCTTGCGGCGCGAGCGGCACGTCGAACGCCATGCGCTCGCCGGCGAAGTACTCCGCGAGCTGCTGCGCAGCGGCATCGACGATCGGCCCGCCCTCTGTCGCCTCGGCCAGCACGCTGCCGTCGTCGCCGGCCAGGATCACCTGTGTGAGTCCCGCATCGTCGGCCACGGCGGTGATGTCGCCGAGCGGCGTCGAGACGGTGCGGTGCGTGAGCGCCATGCGCCCAGCCTAGTCCTCGCGGTACGCCGATCAGGTTCGGAATGGGGTCAGACCCCAAACCGAATCTCGATCTTCAAGTTCGGTTTGGGGTCTGACCCCATTCCGAACCTGATCAGCGGCCGGGCATAAAGCGCTTGACGAGCCGGACGCGCTTGGCCGCCTGGCCGCTCTGCTCCTCCGCCTCGTCAGCGGAGAGGAGGATCGCGGAAATGGACTTCGCGGCAATCGCGCGCAGCGGCTCCGGCTCCCACTTGCGGCAGGTGTGGCCCACCCACGGCAGCGTCAGAAGGTCCGACTCGCGCTCGAGGATCAGGTCGGCAAGCGTGCGGCCGGCAATGCTCGTGCCCGTCAGGCCGTGGCCGGCGAAGCCGCCGGCCATCGCCATACCCGTCGCGCGGTCGAAGTCGACCTGCATGCTCCAGTCGCGCGGTGCGGCGAACGATCCGCCCCAGCGGTGCTCAATCGCCGCGTCTTTGGCAGCGGGGAAGTGGCGGCGCAGCGCCTCATCGATGCGGGCAAAGATCGCCTCGTTGTGGTCGTTGGCGTCCTCGATGCGATCGCCGAAGTAGTACGACGTGCCGCGGCCACCGATCGCGATGCGGTTATCCATCGTGCGCTGCGCGTAGAAGAAGTGGTACCGCTGGTCGGCAATCGGCTCGCAATTGTCCCAGCCGAGCTCGTCCCAGACGTGGTCGGGGAGCACCTCGGTCTGGAGCATGTGCGAGTACACGCGCATGTAGCGGCGCTTGCCGCCGGGCAGATCGCGGGTGAAGGCCTCGGTGGCGCGCACGATCACGTCGGCCTGCACGGTGCCCTGCTGGCAGACGAGACGGCCGCGCTCAATTGCGGTCACTGGCGTCTGCTCGTAGATCGTGACGCCGAGGTTCTCGCACGCCCGCGCCAGCCCGCGCGTCAGGCGCGCTGGGTCGATGCGCGCGCAGTGCGGCGTGTACGTAGCCGAGACCGCGCCGTGGAAGCGCACGCGCTGCTGCAGCTCGTTGAGCGAGATCTCCCAGACATCGGCCTCGGTGAAGCCGCGTTCGCGACGACCCGCCACACCGGCCTCGACACGCGCGGCCTGGGTGGGGGAGGTGGCGATGCGCAGCGCGCCGCCCTTGTGCCAGCCGCAATCAATCCCCTCAGCAGCCACGACGTCGCCGACCCAGTCGATGCCGTCGATAAAGGCGCGCTCGGCACGGCGCACGTTTTCCACGCCACCGTACTGCTTGAAGACGCGCATCTCGCCGGCCATGCCAGCCGACTGGAAGCCGCCATTGCGGCCCGACGCGCCATAGCCGACGATGTCGCGCTCGCAGATAACGATGCGCAGGCGCGGATCGCCTTTGGCCAGGCAGTACGCGGTCCAGAGGCCGGTCAGCCCGCCGCCGGCAATGGCAACATCGAACTGCGCATCGCCTGGAAGCGGGGGGCGTGGGTCGAGTGCCTCAGGCACGCCGTCGAGCCAGCCCGACACCTGCCGGTAGCGCTGGTCGATTGCCGAGCGAGTAGGGGACTCGGTCGCGATGGCCATGCCCGAAGTATCGCAAGCCCGACCCGTCACACTGTCCCGTATCGACGCACTCTCCCTTCTCCGCGCCCGCGAGGTGATCGCGCCCAGCCAGGACGTCGAAGTGACGTCGCTGCAGGGCGGCTACTGGAACGACGTCGTGCGTGTGCAGGGCGACGGCTTCGACTGGGTGGCGAAGATCTTCGCGGCACAGACCGGCTGGCGCCTGTTTCCGATCCTGCCCGATGAAGAGGCGCGTGCGCTGCTGCTCCTGAAGGGCCATGGGATCGCGCCAGAGTTCGTGGAGTACCACCCGCGCGTCGGCGAGCTGCCGGCGATCCTCATCTACGAGTGGGTCGAGGGAGGGGAGTGGACAACGGGCACGGCGCAGGTGGCCGACCTCTTCCGCCGCCAGCACGCGATCCCGGCCGAGGGCTTTCGCGAGGTGCCCACCGGCACGCTCGGCATCGTCGAGCAGGGCGAGCGTTTGCTCGAGCAGGCCGACTCGCACGACGCGGCCAAGCTGCGCCGCGAGCGCCCGGCTGCGCGCGTACAGTCGTCGCCGCGTCGCTCGCTGCTGCACACCGACGCCGGCACGGGCAACTTCATCGTTGGCCCCGGTGGCATTCGGCTGATCGACTGGCAGTGCCCGGCGCTCGGTGATGCCGCTGAGGACCTCTTCACGTTTCTGTCGCCGGCCTTCCAGGTGCTCTACAGCCACGAGCCGCTCACCGCCGCCGAGCGCGCCGAGTTCCTCGACGCCTACGACGACCCGCAGGTGCTGGCGCGGCTGACGGCGCTCGAGCCGGCGCTGACCTACCGCTTCGGTGCCTACTGCGCGATGCGGCGGCTCGAACTCGAAGATTCCGACCCGGCTGGTTCCGCGCGCTACGCTCGGGCTCTGGCTCTCTCCATCGCCGACCTCGAGGCATTCCGATGACGCTCCCTCCGATCGATCTCTTCATCCACACCTATTCGTTCCGATTCCGGCTGATGCACGATCCGGACTTCTCGATCGTGGACCTGCTCGACCGCGCAGTGGCTGACGGCAACGCTGGTATCGGCCTCAACGTCAATGGCCCGCACTATCGCTTCCTCGGCGGCGATAGCCCGGCGCACGTCAAGATGGTGGCCGAGGCGCTGCGCGACCGGGGCCTCGAGGTCGATGTCGAGACGAGCTCGACGGATCCGAAGCACCTGACAACGCTGCTTGATCTCGCCGTCGCGCTTGGGGCGAAGCACCTGCGCACCTACACGCGCCACCAGGGCCCGCGGGCCCAGGTGCTCGACGCGACCATTCGCGACCTGGTCGAGGCGGCACCGGTCGCCGAGGACCGTGGCGTGCCGATCCTGCTTGAGAACCACGAGGAGTTCACCGGTGTCGAGGTGTCCCGCATCCTCGAGGCCGTTGATCACCCCTACGCGCTCGCGCTCTACGACTACGGCAACTCGATGATGCTGCGCGAGGATCCCATCGAGGCGCTCGAGGCAATGCTGCCCTGGACGCGCAAGGCGCACATGAAGGACCACGTCGTTATGCACGGCATGGTCTGTGGTGTGCCGACCGGGGAGGGCGTACTCCCGATCGCCGACATCACGCGCCGCCTGCTCGAAGCGGGCGTCACGCGCATCGCGTTCGAGAACGTCTGGGGCTACACCTGCCCGTTTCATCCACGCGAGGACGGCCTGCCGGAGGAGACGGGCGGCCCGATCTTCGCGCCGCACGAGGATCCGCAGGATCCGGCCTTCTTCCTGCCCGACGTGATGGCCGAAGTCGAGCGCGACCCGGCGCGCGTGATCGAGCTGGAAGAGGTGTCCTACCAGCGTGCCAGCGTGAACGTGAACGCGATGGTCGCCGAGCTGGCGGAGGGTCGTGCATGAGCGGACCGATCGCCAGCGGCGGGTGCCTTTGCGGCGACGTTCGTCTCGAGATCAACGGCCCGCTGACGGACGCGCACTGGTGCGCGTGCCGCCGCTGTCGCCAGTGGGCGGGATCGCCCGCCGTCGCCTGGGTTGACGTGCGTACGTCGGACCTGCGCTTCGCAGCGGGTGAGCCGACGTGGTTCGAGCCCGCGCCCGGCCAGCGGCGCGGGCACTGCGCACGCTGCGGCAGCGCGCTCTGCGTCTTCGACGAGGGCTCCGACGTCGCCTCCGTGGTCCTCGCCTGTCTCGACGACCTCGACCCGTATCCACCTGAGGGTGTCAGCTTCTCTGAGTCGCTGCCGCGCTGGCTGCCCGCCAGCGGGTTCGCTAACCCGTGAAATGGCGGAGGGACCCTTGCGGGTCCCTTCGCGTGACGGGAACGACGGGACTTGAACCCGCGGCCTCCGGCGTGACAGGCCGGCGTTCTAACCAACTGAACTACGTCCCCAGTCAGGGCGGGAGCATAGCCCAGATCTGGTGAAGCGAGTCGCATATCCGGAACAGGTCGCGGTAGGGTTCCCAGCGGGACGCACGGGGATATTTCTAGGGTGAGTGCGACCGCTTTGGTCGCGTACGCGAAAGGCACTGCAGATGACTGCGAAGACGAACGCGACCACGAACGCGCAACGGCCGACTCTGCTCGAGCTCGAGCACGCGACGCCGTTCTCTACACGGCACATCGGCCCACGCGAGGCCGACCAGCTCGCGATGCTGAACGAGCTCGGCTACGACTCCCTTGATGCGCTCGAGGCTGCAGCTGTGCCGCAGGCGATCTTGATGCGTGAGGCGCTCGACATTCCGCCTGCCGCAACCGAGATCGAAGTGCTCGATGAGCTGCGCGAGATCGGTGAGCGCAACCGCGTCATGACGCAGATGATCGGCCTTGGCTACCACGGCACGCATACCCCGCAGGTGGTGCTCCGCAAGGTCTTCGAGAATCCGGCCTGGTACACGGCGTACACGCCGTACCAGCCTGAGATTTCGCAGGGGCGCCTCGAGGCGCTGCTCAATTACCAGACGGTCGTCGCCGATCTGACGGGCCTGCCGCGTGCCAACGCGTCGCTGCTTGATGAGGCAACGGCCGCGGCCGAAGCGATGACGCTGTGCTTTCGACACGCGAAGAAGGACACGGGTGCCTTCCTCATCGATGCCGATGCGCTGCCGCAGACGATCGCCGTGATCGAGACGCGCGCTGAGCCACTTGGCATCGAGATCGTTGTTGCCGATCTGGAGGCGGGTCTGCCGGAGGGCGAGTTCGTCGGTGCCCTGCTTCAGCACCCCGGGGCCGACGGTCGCGTGCGTGACTGGCGCGGCACGATCGAGGAGCTCCATCGTCGGGATGCTCTCGCCGTCGTTGCTGCCGATCCGCTGGCCCTCGTCCTGCTTGCGTCGCCGGCCTCGATCGGTGCTGATATTGCCGTCGGTTCGATGCAGCGGTTCGGCGTGCCGGTCGGCTTCGGCGGTCCGCATGCCGCCTACATGGCCGTCCGCGACGGGCTCGAGCGAATGATGCCGGGGCGCCTCGTGGGCGTCTCGATCGACGCCGACGGCGCGCCCGCGCTGCGCCTCGCCTTGCAGACGCGCGAGCAGCACATCCGCCGCGACAAGGCGACCTCGAACATCTGCACCGCACAGGTGCTGCTCGCCGTGATCGCCAGCATGTACGCCGTCTACCACGGCCCCGAGGGGCTGCGAGCGATCGCCCAGCGCGTGCATCGCCTCGCCGCGATCTTCGCCGAGGGCCTCCGCCGCGGCGGCCTCAACGTCCTCCACGACACGTTCTTCGACACGATCCAGGTCCGCGTGCCGCACCACGCCGACATCGTGATCGCGCAGGCACGCCAGTTCGGCATCAACCTGCGCCGCGTCGATCGCGACGTCGTGGGCATCTCGTTCGACGAGGTCACCGAGCGCCATCACGTGGAGGCGCTCTGGGAGATCTTCCGCTGTGAGGGCGACGTCGACGCGCTCGACGCCGAGACGTCCGATGCGCTGCCGCAGGACCTGCTGCGCACGGAGGCGATTCTCCAGCATTCCGTCTTCCACGAGCATCGCTCAGAGACGCAGATGCTGCGCTATCTGCGCCGCCTGTCGGGTAAGGACATTGCGCTCAACCGCTCGATGATTCCGCTTGGCTCCTGCACGATGAAGTTGAACGCGACGACAGAGATGCAGGCCGTCACGTGGCCCGAGTTCGCATCGATCCATCCGTTTGCGCCGCTCGACCAGACCGACGGCTACCTGCTGCTGATCAACGAGCTGGAGCGCTGGCTGGTAGCGATTACCGGCTACGACGCGGTCTCGCTGCAGCCGAACGCCGGTTCGCAGGGCGAGTTCGCGGGTCTGCTTGCGATCCGCTCGTACCACCGCAGCCGCGGCGACGATCAGCGCGACGTGTGCCTGATCCCGATCTCCGCGCACGGCACGAACGCGGCGAGCGCCGTGATGGCGGGCATGCGTGTCGTCGTCATCGCCTGCGACGAGCGGGGTGACGTCGACCTTGACGACCTCAGGGCCAAGATTGCGGAGCACCGCGACCAGCTCGCCGCGCTGATGATCACGTATCCGTCGACGCACGGCGTGTACGAGGAGACTGTCAGCGAGATCTGTGGTCTGGTCCACGACGCGGGTGGCCAGGTCTACGTCGATGGTGCCAACATGAACGCGCTCGTCGGTGTCGCGCAGCCGGGCAAATTCGGTGCCGACGTCTCGCACCTCAACCTGCATAAGACGTTCTGCATTCCGCACGGCGGTGGCGGTCCGGGCGTTGGCCCGGTCGCGGTGCGCGCGCATCTGCGGCCGTTCCTACCGAACCACCCGCTGCAGCCCGCCGCCGGTCCGGCGACCGGCCCCGGCCCGATCTCCGCTGCGCCGTGGGGCTCGGCCAGCATTCTGCCGATCTCCTGGGCCTACATCCGCCTGATGGGGCCGGACGGCCTCAAGCAGGCCACGCAGGTTGCCGTGCTCAACGCCAACTACATGGCCAAGCGCATTGCGCCGTACTTCCCGGTTCTCTACACCGGTCAGAGCGGCCTCGTCGCGCACGAGTGCATCATCGATCTGCGCGACATCACCAAGGAGACGGGCGTCACGGTCGAAGACGTCGCCAAGCGCCTGATCGACTACGGCTTCCACGCGCCGACGATGTCGTTCCCCGTCGCGGGCACGCTGATGATCGAGCCGACCGAGTCCGAGGACCGCGGCGAGCTCGACCGCTTCTGCTACGCGATGATCGCGATCAAGGGCGAGATCGATCGCGTGGCAGCAGGCGACTGGCCAGCCGACGACAACCCGCTCGTCAACGCCCCGCATACGGCGCACATGCTGACGGGCGACTGGGAGCACCCCTACACGCGCGATGAGGCGGTCTATCCGATGCCGACAATGGGGCCGGAGAAGTACTGGCCGCCGGTGCGTCGCATCGACCAGCCGTACGGCGATCGCAATCTCGTCTGCGTCTGTCCGCCCCTTACCGAGCTCGTCGCAGGGGACTAGGCGCCTGGCGAGTACCGCTCAGCAGCACCTGCTGCTACCTTGCCGGGTATGGATCAGAAGGTCTCCCACATCGCGATGTACATCCTCGCGATCACGCTCATCCTGTGTGTCGCGATTGTGCTCGTTTTTAAGGGCATTGACGCCATGCCGCACCAGTGGCTCGGCGTGGCCATCGCGGGTCTGCTCGCCGTTGCCGCCTTGGCGATGACGCGTCTCAAGTTCGACCACTAGACCTACGCACATGGCTTGAATGGCGGGTTGCGGCGTGGCAGTACGCCGCCGTGGCGGCCGCGTGGTTGCGCTACGCCGGCGAGCGCTTGAAGGCGGCGTCCATCAGCTTCGGCATGTCGCCCCAGATGTCGTTCGTGTTGAGGATGACGCCGATGATGGTGTGCCCACCGCGTCGGACAGCAACCGCGAGGCATCCGCCGGCGAGCGTGGTGAAGCCGGTCTTGCCCCCGATCGTGCCGCGGTAGGTCTGCAGCATCTTGTTGTGGTTCTCGTACGTGCGCTTACCGCCCGTGTCATTCCACCGCACGGTATGGCGCCAGGTGCCAGAGGCCTTGGCGAACGTTGGGTTCTCGAGGGCGCGCGCGAGCATGATCGCCTGGTCGCGCGCCGTTGACGAGTTCGTCGCGTCATTCAGGCCCGACGAGCTCGCGTAGCGCGTGTCGGTCATCCCGAGCTCCTTGGCGCGCCTGTTCATCATCTTGTAGTACCGACCGTAGTTGCCGCCGCCGAGGTCCTCGCCGAGCGCGGCGGCGGCGTCGTTATTGGAGCCGAGCATCGCCGAGTAGAGGAGCACCCCGCGCGGATAGCGGTTGCCGATGATCAGCCCGTCCTTGTTCGGCTCGACCGCAGCCGCCGTTTCGGAGACGGTGACGGGACGCCAGAAGTTGCCGGCCTCAGCCGTGAGCAGTCCGGTCATCATCTTCGTGAGCGATGCGATCGGCCGCTGGTTTGTGTCGCCGTAGGCCAGGATGATCTCGTTGCGGTCGACATCGAGGGCGACGTACGAGGCTGCAGCGAGGCCAGGCTGATTCGCCATCGCCTTCGACCCCGCCTGGTACGTGGGGGCGGGACGGGCCTGCACGAGCGGCGCGGCGGCCGGGGCCTGCGTAGTGCTGCCGTCATTTGCCTTGGTCGCGCTGACGGCCTTCTTGGCTGTGCTCTGCTGGCCGGCAGCGGAGGCCGAGACGGTCTGCGACCCGTTGGCATTGGCAGCCGAGCTGTCTTCGCCGCCGGTCAGGAGCTTGGTCGTGAAGCCGATCAGCCCGATCACGAGCACGGCGAGCAAGAGCACGTGCAGCGGGCGAATCGACGACTGCTGCTGGCGCTTGCGATTACGAGAGCGCGGGCGTGGGCGCGGCGGTGCGTCAAATTCGAACTCGAAATCGAACCCGCCATCGCTCTCGCTGGCCCGGCTACGCGGCGCCGGCTGCGATCGAGGCGCAGGGCGATTACTCCGCGCAGGGCGCGACGGGGGCGGCAGCTCGTCATCCACTGGCACCAATCCTACCGCCGGTAGCACCGATCGTCCCCGGTCCGATCGTGTGCTGGCTGACCATCGCCGGGCGGCTCGGATAGGCTGCGCGCACCACGACGTGGAGGGCACAATGGCACGGGACATCGACGGCGCGATCGGCGAAGGCTGGGGCGGGCCAGAGCAGCTCAAGGGCAGCCACGTCAATGTGGTGATCGCACGTCGTGGCGGCGCCACGGCGGCGGCACTGATGACCGCCTTCACCACGCCGCGACCGGGACACACGCCCGTGCTGGCCTGCGTCGGTGAGCACCCCACGCAGTACGAGCCGATTTGGCCGCCGCTGGTGATGATGAATAAGGCCACGGCGCTGACCGACGCGCATCAGACGATCACGTGGGGCGCGGCGCAGCTCGGTCTCGGTCAGGGCGTGCTGGACGCGGTCGCCGAGGGGCTGCTGGAGGCGACGGACGACTACATCGTGTTCGTCGCGGTGTGGGTCAATCCCGGCGCGACCGACGAGACCGCGATCCGCAAGGCCAACCGCGAGGCGATGCTGAAGGCCGTCCGCGTGGCGGTTAAGGGCCGTGATCCGGTGGCGGCACAGGCGCTCGTCGAGCGGCGAGACAGCGTCACCAGTCCGTTCTATTCCGGCGAGTAGCCGCCAACGCTCGGATACCCTGCGGCCGTGAGTCGCAGGCAGTCCTACACCGTCGCCGAGTGTCGCCGCGCGCTGTGGCTGCTTGGCGTGGTGCCACCCACCGACAGCAAGGGCGTGCTTCGCGTGGCGCAAGCGCGTGGCGCAGACGCATCCGGACCGTCATCTGGGGGACGCCGCGCGTGAGGAGGCGGCCGCCAAGCTGACGCGCGCGCTCAACGAGGCGCGCGAGGTGCTCGACTGGTGGATCGCGCAGGAGCGCGACTGGCCGCCCCTCGGCAGTGGGCCACAGCAGGTGCGGCTCGACGAGTCCGAGCCCGAGCCGTGGCCTCAGCGCGAGCAGGACACGGTGGCGCCCGTCGATCCGATCACGGGGCTGCGCGCCGGCGATCGCGTGCGCGCCTGGCCGTACGACGGCGACCTGCTGACGGTGGTCGAGACGGAGATGGATGTACGCGACCACTCGTCGTGGGTGCGCGTCGCCGAGCAGGCGCAGGCGATCAAATCGGATCGCATCCGTCTGGCCGCATTCTCGTGCCCGACCTGCGGTGCCTGTGCCGGCCCACTCGTCGATGACGCCGAGGTGCGGCCGTGCCCTGATTGCCTTATCGACCTGCGGCGTCTGGAGAAGTCGCCGGCGGACGCGGGTCGCATCCGCCGCGCGATCGAAGCACGGGCCACCGCCGGGGAGTCAGAGGCCGAGTCGATCGGCGATGGCCGCTTCGCCGATCGCGCGCGCGAGCGGCGGCGCTGGGCGAAGCGCCTGATCACCGCCAAGCCTGACGACCTTCACATGGCGCTGCTCAGCGCCTTTGGCTCTGCGTGGGAGCGCTGGGGCGAGAAGCCCGCCGACGAGTACCGACGCTGACGTCGGATGGTGAAGACCTAGGCAGCCTTCGGCTGCTGCTGGCGCAGGTCGCGCAACGCGTCGAGCGCAAGGCGTAGGCGCGCCTGTTCCAGCTCGGTGGCGACGAGCTCGCCACGGCGGATCCGATCGAGCAGGCGCTCGAGGTCCACGAAAACGCGCGCAAGGTCATCCTGCGCAGGCGAATGCGGCTCCCGTCCAGTCACGTGCGGAGGGTACGGAGCCCGTCGGACACGTGTGAAGAAGCGGTGTCCGGTGTCAGACGGCGATGAGTTCGCGCACGTGCTCGACACTGGCGGTGTCGGGTGCATCGTCGTAACCAGCGAGCACGCGGCCGTCAGATCGGTTGACGACAAGGACGACGGGCGTGTGCGTGACGCCGTACGCACGAGCCAGACCGGCTTCGTGCAGGACGTCGATCTTGCGGAACGGGATGCCCGCTGCCTGCAACTCGCTGCCCCACTGCTGGCAGGCGTGGCAGAGCGGGCCAGAGAAGGCGACCACTGCGGTGTCACCGTGGCTCGCGTCGAGGCCGAGCTGCACGGGGTCGACGCGAGCTGGGAGCGAGCGCTGCGGCGTGCCACGCAGACGCCGATACGCCACGGCGGCGCCGACGAGCACGAGCAGCGCGATGACGATCAGCAGGCGATCCATCAGACCGCGGGGTGGCGATCCACGGTGATCCCGCGAATGCGCGCGAGCAGCACGTACATCTCGCAGCCGACGCAGAGGCCCGTGGTGGCGGCGAGCAGTGCGAGCGCGGCGACGATCAGCGCAAGCGCCCAGCCGATGGTCGAGTAGCCGGCGTAGAGCAGAATCGACGAGGCGGCGAGGAAGACTGCGCCGATGACGTTGGCAAAGCGGGGCAGGCGCGCGTCCTCAATGCGACCCTCGCCAAGGCGCGGCTGGAGCACGTCGAACCAGAGGCGACAGGGCAGGCAGAAGCGGCGGCCAAGCGTGAGGCCGGCGATCAGCTGCAGCGCGAGCAGCACGACGATCCATTCCTGCTGCAGCAGGAAGGCGATCAGCGCACCCACGCCGACGATTGCCTGGTTCGTACGCGGACCGCGCGAGTCGATCACGTTGGTGACCAAATACGGATCGACGGTGCGGTAAGGAGTACTCATAGTTCCTATAACGGTACTGCATATTGCGAGCATTCCCTTTCGCCACGAGGGTTTGGCGGATAGGCTGCCCGCATGGACCGCATTCGTAGCACGACGACCGACAACTGGCTCGACGATCCGTATCCGAGCCGCGCCTTCCAACGCGTGCGCGAGTTCGCGCCCTCGGCGCGCGTCGCGAATGATTCCGGCGTCGTCAGCGAGCTCCCTGTCGATCTTCGGGAGCTCGGCGGCGTTGAGCTCGAGGCAGTGGATGGGTCGACCACCACCGTCGATCAGCAGTTCGCATCGTCCAACGGCGAGGGCCTCGTGGTGCTCAAGGACGGCGTGATCGTCTACGAGCGCTATGCCAACGGCATGGAGCCTCGTACGCCGCACCTCTGCATGAGCGTCACGAAGTCGTTCGTCGGCGCGATGCTCGGCATCCAGGTCGGCAAGGGACTCGTCCGGATGGACCAGCCCGTGACCGAGTTGGCGCCTGAGTTCATCGGTACGAGCCTCGACGGCGCCAACGTGCGGCACGTGATCGACATGACGGCTGGCACCGAGTTCGTCGAGGACTACGACCTCTACGAGGATCCCAGTGCCTCGAATCCGCTGATCGACTACGAGCGCCAGGCCAGCTATCGCCGTCTAGGTGCCGCCGAGCCGCTCGGCATGTACGGACACTTCCGCACGTACCCCAAGACGCGCGAGCACGGTACGAACTTCGACTACCGCTCGGTGCTCACCAACATCGCCGCTCGCATTGTCGAGAACGTCACGGGGCAGCGCTTCGTTGATGCGCTCTCCGAGCAGCTGTGGGTGCCGCTCGGCATGGAGCACGAGGCCGACATGCTGCTCGATGTCGTCGGCGATGCCGTCGTGGATGGCGGCCTGTCGTGCTCGACGCGTGATCTCGCGCGGTTCGCCCTCGCGTACCAACGTGATGGCCAGGGCGTGATCCCCGCCGACTGGGTGGCGGACACGCGCGACGGCGACGACGAGGCCGTGCGCAATTTCGCCGAAAGCCCGACGATGACCAACGCCGATCGCGGCGACTGGAGCATGTACCGCAACGCCTTTTGGGTGATCGAGCGCGGTACGCGGTACACCGGGTCGGGCATCTACGGGCAGCACTGCTTTGTGGATCACCCGAGCAAGGTCGTGGTCGCTCGTTTCTCGACGTACCCGCTGCCGTATCCGGTTGATCAGTGGAACGAGACGATGCGCGCGATCACCGCGCTATCCGACGCACTGGCCTAACGGCTAGCGCTGCCAGACGGCGTCGAGATTCTCGACGTCGCCCAGGATACCCGTGGCCGGCGAATCCGCATGGATCTCGGCCTCGGGCAGCACGAGCGCCTGCTCGACGACCGCGCCTTGCTCGATCACGGCACGCTGGCCGATCACGGCCGGCCCGATGATCGTCGCACCGGAGTGCACCTCGGCGCCCTCACCGATCAGCACGGGACCGGTGATGACGGAATCGGGCGAGATGTTTGGCAGCCCGCAGTCGCTGTCCATGATCAGGTCGCCGTCAAACTCAACGTCGACGGCACCCATGGCGATCGCAAGGTTCGTCGCCAGCAGCTCATCGAGTGAGCCGATGTCGCTCCAGAACGCGTCGGTCACCCAGGCACGGACGTTCGCGCCTTCGGCGACGAGACGGGGGAGGATCTCCGAGCCAAAATCGCTCTGGCCCTCGGCGGGGATCTCGTCGAAGATCGCGGCGCTAAAGCAGTAGACGCCGACGTTGACGAGATCGCTCAGCGCATCCTCGGGCGCGGGCTTCTCCTGGAACGACGTGACGCGGCCGCCATCGTCGGTGACGACGACGCCGAAGCCGGTGATGTCCTCGACGCGCTTGACGGTGATCGTCGCGAGCGCGCCCGAGGCACGGTGGGCGGCGGCAAGTGCGGCGAGGTCGATCGTGTGCAGGCCGTCGCCACTGGTGACCAGGAAGACATCGTCTTCGGCGGTCAGGAACGCGCGGCACTTGCGCGTCCCGCCCGCGGTGCCGAGCAGCTCCTCCTCGATCGAGTACTCGACGGGCATGCCGTACGCCGAGCCGTCGCCGATCGTGTCGATGATCGTCTGCGGGTGGTAGTGCAGGTTCATAATCGCGCCGGTGCAGCCGGCGTCGGCGATGCGACGCAGGAGGTAGTCGACGCAGGGCCGGTTGCCCACGGGCGCGACGGGTTTGGGCAGATGCTCCGTCAGCGGCCGCAGTCGGGTACCGAGGCCGGCCGCCATGATCATCACGCGCATGCAGGCAGCCTAGCGGGACATTCTGGATCCGGATCCAAATTGTCCCGAAAACGGCCAAATTGGATCCGGATCCAAATTGTCCCCAGAAATGCGAAAGGACCCGGATCTCGCGATCCAGGTCCCGGAATGGGGACGGCGGGGATCACGGTGGCCAGAAGCCATCGTGATCCCCGCCGGGGTGATCGGCCTAGTGGAACTGCTCTTCCTCCGTGGACCCCTTGAGGGCCAGGGTGGAGCTGGCTCCAGCCGACGCGATGGTGGAGATAAGATCGAAGTAGCCCGCACCGACCTCGCGCTGATGGCGCGTCGCGGTGTAGCCCTGGTCCTCCATGCCGAACTCGCTCTCCTGCAGGGCCACGTAGGCGGTCATGCCGCTCTCGGCGTAGCCCTTGGCGAGCTCGAACATCGACGCGTTGAGCGCGTGGAAGCCGGCCAGGGTGATGAACTGGAACTTGTAGCCAAGCTCGCCGAGCTCGTGCTGGAACTTGGCGATCTCCTCGTCGGAGAGGGCGCGCTTCCAGTTGAACGACGGCGAGCAGTTGTAGGCGAGGAGCTTGCCGGGGAACTGCGCGTGAATCGACTCGGCGAACTTACGGGCCTCGTCGATGTCCGGCGTGCCGGTCTCGCACCAGATCAGGTCGGCGTACGGCGCGTAGGCCAGACCACGGGCGATCGCGGAGTCGATACCGCCGGTCACGTGGAAGTACCCCTCCGGCGTGCGCTCACCGGTGCAGAACTCGCGGTCGCGCTCGTCAACGTCGGAGGTCATCAGCGTTGCGGCGAGCGCGTCGGTGCGGGCCACGATCAGCGTGGGGACATCGGCGACGTCGGCAGCCAGGCGGGCGGCCGAAAGCGTGCGGACAAACTGGCTGGTCGGGACCAGCACTTTGCCACCGAGGTGGCCGCACTTCTTCTCCGACGCGAGCTGATCTTCGAAGTGCACGCCCGAGGCGCCGGCCTCGATCATGCCCTTCATCAGCTCGTAGACGTTGAGCGAGCCACCGAAGCCGGCTTCGGCATCGGCCACGATCGGGACGTACCAGTCGATCGAATCGTCGCCCTCCGACCACGTGATCTGATCGGCGCGCGTCAGCGCGTTGTTGAGGCGGCGGACCATCGCGGGCACAGAGTTGGCCGGGTACAGCGACTGGTCGGGGTAGACGTCGGCGGCGAGGTTGCCGTCGGCAGCGACCTGCCAGCCGGACAGGTAGATCGCCTTCAGGCCGGCCTTGACCATCTGCACGGCCTGGCCGCCCGTCAGGGCGCCGAGAGCGTGGACGTGGTGCTCGTTATTGACGAGGTCCCAGAGCTTCGCGGCGCCGTGCTCGGCAAGCGTGTGCTTCTGCACGATCGAGCCGCGGAGCGACACGACCTCTTCGGCGGTGTAGACGCGCTCAATGTTGTTCCAGCGCGGATCGGTGCTCCAAGCCTGTTCCAGGTCACTGATCTGCTGTGCGCGGGTGGGGGAAGTGCTCAAGGGGGGTGAACCTCCGGTAACGGACGCCTGTCCGGACTGTGGTTGAGGACTGTACGCGCCGTGATCCATAAGGTCGAATCGAAATCGAGCGGTGTTTCGATAGATATAATTGATCGGAAATGGATTCTGGCCAACTTGAAGCATTTGTGCGTGTCGCGCGCACGGGGAATCTCGGCCCCGTCGCAGCGGAGCTGTTCCTGACGCAGCCAGCCCTGACCGCCCGCCTGCAGCGACTCGAGCGCGAGGTCGGTGGGCCGTTGTTTCTGCGCTCGCGTCGGGGCATGCGGCTGACCGCGGCAGGCCGTGCGTTCTTGCCGTACGCCGAGCGCACGCTCGAGACGTTCGTCGAAGGCGCGCGTCTCGTGGGCGATCTGACGGCGGCGGGTGGTGGCACGCTAACGATTGGCGCACCGCCCGCGATCTCGACGTACCTCCTGCCCGGCCTCCTGCGGGAGCTGGAGTCGGCGAACCCGTTGATCGAGCTTTCCGTGCGCGGCGCGCACTCCGACGAGGTGCTCGAGATGGTCGTGCGCGACGAGGTGCAGATCGCTCTGATTCGTGAGCTGTCGCACCCCGAACTCGTGACCGAGCGCGTCTTCGAGGACGAGCTCGTGCTCGTGTGCGCACGTGGCCACCGGCTCGCACAGCGCGGCACCGTCACGATCGAGCAGGTCGCCGCGGAGCGGTTCGTGCTCTTCGATCGCCGCTCGTCGTTCGCCGATATTGCCCTCACGCTTTTCCAGCGAGCCCGTCTACAACCCCGAGCCTTCCTGGAGATGGACAACTCCGAGGCGGCCGCGCAGATGGTCGCGGAAGGCCTCGGCATTTCGCTGCTGCCGCGCACCGCGATCTCCTGGGGGCTGGAGGATGGCACGCTCGTGGAGCTGCACCTTCTCAACACGCCGCAGATGCGTCGCCCTGTCGCCGCCGTCTACCGTCGTGACACGCCGCTCTCGGCGCCAGCCGACGCGTTTCTGGCGCTGGCCCGCGGGCTCGCGAAATAGCGGCTCGTGATGGGCTTGACCGCTAGGCTGCCGCTGTCATGACGATGCACACACTCGACGTGGGTTTGCGCGGGACGCGCGACTACATCCAGGGCTCGCAGATCCTCTCGCGGACGGGCGAGTTGGTGCAGGCTGCCTCTGACGCGCCGGTGCTGCTGGTGTCGGCCAAGTTCACGCAAATCACAGAGCTCGGGGTGCGCGTTGCGCTCGACGCGGCTGATACCGATGCGGGCAACGAGATTGGCAAGGCCCAGTACGAGGCCAACGGCGACCGGCAGACCGTGCGCTTCTTCGAGGTCGCCGGGCCCACGGCACACCGCATTGATGACGTCGCGAAGGTGACCAGCGATCTTGCGGTCGACGCCGACCACCACGCGTCGTGCAGCTTCGCGATTGAGGGCTCGTTCGAGTCGTACCTCGTGGCCGTGATCGAATTTGTGAAGGCCGCCCACGTCAAGCGCGGCGAGGATGTCGTCGATATCTGGTTCACCGCGTTGATGGGCGCGCAGCTGCCATTGACCGTTACGTACCCGACCAGCGGCGTGCTGCGCCTGACGCCGAAGATCGAGCGCGTCGTCGAAGGGCGCCTGCAGACGCTTGGGCTCGTCGATACTGAGGGGCCGGGCGCACCGCCCCCGTTTCAGATCTGCTTCTCATGCTTGGTCCGCGCATGAGACAATCCAGTTCCCACCTTGTAGGAGACGCATGACACGCGAAGAGGCACTGGCTGCCATCACCAAGGCACTGACCGCGACCGTCGGATCCGTCGACGGCGACGTCACTGAGGAGACGAACCTCGTCGACGACGGGCTGCTCGACTCGCTCGACTCGATGACCTTTCTCTTCGAGCTCGAGAACGATCTCAACACCAAGCTCGACGCGATTGACGAGACGTACGAGGACTTCCGCGTCGGCTCGATCGTCGACATCGTCGTCCAGGCGACGTCCTGATCCTCGACGCCGCTGGCGTCTCCTGAGCAGCTGCGACTGACCCCCCGTGCTCGCCACCTTTCAGATCCTCGTTCTGACGACGTTCCTCGCGAGCCTCGTCTACTGGGTGCTCCCGAAGGGGTGGGTCGAGGGACGGCGCGCGGTCCTGCTCGTCGTGTCGGGCGTCCTGATCTACATCTACAGCCCGGCGACGCTGTTCCTCGCCGTGGCCACGGCCCTGCTCGCGTGGCTGCTGTACGCCTTGACGAAGCGGTTTCCGCAGTACGGCTGGCTGCCCTGGCTGATCGTCTTGCCGCTGGTGATCAACGCGATCACGCCGCTTGCCGACATCGTCCCGTTCCCGTCCGGGTCACCGCGTGGCGTGCTCTTCACCTCGCTCACGACACTCGGCATGTCGTTCTACACCTTCAAGCTCTACGCCTCGATCAAGCAGGGCCTCAAGCTCAACTCGCTGCCGTTCCGCGAAGTGCTGACGACGACGCTCTTCTACCCGGCCTTCCCGATGGGGCCGATCGACTCCTCGCAGAAGTTCGATCACGTCGCGCTTTCCCGCAATCCGGATATCCGCCGCTGGGTGATGGGTATCGGCCGGATCGGCATGGGCGCAGTCAAGGCGTACATCATTGGTGGCTGGATCAAGACGACGGCCTCGGTTTGGGTGTTCGGCGCGCCGATGGATGCGATGTACGACAAGGGGTGGGACGGGCCCGCGCAGGCGCTGCTCTTCGCGTTCTTCTCGTTCGCGTATCTGTACGTCAACTTCTCGGGCTTCACCGATATCGCGATTGGTACCGGCTGGATGTTCAACCTCGATCTGACCGAGAACTTCAAGTTCCCGCTGATCGCGCACTCGATTCAGAACTTCTGGCAGCGCTGGCACCTCTCGCTGTCGAAGTTCATCACCGCGTACATGTACAAGCCGATGGTGCGGCGCACCGGCAAGGCGGGTCTGTCACTGATCGTGACGTTCACCCTGATCGGCCTCTGGCACCGGACATCGATCGGCTACCTGTTCTGGGGCGTGGGTCACGGCACGGCGCTCGCCTTGACGGCCTGGTACCGCACGAAGAAGCGGCCGCCGCTTCCGATGCCGTACGTCGTGCGGCGCGTCGGCGGCATTGTGGTCACGCTCACATTCGTCAGCCTGATGTCCGCGATCGCCAACCAGCCGTCAAATCGCGCGCTGGCGCGCTATGTCCTGTCGTTCGTGGGGGTCCACGTCGCATGAGGAGGGTCACCTGATGGAAGAGCGCTGGGCTGCATTCGCCAAGGTGGTGGCAGACTGGGTGTCTGGCCACCAGCTCTTGATCTACGTCGTCCTGGGGATCCTCGCGTGGGCCCTGATCCTGCTCAATTACCCGCTCGATTCGCTCACGCCGATCTACGCCAACTACTAACCGCATGTCGCCCCGCCACCGTCACCTGATCCAGTTCGGCGCCGCCGCATTGCTGGCCATGTCGCTACTCGGGGTGTTCGCGCTCGTAGCGTGGTCCGACCAACCGCGCGTTCGCTACGCGTCGCTGAAGTGCATCTACCGCGAGATCTACAACTACAAGGGGCCGGTCGATGTTGTCGTGGTCGGCACGTCGCGCACGAAGTGGGGTGTCTCCCCGCAGACGGTCTCGACCGAGTACAGCAATGGCAAGCAGCCACCGTTCGTCGTCCTCAACCTCGCACGCAGCTGGCGTGGCACGCAGCAGATGTTCCAGGAGATCAAGGACGTAGAGAAGGAGCGCGGCATCACGCAGGCGATCGTCGTCGAGTACTCGCGCGAGGGCGATGTCGTGGCCACGTCACAGCGGTACTACGACTACTACGTGGACCATGCGGCGCTCGTGCCGGTTGAGGAGTTCAAGTCCGATCCGGAGGTGAAACCGCGCGAGCCCGCTTACCTCAAAGCGCGTGACGTCATGGATCTCTTCCAAGAGCGCCTCGACTACGCGCTTGACCGCGCCCTGTCGGGCAAGGCCGACAAGAACGTGACGATTCCGGTTGATCAGCGCCCTGAGGGCTACTCGGACGGCTGCACCGGTAAGGATCGTCCGCTCAAGACGGCGGCCAACGAGGAGTGGCTGAAGAAGGTCACGCCCAAGGGCGGCACGTGGGCCGATCGCCCACCGGGCGCCTGGCCGATCGGGCGCATCAACAACGACGCGCAGCGCGAGACGATGCTGGAGATGGTGCAGTGGGCGAAGGATCACGGCCTGCGGATCTACTTCACGCTGATGCCGCGCCTGGGCGATCCGGAACCATCGCAGGCGTACCTCGACAAGTTCCAGCAGACGTTCGGCCAGCCGCTGCTGTTCCCGCCGAAGGACGTGCTGGCGCAGCTGTATGACGGCGGCTACTCGGATCCGAACCATCTGCACGAGCCGGGCCGCGAGATCTACTCGCAGTGGCTCGGCACGCAGCTGCGATAGCGACCAGACAGGGCTGGGCCCGCCGATTATCCGCCGAGTGAAACGTCCACTTGTGCACCGTCGTGGACGAAGCGGATCGGTCCCTGCCAGCGTCCCGCGATCGTGCCGTTGACGGTGAAGCGGCCACTGCTCGTGTCGTGGCCCGTGCCAGAGATCGCGACGCCACGCGTAAAGCTGCAGCCGTCGAACCGGATGGCGTAGCCGCTGTCGGTTGCGCGGAAGCGCATGGTGCCCGCGACGGGACAGGCCGTCGCCTGCGCCACCTGGCCGCTCCAGTACCAGTACTCAGGAACGCGGCTGAACTGCTTCTGGAACGACACCATCGCATCGCTGAGCGACGCAAAGGAGCGCGCCTGTGCCGGCGCCAGCGCCAAGTAGTCGCCTACGACCGAACCGGGGCAGACGGTCTCGCGTTTCGTCGGCCGTCGTCCCGTCTCAAGGAAGTTGAGGATCAGGTTGTCAGGGCAGGCAATGCCGCGTCCGAACGTCACGTGGGGGCCACCCTGCGTGGTGATCAGGTAGCCATCGTCAAGTCGGGAGTACACCGTGCGTCCCTGGGCGGCCGGCGTGATCGGGTCGGCGGTGGCGACGACCACGAAGGTGGGGATGCCGGGATTGATCAACGGCGCGGGGCGCGTGCTCGGCGGCTGCGTGCCCGGCCACCAGATGCAGGTGTAGTCGCTGGCGAACACCGTCCCGCCGATCCGCGGCAGCAATGCCCCGACCTGGTCGGCCTGCGCGAGGTACGCGTCGCTGCGCTGTTGCTGCGTACCGTCGTAGTAGCCGTAGTCGCGACAGTCCACGCCGTAGTACATAGCGTCGGACCAGCTCGAGTCGACCATCGGCTTCAGCGTCTGCGGATTCAGCATCGCGTCCTGGTACGCGAGACGCAGCAGCGGCACCAGATCGTTGTGTGCGGCGGCAGTGAAGGCGCGCGTCAGCATCATGCGGCCGTTGGTGCTGTACAGCTCGCTGCTGACCATCCCTCGGAACAAACTCTGCGTGAGCTCGCGCGTGGCCCGCGTGCCATCGGCCAGCGGAAAGCGCACGGGGATCGGTGCCTGCTCGAGGCGCGCCTCGAGCTTGTCGTAGACGGCCCCGAGGTTGCCGTTGGCATCCTGTTTGCACTGTGGGCGGTTGTCGCAGGTCGCGAGCGTCGTGTTAAGCACGCTCTCGAACTGTCGGGATGCACTGACCCAAAACTGTGGTCCGGTCAGTGTCAGGTCGACGACGCCGTCGATGATCACGCCCTTGAGTCCCTCGGGGTGCGCGGCCGCGTAGGTCTGCGCGTACTGGGTGCCGTAGGACTCGCCAAAGATGCGGAGGTCGGGGTCGCCGAGTGCCGTTCGGAAGTCGGCGAGATCCTCAACTGCCTGGGTCGTGCCGACGTACGGTAGGAGCCTGGTGGACGTCAACTCGGCGGTACAGGCATTCACGAAGGCGATGGTCGCCGGCTGCAGGTCTTGGGTGTCCGTGCGCGAGGCAGCCGTCGCTTTCGGACACTCGAGGCCACCGCTGCGACCGATCCCGCGCTGGTCGAAGAACACGATGTCGTAGCGGTCAAGCAGCTTCTGGGAGTAGCTCGAGAGGTAGCTGTCGGCACTGAGGATGCCACTGGAACCCGGGCCACCGGTGGCCACGACAAAGAGGCCGTGGCTGGTCTTGTCGGCTGGCCGGACGGCGAACGAGACCTTGATCCGCCGCGTGTCGGTCGGATCGAAGTGATTCAGCGGCACGCTGATCTTCACGCACGTGAACTCGCTGTATGCCGTGCAGGCCCTACCACCGAGTGCCTCCAGGGTGCTGGTCGTGCTCGCACGTGCCACCGATGGCGCCAATGTGGCCAGCAGGAGTGCGGCGACCAGCAGCAGGGGGCGGCGCTTTTTCATCTGCAAAAGCCTACTGCGCCTCAGATGCCGAGGCGGGTGAGACGTGCCAAACGACAGCACACTGACACCCGGCCTCGCCTCCCGAAACCACGGTCTATAGCCTTCTCGTATGTCGCTGCTCTCCACCTCGCCGAACCGCTGGCTCTCGCTGATCGGCATCTGTGCCGTCACGGCGCTGGTCTGGGTAACGGCCTCCGATATCTCGCTCGCCCTACCCACGATTGGCCGCGAGCTTGGCGGCTCGATGGACACGTTGCAGTGGGCCGTCAACGGCTACTTCCTCGCGGGCTCGCTGATTATCGTCGGCGGCAAGCTCGGCGATATCTTCGGTCGCCGCCTCATCTTCGCGATCGGCACGCTGCTGATCTTGGCGGGCTCGATCGTGGCCGGCCTGGCGCAGGGGTCGACGATGCTGATTGCGGGGCGCATCATCGAGGGCGTTGGTGCCGCGGCCATCCTGCCGTCGGCGCTGGCGATTGTCGCCGTGTCGTTCAGCGGGCGCGAGCGCGACACCGCGATCGGCGCGTGGATCGCCACGTGCTGGGGCGCGCAGGCGGTCGGCCCACTGGTCGGCGGGTTGCTCATCGCCACGCTGTCCTGGCAGTGGATCTTCTGGATGAATCTGCCGATCGGCGCCGTGGCGCTCGTGTTGATGTGGAAGACGACGCCCGAGTCGAGCGAGGAGGGTGCCGATCGCAGCATCGACATCGGTGGCGTGATCACCTTGGTCGGCGGTATCGGCTTGATCTCGTACGGTCTCGTCGAGGCCGACACGGCAAGTCCACGCGCATTGGCGGGGTACTTCCTCGTCGCGTTCGCCCTGCTCGTCGCGTTCGTGCTGATCGAGCGTAAGGTGCGCAACCCCGTCGTGCTGCTGTCCATCTTCAGGCGCGGCCGCTTTGACGGCGCAGTCCTGGCCAACCTGATCGCCAACGTCATCTTCGGTAGCGCGATCTTCTTCATGGCGCTCTACCTCCAGGTCGTCGAGGACATGAGCCCGCTCCGAGCCGGCGTCATGCTCCTGCCCGCGACGATCCCGATTTTGCTGGTCAACCCGTTCGGCACGCGCCTTGGCCTGCGCTTTGGGCCGTGGCTCCCGACCGCTGTCGGCATGGCATTGCTGGCTGCGGCGTCGGTGTTGCTGCTGGATCTGACGGGCTCATACAACCAGCTGATCGCGCCGTTCCTCCTGCTTGGCGCCGGCATTGGTCTGCAGATCACGCCGTGTGCGGCCGTCGCAGTCGAGGACCCGGACGGTGCGGGCGAGGGCGTGGCGTCGGGCGTGTACAAGGCGTCGAGCATGATCGGCGGCTCGCTCGGCGTGGCGCTCGGCACCGCGATCTTCCAAACACGATCCCGCGTCGAGCTCGAGCACCTGCTGCAGCCGTTTGACCCGTCGTACAAGCAGCTGGGCGAGTACCTCGACGTGCTGACGGGCAGTGCCAAGGCTGCCGACATCATTCCCGCCGCGGGCATGGACGTCACGGCGACGGTCACGCGGGCCTTCGACGTCGCTGTGGCCTACGCGATGGTGCCGTCGGTAATCAGCGCGGTGATCGGCGTCGGCGTTGCGGTCGTGCTGCTGCGCGGCAAGGCGCCCGCCCCCGACGAGATGTAGGGGGCAGGCGCCGAGCTGGCGTCTTACGTGACCTTGATCGACCCCTGCATCGAGCTCTTATGCGGGGTGCAGTAGAAGATGTAGGTGCCCTTCTTGAGCGTGACGGTCATGCTCTTGGTGGTCACGGCCGAGAGCCCTGTGATCTCCTTGTCCTTCACGCCCGGGCCGTTCAGTACGAAGTTGTGTGCGTTCGTCTTGTCGACGACCTTGAATGTGTAGGAGCCGGCCTTCAGCGACGTGACCTTCTTACCGCCCTGGGTGACCGAGATGTTGAAGCCCGGTCCGACGAGGCCGTCGAGGGTGGTGGCGGCGCTGGCCGGAACGGCGCTGATGGCGAGCGCTCCGGCGGCGAGCAGTGGGATGAGGCGACGAGTATTCATACTCTGTCTATCGGCTTGGGCTGAGGCTTGGCCGAGACGGTTCCGTCGGCGCCTGGTGTTGACGGAAACGGGCAGCCCTCTGCTGAGCCCGTCACCAGGGCGATGGGAAGCGTTCCTCAGGCTCGAGCGTCGCGACGGGATCGGCATCAAGGTCGAGGACGACGCGCACGTCGATGAGCGCGCCTTCGAGCAGCACTGCGCCGGTGCGATCACCGTCGCAGGCCACCCAGGAAGCCCGACGGATCGGGACGACAAGGGGCGTCAGGTCGGTGCCGCGACGTAGTGCCTCGAGGACACCGGCGACGGCAGATTCGAGCTCTTCGTTAGCGGGGTGCACGCTCTCGATCGCGAGCTTCTGTAGACGCGGCGGGGCCTCGGGCGTGAGCATGATCTCCACGCCCACGCGCCCGCGCTCGCCCTCGAGCCACCATGTCGCCTGTGTCGGGGTGAGGGCTGTCACGTCCCCCGGGGTAAGCGTGCCGTGGCGGGCGGGCAGCTCGCCGAATGCGGCGGCGCGGCGGTCGAGTGCCTCGTCGAGGTCGATGTTGTCGGCGAGGTGGGGGAGCAGCGGCGTGAGCTCGCCAGCCGCGAGCGCGGCATCGATCAGGTGCTTGAGTTCGAGGACGGCGGGCAGCGGCTGCACGCGGGTGCGCTGCGGCGCACGGCAGACGAGTGCCTCGAGCGCGGGCAGTAGCGCCGCGCTCGGCCGCGCGTAGCGCCCGTTGGCCAGCGCGATCAGGCCGATGCCGGTGGCGGGATGCCAGCGCATGTGCGAGCCGAAGCCTGGATAGCCGCCGGAGTGGCCGACGGTACGACCAATGCGCAGGTCCTCCATCGACAGCAGGCCGAGGCAATAGCCGTCGCTGCGCACCGCGAGCGCTCCCTGCTGGGCTGCTTCGAGTTGGAGCGGGATGGCGGTGACGATCTGCTGCATCTCGCGACGGCTCGCGCGCAAGAGCGGGTGGTCGTCGGGTGCATCGCGCGGCGGAAAGGCATCGACGAAGCCCTGCACCCAAACGGCGAGGTCGGCGACGGTCGAGTGCAGGCCGCCGAGTGCGCTGAACGCACCAGGCTCTTGGATCGGCTGCTCGACCCACGCGTCGTCGATGCGGTGATACCCGGCTGCCAGCCTCGCCGGCTCGACCCCGCCGCCGCTCCACGTTGTGTCCGTGAGGCCGAGCGGCTCGAGCAGGCGCTCGCGGATCACGTCCTGATACGCATCGGCGCAGACGTTGGAGATCACCTGGCCGAGCAGTGTGAACCCGATGTTCGAGTAGTCGAAGGCCACGCCCGGCACGCGGGCATGCGTCTTCGGCGTGGACATCAGCTGGAGGTACTCCGTCGTCGGCATCGCCTCGAGGCGATCGGCCCACGGGTCGTCCTCCGGGTAGCCCGAGCGCATCGACATGAGGTCGCGCAGCGTGGGGGCGGGACTATCGGCGGTCGGCAGCGGCAGGCCCTGCAGCTCGGGCACGTGCTGGTCGACGCGGTCGTCGAGCCGCAGCCGGCCCTCGTCACGCAGGAGCAGGATCATCGCCGCGACGAAGCTCTTCGTCATCGAGGCAATGCGGAACGACGAGTCGGCAGCGGGCAGATCCCTAGCGCCGACATGCAGCTCGCCGAGCCCGGATGCATGTACGAGCTTGCCGTCGGCGACGATGCCCCACGCGAGTCCGGGCGCGCTGCCCTTGGCGAACCACTCCGCGAAGATTGCCTCGGCTTCGGCGATGCCAGTTGCGTCGACCTGCGTCATGTCTGTGCCAGCCACTCGTAGCCGCCGAGGGCAAACGACGTTCGTGCGAAGGGGCGGTCCTGCATGGCCGGGATCGTACGCGTCCCGGCCATGCGGTTGTGACCGCTTAGCTGTGCCGGCGGCTGGGGCGCGAGATGCGTGCCGTGTGACGATCGATCTGGCGGTCGTCGCGCGAGTAGGCCGACAGCTGGATCGTCTCGCCGTCGACGACGAGGCCGGAGCCCGACACCGTCGTGCCGTGCAAGCGCAGGTCCTCGCCAAGGCCGGGGCTGGGACGCGACGACGACGGCGCAGACTCGACTGCGTCGGCAAAGCGCGCAATCAACTCGGAGGCCGTCGGCTCGTCGTGCAGATGGCGCACGCCATCGAGCAGATAGCCGCGCCGAAGCTTCGGCCACAGCTGCGACCACACGTCAGGACGCGAGACGAGATCCAGGCACAGCCCATCACCGAGGGCGAGGATCGCGCCGCATTGCCCGTCAATGAGTGTGAACGACTCGGCGATCTCATCGATGCGCGAGCGCTCCGCGTCGTGCACATCGGAGAGCGCGCTGGTTGGAGCCTCGATGGCGCATGCATGGATCCGTTCGTCGATCTCGGCCCAGACGGTCTGCTGGGATCGGCCCGACGACAGCGGTGCGTGCTCGAGGTCGACCGACTTGCGGCGGCGGATCTCTGGATGCGCGACGCGATCGGCGGGGGCGAAGTTCTCGCCGGAGTCGTGCCACCGGCCCGCCTCGACACACGCGACGGGGATCTTCTGCGTGGTACCTGCGGCGACGAGGATGGACGCCTCGAGCACGCGATTCTGCTTGGCACCAATCACCTCCTCACCGTCGTACAGCAGCACGTCGGTCGTGAGGGGATTGCGGACGAGCAGCTCGGGCACGTGACCCTCCATGCCGATCTCCTCAACGCTGAAGCCGAGCGGCATGGCCTCGTCGAGGGTGATGTACGCGCGCTGCGGCATCGCAGCGCCCAGCAGCGGGACGATCGTGATGCCGCCGTGCGTCTGCGGCTCTCCCAACCGCAGTTGGTTGGCGTGCGACGGGTTCGGGCTGATGACAGTGCTCATGGCGGCTCCTTCGTCTCGTGTGTGGTGGCACGAGGGAGTCGCGGGAGGACGGGCGGTGCTTACGCAGGCTCTACGTCGGCTGCCCGGCCCATGCGGATCACCCGCGCGAGCTCGAAGGCGCCGGCGATCCACCAGAACACCATGAACGACACGCACCAGGCGCAGACGTGGCCGTTGAAGTGCGCCTGTTCGACGTACCGCAGGTAGATCGTGAAGATCGCGCCGACGAAAAACAGCACGAGGCTGATCGCCCGCAATTCCATCAGCCGCCACGGCGAGGCGAGCAGCAGCACGATCGCGGCGGTCAACCCGATGTATGCCAGTGGGATGCCGGCCATGTAGCCCCACGGCGAGTAAAGCGCCGCGGCGCAGCCACCGCCGGCGGTGCACGGCGGAATGCCGTTGGTCGCCTTCGTGTACGTCAGGTAGCCCGAGATGCCGATCGCGCCGATCAGCGCGAGCATCTGAAGGTAGGTCGGGATGCGACGGTCGAACTGCATGCGCACAGGGTACCCGGCGCGCGCGTTTTAGTGAGTGACAGGGATGACGTTGCGCGTCAGTGGTGCGCATCTGGCACAGCGCCGCTACAAGCCAGTGGGCCGTGGCAGGGCACGCTCCGGACATGTCCAGCGTCCACATGTTACCGTTGCATAGGAGCCACGCTCTTGTCTGTCATGGAATCGTCCAACGCCATCCGCAAGCCCACGTACTTCGAGCGCATGCGCGCCGAGATCGATGCCGATCCCGTGCGACGCGAACGTGCGGCCGCGTTCCGGCGCCAGATCGACATGGTGGACGACCTGATGCTCGGCATCGACGACCGACGTATCGAGCTCGGCATGAGCAAAGCGGAGCTTGCACGCCGGGTCGATCGCGATGCCTCATCGATTCGGCGCCTCTTCACGAGTGGTGGCAATCCGGAAATCACGCTCGTTGCCGCCCTTGCCGAGGCCGTAGGGATGCGCGTCGTGCTGCAGCTCCGAGACTGACCCTCTGCCAACCGCGCGACGGTGGTCGGCCGCGCCGTGCGCTCGAGTGATTCGGTCGCGTACGCTTCTCGCCATGAAGATCCGCGCCGCAGTACTTGAGGAATTCGGCAAGCCACTCGTCGTCCAGGAGGTCGATCTGGCGGAGCCCAAGGCGGGGGAGGTGCTCGTGCGCCTCGAGGCGTGCGGCGTCTGCCACACCGACCTCTACACAGCGTCGGGCGCAGACCCCACGGGCTACGCACCGTGTGTGCTCGGGCATGAGGGTGCCGGCGTGGTCGAGAAGATTGGCGCGGGCGTGACGATGGTCAAGCCCGGCGATCACGTGATCACGCTGTTTGCGCCTGAGTGCGGGCAGTGCATCCACTGCAAGAGCTCGCGCACGAACCGCTGCATCGCAATCCGCGAGGAGCAGGGCCGTGGCTACCTGCCCGACGGCACCGCCCGTCTCTCGCGTGGTGGCGAGGAGCTGCGCCACTTTATGGGCACCTCGACGTTCGCCGAGTACACGGTGATGCCCGAGATCGCGCTTGCCAAGGTCAGCCCAGAGGCGCCGCTCGACGGCTGCGCACCCTTCGCCTGCGGCCTCTCAACCGGTATCGGCGCGGCGCTCTACACGGCGCAGGTCGAGCGCGGCTCAACGGTCGCGGTGTTCGGCTGCGGCCTTGTCGGCCTCGGCGCGGTGATCGGTGCGCGCCTGGCTGGCGCCGAGCGCATCATCGCCATCGACTTGGCCGAGAACCGCCTGCACGACGCGCTGCACCACGGCGCGACCGAGACGCGCGTCGGCGGTCCCGACACGGTCGACTGGCTGAAGGAGCAGACCGACGGCTACGGCATCGACTACACGTTCGAGGCCACCGGCAACGTGCACGTGATGCGCCAGGCCGTCGAGAGCGCCCGCGAGGCGTGGGGGCTCGCGACGATGTGTGGCGTTGCCGGCAAGGGCGAGCTGCTCGAGGTGATCCCGCGTTTCCTGATCACGGGTCGCCGTGTGACCGGCTCGTCGTTCGGCGGCGTCAAGGGCCGCACGCAGGTGCCGCTGCTCGTCGACCATTGGCTCAACGGCGACATCGACGTCGAAGCGCTCCTGTCGCACCGCATCACGCTCGACGAGGTCAACCACGGCTTCGAGCTGATGGAGCAGCAGGACGGTATCCGCAGTGTGATTACGTTCAGCTGATGCAGGAAGTGCGATGATCGGCGCGATGACCGTCATGGCCGCCACAGAGCAAGGCCCGATTCGTCAGTTCCTCGCCTGGGTCACCGCTGGTGATCCGCTCGACATCCTGATCACGATCGCCGTTGCGGTTCTGCTGACGATCGTCTTCCGGCGCATCATCCGCCGCGTCGTCAATCGCACGGTGGCGCGCTCTGAGGCGCGGCATCTGATCGAGCAGCAGGACATGGCTGCCGACCCGAAGGCACGCGCCACGCGCATGGCACAGCGTGCGCAGGCGATCGGCACCCTCCTGACGAGCGTCGTCTCGTTGCTGATTTGGATCAATGCGCTGCTGGTGATCCTGGAGTTGATCGGGATCAACATCACGCCGCTGCTTGCGAGTGCGGGCGTCGTCGGCGTAGCACTCGCCTTTGGTGCGCAGACGCTGGTGAAGGACTACCTCGCCGGGATCTTCCTCATCATCGAGGACCAGTACGGCGTCGGTGACGTCGTGCAGTTCGATGCCGTGACCGGCGTGATCGAAGAGGTCGCGCTGCGCACGACCCGCGTTCGCGACTTTACCGGCGTTGTCTGGTACCTCCGCAACGGCGAGATCCTTAACGTCGCCAACCGGTCGCAGGGCTGGAGCCTCGCGATTGTCGAGCTGCCCGTCGCGACTGCCACCGATTTCACCGTTGTGCGCCGCGTCGTCGATGAGGTGGGCCAGGCACTGGTGCGCGACCCAGAGTTTGGTGCCAAGGTGATCGCCGCGCCGGTCTTCATGGGCATCGAGGTCGTCGCCGGCGACGCTTTGCTCGTGCGCGTCACGGAGCGCGTCGTGCCGGAGCATCAGTTGCTGGTCCAGCGCGCCCTGCGCGAGCGCTTGATTACCGCGCTCCAGTCCGCTGGCGTCGTGATCCCGCAGAACGTGGTCCTCGCAGACCTGATGCTCGCGCGCCCGACGGGCTAGCTCGACAGCACGTCGACGAGAATCGGCTCGGCGATCGCCATGTCCTCGTCGGAGCCGATCGTGATGCGAATCTTGGTCGGCGCACCGAAGCCGTTGAGCGGCCGCACGATCACGCCGCGCTGCATCAGTGCGGCCGTCGTGGCCTGTGCGTCGTCGACGGTGACGGTGAGGAAGTTCGCGACGCCGGTCGAGGCGACGCCAGCGGCGGCGAGCTTGGTGCGCAGCGACTCGCGGCGCACGGCATTCTCCTGGCCGCGACGCTCGATCGTGGCAGTGTCGGCCAGCGAGGCGATCGCGGCGGCCGTCGCCATCGAGCTCACGTCGAACGGTCCGCGCACGCGGATCGATGCGTCGATGATCCAGGCGGGGGCGGCCATCCAGCCGATGCGCAGCCCGGCGAGTCCGTAGATCTTGGAGAAGCTGCGCAGCACCGCGACACGAGGGTGGCCCGCCTTGACGTACTCCTCGATCGCGTTCGGATAGTCGTCCTCGAGGACGTAGCCGGCGTACGCCTCATCGACGACGCACACCACGTGCTCCGGCAGCGCGTCGACGAACGCCCGCAGCTGATCGCGCGTGACGTACGTGCCGGTCGGGTTGTTCGGATTGCAGACGTAGACCATGCTCGTCTCGGGCGTGATCGCTGCCAGCATGGCGTCGAGGTCGTGCGTGTCGTCCTTGAGCGGCACCATGATCGCGTTCGCCTGTTGCTTCTGCGCGGTCAGTGCGTACGACACGAACGCGGGCCACGCGAAGACCACGTCGTCGCCGGGGCCAAGGAACGCCGAGGCGAGATACGCGATCGACATATCAGCGCCTGGGCTGGCGGCGACCATGTCGGGCGCGAGTCCGTGCGCGGCGGCCAGGGCGGCGTGGAGCTCGCCCGCGTCGGGGTAGCGATTCAGATCCGGCGCCTCGGCGCTCAGCGCGGCGAGCGCGGCGGGCGTGGGCCCCTCGGCCCCCTCGTTCGACGACAGCTTGACGATCGGAATGCCCGCCGGCACGCCGGTGGATGCGCCGGGCGTGTAGACCGTCAGCTGGTCGAGGTGGGGACGGAGGCGGACGCCGGCCGGTGCGCCGGGGATGACGGGCTCGCTCATGGAGGGGAGCGTACCGGCGTCAGCGCTGCGCGGCCATCCATACGTGTACCCGTGCAGTGATGTCGTCGACGTCGGCCGAGCCGTCCGCGACGCGCATCGTGAGGTCGAAGCCCTCATCGTCATCCACATCAAGCACGACGTCGTTGATGGCCAGCGTGGTGACGAGCGCGATCCAGCCGAGTCGCTTGTTGCCATCGACGAGCGGATGGTGGGCGACGATCGAATGCATGACGACTGCGGCCTTTGTCACGAGGTCGGGGTAGAGGTCCTTGCCGTAGAGGCGCATCGCTGGGCGGATCGCGGCGGACATGAGGAGTCCCTCGTCGCGCACGGACATCCCCATGGCATCGGCGAAGCGCATCAGGTCCTCGCCCGTCAGGAGCGGGGTGAGCTGTGTCATGCCTCGCCGAGCCGGCGGAGCAGATCGCCGTACCGATTCACCGCCCACTCAAAGGAGGCGTCGACTTTGGCGCGGTGGCCCTCACGTGCGGCTTTCTCGACTAGGGCATGTCGAAGAACATCGTTCTTGGACATGCCGGAGTCGGCGGCGAGTGCGTCGAGGAGCTCCTGCTCCTCTTCGGTGAGGCGGAGATTGATGGCCATGCGCGGATGGTACCATAGTGGTACCATCCGCGCATGGCCGTAAGGTCGCTACTGGAGCGTGACGGTCCCGACGAGCGCCGACGCATCGTCCTTGCTCGGCTCGAGGTACGAGATCTCCAGCGTGTTCGATCCGGTCTTGTGGCCGATATACGTGCCATCGGAGTCGACGAACTGAATCGTGCCGTCGCTCATCACGATGCCGTCGATCTGCTCCGGGGTCTCCCAGTCGCCGTCGGCGGGGCGGTGGCGCACCTGGCCGGTGAAGGCCGAGCCGACGACGTCGCTGATCGTGAATTCCTTGATCACGTTGTTGTCGGCCTTAGCCATGCCGTAGCCATTGAGCTCGCCGGTCCACGTGCCCTTAAGGGCGTCGGCGGTGATCGGGGACTCGTCGCCGGAGGCGCCGCACGCGGCGAGGACCGCGGCGATGGCGGCAGTGGCCGCGACGGCGGCGAGCAGACGAAGGGGATTGCGTGGCATGAGGACTCCTAGGCGACGAATGACTGACACGGTGGTCAGGAGTATCGCAGGGCACCACCCGGATGCAGGAGAGCGCTAGGATCGTCCCATGTCGAACGACCTCGTCCTCTACGAACGCCGCGGCCCGTCCGCGTGGATCACGCTCAACCGCCCTGAGAAGCTCAACTCGATGACGTACGCGCTCGTCGACCAGTTTGAGGCCGCGATGGACCGTGCCGAGGCCGACGACGAGGTACGCATCGTCGTCGTGCGCGGCGCCGGCCGTGCGTTCTGCGCAGGCTACGACCTCGAGCAGGAGGCGCTCGAGGGCGAGCCGACGATCACCGAGTGGCATGAGGTGCTCTCGCGTGATGTTGAGGTGACGATGAAGCTGTGGGGGCTCTCGAAGCCGACCATCGCCGCGGTGCACGGTTGGTGCCTAGCCGGCGGCATGGAGGTCGCGATGGCGTGTGACCTGCTGATCTGCACCGACGACGCGCGCTTTGGCGAACCCGAAGTGCGTTACGGCTCTGGCCCCGTCACGCTGCTGATGCCGTTCGTGCTCGGCGAGCGCCGCACGCGAGAGCTGCTGCTGACGGGTGACACCGTCGATGCGCAGACCGCGCTCGACTGGGGCATTGCCAACCGTGTCGTCCCGGCCGATCGCCTCGAGGCCGAGGTCGGGGAGTGGGTGGCGCGTATTGCGCCGACGCCGCTGCGTGTTCTGCAGCTAACGAAGGCCGCGCTCAACCGGGCGCAGAAGGCGTCGGGCCTGCTCGAGGCCGTCGAGGCCAACCTCGATCTGTCCGCGATGCTCAACGGTGCCCAGACGCCGGAGCAGAACGCCTTCGACGAGATCGTCCGTACCGAGGGCGTCAAGGCCGCGCTGCAGTGGCGCGACAAGCGCTACGGCGAGATCCTCGGCGAGCTCGGCCAGGGCTAACGCCGATCCGGCTCCGGTGTCGGACGCCTGCGCCCGACACCGGAGTAGTGGATCAGTGGCTGAGCGCTGTGAGGACGCTCTGCGGGACCAGCACGTTGTTGATCGCGTGGATCACACCGTTCGAGGCCTCAATGTCCGTGGCGGTCACCTTGGCGGTCTTGTTGATAAAGACCTTGCCGTCACGCACGGTGATCATGATCTTCGAACCCTCGACGGTCTTGACCTTCTTACCGTTGAGCTTGACTACCTCAGATGCGGGCACTTCGCCGGCGACGACGTGGTAGGTCAGGACCTTCGTGAGCAGCATCTTGTCCGCCGCAATGGCGTTGAGCGTGTCCTTCGGGACCTTATTGAAGGCGGCATTCGTCGGGGCAAGGACGGTGAACGGTCCCTTGCCGGACAGGGTCTTGACGAGACCGGCCTTCTTGATCAGCGAGACGAGCGTGCTGAACTGCGGTGCGCTCGAGGCGACCTGGACGATGTTCTTGTCCTGCCGGACCTGCGGCGTGTTCGAGGCTGCCGAGGCGACCCCGGTGGTCGCCAGTACGGCGGAGGCCGCGAGGACGGCGATCGTGGTGATGCGCTTCTTCATGGTTCTTCTCCTGCCCGCCGGACGACCGCGGCGGTGCGTTTAGGCGTCCGGTAGTGGGCGCCTGTGATGAACCTATCGGCAGCTTCGATGACGTGGCTCGCACCTTCACGTCCCGCTTACAGATGTTCGCGGAGAAGACACACTTCACTGTGGGAAACCCGCTGAAAACCCCGTGCAGCGGGCTCGTTGATGCATCTGAGTGGGCGGTGAGGGACTCGAACCCGCGACCCCCTGCGTGTAAAGCAGGTGCTCTAACCAGCTGAGCTAACCGCCCGTGGCGGCCATGCTACCGCCGACGCGGCAGGGGTGCGGCCGGTGCAAGCGAATACTGGCGGCATGGACGAGCCGTCGATCGGGCAGCGTGTGTACCGAGTCCTCCCGGTTAAGGCCGCCAACATTCGGCCGATCGAGATCGTCGGGTCGATGGTCGCGATCGGGTCGCTCTTGTTGCTCAACCACGTGACGATGGATCAGATGTCGGAGCCGTTGTTCGTGGCACCGCTCGCCGCGTCGATCGCGATCATCTTCATTCAGCCTGGGATGTCCATAAACCGTTCGTGGAACGTCATCGCCGGCCAGTTTCTCTCTGCCCTCGTTGGGCTGATTTGTGTGCTCCTGCTGGGTGGGCATCTCGAGGTTGCGGCGATGCTCGCGCTTGGCCTGTCGCTCGTGGTGATGCGCGCGTTCCACTGCCTGCACCCGCCGGCCTGCGCCACGGCGATGATCATCGTGCTCACGCCGACCGTCCAAACGTGGAAGTTCCTGTTCTTTCCCGTGCTGTTTGGTGCGGTTGTCGTGGTGCTCGTGGCGTGGGGCGTCCATCTGATCGAGGAACGCATGCTGCACAACCGGTTGGAAGGCCGGACGCCGCCGGCTCCTCCTGCCTAGCGCTTCGCCAGCAGGTCTTCCCACGAGCAGATCTTGATGCGCGGGCGACCCGTGGCGTCGCCACGCTCGCGCTCGTGCGCATCGATGTCGACCCAGTGCGCGTACTCCACAGCCTCGGGGCGGTGGTCGGCGATCAGTCGCTCGACGGCGACGAGGCTGGCATCGGTCGGTGTGTGCAGGCGGCCAGCGTGGAGGTCTTCAAGCAGCGCGTCTGCCGTCTCGACGCCGCACTTCTTGTTGGTGCCGATCACACCGCTCGGACCGCGCTTGATCCAGCCGGTGCAGTACACGCCGGTAACGGGCTTGCCGTCTGCGCCCAGTGCGCGGCCATCCGCGTGCGGAATCACGCAGCGCTTCTCGTCGAACGGCACGCCCTCGACGGGCAGACCGCGGTAGCCAACGCTGCGCAGCACCAGACCGCAGGGGATCGTCTCCGTCTCGTCGGTCGCGACGGCGCGTACGGAGCCGTCGTCTGACAACTCGAGGCGGTTCTTGACCATCACGATCTCCTCGACGCGACCATCGCCGCGGATCTCGAGGGGAGAGAGCAGGTAGCGCAGGGTGACGGTGCGCGGCTTGTCGGTGCGGGCGCGCTGGGCGTACTCCTGCACGACCTCCACGTTGCGCTGGTCGGGCTGGCTGGCGTCGGCGAGCGCGGCCTGACTGATCGGATCTAGCTTGGCATCCTCGGGGCGCACAATCACGTCGGCGATCTGCAGCTCACCGAGCTCGAGCAACTCGGGGTTCGTGTACGCCGCCTGCAGCGGGCCGCGGCGGCCGGCGATGACGATGTCCTGCAGCGTCGAGGCATTGAAGATCTCGATGGCGTGGTCGCCGGTATCGGTCGGTGCGAGCTCTTCGGGAGCGAGCGCCATCATGCGCGCTACGTCGACGGCGACGTTGCCGTTGCCGATCACGACCGCACGCTCGATCTGCAGGTTCGGATCCAGGTTGTAGAAATCGGGGTGGCCGTTGTACCAGGCGACGAACGCCGTCGCGGGCAGCGAGCCGGGTAGGTCCTCACCGGGGATACCCATGCGGCGATCGGCCTGCGCGCCGTACGCGTAGATGACGCCGTCGTAGTGCTCCATCAGCTGCGCGTGCGAGACATCGCGGCCGATTTCGACGTTGCCGAACATACGGAAGCCCGGCTTATCGGCGATCTTCTCGAACACGCGCGAGACGGCCTTGATCTTCGGATGGTCCGGCGCCACGCCATGGCGGACAAGACCCCACGGGGTCGGCAGGCGGTCGTAGAGGTCGACCTCGATCTCGGGCTCGGCGTCGAGCAGGTGCCCTGTGGCGTAGAAGCCTGCCGGACCCGCGCCGACGACGGCGATGCGGTGCGCGCGATTCGTCATGGACGCAACGTAGCGCGGGACTACGCGGCGATGCGCAAGGGCGGCAGTGCGCACGCCGGATCGTACGCGTGCAGCTCGGTGCCGTGCTGGCGCAGCCACTGGTGGGCATCGCGCCAGTCGGGGCGCAGCGCCTCGACTTCGGCCCAGAAGCGCGCACTGTGGTCCAGATGGCGCAGGTGACAAAGCTCGTGCGCGACGACGTAATCAAGCACGTGGAAGGGCGCGAGCATCAGGCGCCATGAGATCGAGATCGTGCCGGTCCGGCTGCACGAGCCCCAGCGCGATGTGCCGTCGGCGATCCGCAGGTTTGTCGGGTGCGGCTCGGGCAGGTCGGCGATCAGGGCGGCCGCGACGCGACGCGTCTGCTCGCGATACCAGCGCTCGACCATCCGCTCCGCGCTCTCGGCGTCCGGCGCGGCGACGGTGACGCTGTCGTCGGTGCTCATCACGCGGGCGCGATCGGCGTGGCGGAGCGTCAGCGGCAGCGCGGTGCCGTGGCGCCAGACGACGCCGCTCTGCTCGAGGCCGAGCCGGCGCTCCTCGAGGCGTGCGCTCTGCGCGACGATCCACGCGCGGTGCGTGTGGATCAGCTGGCGGCCGGTGTCTTCGCCGCCGCGGGCGGGGAGGACCAGCTCGACGCCACGGCCGGCCTTGGCCACGAGCCGCACGCGGCGCGCGCGCGGCGACCGGCGCACGGCAACCTGGACTCCATCAACGTCGAGCAGCTCCACGACCACAGGATTCCGTCGCCGTCGGACGGAGCCTCTTGAGCGCGATACCCTCCCCGCATGTCGGAGCGCCGTCTCGCCCGTGAGATCACTCGCGCCACGTTTGTCGTTGACTGGGCGGCCGTGCGCTGGTTTTCCCCGCTCCGAGCCGGCGTGGTGTGTGGTGCGCTGGCGCTGATCGCGGTGTCGACCGGCCACGTGTACGAGGCGATGCCGCTCGGCCTTGGCGCGCTCTTCGCCGGCCTCGGCGATTCACGCGGTCCGTTGGCGCCGCGGATCCGCCTGCTCTTCCTCACCGCAGTGCTGCTCGGCGTTGCGGCCTTCTTCGGCGCCGTCATCGCCGGGCACCCGCTCTGGCACGTGCTGACCTCCGCGCTTGTCGCCGGGCTCTGCGGGTTCGCGGGCATCGCCGGCCCGCACGCCGCCAGGCTTGGCGTGCTCGTCATGGTCACGTTCATCATCTTCAGTGGCACGCCGACGACAGAACACTCGGCGTTCGAGTCGGCGGTATTAATGCTCGTCGGCGGGCTCTGCCAAGTAGCGGTGATCACCCTGCCCCTGCTCACCCGCCGTTTGGGCGGGATGCGCGAGGGCATCGCGATTACCTACCGCACACTCGGTTTCGCTCTGCGCCAGGGTCCCCAGGCGGCGGCCAGTCCGACGCTGGCGTTGCGTCTGATCGAGGCGGAAGAACGCATCGCTGAGAGCACTGCACGGGGGGCAACACGAGCCTGGCTCACCACGTTCACGGAAGCTGGTGATTGCGCGCGCCTGTCCTACGTTGCGCTCACGCCCGACGGAGAGCCTGAAGACGCGAAACAGCGAGCGCTCATCGACGACTTCGCGCAGGCGGGGTCGGACCTCGCATTTGCGATCGCGAACGCACTGGAGTTCCCGTGGCAAAAGGGCCGTGTGCCTGGGCCACTCGAGCGGTTCAGCGCCGCCGCTGCGGCCTGTATCGCCGGCGTGCCGACGGTGGACCGCGTCGTGGCGGTGACGATCGAGCGCGATCTGCGTGCCGCGGCAGAGGCGACCATCGGGCCGTGGCCGGTTGGGCGCAAGGCCGAGCTCTCGCTGCACGTTGGCCTCGGTCACACACGGCAGTGGCGAGTCCGCCCGCATCTCCGCCTGAGCGATCCGTTCATGCGCCACGCGGTTCGGCTGGCAGCCCTGATCGCGATTGCGACCGTGCTGTCGAAGGTGGACGGATTTCCCCACGGCTACTGGCTGCCGATGACGATCGCGTGGATCAGTCGCCCCGACTTTGCAGGCACCGCGGTCAAGACGTTCGCGCGCGTGCTCGGCACACTCGCCGGCCTGTTCGCTGTGGTGCTTGTGGTGACGCTATTCGGATCCTCGCCGTGGGTGATAGTCCCGACGCTCGTCGTTACCGCCATGTGCGTCTACGCGTTCGCGATCCCGAACTACACGATCATGACCGCGGGCATCACGGCGTACATCGTCGCGCTTTTCGTCTTCGCGGGCGATCCGCTGCGCGAGGACGTCCCGGCACGCGCCATCGCCACGTTCGGTGCGGCGCTGCTCGTCTTGATCGCCGCGTATGTCTGGCGGACGCGGTCATCGGAGGCGCTGTTTCAGCAGGTGGCTCGTACGGCCGATGCGCTCGCGGTCTATGCGCAACTTGCGCGGCAGGGGACAGACGACGATGCGGGTCGGATCGCCGCCCGTACGCGCATGCAGGACGCGCACTTCCGGGCGAGCACTGCGATCGCAGCCGCGGCGAACGAGCCTGGCCGGCACCCGGCCGATCCCGCGATTGCGGAGCAGGTGCTCGACGACATCGTGCGCGCGGTCGGGTTCGTGACGGTCGAGGACGTCGGCGACCGAGACAGTGCGGAGCTGGCGTCCGACATCTCCGACGTGGCGATCGCTCATGCGCAGGAGCTCGCGCTGCGACTCGACGCCGTCGCCGACACGGGCCACGCACCGTCGATGAGCTCGTTTCCGAGGCAACCCGACGAGCCCGGCTTCGCGGCCATGGTGCGCCGCGCCCACGAGCGACTTGATCAACTCGCCGCCCAGGAAGGTGACATAGTCCCCGTATGACCGACTGGAACACCTGCGACCTCTGCGACGACCATCCCGACGTGATTCGCGTCCCCGTGCCCGGTCTGCGGCACTTCGGTGGTGTGACGCGCTTTAGCGGCCCGGTGATGACCGTGCGCTGCGATGCCGACAACACGCACGTGAAGGCGCTCGTGAGCACCCCCGGCGAGGGTCGCGTGCTCATGGTCGACGGCGGTGGTGGCCTCGTGACGGCGCTGGTCGGCGACGTTGTCGGTGGCTTGGCGGTCGATAACGGCTGGGCGGGCATCATCATCGACGGGTGCGTCCGCGACTCGGCGGGGCTCGCCGCCCTGCCGCTCGGCGTGCTGGCGATCACCACCTGCCCGCAGCGCCCCGCGCGCGTGGGGCAGGGCACGGTGGGCGACGACATCGTCTTCCGCGGCGTGCCCTGCAGCCCGGGCGACATCGCCTACGCGGACGAGGACGGCGTCGTCCTCATGCCCGCGACCTCCTGAGCAATACCCCCAACGGGATTCGAACCCGTGTAGCCGCCGTGAAAGGGCGGTGGCCTAGGCCGCTAGCCGATGGGGGCCCGCCGCGCAGGATACCCATCTCGCGCGTGAGGGAGCGCACAGGCGTTCTGTCCGGGCAGCGCCGTAGCCTTGTCGCAGATGGATCGCTCCGAACGGCTCACCGGCAATGCCGACACCGCGCTCGAGCGCTGTCGGTCCTGTCCGTCCAAGCTGATGCAGCCCGTGCAGTGGCGTCGCCTCGGCGAAGACCTGTGGGAGATCGACCTGCGTTGCCCCGATTGCGGCGGCACGGCGCGCGAGTGCGTGCCGCAGGAGGCCGTCGCGCGCTACGACCAGGTAATGCGCCGCGCCCGGGTCTCGCTGGAGCGACATCTCGAGGCGATCGAGCGCGTCGACCCGACCGTCGAGCGCCAGCCGTACGGCGACCCCGCGCCCGACCTGCGGATCCTGCCTGAGGATCACGGTCCTAGCGCCGAAGCCGCGTAGGGCCGGGCGATGACCGATCTCGGTGGGCGCTACCGCCTCGAGGCCTCGATTGGCCGCGGCGGGACAGGTGAGGTGTTTCGTGCGAAGGACCTTCGGCTCGACCGTGTCGTCGCCGTCAAGCTGCTGCATCCGTGGGTGGCAGAAGACGAAGACGCGCGGCGTCGGTTTCGGCGGGAGGCCACCACGCTGGCGCAGTTGCGGCACCCAAACATCGTCCAGGTGCTCGACTTCGACGAGGCGCTACCGACGCCGTTTCTCGTGCAGGAGCACTGCGGTGGCGGCACGCTGGTGCGCTCCACGCAGTCGGCCCCATTGCCGTGGCCGGAGGTCGCCGGCATGGGCCTCGCCATCGCGCGAGGGCTGGCGCATGCCCACGCGGCCGGTGTCACGCATCGCGACCTCAAGCCGGGCAACGTCCTCTTCGGAGATGACGGGCAACTGTGCGTCGCCGACTTTGGCCTCGCCGATGTCCTGCGCCGCGACGCCACCGACGTCACGCTGACGGGCGACGGTACGCGCGTCGGCAGCCCCGAGTACTGGGCGCCCGAGCAGGCCGCTGGCCTAGACGTGACCGAGCGGGCCGACATGTACGCGCTCGGGTGCATCCTCTACGAGCTCGCAACCGGCTCGCTCCCGTTTGAGGGCTCGGATCGCGTGGCGACCGGCATGCGCCGCATCCATGAAGACCCGCCGCTGCCGACGGCCTTCGTGCCGGATCTGCCGCCGGAGGCAGAGACGCTGATCATGGAGCTGCTGCAGCGCGCGCCCGAGCGCCGGCCACGCGCCGAGGATGTGGCGCGCATCCTCGCCGGCGATGTGCCGACCCTGTCCGACCACGATGACCACGCGACCACGCGTATCGCGCTCGAAGACATTCCGCCGACGATGCTCGCACCGGAGCCCGAGCAGCCGCGCGCAGGCGTGCGCACCGGCGCGCTGCGCTTCGCCGTGATCCTGCTGGCGATTGGCGTGCTGCTGGCGGGGATCGGCATTGCCGCCGGTGTCCAGCTGACGCACGCCGGCATTGTCGTGGACAAGCCGATCGGCAGGACGGCGGCAGGGGCCGGGCTTGCCGTCCTGGTTGGAGCTGCCGCGATCTGCGCGTCGCTGGCGGTGTTCGTCCTCTGGGCATCACGCAACCGCTCGCGCTCTCACTCGCGGGTGCTTCGGAATCTTCTCGGGTTCTTGGCGGTGCTGATCGCGGGCCTGACGTCTGGCACGATCGTCTGGACCGCCAACGCGTGGGTCACCGTCGGCGTCTCGGCACTCTGGGGGAAACTGCAATGAGCATCGCTATCGATTCCGACCTGTATCGCCGCCTCTTCGCGGGGGTCAACGAGCAGGGCTACTCGCCCGACGGCTGGACGCGCGCGCCGTGGACCGACGAGCTTCGGGCCGCCGAGCAGGTCGTGATTGACGCCGCCGTCGCTGATGGCATGGTCTGCGAGCACGACCCCGCTGGCAATCTCTGGATCACGGACCCGAATGCGCCGGCCGACGGTCTCGTCGTGGCCGGCTCGCATCTCGACACCGTGCCGAAGGGCGGGGCCTTCGATGGCGCGCTCGGCGTGGTGGGTGGGCTCGTCGCGGTGCTCGCGCTGCGTGCTGCCGGCGTGCCGAACGCCGAGCGCCTCGCTGTCATCTCCTTTTGCGATGAGGAGGGCTCGCGCTTCAACACGCCGTGCTTTGGGTCGCGCACGATGGTCGGCACGTTTGGGGACGAGGTTGCCGACGCGCAGGACAAGGACGGCGTCAGCATGCGCGAGGCCGGCGCCACGGACCCAACCAAGGCCGCCGGGCTGCACAAGCGCATCGGCTGCTATTTCGAGATCCACGTCGAGCAGGGCCTCGCACTTGATCCGGCCGACACTACGCTCGGCATCGCCACGAGCCTGTCGGCGCGAGGCCGCTGGGAGTGGAGCGTGACCGGTGAGGCCAACCATGCTGGCACGACGCCGATGGTGGGTCGTCGCGACGCGCTCGTGCGCGCCGCCGAGTTGGTGTTGGCTGCCAAGACCGAGGCCGAGGTCCGCGACGGTGCCGTGGCCACGATCGGCCGCATCACGCCGTGGCCGGGTGGCACCAACGTGGTTCCGGGCCGCGTCTCTGGCACCCTGGATGCGCGCGCTCTCGACAACGCCACGCGCGACGCTGTCGTCCAGGCCCTGGTCGATGGCTTCCCCGACGTCACGATCGAGCATCGCTCGACCGACGACGCTGCGATCTTCGACACGGGCCTGATCGCCGATCTGCACGCCGGGGCGGCAGAGCTCGGTATCTCCTCGATGGACCTGCCGTCCTACGCGGGCCACGACGCGGGCACGCTCGCGCTCTCTGACGTGCCGAGCGTGATGATCTTCACGCGCAGTCCGAATGGCATCAGCCACAACCCGGCCGAGCATTCCGACGAGGCCGTGTGTCTCGACGCAATCCGCGTGCTCGCTGCCGCGATGGCACGCCAGCTCGGCTGATCTCTCAACCGCAATGCGGGCGCCGACGGTACTGTGAGCGCATGAACTCTCGGTTTCGTCTTTTGGCAACGGTCCTGCTGGCCATCGCAGCCAGTGTCGCGGCTACCGCGTGCGGTACCGACTCGCTGCACAGCGCAATGGGGCATAACGACAGCACGATGCACCACAGCCCCGAGCAGATGGGTACCGGGCGCGACGCAGACGTGATGTTCTCGCAGCAGATGATCCCGCACCATCAGCAGGCCGTGACGATGGCCGACCTCGCGCTCGATCCGGCGCACGAGGCGAGTCCCGCGGTCCAGGATCTCGCGTTGCGCATCAAGACCGCGCAGGCCGCCGAAGTCGCCGACATGAAGGCGTGGCTGGAGGAGTGGGGCGCCGATCCGGTCAGCGGGCAGATGATGGATCACGGCTCGATGGGGATGCTGTCCGGCGACGCTATGACCGCGCTCGAGAACGCTAAGGGCCCGGCGTTCGACCGACTCTGGCTCGAGGGGATGATTCAGCACCACGAAGGCGCGCTGACGATGGCCTCGCACATCGCCGACCGCGGCGACGATGCGCGTGTCCAGAAGTTGTCCGGCGCGATCGAGCAGTCACAGACGGCCGAGATCGCTGAAATGAAGCAGCTGCTCGGCCAGTAGTTCCTCGAGGCCACGAGCCTCGCTACCCTGCAGCCATGCCGCGCATCGCCGATTCCTCCGCCATCCCCTCTGCGGGCTGGGCTGTTCTGCACCTTGTTTTTGCGATTGCGGGTGATCGCACCGATGAGCTTGATCTCACTGAGGCACAGGCGCTCGTCGATGCCTTCGAGGCCGAGCAGGACGCGCAGGTGATCAGCTTTAGCGCGGTGGGCGCCGGTGCGGACTTCGGCCTGATCCTCGTGCACCCCGACTTGGCCCGTGTGCACCGCCTGCACCGCGACCTCATGCGCACGGCGCTCGGCGACGTGCTGATCGAGGTGCCGGAGAAGAGCATGGTGTCGATCACCGAGGCCAGCGAGTACATCAATCCGGACAATCCGAATGTCGAGCAGCTCCGCGAGGGGCGCCTGCATCCGCGCAACCTGCCCGACACGCGCCTCGTCTGCATCTACCCGATGAGCAAGAGCCGCGAGGTCGGTGCCAACTGGTACGCGCAGGACTTCGACGAGCGCCGCCGGCTGATGGGTGGGCACGGTCGCCTCGGCGCCACCTTCGCCGGGCGCGTCTCGCAGATGATCACCGCCGCGACGGGCCTGTCCGATTGGGAGTGGCAGGTCACGCTCTTTGCCGACGACCCCAAGGCGATCAAGGACATCGTGTACGAGATGAGGTACGACGAGGCCTCGGCCGTGTACGGCATCTTCGGCCCGTTCACGATCGGCCTCGCCGCACCCTTCGCGGACGCACTCCGCGAGGCCGGGCTCAGCGTCAGTTAGCGCCCTGCCCCTAGCGGGATAAGGCGTACGGGTCGTTCGGGGTAGACTCCTGCGCACACGTGTTTCATCGCGTGTGGACCGATCCGGGGAGATCGTGATCAGAATGAGCGCTCAGTGCTAGGTCGCATGCTGCACGGCCTCGGGCACGTCTGCGTGCGCTATCGCTGGCTCGTGATCATCCTCTGGATCGCCGCGATTATCGCGGGATCGATCGTGATTGGTCGCGTCGGCGCGATCACGAACAACAACCTCTCGCTGCCGGGCACGGGCAGCCAGGCGGCGACCGACCTGCTCACGAAGTACTTCCCGCCGCAGCAGAACGGCAGTAGCCCCGTCGTCTTCTACTCCAAGGGCAAGGTGCAGGACGGTGGCAAGAACCAGAAGGCGATCACCGATACGTACAACGCGCTGAAGAAGGTCAAGCACGTCTACTCGGTGACGAACCCGTTCGAGAACTCGGCGGCCGGTCTCGTCAGCAAGGACGGCCACTACGCCTTCATCCCGGTGCTGCTCGACGTCAGCAGTGGCACGCTCAGTACGGCAACGGCACAGAGCGTGTTCGACGTCGGCGTGAAGGAGGGTCGTGCGGCCGGCATGAAGGTCGACGTCGGTGGTCCTGTTGGCTCGACGCTGGGCGTCCAGAGCACAGAATCCAGCGAGGTGATCGGTCTCGTCGCGGCGATGATCATCCTGCTCTTCACGTTCACCACGCTCGTCGCCATGGGCCTGCCGATTCTCACGGCCGTGTTCGGCCTGCTCGTCGGCTCCACGCTGATCGGCCTGATGGGGCACTTCACGAGCATCCCGTCGATCGGCCCGACGCTCGCCACGATGATCGGTCTCGGCGTCGGCATCGACTACGCGCTGTTCCTCGTCACGAAGCACCGCACGCTGATGCGCGAGCACAACTTGCATGCCCGCCAGTCGATTCCAGAGATGCTCGCGACAAGTGGCGGCGCAGTGCTGTTTGCCGGCAGCACCGTGATCGTCGCACTGCTCGCGCTGGCCGTCGCGCAGATCCCGTTCATCACCGCGCTTGGCTACGCGTGTGCGGTCGGCGTCTTCACGGCCGTGCTCGCTGGGCTCACGCTGCTGCCGGCGATCCTCGCTGTGCTCGGTGACGCGGTCAACCGTGGGCAGTTGCCGTTTACCGGCCGCCCCAAGAAGGACCCGGCCAAGCTCGGCATCTGGGGCCACTGGGCCAACTCGGTCGTGGACCATCCGATCCGCTCGTGCGTGATTGCCCTGGCGCTGCTGGCGCTGATGATCATCCCGGTCTTCACGCTGGTGCTCGGTCAGGAAGACATCGGCACGACATCGCTCAAGACAACCGAGCGTCAGGCCTTCGACATGATCTCCGACGGCTTCGGCCCTGGCTACAACGGGCCGCTCGTCGTGGCGGTCACGCTCGACCCGGTCGCGAAGGCGAGCGCCGAGTACACGGAGCAGTACAACCAGGCCCAGGCCATGCAGGCCGACCTCGAGGAGCAGCAGAAGACGCTGACCGCACAGGCCAATGCGCTCAAGGCGCAGCAGACCAAACTCGAGCAGCAGGCCAACGCGCTCAAGCAGCAGGCCGCCACGCTTGAGGCGCAGTCGAAGAAGCTCGCCGGGCAGGCCGCCAGCGTCCGCAAGTCCGAGGCCGGGCTGCGCTTCCAGGAGAACCAGTTGAAGCGCGAGGCGCGCCGGCTCGCGGAGCGCCGCAAGGCACTCGATGCGCAGGTGGCGAACCTCTCGAAGCGTGAGTCGACGCTGGAGGCGCAGAAGGTCTCGGTCGAGGATGACTTGGCCGCCATCGCCGATGCACTCGCCAACACGCCGGGCATCAGCGCGACAGTCCAGAACGCGTTGCTCAAGGCGCAGACGCGTCTCGCCGACACCGACGCCAAGCTCAAGCAGGCGATCGACGCGACGGCAGCGCAGTCGGCGCGGATTCAGAAGCGCTCGGCGGTCCTCGCCAAGCAGGAGCAGAACTACACCAAGCGCGCCGCCAAGGTGACCGCGAAGGCGAATTTGGTCGCGGCCGAGGCTGCATCGATCGAGAAGCAGGCGGCGTCGCTGCAGGCGCAGGCCGCGAGCCTGAAGAAGCAGGAGGCCGTGTTGCAGAAGCAGGCCGACTCGCTGGAGAAGCAGGCCGACGAGCTGAAGCAGCAGCAGGCCGCCGCCGAGGCCGAGCAGCAACAGGCGTTGGACCTCAAGGACCAGCTGACCGCCGAGATGACGAAGGCCGGTGGCGACGAGCGCGGCACCGATCCGCGCATCGTCAAACTGCAGGATGCGCTGGCCAAGCCCGCCGACGTGCAGCGCGTCGTGCAGCCGATGATCAACGACAAGGGCAACGCGGTGATCCTCAGCGTGATCGCCAAGAGTCGTCCGGCCGCGCGCGCCACGGCCGATCTCGTGCACCAGCTGCGTGACACGACGATTCCGAAGGCGCTTTCGCCGGGCATGGTCGCCGACGTCGGCGGCACGACGGCCGGCAACGTCGATCTCGCAGCGCTGATCACCTCGAAGCTGTCGAAGGTGATCCTCGTGGTGATCGCGCTCAGCTTCCTGCTCCTCCTGCTCGCGTTCCGCTCGCTGCTGATCCCGGTGCAGGCGTCGATCACGAACCTGCTGTCGGCGACTGCCTCGTTCGGCGTGCTGACCGCGTGCTTCCAGTGGGGCTGGGGGCTCGACCTGATCGGCCTCGACTCGCCCTACGGCACCGTGCCGATCGCGAGCTACGTGCCGCTGATGATGTTTGCCGCGCTCTTCGGCCTGTCGATGGACTACGAGGTGTTCTTCATCAGCACCGTGCAGGGCCTGCACGCGAAGGGCATGAGCCACGAGGACGCGCTGCGCCACGGCCTCGCCGCCAGCGCCCGCGTGGTCTTCGCGGCGGCGCTGATCATGATGAGCGTCTTCGGCAGCTTCATCCTGATCGACGATCCTGTCATCAAGCAGTTCGGCGTGGGGCTCACCGTCGCCGTTGCGCTCGCCGCGTTCTTGGTGCTGTTCCTCGCGCCCGCGATGCTGATGCTGTTCGGCAAGCGCACGTGGTCGCTGCCCGGGTTCCTCGACAAGCTCATCCCGGACCTCGATCTTGAGGGAAACAGCCGCGTCATCCCCGACGGCGATGCGGGGTCCGCACCGAAGGCGTAGCACGGGCTCTGGCGGGCAATCGACGCCGGCGAAGAGGCCAGGGCCTCGTCGCACACGGGCGGAGTAGATGCGTGTGTGATCCGCCCCTCTGAGCGGTGGTCGATGGGGGCCAACGTGACGACGACATCCCCTTACAACAGGTGTAGCGCATTGCCTCAATTGGCTTCCACGGGGAACGAACCGGCGGTACGGTCATGACAGGCCAGCCAGCCGATTCTCATTCTCTGTTCGTGTACCGCGGGAGCCCGTCGCATGCCCTTCGCCTCTAGTGTCCTCACCTCTTGCGTCGCTCCGCGGCGCGCAATGCTCGCGATTGCGTTGGTAACTGCGGTGCTCACGTTGGTGGGTCTTGCTGATCGAGCAACGGCCGCAGAGTCGGCGTCGGTGGCGTCTGGTGGCTCGCACTCCTGTGCCGTCCTGACCTCGGGTGGCGTTGTGTGCTGGGGCCTCAATAGCGCCGGTCAGCTCGGCAATGGTTCGACGACGAATTCCTCAACGCCCGTCGCGGTCTCCGGGCTCTCGGCAGGTGTGGCCTCGATTGCGGTCGGTGGGAACACGTCGTGTGCCGTCCTGACATCAGGCGCGATCAAGTGCTGGGGGGACGACTCCAACGGACAGCTAGGCGACGGTTCGCCGTCAACAAACTCGTCGACGCCGGTGTCGGTGTCTGGGATCACGACCGGCGTGTTGGTTGATGTGAGTCTCACGCATACGTGCGCAGTGATCACCGGCGGCGCAGTCACATGCTGGGGACAGGGGATCGGTGCCGCCCCCGTCGCGCTCGCAGGTATTTCGAGTGGTGCGACAGACGTGACAGTGGGCCTCTACCACTCCTGCGCCGTTGTGGTCGGAGCAGTGAAGTGTTGGGGCGACAACGGCTGGGGGCAGCTCGGCAACAACACGACATCGTCGTCGGGAACGACCCCCGTGACCGCCGTCGCCTCCGGTGGTACGGCGGTCAGTGCTGGAGGCGAGTTCACCTGCGCGGTGGTCTCGGGTGGCGCAAAGTGCTGGGGGCTCAACATGGTCGGCGAGCTCGGCAATGGTTCGACGACGAATTCATCAACTCCCGTCGCGGTCTCAGGGCTCTCGGCGGGTGTGGCCTCGATCTCGACGGGCTCCCTGCACACGTGCGCGCTGCTGATCGGTGGCGCTCTCAAGTGCTGGGGGAGCAACAGTCGCGGTCAGCTAGGAAATGGTTCGACGATAAATGCCACGACTCCCACTGATGTGTCTGGCATTCCGTCGGGTGCCATTTCGCTGGGCGTCGGTAATTCACAGGCTTGTGCTGTCCTGTCGGGCGGGACGATGAAGTGCTGGGGGCGCAATGACGCCGGCCAGCTCGGTGACGGCTCAACGACGAACTCCTCGGTGCCTGTCTTCGTGAGTGGTTTCGGCAGCTCGACCTCGCCGCCCAGTGGCGATACGGGCGCGGGCACTCCAACATCAGGTGCGCCGAGCGCCGGCGGGGCCAGCCTGCCTGCCTTGCCCGGCAAGGGGCCTTGCACTCGCAAGCGCTGCACGACCAAGGGACAGGTTCCGGTTGGCACGACCTCGGTGACGCAGTGGGCCACGCTGATGGCCGCCAAGAAGTCCGCGGCGATCGGCACGAGAGTCACCGGCACGTGCAAGATCTCCAAGGGGAAGAAGCCAAAGGGGAAGGCCAAGGGCAAGGGCAAGAAGCCCGGCTACACCTGCAAAATCCGCCTGACCAAGGGCACGTGGTCGATTACGACGCAGGCGAAGGCCGGCAGCGTTGTCGTCGCGCAGACTGTCGTCTCGCGCGTGATCAAGTAGAACGCCGCATGTGGCATAGCCGCGAGCGGTGGCCGGGGTCGAGTCTCGCGCGGCTGGGGTAGGCTGCCCTGCATATGAGCACACCGCAGTTCATCTTCACCATGCACCGCGTGGACAAGTTCCACGGCCCGGAGAAGCACGTCCTGAAGGAGATCACGCTCTCCTTCATGGCGGGCGCCAAGATCGGCGTGCTCGGCCCGAACGGCGCCGGCAAGTCGACGTTGCTGAAGATGATGGCCGGTCTCGAGGAGGCCTCGAGCGGCGACATGAAGCTGCACCCGGGCGCGAGCGTCGGCTACCTCTCGCAGGAGCCGGAGCTCGATGAGTCCAAGGATGTGCGTGCCAACGTGGAGGACGGCCTCGGTGAGCTGCGCGATCTGCTCAAGCGCTTCGAGGAGCTCTCGATGAAGTTCGCGGAGCCGATGTCGGACGACGAGATGAACGAGCTGCTCGAAGAGCAGGGTCGCGTCCAGGACAAGATCGAGAAGGCCGACGCCTGGGACATGGATCGCCGCATCGACATCGCGATGGACGCCCTGCGTCTGCCGCCGGGCGACGCCGACGTCTCGAAGCTGTCCGGTGGCGAGAAGCGCCGCGTCGCGTTGTGTCGCCTGCTCTTGTCGTCGCCCGACCTGCTGCTGCTCGACGAGCCCACCAACCACCTCGACGCCGAGTCGGTTGCGTGGCTGGAGCGCTTCCTGCACGACTACGAGGGCTGCGTCATCGCGGTCACCCATGATCGCTACTTCCTCGACAACGTCGCCGGCTGGATCCTCGAGATCGACCGCGGCAAGGGCATTCCGTTCGAGGGCAATTACTCCGGATGGCTGATCCAGAAGCAGGAGCGCCTCGCGCTCGAGGAGAAGCAGGGCTCCGCGCGCCAGCGCACCCTCGCTAAGGAGCTCGAGTGGGTCCGCGCCAGCCCGAAGGCGCGCCAGGCCAAGTCGAAGGCGCGTCTCGCCGCGTACGACGAGATGCTCGCCGAAGAGCAGAACGTCAAGCTCGACGCCGTCGAGATCCACATTCCCGCCGGCCCACGCCTCGGCGACGTCGTCGTGCGTGCCGAGAACGTGCAGAAGGCGTTTGGCGACAAGCTGCTCGTCGAGGACCTGTCCTTCAACCTCCCGCCGAACGGCATCGTCGGCATCGTCGGCCCGAACGGCGCCGGCAAGACGACGCTGTTCCGCATGATCGCTGGGCAGGAGCCCGTCGACAGCGGCCAGATCGTGATCGGCGAGACCGTGCAGATGGCCTACGTCGATCAGAGCCGCGCCGAGCTCGACCCGGACAAGAACATCTGGGAGGAGATCTCCGACGGTCTCGATCTGATCAACGTCGGCAAGCGTGAGATGCCGTCGCGCCAGTACGTCGCGACGTTCAACTTCAAGGGCGCCGATCAGCAGAAGCTCGTCGGCAAGCTCTCCGGCGGTGAGCGCAATCGCGTGCACCTCGCCAAACTGCTCAAGAGCGGCGGCAACCTGCTGCTCCTCGACGAGCCGACCAACGACCTCGACGTCGACACGCTGCGAGCCCTCGAGGTCGCGCTCAACGACTTCCCGGGCTGCGCCGTCGTCATCACCCATGACCGCTGGTTCCTCGATCGCGTCGCCACGCACATCCTCGCCTTCGAGGGCGACTCGCAGGTCACGTGGTTCGAGGGCTCCTATGGCGAGTACGAAGAGCACCGCCGCAAGCAGCTCGGCGCCGACGCCGACACGCCGCATCGCATCAAGTACAAGCCGCTGACGCGCGACTAGACGCGGGGGTACACGAGCGACCGGGCGCGAGGGGGGAGACCCGGCCCGGAATCTGCACGAATCGCGCAGATCTGGACCCGGGTCCAGATCCGCATGCCCGTGGACAGTTTGGATCCGGATCCAAATTGACCTGATTTTGGCCAAAATGGATCCGGATCCATTTTGGCCTTAGAACGACGAAGGGTCAGGTGGAAGAAATGGTGCGAGCTCAGTGGGTAACGAGTGCGCTTAGCCCCGGTAGGTGACGCGCGACGAGCTGCGGGAGCGCCGCGTGCTCGACTTCGTACGTGATCGCGCCAATGTCGTGATCGGTGCACCAATCGCGCAGGGCGCCGGGGGTGGGGCTGCCGATGTTCGGTTGCACGGGTAGGTCGGCGGCTGCGGCGAGCCGCGCCACGAGCTCGGGGTCCGCCGCGGGAGTGGGGGCGATCAGCTCGAGCGGGCTATGGAGATCGAGGATCACCTCGGGGTGGAGCGACTCGATGAGGGCGACCAGCGCCTGCGTCTCTGGCTCCGACCCCGGTGTCTCTCCCGGCGACGAACGGTTCGTGCGATGTTCGCGCTGGCGTACCTGCGTGCCGGGTGGGTAGGTGAAGGAGTGGCCGGCCTGCCAGGAGGCCGACGGGAAGTTGCGGTTGAGATCCACGCCGGCCGCGTTCTGGCGCACACCATGCAGCACGCCGTCAGGGTTGGCGCACGGCAGAATCGCCCAGCTCGTGTCGGTACCGTCAATGCGCTCCAGTAGGCGCCGGGCGAGAAGCAGCGTCTCGGGCTCCTCACCGTGGATGCCGGCGATCAGCAGTCCGTCAATCGTGCCCGCGCCCGCAGGACGGTAGAGCGTCAGCGGCAGCCCGCCGCGCGAGCGCCCGATCTCAACCTCATCCCAGCCGTCGGCGATCTCCATACGAGCTGGGTGATAGCACGGGTCGACGCCCGCAGCCGCGCCCGGTGAGTCAGCAGAGCAGCGATCCTGGCGATGAACACGGCGCACGCACGCGCGCCGCGATGGATACGCGGCACAGCTACCGCTGGCTACGTTCGGGTCAGCACCAGTCGTTGTTTGACTGATACGGCGCGACGATCGGATTCGGGAAGAGACCAAACGGTGCGCCTGAGTCGTACATCACAGCTGGGCCCGTGTCGGCGGGCGGCGCGCCGTTCAGCACAGCGGTGGGGATGGTGCCCGACAACGTCACCGTCACGTCGTAGCCACCCGAATCGATGTCGGCGGGCTGCTCCACTCCGACGTCAGAGAAGCTGCCGTCTGTGGCGACGGCGAAGGTGGAATCACCACCGCTATAGATCCTGTTGTCGGCAGCATCCGAAGCCCCGATTTGATACAGCGTTGGCTGAGCGTACCCGGAACTGCCGAACGATAGGCAGATGGTGGGGTAGTCGGCAGTCGGACCGAACGCCACCGTCGGAGGCGGCGGTGGCGATGGGTTCACCCCGCAGAAGAAGCAAAACCCGCCGGGGGAGGGGAAGAACTGGCGCGTAGCTCGCTTACTCTTCGTGGCAAACGTCGTCGTCCGCCCGCGCAATGAGATCGCGAACGCGACTTTGACCTTGCGATCGCCGAGCTTACGAGCCTTGCTGGCAGGGATACGAAAGTCAAAACGCACGGGCGCACCGGCGCGGGTCCGCGGGTGCAATCGCACAACGTCGCGGGCTGTGATGGCGGAGTTCGCGCCGGTGAGGGTCACGATTGCGTGCGAGACGGGCGGGAGCGCGCCCGCGGGGAAGTCGGCTGCCTTTGCAAAGCCTCGGTAGTCGAGCGTGGTGATCACCGTGATGGCACCCTTGTCGGGTCCAGACGGCGTGCGGTAGATCTTGAACGAGTGGAACGTTGGCGCCTTGGCTGCCGCGAGCGCCGGGAACACCAGCACCGCGGCGACCACAAAAAAGAGGATGATTCGCCGGTTCATAGCCGCAGAATATCGGACTGTGAACGCAATGTCCACGCGTTGGGGAGTGAGCCGGCTCACTCCCCAACGCGAGTGTTGACTAGTCCAGCTGGAGCCAGATCAACTTCAGATCGGTGTACTTCTCCATCGCGTGGAGCGACTTGTCGCGGCCGAAGCCCGACTGCTTGAAGCCGCCGAACGGCGTGGTGATGTCGCCTGCGTCGAAGCAGTTGACCCACACGACGCCGGCCTTGATCTGGCGGGCCACCTTGTGCGCCGTCGAGACGTCGCGCGTCCAGAGGGCACCGGCGAGGCCGTAGATCGTGTCGTTCGCAATCTCGACTGCCTCCTCGACATCGCTGAACGAGATGGCGGAGAGCACGGGGCCGAAGATCTCTTCCTGGGCGATCTTCATGTCGTTCTTCACGTCGGAGAAGATCGTCGGCTCGATGAAGCAGCCGCCCGTCTCCGTCATGACGCGGTTGCCGCCGAGCGCGACCGAGGCGCCCTCGCTCTTGCCGGCCTCGATGTAGCCGAGCACGCGCTCCATCTGCGTGGCGTCGACCATGGCGCCCATCTTCGTCTTGGCGTCGAAGGGGTTGCCGGGCTGGATGCCCGCCGCGACCTTAGCGACGCGACCGATGAAGTCGTCGCGGATGTCCTCGTGGACGAGCAGGCGCGAGCCGGCGTTGCAGACCTCGCCCTGGTTGAAGAAGATGCCCCACGCGACGGCCTCGGCGGCCTTATCGAGATCGGGGTAGTCGGGCAGGATGATGTGCGGCGTCTTGCCACCGCACTCGAGCGAGACGCGCTTGAGGTTCGACTCGCCGGAGTACTTCATGAAGTACTTGCCGACCTCCGTCGAG
>JAPLCF010000047.1 GCA_026392355.1 Actinomycetota bacterium
GGTCGCACGCGAAGCCGCCCCGGCCCTGCCGCAAGGCGCAGTGCTCGCCGACGTCTCCACGAGTCCGCCGGCGCTCGCGCAGGAGCTCGCCGCCGAGCTCGAGCCGCTCGGCATCGTGGTGGCCGACTGTCCGCTCTCCGGCGGCCCCGTTGGTGCCGAGGCCGGCAGCCTGACGTCGATGATCGGTGGGTCCGACGCGGCCTACGCCACGCTCGAGCCCATCGCTCAGACCTGGAGCGCCTTTGTTGTCCACACGGGCAGCCACGGCACGGGCCAGGCCGCGAAGCTCTGCAACAACATGCTGGCGGGCCTACACATGGCCGGCCTTTGCCTGTCGCTCGCCGCCGGCCGCCGCGCCGGACTCTCCGACGCGATGCTGTTCGACATCCTGTCGCGCTCGACCGGCGACTCGCGCGTCATGCGCGCGCGCTATCCCGGCTTCGGCGTCGACGATGCGCATCCGTCGAACCGCGATTACAAAGCCCTCTTCACGCTCGACCTGATGACCAAGGACATGGAACTGTCCGAGGAGTTCCTGACGAGCATGGGTCTCGACCCCGGCCTCATCGAGGCCGCGACATCCGTCTACCACGAAGCACAGGCCGAGGATCTCGGCGTGCTCGACTACTCGGGGCTGATCCGCCTCGCCCGACTGCAGGAGGAAGCGCGATGAACCAGGCAGACCTCGCCGTCTCGTTCCAGACCGACGGTGTCGCCGTCGTCACCGGTGCCGCACAGGGCATCGGCCAGGCGGCCGCGGTTGCGCTGGCCCAGCAGGGCGCAGACGTGGCGTGCGTTGATCGCGACGCCGATCGCTGCGCCGAGACGGTCGCGCTCGTCGAGGGTCTCGGCCGCAAAGCGCTTGCGATCGGCTGCGACGTCTCGTCGCGTGCTGAGGTCGATGCGGCAGCCGAGCGCATCGTCGCCGAGCTCGGACCGATCACCTACCTCGCCACGTGTGCCGGCGTGCTAACCGAGAACGTCACTGCCGAAGACGTCAAGGACGAGGACTTGGACACGCTCTGGTCGGTCAACGTCAAGGGCTCGTTCAACTGGGCGATCGCAGCCTCGCGCTCGATGATCCCCGCCGGACGCGGCTCGATCGTGCTGATCTCGTCGCAGGCGGGCCTCGTCTCGCTGCCGAGCCAGGCGGGCTACTCGATGTCGAAGGGCGCCGTCGCCACGATGGCACGTAGCCTCGCGATCGACTGGGCCAAGCACGGCCTGACGGTCAACGCGCTCTGCCCCACGTTCATCTGGACGCCGATGGCGGCGCCGATGCTCGAGATTCCCGAGGTCCATGCTGCGGCAATCCGTCGCATCCCGCTCGGACGCGTTGGCCAGCCGCGCGACATTGGCGGCGTTGTGGCATTCCTGTGCTCCCCCGCCGCGTCGCTGATCACCGGCGTGGTACTGCCCGTCGATGGCGGCTGGACCGCCGGCGAGCCCGAGCTGCCGCTCTAGGGCTAGACCGGTCGGCCGCGGCCGGGGCGGAACAGCGGGAAGCCGTCGTTGACGATCTGCTGCCCGCGCGAGAAGACGTGCACGACGCGGCCCGTCAGTTCGAGATCGTGCCAGGCCGGCGCCTTCCCGCGACCCTCCAACTGCGTGGGATCGACGGTCCAGACGGCGGTTGGGTCGACAAGCGCGACATCACCATCGGCGCCGACCTGCAGCGAGCCCTTGCGCGGCCACATGCCCAAACGTCGTGCCGGTCGCTCGCCGATGATCTCGCACAGCGTGGGCAGGTCGATGCGCCCCGCGGCTACGCCCGCGGACAGCAACGCGGGCAGGAACAACTCGAGTGAGGCGACGCCAACCCAGTCGCTGTCACCTTCGAGTGGCTCGGAGCGATGGTCACTCACGACGCCCTCGAGACGACCGTCGGCCAGTGCGGCCCATAGCGCGTCGCGATCCTCGGCCGAACCAAGCGCAGGTGCCGTGCGCATGGAGTACGGCAGCTCGTCGAGACAGAGGTGGACGATGCTGGTCGAGCCCGTGGCGATCGTGGCCGGCAGTGCCTCGACGGCCTCGGCGCTGGCGAGCGGCAGGATGTGCGGGGCGATGTCAGAAAGCGCCGCAAGGCCGGTCAGCGCCTCGAGGCGCGCACGCTCACCCGCGCCAGTGAGGCGACCGGCCATCCGCACGGTGATCGGTGTCTCGCTCAGCGCGGCGACGCGCAGATGCGCACCCGGACCAGCCGTGCCGGCCTGATACGTGACGTCGAGGTCGAGATACGAGCCACCGAACCCGACGTGGAACCCGACGCCGCGCATGCGTTCTGGCGTGTCGGCAAGGGGCTGCCCGAGCCCGACGAGAAACACGTAGTCGACGAACACCGCGCCACTAGCGCGGCGCTCCGCGTCGTGAAACGCGACGTCACACGTTTCGCGCGCACCTGGCACGAGTGGCACGGCCACCGTGGTGACCCCGCCACGAGCTGCGGCGATCGTGCCAGAGCCCAGATCATCGGCAGGAGTGCCGGCGCCACGGGGCGCTCCGATTGGTGCAAGCGCGTCGATTGCGCCCGGCAAGGCAGTCAGGCCCGCCGCATCAAACTCCTCGAACTCCTCGCCTTCCTCGGGTGCAAACGTCAACCCGGGGCCGCGCTCAATAATCGAGCCATCACGGATGAGCAGGTCGCCAGACTCTCCACTCGAGGAGTCGCCGAACACGAGGTTGCGCAGAAGCAACGTAGCCATGAGTGGAACCGTACCCGCAACCGGCAGGCTGGGCGCGGCCATCAATGGCGTTCATAATCGGACGCTCGGGCGTATGTGATCCCGACAACGGGTTTGACACTTCGTCCGCAGCCGCCTATAACCTCTGTTCACCGATGGGTTCTGGAACCTCAGAGCCTACGGTAGAGGAGAAAGTGTGATCGGAGACGATCACAGAGACCACAGGGGGAACGGATGAGCAGTTCGGAATCCGACGACATGCGCCGCATGAATCGTCGCCAGTTCGTCAGGAACGCCGGCCTTGCCGGTATCGGCCTGACCGCCGCCGGTGCGCTTGCTGCGTGCGGCGGTAGTGATTCGAGCTCGTCGTCGAGCGAGGACACGGCTGCTGCCGCATCCTCGGCCGCTGACGCGCCCGCCTACCAGGGCGTACTTCGCGTCCTGGGCATCGGCGTCGACCAGAGCGACCCGATCAAGGCCATGTACGAGAAGGACCACCCGGGCGTCACGATCGAGTGGACCATCAAGAGCACGCCGGAGACGACGCAGATCGTGCTGACGCAGCCCGACTCGTTCGACATCTTCTCGGGCTACTACCATCAGCTCGACCAGACGTGGCCGGCCGGCAACCTGCAGGCCATCCCCACGTCGGCGATGACCCGCTTCAGCGAGATCTCGACGCTGATCACCGACGGCTATCTTGCCGAGGGCAACAACCCGGGACAGGGCGACGCCCCGTACCGCAAGCTGTTCGCCACGGACAACAAGACGCTCGCCGGCGAGGAGAAGACGGACTTCATCACGCTGGTTCCTGCGAACCACAACTCCGACTCCTTCGGCTACAACGAGAAGGAGCTCGGCGAGCAGAACTCGTGGGCGATCCTCGTTGACCCGCAGCTCAAGGGCAAGGTCGCCATCATCGACGACCCGGAGATCGGCCTGATCGATCTGGCAATGGCCGCTGAGGCCGCTGGTCAGATGACTTTCGTCGACAAGGGCAACATGACGAAGGCCGAGATCGACGAGCTGATGACGTACCTCATCGAGCTCAAGAAGCAGGGCCAGTTCCGTGGCTTCTGGGCCACCTTCGAGGAGTCGGTCAACTTCATGTCCTCCGGCGAGGTTCTCGTCGAGTCCATGTGGTCGCCGGCCGTCTCGCTGCTGCAGGCACAGAACTTCCCGGTGCGCTACGCCGCACCGACGGAGGGCTATCGCGGTTGGGGCGGCGGCAACGCCATCGCCTCGCACGTGGCCGAGGACGCCTCGAAGCAGGCAGCTGCGCTCGAGTACGTCAACTGGTGGAACACCGCTGGCCCGGCCGGCAACATGGGCCTCCAGGGCTACTACAACGCGGTCATCGACGCCACGGCCCAGGGCCTCGGCGTCGGCAGCCCCGAGGATGCCTTCTGGCTCCAGGGCGAGCCCGCATCGAAGATGCTGAACGATCCGTTCGGTCAGCCGACGATCAAGAAGGGCACCGTGCGCGACGGCGGTTCCTACACGGATCGCTGCGGTGACTTCAACACGTGGAACTCGCACATGGACGAGGCCGACTACGTGGCACAGAAGTGGCAGGAGTTCAAGAGCGCCTAAGGCGTTCTTGTCCTGCAAGCAGTACCCGGAGGGGGCGACTTCGGTCGCCCCCTCCTCATCTGAACTAAAGAGAAACGGGATACAGGGTGAGTGATACAGGGCTCGTACTGAAAGACGTGTACCGGATTTTTCCGGGCGACGTCACGGCGGTATCGGACGTCAACCTCGAGATCGCGAACGGCGAGTACGTCGTCTTCCTCGGTCCTTCGGGCTGTGGCAAGACCACGACGTTGCGCATCATCGCCGGTCATGATGAGCCGTCCAGCGGCACCGTCACGATCGATGGCGAATTGATGAACGGTGTGTCGCCGGCCAAGCGCCCGATCACCACGGTGTTCCAGCACTACGCGCTGTTCCCGCACAAGTCGGTCCTCAACAATGTCGCCTTCGGCCTCAAGATGCAGGGCGTTGATAAGGCAGAGCGCGAAACGCAGGCCAAGGCTGCGATCGAACTCGTCGGCCTGACCAAGTTCATGGATCGCAAGCCCCGCGAGCTGTCCGGTGGACAGCAGCAGCGCGTGGCCCTCGCCCGCGTCCTCGTGACGCGCCCGAAGGCGATCCTGCTCGACGAGCCGCTCGGCGGCCTTGACCGTCTCCTGCAGATGAAGATGCGCGTCGAGCTGCGCGCCCTCCAACGCGAGCTGGGCATCACGTTCATCCACGTGACGCACAATCAGGAAGAGGCCCTCTCGATGGCCGACCGCATTGTCGTCATGGGCGACGCGATCGTGCAGCAGGTCGGCACCCCAGAGCACCTGGCACGTCACCCGCGCAACGAGTTCGTCGCTTCGTTCATGGGCGACAACAACGTCTTCCACGGCACGGTTTCTGGCTCCAACGGCGGCAACGTGATCATCGACACCGATTACGGCAAGGTCGAGGTGGAAGGTTCCGCTGCGAGCGGCTCGACGGCCTCGATGGCGATTCGCGCCGCTGCGGTCAAGATCTCGACCGACGCCGCGCCGGCAACCAATGGCGTCCGCGTCCGGCTGGACTTCGCCGAGTACCTCGGCGACTCCGTCAAGCTGCACATGGATCTCGATGGCAAGCCGTTCATCGCCAAGGTGCCGGAGGATCGCTACGCCGAGGTCCGCGCGCTCGAAGGCAAGGACGTCACCGCTACCTGGGCAGCCGAGGACGGTCATCTCCTTGAGCAGTAACGACAACCACCACGCCATGGACGAGGCGCGGGCGGAGGTCGCATCGGCTGAGGCACTCGAGTCGCCAGAGGTGGTCAAGGCAGCGACTGTTGCCGCTACGACTGGCCCTCGACGGTCCCCGCTTGTCACGCTCGCTTGGATCACACCGGGCACGATCTGGCTGCTTCTGTTCCTGATCGCACCGCTCGTGATGATTCTGCTCGTGTCCGTCTGGAATCGTACGCCCACAGGGTTCGACGCCTTCGCGTTCTCCGTCGATTCCTACGGGCGCCTGTTCCAGACATCCGTGTTCGCCACGACCCTGCGGGATACGATCTTCCGCGCGATCCTGGTAACGCTGCTCTGCGTCCTAATCGGGTATCCGATCGCGTACTACTTGGCGCGCTGCGTCAAGGCGGTCAAATTCCAGATCGCGCTGTTCATCGTCGTGCTCGCCCCGTTCTGGGTCGCGTACATCGTGCGCATCGTGGCCTGGAACCCGGTGCTCGGACGTCAGGGTGTCATCAACTACTTCCTCGTGGAGATTGTTGGCATCGTGGATGAGCCCATCGACGCGCTGTACTTCTCGTCGCTGGCCGTCACGATCGTGCTGATCCAGGTGTACGTGCTCTTCATGGTGACGCCGATCTTCTTCCAGCTCGCAACGCTGGATAATGCGTCGATTGAGGCCGCTCGCGACCTCGGGGCAACACCGGCGAAAACGTTCCGTGAGGTCGTCTTCCCGCTCAGCCTGCCCGGCGTTCTGATCGGGTGCATCTTCGTCTTCGTCCTCGTCATGGGCGAGTTCACGACGGTGCGTCTGATCGGTGGCGGCACGATCCAGTCGGTCGGCACCTTGGTCTACGACTACTACAAGCTGCCCGACCTGCCTGCGGCTGCGGCTGGCGCCACGATCCTCGTGGCCGTCATGACCGTCGGCGTGGCCGTGCTACTCCGGTTCTCGAAGATTCGCGAGGTCGTGTGATGACGATTATCTGGTATCTGGTAGCGCTCGCCATCATCGCGATTCCGTTCGCGGCGATGGTGTTCCTGCCGATCAACAAGTCGAAGCCGATCCTGCTGGTCTTCTTCCTGCTCTTCATCGTGTTCATGTACGGGCCGATGCTGACGATGGGCGTGCTATCGCTGCAGGGTACGACCGGCTCGATGACCCTACCGGCGAAGGAGCTCTTCTCCTTCCACTGGTACTCGGAGCTGCAGTCCACTTCGAGCGTCATGGTGAGCGTCCGTCAGGGCATCTCTAAGTCGCTCTGGCTGTCGCTGATTGTCGCGGTCATCACTGCCATCTTGTCGCTCACGCTTGGCATGGCGTTTCGCCGGGCGTTCCGCGGCAGTGGCATCCTGTTCTACGCGATTCTGCTGAGCCTGATGACGCCGGGTCTGCTGCTGTCTCTCGGCCTCTCGTTCCTGCTCTACTACGCAGGCATCGCGAAGGGCGAGGGTACGGTGGGTTACCTGCCGATCATCGGCGTCCAGGCTGTCTGGGCGCTGCCGTTCGGCTTCTTGGTGATGATGTCCGTGTTCAACCGCTACGACGCACGCGCAGAGGAGGCGGCACGTGACCTCGGAGCGTCCAGCGTACGGACGTTCCGCGAAGTCACCCTGCCGCTGATCTGGACGGGCGTCTTCGGTGCAGGCCTCTTCGGCTTCACCCTTGCGCTGAACGAGTTCGAGCGCACCTTCCTGGTGTCCGGCTCGATCATCACGCTGCCGCTGCAGCTGTACATCATCACGTCGTCCTCGGTGCTCCGCCCGTACGTGTACTCGCTGGGTGTCGTGACGATCCTGATCTCGTTCCTCCTGATCGCGCTCTTCTTGGTCGTGTCCGCTGTGACCGGCCGCAAGACGACGCGTGCGATTGAGGACGACGACGGTGGTTCGATGAACACATCGGCCATGCAGGCCGCCCCGTCGGGCGACTGATCCCGTAACGACGAGGCCCGTCCCGGCACCAGCCGGGGCGGGGCCTTTTTCGTTGGAGGACGCGTGGCCCCTGATCCCGCCGCCTAGACTCCACCCATGTCCACGACTCGCACCGGCGGCTGTATCTGCGGCGGCGTTCGCTACGCCGTGCCTGAGCCCCTCCGCCCCATCAACACCTGCCATTGCCGCGAGTGCCGCCAGATGGCCGGCGGACCCTCGTCGTTCACTGCGTGCGACGCCGCTGGCTTCGCCTTTGAACAGGGCGAGGAGCTCGTGCACTGGTTTGCTGGTCCGACCAGCGCGACGGGCGGAGAGCGTGGCTTCTGCTCGACATGCGGCACGTACCTGCTGTTCCGGATCCCAGAGGATCCACTGCTGTACTTCAGCTCCACCACGCTCGACGACGAGACGGGCCTGCGCGTCGAGGCGCATATCTTCTGGGACAGCCGCGCGCCGTGGGAGCAGCCAGACGGCCTGCCGACGATCGACGGGTACGGCGACGAGGGGCTGGCTGCGATCTACGAGTAGGTGACGGTGGGGACGAGGCGCAAGCGCCCCGCCCCCACTGCCCTATCGGGTGACCGCAGCGGCAACCGGCCCGATACCGCCGTCGGCGATGGCGTTCACGGCCGCGATGATCGCGTCCATTTGGGCGTCGTCAAAGACGCTGCTGGCAAGCGAGCGGAACTTCGCGCACATGCCGTCGTAGCCGAGCTTGTTCTCCGGATCGCCCTTGGCGTGCTCAAGCGATGCGGTCAGCGTGCGACCGTCGGTCGTCGTGATCGTCATGTCACACGGCCAGATGTCCGGATACTTCGCGTCAAACTCGGGCTTGACGATCGCCACCGTCTTCTCGGCAACCGCGAGCACGCCAGCGTCGCCGAGTGCCTCAGGGGCGTACTCGTCGAGCGAGGCCTGCCCCTTGGCGATGCCGAGGCCGACCGCGTACGGCAGCGAGAACTGCGCGTCCACGTCGTTCGTCGGACGGATCTTGCGGTCCCGCGGCTCGACGACGATGCCGATAGCCGCCGTCACCACGCCGACCTCGATCGAGGCAATGTCGTCGGGGCCGATGCCGTGCTCGGCGCGCAGGGCGATCGCAAGATCGATCGGGCCCTGGTTGTAGCGGCAGCAGGCGTGCGGCTTGACGCTCGTGATGGCGAGCTCGAACGGCTGACCAAGGCCCTGTGTGAGCCGTGCCAGGTTCTCCTCCGAGCCGTAGCCACGCAGCAGGCCATCACGGCCGTCGAACGGCAGCGAGGGCCCTGTGAAGCCGTTCTTGGCGAGGTGCGCGGCGATGTAGCCGGCATGGCTCGACCAGCCCGGATGCAGGCGCTTCGTCCATGCGCCCTCCGACAGGAACTCCGTGCGTCCCGAGGCCTGACTCGCGGCGATGCCGAAGGCGTGCGCGAGCTGCTCCTCGTTCAGGCCGATCAGCTTGCCAACCGTGGCAGCCGTCGAGAAGGCCCCGACGATCGCCGTTGGGTGGAAGCCCTTGGCGTAGACCTCCTTGGCCGTCAGCGCGCGTCCGAGGCGGCAGGCCACCTCGTAGCCCGCCACGATCGCAGCGATCGTCTCGCGCCCGGACGAGCCCTCAACCTCTGCCGCCGCCATGGCGCCAGGGATGACGACCACGGCCGGATGCAGCGACGACGCGGAGTGCGTGTCGTCGAGCTCGACGGAGTGCGCGGCGATCGAGTTCGTGAAGACCGCCCACTCGGGACGCGCCGGCGCCTTTCCGACGACAGCCGTCAGGACCGCGCCGGAATCGGCACCGAGCGCTGCCAGCGTCGCGTCGACGCTCGGCATGTTCTCCATCACGCCACCGCGCGCGGCCGTGCCGAGGTGATCGAGGATCAACTCTCGGCAGTAGGCCTCGGTATCCGCGTCGATGTCCTCGTACTTCAGATCGAGGACCCAGCGTGCGAGGTCTCGTGCGATCACGGAACCACCACGATCTTGCCGAAGTGGCCGCGGCTCTCGAGACGCTCGAAGGCCTTGCGGATGTCCTCGAGCGGCACTTCGGTGTCAACCAGTGGCTTCAACTTGCCGTCGGCAACCATCTGCATCACCGTCTGGTACTCGCCCTTGGTGTACGTGAACGACCCGATGATCTGCCACTGCATGCGGAACAGCGGGATCATGTCGACCGGCACAACCTCGCCGGAGTGGCCGCCGCACGTGACGAGACGGCCGTCCTTACCGAGCGAGTGCAGGCCGGCAGTGAAGAGATCGCCACCCACGTGCTCGTACGTCAGGTGCGCACCGGCACCGTCGGTGATGCGCATGACCTCCTCGACGATGTCCTGCTTCGTGTAGTTGATGCCGTGGTGCATGCCGAACTTCTTCGCGGCCTCGAGCTTGTCGTCACCGGACGACGTGCCGATGATGCGGGCACCGCTCATGGCGGCCAGCTGGACGGCGGCCGAGCCAATGCCCGAGCCGACCGAGTTGATCAGCACGGTCTCGCCGATCGCCAGGCGACCACGCGTGAAGAGCATGTGGAACGCCGTGCCGAACGCGATCTGCGTCGCGGCGGCGTCCGCGTAGGACAGCCCGTCGGGGATGCGCACGAGATGGCTCTCCGGGATCGCGCTGTACTCGGCGTAGCCGCCACCGCGCGTGATGCCGATGAAGTCGATGGCGGCGAGGTTCTCGCGGCCGGTGCGGGCGTAGATGTTGTTGAGATCAATGCCCATCAGGTACGGCGCAACGCGGTCGCCGACCTTCCACTCGTCGGACACGGCAGAACCGACCTCGACGATCTCGCCGGCCAACTCCAGGCCGAACACGCCGCCCGGATCGACCGGGAAGCGCGAGATGCCCTCGCGGAAGTCCACGTCGAGGTGGTTGAGCGCGCACGCGCCCACCTTGATCAGCACCTCATTGGGTGCAGGCTTCGGGGTCTCAACGTCTTCTACGACGATCTTGTCGATCCCGCCGAACTCATGAAACAGCGCTGCGCGCATGGCTCTCTCCTCCGTCTCGCAGTGGGGAAAAGTATCGCCGCCCTCGGCAGCCCGGTCAAACCCTACGCTTCGTGTGGGTTTACACCGCCGCGGGCGCCGAAGTACATCCCGAAGCCGGCGATCACCGTGATCACGGCGGTGAAGGTCCACGCGGCACCCCAGCCCCAGTGCTCGGCGAGATAGCCGATGATCGGCGGGATCACGACGACGCCGGAGAACACGCAGCGCAGCGACCAGCCGGAGAGGCGCCCGACGTGCGTCGCGGGCACGGAGTTGGCGACGAGTGCGAGGAACACGCCGTTCCAGCCGATGCTCGAGAGGCCGACGAGCACGAAGCACGGCCAGAGCAGCGGCCCGGTCGGCAGCACGGCCATGCCGATCAAGCCGACGGCCGCGACGAGCGAGGTGAGCAGGAGGCCCGTCCAGCGGTTATCACGGAACCAGCGATCCGAGATCACCGCCCAACCGAGCCGGCCGATCGTGCCGCCGGCCATCAGCACCGCGAACGACACGCCGGCGATGGCCAGCCCGTAGCCGTGCCGCTCGGTCAGGAAGAGCGTCGTATAGGCCATAAAGCCCTGCTGGGTTCCGGCCATCAGGAAGCCGAAGCCCCCCACACCGAGCCGCCAGGTCCGGCGGATGTTGAGCTTCTCCATGACCTCCGCGTGTTGCGCCCGCGGACCAACCTGATGATTGAGGTTGCGGCGCGTCGCGACGACGAGGCCGGCCACCACGAGGGCGCCCGCCACGGGGGCCAGCATCGACATGCGCCAACCGAAGGCGTCTGCGAGCGCCGGGAGCGTGAGACCCGCAATCAGGCCGCCGAGCGTGACGCCGATCTGCTTCGCGCTCATCACGAGTCCCTGGTTCGCGCCGTCGGCTGCACCACGGACGATCACGTTCGTCGGCGGTGTAATGCAGCCATAGGAGAGCCCCACACCGAACATCGCGACGACGAATAGCCAGACCCAGGGTGAGGCTGCAGCGGTCAGCTCGGTGACGGCGATGCCGACCATCGCGATGGCGAGGAGGCGCACGGCACCGAGCCGATCCGTGAGGTGCCCGGCTGGTGTGCTCGCGACGGCGGCACCGAGGAAGATCGCCGCGGTGATAAACCCGATGGCCGTCAGGCTGATCCCGAGGTCGGCGCGGACGAGCGGCGCCAGTGGCGCGAGCGACAGGTTGGCGTAAGCGCCCATCATCAGCGCACCACCGCTAATCGCCACCGCCGCGACGGCCCCGCGCCGGCCGACCGCCTGTGGTGCGTGGACGCTCATCACCGGCAATACTTCCACAGAATCCTTCGGTCAACAGAGGACACCGCATGAGCGCACCCATCCGCACCCTGATGTTCGCCTCCGCCAACGACCCCGTGCGGTCGCTCAAGGCGATCAATATCGGCGCCTCCGCCGTATGTCTCGACCTCGAGGACGCGGTCGCGACGAGTGAGAAGGCTGCGGCTCGCGCCGTCGTCGCGGAGACGCTGCTCGACCCGTCCGTCGAGGGTGCCAATGCCCACGTGCGCATCAACGGCGTCGACACGGCGTTCTGCGATGACGACCTGACGGCGCTCGGTCCACTGCTGCCCCGCCTGAGCGGCATCCTCGTGCCGATGGTCGAGTCGGCCGATCAGGTGCGCCATGTCGCCGCGCGCCTTGACGCCCTCGAAGCCGAGCACGGTGTCGACGCCGGCGCGGTACGGCTGATCGCCATCGCCGAGACCGCCAAGGGCGTGCTCGCAGCCCCGGACGTGGCCTCCTCCACCCCGCGCCTACGCACGCTCCTGCTCGGCCCGGCCGATCTCGCGCACGATCTCGGGATCGAACTAACCGCCGACGGCTACGAACTGTTTGCGATCCGTAGCCAACTCGTGCTCGCCGCTCGCGCAGCAGGGCTTGAAGGCCCGATTGACGGCCCGTTCCTCGGTCTCAAGGACGACGAGGGAACACGCATCTCCGCGCAGTGGGCCAAGCGCCTTGGCTACCAGGGCAAGATGGTCCTGCATCCCCAGCAGCTCCCGGTCGTCGCCGAGGTGTTCGCCCCGAGCGCCGACGAGATCGCCTGGGCACAGACGGTGGTCGCCGCCTTCGCCGAAAACGAGGCAAAGGGCATCTCCGCCTTCAAGCTCGAGGACGGCACGTTTGTGGACTACCCGGTCGTGCATCGCGCACAGTCGATCCTGCGCGACGCGGGCGTTTGATGGTACGAAGGGGTCAGACCCTTTTGGAGCATGTGCGCGTGAGCGCATGCTCCAAAAGGGTCTGACCCCTTCGTACCATCAAACCGCCGGCGACTGTGCCGGCAGCGATTCCAGGTACGCCACGACCTCGTCGTTCGGAAGAACGTCGGCGTACTTCTGGTTCATGTCGAACAGGTTGGCCTCGTGCGGGCCGGGTGCGCGGTCGCCCGAGCACTCCTTGGGCACGATCGTGCGGTAGCCGTGCTGCAGCGAGTCCACGACGGTTGCGCGGACGCAGCCCGAGGTCGTCACGCCGGTCACGATGCACGTGTCGGCCTGCCACGACGCCATCAGGGAGCCGAGAGTCGTCCCCCAGAAGGCAGACGCAAACTGCTTCACAACGAGCACGTCGCGCTCATCCATGCCGAGCCGCTCGTCGATCTCCGCCCACTCCGAGCCCTCTTCGAGGACCAGCTCCATGCCGAGCCGCTCATCGATCTCCGCCCACTCCGAGCCCTCTTCGAGGACCAGCAGGGACGGCACCTTGGCCTGGAAGACGGCCGCGGCCTGCGCCGGCGACTTGTCGTAGTAGACCGTGGTGAAGACGACCGGGACGCCCTTGTCATGACAGGCGTCGACGAGCCGCTTGTTCTGGGCCACGAGCTCGGTGTAGTCGCCGCCGAGCGGCGACGCCGGATCCGTGAAGCCCTTCTGGAGATGGACGATGACCAGGACGGGCCGCCGGCCAAAGCCGGCGGCCTTTCCAAATCCTCGTTCGGCGTAGAACGAGTCGGTGTCCTGTCCGTGCGTACTCACCAGGTCTTGACCATCTCCGGCGACATGCCGTCGGCCTCGCGGACGCGCTTCTGCGCGTCCTCACCCGACTCGAGCGGCGACCAGCGCAGCGGCACTGCGGGGGTCGGGGGCTCAAGACCGGTCTCGGCCAGGCAGTTCGCCAGGACCTCTGCGAGCGGCGGGCCGTAATCGAAGGCCTGGGGCTCGCCGCGCTCTTCGCGCTGCTTCGCCCGCTCGGACTCCGTGGCTGCAGCGTCGACCGAGCCATCGGCACTGATCACGACGCCGTAGCCCTCCTTCGCGTACGCCGCCGACACGAGGCCGTAGGAGACGTCCTTCTGGACGGCCTCGACCGGACGGTCGAGACGATCCTTCCAGCCGCCGCCACCGGCGGTGCGGTAGACCAGCATGTCGCCGGGCTCGACCTGCACCTCGTCGCACTTCGACGGCAGCCGCTCTTCGGTGCCATCGGCGCGCTTGAGGATCTTCTCGGAGCGTCCACCAGGGAGGCCACCGAGCACGCCCCACGGGCGGGTCAGCCAGCGATCATCATGGATCGAGACCTGACCGGGCTCGAGGTAGATGTACCGCTTCTCGACGCCGTTGCCACCACGATGGAGGCCCGGACCGCCGGAGTCGGTGATCGTCGTGTACCCGTCAACGCGCAGCGGGTAGTACGTCTCGAGGTACTCGGTCGGAATGTTCTCGAACAGCGGCCACCAGGAGTGACCGTCCATGCCGTCGCCGATCGGACGACCCGGGATGCCGCCGTACAGGATCTCCATGGCGAAGAAGAAGTCACCCTTCTCGCCCCAACCCGAGTACAGCATGTACGGCGAGGTGCCGTAGCCCGCTGCCGTGTTGATCTCCGGAGCCTGCTTGCAGAGCGCACCACCGAGCACGTCGAACAGACGCGCCAGCGCATGCGTGCGGCAACCGAGCGCCGAGGGGAACCTCGGACGCAGGAGGCAGCCCTCAGGCAGGATGATGTGCAGCAACGGATAGAAGCCGTCGTTGAACAGGATCTGCGGGTCGTTGACCATGATCAGATAGATGCCGATGAACATCTTGAACATGCCCTCAGAGAGGTAGAAGTTCACCGGCCCCATCGCTTGGGGATCTGTCCCGGTCCAGTCGAAGAAGGCGTGGTCGCCCTCTCGCCAGATCGTCAGCTTCATCTTGAACGGACCGTTGCCCAGGCCGTCGTCGTCGACGTAGTCCTCGAAGGTCTGAGGCGTCTCCGGGATGGCCCAGTGGATCAGCTGCTTCATCGCTGCATGGGTGCGGTCAAGCAGGGCCTGACACGCGGCCAGGTAGATCTCCTTGCCGAAGCGATCGCACAGCTCCTGCACGCGCTTCTCACCCGCGCGGCAACCAGCCACGAGAGCGAAGAGGTCAGCGCGGTTCATCGCCGCGTTGCGCATGTTGTTCAGGATCAGGTCGAGCACCGGCTTCTGGATCTCGCCACGCTGGACGACCTTGATCGGGGGGATGATGAGCCCCTCGTCGTAGATCGTCTTCGCGTTCGTCGGCAGCGAGCCCGGCAGGCGGCCACCGACGTCCATCATGTGGCCGAACTGCGAGGACCAGCCGACGAGCTCGCCCGAATGGAAGATCGGGACGAGCACGAGCCAGTCGTTCGTGTGCGAGATCGAGCCCGAGCACTTGAACGGGTCGGCGCAAAGAATCACGTCGCCCTCATAGATGCCCTGGTCCCAATCCTCCATCATCTCGTTGATGTAGGCACCGAACTGGCCCACGACCATGCGGCCGCGAGGATCGGTGATCATCGGGAACTCGTCGTGCTGCTCGCGGATGACCGGGCTCATTGCCGAGCGGAAGAGCACGGCGTCCATCTCATAGCGGGCGCTCTTGAGTGCGCCCTCGATGATGTCGAGCGTGACCGGGTCGATCTCGACCCCGGTCGGGATATCCGCAATGCGGAGTTCGTCTGTGGTAGTTGCCATGAGTCCTCCTCCCTAGGCCTTCGGGTTGATCAGGATGTTGTAGAACTCGTCCATCTCGGCCACGTAGCCGGGGAGGACGACCGTCGTCGAGTCAAACTCGGTGACGATGGCCGGGCCGTCGAACTTGGCGCCCGGGGTCATCTTCGCGCGGTCGTAGATCTTGGTCGGGATCTTCTTCCCTTGGAAGACGACCTCGTGATCTTCGACGATCGCGTTCGAACCGTCATTGGCGGACGGGGTGGCCGACGGGAAGTTCATCGTCGGGACCGCGCCGTTGCCGATGCAGCGGAGGTTCACGATCTCCTGCTTGGCGTCGTCCATCTTGAAGCCGTACAGCTGCTCGTGCATCGCGTCGAACGTGTCGCCAAGACCATCGAGCTTGCCGGCCTTGACGTCGTCCATGTTGACCGGCACGGAGATCTCGTAGCCCTGGAGGACGTAACGCATGTCCGCCAGGTACGTGATCCGCTGGCCGCTCTCGTCGATGCCCTCAGAGGTCATCCAGTCGCGCGTGCGCTTCCCGAGATCCTCCAGCACCGAGGCAACATCCTCGGGCTTGACGTCCTCGATCGGCGTCACGATCGTCTGGGCGAACTCGTTGCGGAACTCGGCGACGAGGTCGCCGATGGCGCAGAGCAGACCAGGGCTCGGCGGCACGATGACGGGGAAGGACCCCATCAGCTCGGCCACCGCGTTCGCGTGCAGCGGACCAGCGCCGCCGAAGGCGACGAGCGCGAAGTCGCGCGGGTCATACCCGCGCTGCACGGAGACGAGGCGCAGGGCGCCCGCCATGTTCTCGTTGACGATCGCGAGCATGCCCTCAGCAGCCGCCTCGGTGTCGAGGCCGATGGCCTCACCGATCTTGGCGACGGCCTTGATGGAGCCCTCGACGTCGAGCGTCATCTCGCCACCCAGGAGGCGCGGCGGGAGGTGGCCGACGACGACGTTGGCGTCGGTCACGGTCGGCTCGGTGCCGCCCTTGCCGTACGCCGCAGGACCCGGCTCGGCGCCCGCGGACTGCGGACCGACGCGAAGGGCCTTCGTCAGCTCCGGCACGTGGGCGATCGAGCCGCCACCAGCTCCGACGGTGTGCACGTTGATCGACGGCACCTTCAGGCGGAACTGCCCGATGGTCGTGTCGCGGCCGATCGTGGGCTCACCGTTCTCGCAGAGCGCCACGTCGGTCGACGTGCCACCCATGTCGAACGTGAGGATGTTCGGATGTCCGGCACGGACCGACACCGCAAGGGCGCCGGCAACGCCGCCGGACGGACCGGACAGGACGCCGTAGATCGGGTTACGACCCGCCTCGCGCGTCGTCATCAGGCCGGCGTCGGAGCGAAGGATGTTGACGTCGCAGGTCGCGCCGCCCTTCTTCAGCTCGTCGTCGAGACGATCAACGTACGCCTGCACCTTCGGGCGCACGAACGAGTTCATGCACGCGGTCAGGGTGCGCTCGTACTCGCGGAACTCCGGCACGACGTCCGAGGACAGCGTGACAGGGAAGCCCGGGTAGAGACGCTCGACGATGTCGCCGATCTGCTTCTCGTGCTTGTTCGAGATGTACGAGTTGATCAGGCCGACCGTGAGCGACTCGACGCCGCTCTCGACCAGATTCTTGACGATCGACTCGACCTGCTTCTCGTCGACGGGCACGACGGTCTCGCCGCGCGGACCCATGCGCTCGACAGCCTCGCGCGTGTCGGCGAGTGTCGCCGGCGGCTCGGGCTTCTGCATGATGATCCAGCCAGCCAACGGGCCCGGCGTCTGCGAGCGTGCCAGATGCAGGATCTGCTGGAAACCCTGGGTCGTGATCAGGCCGACGCGAGAGCCCTTGCCCTCGAGCACGGCGTTCGTCGCAACGGTCGTGCCGTGCATGATGTTGCCAAGATCAGCAGGCGTGATGCCCGCCGTCTCGCAGATGCGTGCGACACCATTGAGCACACCCTGGGAAGGGTCGCTCGGCGTCGACGGGGTCTTCACCCGATGCTGTGTTCCGTCCTCGTCATTGACGAGGAACAGGTCGGTGAACGTGCCACCGACGTCCACTCCTAGGCGATACGCCACGAGTCCGTCCTTTCTCTCCTCTTGCAGGTCATTACGCTAGACGATCCCGGCCTCTTGCAGGCGACCGAGCTCACTCTGTGAGAGCCCGACCAGTCCGCACCAGACCTCTTCGTTGTCCGCCCCGACTTCCCATTTGCCGCCCCACTTGATGTGGCCCGGCGTCTCAGAGAGCTTCGGGGTGATGCCCGGAACCGGCATGGTGCCGATCTCGGGGTCTTCCAGATCCACGATCAGTCCGCGTTCGCGGAAGTGCGGATCGTCGTACATGTCGGCCGCCGAGTAGACCCCGGCGGAGACGACGTTGGCCTCGGCGAGCATCGAATCGAGCTCAGCAGCCGTGTAGCCGGCAGCCCACTCGTCGATCATCGCGTACAGCTCATGCTCGTGCTCGCCACGGGCGCGATGCGTCGCATAGCGCTCGTCCTCGGCGAGCTCGGGCTTGCCCATCAGCGCCGCGAGGCGCTTCCACAGCGAGTCGTGGTTCGCAGCGATCACGACCCACTTCCCGTCCTTCGACTTGTGCACGTTCGACGGCGCGATCTTCGACAGGTACGAGCCAGAGGGCTCGCGCACCACGCCGGTCAGGCCGTACTCGGTAATTGTCGACTCGGTCATGGCGAAGCACGCGTCGACGATCGCAGCGTCGATCACCTGACCCTTGCCTCCACCCCGCGCATCGCGCCAGTAGAGCGCCATCAGGATGCCTTCGAACGCCTGCTTGGCGGCCAGCGTGTCGCCGAGCGAGATGCCCGAGCGCGGCGGTGCCTGATCGGGATAGCCGTTGAAGTAGCGCAGGCCACCCATTGCCTCGCCCGCCGCGGCGAAGCCCACGCGGTCGCGGTAGCGGCCAGTCTGGCCATAGCCCGACACGCGGGCGTAGATCAGGCGCGGGTTCTTCTCGAGCGCCGTGTCCGGCCCGATGTTCCACTTCTCCATCGTGCCGGGGCTGAAGTTCTCAAGTGCGACGTCGGCCTTTGCCATCAGCTCGAGCGCCAGCTCCTGGCCCTCAGCCTCACGAAGGTTGAGCGTTACAACCTTCTTGTTGCGCGCGAGGCTCGGCCACCACAGCGTGTGGTTGTTGACCTGCTCGCGGCCCCAGACGCGCATGGGGTCGCCGGCCGGCGGGGCTTCGACCTTGATCAGCTCGGCGCCGAAGTCGGCCATCAGGGATGCGCAGTACGGGCCGGCCAGCAGCTGGCCAAACTCGATCATGCGCACGCCTTCCAGCGGGCCGGCGGTGTTCTCGGTCTCGCTCAATCCATCACCTCGATCAGGAAGTCTCGTGCATTCATGACATGAAGCCGCATCGCACTCTCGGCGCGATCAGCCGAGCCGGCGCGCAGGCTAGCGACAATCTCTCGGTGCGCGGCCAAGGAGCGGGCGCGCTCGGCGGTGTCATTCCAGAACACCGTCTTGAAGGGGCGTGGGATGCCCGCGACCGTACGCAGCGCGCCGCTCAGCCGCGGGCTGCCCGCCGCGGCAATCACGATGCGGTGAAAGTCCTCGTTCGCGGCGATCAGCGTGTCGACGGTGCGCGCGCTGTTCCCGGTCAGACCCTCCGCGCGATCACAGGCCGCATCGAGCTCGACGAGCTGCTCGGCGGTGACGCGCGTGGCGGCAAGCGCAGCGGCGCGGGCCTCAAGCACGGCGCGCACCTCGTAGAGGTCGACGAGGTCGGCGGGATCGAAGCTGCGGACGGCAGCGCCGCGGCGCGGCTCGATCTCGACGAGCCCGTCGCCCTCCAGCAGCATGAGCGCTTCGCGGACCGGCGTACGCGACGTTCCGAAGCGCGCAGCGAGCGCCTCGGCCCGCAGCCGCTCGCCCGGCGCGTACTCGCCGCCGATGATCAGCGCGCGCAGGTCTTCGTAGACGCGCTCAGCGTTGGTCCCCGCGATCGTGATCTCTGCGCTCCCCATCGATTGCGTACAAAACCAGACCTGAACCCCGATTGCAAGCGACCGATTCCGGCCGTTTGCATGCA
>JAPLCF010000043.1 GCA_026392355.1 Actinomycetota bacterium
CGCCCTCACCGGTCGGGATCAGTGCGAGGGCATTGGCCTGTGCTGCCCGTGCCAGCTGATGGGAGAGGCTGGCGCCGAGTTGCTCGAGGCGTCCGTCGGCCAGGCGCATGGGGATCACGCGCAGCCGTGCGGGTAGCTGGCCGATCGGGGCGGTCAGCTCGGCGCGCACGGTCTGGGGCTCGGGCGCCGCGCCGGTGAGAGCGCGGACGGCCGGGATCAGCAGCAGGTGCAGGCCGACGAGGGCCGATAGTGGATTGCCGGGCAGGCCCGCGACGAGTGTGCCGCTCCGGGCCATGCCACACCAGACAGGCTGCCCGGGTTGGGTGGCGATCCGCCAGAACAGCTCGTCGACGCCGAGCGCACGCAGGGCCGGCTTGACGTGGTCGCGCGGACCAACCGACACGCCGCCGGTCGAGACGACGACGTCGGCGTCTGCGATGGCGTCGGCGAAGGCGCGTCGCGTGGCCTCGGCGGTATCGGGCACGCCACCCGTGCGCACGATCTCGCACCCGGCGGCGGCGAGCGTGGCCGCGACGAGCACCGAGTTCGATTCGTGGATCTGGCCGCGGCGCAGGGGCTGGCCCGGTGGCACGAGCTCGTCGCCGGTGGTCAGCACGACCACACGCGGGCGGCGGGCACACGGGATCTCGGTCAGGCCGAGCCCGGAGACGGCCGATGCGGCCAACGGCGACAGGTGGAGTCCACGTTCGAGCACGACGTCGCCGGCACGGGCGTCGGCACCCGCGGGGCGGATGTGCGCGCCTGGCTCGACGGGTGCGAGCGCAGTCACGACGTCGCGCTCCTCTACGACACGCTCGAGTGGGATCACAGCGTTGGCTCCGTCGGGGACGACGCCGCCTGTGGCGATCGCGGCGGCCGTCCCGGGCGCGAGTGGCGCGGGGTCATCACCGGCCAGGATGTGCGCCGACAGCGGCCAAGGCGACGGTGTCGCGGCGTCAATCGCAAAGCCATCCATCGCCGAATTAGCGTGGCGAGGCAGGTCGTGTGGGGCGACGACCGGTGCGCCGACGACGCGCCCGGCGAGGTCGCGCAGGGCAACCTGCTCAATCGACAGTGGCGTCAGCGCGGCGACGATCTTGGCGCGCGCCTCCTCGACGGGAGTGCGGAGGTGCGGGAGGTCGGCGGGGAGTTCGGTGGTCATGGTCCGGTAAAGAACGCGCGTGGCGCCTCGCCCGGCATGGTATACAGCGATGGAGGTTTTGCCCCGTAAGGGGTTCCCTCGCCGACTGACATGTCCGAACCCATCGCCGGCCGCTACCGCCCTGTCGCCCCTCTGCCCGCTATTGGCGGGGTCAAGCGCGAGCTTGCCGTCGACCAAGTGGCGGATCATCGCGTAGCTGTTGCCAAGCTGAAGACGGGTGACCGCCTTGAGGCCGTCGATCGCCATCTGCGGTCGATGCAGGCGATCCGACACGCGAGCCTGGCGCCGGTGCTCGACATCACGCTGCTGGCCGACGGGAAGATCGCCCACGTCGAGGCGCAGGCTGACGGTCCGCTGCTCAGCAGCGCCGTGCTGATGCCGCAGGCCAGCGCACTGCTCGTCGCTGCCGACATTGCCGCCGCGCTCGCCGCGCTGCACGGGGTCGGCCAGACGCATGGTGGCCTCGTCCCCGATGCCGTCGTGCTGGACACCTCGGGGCGCCCGGTCGTGATGGGCGCCGGTCTGGCTGCGGCCAAGGCCGTGGCCGACGAGACGGCCGCCCCGACCGCCTCCGACGACATGCGCGCGCTCGGCACGATCCTCTACCTCTTGGTAGCGGGTCGCGAGCCGGCGCAGCCGCCGGCGTCGCCGATGACCTTCGCTCCCAGCATCTCGCCGGCACTCAACGGTCTGATCCTCGCGCTTCTCTCCGACGACGCCCGGCGTCCGCCGCCACCGGCTGCCGCCACCGCCGATCGACTGCGCGCGCTGGCTGGGACGAACCTGCCGATCGATCTGGCACCCGCGCCGCTGCCGCAGGCCCCGCTGCCGACGACGCCGCGCCGTGGCATCTCCGACGCCGGCCTGGCCGCGATCGTTGGTGGCATCGCCCTGCTCGCGGTCGTCCTTGCCATCGCGGCGATCAATGGCGGCGACATCGGCAACGATGACGACTCCGACAACACCGGCACCGGCATCCCGACCTTCACCCTGCCGGATGCCAACTCGCTGACCTTGACGGTGGAAGGCGACACCCTGCCACTGCCGGGCGTCGTGACCGACACCGGTGTGGCGGAGATTGTCCCGACGGAAACGTTCGAGGTCTTCACCGACACGACCGCGACCGTCCCGGCCGTCACCGACACCGCGCCGCTGTCCACCGAAACGGGCATCACGACGATCTCCGCGGATTAGGAGTCCGGCCCGCGCGCCGGAGGTTCGGCGTATTGCGCGGGCAGGGAGGACACCACATCCGCGCGGTTGTCATGTCCTCCCGTACCCTGTCGGCGTGTTCCCGGACAGTCGACCCCGCCGTATCCGCCGCACGCCCATGCTCCGCGCACTCGTGCGCGAGACGCTGCTCGTGCCGTCGCAGCTGATCCTGCCGATCTTCGTGCTGCCGGGGGCGGGGCGCCGCGAGCCGGTTGGCGCGCTGCCGGGCGTCGACCGGTTGTCGCCCGATCTCGCTGCCGAGCTCGCCGCGCAGGCGGCGGCCGTGGGGGTCGCGGGCGTGCTCCTGTTCGGGCTGCCGGAGGAGAAGGACGCTGTCGGCACCTCCGCGTGGGATCCCGACGGGCCGGTGCCCGCTGCGGTGCGTGCGATCCGTGCGGCTGCGCCCGAGCTCGTGATCATCACCGACGTCTGCCTCTGCCAGTACACCGATCACGGTCATTGCGGCCTCGTTGGTCCCAACGGCGAGATCCTCAATGACGCCTCGCTGCCGAATCTGGCGCGCGCCGCGGTCGCCCATGCGCAGGCGGGTGCCGATCTGGTGGCGCCGTCCGACATGTTCGACGGCCGTGTTGGCGTGATCCGCGATGCGCTTGACGAGCAGGGCTTCGCCGAGTCCACCGGCATCCTGGCGTACTCCTCGAAGTTCGCCTCGGCCTTCTACGGCCCGTTCCGCGATGCCGCGCACTCGACGCCGACGCAGGGCGACCGGCGCTCCCACCAGCTCGATCCGGCCAACCGCCGCGAGGCCGTCCGCGAGGGCCTGATCGACGAAGAGGAGGGGGCAGACATGCTCATGGTCAAGCCCGCCCTCACCGCACTTGATGTGATCGCCGACCTGTCGGACCAGACCGACCTGCCCGTGCTCGCGTACCAGGTCTCGGGCGAGTACGCCATGCTCAAGCACGCCGCTGCGGCTGGTGCGTTCGAGTTCAAGGACGCCTACCTCGAGTCGCTGCTGTCGATTCGTCGCGCCGGCGCGCGGGCCGTGATCACCTACGGGGCCGTGGAGGCCGCGCAGTGGCTCCGGTAGAGGCTGGCTCCCGCATCGATCGCATTGCCGACGCCGCTGCGCGTGGCAGTGACGTCTGGGGACGTTCCGTGCTGGCACCCGCCGATCGCGATGGCGACGCGCTCTTCGGCCCGGTCAGCGGCGCGGCGTTTAGTGCCGGCGTCGAGACGATCTACGAGGGCTACCTCGTCCACCACGGTGCGCGTGCGCGGGTCTTCTCGCCTCCGGACCGCGAGCAGGGACTCCTGCTCGGCGACTACCTCTACGCGACCGGGCTCGTGCAGGTCTGCGAGGCGGGCGATGTCGATGCGATTGCCGCGCTGGCTGATCTGGTCTCGCTCGCTGCGCACGTGCGCGTCACCGGTGCCGGAGTGGACGGCGAACTGTGGCTGGCCACGGTCCGCCATCTGGCTGGCCCGCGTACAGACGAGCTGGCGGAGGCGCGCGACGCCCTGCGCGCGGGGGACACCACCGCGCTGCTGGCGCTTGTTGCCGACGCCGACGCCCTACCGCTGCTCGCCGAGCACCGCCGACTGATGGGAGACGCATGAACGGCCCGAAGGACCTGCGCGCCTGGATCGAGCTGCTGCGCCGTGAAGGCGAGCTCGTGGAGATCACGCAAGAGGTCGATTCGCACCTCGAGATCACCGAGATCGCTGATCGCGTCCTGAAGGGTGGCGGTCCGGCACTGCTGTTCTCGAACGTCAAGGGCTCGCGTATCCCGCTCCTGATCAACCAGTTCGGCACCGAGCGCCGCATGCTGCTGGCGATGGGTCGTGACGACTTCGATTCGATTGGCGAGGAGATCGGCGAGCTGCTCGAGCTGAAGCCGCCGGACGGTCTCAAGGACAAGGTGCAGGCGCTGCGCCGCCTCAAGGGCGTCGCCGACGCGCGCCCCAAGGTCGTGCGTTCCGGTGCCTGCCAGGAGGTCGTCTGGCCCGAGCCCGACCTCGACCTGTTGCCGATCCAGTTCCAGTGGCCCGACGATGGCGGTCCGTTCATGACGATGGCCAACGTCATCACGAAAGACCCGGTCACGGGCGGACGCAACGTCGGCATGTACCGCCTGCAGAAGCACAGCAAGAACGAGCTGGGCCTGCACTGGCAGATGCACAAGGATGCCGCCGCGGATCATCGCGAGGGCGACGGCCGCATGGAGGTCGCGCTCGCGCTCGGCACCGATCCCGTGACCGCGTACTCGGGTTCCCTGCCGCTGCCGAAGCACATCGACGAGTACATGGTCGCCGGGTGGCTGCGTGACGAGCCGATCGAGCTCGTGCAGTGCAAGACCGTCGACCTCCAGGTCCCTGTCAACGCGGAGATCGTGATCGAGGGCTACTGCATCCGCGGCGAGACGAAGCCCGAGGGGCCGTTCGGCGATCACACGGGCTACTACACGCCCGTCGACGACTTCCCGGTCCTGCACGTCACGGCGATCACGTCGCGCCGCGATCCCATCTATCCGTCGATCGTCGTCGGTCCGCCGCCGTGCGAGGACCTCTGGCTGGGCAAGGCGACGGAGCGCATCTTCCTGCCCGCCGTGCGCGTGACGCTGCCCGAGGTCGTCGACTACGACATCCCGTACGCCGGCACGTTCCACAACTGCGTGATCCTGTCGATCAAGAAGCGCTTCCCCGGCCATGCGCAGAAGGTGATGAACGCCATCTGGGGTACGGGCCTGCTGTCGCTGACCAAGGCCGTGATCATCGTCGACGAGTGGGTCGATGTCCATAACTACACCGAGGTCGTCTGGCAGATGGGCGCCAATATCGATCCGGCGCACGACATCCTGATGTCGTACGGCCCGCTCGACCAACTCGATCACGCTGCGCGCATCAAGGCGCTCGGTGGCAAGATCGGCTTCGACGCCACGGCCAAGTGGGAGGGCGAGGGCTACACCCGCGGCTGGCCCGAGGTCAATCGCATCCCCGCTGACGTCAAGGCGCGCGTCGATGAGCGCTGGGCCTCGTTCGGCATCACCATGCCCGGGCACGTCCGGTAGAGCCGGTTCCGGTGAGTCGGCGCACTATGCTCGCAGCGCGAGGCGGTTACTGATGGCTGCGCAAGGAGATTGTTCCGTGGAGCGAACTGACGACGAGTGGCGCGCGATCCTGACGCCGGAGCAGTACACCGTGCTGCGCCAGCAGGGCACCGAGGCGCCGTTCACCGGTGCCTACTGGGATGATCACGCGCCGGGCATGTACCACTGCGCCGGCTGCGGCACGCCGCTGTTCTCGTCGGACGACAAGTTCGACAGCGGCACGGGGTGGCCCAGCTTCACCCGGCCCGTCGAGGACGACAACGTCGGTGCGCGCGAGGATTCCTCGCACGGCATGCGCCGGATCGAGGTTGTCTGTAAGGCGTGTGGCGGCCATCTCGGACACGTTTTCCCCGACGGCCCTGGCCCGTCTGGCATGCGGTACTGCATCAACTCCTGCTCGCTCACACGCGAAGAGGTAGGGGCATGAAGGCGAACGGAGGGCTTGTGCGGATCGTGGCGACTTTGACATCTCGGGGGGAGCGCCTCCAAGATACGTGCGTGACTGGAAGGAATGCTCGTGGCTGAGAACGGATCTGATCGCGCTGGCGCGTCGTCGTTCAGTGACTTCAACGACCCGCGTGCGGTGGTTAGCCGCAGCAAGTTTCTGACTGGAGCAACCATCGGCCTCGGTGGCCTGATTGGTGTCGCCGTCGCTGTGCCGGTGCTGGGCTTCGTGCTCGGGCCCTCGTTCGCGGGTGAGGACTGGTACTGGACGAGCTTCGGCCCGGTCGACAATCCGGCCTACAAGGAAGGCGCGTACGAGCCCGTCATCTTCGAGCGCGGCAAGAATGGCGAGCTCGATCGCCGCGTCGCCTACATCCGCCGCGACGGCGCTGAGGAGTTCACGATCATCTCGAACGTGTGCATGCACCTCGGCTGCCCCGTGCAGTTCAAGGCGACTGGTTTCGCGTGCCCGTGCCACGGCGGCCAGTACGACACGGAAGGCCTCGTCACGGCGGGCCCGCCGATTCGCCCGCTTAACCGCTTTGAGTACAAGGTCGAGAACGGCCAACTCCTCGTCGGCCGTCCGTTCGCGACCGAGAACGTTGACGGCAAGGTCGTCATGACCGATCAGTTCAAGCTGCCCGGCGAGCCCGTGGGTGGGCTCCTCGGCTGGCTCTATCCCGTTCCGCCGGTCTGAGGCAGGAGAACACATGTCCACGCTACTGCCACCTCCTGGCGAGATCGCCAAGATGCCGGTCGATTGGGTCGAGGAACGCTCTGGCCTGATCACCTTCGGCAAGTTCATGCTCTTCCGCAACGTGCCGAAGGACATCTCCTGGCTGCAGACGCTCGGCTCCGCGCTGATCACCGTCTTCATCCTGCAGGTGACCACCGGCATTCTGCTCGCGATGTACTACCAGCCCGATCCCGACACGGCCTGGATGACGATCAAGTTCATCACCGACGAAGCGACGCTCGGCTGGCTCGTCCGCGGCATGCACAAGTGGGGCTCGTCCGTCATGGTCGTGCTGCTCTTCCTGCACATGGGACGCACGTTCCTGTTCGGGGCCTACAAGTACCCGCGCGAAATGACGTGGATCACCGGCGCGATCATCTTCATCCTCGTGATGGGCATGTCGTTCACCGGCTACCTGCTGGTCTTCGACGAGCGCGCCTACTGGGCCACGATCGTCGGCGTCAACATCAACGGCACCGCGCCGATCCTCGGCCCGGCGCTGTCCTGGATCCTGATGGTCGGCCCGGAGATCTCCACGCACACGCTGTCGCGCTTCTACGCGCTGCACATGCTGGTGATTCCGAGCATCCTCGGTGGTCTGATCGCCCTGCACATGCTGCTTGTGGTCCGGCTCGGCGTCACGTCGCCGCCCTGGTCCCGCATGCAGGTCACGGAGAGTGACGTCTAATGCCCCGTCTAACTGCACGAGAGCGCCGCGAGGCCTACCAGCGCGAGTACGCGTTCCAGAAGAAGCACGGCAAGTCGTTCTTCCCGCATGCCGTCTTCCACGACACGATCGTCAGCTTGATCGTCGTCGCCCTGATCATGGGCATGGCGGTCCTCTGGTACGCCCAGTTCGGTCCGGTTCCGGAGATCGCCGACGCGGCGCGCGAAGGCGGCATTCTCGGACCCGCCTACGAGGGCAAGGCCGATCCAGGCGTCCTGCGCTACGACCCGCGTCCGGAGTGGTACTTCTTCTTCCTCTTCGAGCTGCTGCGTATCTTCAAGACGCCGGAGCTGCTGATCGTCGGCTCGGTGATCATCCCGACGATTTGGATGGTTCTGCTGATCGGCTGGCCGTTCATCGACCGCAATCCCGACCGTCGCCTCTCGCGCCGCCCGGTTGCGCTTGCGGTTGGCGTGATGGTGCCGATTGTCTTGCTGACCCTCACGTTCTACGGTGCCAAGGCGCCGGGTGCGGTGGGTGAAGCCTCGACGGCCCCGGGCGCGGCGGCATTCGCCAACGGCGCCTGCTCGACCTGTCACACGTTCGCCGATGCCGGTACAGCGGGCAACGTCGGTCCGAGCCTGACGGCCAACGCCGTCGACTACGAGACGGCGCTCAACCTGATCACGAACGGCAAGGGTGGCATGCCCGCCTTCAGCGCCCAGTACAACGAGGATCAGATCTCCTGCCTCGCTGGCTACGTTGCGACGCACTCCGGTGCTGCAGCAGGCAAGGAAGGTCCGGAGGCTGCTACGGCCGCAGAGACCTACCCGGCCTCCTGTGAGAAGGCCGGTGGCGAGTTCGCCGGCACCGCCGCAGCGGGCTAGCCCCCGCGGGACAACCGAATGTACGCGGAGGGCCGGGTGGTGACACCCGGCCCTCTGTCGTCTAAGGGTCCGGACCCATGTCCCGTGATACCCGAGGAGGCATCAGCGGCGATAGCCTCTCCCGTGACGTGGGGGTCCGGACCCATGTGAGCTGATCCACCCGGCCCTGATCCTTCTGGTCCGGACCCATCTGGGCGGATCCACCCGCAAGACCAGGAATTGCCGCCGGGTTGCCTCTCAATGGATCCAGATTCGCGGACGCTGCGAAGAACCGAGGGAACGCCTCTGCTGCCGTATCCTGCACGGGCTCCCGCTATGCATGTCTTCCTCGGAATCACTGGCGCCTCTGGCGCTCCCTACGCCGCCCGCCTGCTGCAGGGGTTTGCTGCTGCGGGTGCGCAGGTCGGCGTGTGCGCGTCGGCCTCGGCGGGCGAAGTGATTGCCTGGGAGGTCTACCGCGACAAGTCGATCCCGCCGGTTGAGGCCGTTGAGCGCTTCGTGGCGGAGTTTGGCGGTCAGGGAGCCACGCTGTACGGCGAGCGCGATTGGTTCGCGCCGTATGCCTCTGGCTCGGCCAAGGTCGACGCGTACGTGATCTGCCCGTGCTCCATGGCAACGTGCGGCACGATCGCATCGTCGAGCCAGGCCAATCTGATTCATCGTGCTGCCAGCGTGGCGCTCAAGGAGCACCGCAAGCTGGTCCTCGTTCCGCGTGAGATGCCGCTCTCTGTTCTGCAGTTGCGGGCCCTGACGACGCTTGCTGAAGCGGGCGCGATGGTGACACCGGCGATGCCTGCGTTCTACACGCACCCGCAGTCCGTCGAGGAGATGGTCGACTTCGTGGCCGGCCGCGTGCTCGATCTGTGCGGCATCGACAACGCTTTGCTGCAACGCTGGGGGAGCGCATGAGCACCGACAACCTCCCTGCGACCACGGACAACCTCCCCGTCACGTACGGGGCGGAGGCCGGCACGCTGCCCCCCGAGCGCGTGCAGGCGATGTTCGACCGCATCGCGCGACCGTATGACGTGATGAATCGCGTAATGACCGCAGGCCTCGACGTGCGCTGGCGCAAGCTCGCCGCCGATGCCACAGAGGTCGGTCAGGGCGCCAGCGTCCTCGACTGCTGCTGCGGTACCGCGGATCTCTCGCTCGAGCTCGGCCGCCGCGTCGGACCGAGCGGCGAAGTCATCGGCGTCGACTTCTCCGACGGCATGCTCGACATCGGTCGGCGCAAGGTCGTCAAGAAGCAGATGGATCAGGTCACGCTGCTGCACGGCGATGCGCTTGATCTGCCGTTCGAGGACGACCGCTTCGCAGCCGCCACGGTTGCCTTCGGTATCCGCAACGTCGCCGATCTCGGCCAGGGACTCAGCGAACTCGAGCGCGTCGTGCGCCCGGGCGGCAAGGTTGTCTGCCTCGAGATCACCACACCCGAGTCGGGTCCCCTCGTCCCGTTTCATCGGCTCTGGTTCGACCGGCTCGTGCCGGCCTTCGGCAAGGTTGCCGACCGCAAGGGCGACAGCGCGTACACCTACCTGCCGGCCTCGGTGAAGCGCTTCCCGGGCCCGACACCGCTCGCCCACGTGATGTACGAGGCTGGTCTGCGCGACGTGAAGTTCCGCACCCTCGGTGGCGGGATCGTCGCGCTGCACGTCGGCACCGTTGAAGGCGCGCGCTGATGAGCACTGCCACGCTGACGGACCTGCTCGCACTGCCCGGTATTCGGGAGTACCTCGTCCGCGTCGAAGGCCGCTTGGTCGACGACGTGGCGTGGGTCGGCGGTTCGACCGCCGCCACCGCGTCCGACACGTTGACGGCTGGTGGCAAGCGCCTGCGCCCACTCCTCGTGTTGCTGTCTGCGCCGCCCGCGGGCCAGCAGACCGAGAACCTTGTCCGTGCCGGCAGTGCTGTCGAGCTGGTCCACATGGCGACGCTCGTGCATGACGACGTGCTCGATCACGCCTCGCTACGGCGTGGGCGTCCGACCGTCTGGGCGCAGCATGGCGATTTCGTCGCCGGCGCCACCGGCGACTTCCTCTTCGCGCGCGCCTTCGCCGTGCTTGCCGAGGCCGGCGATCTCGAGAGCCTTGCGCTGTTGTCACAGGCGGCACTCGGTCTGTCGGAGGGCGAGGCGCTGCAGATGCAGCAGACGCGCAACCCCGCAACGACGCCGGCGCAGTACTTCGAGCGCTGCACCCTCAAGACCGGTCGACTGTTTGCGGCCGCGTGCGGCCTTGGCGGCCGTCTCGGCGGCCTGCCGTCGGCCGATGCCGAGGCGCTGGCCGAGTATGGCCGCCTTTTGGGCATCGCCTTCCAGGTGGCCGACGATATCCTCGATTGCGACGGCAGCTCCGATGCGACGGGCAAGTCGCTCGGCACCGATCTGATTGGCGGCACTGCCACGCTGCCGTTGCTGTACGCGGCGCGGCACGACGACGCAATCGCCGATGCCCTGCGCACGCAGCCGCCCGCGGATGAGGTCTTGCCGCTCTTGCAGCGTGTCGCTGCGACGGGCGCTCTCGATGAGGCACGCGAAACTGCACGCGAACTCGTCCGCGAGGCGGAGGAGACACTCGACCGGATCCAGGGAGATCTCGACACGGCACCGTTGCGGATGGTCGTCCGCGGCGTCGTCGATCGCGATACCTGAGGAGGAGCACCATGGCCACCATCGCACGCAACACCGCACTGCAGGAGATCCGCGAGAAGGTCGTGGCCGGCGAGCGCCTGGACCTCGACGACGGCATCACGCTGCTTGAGTCGCACGACATCCTCGAGCTCGGCGAGTTGGCCGACCTCGCGCGCCGCAACCGTGGTGGTACCGACGAGGTGTTCTTCGTCAACAACCTGTACCTCAACTACACGACGATCTGTCGCGTGAAGTGCAAGTTCTGCGCCTTCGCGCGCACGTCGAAGCAGGCCGACGCGGTCATGTGGGACATCGGCGATCTCGTCGCCCACGCGCAGAACGTGCGTGAGCATCAGGAGTTCACCGAGATTCACATGGTCGGCGGCGAGAATCCGCACCTCGACTTCTCGTACTACACCGACATCACGCGTGCCCTCAAGGAGGGCCTGCCGGGCGTCGACCTCAAGCTCTTCACCGCGTCCGAGATTCACCACATGACGCGCTCGTGCGACATGACGCACGAGCAGGTGCTGCGCGAGCTGATCGATGCCGGCCTGGACACGCTGCCGGGCGGTGGCGCCGAGATCTTCGCACCGCGTGTCCGCAAGATCATCGCGCCGGGCAAGGAGCCGGGCGCACAGTGGCTCGAGACGCACCGCATCGCCCACGGCCTCGGCCTCAAGACGCACTGCACGATGCTCTACAACCACGTCGAGACCTACGAGGAGCGCATCGAGCACCTGCTCTCCCTGCGCGAGCTGCAGGACGAGACGGGTGGCTTCATGGCCTTCATCCCGTTGCCGTTCCACCCGCAGAACACCGTCTTCGAGCGTCGTGGCTGGAAGTTCTCGACGGGCCAGGACGATCTCAAGATGCTTGCCGTCTCGCGTCTGATGCTGGACAACATCGAGCACGTCAAGGCGTACTGGATCATGATCTCGACGCCGCTGGCCCAGGTTGGCCTGTCGTTCGGCGCCAACGACATCCAGGGTACGGTCGTTGAGGAGAAGATCGCCCACGCCGCCGGTGCGGTTACGCCGACCGAGGAGAAGATTGCCGACCTCGTGCGCGTGATTCAGGAGGCCGGCAAGATTCCGGTCCAGCGCGATACGTTCTACAACGAGCTGCGTCGTTGGGACAGCTGAGCCCTCTCCGCGTCGGGCGTGTTGACTTCATCAACACGTTCCCCCTCGCCTGGTCGCTCGAGCATCGTCTCGAGCCGGGCACGATTGAGGAGACGCTGGCGGTGCCGACGCGCCTCAACGCGCTGCTGGCGGCGGGCGACCTCGACGTCGCCAACGTCTCGAGCATTGCCTACGCGCGCAATGTCGACGACTGGGTGCTGCTGCCGTCGATGTGCATCGCCTCGGAGGGCGAGGTCGACTCCGTCAACCTCGTTACCGACGTACCGCTGCCCGCCATCCGCTCGATCGCCGTGACGAGCCAGAGTGCCGCCTCGGTCGCGCTCGTACGCGTGCTGTTCCCCACCGCGGAGATCCTTCCTGAGGGCTCTCCGGCTGACGCCACGCTGCTGATCGGTGATGAAGCGCTGCGCTCCTCGATCGACGATCCGACGCCGCATCACGACCTTGGCGAGCTGTGGTTCGAGCGCACCGGCCTGCCGATGGTCTTTGCCGTCTGGGCTGCGCGCCGCACGGTCGACAGCGAACGCCTGCTCGAGCTCGACCATGCGCTTGCCTCCGCTGTCGCGGACGCCTCCGAGCACGCCGCGCTGGTCGCCGAGGCCGCCGCCGAGCGTTATGGCTTCCCCGCCGGCTTCCTCGCCCGCTACTTCGAGCACCTGCAGTACCGCTTCACCGATCGCAAGCGCGAGGGTTTGCAGCGATACTTCGAACTGGCCGCAGAGGCCGGCATCATCGAAACCGCCCCCGAGCTCGTGTTCGCGGGGGCCCGCCACCATGGAGCGGAGGCGTAATGGCCGTCATTGAATCCACCAGGACCGTCAGCGAGATTCTCAAGGGAGTCGTCGACGGCGAGCGCCTGAGCGATGCCGATGCCCTCACGCTGATGCAGTCGCGCGACCTCGTCGCGATCGGCGCTGCCGCCAACGAGATCCGCAATCGCAAGGCCAATCCCGGCGAGGTCACGTACATCGTCGATCGCAACATCAACTACTCGAATATCTGCGTCACGGACTGCAACTTCTGCGCGTTCTATCGCAAGCCCGGGGATGCCCGTGAGGGCTACGTCCTGCCGAAGCGCATCATCTTCGCGAAGATCGAGGAGACGATCGCCGTCGGCGGCACCGGCGCACTGATGCAAGGTGGACACAACCCGGACCTTGGGATCGAGTGGTACGAGGACATCTTCCGCTCGATCAAGGAGCGCTACCCGAAGTTCCACATGCACGCGCTCTCGCCGCCCGAGGTGACGTACATCTCGCGCCGAGCGAACCTGACGATCGCCGAGACGATCTCGCGCTTGCGCGACGCCGGTCTTGACTCGATTCCCGGTGGCGGCGGCGAGATCCTCGTCGATCGCGTCCGGCACATCCTTGCTCCGAAGAAGACGAAGAGCGAGGAGTGGCTCGAGGTGATGCGCCAGGCCCATCGCCAGGGCATGACGACGTCGGCCACGATGATGTACGGCCACGTCGAGACGCTCGCGGAGCGTGTCGAGCACATGCGCAAGCTGCGCGACTTGCAGGACGAGGTACCGGGCTTCCGCGCCTTCATCTCCTGGACGTTCCAGCCCGACAACACGGTGCTCGGCCAGACCGTCAACGAGACGCCGACGTCGTTCGAGTACCTGCTCGTGCAGGCCGTCTCGCGCCTGTACTTCGACAACATCCCGCACATCCAGTCGTCCTGGGTCACGCAGGGCATGAAGATCGGGCAGGTCGCGCTGCACTTCGGCGCCGACGATCTCGGCTCGATCATGCTCGAGGAGAACGTCGTCTCGAGCGCGGGCACGACGTACCGGGCCACCTCCGAGGACTTCTGCCGGGTGATCCGCAACGCCGGGTACAAGCCGATTCAGCGCGACACGTACTACCGCGTCGTCAACGACAACCCTGAGGCGTCGTTGAAGCCCGCGCCGATTGCCGAGCCGGTCTAAGCGAGGCGCAGGTCGCCGCTGCGACGCAGCAGCCACAGCCGGTGCACGATCGCACCGATCAGCACGGCGAGGGCGACCAGGGCAAGGTACGGCTGGATGGGAGCGAACCACGCGAGCGCCCCGGTCGTGCCGAGCGCGAGCACGATCAGGTGATTGCACGTCGGACAGCCAACGGCGAGATAGGCGAGCCCACCGCCGATGATGCCCGTGCGCGTGGCCGGGCGACAGCTGGTCGGGCGGGGCAGGGCGATCAGCACGCCGGCAAGCACGGCGGTGATGATCGCGACGGGCCAGGCCCATGCGGGTTCGTCAATCTGGCGTACGAAGATCGGATTCGGGATGAGATCGGTCGGAATCCCGATCACGAGCAGCGTGAAGACCGCGACGCCGACGGCGATGCCGACGCGCCGCATCGTTAGCAGCGCTCTTCGACGTTCAAGAACGGCGCGGACTGGTTCAGCGACAGGCTGATCTCGCCCGCCACGAGGCGCACGAGGATGTCGCCGAGTAGGTCCTTGCGCCAGCTCTGGCCGAGCGGCAACGTGGAGAGATCTTCGCCACCGACGACTGCCTCGAGGAAGCGATCGAGGTCGGCGCGGTTGGCGACGAGCTCGGGCGCGAGATCAGCGTCTTGGCAGCGGATGCGCGCCATGGGGACGGCGAGCGTGGCGACGGCGTCGACCTGCCGGGCAATGCGCTGCGGCACGCTGTGCTCAGCCGGCGGCGGCTCGCGGTCGAGCCCGTGGGCGACGGCGGCGAGGAGCTCGGTGCTCTCACGCTCGCCGAGGCTCTTGCCGAGACCGCGGATCTGCTGCAGGTCGCCGACGGTGCGCGGCGCGGCGCGGGCGATCTCGACGAGCGTCGGATCCTTCATCACCCAGCCCGACGGCTGATCCCGGCGGCGAGCCAGCTGCTCGCGCCACGCGGCGACGTCGACGAGGACAGCCTGGGCCTGCGGCGACAGCTTGCCGCGCCGCTGGACCTTGCGGTACGCGCGCTCAGGGTCGCCGCCCGCGGCCTCGGGGGTACAGAAGCGGCGCTCGATCTCGGCATGAGCCCAGTCGCGGCGGCCACGCTCGGCGAGGCGGCGCTCGAGCTCCTCAACGAGCTGGTCGAGGTAGCGCACATCATCCGCGGCGTAATGGAGCTGCGTCTCCTTGAGCGGACGACGCGTCCAGTCAGAGAACGTCTCGTTGTGGTTTAGGCGCACCTTCAGCACCGCATCGAGCAGACGGTCCAGGCTGGCGCTGGCGGTCAGACCAACGAACCCGGCAGCGACCTGCGTATCGAACACGTTGGCCGGGACCGAGCCGAAGTGGAGGCCAAAAGCGATCAGGTCGGCCGACGGCGCGTGCATCAGCTTCTGCACCGATGCATCGGCGATCAGCTCACCGAGCGGCTCGAGCGGTGCGCCAGCCAACGGGTCGACGAGCCAGATCGTGTCGCCGACGGCGACCTGCACGAGGCAGAGCTGCGGCGCGTACGACTTCTCCCACATGAACTCCGTATCGAGGGCGCAGCGCCCTGCCGCGCGAGCCGCCGCGGTCACCTCGTTGACGCCTGCGGCGTCGGTGACCATGCGTGGGAGATCGGACACGACCGAAGCCTACCGTTCCGTCCCGGGCGGGGTGGGCGGTATCCTGCGGCGCATGGGCGTCCCTCTGATGGATCTGCGCGGCCAGTGGGCTCCGCTGCATGACCAAATCACCGCTGCGGTCGGCGAGGTCATTACGAGCGGGGTCTTCATTCTTGGCCCGAACGTGAAGGCCTTCGAGGCCGAGACCGCCGCCGATCTCGGTGTCGCGCACGCTGTGGGCGTTGCCAACGGCACCGATGCGCTGCTGCTGGCGCTGCGCGCCCACGACATCGGCGCGGGTGACGAGGTCATCTGCCCGGCCTACACCTTCTACGCCACGCCCGAATCGATCGCGGCCGTTGGTGCCACGCCGGTCTTTGCCGATATCGAGCCGACCACGTACCAGTTGGATCCAGCCTCCGTCGAGGCTGCGATTACCGACCGCACCAAGGCGATCATGGCCGTGCACCTGTTCGGCCATCCCGCGCCGATGAAGGAGTTGCGCGCGATCGCCGATGCCAAAGGCCTGCTGCTGATCGAGGACGCTGCGCAGTCGTATGGCGCCTCGCTCGATGGTGTCCGCTGCGGCGCGATCGGCGACATCGCGACGTTCTCGTTCTTTCCGACCAAGAACCTCGGCGGCTTCGGTGACGGCGGGCTTGTCACAACGAACGACGACGCCATTGCCGAGCGCATCCGCGAACTGCGTTTCCATGGCTCCAAGGACAAGCGCACCTTCACGCAGGTCGGCATGAACTCCCGCCTCGACGAGCTACAGGCCGCGATCCTGCGCGTGCTCCTGCCCGAGCTGGCCGGCTGGAACGACCTGCGCCAGGCTGCGGCGGCGCGGTACGCCGACCTCGGCCTCGACCGCTTCGTCGAGCTGCCGGGCACCGCGCCAGGCGCCGATCCGATCTACCACCTCTACGTCGTCCGGTGCCAGGATCGCGACGCGATCCAAGGGGCGCTCAAGGCCGCAGACGTCGGCTGCGTCGTCTACTACGACACGCCGCATCACCTCCAGCCGGTCTTTGCCGACCTCGGCTACGAGGAGGGCAGCCTGCCCGAGACCGAGCGCGCCTCGCGCGAATGCCTGGCGCTCCCGATGTACCCGACGTTGCCCGAGGCCGATCAGCACGCGCTCATCGCCGCCCTCGAGGCCGCGTCCGCGTAGCCGCGCGATGCGCGTCTGGATCGATCTCACCAACGCGCCGCACGTGCCGGTGCTCGCACCGCTCGTGCGCGTGCTCGAGAGCCGAGGCGCGACGGTCGAGCTGACGGCCCGTCCCTACGGCCAGACCGCCGAGCTTGCGGCGCTTCACGGCCTGCACGTCGAGGAGATCGGCGCACATGGCGGACGCTCACGGTTCGGCAAGGGGCGTGCTGCGGTGGGCCGCGTGCACGCGCTGCGTCAGTGGGCCAAGCCGCGCCGCTTCGACGTCGGTCTGGCGCACGGCTCGACCGATCAGCCGATGGTCGGCCGGCTGCTCGGCTTCCCGACCGTGACGATGTTCGACTACGAGGGGGCGAAGCTTCAGCACGGCGTCAACTGCCGGTTGGCGGCGCGTGTGCTGGTGCCCGATGCGATTCCGCTCGAGGCGATCACGGCGCACGGCGCCAAGGCGACGAACGTCGTCCGCTTTCCGGGCCTCAAGGAGGAGTACGCCCTCTGGGGCTTTGCTGCCGACCCATCTGTGCGTGTCGAGCTCGGCGTGCGTTCCGACGCGCTGCTCGCGGTGATGCGGCCGCCGCCGGAGCTCGCGCTCTACCACCGCACAGACAATCCGCTCTTCGATCAGGTGCTGCGGGCGCTGTCGGCCGACGCGCGTGTCGATCAGGTCGTACTGCCCCGTACGCGCGAGCAGGGCGACGCTGTGCGGGCGCTCGGTCTTGAGCGCGTGATCGTGCCGGAGCGCGCTGTCGATGCTCGCAGCCTCGTTGCCACGGCCGATCTCGTGATCTCGGCGGGTGGCACGATGAATCGCGAGGCCGTGGTGCTTGGCACCCCCGTCTGGACGACGTTCGCGGGGACGCTCGGTGCCGTCGATCGCGCGCTGATCGCCGAGGGCCGGCTCAAGCAGCTGGAACGGGTGGAGGACCTCGTGATCGCACCGCGCGGGCCCGCGGCGGCGCCGACGCTGCGAGACCCGGCGACGCTGGTGGATCTGGCGTTCAACGGGCTCGTCTGACGACCCGTTGCCGAATCGCCGCATAGGTCGCGCAGGGGATTGGTCGCGTACCTATAATGATTGCTGATATGCGCCTTCCCTCCTGGCATCGCGTGGGTCACATGGCGGCAGATGCCGCTGTGGCGGCCGTCGCATGGTGGCTCGCCTTCCAGCTGCGCTTCGATGTCGTGCCGATCTGGGCGAACACGCTGTTCTGGGCCACGCTGCCGTGGGTTGTCGTCCTGACGGTCGCCGTCTTCGTGCTCAACGGGCTGTACACGCGCTGGTGGCGCTACGTGTCGCTGCGCGACGTGCGCCTGTTGCTGCGTGCGTCGGTGATCGCGCTCGTGGTCATCGCGCTCTACGCGAACCTGTTCCCGCCGGTCGCCGCCACGCCCCCGCGCGGCGTGCTCGCGATCTGGTTCCTCCTGCTGCTGCTCGGCACCGTCGGCGTCCGCGCCGTGGCCCGCACCATCCTTGAGGGCCGCGGCACGCTGTTTCCGCGTGGCCGCGAGGTGATCGTGGTCGGTGCGGGCGACGCCGGCTCCGTGATCGTGCGCGAGATGCTCGCCAACCGCTCGCTGCGGATAACGCCGATTCGCCTGTGTGACGACGATCCGCGCAAGCAGGGCATGCGCCTTCATGGCGTCAAGGTCGATGGCACCACGCACGATCTGGCCGGCATCCTCAAGGCGTCGCCGCCGGATGAGGTCGTGATCGCTATGCCCGGCGCTGATGGCACCGCGCGCCAGCGCGTCGTCGACGCGTGCCGCCGCGCCAGCGTGCCGGTCAAGACGCTGCCGGGTCTGTACGACCTGCTCGACGGCGACCCGACGCTGCTGCGCCGCCTGCGCGAGGTGCAGGTCGAGGACATCCTCGGCCGCCAGCCCGTCAACCTCGATCTCGCCTCGATGGGCGGCTATCTCGCCGGCCAGTCCGTCGTCGTCACGGGCGCCGGCGGCTCGATCGGCTCCGAGCTCGTGCGCCAGATCAGCCGTCTCTCGCCGGCCCGGCTCACCCTGATCGACCACGCCGAGGACAACATCTTTCAGATCGACCAGTGGCTCCGCGAGCACGACATCGCCAACGTGCACTCGTGCGTGGCCGACGTCAAGGACGCCGACCGCATGCGCAAGATCATCGCCGAGGCACAGCCGAACGTGATCTTCCATGCCGCGGCCTACAAGCACGTGCCGCTGATGGAGATCAATCCCTTCAGCGCCCTGCGCAACAACGTGCTGGCCACGCGCGCGCTCGCCGAGATCGCTGCCGATGCCGGCGTCGAGCGCTTCGTGCTCGTCTCGACCGACAAGGCCGTCATCTCCGAGACCGCCATGGGCGCGTCGAAGGCGCTGTGCGAGTACGTCGTTGAGGCTGAGGCGCAGGAGCGCGCTGGCACGCGCTTCATGGCCGTGCGCTTCGGCAACGTGCTCGGCTCGTCCGGTTCGGTGATCCCCACGTTCCGCCGCCAGATCCTCGAGGGTGGCCCGGTCACCGTGACGGATCCCGAAATGACCCGCTTCTTCATGACGATCCCCGAGGCCGTGCAGCTGATCGTGCAGGCGGGTGGCGTCGGCCAGTCGGGCGACATCTTCGTGCTCGACATGGGCGATCCGGTGCGGATCATGGATCTGGCGCAGGACATGGTGCGCCTGATGGGTCGCGAGCCCGGCAAGGACATCGAGATCAGCGTGATCGGCCGCCGCCCTGGCGAGGTGCTGCACGAGCGTCTCTTCGCCGACGACGAGTCCGTTGAGCGCACGCACCACGACAAGCTGATGCGCGCCCGCCGCGGCCGTATCGACGCTGCGTGGCTGGCCGGCCGTCTCGACGAGATCGACCTGGCACTCCAGCGCGGTGCCGACGATGAGGCGCTTGAGCTCTACTTCGCCGCCGCCAAGGCGCCGGTGCGCGAAACCGTCGCGACCCGCAAGGTGACCGACTGATGGACACCAAGCAGCTCGCTGCTCTGGTCGCCGTCGTCGACCGCTCCAGCTTCTCGCAGGCCGCCGAGCAGCTCGGCGTCACGCAGCCCGCAGTTTCGCTGGCAATCCGCTCGCTCGAGAAGCGCCTCGGCTGCCAGCTGATCGATCGGTCCGGCCGCGTGGTCGAGCCGACCGAGGCCGGCCAGGTTGCCTACCGCCATGCACAGCGCATCTTGGGTGCCGAGCGCGATCTTTTCCATAGCCTGGAGGAGGAGGGCGATGGCCTGCACGGGCACCTGATCGTCGGCGCCTCGACGGGCCCCGGCGAGCGGATCCTGCCTGCGCTGCTCGGTGCCTTTCACAAGGAGTATCCCGAGGTCTTGGTGTCGCTGCGCGTCGACGACACCGAGACGATCGTCGATCGCGTGCTCGACCGTCAGCTTGAGTTCGGCATTGTCGGTGCTGAGCGCGCGCATCGCTCGCTCGTCTTCGAGCCGTTTCTGCGCGACGAGGTCGTCCTCGTGGTCACCAACGACCATCCCTTCGCCGGGAGGCAGATCACCGTCGAGGAGCTCGTGCACGAGCCGCTCGTCGTCCAGCAGGAGGGCGCCGGCGTACGCACGGTCGTCGAGCGCGAGCTGCGCGCCCACGGCATCCGTGCCCGCGACCTCAATGTCGTGGCCGAGCTGGGCCTGCAGGAGTCGGCCAAGTCGGCCGTCGAGGCAGGCCTGGGCGTGACCTTCCTCTCGCGCCTCGCCGTCGAGCGCGAGCTCGAAGAGGGGCGTCTGTCGAGCGCGACGGTTAAGGGCCTCGAGCCCGGCCGCCTGTTCTACGCGGTGCGCAATGCCTCGCGGCCCCAGAGCCGCCTGGTCGTCTCGTTCCTCGACTTCGCCCGCACCACGCTCGGCGAGCGAGCGGTCTTCCCCGAGGCGACGCGCGATCGTCCGGTGCGCGGCAGCCGCGTCGGCTGAGCGATGCCCGACGTCATCGCCTTCGACGCCGATGTCATCGGCCGCAATCGCACGGGTGACGAGACCGTCGCCACGGGTCTACTGACGGCGCTCGCGGCGCGCGACGACCTGCCCTTTACGGTGCTCGCCTACGTGCGCGACCCCGACCGTGTGCCCGAGGCCATCACCGCCTCGGGCGTTGTGCGCCCGGTGGCCGTCGACGTCGGCTCGAATTACCGTCGCGTGGCCGTGAGCCTGCCCGCCCGGCTGCGTGCCGATCGCCCGGCGCTGTACCACGGCAACTACGTCTTGCCACCGGGCCTCAACTGTCCGGGTGTCGTGACGGTGCACGACTCGTCGTACCGCTTTGCGCCCGAGTTGATGCCCAAGGCCGATGCGATGGCCTTTGGCCGCTTCGTGCCGTGGTCGATCCGCCGTGCGGCGCGCGTGGTCACGGTCTCGGAGCACTCGCGCGACGACGTGCTGCGTACCGTGCCTGGGCTTGACCCGAGCCACGTGGTCGCGATTCCGAACGGCGTCTCCGCCGCCTACGCGCCCGACCCGACCGCCGTGGATCGCGTGCGCGCGTCGTGGGGGCTGGAGCCCGGCTACGTGTTGTTCATTGGCGCGCTGCAGCCGCGCAAGAACCTCCTGCGCCTGCTCGAAGCCTACGCGCGCGTGCGCGATACGCGCGACGACATGCCGCTGCTCGTCTTGGCCGGTGATGCCAAGCAGGACGAGACCGAACTCGGCGCGCGTATTTCGGAGCTGCGCCTGCAGAGCCACGTACGCCGTATCGGCTACGTGCAGGGGGAAGGCGCGCTGCGCGACCTCTACGCCGCCGCCGGCGTCTTCGCCTTCCCGTCGCTCTACGAGGGCTTCGGCCTGCCGGTCGCCGAGGCGATGGCCACCGGTACGCCGGTGCTGACGAGCGACACGACTGCGCTGCCCGAGGTGGCCGGTGGGGCGGCCGTCTTGGCCAACCCGCTTGACGTCGCATCGATCGCCGACGGCCTGGCGCGCCTGCTCGACGACGAGGCGCTGCGTGCGCGTTGTCGCGAGGCGGGCATCGTCCGCGCCGCAGAACTCACCTGGACGGCCGCCGCCGACCGACTGGTCGATGTCTGGCAGGACGTGCTGCGTGAGCAGCCGCAGACGCAGCGCACCGTCCGTCCGGTGGCCACCGGCAAGCAGGCGTCTGTCGTCGCCGCGCTCACCTCGACCGGCCAGGCCGACGACCTGCCCGACGCGATCGCCGGCCTCCGTCAGCAGAACATGGGCGTTGCACTCACGATCGTGGTCGTCGCCAACCGCCCGGGCGACGGCACCGCCGAGTTGATCCGCGCCGACTACCCCGAGTGCGTACTCGTCGAGCAGCCCGACACGCGCTCGTACGCCGAAAACCAGGCCGTCGCCTTTGCCGCCGCGCCGGGCGACTACCTCGCGATCGTCAACCCCGACGCGATCGCACAACTTGACTGCCTGCCGCGGCTCGTGCGCTTCATGGAGGACCACCCGCGTTGCGGCCTCGTCGCTCCGACGCTGCGCAATCTCGACGGCTCGTATCAGGAGGCGGCGCGTCGCTTCCCCGAGCCCGTCGGCTCCGTGATCCGCCGCACGCCGCTGCGCAAGGTGCTGCCGCCGTCGCGGTACGCGGCCGACCACTACCTCGGTGAGCCCGCAGCGGCGCGCCTCGTCGACTGGTCGCTCGGTGCCTTCCTGCTAATCCGCCGCGAGGCGTGGGACGACGTCGGCGGGTTCGATGAGGCCTTCGCACCGCTGTACGTCGAGGAGATCGAGTTGCAGTGGCGCCTCTGGCAGCGCGGCTGGGAGATCTGGCAGGAGCCCGCCGCCGAGGTCGTGCACGCGCACCAGGCCGCCAGCGACGGCAAGTTCATCGACAAGCGCACGGTCTGGCACCTGCGTAACGTGGGGCGCTTCATCAAGCGCCATCCGACCGTGCTTGGCGGGCAAGCCCCGGGCCTTGCGCCGTCGCGGCGCGGTCAGGCCAGCGAGCAGTAGAGCTCGACGCAGCGCTCGGCGGCGTTCGCCCATGTCGCCTGCTCGGCGCGTGTGCGGCCAGCACGGATCAGCTCGTCGCGGCGGCTGATCGCCTCGTCGATGCCCGCGGCAATCGACTCGACGTTGAGTGGATCGATGAGCACCGCTGCATCACCGCACGTCTCGGGCAGGGCGCCCGCGGCGGCGGCGGCCACCGGTGCGCCGGCGGCGAAGGCCTCGAGGGCGGGGAGGCCCGAGCCCTCGTGCAGCGACGGGATCGCCACGGCGGCGGCACCGCGGTAGAGCGCGCGCAGCTCGGTATCGGTGACGCGGCCCGTGCGCCGTAGCCATGGCTCGTCGGGCAGACGCACGTCGCCCCAACCGTCGGCACCCACATGCACCAGCTCCTCCGCCGAGCCACGCACGCGACGTAGGCGCATGGCGTCAACGAGGCGCTGCAGGTTCTTGCGCGGCTCGGGCGTACCGACGGCGAGCACGTAGGGGGCGGTGCTCGGTGCGGGCTCGGCCGGTGCCGACCAGAAGGGATCCACGCCGTTGGGAATCACGTGCACGCGAGCGGCGACGGTCGGCGCGAAGGCCGCGATGTCGTCGGCCGTGTTCTGCGAGACCGCGATGATCGCGTCGGCCGCGGCCAGCACACGCGGCAGCGTCCGCTGGGTGTAGGTGCGGTTCCAGCGGCTCAGTGTCTCGGGGTAGTGGAGGACGGCGAGGTCGTGCACCGTCACGACCGTCGGTGGCCGGCCTGGCGAGAGCGGACCGCGCGGCAGCGGCAGATGCAACACGTCTGCACCGCGGCTCTGGGCCTCGGCGCGCGCTCCGCGTGTCGCCCACGCGAGATCCAGTCGCAGTGCGAGTGCTCGGCGGCTGGTGGTGCCGGGGGCGGGCGTCGAGCCCATCCCGATGCGCAGGACCTCCACGTCGCCGCGATCGTCAAGCGCGTCGGCCAGCTGCAGCGCGGTGCGCGCCACGCCCGCCTGGCCGAGCCGTGTGGCGGAGAGGTCGAACGCGATCCGCAGCGGTCGCCCCTCCACCGCTAGCCGCGGATCTGGCCGGTGCCGATGACGACGTACTTGGTGGTCGTCAGGTCCTCGAGGCCGATCGGTCCGCGCACGTGCAGGCGTGCCGTCGAGTTGCCCACCTCGGCACCCATGCCGTACTCGCCGCCGTCGGTAAAGCGCGTCGAAGCATTCACGTAGACACACGCCGAGTCGACGCTGTCGGTGAAGACGCGCGAGGCCTCGAGCGAGTCGGTCACGATCGCCTCGGAGTGCCCCGTCGAGTGCTGGTCGATGTGGTCGAGTGCCGCGTCGAGGTCGTCGACCACGCGCACGGCGAGGATCAGGTCGAGGTACTCGGCATCCCAATCGGCCTCGGTCGCGGCATTGATCTCGAAGTCGATCGCGGCGCGCGTGCGCTCGTCGCCCCGCAGTTCGACGCCGGCCTCGCGCAGGGCGCCCAGCACGGGCTGGAGCAGATCGGTGCGGTCGGCGTGCACGAGCAGCGTCTCGGCTGCGTTGCAGACGCCGGGGCGCTGCACCTTGGCGTTCATCGTGATGGCGACGGCCATCTCGGCGTTCGCATCGCGATCGAGGTACACGTGGCAGATGCCGCCGGCCGCCGCGAGCACGGGAATGCGGCTCTTCTCCAGCAGGAAGTCCTTGAGCGCCTCGCCACCGCGCGGTACGACGATGTCGGCAGCACTGGCGTCGCTGACGAGCTCGCCGAGATCGTCACGCGAGCCCTCGATCGGAATCACGATGTCCTCGGGCAGTCCCGCATCGGCGAGTCCGCCGCGCACCGCGGCGGAGAGGGCAGCGTTCGTGTGCTTCGCAGAGGCCGAGCCACGCAGCAGCGCGACGTTGCCCGACTTGATGCACAGCGCGGCAACGTCAACCGTCACGTTCGGGCGTGCCTCGTAGACCACCAGGACGCGGCCGATCGGCACGCGCACCTTGGAGAGCTCGAGGCCGTTGTGCAGGCGGCGATCGTCGATCACACGCCCGACAGGGTCGGCCAGCGCAGCCACGTCACGCACGGCCTGCGACAGCGCGGCGAGACGCTCGCCGTTGAGCGTGAGGCGGTCGACCAGTGCCGCGGAGGTGCCGTCGGCCACGGCGGCGGCGACGTCCTGTGCGTTGGCGGCGAGGATCGCAGCGGCATCGGCTTCGAGGCGCGCAGCGATGGAGGCCAGCGCCGCGTCGCGGACGTCGGTGCTGGCACTACGGATGGCGCGCGCGGCGGCGCGGCCTCGGACACTGATCTCGCTCTGCGTGGTGGCGCTCATGGTCGCCAAGGATATCGGCTGGAGCGTGTTCGGCGAGCGGTGCGGCTAGAGCAGGACGAGACGGTCGCGGTGCACGGCCGGGTCGGCACCGCGCTTGCCGATCTGCTGCTTCAGCTCCGCGTTGCCCATCTCGGCGATGCCACGGGCGAACACGACGCCCTTCGCATCGACCAACTCGACGCCATCGCCGGCCGCAAAGCGTCCACTGACGGCCTTGATCCCGACGGGCAGGAGGGACGCACCGTCCTGTTCGAGCGCCTTGCGGGCGCCACCATCGACCTCGATGCGGCCCGTCGTCGGTAGGGCGTGGCGCAGCCACAGCTTGTACGCGGACGGGGAGGAGTCCTTGGCGGGGAAGCGCGTACCAATCTGCTCGCCCGCGATCGCCGCGGCGATCGAACCACTCCGCCCACCGTTGGCGATCACGCAGGCAGCGCCGCCCGCGCGGGCCATCTCGGCCGCGACAACCTTGGAGCGCATGCCGCCGCTGCCCCAGCCAGAGCCGGCAGCAGCAGTATCGACCTCGTCGAGCACAGAGGCATCGGGTACCTCGCGCACGAGTGCTGCGTCGGGGTGCTTGGGATCGCGGGTGTAGAGCCCCTCTTGATCCGTCAGGAGCACCAGCAGGCGGGCGCCCAGCAACACGGCAACCTGCGCGGCGAGTGCGTCGTTGTCGCCGAAGGTGATTTCCTGCGTGGCGGTCGAGTCGTTCTCGTTGACGATCGGCGTGACGCCCCAGCCCAGCAGCGTCTCGAGCGTATGGCGCGCATTGAGGTACGACTCGCGCCGCTCGAAGTCGCTCGCGGCGAGCAGCACCTGACCGGTGCCGCGTCCCGAGCGGCCGAGCGATCGTTGCCAGGCCTGCTGCAGGATCGCCTGGCCGACGGCCGCTGCAGCCTGCAGTTCCGCGACGGTGCCCGGGCGATCCATGCGACCAAGGTGGCCGAGACCGAGCGCGATCGCACCGGACGAGACGATGCAGACCGGCGTGTCGTCGGCGAGCGCGCCGATCTCGTCGGCGATGCGGTCGAGACGGCTCTTGCGTAGCCGCCCGCGCGCGTCGACCAGCGTGGAACTGCCGAGCTTGATGACGACGGGGCGATCCATGCGGCTCATGGTACGGCGGTCAGGTTCGTGCACCTGCCACCATGGGACTACCGAATCGGACGATCGCGCCCGGCGAGCTTCCGGACGGTGTCGGCGTCATCGCCGGTGACGATCAGCTCGAAGATCGGCTTATCGCTCTTGAGCGTCTGCCGGGTGGTCAGCTTCGTCACGATGATGCCCATACGCTGGCAGTACGTCAGCAGGCGATCGCGGTCGTTGCAGAGCAGACGCCAGACCTCCTCTTGGAGGTGCCGATCGAAATCGGGAGCCATGCCAACCTCACCCGTCAGGGCGACGTCAACGGCCGCTCGGTACATCGCTGCGGCGTCATCCATCTCGGTCATGCGGCTCCAATCGCTCCTTCGAGGCGAGCGAGGACGATATCCACATCTGCCTCGCTGATATTCAGTGGTGGTGCCAGCATGACAGCCTCGACCACGCGACTGCCGACGCGCGTGACGCACGAGTAGATCATCAGGTGCTGCTCGCGGGCTGCGGCGACGACGCGGGCAGTCGCGCCGGCGCGGGGCGTGAGGCTCTCGCGGTCCTCAACGAGCTCGATGCCCTGCAAGAGACCCATGCCGCGGACCTGCCCGACGTGCGGGCTGCCCGCGGCGATGTGCTCGAGGCCGGCGCGCAGTTGGGCACCCCGCGCCGCGGCGTTGTCGAGCAGCTGCTCGTCGCGGATCACGCGGATCATCTCGGCGCCGACGGCACAGCCGAGGGGGTAGCCAGAGAACGTGTGGCCGACTGGGAAGCCGTCGGGCCTGCGCATCAGCACCTCCGCCACGTGGCCTGCAGCCAGCATGCCGGAGAACGGCACGATGCCGCTCGTCACGCCCTTGGCGAAGGTGATCACGTCGGGCTCGACGTGCCATTGCTCGACGCCGAACCAGGTGCCGGTCCGGCCAAAGCCGGTGATCGTCTCGTCGCAGATCATCAGGACCTCGTAGCGCGTGCAGAGCTCGCGCACGCCTTGGAGGTACCCGTCGGGTGGCGTCAAGGCCGCCCCGCTGGCACCCGTGATCGGCTCAATGAATACGGCACCAACGGTTTCGGGCCCCCGGGCGACGATCGCAGCCTCGAGTTCGGCGAGGGCATACGCGCACTCCTCGACGGGCGTGCGGCGCGCGCCGATGTCGGCGCCGGGCGTGGGGGCGATCGCATTCGGATCGAGCAGCGCCTCGTAGTCATCGCGGCGCGCCGTGCCCGACAGCCCGAGGGCGCCGACAGTGGAGCCGTGGTACGACGGCACACGCGAGATCAGCCCCGTCTTCTCGGGCCGGCCGCGCTCCTGCCAGTACAGGAAGACGAGATTGATGGCCGACTCAACGGACTCCGAGCCGGACGAGTTGAAGAACGCCCATGAATCGGGCATCGGCGAGATCTCGCGCAGCAGCTCGGCGAGCTCGAGCATGGGCTCGTTCGAGAACGAGAAGCGGTAGGTGAAGGTGAGCTGCTCGGCCTGGCGCTTGAGCGCCTCGACGAGCCGGGGATGGCAGTGCCCGACGCTCATCACCATCGCGCCGCCGCAGGCATCGATCCACTCCTGCCCGTCGCTGGTCCAGATCCGGCAGCCTTCGCCACGCACGGCCGTCGGCAGCACACGCCCGGGCGTCGCGGTGAGGGAGAAGTCGATCGGGTCGCTCATGTGCCGATAGTGTGCCGCACAGCGCCGGTACTGAGCGAACTTCGCGTCGGGGAGGCATGATTCGTCCGTGGGCATCGGGAGGAGCGCAACGCGGATCGGTCTGCTCGCGGCAGGAGTCGCCGTGGCGATGGTCGTGGCTGCCTGTGGTTCGACAGACCGCACGGTGACCAACGCCGCATCGATCAATCCACTGACCGCGACCATCCCGGTCTCGACGATTCCCGCCGACACGCCGGTGGAGCCGGGCATCTTTCGTCTGACGGGGCAGCCGTCGCTCGCGCTCGATCTCGTGCGCTCGGGCGCGGCGCTGGGCTTCGCCGGGCGCGAGGGTCTGAGCATGCGCATTCGCTCCTCGGCGTCGATGGACGACGTGCTGGCTGCGCTGCGGTCGGGCACTGCCGATGCTGCGGTGGTCAGCTCGGATCAGGCGCTGATCCTCGCAGCCAAGGGTGCAGAGATTCGGATTGTGCTGCTCCTGACGTCCGTGACGTCTGGCGAGGCGATCTTGGCGAGCCCCGAGGTTGGCGACGTCGAGGGGCTGGTGGGCCGGCGCATCACGTACGCGGCCGGCACCGACGGCGAGCTGCTGCTGCGCGGCACACTCACCGCCAACAACGTCCCCGTGACCAAGGTCGAGCTGGTCCGCACCGGTGGCCGCAGCCCGAGCGAGCTGCTGCTGGAGGGCACGGTCGATGCTGCGGTCGATCGCGAGCTAGAGGTGACAGCGGCGCAAGCCACCGACGAGGGTCTTGAGGTGATCGCCACTGCGGGGGACCAGCCCGGCCTGCTCTCGAGCGTGCTCGTGGTGCGTGAGGAGACCGCGGCGGAGCGCCCGGGACAGCTCCTCGGCTTTATCCGCGCCTGGCAGGACCTCTACCTGTTCGAGCGCGATCGCCTCGACGTTGTGGCGACGGGTATCGCGGCGATGCAGGATGTCTCCGTCGAGGACGCGACCATAGAGCTCACCGGCATCGGCCTGTACGACATCTCCGCGAACGCGATCGATTTGTTCCCCGGTGGCGCGTACTACGACCAGACGCTCACGCAGATCGATGCCGCGGCCACGGCGGCCGGCTGGCTGCCGGCACCCGTCGATGCGCGTGCGTTGATCGACGGTACCTTCGCCCAGACCGTTGCGACTGCGCGATGATGTCGGCATGTCTGTGACGCGGATCGTGCTCGATGGCGGCGCTCTGACGCGCGCCGAGGTCGTCGCGGTGGCGCGCGGTGAGGCCGAGGTCGCCATCGGCGAGCACGCCCGCGGAAGCATCGCCGCCGCTGCCGCGTTGATCGCCCGCGTGGCCGGTGAGGGCCAGGCTGTCTATGGCGTCACGACGGGGTTTGGCTCTCTCGAATCGGTGCGCATCCCCGATGATCAGCTGTCCGAGCTGCAGGTCAACATCGTGCGCAGCCATGCGGTCGGTGTGGGCGAGCCCCTGCCGGTGGAGGTAGTGCGCGGCATGCTCGTGCTCTTGGCGGCGTCGCTGTCGCGCGGGCATTCGGGTGTGCGCGTCGACATCGTCGAAGCGCTCGTCGAGTTGCTCAATGCCGGCATCACGCCGGTCGTGCCATCTCGTGGGTCGGTTGGTGCCAGTGGCGACCTGGCACCACTGGCGCATCTCGCACTCGTCCTGATCGGTGAGGGTGAGGCCTTGACGCCCGCGGGTGAGCGCGTCGATGGCGCGACGGCATTGCGCCTGGTTGGCGTTGAGCCGATTGCGCTCGGCCCCAAGGAGGGGCTGGCGCTGCTCAACGGCACGCACCTGATGGCGGCGATCGGTGCGCTCGCACTCACGGAAGCCGAGCATCTGTTCGACGCCGCGCAGGTGGCTGCCGCGATGAGCGTCGATGCACTCCTCGGCTCGTCCGCGCCGTTCGACCCGCGGCTGCACGTCCTGCGCAACCGGCCGCAGCAGCAGGCGGTCGCCGCGCGCCTGCTCGAGCTGATCGACGGGTCGGAGATGCGCGAGAGCCACGTCGACTGCGAGCGCGTGCAGGACGCGTACACGTTGCGCTGCATCCCGCAGGTACTCGGCGCGATCGGCGAGGCCCTGGACTACATCGACCGCGCGATCGAGCCCGAGTTCGGCGCGGTTACCGACAACCCACTGCTCTTCGTGGACGACGGCGACGTCCTGAGCGGTGGCAACTTCCACGGCCAGCCGTTGTCGCTGCCGCTCGACATGCTGACGATCGCCGTCCAGGAGCTCGCAGCGTTCTCCGAGCGCCGGATCTTCCGCCTGATGGATGGCCGCAGCGGCGACCCGCACGCTTTGCCGCCCTTTCTGATTGCCGATCCGGGCACGAAGTCCGGCCTGATGATCGCGCAGTACATGGCCGCGAGTCTCGTCGCCGAGGGCGCGGTCCTGTCGCATCCCGCCGGCGTTGGCAGCCTGCCGACCAGCGCCGGGCAAGAAGACTTCAACTCGATGGGGGCTACCGCCGGCCTGCAGGCACTGCAGGTTCTCGCACTCGCGCGGCGCGTCGTCGCAGTCGAGTTGATCGCCGCCGCCCAAGGCTTCGATCTTCGCCGACCGCTTCTGTCGGGCCCCAAGCTCGAGGCCGAGTACGCGAAGGTGCGCGAGCTCTCGCCACCACTGGTCGAGGACCGCTCCCAATCGGCTGAGTTCGAGGCGGTCGCCGAGGCGATCCGCGTCGGCGTCTTCGGGTAGCGGCGCTAGCTGATGGTGGCGAGGTAGACCTCGCCGTCCACCACGGTGAGTGTCCCGCCGTCGTCGATCTGCAACGCGTCCTGCTCGCCGAGCACGTGCTCTTCGTCGTCGAGCGCGATGGTGGCGGAACCGCCGAGCGCAATCGCAAACGCAATGGGTGCGTCGATGCGAAGCTCATCGCCGATCTGCAGTACTTCGACAGCGCCCTCGGCACGCGTGCGATCCCACATCAGGTTGAGGTCGCGCCCCGTGCCGGGCGCCATCGTGAGGCTGGTCGGGACGTCGCCAGGAAACGCAATCGACTCGTGGTGGCCGAGCGGAGTGGGGGCTGCACCATCGATCATCAACGTCACGTCGTCGCCCGCCAGCAGGACGAGGATGCGATCGACGTCGGCGATTTCCGAGAATGGGCCATCGCCCGTGAGGTCGGCCATCGAGAGGCGCCAGCGGAAGGGCGCGGCCGAGGATCCGGGGGCGTCGTCGATCGCAATCTCATGCGTGGTGCCTGCGCCATTGCGCCAGGGCATGGCGGTGTAGCCCGATGCGGGCAAGTGCGTGATCAGCGCCATGGCAGGAGTATGCGCACGCCGCCGGATCCGCGGCGCCTGTACGATCCCGCCAACGCACGTCGTCGACGATGAGCACTCTGCCCCGCACCACCAAGACCCGCCTCCCCTCGGAGGTGTTCGACCTGCCGATCGAGAAGATCCGCTCTGGCTGGTACTCGGACGCGTACTTCAACCACACGCAGAAGGTCTTGATGCGTGATGAGCACCGCCCGCGCGTGCTGGTGCAGGTCTTCCAGCGCGGCTCGTCGGTGCTTGGTGGCGTCGATGAGGCGATCGCCACACTGCGCGAGTGCGCCGGCTTGGTCCGCGAGGACGGCACGTGGGAGGCCGGCTGGGACGACCTGGTCGTGCACGCGCTGTACGACGGCGACGAGATCTCGCCCTGGGAGAGCGTCCTGACGATCGAGGGCGACTACGCGTACTTCTGTCATCTCGAGACCGTCTACCTCGGCAGCCTCGCGCGCCGCAGCCTCGTCGCCACGAACGTGCACGAGGTCGTGCAGGCCGCCTCGCCGAAGCCGATCATGTACTTCCCCGCCCGGCACGACCATTACCGCGTGCAGACGGGCGACGGCTACGCGGCGCACATCGCCGGCGCGATCGGCGTCTCGACCGACGCGCAGGCCGACTGGTGGGGCGAGCGCGGTCTCGGCACCGTTCCGCACGGCCTGATCGCCGCGTACAACGGCGACACCGTTGCGGCGGCTGAGGCCTTTGCGCGCTGCTCCGACCCCGGCCAGAATCTCGTCGTCCTCGTCGATTTCGACAACGACTGCCCCGGCACCGCCGTGCGCGTCGCCGAGGCGCTCGGCGATCGCCTGTGGGGCGTGCGCCTCGACACGTCGGGGACGATGGTCGATAGCTCGCTGTGGGACATGATGGGTCGCTTCGATCCGCGTGGCGTCAACCCGCAGCTGGTCTGGAACGTTCGCAGCGCGCTCGATAAGGCGGGCTTCGAGGACGTGCGCATCGTCGTCTCCGGTGGCTTCACCGCCTCGAAGATCCGCGAGTTCGAGACGGCTGGGGTGCCTGTCGACTCGTATGGCGTCGGCTCGGCGCTGATCCGTGGTTCGTGCGACTTCACGGCTGACGTTGTGATGGTCGATGGCAAGCCCGGCGGCAAAGTCGGTCGCGAGCCCCTACCGAACCCGCGCCTCGAGCGCGTGGTCTAGGCGCAGGCTCCGATACGCTTCCGCCTCGTGCAGGGCGCCATTGGCATTCATCACATCGGCATCGCCGTCGCGGATCTCGACTCCGCTGCTGAGCGCTGGGCGCTGATGGTTGGCGCCGTCGTCGATCACGGCCAGGACTCCGAGGAGCTCGGTACCCGCGCGCTCGCGATCCGCACGCCGCAGGGCCCAATGCTCGAACTCGTCGCGCCGTACAGCGAGGACACGCCCGTCGGCCGCTTCATCGCGAAGCGCGGCGAGGGCATGCACCACGTGGCGTACGAGGTCGGCGATATCGAAGCCGAGGTCGCCCGTCTGGTCGCCGAGGGCGTCGAGATGATCGACGAGCAGCCGCGCGCCGGCCTCTTCGGTCTGCAGGTCGCATTCATTCATCCCGAGGCCGTGCAGGGTGTCCTGCTCGAGCTCGTCCAACCTGGAGGTTCGCACTGATGGCAGAGAACACGCGTGTCGAGATCGGTTTCGTCGGTGGTGGCGCTGCGAGCGCCTCGCTGGACGATGCGGCGACAAAGAAGTTGCTGAAGGCGGTCGAGAAGAACGACGAGGAGCTCGTCGAGCTGCCCGGCGACAGCGGTGCACTGCACGTCCGCGCCAGCCAGGTCGCCTGGGTGCGCGTGCACTCGAAGGACTCGCGCGTCGGCTTCTAGCCCGCTCGCCGGGGCGGTTAGCGCTGCCGACGACCTGCTGCTGTCCGCGGCGGCGCAGCTGCGCCATCCGGACCGCGACCAGCTCGTGGCGGGATTTTCCAAGCTCGGTAACTCCGGCGTCGGTTGGGTTGCCCTCGGCGGCCTCGTTGCGCTCGCGCGTCGCGATCCCCGGCCGGCCGTCGCCGTTGCGGTGGCGGTGTGGGGGACGCTCGCGGTCAACTACGGCGTCAAGCAACTCGCCAACCGCGAGCGCCCGCAGCACGAGGACGCACCGCAACTGATCGACGCGCCAACCTCGTCGTCGTTTCCGTCGTCGCACGCCGCGATGGCCGCTGCCGGCTCGCTCGTGCTGGGGCAGGCCGTACCCGCCGCGCGCCTGCCGCTCAAGCTCGCAGCGCTTGCGATGGCCGGCAGTCGCGTCTATCTCGGCGTGCATCACCCGAGCGATGTCGTCGTGGGGTACGCCCTCGGCGCTGTGACGGGCCGCGTCTCGCGGGCCCTCCTGCCGGCGCGTCGGCGCAGGTAGCACCCGGCCCCGGATATCGTCCGAGGCATGGCGAGCCTCGAGATCGGGATCATCGGTCTGCCCAACTGCGGCAAGACCACCATCTTCAACGCGCTGACCGGCGCGGGTGTAGTGGTGCAGCCCTACGCCGCGACGGAGGTCTCGGTGAACACGGGCATCGCGCAGGTGCCGGATGAGCGCATGGCGCCGCTGGCTACCGTCGAGGACTCGCAGAAGCTCGTGCCGCCGACCGTGCAGCTGGTGGACGTCGCCGGCCTCCAGCGTGGCGGTGGTCGAGACGGTGGCCTCTCTGGCGAATTCCTGCAGGCGCTGCGCGCCGCGGATGCCCTCATCCACGTCGTGCGCACGTTCGAGGACGACGCGGTCTTCCATGTCGATGGGCGCATCGACCCGGCCGAGGATGCCGAAGGCGTCGACCTCGAGCTGCTCTTCGCCGACGGCATGCTGATCTCCAAGCGCACCGAGCGCCTCCAGCGCGCCGTGCAGGTGGGGCAGAAGGATGCGAAGGCCGAAGCCGATCTGCTGGCTGAGCTGGCCGCGCACCTCGACGGCGGTGGTACCGCACGCACCTTTGCCAAGAAGGATGACCTGCCCGCGGAGGTGCAGCTCGAGCTGCTCACGCTGAAGCCGATGATGTACGTCGCCAACACCTCCGAGTCCGGCGACCCCGACGGTGTCGCAGCCCTTAAGACGTACGCCGGCGACGCCGAGGTCGTAGCGGTGGCCGGCCGCTTCGAGGCCGAGCTCGCCGAGATCGAGGATCCCGAGGAGCGCGCGATGTTCCTCGCCGAGATCGGGCAGGAGGAGCCGAGCGCCCCGCGCGTGGCTGCCGCCGCCTTCCGCATGCTCGAGCTGATCACGTTCTTCACGGCCGGCCCGAAGGACGTCTGGGCCTGGACGATCCGCAAGGGCTCGAATGCCGTCGAGGCGGGCGGCAAGATCCACACCGATATTGCGCGTGGCTTCATTCGCGCCGAGGTGATCAACTGGAAGGACCTCGTCGACGCAGGCTCGCGTGCCGAGGCCACCAAGCTCGGCCAGCTGCGTGTTGAGGGCAAGGAGTACATCGTCCAAGACGGTGATGTTCTGAACGTGCGTTTCAACGTCTAGGCGCTACGCTCCCGGCACGGACGATCGATCGCCCCGAAGGAGCAGACGATGAACGCTGAAGAGACGATGCGCGCGCTGGCTGCGGCTTGGGAGAACGGCGATCCCGACGCGATTGCCGATCGCTACGCGCCCGATGGCGTCTACGAGGGCCCGCTCTTTCCGAGCTTCCCGGTTGGGCCCGAGGCGGTCCGCGCGGCGTGCGCCGAGGCGTTTGCGGAGATCACCGATGTTGAGGTACCGCTGCGCAACGTCGCCATGACCGGCGACGTCTGTCTGGCCGAGGGTTCGTTTCGCTGCACCGACCTCGAGGGGAACCGCACGGACTTCGAGCTCGTCATGGTCCTCGTGCTCAAGGACGGGCTGATCACACGCTTTACCGAGTACTTCGATACCGCGAAGCTGGCGTGATGCATGGCGGGTGACGTGCCCGAGACGATCGAGGTTGTTGTGGTCGGTGGCGGCCAGGCCGGCATCGCGATGAGCGAGCATCTCAGCCGCTGTGGGATCGAGCATGTCGTGCTCGAGCGTGATCGCATCGCCGAGCGCTGGCGCACCGGCCGCTGGGATTCCCTGGTGGCCAACGGCCCCGTCTGGCACGACCGCTTTCCCGGCCTCGGGTTCGACGACGTGGACCCGGATGTGTTCGTCGGCAAGGAACGCGTAGCCGACTATTTCGTCGAGTACGCAGAGCAGATCGGTGCTCCGATCCGCACCGGTGTCGAGGTGCACTCGGTGCAGTGCCACGGCGACCGGCGCGGCTTCCGTGTCGAGACCTCGGCGGGGACGATCAACGCGGATTACGTAGTCGCCGCCACGGGGCCATTTCAGATCCCGGTGATTCCGCAGCTGGTGCCGGCTGACGCGCCCGTGCTGCAGCTGCATTCGAGTGACTACAAGAATCCTGAGCAGCTCCCCGACGGTGGCGTGCTCGTCGTGGGCGGCGGCGCGTCCGGTGTGCAGATCGCTGACGAGCTGCGGCGTGCCGGGCGCGACGTGCACATGGCGATCGGTCCGCACACCCGCCCACCGCGTCGCTACCGCGACCGCGACTTCGTCTGGTGGCTCGGCGTGCTTGGCCTCTGGGATCTGCAGACCCCACCGGCGGGTGCCGAGCACGTCACGATCGCGTTCAGTGGCGCGTACGGCGGCCGCACGATCGACTTCCGCAACCTCGCTGCCGAGGGCATCACGCTGCATGGCCGCGCCGCGTCGTACGCCGACGGCATCGTGCAGTTCGCCGACGATCTTGCCGGCAACATCGCCGAGGGCGATCGCTACTACCTCGAGCTGCTCGCCCTTGCCGACGCCTACGTGGCGCGTAACGGCCTCGCGCTCCCCGCGGAGCCAGAGGCGCACGTGCTCGGTCCGCTGCCCGCCAGCGTCACTGAGCCCCTGCTCGAACTCGACCTTGTCGGGGCGGGCATCACATCGATCATCTGGGCGACCGGGTTTCGCACCGACTACAGCTGGCTCCGGGTCGATGCCTTCGACGAGCAGGGCAAGCCCGCACATCGTCGCGGTGTCTCGACCGAGCCCGGCGTCTACTTCCTCGGCCTGCCGTGGCTGTCCCGCCGCGGCTCGAGCTTCATCTGGGGCGTCTGGAGCGATGCCGGCTACGTCGCCGACCACATCGACGGTCAGCGCATGTATCTGAATTACCGCTCCTAGGCGGGTTCGCCCAGTGCATCGAGGAGTTCGCGATGCAGGAAGATGCGGTCGCGGCTGACGGCGTGCTCCTCAAGTACGCCGATCCGCACGAGCTCCTTGAGGTGGACGGAGGCGCGCTGGCGCTTGGCGATACCGGCATCGACGACGTCGCTGATACGGCAGTAGGGCTTGCTGAAGATCACGTCGAGCAGCAGCGGTGACGACGATGCTGGAGCTTCGCGCCGTACGCGCTCAGCGGTCGAGACCATCAGGGACCTGATGGTCTCGATTCGCGCCGTGGCCGAGATGGCCGTCAGACGAATGCCCTCCAGGAGATAGAGGACCCAGGCCTCCCACGCCGCATCCGTGGTGACGGCACGCAGCAGGCGGTAGTAGTCGCGCCTCGTGGCGAGGATGTACCCGCTGAGGTACAGGATCGGCGTATCTAGAAGGTCGTCACGCAGCGCGAGGAGCAGGTTGAGAATTCTGCCGGTGCGGCCGTTCCCGTCATGGAAGGGGTGGATCGCCTCGAACTGATAATGAAGGAGTGCGATACGCACCAGGGGGTCAAGGTCACTGGCGCCGTGGGCAAACCGCTCCCATGCCGCGAGCTTCTCGCGCAGCACGTCCTCGCCCGTCGGTGGCGTGTAGACCACCTCACCCGTGCGGTCGCCACGAAGCGCTGTGCCTGGCGTTGCGCGGATGCGTGTATCGACGCCGGTGACGATCGAGCAGAGCTCGACCATCAGATTCGTCGAGATCGGCCGTTCCTCGATCGCGTTGACGCCGTGGCGCAACGCAGTCCGGTATCGCAGCGCTTCCTTGACCGCGGGGTCGTCCGTGCGGTCGAGCGCATCGGCACGGAACAACGCGTCGGCGGTCGTGACGATGTTCTCGATCTGCGAGCTAGCCTGCGCTTCAAGCAGCGGGATCGCGTTGATCAGGATCGTCTGGTCGGGCAGAGACATCGCAGCGGCCCGCATGCGCCCGAGTGCGCGGTGCGCGGCGATGCACTCTTTGAGCACGCGCGGGGTCTCGACGAGGACTGCCGGCGGCAGGTCAGGGAGCTCGTTGTATGGCTGTGCCATGTCGTGCATGACGACACGGTATCAGACCCATGTCGTTTTTTTACTACAAAAACGACATGGGATGAGGCTAGCCGAGCGACAGCGTGCTTGGCCCCTGGCGCTCGCGATCGCGCTCGTACTCGGCGATCTTGTCCTCGCGCAGCAGCGTGAGGGCGATGTCGTCCCAGCCGTTGATCAGGTTCTCGCGCACCTTCTCGTCGATCTCGAAGCCCACGGCACGGCCGTCGGGCATCGTGACCGTGCGGTCCTCGAGGCTGACGGTGATCTCGGCCGGCGCGGCGTCGAGCAGCTCGCGCACGTCGGACTCGTCGAGCTGGACCGTCAGCAGACCGATCTTGCCGCAGTTGGAGCGGAAGATGTCGGCGAAGCTGGGGGCGATGACGACCTTGTAGCCCCAGTCCTGCAGGCCCCACGGCGCGTGTTCGCGCGACGAGCCCGAGCCGAAGTTCGGACCGGCAACGAGGATCGGAGCGTCGCGGAACTCGGGGCGCTCGAGGACGAAGTCGGTCTCCTCCTGGCGCCAGTTGTGGAAGAGGAACTCGCCGAAGCCCGTGCGCTCGATGCGCTTGAGAAACTCCTTCGGCATGATCTGGTCGGTGTCGACGTTGGCCCGGTCGAGCGGCGCGGTCGTACCCGTGACAGTGGTGAACGGCTCCATGTGACTACTCCCACTCGCGGACGTCGGTGAGGTGGCCGGTCACCGCAGCGGCGGCAGCCATCTCGGGGCTCATCAGGTGCGTGCGGCCACCGGTACCCTGGCGGCCTTCGAAATTGCGGTTCGAGGTCGAGGCGCAGCGCTCGCCCGGCTTCAGGATGTCCGGGTTCATGCCGAGGCACATCGAGCAGCCCGCGTTGGGCCGCCAGTCGAAGCCGGCGTCGAGGAAGATCTTGTCGAGACCTTCCTGCTCGGCCTGCAACTTGACCATCATTGAGCCGGGGACCACCATCGCGTTGACGTTCGGCGCGACCTTCTTGCCCTCGACGATGCGTGCGGCGGCGCGCATATCCTCGATGCGGCTGTTGGTGCAGGAGCCGAGGAAGACACGATCGATCTTCACGTCCTGCAGCGCCTGGCCGGCCTTGAGGTCCATGTACGCGAGCGCACGCTCCTCGTCGGCCGTCGTCGGCTCCGGCACGGTGCCGGTGATCGGCGCGACCTGGCCGGGGTTGGTGCCCCACGAGACCTGCGGGGCGAGCTCGGAGACGTTGATCACCTCGACGCGGTCGTACTCGGCGTCGGGGTCGGAGCGCAGCTGGCTCCACTCGGCGACGGCGGCGTCGAAGTCCTTCGGCACGCCGACCTTGCCCTCGAGGTACGTGAAGGTCGTATCGTCGGGGGCGCAGTAGCCCGCACGGGCGCCGGCCTCGATCGACATGTTGCAGATCGTCATGCGGCCCTCCATCGAGAGCGCGTCGATTGCGGGGCCGGCGTACTCGAGTACGTAGCCCTGGCCGCCGGCGGCGGTGATCTGGCCGATCAGGCCGAGGATGTAGTCCTTGGCGACGACGCCCTTACTGGCCTCGCCGTCGAAGCGGACGAGCATCTTCTTGGCCTTGTTCTGCGGCAGCGTCTGCGTGCACAGGACGTGCTCGACTTCGCTCGTGCCGATGCCGAACGCCAGCGCGCCGAACGCGCCGTGCGTGGCCGTGTGCGAGTCACCGCAGACGATCGTCATGCCCGGCTGCGTGACGCCGAGCTCGGGGCCGATCACGTGGACGATGCCCTGGCGCTTGTGGCCCCAGGGGTAGAAGACGAGGCCGTGCTCGTCGACGTTCTTGGTGAGCGTGTCGAGCTGCTGCTTAGAGATGGGATCCTTGATCCCTTCGGCCAGCGCGCTCGTCGGCGTGTTGTGGTCCGCGGTCGCGAGTGTGCGGTCGGGGCGGCGAACGCCGCGGCCAGCCAAGCGCATGCTCTCGAACGCCTGCGGGGTCGTGACCTCATGGATCAGGTGGAGGTCGATGAACAGCAGGTCATCGTCGATGACATGGGAGTCCCAGATCTTCTCGTAGGTCGTGCGTCCCACAGCGTGCTCCTTCGTGGTGCCAGTCACGAAACGCTATCAGCGAAGAAGCCGTATCCTGCCGGTATGAGCGATGTGAAGCAGCCGCCGACTCTGGTTCGCCGTTGGGAGGGGCTCGAAATGGGCCTCCAGTTCCTGATCGCGTGGCCGACGCTGACGGTGATCATCACGATCATCCACCTGACAGCGCTCAATCAGCCGGCGTGGCGCAGTCTGCTGTACGGGGTGTTCTGGGCGCTGCCCGCGGCGTTCGTCGTCGCGATGGCCTCGCAGAATGAGGCGCGCAAGCGCCGTAGTGCGTCCTCGCCGGATTCCGGCACGGACGCCGACGCATGACCGGCGCCGCGGCGCCGACCACACCAGCACCGAGCACGCGCCGCATGTGGCTGACGCTGTTCGCGATGTGCTTCGCGCTGTTCATGATCATGCTCGACAACACGGTGGTGAACGTTGCGCTGCCGACGATCCAGCAGGATCTGGACCCGTCGCAGAGCGGCCTGCAGTGGATCATCAACGCGTACATCCTCGTCTTCGCGGCGCTGATTCTCCTCGGCGGCAAGCTCGGCGATCGCTTTGGTCGCAAACGGATGTTCATCGTCGGCCTCGTGCTGTTCACCGTGTTCTCCGTGGCGTGTGCGCTGTCGCAGACGGCGGAGCAGCTGATCATCTTCCGCGCGCTGCAGGGCACGGGCGCTGCGTTGATGAACCCGCTGTCGCTCTCGATTCTCGTGGCGACGTTCCCGCGACCGAAGCTGCCGCAGGCGATCGGTATCTGGGCCGGCGTCTCGGGTCTTGGTCTCGCCCTCGGCCCGCTACTCGGTGGCTTCCTGACGGAGCACGTCGGCTGGGGCGCCGTGTTCTGGATCAACGTGCCGATCGGCGTGATTGCCCTCGGCTTCGTCCTGTTCGTGGTTTCGGAATCGAAGGATTCGACGGTCAAGAGCCTCGATGTGGTGGGCACGATCCTGGTCACGCTCGGCCTGTTCGGACTGATCTACGCCCTGATTGGCACGAGTACCCATCAGTGGCTGTCGGCGAACACGCTCGTCCCGCTGATTGTCGGCATCGTGCTGATCATCGTGTTCATCATCTGGGAGTCGAAGCACAAGGAGCCGATGGTCCCGCTTGGGTTCTTCAAGAGTCGCGGCTTCACCACGTCGATCATCGTCGCGACGCTCGTCGGGTTCGGGCTGTACGGCTCGCTGTTCGTGGTGACGCTCTACATGCAGAACATCCGTGGCTACAGCGCGGTTGAGGCGGGCCTGCGTACGCTTCCGCTGACCATGGCGGTGATGTTCGTCGCGCCGATCGCCGGCAAGCTCAACGCCAAGGTCGGCCCGGCGATCCTGATGGGCACAGGTCTCGCGCTCTCGTCGATCGCCATGATCGGTCTCCGGTTCCTTGAGGTCGACAGCTCGTACAACCTGATCTGGCCGTTTTACCTGATGCTCGGCGTCGGCATCGCGTTGACGCTGCCGGCGGCCAGCGCCGCGGCGATGGGTGCGATCGATCCGCGTAAGGCGGGCGTCGGCTCGGGTGTGCTGAACGCCTCGCGCCAGGTTGGCGGTGCGCTCGGCATCGCCGTGCTTGGCTCGGTCGCGACGGCGCTCACCGACAAGGCGTGGACAGAGAAGACCGACGCGATGGGTGGTCAGATCGCGGCCAATGCCGACAAGCTACGGCCACTGGTGCAAGGTGCGCAGATCCAGATGCTGGGCGAGCTCGTCAGCCAGAAGGTCAGCGGTGCCGCCGACATCGTGATGGCGATGGCTGCCTCGGCCTGGATGGACGGCTTCCATGCCTCCGTGCTGGCCGGCGCGATCGTCCTTGGTGGTGGCGTCGTGGTCGTGATCATCGGCTTCCGCGGCGTGCCGCGGCCGTCAATGCGGCATGGCGCCGACTCCTCGGACAGCGCACCGCCCGTCGTCGCTGAGCTCTAGTCGCCCGTTGATACAATTCGCACGTGGATGACTCGATCGCACGCGTGGCGCGCAAGCGCCGATTGCACGACAGCGATCACGCCGACGAGCTCCGCTACTGGCTCTCCCGCACCGTTGAAGAACGCATTGAACAGGTGACGAAGCTCCGGAGTGAGGTATACGGTTTCGATGATGCGACTGAGTCCCGACTTCAACGCGTTTATCGACGTCTGTAGCCGCCACGGCGTCCGCTTCATCATCGTTGGCGGGTACGCCCTTGCGGCACATGGGCATGCGCGCACGACGAAGGATCTTGATGTCTTCGTTGAGGCGACACCAGACAACGCAGCAGTTCTCATGGCCGCACTGGCGGAGTTCGGCTTTGGCGGCATCGGTTTAGAGGCATCCGATTTCTCCGAACCGGGCGCGGTAATTCAACTCGGCTATCCACCGGTACGGATCGATCTGCTCACCGCACTGGATGGAGTGTCGTTCGCGGAGGCATTCGAGCATCACATCGAGGCGCCGGTTGATGGGCGTCTGGTTCCGTTCATTGGGCGAGCACAGCTGATCGCGAACAAGGAAGCAACGGGTCGCCTTCAAGATCTCGCGGATGTGGAGCGTCTCCGCTCCGACGACGCCGGCTAGTTCAGCGCGCGCGCGAGGCGCTTGCGGTACTCGAGCACGATCGGATCGTCGACCGGGCGCTCGGCGAAGACGCCGATCATCACGCGGCGCACACGATCCTTGCGGTCGGCGTCGGCACCGGGCAGCACCTCGAGCATCGCCTCGAGTGCGCCGACCGGATCGCCGGCGAGGCGCTCAAGCGCTGCCGCGAGTTCGGGGTCGAGCGTGGGGTCGAGCACGATTTCGGCGCAGGTGATCAGCCCGGCGGCCTGCGGCATCTCCTTGACCGGCTCGAGGACCGCAATCGCATCGGCGGTCTGGCCGGCGGCGAGCAGCAGGCGAGCGAATGCCATGGCGGCGTCGAGGTTGGTCGGGTCCTCGGCAAGGATCGCGCGCAGCGAGTCGGCATCGCCGGTGGCGACGGCTTCGTCGGTCGCAGACGGCACCAGCTGATCAAGGAATGCCTCGATCTGCGCGGGCGGGATCGCGCCGCTGAACTCCGCCACGACCTTACCGTCCTTGAAGGCTTTCACGGCGGGGATGCTCTGGATGCGGAAGGCGGCAGCCAGTTGCTGGTTGGCCTCGGTGTCGACCTTGACGAGCTTGACGGCGCCGCCGCGGCTGGCGATGGCGGCCTCGAGCGCGGGGGCGAGCTGCTTGCACGGGCCGCACCACTCAGCCCAGAAATCGACGACAACGGGAACCTGGTGGGAAGCTTGGATGACCTCGCGCTCGAAGTCGGCTTCGGTGATGTCAACGCCCATGTCGACATCGTAGGCGAGGCAAGCGAACCCTGACCGCGCTGCAGCGCGTACCCTGACCACGTGGTCAACACCCGCGCAGCCATTCGTCGTCTCAGTGCGGCACGAGCCATCTCGGTGACGGGCTCGCAGGTCGCCATGATCGCGCTGACGTTCCAGATCTACGAGCTGACGAATTCGGCGGTCTGGGTGTCGGGGGTGTTTCTGGCGACGTTCGCGGCGCTCGGCATTCTCACGCCGATCGGTGGCTGGCTCGGTGATACCTACGACCGACGCATGGTGATGATCGTCTCCGATCTCGCGGCGGCCGCGGTGTTCGTCGGGCTCGTCTTCGCCGATCAACCGTGGATGCTGGTTGGGCTGGCGCTGCTTGCCACGATGGCCGAAGTCCCGTTTCTCCCCGCCTCGCAGGCGGCGATCCCTAATCTCGCCTCCGATGAGGATCTGGCCTGGGCCAATGGCCTCGTCTCGCAGGCCTTTGCGCTGGGCATCACCGTTGGGCCGCTGATCGGCGGCGTGCTGGTCGGCGCAGTCGGAACGGGCGCGGCGTTCGGGATCAACGCCGTCTCGTTTCTCGTATCTGCGGTGCTCGTCTGGAGCGTGCGGGGTCGTTTCCAGGAGCGTGTTCGCGACGCAGCGGCGAGCGTGCCGTTCACGGAGGGAATCCGGCTGGTCTTTCGCACCCGCATCCTGCTTGTCGTGGTCGCAGCGGAGGTCGTCGCATACAGCATCGTCGGCTGGGCGATGGTGGCCGACGCGCCGTTGGCCAAGCTGTTCGGCGTCGGTGCGGTCGGCTTCGCCGCGCTGATCTCCACGTGGGGCATCGGCATGCTGATCGGGTCGTGGGTCGCGGGCCGGCGGATGGGTCAGCGCCCGATCGAGATTCCGCTGCTCTTCTTCGGGATGATCGTGGACGGGCTGATGATCGCCATGATCGGGCTCAGTCCCGTGTTCGTGATGGCGCTGATCGTCAGCGTGATCGGTGGCGCGGCCTCCGGCATGATCAACGTCGCGCGCCAGACGTTCTTCCAGCGCGCGGTGCCCGATCGCATCCGCTCGCGCGTGTTCTCCGTCGCGGAGGTGGTGGCGACGGCGTCGTTCATTCTCGGCCTCGCCACGGCCGGTCCGGTGATCGAGGCGCTTGGTGTGCGCGTGGCCTACGTCCTCGCGGGCGTGGTCTTTGTCCTCGGTGCGCTCGTGCTGCTGCCGGTGCTGCGGCACCGTGGTGAAGGCGTGCTGGTGGACGACGACTTGCCTTCCGCATAACACCTGTGCGACAGTTCGCACATCCGTGCGACTGAGGAGTCCGCTGCCATGACCGAGATCACCCCCGTCGATATTCAGGACGACCTCGTCGCCCTCGCGCGCGACTTCGCGGCCAACGAGATCCGCCCGGTCGCAGCGCATTACGACGAGGTCGAGGAGACCCCGTGGGATCCGTTCTACAAGGCGGCCGAGATCGGCCTCACCTGTTACGACCTGCCCGAGCACCTCGGCGGCGGCGGGATCATGGACCTCACGACCGCGGCGCGCATCCACGAGGAGCTCGTCTTCGGCGACGCGGCGATCGGCAACTTCATCGGCTCGGCCTCGTTCTTCGCTGGCACGGTGATCGCCCTCGGCGACGAGGCGCAGCAGGAGCGCTGGGTGCGCCCGCTGACCGGCCCCAAGCCGAAGCTCGGTGCGCTCGCCACGACCGAGCCCGAGGCTGGTTCCGACGCCAGCAGCATCACCACGTACGCCGAGAAGGTCGACGGCGGCTACAAGCTGAACGGCTCCAAGACCTGGATCTCCAACGCCGGCGTGGCGTCGTTCTACATCGTCTTCGCCACGGTCGCCCCGGGCACGCGCAGCAAGGGCATCACCGCCTTCATCGTCGAGGACGGGGATGAGGGCTTCACCGTCGGGAACAAGCTCCACAAGCTCGGCCAGCGCGCGATCCCCACCCACGAGATCTTCTTCAAGGACGTCTTCCTGCCCGAGGATCGCCGTATTGGCGCCGAGGGCATGGGCTTCAAGGGCCTGATGCGCAAGTTCGACGAGTCGCGCGTCGTGCTCGCCGCTGGCGAGGTCGGCATGGCGCGCGCGGCGTTCGAGTACGCCGTCGAGTACGCCACCGAGCGCAAAGCGTTCGGCGCCCCGATTCACGTCAACCAGGCGGTCTCGTTCCGCCTCGCCGACGTCAAGATGAAGATGGATCAGGCGCGTCTGATGGTGCGCCACGCCGCGCTGCTCGCCGACACCGGCCAGGACTTTGCGACCGAGGCCGCGATGGCCAAGCTCGCCGCGTCGGAGGCCGCCTGGTTCTCTGCGTGGGCCTGCTGCCAGACGCTCGGCGGCTACTCCTACTCGCGCGAGTATCCGGCCGAGAAGTGGCTGCGCGACGCCAAGCTCGAGGAGCTCTGGGAGGGCACCAGCGACATCATGCGCCTGATCATCTCCCGCTCCCTCTTCCCCCGCGTCTAGCGCGCCCGTAGCGAAGGAATCACGATGGACCTGTCCCTGAACGCGCGCGAGCTGGAGATCCAGCAGCGCTCCCGCCGCCTCTGCGACGAGCACCTGCTCCCGCTCGAGATCCTCTGCGACGAGAACGACGGCCTCACGCCCGAGCAGCTCGCCCCGACCTACCAGGGCATCCTCGACGCCAAGCTCAACGCGGTCAACATGGCCACCGAGTGGGGCGGCCAGGGCATGACGATCTTCGAGCAGGTCCTCTCGCAGGAGCAGCTTGGTCGCTCGACGAACGCTCTCTGGGACGTCGTCTGGCGCCCCGCCAACGTGCTCAAGTACTGCACGCCCGAGCAGCGCGAGCGCTTCCTGATCCCCGAGATCGAGGGCAAGCGCCGCTCCTGTTACGCGATCACCGAGGCCGACGCCGGCTCGGATCCGTCGGTGCTCGCCACGACCGCGGTGCGCGATGGCGACGGCTTCGTCCTCAACGGCGAGAAGTGGTACGTCACCGTCGGCGACGTCGCCGATTACCAGATCGTTGTGGCCGAGGTCCCGGGCGAGGGCCCGACGTCGTTCTTGATCGACCGCGATCAGGAGGGCGTGGAGGAGTTCCGCACGCCCCGCTACATGCACCACTTTGTCTACGAGCATCCGATCTTCCGCTACCACGACGTCAAGGTCGACGCGGACCGCGTGCTCGGCACCGTGGGTGAGGGCTACAACCTCACCAAGGAGTGGTTCATGGAGGAGCGCCTGATGATCGCGGCGCGCTGCCTCGGCGGTGCCGAGCGCTGCCTCGAGGACGCCTTCGCCTACGCCACCGAGCGTGAGCAGTTCGGCGAGCGCATCATCGAGTTCCAGGGCGTGTCATTCCCGCTGGCCGAGGCCGTCGCCGACATCGCCGCGGCGCGTGCCGTCACGTACCAGGTGGCGTGGGAGGTGACGCAGGGCACGATCGATCCGAAGACCCTGCACGCCAAGGCCGCGGGGATCAAGCTGTTCGCGTCGGAGATGGCCAATCGTGTCGTCGATTCGTGCGTTCAGGTGCTGGGCGGGCGCGGCTACATGCGCGAGAACGCCGTCGAGCGCTTCTATCGCGACCTGCGTGTCGACCGCATCTGGGAGGGCACGAGCGAGATCCAGAAGGTCGTGCTCGTCAACGAGATGCGCAAGCGCGGCACGCACGGCGTCGCCGCCTGGCCGAAGCAGGGCTGATGCCCCGCACCTCCGTCGAGGCGCTGCGGCGCACCGAGATCGTCAATGGCGCGATCCGCCTGATCGCTCGCGAGGGCTACGAGGCCACGACGATGCGCGGCCTCGCGGCCGAGCTTGACGTCTCGACGGGCACGATCACGCACTGGTTCGCCACCAAGAACCAGGTGCTGGGGGCCACGCTCGAGGAGCTGGCCTCGCGCTTTGCGGCGCGCACGACGGCCGAGCTCGAGCATGCCACGACGCCGACCGAGGTGCTGATCGCGATCGGGGATGCGTCGGTGCCGGATACCTCGGAGCGTGCCGACGAGCAGCGCGTCTGGGGCGAGCTTGGTGCCCGTGCCGCCCGTACGCCGGAGCTCGCCGAGCGCCACGAGCGGCTGTACGCGGGCTGGCGCCGCCAGATGGAAAAGGCTGTCGAGGCGGGCATTAAGGCCAAGGCCTTTCGCAAGACCGACGCCGCAGAGTGGGCACGCACCTACGCGGCGCTGATCGACGGCCTCGCCCTGCACGTCCTGCTGCACCCAGAATCGGTTACGCCCGAGCGTATGCGCGCCGCGATTCGCGCGCATCTCGCCGTTTCGCTGGGCTGATTTCCCGTCTGTACCGGGGCTTCAGGTGTGCGCTGGCTCACCGCCGGCAACCTGCGTTCGCCGGATTCGGCTTGAAGCCTGCCTTCGACGCGATGATACAGTCGTAACGAGTTTGGCGGGTTGCCCGTTTTTCGGCACCAATACAGGCGAAACTGTCGGTGGAGACCCGTCTTTTGGCGGGTCGTCGTCGTGTTTCGATACGTGTGAGAAGCCTTCCCGTCACCCGTGGTGCCGCGCACCGCGCTGCCCGCCCGCCGCTGCGTCGCCGAAGCCTGCGCGCCTGCGCCTTCACGGCTGTTGTCGCACTCGCCGCGGTGGTTGCGCCCAACGCGCTCGCAGCCGTGCCGACCGTCACGTCGTTCGCGGTCGCCAATTCGCCGGCGCTGACGCGCGCCTCGGCGACGTACAGCCTGGTCTTCTCTGAGGCGGTCACAGGTCTCACGACCACCGATTTCACCCAGGCCGGCACGAGCGGCGCAGCAGCGCCCGCCTCGCCGTGGGTGGCTTCGGCCGTCTCCGGCACCGGCACGACGTACACCGTCACGTTCACCAATGCCACTGCCGGCGGTGCGCCTGCCGGCACGCTGATCCCGCAGCTGCGCATCAACGCTGTCTCGACGTCGGTTGGCGCGACCGCCGGTCCAGCCGCGGCGGCGTCGGCGACGACCATCACGCTCGGCCTGCCCACCAACAGCGTGGTACCGGCGGTAACGGGCACCGTAAAGATCGGCGAGACGCTCGCCTGCGGCACGGGCACCTGGGCCGCCGTGCCGGCGATCAGCACCTATGCGTACCAGTGGCAGGTCTCGGCCGATGGCTCGACGGGCTGGGCCAACGCGACGGGTACCGGCACTGCCACGGCGTCGTATGTCGTCAATGCCGCCGACGTCGCGAAGTTCCTGCGGTGTACCGTCGCGGCGACGAACGCCCATGGCGCCTCATCCGCAGTTTCGTCGTCCGCGACCGCGATCATCACCCGTCCGGACTTCGTCTACGTCGCGAGTAACGACGCCACGGCATCGACTGCTGGCATCACCGGCTTCGCCGTCACGTCGACGGGGGCGTTGGCGCAGGCAGTCACTACAACCGGCCCCGCGACGATGCGCTCGGTGGCGCAATCCAAGAACGGTCGTTACCTCTACGGCGCCACGCCAACGACGATCTACCAGTACGCGATCGGACAGGGCGGTGGCCTCACGGCGCTATCGCCGGCCTCGGTCGCCGCGGGCGTGACCACGCTGTGGGAGGTGGAGGTCTCTAACGACGGCCGTTTTCTCTACGCCGTTAGCAACGCCGACGGCAAGGTCTACGTCTACGCAATCGGCGCCGATGGCCTCCTGACGGCGGTTCCGGCACTCACCACCACGGTCGGCGGCGGACCGCTGTACATCACCTTCAACGCGGCGGGCACGGTCGCCTACGTCGTTAATCGCTCGCCGGACACGGTCTCGCAGTTTTCGGTCAACGTGACGACCGGAGCGCTGACGCCTCTGACGCCGGCCACGGTGGCGACCGGCAACGACCCGATCCAGCTGGCGATCTCCCCGGACAGCAAGTGGGCATACGTCACGTCGTACGCGGGCGGCGTGATCACGATGTACTCGGTCAACGCGGGAACGGGTGCGCTGACACAGCTCACAGCACCGGCGACGGTGGCGTTTGCCAACGCCTTCGGCCTGGTGATCTCCGCGGACAGCACCCGCCTGTGGGCGGCGTCGTGGAACGGCGCGAGGATCGCGCAGTATGCGATCAACGGCTCGACCGGGCGTCTCACGGCACTCTCGCCGGCAACCGTGGCCCTCGCTGGCTGGGGCGCCGACATGCTGCTCAGTCCGTCGGGGCAGAACCTGTACGTCACGAGCAACAACGCGTCCACGGCGGTCTCGCAGTTCGCCATCAGTGGGGGGCTTGCGACGGCGCTGTCGCCGGCGTCCGCGAATGCCGCAGTCGCGAACACCTTCACGCCGATCTACTCCAAATCGCGTCCGGTCGTAGCGAGCTTCGCACCCACCGCCGCCAACGTCGCCTCGGCCTCGGCGGCGATCACGTTCACGCTCTCGTTCACCGAGCCAGTAGCGGGGCTGACAACCGGCGACTTCTCGCTCGGCGGTGCCGCTGGCTGGGGTATCACTGGCGTGACCGGTTCGGGGAGCGGGCCGTACACGCTGTCGGTCGCACCGACTGGGGCGACCGGCTCCCAGGGTGCCGTGACGGTGGCGCTTGCGGTTGACGCCGTGACCGACGCGCTCACGCTGACCGGGCCGACGATGACCGAGTCGGCGACGGCGACGGTCGACACCGTGGCGCCGACAGTCACCTCGCTCGCACTCACGTCGAGCACGCGCGCTGCAGCCACGTACACGGCCAGCTTCTCCGAGGCTGTGACCGGCGTGACCGCTGCGAAGCTCACGCTGGGCGGCACCAGCACGGGCTGGACCGTCTCTTCGGTGACAGGCTCCGGTGCCGGGCCGTACGTCTTCACGCTGGCCAACGCCACCGTGGGTGGTGCGCCGGCTGGCACGCTGATCCCCACGGTCGCATTGGGTGCCGGCGTGGATCCGGCTGCCAACCAGTCGGCGCGTCTGATCGGCACCTCGACATCGTTTGGCGTGCCGGTCAACACCGTCGCTCCCGTCGTCTCCGGCACGCTGCGTGGCGCCAACACCCTGACCACCACGACCGGCACCTGGCCGCAGGTGCCGACGAGCACCTACGCGTATCAGTGGCAGGTGTCCGTTGATGGAACGACCGGGTGGACGAGCGCCACCGGCGACGGCAACGCGACGGCCTCGTACAAGGTCGCCGCTGTCGATGTCGGCAAGTACGTGCGCGTCGCCGTCACCGCGACCAACGCGTACGGCTCGGCAACGGGATATTCGAGCAGTACCGCGGCAGCCGCGTACATCAGGCCATCGCCCGTCGTCTATCTCCAGAATGCTGGTGCCTCAACGGTCTCGGTCTTCAACCAACTGGCTGGCGGCCAGTTGACGCCGATCAGCCCCGCGGCCTCCGCCACGGTCTCCGTCGCTGCCAGTCCGCGCCAGTCCGTCGTCTCGCCGGACGGCCGCTTCGTCTACGTGACGAGCTACACGGGCAACGCGATTTCGCAGTTCAGTGCCGGGCCGGGCGGCGACCTGACGGCGCTGTCGCCCGCCACCGTCACGGCGAGCGGCGTGTACAAGCTTGCGATCGCGCCGAACGGCCGCTTTCTCTACGCCACGGGGTACAGCTGCTCGTGCATCTACCAGTACGCCATCGGCGCTACCGGTGCGTTGACGCCGCTATCGCCCGCCACGGTCGCGGCGGGCGCGTCGATGAATGGCATCACGGTCTCGCCGGACAGCGGGAATGTCTACGCGGTTAGCGAATCGAACGGCAGGGTCTACCAGTACGCCGTGGGTGCGAGCGGTGCCCTCACAGCCCTCACGACGGCATCGGTGACGTCCGGCACTAACGCGGCGTCGGTCGTGGTTGCGCCCAGCGGCGCGTACGCGTACGTCGCCGCATACGGCAGTAACGCGGTGTACCAGTACGCCGTGGCCGCCGGTGGTCAGTTGACGGCGCTTTCGCCCGCATCGGTCGCAACCGGTGCCGCGACGGCTCCCAACGCGCTTGCCGTCAACAGTGGTGGCACGACCTTGTACGCGACACTCGGCACCTCGTCACAGGTGCTGCAGTACACGATCGGCGGCAGCGGCACGCTGACGGCGAAGTCGCCGGCCGGTGTTGCCGCAGGCGTCGCCACCATGGGCGTCGCGGTGATGCCCGACGGCGCCTACGTGTACGCGGGCAGCAACAGCGCGACGAGCGTGCACCAGTACTCGGCGACGACCAGCGGCGTGCTCAGCGCGCTCAGTCCGGCGACGGTGACGGCCGGCACGACGACGCAGTACCCAACGATCGCGGCCACACCGCCCGCGGAGTCGGCGTACACGACGCCGCTCTCCACGCTGTACCAGACGACCGGCTCGTACACCGTCACGTTCAACCGCGCACTCGACCCGGCCACCGTCTCGACGAGCGACTTCGTGCTCAGCGGCACCTCGACCGGCTGGACGGTGTCGAGTGTCGCCGCCGTCGTCGGCTCCAACAACACGCAGTTCACCGTCGGCATCACTGGCTCCTCGCCGACCGACGGCTCGATCGTGCTCGACATGAACGCCAACTCGATCGCCGATACCGACGGCGCTGTCGGCCCGGCCGCCGGCCCTGGCGACGTCAAGGCCGCCACGATTCAGTACCTGCAGAACCCCGCAGGCAGCGTGACGGCAGCGGGCTTCCAGGGCTACAACGTCATCACGTGGACGCCGCCGGCCGATACCGCATCGATCACCGGTTGGAAGATCTACTGGGGTCTCACGGGCGGCGCCGGGATGACGAACGCGGTCTCGCTGAGCGGCGCGTCGACGGCGGTGTGGAAGCAGAGTGGCCTGACGATCGGCACGCCGTACTACTACAAGGTCGTCGCTGTCGGCCCGTCGGGTGAATCGCTCGGCACCCAGGTTTCGGGCACACCGGGCTGGACCAAGAGCGTGCCGTTCGCGTGCGCCAATGGCGCGCAGACCTTCACCGTGCCGGCAGGTGTAACGGCGCTGCAGGTGGACGCCGTGGGTGCCCGCGGCAGCGCGTCGACGAATTCCGTCGGCGGCCGCGGCGGTCGTGTCCAGGGCGGCATCGCTGCCACGCCGGGCCAGGTGCTGCAGATCAATGTCGGCTGCTCGTCGGGCACGACTGCCAACGGTTGGAACGGCGGCGGTGTCGGCTACAACAACGGCGGCGGCGGAGGTGGTGCGACCGACATCCGCACGCCGACGGGATCACCCGCCACGTACCCGTTGGCCAACCGCATCTGGGTCGCGGGCGGTGGTGGCGGCGCTGGTAATCAAGGTGCGGGCGAGGATGGTGGTGCGGGTGGTGGTCTGACGGGTGGCCAGGGTCAGACGCTGTATACCCCGCCGTCGTACTTCGGTGGCTATGGCGGTACGCAGGTGGCGGGTGGTGTGGGTGGCCAGTGGTCGACGAATGCGCCGGGCCAGAACGGGTCGCTCGGCACGGGTGGCGGGGCGAACTCGAGTAGTGCCGGTGGTGGCGGTGGCGGCGGCTACTACGGCGGCGGTGGTGGTGCGTGGAACGCCGGCGGTGGCGGCTCGTCGTACACGGCACCGACGGCCTTCGACGTCACGCACACCCAGGGCTACGCCACGCCGGCCGATGCCAACGCCCCGACGGCGACCACGGCGACACCGGGCACGAGTCAGATCGTCGTCGCCTGGACGGCCAGCACCGCAGCCGGGCTGACGGGCTACAAGGTCTACCGCGGTACGGCGCCCAATCCCACGACGCAGATCGGCGCGCTCGTCCCGGCCGGCACGACGACATACACCGATACGACGCCGACCAGTGGTACGACGTACTTCTACCGCGTCACTGCTGTCTCCGCGAGCGGCGAGTCTGCCGCCTCGCGCGACGCAGCTGCGCAGACGGGCGCAACCACACCGACCGTGGCGGGCCTCAGCGCCGGGCAGCCATCGGGCCTGCTTGTCGCGGGGGCGACACTGTGGGTGGCCGTCAACTACACGCGCCCGGTCACGGTCACGGGCGCGCCAACGCTCGAACTGCAGATCGGCCAGCGCCGCGTGACGGCGACATACGCCGCGGGCTCGGGTACGTCGTCACTCGCCTTCACGTACACGATCGCCGACAACGATGCCGCGACCTGGATCGACGTCACCGGACCGAGCGCCCTGGCGCTCAACGGCGGCACGATCAAAGACACGGCAAACGCCGCCGTCAGCGCGATCAACACGCTGCCGGTGCCCGGCTCGAGCACGTCGCTGTCGATCGCCCGCGCTTTCACCGTCCCCGCCAACGGCGGCGGGTACGTGCAACTGACGTACCCGACTTCGACGTTCGTCACGGGCGTCACGGCGTCGGGGTGGCAGGGCTTCAACGTCGTCGGCTGGGCGCAGACGGATGTCGCTAACGCGGCCTACTACCGGATTTACGGCGGCACCACGACGAATCCGACGACCGTGATCGGCACAGCGCCGATCGGCACCAACAGCTTCCGCCACGAGGGCCTGGCGATCGGCACGGCCTACTACTACAAGGTCAGCGTCGTTGATACCGCGGGCAACGAGACGCCGAAGTCGGCCGAGGTGACCGCCACGCCCACGTGGACAACGACCTCGCGGTACTCGTGCACGGGTGCGGCGCAGACGTTCGCTGTCCCGGCCGGGGTGACGGCGCTGCGTGTCGACGCCTACGGCGCCCGCGGCGGCGCCTCCACGAATTCGGTCGGCGGTTTTGGCGGCCGGACGCAGGGTGTGTTGCCCGTGACGGCGAGCTCGACGCTCAACCTCTACGTCGGCTGTAGTGAGGCGGTCGCTGGATCGTCGGCCACCGCCGGGTGGAACGGCGGCGGGGTGGGCTACAGCAGCGGCGGCGACGGCGGCGGGGCGACCGACATCCGCACGGTCGGCGGCGCGTGGAGCCTCAACACCAGTCTTGCCTCGCGTACATGGGTCGCCGGCGGCGGTGGCGGCGCTGGCAATCAGGGTGCGGGCGAGGATGGTGGTGCGGGTGGTGGTCTGACGGGTGGTCAGGGTCTGACGCTCAATACGCCACCGTCGTACTTCGGTGGCTATGGCGGTACGCAGGTGGCGGGTGGTGTGGGTGGCCAGTGGTCGACGAACGCGCCGGGCAGCAACGGCTCGTTGGGTACGGGTGGCGGGGCGAACTCGAGTAGTGCCGGTGGTGGCGGTGGCGGCGGCTACTACGGCGGCGGTGGTGGTGCGTGGAACGCCGGCGGTGGTGGCTCGTCGTACGCGTTGCCGACAGCGTTCGATGTGTCGCACACTCAGGGCTATACCGCGCCGGCTGATGCCGCCGCACCGTCTGCGCTCAGTGTGGTGCCGGGCAACGGCAGTGTGTCCGTCTCCTGGACCGCGAGCCCGGCCAACGGCCTGGTCGGGTACAAGGTCTACCGCGGCACGTCGGCGAATCCCACCACGCAGATCGGCGCGCTCGTCCCCGCCGGCACAACGTCGTACACGGATGCGACCGCGGTTAACGGCACGGCGTACCTCTACCGCGTCACCGCGGTCTACATCCAGAGCGGGCGGACGATCGAGTCGGCACCGACGACGGACGGCTCGGCGCAGCCGACCGCGACGGGCTCGGCGGCGAGCGTCGTCAGCGTCAGCTCGCCGTATCCGTCAGGCGTCCTGGCTGCCGGCTCCAAGCTCTGGATCCGCGTCAACTTCTCCAAGCCGGTGACCGTCACCGGCTCGCCGCTGCTCAAGCTCCAGATCGGCGCGCGTCAGGCAGACGCGACCTACGGCAGCGGTACGGGTACCACCGCGCTGATCTTCTCGTACGTGATTCGCGACGACGACGCGGCGTCGTGGATCGACGTCGCCAGCACGACGGCGCTGTCGCTCAATGGCGGGACGATCAAGGACGCCGCCACGGCCAACGCCACGCTCACGCTGCCCGCGCCCGGCACGACGAACTCGCTGTCGGTGGGCCGCTCCTTCCAAGTGCCCGCGAATGCGGGTGGCTACCTCGCGCTGACGTACCCGACCACGACGTTCGTCACCGGCGTCGTGGCCTCGGGCTGGCAGGGCTACGACATCGTCGGGTGGGATCCCACGACGATCGCGGGCGCCGCGTACTACAAGGTGTATGGCGGTACCTCGCCGAATCCCGCTGCCGTCGTCGGCACCGTGCCGATCGGGCTCACCTCGTTCCGACACGCGGGCCTCACGCTCGGCACCACCTACTACTACCGCGTCAGCGTGGTCGACAACGCGGGCAACGAGACGCCGAAGTCGGCCGAGGCCAAGGCCGCACCCGCCTTCCAGGCGGTCACGAATTTCGGCTGTACGAACGCGGCACAGACGTACACGGTGCCGGCCGGTGTGACGGCGATGCAGGTCGATGCCGTCGGCGCGGCCGGCGTCAACTCGTCGAATTCGGTGGCCGGTGGTCTCGGCGGGCGCGTCCAAGGCGTCATGCCGGTCACGGCGGGTTCGACGTTGAACCTGTACGTGGGCTGCACAGGTTCGACGACGTCGGGTGGTTGGAATGGTGGTGGGCAGGGGTATGGGTTGGGCGCGGGCGGTGGTGGTGCGACGGACATCCGTGTCGGTGGCACGGCGGTGGCGAATCGCGTGCTCGTGGCCGGCGGTGGCGCGGGCGCTGGCTACTACGGCGTGGGCGGTGCGGGCGGTGGCCTGACGGGTGGTCAGGGCGCGACGCAGACGCCGAGTACGACGCAGTACGGCGGATTCGGCGGATCGCAGACTGCGGGTGGCGCGGGTGGTTTTTGGCCGGGCCCGTACACCAGTTCTACAGGTACGCAATCGGTGGGTGGCGGCGGTAACTCGTCGCTTCACAGCGGTGGCGGAGGTGGCGGGTACTGGGGTGGCGGCGGTGGCTCGCATAACGGCGCCGGCGGCGGCTCCTCCTACACGACGCCGAGCGCGTACGACGTCACGCACACGCAGGGGTATGTGAGCGCCACCGGCAACGGTCGACTGAGCCTGATCGTGCCTGCCACGACGTACGTGACCGGCATGCGCGCGACAGGTTGGCAGGGTTACAACGCGGTCGACTGGGAGCCGACGACCGTCTTCGACGCCGTCTCCTACAAAGTCTACGGCGGCACCACGCCCGACCCGGCGACGGTCATCGCCACGCTGCCGATCTCGTCGACCGAGTATCGCCACACTGGCCTGACCTTCGGGACGACCTACTACTACCGCGTGAGCATCGTCGACTCGGCCGGGCAGGAGACACCGAAGTCCAGCCAGGTGACGGCGACACCGACGACCACCGCCGTCGTCGGCCGCTACAACTGCACCGAGGCGGCGCAGACCTTTGTCGTGCCGGGCGGCCTCAACTACCTGCTCGTCGATGCCATTGGCGCGGCCGGTGTCGATGCGCCGAATGCGGTTGCGGGTGGTCTCGGCGGTCGCGTACAAAGCACGCTCGCGGTCACGCCGGGTTCGACGCTGAATCTCTACGTTGGTTGCACGGGTTCGACGACGTCGGGTGGTTGGAACGGTGGTGGGCAGGGGTATGGGTCGGGTGCGGGTGGTGGTGGTGCGACGGATATTCGGACGGTCGGTGGGGCGTGGAGTCTTGGCACGAGTGTGGCGTCGCGTGTGCTTGTCGCGGGCGGCGGCGGCGGCGCGGGCTACTACGGCACGGGTGGTGCGGGTGGTGGTCTGACAGGTGCTCAGGGCAGGACGCAGACGCCGAGTGCGACGGAGTACGGCGGCTATGGCGGGTCACAGTCGGCAGGCGGCGTTGGCGGCATTTGGCCGGGATACGCGAACGGCACCACGGGTACGCAACCGCTAGGCGGTAGCGGAGTGTCGACACGCCAAAGTGGTGGCGGTGGTGGTGGCTACTGGGGTGGTGGCGGTGGGGCGCATAACGGCGCCGGCGGTGGCTCCTCCTACGGATCAGCCGCGACCTTCGATGCCGTTCACACCCAGGGGTATGCGAGCGCCACTGGCAACGGCTCGCTCGTCCTGACCGCACCCACCTCGGCGACGCCAACGGGCGTCAAGGCGATCCCCGGCGATGCCCAGGTCGTCGTGTCGTGGGATGCGAGTCCTGTCACGGGACTGCTGGGCTATCGCGTGTACCGCGGGACGACGGCGAATCCGACCACGCAGGTCGGGACGCAATTGGCGGCGACCGCAACCTCGTACGTGGACGCGACGGCCGTCAACGGGACGACGTACACCTACCGCGTCGTTGCGGTCTTCGACTGGAACGGCACGCCGACGCTGTCGGACTACTCGGCCAACGTGACGGCCACGCCGGCCGCGCAGGTCGCCGGCAACACCGCGACCTTTAACTGCACAAGCGCAGCGCAGACCTGGACGGTACCGAGTGGCGTGTCGTGGGTGACCGTCGATGCCTACGGTGCCCGCGGCGTGTCGGCGCCGGCTCCCTCATCGCTCGCGGGCGGCGCCGGCGGTCGCGTTCAAGGGTCCCTTCCTGTCACCGCAGGTTCGACGTTGAATGTCTACGTTGGTTGCACGGGAGCGACGACGTCGGGTGGTTGGAATGGTGGTGGGCAGGGGTATGCGTCGGGTGCGGGTGGTGGTGGTGCGACGGATATTCGGACGTCGACCACAGTGGCGTCGCGTGTGCTGGTCGCGGGTGGCGGTGGCGGCGCGGGCTATTACGGCACGGGTGGTGCGGGTGGTGGGCTGACGGGCGGTCAGGGCGGGACGCAGACGCCGAGTACGACGCAGTACGGCGGATTCGGCGGGTCGCAGACCGCGGGTGGCGTTGGTGGTGTTTGGCCGTCGAACCCCACTGGCTCGACGGGCGCACAGCCGGCGGGCGGTGCGGGTGTCAGCACGCTGAACAGCGGTGGCGGTGGTGGCGGCTACTGGGGTGGCGGTGGCGGCTCGCATAATGGCGCCGGCGGCGGCTCCTCCTACACGGCATCGAACATCGCTAACGTCACGCACACGCAGGGGTACTCGACGGCGGCGGTGAGCCCCTCCGGCCACGGCAAGATCACGCTGACCTGGCAGATCGATACCACGGCGCCGACCGTCACCGGCATCACGTCGACTGCCGTCGACGGCACGTACCTGCTCGGTGCCGTCATTCCGGTCAAGGTGCAATTCTCGGAAGGCGTCAATGTGATCGGCACCCCGACGCTGCAGGTCAATGCCGGTTCGGTGGCGTCGCCGCGTCTCGTCCCGCTCACGTACGCCAGCGGCTCGGGCAGCTCGGATCTGACGTTCACCTACACCGTCGGAACGGGTGACAACACGGCGGCGCTCGACATCGCGAGCACGACGGCCTTGGCGCTGGCCGGCGGCACGATCAAGGACGGCGCCGCCATCCGCGGCGCCGGCAACGCGGCCACGCTGTCGTGGACGGCCAGCGGCGATCCCGACATCGCGAGCTATCGCATCTACAAGGGCACGTCGGCCAATCCGACCACGCAGTACGCGTCGGTCCCGCATCCGGGCACGAGCTACACCGACCGCCCGCTGCCGCGTGGCATCACGCTCTGCTACCGAATCAAGGCGATCGACACGGCGGGCAACGAGAGCGCCTACTCCGCCGACCTCTGTTACACGGTGCCCAACGGCGGTCCGAGCGAGCCGACCGTGGTCGCGGCCGCGACGTCGTCGACGAAGAAGCCGCTCATCACCGGCACGTCCGACCCCGGCACGACCGTCGCAATCTACGACGGCGCCACGCTGCTGCAGGCCGGTGTCACGGTCGACGGCAGCGGCAATTGGTCGTGGCGTCCGTCGACCGACCTCACGACAGGCTTCCACGAGTACAGCGCGGTCGCGACGGAGATCTCGACCAGCATCGGTAGCTCACAGTCGCCGGGTGTCGTGCAGGAAATCATCAGCGGCGACGTCACCCCGCCGACCTTCACCAGCATCACCACCACGACGCCGACCGGCACCTACCGCGCCGGCACCGTGATTCCGCTCGCCGTGAAGTTCAACGAGCCCATGGACGTCGACACGACCCGTGGCACGCCGCGCATCGCACTCACGCTCGGCGGCACCACCGTGTACGCGCCGTACGCGTCGGGCCTCGGCACCGACACCCTGGTCTTCAACTACACCGTCGTCTCGCCCAACACGACGAGCGCGCTCGACTACGCCTCGACGACGGCGCTCCAGCTGAACGGCGGTGCCATCACTGACCTCGCGGGCAACGCTCCGACGAGCCTCGCGCTGCCGGCGCCGGGCGCCGCCGGGTCGATTGCGGGCGTGGCCACGATCGCGATCGACACCACCGTGCCGACCGTCTCGACCTTCACCTGCCCGACGAGCACGCGCACCGCGAGCATCAGCTGCTCGCTGCTCTTCAGCGAGTCAGTCTCCGGCGCGACCGCCGCGGCGTTCACGGTCGGCGGCACCTCGACGGGGTGGACGGTCGGCGCGATCACGGGTGCCGGTGCCGGCCCGTACACCGTCACGCTGACCGCACCGGCGGCGGTCGACGGGACGGTCATAGTGCAGCTCGACGGCAGCCTCGTCGCCGACGCTGCGGGCAACGTCATCGCGAGTGCGGCGACGCCGAGCACGGGTGCGGTCACCGTCGACGGTACCGCGCCGACGGTCACCTCGTTCACGGGTCCGTCCACGCCGACCAGCGGCACCAGCAAGGCCTGGACGCTCACGCTGTCGGAGGCCGTTTCGGGCCTGACGACGGCGGACTTCAGTGTCGGCGGCACCGCCACGGGCTGGACCGTCGCGAGCGTCAGCGGCAGCGGCCCGTACACCGTCACGCTCACCGGCAGCTCGCCCGTCGACGGCACGCTCTACCCGATCCTCGCGGCAGGTGGCGTCGCCGATGCCGTCGGCAATACGGCACCGGCGGCGGCGACGAACGGCGCCACGATCACGCTTGATAACACTGCGCCGACCGCCACCGCCTTCACGGCCACGTCCCCGACCAAGTCGACGACGATTACGTACTCGCTCACGCTCAGCGAGGCGGTCACGGGCCTGACGACGAGCAGTTTTGCCGTCGGTGGTACTGCCACTGGCTGGAGCGTCACGGGCCTGGCCGGCACAGGCACCGGGCCGTACACCGTGACGGTCTCGGGTGCCTTGACGACCGCCGGCACGGTGCTGCTGTCGATCACCGGCGGCGCCCTCGCCGATGCTGCAGCCAACGCGAACGCGACAATCGCCGCCAACGCCGTCACGGTCGATCGCACGGCCCCCACCGTCACCCTCGTGCCCGCTGCCACGCTGACGAACGGTACGAGCATCGCCTACACCGCGACGTTCAGCGAGGCCGTTACGGGTCTGACCGCCGGCAAGCTGTCGTTCAGCGGCACATCGGCCGGTTGGGCGATCGGCTCAATCACCGGTTCGGGCACGACCTACACCATCAATGCGGTGGGCCCCAGCTCGCCCGACGGCACCGTGATCCTCACACTCGCGCAGAACGCGGTGATCGACGCAGCCGCCAATTCCGGCCCGGCGATGGCCACGGCGGCAACGACGGTGACCGTCGATCGCAGCGCGCCGACGGTCTCCGCCTTCGCACCGACGACCGCCACGCCGACCAACGCCACGAGCCTGTCGTACAGCCTCACGTTCTCCGGTCCGGTCACCGGTCTGACCGCCGCCGACTTTGCGCTGACGGGCACCTCGACGGGTTGGACCGTCGGCACGCCCACGGGCTCCGGTGCGGGCCCGTACACGATCCCCGTCACGGCCTCGAGCCCGACCAACGGCACCGTCATCCTGACGCTGGCAGCCGATGCCGTCGTCGACGCTGCGACCAACACGGGTCCCGCCACGGCTCAAGTCGCCTCGACGATCACGATCGACCGCACCGTGCCGACCGTTACCGCCTTTGCCCCGGTCACGACGTCGCCGAGTAACAGCGGCACGGCCACGTTCTCCGTCACCTTCAGCAAGGCCGTCACGGGCATCACGACGGGCGACTTCTCGGTGCTGACGGCGACCGGCTGGACCGTCGCGTCGATCGCGGGCAGTGGTACCGGCCCGTACACCGTCACGCTGACAAACGGCGCGCCGGCCGACGGCACACTTGGCCTCCGCATCGCCGCCGCGGCGGGCGCAGACGCGGCGGGCAACACCGTGCCGGCCGCCAACACCGACGCCTCGTCGACAATCACCATCGACGTGACGCCGCCGTCCTCGACGCCGTCGATCACGTCCGGTCCGGCGGCTGCCATCAACGTCACGAGCACGACGATCGCCTTCATGGGCGCGGCGACGGGAGAGACGTATCAGTGCCGTCTCGACACGGTGACGTACACCGCCTGCACCAGTCCGTACGCGCTGTCAGGCCTGAGCGAGGCCAGCCACACGTTCGACGTGCGTATCGTCGACGCCGCCGGCAACGGCACCACGCCTGTGTCGACGACGTTCACCGTCGACACCACTGCACCGACCAGCACGGTCACGATCGCGACCAAGCCGAGCGACCCGGACTCGAATCCGACACCGAGCTTCACGTTCAGCGGTGCTGGCGCGGGTGAGGCCTACCAGTGCCGCCTCGATAACGGCTCGTGGGCGTCCTGCGCGACGCCGTACACGACGGCAACGCTCGCGGAGGCCGTGCACACGCTCCAGGTGCGGCTCGCTGATGCAGCAGGCAACACTGGCAGCGCGACGGCGCATACGTGGCTGCTCGACCGCACGCCGCCGTCGAGCGTGCCCACGATTACGAATGGTCCGAATGATCCAAGTGCGGTGGCGACCGCGGTGTTCACGTTCTCCGGCGCCGTCGGCAGCGAGGCCTACCAGTGCATGCTCGACGCCGGCACGTGGGCGTCCTGTACCTCGCCCTACACGACGGGGAGCCTCGCCGACGGCTCGCACACGTTCAAGGTGCGGCTGGTCGACCTCGCTGGCAATGGCGGCACGGCTGCCACATCGACCTGGACGATCGACACGACGCCGCCAGCGGGCACGGCGACGATTACCTCCGGTCCGAGCGGGGAGTGGGGCAGCACCACTGCCTCATTCGCGTTTACCGGTGCCGCCGGTACCGACGGCTATCAGTGCCACGTCGGCACCGGCGCGTGGACGGCGTGCACCTCGCCCAAGACGTATGCCGGGCTGAGCGAAGCGGCGCACGTCTTCGAGGTGCGGCTCGCCGACACGGCCGGCAACGGTGGCACGGCAACGTCCCGCTCGTTCACCGTCGACGTGACCGCGCCGAGCGGCATCCCGACGATCAGCTCCGCGCCGGCAAACCCCGACAACTCGCCGACGCCGCAATTCGCCTTTGCGGGGGCCGGCGCGGGAGAGGCGTACCAGTGCCGTGTCGATGCCGGTGCCTGGACCGCGTGCACATCGCCAAACACGACGGCGGCGCTAGCCGAGGGAACCCACACGTTCTCCGTCCGCCTTGTCGATGCCGCCGGCAACGGCGGGTCCGCCGCGACGTACACGTGGACGGTCGACCTGACTGCACCGTCCAGCGCACCGACGTTTACGAGCACGCCGCCGAACCCCGATAACCATGCGACGCCGTCGATCGCCTTCACGGGCGCGGGCAGCGGCGACTCCTACCAGTGCCAACTCGACGGTGGCGCCTGGACGTCGTGCACCTCGCCGCGCACCGCGCCGACGCTGGCCGAGGGCTCGCACACCTTCAAGGTACAACTCGTCGATGCCGCGGGTAATGCTGGCCCAGCGGCGACGACGACGTGGGTGGTCGACCTGACTGCCCCGGCGGCAGCCCCGACGTTCACCACGAAGCCCGCGATCTTCGACGCCTCGTCGAACCCGACCTTCGGCTTCGCCGGCGCGACGTCACCCGACACGTTCCAGTGCAAGGTCGACACAGGCGCGTGGTTCACCTGCACAACGCCGCTGCAGACGGGCCAGCTGGCCGACGGCTCGCACACGTTCCAAGTGCGTATCGCCGACGCCGCCGGCAACACTGGCCCGTCGGTGAGTTGGACGTGGACCGTCGACACCATCGCGCCATCGGGAACGCCGACGATCTCGTCGCATCCGGCGAACCCGACCAACCAGGCAAGTGGATTGGTCGCCTTCGCGGGGGTCGGTGTCGGCGAGACCTACCAGTGCCAGCTCGACGGTGGCACCTGGGCAGCCTGCACCTCGCCGTACTCGACCAGCAGCCTCGCCGACGGCAACCACACGGTCGCCGTGCGTCTGGTTGACGCCGCGGGCAACGCCGGCGTATCCGCATCGACGACCTGGGCTATTGACACCGTGGCGCCGACTGCGGCTCCGACCATCACGGGTACGCCGATTGGCGCCACGACGTCCACGTCGGTCTCTGCAGTCATCACCGGTTCGTCCGGCAATACCCTCGAGTGCCTGTTCGACAACGGCGCGTGGGGCGCGTGCACGTCGCCGTACACCGCTGGCGGCGCCACGCTCGCCGATGGCACGCACACGCTCTCCGCCCGCCTCGTCGACGCCGCCGGCAACACCGGGCCCGTCGCCACGAAGGCGTGGATCGTCGATACCGCGCCGCCGGTCGCGCCAGCCAACGGCGCCTTCCCGTCGTCGACGTCGCGCACGCCGAGCAGCTTCACGTTCACCGGCGAGACGTCCAGCACGTTCGAATGCCGGCTGAGCGGAACACCGACTCCCCCTCCGCCCGTTGGCTGGCAGATCTGCACGAGCCCGTACACGACGCCGACCTTGCCCGCAGGCACCTACACACTCGACCTGCGGCAGACCGACGCCGCGGGACAGGTCGGCCCGTCGCAGTCGATTACCTGGACGATCGACACCTCCGCGCCGCCCAGCATCGTGTTCGGTAGGATCCCGACCAGTCCGACGGGTGAGATCACGGCCGAGCCGACCCTGACGCTCAGCGATGACGTCCCAGGCACCGCCACGTACGCCCTCTTCTGCAAGGTCGACGGCGGAGCGTTCGGCGCGGCAGGCACTGCGGACTGCCCGGTGACGGGTGTGGGCACGACCCGCACGCTGACGCTGGTCGGCCTCCCGGCCGGTGACCACAGCGTCAGCGCGTACCAGGTCAAGACGCTCGCCGACAACACGACCACCACGAGCGTCACGACCAGCATCGTCTGGACAGTCGACCTCACGGCACCAGATGCGCCCGTGGTCTCGACCCAGCCGGCCAATCCGACCAACGCGACCACCGCGTCATTCGCCGCCACGGCAGAGCCCGACAGCACAATCCAGTGCAAGCTCGACAACGGCTCGTGGGCTGCCTGCCCGAGCCCCTTCCAGTACACCAGCCTTGTGGCCGGCTCACATACCCTGCTTCTGCGAGCGATTGACACCTCCGGCAATATCAGCCCGACGACGGCAGTCACCTGGTCGATCGACCTCACCGCTCCCGGGGCCGTCACGATCACCGGCCAACCCGCTGCGATCACGAACGCCACGAGCGGCACCGTCTCCTTCTCCCTCACCGGCGACGCGGTATCGACGCTCTGCTCGGTCGACGGTGGTGCGTACGCGTCGTGCACGTCGCCGAAGACCGTCAGTGGCCTCGCCGACGGATCGCACTCCGTCGCGATCAAGCAAGTCGACGCGGCCGGCAACATCGGCACGCCCACGACGGTGTCGTGGACGGTCGACACCGTCGCACCCGTCGCAGCGCCGCTGATCGTCAGTGGTCCTGCTGTCTACGTCGCGACCAGCACCTCGGCGTTCGCCTTTACGGGGGCCTCAGGTTCCGATACCTACGAGTGCCGCATCGACAGCGGTGGGTGGGGCACCTGTGGAGCCTCGTACACCTCGCCGTCGCTGGCCGATGGCAATCACACCCTGCAGGTGCGCCTCGTCGACGCGGCCGGCAACGTGGGCCCGTCGGCTTCGCGCACCTGGACGATCGACACCGTCGCACCGGGTGCGGCCGCGATCGCGAGTCAGCCGCCGGCGCTCGACATCGATACGACGCCAACTTTCGTATTCACCGGCCTCGGTGTCGGCGAGTCGTTCCAGTGCCGCATGGACGCCGGTGCGTGGGCGGCGTGTTCGACGCCGTACACCTCGGCGGCGCTCGCCGATGGCCAGCACGTCTTCCAGGTTCGCATCGTGGATCTCGCAGGCAATACGGGTACTGCCGTGAGCGCGACGTGGACGCTCGACACGGTCCCGCCGGCCGGTCTGGCCCTGATCACCTCGGGTCCGAGTGGCATCGTTGCCGTGGCGACTGGCGCATTCGTCTTCTCGGGCGCCGCAGCCGGTGAGACCTACATGTGCAAGCTCGATGTTGCCGAATGGGCGGCTTGCCTGTCGCCCGTCGCCACCGGCTCCTTGACCGACGCCGTACATACGTTCCAGGTGGCGCTGGTCGATGCGGCTGGCAACCGTGGTACCGCAACGACCCGCACGTGGACGATCGACACGACGCCGCCGAGCGGGACGCCGACGATTACCTCCGCACCGGCAGACCCGAGCGCCACCACGACGCCGCAGTACGTCTTCACCGGCGCCGCCGCGGGCGAGACCTACCAGTGCCAGCTCGACAGCGGTGCGTGGACGGCGTGCACCTCGCCGTACACGACGGCCACGCTCGCCGATGGCGCGCACACGTTCAAGGTGCGCCTCGTCGACGCTGCTGGCAATACCGGTACGTCGACGATCGCGACGTGGACAGTCGACACGACGCCGCCGTCCGGGACGCCGACGATCGGATCGCAGCCAACGAATCCGGATAACGACACGACGCCGACGTTCGCCTTCTCGGGCGCCCAGGGCGAGACCTACCAGTGCCGCATCGACTCGGGTACGTGGGCGGCGTGCACCACGCCGTTCACGTCTACCGCGCTTGTCGACGGCAGCCACACTTTCTGGGTGCGCCTTGTCGACGCGGCGGGCAACACCGGCGCGGCGACCACCGCCACATGGACTGTCGATACGACGCCGCCCGCCGGCTCGCCGACGATCATCAGCGCGCCGAGCGCCATGACGAACCAGACCACCGCGATCGTGTCCTTCGGTGGAAACGTCGGCGGCGAGGCGTACGCCTGCAGCATCGATGGCGGCGCGTACGCCGCGTGCACGTCACCGTGGACGTCGGGGGTGCTCGCCGACGGCACGCACACGTTCCGCGTGGCGCTCGTGGATGCGGCGGGCAATCAGGGCCCCGCTGCCTCGCAGACGTGGCGGATCAGCACCACGACGCCGACTGCCGTGCCGACGGTCACGCCGAGCCAGAGCGGCACCACCAACGACACGACGCCGTCGTTCGCGCTCTCGGGCGGCGTCGCGGGTGGTACCTTCGAGTGTCGCGTCGACGGCGGTGCCTGGACCACGTGCGTCAACCCGTACACCGTCAGCCCAGCCCTCGCACCTGGGACCCATACGATCGAGACGCGCGTCGTTGACGCCTTCGGCAATGCCGGTGCAGCGACGTCGACGACCGTCGTGATCGACACGACGCCGCCCGCGGCTCCGACCGCCTCGACGCCGCCCGCCAGCCCGACCAACCAGACCACAGCGAGCATCGGCATCAACGGCGAGGCCGGTGCCACGTTCGAGTGCAAGCTCGACACCGGCGCGTGGGTGGCCTGCAGCAACCCGACTGCCCTAACCGGACTGGCCGATGGTCCACACACGCTCGAGATGCGCCAGATCGACAGCGCCGGCAACACCGGCCCGGCCACTTCCGTCGCCTGGACCGTCGATACCGCAGCGCCGTCGCCGGCCCCGACGATTATGGGTACGCCGATCAGCCCCGCCTCGACGAGTTCGGCAGCCCTGACGTTTGCGGCGACGGAGGCCGGCTCGACGTTCGAATGCTCGGTCGACGGCGCGACCTGGACGACCTGCACCAGCCCGCTGTCGCGGACGGGCTTCACCGAAGGCGGCCATGTCGTCAAGGTCCGCGAGATCGATGCCGCCGGCAACGTCGGCCCGGTCGCGACCGCCAGCTGGATCGTCGACACCACGCCGCCGAGCAACCCACCCACGGTCACGGGAGTGCCCACCGGCGTTACGGCGTCCGGTGCGCTCAGCGCGACGTTCACCGGTGATGCGGGCAACGGCTTCCAGTGCAAGCTCGACTTCGGCGGCTGGGCGACCTGCACCAGCCCGTTCACGACGTCGGGCCTGGCCGACGGCCAGCACACGCTGTCGGTACGCCAGATCGATACCGCTGGCAACGCTGGGCCGAGCGTGTCGAGCATGTGGACGGTCGACAGCACGGCACCGACGGCTCCGCCACTGACGGGTACGCCGCCGGCGCTCACCTCCAACACGCAGCCCGTCTTTACCTTCACCGGCGACGGCGACACGACGTTCGAGTGCTCGCTCGACGGTACGACCTGGACCACCTGCTCGAGCCCCGTGCAGGTGGCTCCGGCGCTCGCCGACGGCAGCTACACCTTCAGCACGCGTCAGGTCGATGCGGCCGGCAACCACGGCCCGGTCAGCTCGTTCGCCTTCACGGTCTCGGCAACGGCACCGCCCGAGGTATTGATTGACAACATCCCGGGCAGCCCGACCGGCGAGACGACCGCCGATATCTTCCTCACGGGGGAGCCGGGTGCCAGGATCGAGTGCGCCGTCGATGGTGGCGCCTGGACCACGTGCACCAGCCCACTGTCGCTCACCGGCCTCGGCGAGGGCGCGCACGAGGTACTTGTCCGCCAGCAGAGCGCCGCCATTCCGCCGGTCCAAAGCGCCGAGACCGCGATCCGCTGGCTCGTCGATCTGACGCCGCCGCCTGCGCCTGCCATCTCCGGTCGACCCGCCGATCCGACGACGTCGCGGAGCGCCACGTTCAACGTGACCACCGCGCCCGACACGACGCTCGAGTGCCAGCTGACGCCAGGCGCGACGTGGGCGCCGTGTACGCCGCCGCTCACCTTTGCGTCGCTGGTCGACGGGACCTACACGTTCCAGACGCGCTCGATTGACAGCGCCGGCAACATCAGTTCTCCGACCAGCAGCACGTGGACGGTCGACAACGTGCCGCCGACCGGGACGGCCGTAGTCGCGAGCGGTCCCGCCGCTCAGACCGCTTCGTCGGTCGCGACGTTCCAGTTCTCGTACGGCGCCGACGGCACGGGTGCGCTCTGCAGTCTCGACGGCGCTGCCTTCGCGCCGTGTGCCACGCCGGTCACGATTCCGCATGTCGATGAGGGCTCGCATACGTTCCGCATCAAGCCCGTCGATGCAGCCGGCAACGTGGGTGCCAACATCACCACGTACACGTGGGACGTCTTCATTCCTACGACGCCGCCGCCTGGCCCGGTTGGGATCACCATCGACGGTGGGGCCACCTGGATCGCGTCGAGCTCGGCGGTGATCGACATCATCTGGCCCGCTGGTACGCGCTACATCGAGCTATCAAACGACGCTGGCTTCGCCACGGTTACGCGTCATGCGATTACGACGCAGCTGGCATGGGATCTACTGCCTGGCAGCGGCCAGCGCACCGTCTACGCGCGCTTCCTCGATGTCGCGGCGGCACAGATCTCGACGTCGCAGGATGCCGTCGGTGTCGATCCGACCGCCCCGGGCGTCTCCGCTATTGAGGCGACGTGGTCCGGTGCGGGCACGGTGCTTGTCACACCGACGATGAGCGATGCCGACAGCGGCGTCACGAGCTGGCAGGCCACGACGGATCCGGCCAATCCCGGCGCTGTGATTGGGGTCGGCACGCGCTCGGCCACGATCGCCGCCGCACCGGGCGCCACGATCTTCGTACGTGCGGTCGACCTGGCGGGCAACGTCTCGGCCTGGGTCACGCGTGCTGCACCCGCGGTGCAGGCCGCGACCGCAGGCTCCACGACGACAGGTGCCAACACGATCACCATCGCCGCCAACGCCACGGCCAGTACGGTGGCCAGGGTCGCGGGCTCTGGTGCCGCGGACGTGGCGCTTGGCTGTACGGCCACAGACGGCTCGACGTGCGATTTCCGCATCGATCTGTGGTACCGGAAGAAGGTCATCGCCAGCTCGAGCACGCGACTCGCCTCGGGCGCGCGCAGCACCGTCAGCTTCAAGCTGCCCAAGGACGTGCAGCGCCAGCTCGCGCAGTCGGGTGGGCTGGATCTGAACATGTCGGTGCAGGCGAAGACAGCCGCAGGCGAGGAGACGAGGGACGCGCCGCTGGCGCTGACTGCGCCCCGCGCCACAGCGATCACGTCGATCAACCCGTCGAATGTCTCGACGAGTGGCGCGTCGGCGCAGCTGACGGTGCGCTGCGGCGGCACGATCCCGTACCACTGTGCTGGCCCGCTCCAGCTGTACGCCGTACCGCAGGGACGCCGCTCGGCACGCGCAGCTGATCCCGTAGTCGCCACGGCGTCGGTCAAGGGGGCGGCCGGCGCGAACCTGCCCGTCAAGATCGTCCTCAACGCCAAGGGCAAGGCGCTGCTCAAGAAGCAGGGCACGCTGCGAGTGGTCGCGCGGATGTCGGTGCCGGAGACAGGTGCCGCCAAGTCCAGCGCATCGTTCGTCTTCCAGACGGTGCGTACCGACGACTGGCTGCGGCGCGTTCTTGCGGAGATGAGCCGCTCCACGCCGGCCCGCTGGTTTCTCAACAACACGCTAGATTCATTCCGTGCCGGGCGCATCAGCGCCGCTGAGGCCGCACGGCTGATCGAGAAGCACACGCTCGAAGAGCGTGAGAACACCGTCAAGCGCATCCAGCTGTATCTGCAGGCGCCAGCCTCGCAGAAGCTGCAGGCGCACTACCTCATGCTCGCCTACACCCAGTCGGTGGTCGCCGACCAGAAGACGGTCGCCTGGCTCAGGGCCGGTGGCAGCCCGGCGACGGAGCCGTGGCAGTACCACGCCAAGGTCTCGGCGACGAAGGCCACACTCATCAAGCTGCTGGTCAAGGCCGCGGCGCCGCTGGGCATCCCCGTGCCCCAGGCAAGCAGCATCTACCCGTAGCCGGGAACCCCCGTGGGGAGAAGCTATCGCCGGTACGTCTCGGCGAACTGTACGGCGGTGCGCGCCGACAGCCCATGACCTTGCACGGCGAAGCGCATGGCGTCGGCGTCGAGCTCCGCCGGTACCTCACCGAGCCGATCGCGCACGAGTCGGTGGCAGATCGCAAGGTACGCATCGCGATCCTGGCGGCCAAAGCGAATGCGGCGCCCGAAGCGCGCGGCCAGCGCCGACTTCTCGCCGGCCGTCTCGGCCTGGTCGACGTCGTCGGCGCGCTCCGACTGCGAGGAGTGCATCAGGTTCAGACGGTTCGACGTGGCCCAGACGATCACGTTCGGTGGGCGCTCGGCGACGCCGCCATCGAGTGTGGCGCGCAGCATGCGGTCGAGGCGATCGTCGTCGTCGACCACGAGGTCGTCGAGGAAGAGCACGGTGCAGGGTCCGTCGCGCAGCGCGAGCAGCGCCTCCTCGACGTCGTCGAGCTGGTCGCGTTCGACCTGCACAAGGCGCACGCCCTGGTCGGCGAAGGCATCGGCGCACGCGCGGACGGCAGCCGACTTGCCGGTGCCGGGCGGCCCGTACAGCAGCGCGTCGTTGGCGGGCGCGCCGTGCAGGAACGCCTGCAGGTCCTCGAGCAGCGGCGCGCGCTGGTCGTCGTAGCCCGTCAGGTCGGCGAGCGCGATGCGGTCGGGCGCGCAGACGCCGACGAGTTGCCCGTCGAGCCAGCGCAGCACGCGATGGATGGCGAGGTCGCCGGTCGCATCGGTCGAGTGGAACGCGGCGAGCGTCGAAGCGTGGGGGAGCCAGGTGGCGTCGGCCGCCAGCGTATCGACGAGTGCCACGGCAGCCGGCGGCATCGCATCGCGTGTGCGGGGCGGCAGCGGCGTGCCCGCCAGTGCGCCCTCGAGGCCGTGGCGTTGCAGGAGGCGACGGGCGTCGTCGTGGGCAAGCGTGCCGAGGCGTGCCAACTCAGCACCGGCCAGGGCAAGCCGTGCGTCATCGGCCGGGAGGCCGGTGCGTGCAGCCGTGGCGAACGGTCCGTCGGAGGCGACGACGGCGAGGGCGACTGTGGTGGCGACGTCGAGCTCATGCCCCATCGCGGCGCGTGCCGCGTCGGCGGCCAGCAGCTCGCGGTCGGGGTTCTCCGCCAGCTCGAGCAGCGCGCCGACGAGCGGGTCGTCGTGCAGGTCGGCGTACGCGACGAGCGGCGGGGTCACGGCTTCTCGTGGCGGGACTCGCGTCCCGTGCGCCGCAGCGCCATGCCGTTGAGTCCTTCCAACAGCACGCGATGGCCGGCCATCGCGGTGATCGCCGCGTGGTCGTACGGCGGCGAGACCTCCACGAGATCGAAGGCGGCGACGTCAAGCTGGCTGGTGACCGTGCGCACGGAGCGCAGCAGCTCGCGCGTGGTCAGGCCGCCCGGCTCAGGCGTGCCCGTGCCCGGTGCGTAGGCGGGGTCGAGCACATCGATATCGACGGTCAGGTACGTCTTCGGTGCCGCCTGCCGGGCGTGATGGATCGCCTCGTGCACGACGTCACTGATGCCGCGGTCCATCACTTCGTCCATCGTGGCCCACTGCATGCCCTGCTCGCGCATCCACTGGAACAACTCGGGTCCGGGCCACGTGCCGCGTAGGCCGATCTGAAAGATGTTCGAGCCCTTCAGGTGGCCGCGTTCGATGGCGGCGCGGAACGGCGTGCCGTGCGGCGGCTCGCCGTCCTCGGGGACGCCCGTGTCGGCGTGCGTGTCGAAGTGGATCACCGAGTAGCCGTCGGCGCCGAACTGTGCGTGCATCGCCTGGAGCATCGCGTGCGACAGCGAGTGGTCGCCGCCGATCACGACGGGCACGGTGTCGGTGGCAAGCGCAGCGCCCGCGGCTTCGGCGAGCAGTGCGTGCGAGCGGGGGAGATCGCTGGCGACCACGTCGATGTCGCCCCAGTCGACGATGCGCAACTCCTGAAGGGGATCGATGCCGGCATGCATGCTCGGCCGGTCGCCCGTGACGTTGATGTCCTCGGCGGTGCGCACGGCCTGCGGGCCGAAGCGCGTGCCCGGGCGGTACGAGACACCTTCATCGAACGGTGCACCGATCACGACGGCATCGGCAGTGGCAACGTCATCGCGTGACGACACGAGCGGCACGCCGCAGAAGGTGCGCACCACGCCGTAGAACGCGTGGTACGAGCCGTGAACCGGATCCTGTGGCTCGCTCATCGCTCGTTGATCTCCCAGTCGTTCTGGATTTCCGCGCTGGTCGAGGCGGAGATGAAGCAGTCGCGCTCGGCCTTGCCGATCAGCTCGCGCGCCTGCTCGGCCTGCCCGGCGGCGACGACGACGCGGGGGCGCTGATGCACGTGAACGAAGGCGTAGCGGCCGTCCTCGACACGGCGCATGACGGTGCCACCGATCTCGGAGCCGTACTCGAGCACGTCGACGCCCTTGTGTTCGGCGTGGGCGAGGAACGAGATCATCGTGCAGGAGGCGAGGCTGCCAAGGAACAGGTGCTCGGGGCTCCAGCGATCCTCCTCCCCCATGGGGAAGTCGGACGGCGGCCCCGACAGGATCGACGGGCGCCCCTCCGCGCTCAGCGTGGAGGCACGACGACCATCCCACGCGACCTCGACGTCGTACTGGAAGCTCTTGCGGTTCGGCACGTAACGCATCTTACCGACCCTTTAGGGAGTGCCGCCGCGCGCTCGCAACGGTGCCATGCTTCACGCACATCGGGGAACCTCCCCCGACGCGGACGGCCTCCAATAGGATCCCGCCCGAACCGATTTTCCGCAGGAGAACGACACCGTGTCCGACGACAGCAACGAGACCGAGATCGAGGCAACCGCCGAGGCTGAGGCCGAGGCTCCCGCCGCTGACGCGACGGAGGCCGTGGCCGACGAGGCTCCCGCCGAGGCCGTCGCCGACGAGGCCGCCGCTGAGGCTGTCGCCGAGGCCGACCTCCCCGAGGTCGCTGGCGAGTCCGCCGAGTCCGGTGAGGCCGCCGAGGTCTACGACGCCCCCGCCGCCACCGCGACGATCGTTCAGGACGGCCCGACGGTCGCCCGCGTCTACATCTGCAAGCACGGCCATCGCACGATCTCGCTCTGGCAGGTCCCGGAGACGTGTCTCCGCCGCGTCAAGGGTCACATCTGCGGCGAGGCTACGGTGCCGCTGGCCGACGCGCCCGCGGACGCCAAGGAGAAGATGCTCAACCCGCTCAAGGCCTCCAAGAAGGCCGCGAAGAAGTCGTAATGGGCGGTCCCGACCTCTCCAATCCGCTTGGTATGTCCTGGCTTCAGCCGCTGACGGAGGACGAGCGCTCGCGCATCGTCTTCTCTGAGGCCGGCGAGATGCTGGACGACGGCGACTGGTACGTCGACGCCACGAGCCCGAAGCGCGGCCCCGTGCTCGCGCTCGAGGGCGAGTTCGTGCCCAAGCAGGGGCTCTACATCCGTCGCTCCAAGGTGGGCGAGGATCTCTGGGGTCGGGTTACGCTTGCCGCCTCCGGCAAGCTCTAAACCTCAGCTGCGCGAAACCCGTCGTCAATTCTCAGCCGGCGTACGCTAGCCTGCGATCAACCCTTGACCGATCGATCAGACGGAGTTCCCCCTGTGAGCGCTGAGCCCGAAGCAGCACCCGTGATGGCAGCCACCGGCGACGTCGTGGTCGCGACCGACCTGACGAAGATCTACGGCGAGGGCGACTCCGAGGTGCGCGCACTCGATGGCGTGTCCGTCTCGTTCCCCAAGGGACAGCTGGCGGCGGTCATGGGGCCGTCCGGCTCGGGCAAGTCGACGCTGATGCACATCCTCGCCGGTCTGGATCGTCCGACCGGCGGCAGCGTCCTGGTCGACGGCACGGAGCTCGCGGGCCTCAACGACCAGAAGCTCACGCTCCTGCGCCGCGACAAGATCGGCTTCGTGTTCCAGTTCTTCAACCTGCTGCCCATGCTCACCGCCAAGGAGAACATCGAGCTGCCCATGAAGATCGCCGGTGCCAAGCCCGATCCGGAGTGGGAGGCCACGCTCGTCGAGGCAACCGGGCTCGGCACGCGCCTGACGCACAAGCCGGCCGAGCTGTCGGGCGGCCAGCAGCAGCGCGTCGCCGTGGCACGCGCGCTGCTTTCCAAGCCCGCCGTCATCTTCGGCGACGAGCCGACCGGCAACCTCGACTCCAAGACCAGCGGCGAGGTGCTCGACCTGTTGCGCCGCGCGGTCGATGAGTTCGGCCAGACCGTGATCATGGTTACGCACGACGCCAGCGCAGCCGCGATCGCCGACCGCGTGCTGTTCCTGCGCGACGGCAAGATCGTGCGCGATGCCGGTCGTCTCTCTGCCGGCGAGATCCTCGACACGATCAAGACGCTGGAGTAGGCGTGCTCGGGCTCGTCCTGCGAGGGCTCGCGACGCGCAAGCTGCGCTCCGCCCTCACCGCTATCGCGATCCTGCTCGGTGTCACGATGATCTCCGGCACGCTTGTGCTGACGGATCAGATCGACCGTGCCTTCGTGCAGATCTTCCAGGCGGGCAACGCCAAGATCGACGTGGTGATCAAGCAGAAGCCGCCGTTCGAGAACGTCCAGACGAGCGTCTATCTCAACGCGACGATCGTGGATCAGGTGCGCAAGGTCGACGGCGTCAAGACCGCCGATCCCTTCATCCAGACCGAGGGCTACCTGATCGCCAACGGCGAATCGCTCAACTCGACCGGTGGTGCGCCGAGCTTCGTCTTCACCAGTGTCGCGGAGGACCTCAACCCGTACACCCCGATCGAGGGACGGCTCCCGGAGGCCTCGGGCGAGGTGGCCGTCGCGAAAGAGATCGCCGCGAAGGGTGATGTCGCCGTCGGCTCGAAGCAGCAGCTCGCCACCCAGGACGGCATCAAGGACGTCACCGTCGTCGGCATCCTCCAGTACGGCAACGGCGATACGTCGCTCGGTGGCTCGACGACCGTGCTGGCGACCCTCACCGACGTGCAGCAGTGGTGGGCGCTCGAGGGCAAGGCGAGCTACATCTACGTCAAGGCGCAGGACGGCGTCTCGCAGGGCGAGCTGAAAGACCGCATCCGTTCGGCGCTGCCGCAGCAGGATCTGATCGTCCAGACCGGGCGGGAGGACGCGGACGAGCAGGCGGGTCAGCTCAACGATCTGATCGGCAAGATCATCCGCTACGCGCTGCTCGCGTTTGCGGGCGTGGCGATCCTCGTCGGCGCGTTCATCATCTACAACACCTTCTCGATCACCGTCGCTCAGCGCACCCGCGAGTTCGCGATGCTGCGCACGATCGGCGCGTCGCGTCGCCAGATCCTCGCCAGCGTCATCGGCGAGGCGTTCCTGATTGGTCTGCTCGCCTCTGTCGCGGGCATCGTGCTTGGCCTCGGGTTGGCGTGGGGACTGGGCAAGCTGTTCGGGGCGATCGGCTTCGGGCTACCGGCCACCGGGCTGATTCTCTCGTGGCAGACCGTCATCGTGTGTCTGGCGGTCGGCATCGGCATCACGGTGCTGGCTTCGATCTTCCCGGCGCTCCGCGCCACGAAGATCGCACCGATCGCTGCCCTGCGCGAGGGCGCCACGCTGCCCGTCGGGCGCTTCGCGAAATTCTCGCCCATCATCGCCGTCATCATCGGCGTGCTCGGCATCGCCGGCATGGCCTACGGGCTGATCAGCAGCGGCAGCACGACAGGGCGGCTGACGACGCTTGCCGGTGGCGCGATCCTGATCTTCCTGGCCGTGGCCATGCTTTCGCGGTACATCGTTCGTCCGGTCGTGTCCGTGCTCGGCATGCCAATCGGCGCGGTCGCTGGCGGTGTGGGGCGCATCGCCTCAGAGAACGCGGCGCGCAACCCGGCGCGCACCGCGGTGACGGCGGCGGCGCTGATGATCGGCATCGGCCTCGTCGTGTTCGTAACCATCTTCGTCGGCGGCATCAAGGCGTCGTTCACCGGTGCGATTGACTCCTCATTGAAGAGCGAGATCACCGTCAGCGCCCGCGGCTTCGGTGGCACGATCCCCGCTGCCGTGCTGCCGGCGGTACAGGGCGTCGAGGGCGTGCAGACGGCCTCGCCCGTCGGCGGCACCGCGGTGCAGATCGGCAACGGCGGCTACGCGCTGATCGGTATCGACCCGACCACGCTGCCCGATGTCTACGCCTTCGACTGGACCGACGGCTCCGACGCGCTGCTCGGCACGCTCGGCACCGACAAGGCGCTCGTCGAGAGCAAGATCGCGGAAGAGCTCAAGGTCAAGCCGGGCGGCACGATCGACGTCCTCTCGATCAGCGGCGCCAAGGCCACGTTCACCGTCGTGGGCACCTATACCGACCCGACGATCCTCAACGGCATCGTGGTGGACCAGCCGGCCTTGAAGCCGCTGCTGCAGTCGAACGCCACCGGGCTCAACACGATCTTTGTGCGCGTCGCCGACGGTACGAGCGTCGAGACGGTGCAGGCGGGCGTCGACGAGGCGCTCAAGCAGTTCCCGACCGCCCAGGTGCAGTCGAACCAGGAACAGAAGGACCAGGCCGCCTCGGGCGTCAACACGATCCTCGTGATCTTCTACGCGCTCCTCGCGCTCAGCGTCGTGATCTCGCTGTTCGGCATTGTCAACACGCTGGTGCTGTCGATCTTCGAACGCACTCGCGAGATCGGCATGCTGCGCGCCGTCGGCACCACCCGGCGTCAGCTGCGCGCGATGATCCGCTGGGAGGCCGTGATCACCTCGATCATCGGCGGTGTGCTCGGTGTGCTGCTCGGCATCCTCTTCGGCTGGGCCGTCTGCAAGGGCCTCGAGAGCGACGGGCTCGTCTTCGTCTTCCCGACGAGCCAGATCATCATCTTCCTCGTGCTGTCGATCGTGGCTGGCGTACTCGCCGCGATTCTGCCGGCGCGCCGAGCGGCGAAGCTCGACGTGCTGGCGGCGCTGTCGTACGAATAGGGGTCGATGCCCGATGATGTCGCGGGCATGCAGCACCTCATCGTCACCGCCGCACGACCCTGCACGGCGGTGATCTGGATGGGCACATGCTGACCGCGCTGCTCTGGGGCGGCTCGTTCGCCGCCGGTATCGCGTGGCAGTGGCGCTCGCCGCACACTGCCGCACCGTGGAACAAGCGGATCTTCAACTTCTACTTCCACTTCTTCGCGCCCGTGGTCGTCCTGTTCGCCTACACCGTGGTGCCGGCGGATGCGACGACGCTGATCGGCCTCGGTGCCGTGATCCTCGCTTCGTACATCGTGCTTGCGATCGGCCTCATCTACGCCCGGATGGCGGCTCGCGATCGCGGTGAGCAGGGCGTCCTTGCGCTTGGCAGCGGCTTCACCAATACGGTCACGCTTGGCTACCCGGTGATCAACGCTGTCTTCGGCCCCGCCGGACTCGCGCTGCAGGTGCTGTTCGCGCAGTTCATGTACCTAATCCCCATCGTCTCTGTGTCGACGACGATCGCCGCGCACTACGGCAACGGCACCCGCCCGCGCGGCTGGGGCGGCATCATCCGCCAGATCATCAACGTGCCGCTGGTCTTCGCGGTGATCGCCGTGGCGATCCGTGTGGCGGGCTTCGATATCGAGCCGTACGTGACGCGCCCGACCGACTGGGTCGTCTTCCTGATGGGTCCGATCGGCTTCCTCGAGCTCGGCCTGGCCCTGCCGCTCGACCGCATCTCCCACGACATCCACGACATCTGGCGCGCAGCAGGCCCGATCTTCCTGCGTCTCGCGATTGCCCCGGCGATCCTCTTCGTCATCCACCTCGCCATCCGCGTGGATATTCCGACCGTCTACTACCTGTCGATCGCGATGCCCGCCGCCTTCCACACGCTGATTCTCGCGCGCGTCTACGGCCTGCCCGGACCGATGATGCGCCTGATCGTCGTGATCTCGAGCCTGATCATGATCGGCGCGATCTTCGTCGGGCTGTCGTTCTTCTAAGTTCTGCGGGTTATCAGTCGCCGCCGCTGGCTGGCGCGCTCGTCGCTACGACATGGGGATCTGCCGCAGGATGTGCGGCTCGACCCGGTCGAAGATCTCCTCGAGCGACTCGCCCGTGATCGTCAGGCCGTGGTTCTTGAGGCCGATGATCGCGTGGGCCGGGTCGGGCTGGACGCGCACGAGATCGGCGACGGCGTCGGCCAGCTCGGCCGTACCGCACGGGTAGTTGATCTCGGTGGCGTCCACGCCCTCGACCCACGCGTGCACGTGGATGATCGCGCCGACGCTCGGGTGCTCGCGGTAGATCTTGAAGTGCTCGATCGCGTCGACGGACACGCGGCGGGGCTCGATGCCCGGCGGGACCGACATAACCATCGCCTGGGCGGCGGCGTCGTAGTCGGTGACCAGCAGCATGTCGCGACCGATCTCCTGCAGATTCGACTTGTCGACACCCGAGGCGCTCATCCAGAAGCGGTCAGCATCCTTGCGGGCCGACAGGTTGCCGTAGGACAGGCCGCCAATCGAGTACAGGCGCATGACGTGCTCGAGGTCGCGCTTCTCGAGGTAGTCCTGGATCGGGAACGGGGCGGGCAACAGGTCGAGCGCGTCGAGGCGCTGGCCGGCGGCCGTCAGGCTCTCCGTTACCTCGTCGCCGTCCCACAGCTCGGCCTCGAGGTCGGGGTTCCAGATGTTGTCGATCACGAGGTGGCTCTCGGCCAGCGGCGCGAGACGCTCGGCGACGTTTGCGTAGAACGCGTCGGTGCCGTCGTCGGTGATCGCGTAGTTACCCTGCTCCATCGTGCCGAAGCGTGCCTCGGTGCCCGGCACAACACGCACGGAGACGTTCGAGAGAGCGCGAACCAGGACGGGGTAGTAGTCGCTGATCGCCTCCTTGAAGTCGGCCGGCGGCGCGGCGCCCTCGTAGATCGCGGCGCAGAACGTCGTCTTGTTCTCGCGGCGGTACGGGCGCACGTTGTCGCGGTTGACGAAGTTACAGACGAGATTCGCCGTGGCGAGATCATCCGTCCGCTCGTACCCGCGGGCCGTCAGGGCGGCGCTGAGCCGGTCGGCGAAGGACGAAAGGGTGTCGGAGACCTCTCCGTGGAAAGCAAATCGCATGTGCTGAGGGTAGCACTCGGTGTGATGCGGAGTACCGCCAGTTCCGCTTTATGAAGCGGTGTTGCGGGCGTCTGCGCTACAGTTCACGTCAGTTCGGTGCCGTCGGGCACTGAGGATCCGCGATCCAGCAGCCGACCACAGGTCGTGCCAGCGCTGGAGGGCGGTTGGAGGCTTGGATGCTCGAAGCCGGTGATGCGGCGATCAGCGCAGAGTTCGTGGATACGACGGGGAGCCCGTCGTTCGACGACGTGCAGCGTTGGATCGGTGAGCGCATCGTCGCTGAGGGCGAGCCCGTCGAGCTGCGCCGCGGCTCGGTCTGGGCCGGTGCCTATGTCGACGCCGTCGAGGAGATGGCCGCGGGGCTGAAGGCACCGTCGCCGGAGTATCGCCGTCGCTACGCGCTGCCGCTGGGCCTCGAGCGCATGCTCGGCCCCGACGAGCCGCACCTCGCCTCTGGCCTCGCGCTGCGTGCCCATCAAGTTGACGCCTTGGCGGGCATGCTCGCTGCCGTCATCGGCGACTACGAACGCCAAGAGGCCGATGACGCCGCCGAGGCCGACCTTGAGGACGACGCGCCGCGGTTGGCCGATGAGTCGCAGGCCGTCGTGGGCGATACCGGCGGCGACGACGATGCCGAAGACGAAGAGCTGGTCTTTGAAGACGACGATGAGAGCGAGGCCGTCGAGCTGCCGCCGCTGATTGACGACGAGCCGGTCGCGCGTGTGGTGCTGGCCGGCGTTGATGAGGACGAGGACGACGACGAGGACGAGGACGACGAGGACGCTACGGGCGAGCACGAAGCTGCCGACCCCGGCGCCGTCCGTCGTTACCGCTTCAAGCACCCGACCGCATCCGGCAAGACCGTCGCCGCCGCTGCGTTCGTCGACGCCGCGCGCATCACCGGCGTGCTGATCCTCACGCACCGTCGCCTGCTCGTCGACCAGTTCAAGCGCGACCTCAAGGAGCAGGGCTACGGGCATCGCATCAAGGAGCCCGTGCTCGGCGTCGCGCGCCCACCGGTCGTGCCGCCGATCTCGATCGAGACCTACGCGTGGTTCATCAAGAACGCCGATCGCCTGAGCCGCGATACCTATGGCGTGATTCTCTGCGACGAGGCCCACACAGCGCTCGGCGACCGCACCTCGGCCGCGATCCGTCGTCTCGATACGCCGACCTACATCGGCATGACGGCCACCGACGAGCTGTTGCAGAAGCACGTCGGCGACGTGTTCCCGGCCGAGATCGCCGACTTCCCGCTCGGTGAGGCCGTGCTCTCCGGCGTGGTCGCACCGTTGCGCGCCGTGCGTGTGCCGCCGGGCGCCTCGCTCAAGCGCGTGCGCCTCGTGGGCGGCGACTACGACCAGCAGGAGCTTGCCGACGCGCTCGACCACGACGCCGTCAACATGGCTGCCGCGATGTACTACCTCGACATGTTCGGCCAGCGGCCGGGCATCGTCTACGCCGCGGGTGTCGACCACGCGGGCCGTGTCGCCGCATCGATGCGCGCGATTGGCCTCAAGGCCGAGGCGGTCTCCGGCCGTACGCCGCCGCGCGAGCTGGCCGAGACGCTTGCCGCCTACGAGCGCGGTGACGTCAACGTGCTCGTCAACGCGCAGCTGCTCGCGGAGGGCTGGAACGCGCCGCGCGCCACCGTCTGCATGCACCTAGCGCCGACCGCGAGCCGCCGCGTGTACCAGCAGCGCGTCGGCCGCGTCATGCGCCTGCACCGCCGCAAGGAATCGGGCGTTGTCGTCGACTTCGCTGAGGCCGCTGCGCCGCATACCGACCGCACGATCACGCTGCACTCGCTGCTCGACGTCGATACGTTCCAGCCGGGCGCGCTCGTGACGCCGCGGCCGCCGCGCGTGCGCCGCCGCTGGCGTCGCCTGCCGAAGGCGCTCGTGCGCGAGGCGCCGTGGGTCGTGCCCGTCACGCCCGACCCCCTTCGCCGCGCCCAGGTGATCCGCGACAACTGGAAGACCGTCGCCGTCGACCGCCTGCCTCTTGACGAGCAAGAGCTCTGGGCTGCCCACGCCGCCGAGCGTGCGCAGCCGAAGGATCTCGAGAAGCTGGCCCGCGTGCTCGTCGCCGTGCCGCGCGAGGCCCGCATGGTGTTCTTCGCCAAGTGCGCGGCCGAAAATCGTCACCGCCAGCTGCGCCTTGAGGCGCTGCGTGATCTCGCCCAAAGCGGCCCGGGCACCAATCTGTTCGAGCAGGCCGTCCGTCTCGTCGAGCGCGCCCCCACCTGGCGGCAAGATCGCCAGCAGGGTGCCCGCACGCTGTTGCTCGCCCTCGGCGATGGCTTCGGCGAGGCCTCGGACCATTACGTCACCGCGTGGGCCTGGCGTCTCGCAGGCGCTTCGCACGACGCGCAGCAGCGTCGCGTCACCACCGCGCTCGAAAACGGCCGCGACCTCGTGCGCAGCCTCGCCGGCAAAACCGGGGAGGAAGCGCGGGCGCAGGCCAAGGCGGTCGTCGCCATCGCCGAGGAGCAGCCGCTCGATGTCGGTGCTGCGATTCTCGCTTGCGTGCGCACCACCGACCCGTCGGCCGAGCGCGTGCTCGACGATGCCAGCATCCGCATGTCGGCCGACCCGCGCGCGCTCGCCGCGGCACTTGGCTCGAACGTTCCGCTGCCACGGGGCGTCAAGCGCCCGACACGTTCGCGCGTGACCGCCGCGGCGCTGTCTGGCTCGGCGCTACCGTCGGCGATTGGCGCGCTGCCCAACGAGGCCGCGCACGAGGAGCCCAAGAAGCGCCGTCGCCGTCGTCGCAAGAAGAAGGGCAACGGCGAGGTGCAGGTCGACGAGAGCGGCGAGGTGACCGTCGTCGATGAGGCCGGTACCGCGGAGCAGCCAAGCACGGAAGATCAGCCCGTCGCGGACGAGCAGTCCGTCGACGCGCCGAGCGAGCAGGCCGACGAGCCCAAGCCGAAGAAGCGCACGCGGCGCAAGAAGGCCGTTGAGGAGACGCCGGCCGACGAGTCCGCGCTCGAGGACGTCGCTGTGGCAGCGCCCGTAGAGGACGCAGGCGCGGAGGAGTCCACCGCTGAGGCCGCGCCGAAGCCCAAGCGCCGCCGCAAAGCCAAGCCGAAGGCCGATGACGTCGCGGTCGAGGAGCCGGTCGTCGTGGAACCGGCCGAGCCGGTCGTGGAATTCACCGCCTCAGGCATGCGCCGCGTCGTGATCGATGACGCCGACGACGCCACGTTCTCGACCGATGGTCTCGCGCCCAAGCGTGGCCGCGGCCGCAGCAAGCCAAAGCCGCGTTCCAAGCCCAAGCCGAAGGCCGCGCCGCAGTCGAACGCCGAGCAGTCCACCGTCGAGGCGCCCGCACCGGTTGAGCCGGCCGAGATCCCCGAGTGGTAGTACCAGCCGTGCGGCACGCCGTCAGGCGCAGCCGCTCGGCACCCGCCTACTTGTAGCGGTAGGTGATGCGCCCGCGGGTGAGGTCGTACGGGCTGAGCTCGACCTTCACGCGGTCGCCAGGCAGGATGCGGATGTAATGGCGTCGCATGCGGCCGGAGATGTGGCCGAGCACCTCATGCCCGTTATCGAGCATGACGCGGAACATGGTGTTCGGAAGCGATTCCGTCACCTCGCCCTCGACTTCGATCTTCTCTTCCTTCGTCACCTTAACTCCGTCATTGACTTCGCTCAATGGTACTGGAGTCGTCAGAGAAGCGACCCCGCCAGCCTGTAACGTCCGCTGTATGAACGTTATGACTCCCGACGAGCTGGGCCGTTATGCGGACGCCGTCATCGATACCTGCCTGCACATCAAGAAGGGCGATACCGTCGCCATTCACGGCGAGCCCGGGTCCCGCGCGTACGTCCATGCGCTTGTCGACTCGGCCTACGCATCGGGTGCGCGCTTCGTCGATGTGCTCTACGTCGACCCGGTCATCCGCCGCGCGCGCATCACCGGCGCCAAGGACGTCAACACGCTTAAGTGGTCGCCGCGCTGGCACCTCACGCGCATGAAGGACCTGATCGCGGCCGACGCGTCGCTGATCTCCATCGCCGGTGAGGAGAACCCGTCGCTGATGAAGGGTGTCGATCCCAAGCGCGCGATGCTCGAGATGACGGCCCGCATGCCGGGTCGTGAGGCGTATCTCAAGGCCGTTGCGGCTGGCACGGCGCGCTTCTGCGTCGTGGCGTATCCCGCGCCGGGCTGGGCTAAGCAGGTCTACCCGAAGCTGTCGGTCGAGCGGGCGCAGCGCGCACTGGCCAAGGACCTCCTGTCGTTCTGCCGCATTGGTGCGAACGATCCGGCGGGGGCGTGGGGCAAGCACGTCGAGAACCTCGTCAAGCGCGCCACGCTGGTCAACAAGCGCAACTTCGTGGCGATGGAGTTCGTGGCACCGGGCACCGACTTGCGCGTCGGCCTGGCCCCGAAGACGCGCTGGTGCGCGGCCGAGATGAAGACCCCGAATGGCCGCCGTTGGTGTGCCAACCTCCCGACGGAGGAGGTCTTCGCGAGCCCCGACTATCGCTACACCGAAGGGCACTTCACCTGTACGCGTCCGCTCTCACTCGACGGCCAGATGTTCGATGGCATCAAGGCCGAGTTCGCCGGTGGCCAACTCCAGCGCATTCAGGCCAAGACGGCCAAGCAGCGTGACTACCTCGCCGCCTACTTCGCGCGCGACAAGGGCGCCGGGCGCCTCGGCGAGGTGGCGCTGGTCGACAAGGCCTCGCGCATCGGCCAGGCGAACCGGATCTACCACACGACGCTGCTCGACGAGAACGCCGTCGCGCATGTCGCCTTCGGCTCGGCCTACGGCGCGACGCGCTTCCCCGACTCCCGTATCACGGGCGATCGTGGCCTCAACGTCTCGAAGATCCACGTCGACGTGATGATCGGCTGCGACGACCTGTCGGTCACCGGTATCACCGCCAAGGGCGAGCGCGTCCCGGTCATCAAGACGGGTGCCTGGGCGCTGAAGTAAGTCCTAGGTCGGGTCGTCGACCAGAATGACCCGCAGGCCCCAGGCCTCGCCCGACTCGAACAGCGCGTCGGCATCGACCTCGTCCTCCCAGCCGAGCACGTGTGGCTCGGGCTGGGCGGCGGTAGAGCCGAGGACGGCGCGGCGCTTGGGCACCTCGACGGGCTCGGGGCCCTGCAGCATGCGCTCGCGCGCCTCCTCGGCAGCCTCGACGGCTGGTCCCTCTGCGTAGCCCTTGCCCATAGGCCGATGCTACTTGGCAGCGGCGCGTTTCGCAGCCTTAGCTGCGCGCTTGCCCGCCTGATACGCGGCGAGCTCCTCGGCGGTGCGGACCTCCCCAAGCGTGGGGTGGGAGGGCAGCAGCGCCGTCAGGCCAGGCAGGTTGACGCCGTACTGCTTGGCGAGCAGCACCATCAGCGACGTGACCTTAAGCGAGCCAATGCCCGGCAGCGCGCCAAGGCGGGCGGCGAGGTCGTCGCCGCTGGTTGCCTCCGTCCAGACGCGTGCGCCGTCGCCACCGTATGTGTCGACGATGACGTGGCAGAGGTCCTGCACGCGGGCAGCCATGGTGCCGGGAAAGCGGTGCACTGCCGGCTTCTCGCGACAGACGGCGAGGAACGCGTCGGCGTCCATCGTCGCGATGCGCGCAGGATCGAGGTGGCCGAGCCGCTCGCGCAGCACCGCCGGACCAGCGAATGCCTTCTGCACCGTCACCTGCTGATCCAGCACGAAGCCGATCAGCAGCGCGTTCGGATCTTGCGCCAGCAGACGATCAGCGGCCTCGTCACCGGTCCAGGGGAGCAGTGCGGGAGCGGCCACGGGGCCTACTTGGCGGCGATGCGCTTCTCGATCGCCGCGTCGATGCGGGCGTCAGTCGCCTCGTCATCGAGCTTCAGTGCGGCGGCGAGCTCGCGGGCGTAGGCCTTGCGAACCTTCTCCATCAGCGTGCGCTGGCCATCGTTGAGCTTGCGCGTCTCGGCGGTGTCGACGAGCGAGGCGAGGACCTCGACCATGGCGTCGAGCTCGCCCTCGGCGAAGCGATCCTTGAGCAGGCGGCCGTCGCGGTTCCACGGGATCGCCTCCTCGTAGCCAGAGACGAGCGCCTCGAGCGAGCGCTCGGCGGCAGCCTTCGTCGTGACGAGGCGCAGACCGCGCTCAACGGCGCGGTCGAGCGGCACGGTGACGTTCATCTTGGAGTCGAGGACGAAGAGATCGACGACGGTGACCTTGTTCCCGAGCACGGTCTTCTCGCCGATGCCTTCGACGCGTGCGAAGCCCTCCGGCCCGAACACCACGGTCTTGCCCTTCTCGAACTGTGCCACCTTCGCCATATCGGCTCCTGATTCGACGTGCTGAGGGCTAAGGATACGCGAGGACGCGATTTCGCCCGCCGGGTGCGTGGTCGGGTACGCTTCACGGGTCGCGTTTGCGATGCCCACTGACTCTACGAGGTTGATGATGCTCCGCCGCCTGCTTCCCGTCGCATTCCTAGCACTGCTGCTGATTCCGTCGGCTGCGCTCGCCAACGAGGAAGGCGCACCCAAGGAGTACGTGACCGAGTTCTTCATCGCGTTGATCATCGGTGTCATCGCCCTGTTCGCGATCATCGCGGGCTTCGAGGCGCGTCGCGCCGGCCGCAAGAGCTCGTCGCACTAGCGTTAGCCAGCGGTTCCGCGTCGCACGATGCGCGTGTCGCCCGTGCGGCGGGTAATGCCGTCTGCGTCCATACGTTCGAGCAGCGCCTGCACCACCTTGCGCGATGAGTCGGTGGCATCGCGCACCTGCGCGAGCGTCACCTCACCGCCAGTGGCGCACAACTCGCGGACGATCCGGACTGCGTCGGCGTAGGCCGCTCCGCTGACGGCGATGCCGTCGGGCAACCGGGCGATCCGGCCACTTCGATCGAGTTGCGCGAGCACGGCCCAGGCGTCGTCCGTTGGCAGTGCGAGCTGCTCGACCAGCTCGGATTGGCGATGCGTGGCGAAGGGCTCCGCGTCGAGCTGGGCGAGGATGTCTGCGGCGACCGCCAGGTCGGCGTCGCTGGCGCCGGTGCCCGCCAGTCGCACGGTGGCGCCATCTCGCTCCAGCACGCCGTCCTGAAGGAGCTGCTCGAGCAGGGCATCGCGCCATGGCGTCTCTTTGAGCAGCGCGCCCATCGGCACCGACGGATCCAGCGGATGTTCAATCGCGCGCGTCGACAGGCGCGACTCGATCGCGGCGCGGATCGCCTCGTAGCGCGAGCGCGCCACGTGCCACTCGCCGAACACGAGGGTGTCTGGCGTCGCGGCGAGCGCGGATGCCGCCGCGTCTGGCTCGAGGAGTCCGCGAGTCGCCACGTCGTCGGCGCGTACCGCACCCTCGCGCAGCATCGCTCCGACGATGGCGGCGGCATCGCCGGTGGCGAAGGTGCGCAGCCGAGCCACGTCGGCGTCACTACCGGCGTGGCGGCGGGGCCGGGGATCGAGGATCGTGGCACCCGCGATGGTTCCCGGCGGGGCGAGGCGGCGCAGCACCACGCGGTCTCCACGGAGCGCGGCGAGCGGTTCGGTCAGGCGCAACTGGAAGAACCCGCTGTCACCGAGCTGCACGGCCTTGGCGTGCGCGATGGCAGTGCCGTGCAGCACCTCAATCGGCTCGCCGCGGCGTGGTGCCTCAGCGCCAGCAAGGACCGCGAGTTCGACGTCGAGGCGGTACGACGGCGCGGCAGGCAGGCCCGTCCACAGGACGGCGCCCGGAGGCACCTCGTCACGTTCGATACCGACCAGCGCAGCCGCCACGCGACTACCGGCGCCGGCCTGCTCCGTGTCCTCGCCGTGGACCTGCAGCGAGCGCATGCGCGCCTCGCGACCTGACGGTTCGATGGTCACGGTGGTGCCCGGGGCGAGTGTTCCGGACCAGAGTGTGCCGGTCACGACGGTGCCGATGCCGTGCAAGGTGAACGAGCGATCAACGGGTAGACGGGCACGTCCGCCACCACTGCGCGATGGCGTTTCGGCAGCAGCAGTTCGCAGTGCCGTCAGGAGGTCCTCAAGACCGGTCCCGGTCGGGGCGGAAACCGGGACAATTGCCGCGTCGGGGAACGGTGTGGCTGCGAGCGCAGCACGCACCTCCTCCGCAGCGGCGACACGACGCGCGTCGTCGACGAGGTCGGCTTTCGTCAGCGCGACGACGGCATGGCGGACGCCGAGCAGGGCCAGGATCGCGAGGTGCTCGGTGGTCTGCGGCATCACGCCGTCGTCTGCCGCGACGCAGATCAACGCCAGATCGATGCCGGTCGCGCCCCCGACCATCGTGCGGACGAAGCGTTCGTGGCCGGGCACGTCCACGACGCTGAGGCGCAGGTCGTCACTCAGGGCGAGGTCTGCGTAGCCGAGCACGATCGAGATGCCGCGACGGTGCTCCTCCTCGAGCCGGTCGGTGTCCGTGCCGGTGAGCGTGCGCACCAGCGTCGTCTTGCCGTGGTCGACGTGGCCGGCGGTACCGAGCGTGAGGTGGCGTGTCATCGGCAGGCGTTGACGCGCGCGGCGACGGTTGCAACGTCCGCGTCGGCGAGCAGCGTGCGACAGTCGAGCAGCAGCTGCCCGTCTTCGAGACGTCCGAGGATCGCGGGCGTACCCGTACGCAGCGCCTCGTGCAGCGCGCCATCCTGATCAGGCAGGGCACAGGCGGCGCTCGGCAGGTCGATTGTCGGCAGCGCACCACCACCGATGCGCGCAGCCGATTCGACGACCTCGCCGCCCGTTGCCGCGGCAAGCTCTTCGGCGCGGCGACGCACATCGGCCAGCGGCATGCTGATCAAACGGCGGACCGGCACGGCGGTGCGGGCGCGGGCGGGATCGCCGTGCAGGCGCAGCGTCGCCTGCAGCGCAGCGAGGCTGAGGCGGTCGATGCGCAGGGCGCGGGCGAGCGGGTGCCGGCCGATCGTGTGCACGAGGTCGGCGCGGCCGGCGATCAGGCCCGCCTGCGGACCGCCCAGCAGCTTGTCGCCGGAGAACAGCACGACGTCGGCACCATCACCGACCGAGCCGCGCGCGTCGGGCTCGCCCGGCAGGTCCGGGTCGGGAGACAAGAGGCCCGAGCCGATGTCGTCGACGACGGGGACGCCATGCTCGCGACCGAGACGCGCGAGGTCGGCGGTCGCGACCTCCTCGGTGAAGCCCACGACCCGGAAGTTCGAGGGGTGGGCGCGCAGGATCAACGCCGTGTCGGGGCCGATCGCGGCGGCGTAGTCGTCTAGACGGGTGCGATTGGTCGCGCCGACCTCGACGAGACGCGCACCGGCCTGCTCCATGATCGTCGGCAGGCGAAACCCGTCGCCGATTTCGATCATCTGCCCGCGCGACACGATCACCTCGCGGCCACGAGCAAGAGCGGCGAGCGTCAGCACCAGCGCCCCGGCAGCGTTGTTGACTGCCATGCCGGATTCGGCACCCGTCAGGCGCGCGATCAGCGGGCCGAGATGCGACTGGCGCGAGCCGCGCTGGCCGGTCGCCAGATCGAGCTCGAGGTCCGCGTAGCCGCCGGCGCTGGTGGTGATGGCCTCGACGGCCTCGGGGGCCAGTGGCGAGCGACCGAGGTTGGTGTGGACGATGACGCCGGTGGCATTGATGACGGTGCGCAGCGGCTGCGCGTCGAGCGCGCGGGCGGTGGCCACGACGATCGCGGTCTCGGCCTCGCGGTCGGCAGCGGCGTCGGCTCCGTCCAGCAGTGCGGCACGGCGCGCGTCGAGCGCGCGGCGGACCAGATCGGCCGCGCCAGCCTGTCCGAGCTCGTCGATCAGCGCCGCGCAGGCGGCGTCGTGTAGCACGTGCTCGACCGAGGGCAGTTGGCGCAGGGCCTCCATGTGCCGAATGGTACGGGGAGTCGTCGTCCCGGCGAGCCGTCTCGCGCCTCGCGGGATATCTCTGATACCTTCACCGGCGCAATGATTCATCTGTATCAGATCACCGGTTCTTCGTCGTTTGCGGCTCGCGCTGCCCTTGAAGAGGCTGGTGCGGCGTACGAGGCGATCAACGTCCATCCGCGCAACCGCGACGTGATTCCGGGCTTTGCCGAGACGAACCCGCTGAAGCGCGTCCCGGCTCTGCACGACGGGGATGTGCGCGTCTACGAGACCGGTGCGGTCCTGCTCTACATCGCCGACCGCTTCCCGGAAGCCGGCCTGATTCCGCCGATCGGCGACCCGCGCCGCCCGGATGTCTACCGCTGGATCACGTGGACGGCCAACACACTGCATGGTGCGTGGTGGCCGCTGATGATGCCGTCGTTCCTCACGTCGGACGAGGCCGGTACCGACGGCATCCGCTCGAAGGGCCTCGGCGCCATGGCACAGCACGGCGCCTACCTCGACACGCAGCTTGAGGGCCGCGAGTGGTGCATCGGCGACCAGTTCACCATCGCCGACATCTACCTCTACATGCTCGTCGGCTGGCAGTCGTTCGTGGACGACGTCCAGGTTGGCGGTGCCCCGATGCAGGAGCACTTCGCCCGCGTTGGCGCTCGTCCGGCCATCGCTCGTGCCCGCGAGCTCGACGACCTCAAGCCCGACTTCATGCGCAACAACCCCGACATGCGGGGCGGCGAGAAGATCTAGGACATTCTGGATCCGGATCCAAATTGTCCATTTGCGGGACAATTCGGATCCGGATCCAAATTGTCCGCCTCAGGAGCCGCGTCCGACCCAGACGGCGCCGTCGGCGTAGACCTCGCGCTTCCAGATCGGAACGGACACCTTCAACTGCTCGATGATCCACTGGGTCGCGGCGAGCGCGGACGGGCGGTGTCGTGAGGTCGAGACGATCACGACCGAGGCCTCGCCGGGCATGACGACACCGGTGCGGTGCACGATCTCGACGGCCAGGAGCTCATGGTCCGCGGCGGCCTTCCGAGCGATGCGCTCAAGCTCTTCGACCGCCATCTCCTCGTAGGCCTCGTACTCGAGGCGCACGACGTCCTTGCCGCGCGTCGCGTTGCGGACCGTGCCGGTGAAGGCGGCCTGCGCGCCTGCGCGCTCGTCGTTGGCGCGGGCGTGGGCGGCGGCGATATCGATCGGGTCGGCGCTGATGGCCACGCCGATGCGCGGCTCGTCCGAACCACCGGAGACGGGTGGAATCAGCGCGATCTCATCGCCCTCGCCGACAGGGGTCGAGGCGTCCGCGTACGTCCGGTTGATCGCGAAGGCGATGCCCGGCGGTTGCTCACCGAGGTCGAGCAGCGGCCAGACGTCGCCAGCCACGGCACCCGCGGGCAACTCGAGGACGGTCGAGCCGGTGCCTGCGCGCTCACGCAGGCCGGCGAACAGGCGGACGGTGACGCTCGGCATGGCGGCAGTCTACGGGGGCATCGAGGAACCGTGTCCGGCTACGCTGCCACATCGTGAGCGACGATCAGGTGACGACCGAATCGGGCATTCCCGTGCCGCCCTTCTGCGAGGGCCCTGGCAGCGGCGCCATCGGCGACCCCGGGCAGTACCCGTACACCCGCGGCGTACGCGCCGACGGCTACCGCAGCCGCCCGTGGACGATGCGCCAGTACGCCGGCTTCGCCAGCGCCGAGGAGACGAACGAGCGCTTCCACCTGCTGCTCGAGCGTGGCCAGACCGGCCTGTCGACGGCCTTCGATTTGCCGACGCAGCTTGGCCTCGACTCCGACGATCCGAAGAGCCTCGGAGAGGTCGGTCGCACCGGTGTCGCGATCGACTCGGTCGAGGACATGGAGCGCCTCTTCAAGGGCATCCCGATGGGCGAGGCGTCGACGTCGATGACGATCAATGCGCCCGCTTCGGTGCTGCTCCTGCTGTACCAGCTGACGGGCGAGCGCCAGGGCGTCGCGCCGGAGCAGTTGAGCGGCACGATCCAGAACGACATCCTCAAGGAGTACGCGGCGCGCGGGAACTACATCTATCCGCCGCGCCCGTCGATGCGCCTGACGGTCGACACCATGGCCTACGCCAAGGAGCACCTGCCGCGCTTCAACACGATCTCGATCTCCGGGTACCACATCCGTGAGGCCGGCTCGACGGCGGTGCAGGAGCTTGCGTTCACGCTCGCCAATGGCCTGGCCTACGTGCAGGCCGCGGTCGATGCTGGCCTCGACGTCGATGCGTTCGCGCCGCGCCTGTCCTTCTTCTTCAATGCGCACAACGACGTCTTCCAAGAGGTCGCCAAGTTCCGTGCGGCACGCCGCATGTGGGCGCGCTTCATGGAGGAGCGTTTCGGCGCCAAGGACGAGCGCTCGAAGATGCTGCGCTTCCATGCGCAGACGGGCGGCTCCACGCTGACGGCGCAGCAGCCCGAGGTCAACCTGATCCGCGTGGCGCTGCAGGCGTTCTCGGCCACGGCTGGTGGCGCGCAGTCGCTGCACACCAACGGCTTCGACGAGGCGCTCGCGTTGCCGACGGAGCACGCCGCCACGCTCGCGCTGCGCACGCAGCAGGTGCTCGCGCACGAGTCCGGGATCACCGCCACGGCCGATCCGTTTGGCGGCTCCTGGTACATCGAGGGCCTCACCGACGAGCTCGAGGCGCGTGCGCTCGAGCTGATCGACGAGATTGACAAGCTCGGTGGCAGCGTTGTCGCGACGGAGCAGGGCTTCATCCAGGACCAGATCGAGGACTCCGCCTACCGCTCGCTGCGCCGCCTCGAGAACGGCGACGACATCGTCGTCGGCGTCAACAAGTACCGCAACGAGGAGGAGCCCGAGGTGCCGATCCATCGCATCGACGCGAGCCTCGAGCAGCAGCAGGTCGCGCGCACGCAGGCGCTGCGCGCCGCCCGCGATAGCGGCGCCGTTGAGTCGGCGCTCACCGCTGTCCGTGCCGCTGCCGACTCCGATACGAACCTGCTCCATCCCATGAAGGACGCGCTCGCCGCCCACGCGACGGTCGGCGAGGTGTGTGGCGTCCTACGCGAGGCCTGGGGCACCCACGACCGCTGAGTGACGCCCGGCGGGGTATTCTCCCGCCGTCCGAGAGGAAGACGAGATCCTGTGACCGACCGCCACGAAACCGGAACCACCGCCCAGCGCATTGCCCATCTTGAAGAGCTGCGTGCGCAGTCGGAGCATCTCGACCCCAAGGCCGAGGAGCGCCAGCGCGCGCGCGGCAAGGGCCTGGCGCGGGAGCGCATCGAGGCGCTGTTCGATCCCGGCACGTTCCGCGAGATCGACCGCTACGCCCAGCATCGCAACGCCGAGCTGGCCGACCGTCGCCCGTACGGCGACGGCGTCATCACCGGCCATGGCCTGATCCACGGTCGCCGCGTCTTCGCGTTCTCGCAGGACTTCACCGTCTTTGGCGGCTCGCTCGGCGAGGTCTTCGCCGAGAAGATCTGCAAGGTGATGGATCTGGCGCTCCGCTACGGCTGCCCGATCATCGGCATCAACGACTCGGGTGGCGCCCGCATCCAGGAGGGCGTCGTGTCGCTCGGCGGCTATGCCGACATCTTCCAGCGCAACGTCGACGCCTCCGGTGTGATCCCGCAGATTTCGCTGATCATGGGACCCTGCGCCGGCGGCGCGGTCTACTCGCCGGCGATCACCGACTTCATCTTGATGGTCCGCGAGACCTCGCACATGTTCATCACTGGGCCCGATGTGGTCCGTGCGGTGACGGGCGAAGAGGTCTCGATGGAGGAGCTCGGCGGCGCGGACGCGCACGCCGAGAAGAGCGGCGTCTGCCACCTCGTCTGCGAGGACGAGGCCGCGGCAATCGCGGATGCACGCGCGCTGATCTCCTTCCTTCCGCAGAACAACCTCGACGCCGCACCGTGGGCGCCGACGGACGACCCGGCCGATCGCGAGTGCACCGAGCTCGACACGCTGATCCCGGATAGCCCGAACAAGCCGTACGACATGCACGCCGTGATCCGCTCGATCACCGACGACGGGCTCTTCTTCGAGATCCAGCCGACGTACGCGATGAACATCCTGACCGGCTTCGCACGTCTCAACGGACACTCAATTGGCATCGTCGGCAACCAGCCGAGTCAGCTCGCCGGCGTGCTCGATATTGCTTCGTCGGAGAAGGCCGCGCGCTTCGTGCGCACCTGCGACGCCTTCGGCATCCCGATCCTCACGCTCGTCGACGTGCCGGGCTTCCTGCCGGGCACCGAGCAGGAGTGGGGCGGCATCATCCGCCACGGCGCGAAGCTGCTCTACGCCTACGGCGAAGCGACGGTGCCGAAGCTCACGCTGATCACGCGCAAGGCCTATGGCGGCGCGTACGACGTGATGGGCTCGAAGCACCTGCGCGCCGACGTCAACCTGGCGTGGCCGACGGCAGAGGTCGCCGTGATGGGCCCCGACGGCGCCGTCAACGTCGTCTACCGCAAGGAGCTTGCCGAGGCCGCCGATCCGGATGCGCGTCGCGCCGAGCTGATCGACGAGTACAAGGCGCGCTTCTCGAATCCGTTCACGGCCGCCGAGCGTGGCTTCGTCGACGACGTGATCATTCCGCGCGAGTCGCGCCAGGCGCTGATCGACGCCCTCGAGGCCTCGCTCACCAAGCGCGTCGAGCGCCCCCGCCGCAAGCACGGGAACATCCCGCTGTGAGTCACATCGACGAGCGCGACGAGGCCAAGGCCCGCGAGGAGCTCGCCATCGAGGCGGCGCTGCGCGTGGTGGAGCAGGACGGTCCGCTTGCCGGGCATCCCGCCTATCGCTCGGCGTGGCGCCGTCAGGCCGCCCGCGAGCAGCTCGACAACGGGATGGACGCATGAGCACGCCTCCGTTCGACAAGATCCTCGTCGCCAACCGCGGCGAGATCGCGATTCGCGTCTTCCGCGCCTGCCGCGAGCTCGGCATTGGCACGGTCGCCGTCTACTCCGAGGCCGATGCCGGCGCGCCCCATGTCCGCTACGCCGATGAGGCCGTGCTGTTGGGCGCTGCTGCGCCGAGCGAGAGCTACCTCAATATCCCCAAGCTGATCGACGCCGCCACGCGCACCGGTGCGCAGGCGATTCACCCGGGCTACGGCTTCCTCGCTGAGAGCGCGCCGTTTGCGACCGCCGTGATCGAGGCCGGTCTGACGTGGATCGGTCCGCCGCCGAGCGCGATCGACGCGATGGGCTCGAAGATCAACTCGCGCGTGCTGATGGCCGCGGCGAACGTGCCGATCGTGCCGGGCACGACGGAGGAGATCACCGATCCCGCGCGCGTGATCGAGCTCGGTGAGCAGTACGGCTGGCCGATCGCACTGAAGGCCTCGGCTGGTGGTGGCGGTCGTGGCCTCAAGGTCGTGCACGAGGCGTCGGAGGCCGAGCGTCTGCTCGAGGCCGCCAAGCGCGAGGGCGAGGCGTGGTTCGGCAACGGTGCCGTCTACGTCGAGAAGTACGTCGAGGATCCGCGCCACGTCGAGATCCAGGTGATGGCCGACACGCTCGGTAACACGATTCATCTGGGCGAGCGCGACTGCACGCTGCAGCGCCGCCACCAGAAGATCGTCGAGGAGGCACCGTCGCCGGCCGTCGACGAGGACCTGCGCGCCCGCATGGGAGCAATGGCCGTCAACGCCGCCAAGGCTGTCGACTATGTCGGTGCCGGAACCGTCGAATGTCTGCTCGATCGCCATGGCGACTTCTACTTCCTCGAGATGAACACCCGCGTGCAGGTCGAGCATCCGGTCACCGAGCTGGTGACGGGCGTCGACATCGTGCGCGAGCAGATCCTCGTCGCCGCGGGCAATCCGCTCTCGTACACGCAGGACGACATCGTGATGCGTGGGCACGCGATCGAGTGCCGTGTCAACGCCGAGGATCCGGGCAATGGCTTCACGCCGTCGCCGGGTAAGCTGCTTCGCCACCGCCCCCCGAGCGGCCCGGGTATCCGCGTCGAGTCCGGCGTGGAAGAGGGTGGCGAGATCAACGATCGCTACGACCCGATGGTCGCGAAGCTGCTCGTGTGGGACACCTCCCGTGAGCGCGCCATCGCCCGTATGCGCCGTGCGCTCGACGAGTACGAGATCGTCGGTCCGAAGACGCTGCTGCCGATGCATCGCATCGTCATGCGCGCGCCGGAGTTTGCCGAAGGCCAGACGTGCGCGGGTCTTGTCGAGGGTGCGTGGGCCGATGCCTGCGCCGCACTCGCGGACGAGCCCGTCACCGCAGCACCTACGGCTGCCGGCGGCGTCACGATTCCGCGGCACGTGCCGGTTGAGGTCGAGGGGCGCCGCTACGACGTCGTGCTGCGCCTGCCCGCCTCTGCCGGTGCTGAGGAGGCGCGTGAGCGCATCCGCGCCCGCATGTCCGGCGGTGCCGGAGCGGCTGCCGAGGGTGCGATCGTCTCGCCGATGCAGGGCACGGTGCTGCAGCTCGAGGTCGCTGAGGGCGACACGGTCGAGGCGGGGCAGGTCGTGGCCGTTGTCGAGGCAATGAAGATGGAGAACGAGGTGCAGTCGCTGCACGCCGGTACCGTCGCCGCGGTGCACGTGCAGGCGGGCCAGGGCGTGCAGGCCGGGCAGACGCTGATCGAGCTCGAAGGGGCGTAGGGAGCACACAACGCGCCCGGTTGTGGGGGCGGCGCACGACCGTCCCCGCTCGCTCATTCGCTTTCTGACGTCGAGGTTCCCTATAGTTCCGGCGCAATGGCGCAGAACGACACCACCGTGTGGGACGACGAGCCCATGTTCGTGCGCGACGCCGTCTTCCAGCCGATCGACACGCCGACGGCCGTGGACGAGGTCGCGCGGCGCATCCGTCAGGCGATCGTGCTCGGCGTCTTGCGCGATGGTGACCGCCTGCCCGCCGAGACCGAACTGGCGAAGCGCATCGGTGTCGGCGTGATGACGGTGCGTGCCGCGCTGAGCGAGTTGCGTGCCGACGGACTGCTCGAGACGCACCGCGGCCGCCTTGGTGGTTCGTTCGTGGCGTCGAGCGACAAGGCGTTCCTCTCGGGCGTCCCCGCGACCGACCCCTCGCATCTGCGGCAACAGGCCGAGATCCTTGGCGGATTGGAAGCGCAGGCGGCGCGCCTGGCCGCCGCCTTGATCACCGACGAGGAGCTCGAGATCCTGGCCGAGTTGACTGCCGAGATGGGGCAATCGCACAATGCAGACGAGGTCGGCGTCATCAACAACCGCTTCCACCTGATGATCGCCGCTGCCTCCGGCAATCGCGACCTCGTCTCCGTGATCAGCCAGCGTCGCGCCGAGCTGTACTCGGCCGCCTACGCGCTGTCCGGGGTCAAGCTGCCGCTCCTGCTGGACGGCGATGCGCATCCTGGCATCGTTGAGGCGCTCGCTGCGCGTGACGGCGAGCTCGCCAGCGCCCGCATGTGGGAGCACCATCGAGTCACCATGGACGGCGTGCTCGACGCAATGTGAGCGGGCGGCGTTCCGCCTCCTCACAGGCCGCCCGCGCTATCGTGCCGGGGATGCCTACGCTCCCCAGTGATTTCCCGCCACCGTATGACCCTGCGGCCGCTGTAGACGCTCCGAACGCGCCGATCGACCTCCAGATCCCAGCCGGGGTCTGCATTGTCGGCGGCGGTGCGGCTGGTCTCGCCTGTGCCGTCAAGCTCGGCCAGCTCTTGGCCGACGATCCCGAGATCCTCGAGCAGCTCGGCGAGGTGCCGATCGTCGTGATCGAGAAGGGCAAGTCCATCGGCAGCCACTCGCTGTCCGGCGCGATGATGAACCCGCAGCCGCTGCGCGAGCTCTTCCCGGATCTCACTGACGACCAGCTGCCCACGTATGGCGCGGTCAACAAGGAGTCGGTCTACTTCATGACGTCGCGCAAGCGCGCGATCAAGTTGCCAACGCCGCCGGAGTTCCAGAACCACGGCAACCACGCAATCTCGCTGGCCACGCTCAACAAGTTCCTCGCCGAGCAGGCCGAGGCGCTCGGCGCCTACGTGCTGCCCGAGACTGATGCGCAGACGCTCCTCGTCGAGAATGGCGCCGTGCGTGGCATCCGCACCGGCGTCAAGGGCCTCGATAAGGACGGCAACGAGAAGCCGGGCGCCGCACCCGCGACCGAGGTGCACGCCCAGGTGACCGTGCTCGCCGAGGGTGCGCAGGGCAAGCTGCGCGAGGCCGCGATGACGGCGTTCAACGTGTCGAGTCCGTTTCCGCAGGTCTACGCCCTTGGCGTGAAGGAGCTGTGGAAGGTCCCGAAGAGCCTCGACCGCATCATCCACACGCTCGGTTGGCCGCTCCGTGGCGCTGCGCGCTACCGCGAGTTTGGCGGCTCCTGGCTCTATCCGATGGGTCCCGAGCACGTCTCGATGGGCATGGTCGTCGGCCTCGACTGGGCCGACTCGACGCTGAGCGTTCACGACCTGCTGCAGGAGCTCAAGCTCCATCCGCTCATCAAGAAGATCCTCGAAGGTGGCGAGCGCGTCGAGTGGGGCGCGAAGATCATCCCTGAGGGTGGCTATTACGCGATTCCCGATCAGCTCACGCTGCCGGGGGCCATGTTCGTCGGCGACTCGGCCGGCTTCGTCAACGTGCCGCGCCTCAAGGGCGTGCACTACGCGATCCAGTCGGGCATCCTCGCTGCGCAGGCGATCCACGCTGCGCTGAAGGCCGGCCACGACGTCACCCAGCCGGGCGCCCTAGCGGCCTACGACTCGGCGGTGCGCACGGGCAAGATCGGCCAGGACCTGTGGGAGGTGCGCAACTCGCGCCAGCAGTTCCAGCGCGGTCTCGTCGGTGGTGGCGCGGTTGCGCCGCTGATTACCCTCACCAAGGGGCGCTTCCCCTTCGGCGCGACGGCGTTCTCCGAAGACAGCCACCACGAGGTCGAGAACCTCAAGAGCGTCTACACGGAGCCCGATGGCCAGTACACCTTCGACAAGCTGTCGAGCGTGTTCCTGTCGGGTAACAAGACCCGCGACGACCAGCCGAACCACCTCCGTATTCATCAGCCGCGGGTGCCGAAGGTCCTTGCCGATGCGTGGGTCAACATGTGCCCCGCGCAGGTCTACGAAGTCGTTGAAGGCTCCGATTCCGGTGATGGCCTCGTGCGCGTGCACATGGATCCGTCGAACTGCGTGCAATGCGGGGCAATCACCGCCAAGGGCGGGCGCTTCACGCCACCCGAGGGCGGCAGCGGCCCCGAATACCAGAAGATGTAACGAGGAGCAGTCTCCATGGATCTCTATGAGCACCAGGGCAAGGAGCTGTTCGCGAAGGCGGGTATTCCCGTCGCAGCTGGCTACGTCGCCTACACCGTCGATGAGGCGCGCGCCGCCGCCGAGAAGCTCGGTGGGGTCGTCGTGGTCAAGAGCCAGGTGCTCGTGGGCGGCCGCGGCAAGGTTGGTGGCGTCAAGGTCGTCAAGGACCCTGCCTCGGCAGCGGAAGCGGCCGAGGCGATCCTCGGGCTCGACATCAAGGGCCACATCACGCGACGCCTGTACATCGAGGCGGGCGTGAAGATCGCCAAGGAGTACTACTTCTCCGTCACGTTCGATCGCTCGGCCAAGATGCCGCTGCTGATGCTCACGACGATGGGCGGCATGGACGTTGAGGACGTCGCGGCGAACCATCCCGACAAGCTGGCCCGGCTGCATGTTGATCCGGCGCTCGGCTACCGCGGCTTCCATGGTGTGCAGCTGATGAGCGAGGCCGGTATCCCGGTCGAGGAGCGCAAGGCGCTCGCGCCGATGCTCGCCGCGCTATACGGCGTGTTCCAGCAGGACGACGCCATGCTCGTCGAGGTCAACCCGCTCGTGCTGCTCGAAGACGACACGTTCCTCGCGGCCGATGCCAAGGTGACGATCGACGACAACGCGCTCTTCCGCCATCCCGACATCGAGGCCATGCGCGATCTCGCCGCCATGGACCCGCAGGAGCAGGCGGCCCGCGAGCACCATCTCGCCTACGTGAAGCTCGACGGCGACGTCGGCATCCTCGGCAACGGCGCCGGTCTCGTGATGAGCACCGTTGACGTGATTGCCCAGGCAGGCGGTCGTCCGGCCAACTTCTTGGACGTTGGCGGCGGTGCCAGCGCGGAGAAGATCACGACGGCGCTCGAGATCGTGCTGAGCAACGACAAGGTCAACAGCGTGCTGTTCAACATCTTCGGGGGCATCACGCGCTGCGACGAGGTCGCCAAGGGCCTGCTCGGCGCGCTGGATGCCACGACGATCACCGCGCCGATCGTGGTGCGCCTCGACGGCACCAACGCCGAGGAGGGACGCGCGCTGCTCGCCGAGGCGGCGCGCCCCGAGATCACCGTCGAGAAGACGATGCTCGAGGCCGCGGCCACCGCCGTCCGCCTCGCAAAGGAAGCGAGCTAGTCATGGCCATCATCGCCACCAAGGACACGCGCCTGGTCGTGCAGGGCATTACCGGTCGTGAGGGCACGTTCCACGCGCTGCGCAATCGCGACTACGGCACTAACGTCGTTGCCGGCGTCACGCCCGGCCGCGCGGGCCAGAACGTCGAGGGCATTCCGGTCTTCGACTCTGTCGCCGATGCCGTCGCCGAGCAGGGTGCCAACACCTCGCTCATCCTCGTCCCACCGCGCTTTGCCGCCGAGGCGATCCTCGAGGCCGCCGAGGCCGGCGTGGAGCAGATCATCTGCATTACCGAGGGCATTCCCGCCCACGAGATGCTCGAGGTCTACCACTACATCCGCCCTCGCGGTATCCGCCTGCTCGGGCCGAATTGCCCCGGCGCGCTCTCGCCCGGCATCGCCAACGTCGGCATCATCCCGGCCGAGGTCTTCAAGCAGGGTCCGATCGGCCTGATGTCGCGCTCCGGCACGCTCACGTACCAGATCGGTGGCGAACTGGCGGCTAAGGGCCTCGGCAACTCGACGATCATCGGCCTCGGTGGCGATCCGATCGTCGGCACGTCGTTCATCGACGGGCTCGACATGTTCCAGGCCGACGACCAGACCGAGTACATCGTGATGGTCGGTGAGATCGGTGGCAATGAGGAGGAGAAGGCGGCCGAGGTGATCGCCGAGCGCATCACCAAGCCCGTTGTCGCCTACATCGCCGGCTTCGAGGCTCCTCCGGGCAAGACGATGGGACACGCGGGTGCGATTATCTCCGGCTCGGCGGGCACGGCTGCAGCCAAGAAGGAGGCGCTCGAGGCCAAGGGCGTTCGCGTCGGGACGAATCCGACCGAGGCTGCGCAGCTGATGGCCGACCTCGTCACCAAGGGCTGATTTCCGCCGTCGCACGCGGGCGCTGGCCTTCGTAGACTGCGGGGTATGGCCACCATCTCCTTCGCACGCGGCGTTCCGTCCGCAGATCTCCTTCCCGTCGACGAGCTCAAGAGCGCCATTGTCCGCGCGATGGAGAAGGACGCCACGGGTATGCTGCTCTACGGCGACCCGATGGGGTACATGCCGCTGCGCGAGTGGGTCGGCAAGCGCTGGTACCACGACCCGGCTGGCGTCTTCGTCACGAACGGCTCGCTGCAGGCGTTCGCGTTTCTCGCTGAGGTGCTGTTCGCCGGCTCCGGCGGCCGTGCCGCCGTCGAGGCCCCGACGTACGACCGCACGATTCTTACGCTGAAGCGCTTTGGCGCCACCGTCGATGCGTACCCGCTGCTCGAGGATGGCATCGACGTCGATGCACTCGAGGCTGCGATCAAGGCGGGCAAGGCGCCCGGGCTGGTCTACATCATCCCGAACTTCCAGAACCCCGCCGGCAACGTAACCACGCTCGCCGTCCGCCAGCGTCTGGTCGATCTGGCTGCCGAGCACGGCTTCTGGATCTTTGAGGACGATCCGTACGGCGACCTGCGCTTCTCCGGCGAGGACGTGCCGCGCATGTTCGATCTCGATCAGGCTGGCCGCGTGATCTACTCGACGTCGTTCACCAAGACGATCGCTCCTGGCATCCGTGCTGGTGCGCTGCTGCTCCCCGAGGAGCTGCGCAAGAAGATGGCCTACATCGCCAACCAGACGTACATCGGCGCAGTGCATTTCGCCCATGCCGCCGTTGCCGAGTACTGCAACGCCGGTGAGTTCGACAAGGGCTTGGACCGTGCCCGCCCGCAACTCGAGGCGCGTAAAGATGCGCTCGTCGCAGCGCTTGACGCACACCTCGGCGATCGCTTCACCTTCCGCGCGCCGGAGGGTGGCTACTTCCTCTGGGGCCGCCTCGACGGCGTCGACTGCGATGCGCTGCTGCCGAAGGCCAACGAGGCCGGCGTGCCGTTCGTCAAGGGCAGCGACTTCTTCGTCGACGGCTCAGGCAAGGATCACCTGCGCCTCGCCTTCTCCGCGGTCAAGCCCGAGGAGATGGACGAGGGCATCGGTCGCCTGGCTCAGCTTCTCTGAGCCAGCGCCCCGCCGTCATCCCTTCTGCATGGGACTTCCTATTGGGGTCCGACCCCAATAGGAAGGTGATCCCCGCCGTCGCTACTTCTGCTTGTGATGGCGGTGGTGGCGATGCCGCAGCAACGCCGTTCCGAGGATGCCGAGCGCGAGACCGAGCCCGGCGCTCACGAGCAGCGCCAGGATCAGTGACGTATCGGTCTCGGCGAAGATGAACGAGATGTGGACACTCTGCGTGTTGGCCAGCGTGAAGGCCAGCAGGCAGATGAACACGATCGTTATGACCGCAAGCAGGATGTACGGCTTGATGCTGCGCTTGCGCTGTTCGGTGTGGCGGCTCTCGCTCATACGGAAAGTATAGCCAGATGCATAAATTGCAGTCATCTGCGTCCCGGCGCAACCTGTGAGCCCGTCACGGCATGCCCTCGCGGCGTCCTCGTGGTGTCTGACCCCACGAGGAAGTTGATCCACCGCCGTCAGCGGTGGCGTCGGCGCAGCAGCAGGAACGTCCCGAGGATGCCGAGCACGAGGCCGAGGCCTGCGCACGCGATCATTACCCAGATCAGCGCGGTGTCGGTCGAGAAGGCAACGAACGACACGTGAACCGTCTGCGTGTTGACGAGTGCGAAGGCCAGCAGGTAGACCAGCACCACAGCGACGACAACGAGCAGGATGTACGGCTTGCGCTCGCGCTTCTGGTGGGGCTGGGGCTCGCTCATAGAGGAACCCTACCGGGGTTAGGACGCGCGGACGGCAAAGACGGGCTGCGCGGCGGGGCGTTCGATCAGCTGTGCCTGCGGCGGCGGCACGAGACCCTCGCGCTTGGCGGGCCTGAAGGTCGCGCACGGCTCAGTGCGGGCCAGCGCGCACAGATCATGCACGTGGAAGTAGCACTGATTACAGGCACGTACAGACACCGAAGCTGGCTCCTCCCAGGGGACGCGATGGGTGTCGACGAAGCCCTTCTCCGGCGACAAGGACAGACTACGAACTGGTGGAGTTCTGGACAAGGGAAACGGAGGCGATTTCCCCGCAATTTCGGCAATTTTCGGATTACGACTACGGCGTCGCCGCGAGCACCCGTAGGGCGTCGGTGAAGGTCTCAACCGGCACGATCGTCAGGCCCTTGACGCGAACGCTGCGTGCCTCGGCCGCGTTGGCTTTGGGCACCAGGAAGAGTTCGGCGCCGGCACGGCGTGCACCGATCGCCTTCTCACCGACCCCGCCGACCGGTCCAACCGTCCCGACCATCGAGAGCGAGCCCGTCGCCGCCACGCGTCGGCCGCGGAGGTTCGCGTAGTCCTTGCCGGCGCTGTAGATCTGCAACGCGAAGGCCAGCCCGGCCGAGGGCCCCCCGACGCCCTCAACGCTATAGGTCACCTTGCGAGGCGACACGACCGTGCTCGCCTGCGCTGGCAGGATGCCGAGGATGGCACGGTCGCCCTGGCCCTTGATCGTCTCGGTATCGATCGTCAACAGCTTGCCATCGCGGTGCAGACCGAGAGACACGCTCTGCTTCACCCCGACCGTCGCGACCACCTCGCGGAGCGAGTCGATCGTCGTGATCTGCTTGGACTGCGCACGAAGGATCAGATCACCGAGCTGGCCGCCGTCCTTCGCGATCGGCGCGTCGGGATCCATGCCGGCGATCTGTACGCCGGTGGAGGTGACGGTCACCTGATAGCCGAGGGCTCGTAGCCCAACGACCTCGGCTGCGTCCTGCGACGAGCCCATTGCCTCGGTGTCGAGGCGCGCGCGCTCCTCATCGCTTTCGCCGGCGGGCTGCACCGCATGCTCCGGGACGAGTTGACCGCCGTCGCCGACGCCGAACCACGTTTCCCAGACCGTGGCGTGGCGGACGCCGACCGTGGTGAAGTAGAGCCGACCAGAACCGGGCGCCGGAGTCTTCTCGCCTTCCAGCTTGACGGCACCGAGCGTCGGTTGCGCGGCGCGTGGCACGAAGGCGAAGTCGCTGCTCTGCGCCTGCAGTGCCCAGAGCGCGGTCGCACCGCACGCCACGATCGCCACGACCGCGAGCACCAGGATCGAGCGGAGAGTGCGGGTCATCGACAGGGGCGGGAGTAGGCGGTCATGTACGGGGTACCTCGCCACCCAGAGCCGGGCGGCGCGTCCGATGGATCATACGACGCGACAGCCAGCATCCGACCGCGTACAGTTGCGCCCATGCATGAGCCGACTGATGCCCTCGCCGCACCCCGCTTCACCGGGATCCGCACGTTCGCCCGCCTGCCGCATGTCCCCGAGATCGATGGCGCCGATGCGGCGATCTTCGGCATGCCGTGGGATGGCGGCACGTCGTTCCGATCGGGCTCGCGGTTCGGCCCCGAGGCGATTCGCTCGGCCTCCGCGCTGCTGCGTCCGTACAACCCGGCGCAGAACCAGATGGTGTTCGGTCACCTGTCGTGTGTCGACGCGGGCGACGCGCCGACCGTCCCGGGCTACATCGAGGAGACGTTGGCACGCATCGAGCAGTACGCAACCGGCATCATCGACCGCGGCGCCGTGCCGATCGGTCTGGGCGGCGACCACTCTGTGGCACTCGCCGAGTTGCGCGCGATTGCGAAGAAGCACGGTCCCGTGGCCTACGTGCAGGTCGATGCGCATCACGACCTGTGGGACTCCTACAACGGCAAGCCCTACAACCACGGCACCTTCGCCAAGCGTGCCATCGAAGAGGGGCTGATCGATCCCGCCAAGTCGTTTCAGGGCGGGCAGCGCGGCTCGCTGTACGGCCCGGAGGACTACGAGGTCGCCGCGGACCTCGGCATCAAGCTCGTGCCGTGGCTCGAGCTGCGCCACTGGACGCCAGAGCAGTTCGGTCAGCACATCAAGGAGCGGGTCGGTGACGCACCGCTGTTCCTCTCGTTCGACATCGATTTCGTCGACCCGGGCCTGTGTCCGGGCACGGGCACGCCGGAGATCGGCGGCCCGTCAGGCGAGCAGGCGCTCGATCTCCTGCGCGCATTGCGTGGCATCAACCTCGTCGGTGCCGACGTCGTCGAGGTCGCGCCGCAGTACGACAGCGCCGGTCAACACACGGCGTTGATGGCGGCCAACGTGGTCTACGAGCTGCTGACGCTGCTGGCGATCAACAAGGGCTGAGGCGGGACAGAATGGATCCGGATCCATTCTGTCCCAGGATCGTCATGGAGCGCTGATTCCGCGCTCTGGGACAGTTTGGATCCGGATCCATTCTGTCCCACCTCAGCCGAGTCGCTCGGCGTCGGCGACCAGCGCGCTGACGCGCGCGTCGTCGATCGCGTGGCCGGCCTGACGTGCGAGGTTCGCGAGGATGCGAAAGCCCTGCGGCGTCAGCACGCTCTCGGGGTGGAACTGCACGCCTTCGATCGGCAGGGTGCGATGGCGCAGGCCCATGATCAGCCCGTCGGGGAGGCGTGCGGAGACGATCAGTTCGCCGTCGGTGGATGGCTCATCGGCCGCCAGCGCGTGATAGCGCCCGGCGTTGAATGGGGTGGGCAGGCCGGCCAAGAGTCCGGTGCCATCGTGCTCAACGTGGGAGGCGCGACCATGCATGGCATTCGCGTTTGGCCCAACGTGGACGCCGAACGCCACGGCAATGCATTGGTGGCCGAGGCAGATGCCGAGCACGGGGATGTCGCGACCGAACGTGCGAATGGCTGCGGTGGAGATGCCCGCCTCGTCAGGACCTTGCGGGCCGGGCGAGACGATCAGGCCCGTCGGTGCCAGCGCCGCGATCTCGTCGAGCCGCGTGCTGTGCGATGGCACCACGCGGGCGGGCACGCCAAGCTCGGCCAGGCGATGCTGGATGTTGAGGACAAACGAGTCGCGATTGTCGAGGATCACGATCACGGCAATGCCCTCCACGCAGCGGCGAGGTCGTCGAGCGCGGCCGACTGCGCCAGCGCGGTGCCCTCGACGCTGGCGATCGGGACGACACCGCGTCCGGCCGTCAGCAGCGCGGCGCCGCGGACAGTCTGGAACTCGACGAGGTGCACGTCACGTTCCCGGACCTCACAGTGCGCGACGGCCCAGGCGCGCGTGATGCCCGGCAGGATGCCGCGCAGGGCAGGGGTGGAGAACCCGCCGTCGGCGTCGTGCAGCAACACGCTGGCGCGTGTCGTTTCACCGATGAGTCCCGCGGACGAGCTGAGCAGGGCCTCGCCGCCCACCGCAGACTCGGCGGCATCAGCCCAGGCTCGGTCGGCGGTCTTGAGAAGGCGCGCCTCGAGTCCCGGGTCGTAGGAGCGGTCGAGCAGCAGGTCGACGGGTGTCGCCGGACGTGGTGGGCGCGTGGCGGGGCGGACACCATCGTCGTCCACATCGACGCGCAGCAGAAACGGCGGGTCGGTCAGGAGCAGCGCGTCCTCGAAGCACGCGTCGACAGCAGCAATCTGCTCGGACGAGGCACCGGAGCGCGCGAGGCGCTCGAGGTGCCGCTCGCGCAGGCGAATGCGCCCGTCGTCGACGAGCACGGTCTCGAAGACGGCGATCATGTCTCCCACCCCGCCAGCGTGGCGTGGGTGGCGGTGAGGAATGGCCGCGCCTTGACCAGCGTCTCCTCTGCCTCCTCGGCGGGGTCGGACAGGAGGGTCACCGCGCCGCCGGCGCCGTAACGGGCTTCGCCGTCGGCAACGGTCGCGGTGCGGATGGCGATGCTGGCGGTCAGCGTGCGTCGCGCTGGCTCGTAGGCGAAGACGGTGCCGCAGTAGAAGCCGCGCGCGTCTGCCTCGAGGCGATCGATCAACTCCATCGCGCGCCGTTTCGGGGCGCCAGTGATCGAGCCGCCGGGGAAGCACGATACGAGCACGTCGGGCAGGCGCACGTCCTCGCGCACGGTCGCCTCGACGGCACTGACGAGATGCATCACGTTCTCCGTGCGCTCGAGCTCGCACAGCGCGGTCACGCGGACGGAGCCGGGCTCGGCCGTTGCGGTCAGGTCGTTGCGAAGAAGGTCCACGATCATCACGTTCTCTGCGCGGTCCTTGGCAGAGGCGGCGAGTTCAGCGGCCAGAGCGTCGTCCTCGGCGGGCGTTGCGCCACGCCGCCTCGTGCCCTTGATCGGTCGTGTCTCAGCACGGCCATCGCGGATGTGCAGGAAGACCTCGGGCGAGACGCTCGCGATCTCGACTCCGTCGCCCGCCAGATAGGCCGCATGATCGGCGGGGGCGACGGCGATCAGCCGCTCGAAGAGGTCCCAGCCGCCGCTCTGCCACGGGACGCGTACGACGTGGGCGAGGTTGATCTCGAAGGCCTCGCCGGCGCTGATCAGCCGCTGCACATCACGGGCGCGCTCGGTGAACTGCGTGCGCGACAGGCCCGACGTCGCGGTGCGATCACCAAGCTCCGTGAGGTCAGCGGGGAATTCCGCCGCCTCGATCGCCGCCGTCAGCACGTTGCGCGTCGGGCCCTCGGGCCCAAGCACCTCCCAGGTGCCGCTCGCCTCGTCATGCACGGCGTACGTGCGGTGGTAGTGCGCCAGCATGGCCGGGTCGCGCGGTGCATGCCGTGCCGCAATCCCAAGCAGGTCGAGTCCGGCGTCATAGGCGATCGCGCCGACCCAGACGCCTTCACCGTGCGCCTCATGTACGAGTCGCGGCGGAATTGCGGGCAGGCCAGCGCCGGTCTCGAGTTGGATCGTGGCGTCGGGCGCCACGGCCAGCAGCGACCGCGTCCCGAAGGGCGTGCGGTGAGCGCTCAGGAGCAGCGTGGGGCGGTGGCCGTCCGCGAGGAGTCGACGGGCGGCGCCGAGCGGAGTCGACATGCACAGCAGGGTATCCGACGGGCTGCGGCCGCTGGCGTCTCCGCTGCGATGTGACGAGCATGACTCCCCTTCTGATCCTCTCGGGTGCCTCGCGCGGCATCGGCCGTGCGATCGCCGAGCGGGCCCTCGAGCGCGGCTTCGCGGTCGGCGGTCTGGCGCGCTCGGCAGATGAGCTCGCAACGCTTGTCGCCCTCAACCCAGAGCGTGTTGAGGTGGCCGTCGCCGACGTGCGTGATCAGGCAGCGGTGGCCACCGGGGCGGCTGCCGCCATCGCCCGCTTCGGCGCACCCTCGCTCGTCGTCGCCGCGGCCGGCACGCTCGGGCCGATCGATCGGCCGTGGCTGCTGCCTGCGGGCGAGCTTGACGACACCCTCGCTGTCACGGTCACCGGTGCCGCCAATCTCGCTGCGGCGACGGTTCCGGCGATGCTCGCCGCGGGGCGAGGTACTTTCGTCGCCGTGTCGGCGTCCAGCGCGACACGCGTCTTCCCCGGCTGGGCGGCCTACGGTGCGGCCAAGGCCGGCCTCGACGCGTACGTGCGCTACCTCGCCGAGGAGGCAGGCGATGCGTTGACGGCGTTCTCGTTCGTGCCCGGGCTGACCGACACGGCCATGCAGGCTGGGCTGCGCGAGGTCGATGTCGAGCGGTTTCCCCAGGTCGAGCAGTTCCGTCGCTGGCACGAGCGCGGCGTCGGCAAGGCGCCGGCCGTGGTGGCCGGGGCGCTGGAATTGGCGCTCGCCCTGCCGCGCGAGGACCTGCACGGCAACGTGGTCGAGGCCGATGCGCTGCTCAAGGCGCAGGCTCAGGCTGCGCGTCGCGCCGAGGCCTGAGCCTCGAGGACGCGATACAGGCGATACGACCCGAGCGCGACGATCGGTACCGTCAACGCGTTGCCGATCAGGCCGAACGCTGAGCTGCCCACGGCCGCGGCCGTGCCTTCGGGGAAGGCGAGTCCAATCGATGAGATCGTAATGGCGACGGCAAGCGCGATCAGCGAGATGGTGACGATCACGCCGAGCGTCCGCAGCCATTTACCGCGGGTCAGCGTGGCCGAGCGTCGGAGCGCCGGCGCGTAACGGGCATCGCCGGTCACGACGGCGACGGTCGAGACCGTCAGGCGGACGCCGTTGAGTAGTGCCGAGCCGAACAGGACACCGATCCCCATGGTCATCAGCGTCGGCGAGTTCGCGGCGTAGCCCGCAGCGATCAGGGCTCCGGGCAGCGCAACGATCACGAGCAGCACCATCAGCTGCGTGATGACGTAAGACGCGAGCAGGCCAAAGGCGGGGCCGATCTCCCGTCGCACCTGGGCAGTCTCGGTCTGCTCGAGAGCGATCGCGCTGCGAATGATCACGATCGAGGCCAGCGGCGCGAACAGCAGCACCGACCCGACGGCATCGATGATCGCCAGGCCCTGCTGCGTGCTTGGGGTGTCTGGCACGACGAGTTCAAGCGCTAACAACGCGATGGTGAAGGGCAAGAAGATCAGGAAGGAGGCCACAACGAGAGGCCCGAAGAGGCGGCGATAGAGCCCGAGCGACTCGCGGATGACTTGTCCGATCATGCGCCAAGGCTAGCCGCGCGACTCCGCTGCATCGCAGTTCGGTGCGATATGAACTGCAATGGCACTGAATTCGCCAATCGTGACGCCTGTCACGTCCTTGCGGGCATCCGCCACCACACGTACTCTGCCTACACGCGCGGCATCGCCGTGCATTGCTTTCGGAGGTTTCTAGTGATTCGACATGACGTAATTGTCCTCGGTGCGGGCCTCGCAGGCATGCGCGCAGCGATCGAGGCGAAGCGGGCCGGCGTTGATGTCGCTGTCATCTCGAAACTGCATCCGACCCGTTCCCATTCCGGCGCGGCAGAGGGCGGCATCAACGCTGCGCTCGGCAATGCGACGGAGGATTCGCCCGCCACGCACGCCTTCGACACCGTCAAGGGCTCGGATTATCTGGGCGACCAGGACGCGATCGAGATCTTCGCCCAAGAGGCGCCCGGCGACATCTACGAGCTTGAGCACATGGGCGCGATCTTCACGCGCGCTGCCGATGGCAAGCTCGCGCAGCGCCCGTTCGGCGCTGCTGGCGCGCCGCGCACGATCTACTCGGCCGACATCACTGGCCACGTCCTGATCCACGTGCTCTACGAGCAGCTCGTCAAGCACGAGATCAAGGTCTACGAGGAGTTCTTTGCCACGCAGGTCGTTGTTGACGGCGGCCAGTGCGCCGGCGTGATCGCTTGGGATACCCAGCGCGGCGGCCTCCATGCCATTCAGGCGAACCACGTGATCCTCGCGACGGGTGGCGTCGGCCGCATGTACTACGGCACGACCAACGCGTTCGCGTGCACCGGTGACGGCATGTCGCTGGCCTGGAACGCCGGCGTGCCGCTCAAGGACATGGAATTCCTGCAGTTCCACCCGACGACCCTCAAGTCGAACGGCGTGCTCATCACCGAGGGCTGCCGCGGTGAGGGCGGGTACCTCCGCAACAAGGACGGCGACCGTTTCATGGTTGCTGACGCGCCGAACGCGATGGAGTTGGCCTCCCGCGACGTCGTGTCGCGCGCCGAGTGGAAAGAAATTGCCGACGGTCGTGGCGTTGACGGCTGCGTGATGCTCGACCTTACGCACCTCGGCTGGAAGAAGCTTCAGAGCCGCCTGCCAGGCTCGCGCGAGCTGGCCATGGACTACGCCGGCGTCGATCCGATCGAGCAGCCGATCCCGGTCCGCCCGGGTGCCCATTACATGATGGGCGGCGTTGACTGCGACGTGTGGGGCGAGACGATCGTGCCGGGCCTCTGGGCTGCCGGCGAGGTCTCCTGCGTCTCCATCCACGGCGCCAACCGCCTCGGCGGCAACTCGCTGATGGAGACCGTTGTGTTCGGTCGTCGCGCCGGTCAGGCTGCGGCAGAGCGCGTCAAGGAGCAGGGCGACACCGGCGCCCGCATCGAGGCCTCTGTGCTCGCCGACGAGGATCGTCGCATCGCGGCGATCGTCGGCAACTCCGAGGGCGAGCGCCCCGGCGTGCTCCGCGAGGAGCTGGCCAAGACGATGTACGACAAGGCCGGCGTGTATCGCACCGAAGAGGCACTCACCGAGTGCAAGGAGAAGGTCGTCGAGCTGCGCGAGCGCGCCAAGACGCTCAAGATCGACGATCACGGCTCGATCTTCAACACCGACCTCACGTCGGCCATCGAGCTCAATTCGCTGCTCGAGTGCGCCGACTGCCTCGTCACCAGCGCACTCGCCCGCAAGGAAAGCCGTGGCGCCCACTCGCGCCTCGACCACACCGAGCGCGACGACGATCACTGGCTGAAGCACACGCTCAACTGGAACGACAACGGCGAAGTCCGCCTGGACTACAAGCCCGTCACCATCACCAAGCATCAGCCTCTGGCACGGAGCTACTGAGTTGACCGAGATCAAGAACGCTCACTTCACCACCCTCAAGGGTGCGTACGACACCGAGAAGATGGAGGCCACGCTGCGCGTGCGCCGCTACGACCCGGAAACGAAGAAGTCCCGCTTCGATAACTTCACGGTGACGATCCCGGTCACCGCCTCGGTGCTCGACGCGCTCGACGCGATCAAGGACACGCACGACGGCACGCTCTCGTACCGCAAGTCTTGCCGCATGGCAGTCTGCGGCTCCTGCGGCATGCGCGTCGACGGTGGTGCGGCGCTGGCCTGCAAGACGCCGATGAAGAAGTTCGTCGACGCCGGCCATACGATCACGGTTTCGCCGATGGGCAACCTGCCGGTCATCAAGGACCTCGTCGTCGACATGGCGCCGTTCTGGCAGAAGATTCGTGCGGTCAAGCCGTACCTCGACACGCGCGATGTCGACGTGCCGGAGAAGGAGTGGCGAGTCGAACCCGCCGCCAGCGATCAGATTCATAAGGAGTCGCTCTGCATCCTTTGTGGCTGCTGCGTCTCCGAGTGCAACTCGATGGAGTCGGATCCGGAGTTCCTCGGACCGGCGGCCCTCGCCAAGGCGTACCGCTTCGTCGGCGATGCCCGCGACCAGGACACCCGCGAGCGCCTGCGCGACCTCAACGGCGCGCACGGCATCTGGGACTGCACCCGCTGCTACTTCTGCAACCAGCGCTGCCCGAAGCACGTCGATCCGCGCGACGCGATCGCCAAGCTCGGTGCGGAGTCCTTCAAGGAGGGCTTCACGCGCGACGAGGGCGCCAAGCACGCCAAGGTGTTCGTCGACTCGACGTACAAGGGCGGCTACCTGCGCGAGACCGAGCTTGTGCCGAAGACCATCGGCCCGGTCAACGCCATCAAGGACATGCCGTTCGCGCTGCAGCTTGCACGCGCCGGCAAGGTGCCGAATCCGCTCTCGCCGCACAAGGCGAAAGACAATGACGAGGTCAAGCGGCTCTGGAAGCTACTTGAGAAAGAGGCGAAGGGACAGCCGCGGCGCGCCAACGCTAAGCACCCCGACGCCGTCCAGGGAGACTGACCATGCAGGATCGTTACGCCTATTACCCCGGTTGCCTCGCCAGCCTCTCGCAGAAGGAGCTTGACTCCTCGACGCGTGCCATCGCCAAGAAGCTCGAGATCGAGTTGGTCGAGATGCCCAGCGTCACGTGCTGCGGCGCCGGCGACATTCATGAGGCCAAGCCGGACTACTACCTGCATATCTCTGCACGCATCCTCGGCCAGGCCGAGCAGATGGGTTGCGAGACGATCCTGACGATCTGCAACGTCTGCACCCTCAACCTGCGCCAGGCCAACAAGGCCCTGCAGGAGGACAAGGACGTACTCAACCGGGTCAACGACAACCTCAAGCAGGTTGGCGCTGCCACGTACCAGGGCGGCGTCGACATCCGTCACCTGCTCTGGGAGGTCTCGGCGGGTGAGGGCTACGACCGCTTCAAGAGCATTGCCGTCAAGAGCCTCGAGGGTCTCAAGGTCGCGCCGTTCTACGGCTGCCAGATCCTGCGCCCCGCCAAGATCCTCGGCTTCGAGAACTCGGATCGTCCCGAGTCGCTCGAGCGCCTGATCACGGCCTGCGGCGCTGAGCCGATCGACTATCCCGCCAAGGTCAAGTGCTGCGGCTTCCCGATCGTCTTGGCGCGCGAAGACGTCGCCCTCGGCGAGCTCGTCCAGCCGCTGCAGCAGGCCACGGAGGCCGGCGCCGACGTGATCGTTACGCCGTGCCCGCTCTGCCACCTGTCGCTTGACGCCTGGCAGCGCAAGGCCAGCGCCTTCGCGGGCAGCGACTACCAGATTCCGATCCTGCATCTCGCCCAGCTCTTGGGCGCGGCGGCCGGCATCGAGGAGTCCGAGCTCAAGTTCAAGCGCCACGTCACGCGTTTGAGTCCCGAGGTCAAGGCCAAGCTCAAGGTGCCTTCGGCCATCGGTACCCAGGCGTAAGGCAACAAGTCGTCGGGCGTCCAGTAGGCTAGGCCGCATGGGCGTCAAGACCAAGATTCTGCGCAGCGGAATGAACGCTGCGGTCAATGCCGCACAGAATCCGAAGGCGTACGCCGCTGCGACCCAGTTCGCCCCGTTCCTTAAGAACGGAAGGACGGGTGCCTTCCTGCGTGGTTCGTCGCGCAACGCGTCTGTTGAGGCGATTGCGTCGCTTGCTGAGCTTGGTGTCCATCCGCTGATCGAGCGCATTGGCGGCGGCATGCTCACCGCCATCGATTTCGCCGTCAATCAGTTCGCCAACAGCGCTGCGGTGCGGGCCGATGTCACACGCGTGGTGCGCTCGGAGCTCGATGAGCGCGCCCTCGAACGCCAGGTCGTGCGCGATGCTGCCTGGAAGGGCGCAGCGCGCGGTGCGGTCAGCGCCATCCCCGCCGTCATCCCGGCCGCGGGCACCGGCATCGAGCTCGCGGCTGCGGTCGCCGATCAGATGGTGCGCACGGTGGCCGAGGCGCGCATGGTCCTCGCGCTGGCCCATCTGCGCGGACTCGATGTCCAGCAGGTCGAGCTACGCCGCCTCGACATCCTGCTCGTCCTCGGTCTGTCGGCCGGAGCGGCCGAGATCGACGGCGACATCATTCGCGTGCAAGACCTCGAGATCTCCGTCGCCGAGCTCCAGGCTGGCGCGATTCCGCCTGAGGCTGCGCTCACGCTCGGCACCGCTGTCGGCACCGACATCGTCGCCAGTATCGCCAAGCGTCGTACCGCCGGCGTCCTGCTGCGCCTGCTTCCGGGCGGGCTATCCGTCGTAACTGCGGCGTGGTACGACTGGCGCGCGACGGGAAACACGGGAAAGCACGCTGTTGCGTACTTTGATGTGGTCGCGCCGATGACAGACGCGTCGCAGACCGCGCGCACCTAGTCGCACGTCGCACCTGCACACTGGGGCCATGCACCGCCGCTCGCTGGTCCTGATCATCGTCGTGTTGCTCGCCGTGGTCGGCATTGCGCGCCTCGTGCGCGTGCCATCGGAGCGCATACCGATCACCAGCAGTGGGACGGTCGCCGAGGGCCCAGCTGAGGTCCTCGACGTGTCGGATGGCGACACGATCCGTGTGCGCATGGCGGGCTACGAGGGCCCCGTGCGCATCGTCGGCATCGACACCCCGGAGATTGAGCACCCCGGTAAGCCGGCCGGGTGTTTCGGCACGGAGGCGGCCGCTGCAACACGCGCGTGGGTGGACGGGCGCACCGTCAACCTCGTGCCCGCACTCGAGCAACGAGACCGCTACGACCGCCTGCTGGCTCGGGTCGTGCCCACGGATGGCCCGATCGCTGGGCGCGACCTCTCGCGCACGTTGGCGCTGGCGGGCTTTGCGCGCGAGCTGGCGATCGCACCCAACACGCAGGACGCACCCGCCATTGCGGCGCGGGTGCGTAGCGCACAGCGTCATGATCGTGGTCTGTGGTTGGCATGCGGTTTCGCCGCGGCCTTTCCCGGCAAGGAGCCTGTCGGCGGCGGGTAGGCTGTGGGTGTGCGCGTACTTCCCCTGATCGGTCTCGCTGTCGCTGGCCTCGCCGCTGGCGCACTCGAGGCAATGGCGGTGATGCGCATCGACCGCGACATCCCGATTCGCGATCTCGACCCGCGGCTCGATGGTCTGCGCATCGCGCATGTCTCCGACCTTCACCTCGGCGCACCCGGTGTCAACAGCATGGCTGCCTGGCGCGCGCTCGAGCTGCTCGACGAGGCCGCACCCGACTTGATCGCCGTCACGGGTGACCAGCTCAGCCACGCGCGTGGCGCTGACGAGCTGCTGGAATTACTCAGCTGCTTTCACGCCCCGCTGGGAACGGTGGCGATCCTCGGCAATCACGACCTTGGCTACGTCCGCGACCCTTTCTCCAAGGCCGGCCCCGTGCCCGACTACGGATCGGTCGGCGTCACGCTGCTGCGCGACGAGACGATCGCTGTCGAGCACAACGGCGCGCATATCGACATCAGCGGGATCGAACCGCGGCAGCAAGAGAAGCCGCAGGTGTTGCCGCCGTACGGCCAGCCGCTGCTCGCGCCGTGGCCCGAGAGCGACGCAGATCTCCACGTCGTCCTCTCGCACTATCCGGACCTCTTTGACGCGTTGCCTCCTGATAGCCGCGACCTCGTTCTCGCCGGTCATCTGCACGGCGGGCAAGTCTGCATCCCGTGGCCGTCCGGTCGCATCCGACTCTCGCAAATCAACCACGGATACACCGATGGGGTCTTCACGCGCGGCGACGCCACGATGCACATCTCCCGTGGTGTGGGCACGACGTTCGTCCCGGTGCGGTACTTCGCTCGGCCCGAGATCACGATCCTCACGCTCGTTCCCGCCTAGGATCACTCCATGGCGATCACGTCCCTCGTCCGCGCCTCGCTCCACGACGCGCCCGAGCCGTGCCGCACGTGCACGTGGTGGCAGGGCGGCGCGCGCACAGTGGACAAGGAACGCTGGGCCGCTGGCGTCGAAGGGCGGTTTGGTGCGTGGGGGATGCTCTACCGCGAGGACGAGCGCACCGTCGGCATCGTGCAGTACGGGCCGTCGGCCGACTTTGGCTACGCGCGGCGCTTGCCGGCCGGGCCGCCCTCGCGCGATGCCGTGCTTGTGACGTGCGCACTGATCGAGCCGTCCGCAGGCCCTTGGGTTGTGCAGCGGCTGCTCCTCGCCGTCGCCGGCGAGACGCGCGACCGTGGCTTGATTGCGCTCGAGGCGTTCGCCACACCGATCGAGCGCCCGGACGCGCCGCACCTCGTGCCGCTGCCGCGTGCCGAGTTGGAGGAGATTGGCTTCGTCGCCATCCGCGAGGCTGGTGACATTGCGCTGATGCGGCTTGACCTCCGTGGGCTCATCACCGTGCCTGCCAGCAAGACATCCCTCCTCGACCGCGTGCGTGAGGAGATCGCCGAGCGGCGCGCGAAGCGCGTACCGGCGCGGTACTAGGGGCAGGCCAGTCGCCCCGAGTGGGGCGGCTGGGTCCCTGAGAGAGGAGAGAACGCAGGCTGCGCGGGCGGGACCACACGCAGCGCGGTGGAAAGCATCCGGCAGCCTGCATGAGGGAGCGTTGCGCCGGGTGGTTGGACTCGCTCAGTAGTTCAAGGGCGAAGTGGTGCGGGGGAGTACGTGGGGCACGGGCTCCAGTAGCCCAGCTCGCTGCGAGGTGGACAGTCACCAGCAGCCGTCCACGACGATGCGTTCTCCGGGGCCGGGAACGCCGCTCGACGTTCGCTGCGCCGGTGGTCTCCTACGACAGGCGGAGCACGGGGGTCAAAACCGGAGTCAGCATGGGCGCTTCCCCTCAACGTGATTGGAGCACCTACCAGCCAGCCGCGTGCACGGCCCGTCGCTCGAAGCTCGCTGGACTATTGCAGGGTCTTCAGCGCCTCGATCGCATCTGGGTCGCCGAGTGCAGCGGCCTTCTGCCACCACGACTCGGCCAATGCCAAGTCGCCCGCCTGCTTGGCCAGGAGGCCGAGTGCATACATCGACATCGAGTCGTCGAGCGCAGCAGCCTTCTGCCACCACGATTCGGCCAGCTTGACGTCACCCGCCTCGTCCGCAATAGCCCCAAGGTCGTACATCGCCCTTGGGTCGCCAAGCGCAGCAGACTTCTGAAACCATGACTCGGCGAGCTTCATGTCGCCCGCCCTCTTGGCAAGCAGGCCGAGGCGAAACATTGCGTTCGGGTCGTCAAGCGCAGCGGCCTTTTGCCACCACGCCTCGGCCACCTTCACGTCACCTTCAGAGTTGGCAAGAAAGGCGAGATTGTTCATCGCGTTGACGTTGTCGAGCGCGGTGGCCTTCTGCCACCACGACTTGGCCAACTCCTCGTCGCCGTCCTGATCCGCACGCAAGGCGAGGACATTCATCGCCTCCGAATTGCCGAGCTCGGCCGCCTTGGTGCAGATCACCTTCGCAACAGACCAGTCAGAGTTTCCCTGGGCGGCGATGCACGCAGCGTCGTCGGGCGCTGACGTCGCCACAGCCTGAGAGGTGGCTGTGTCGTCTGACGATGATCCACACGCAGCCACACCGACGCCCACGGTCCCCACCAGCACAATCAGCAGCAGACGACGCACCACCGAGAGCCGCTCTGTCGCTGTCTTCACGAAGTGCCCGAGGCTGCTCTGCATGCCTTCATTCCTTTTGGCGTGACGTCCGCATCAGTTGCAGGGGCTCCGAGGAGTCCCACCGCGGCTTCGAGGGTTGTGAGCATCGAAATCTTCATGCGAGATCGCTCTCTCGTGGTGCGTTGACGGAGGCTCAAGGGTATCTGCCGGGATTGACCGGTGGGGGCTCCGATTCGACGTAGCGGGGCTGGCCCCGGCCGCATCAACGCGACCGACCGTGCCCGGACTTTACGGCGACTGCAACAGGAGTTCTGCGATGTCGGGCTTGATCAACGCACCGTTCCTCCGCTCTGTAGACGGAGAGGAGGTGTTGTCCGCGCTGCGCGCGGGCCGAGTTTCTAGGTGCGCTGGTTGTGGCTCACGATCGGCTACCCAAATGCTGCGCATTTGGGCCGATAGTTCCCCTCAATCTGCGCAAGGGCGACGCGTCGAACAGGTCGACATCGCCCGAGCGTCACTGGGAAGTGAGGAGCAATTCTGCGATGTCGGGCTTGATCAACGCACCGTTCCTCCGCTCTGTTGACGGAGAGGAGGTGTTGTCCGCGCTGCGCGCGGGCCGTGTTTCTAGGTGCGCTGGTTGTGACTCACGATCGGCTACCCAAACGCTGCGCGTTTGGGCCGATAGTTCCCCTCAACCTCCGCAAGGGCTCCGCGTCGACCAGGTCGACATCGCCCGAGCGTTAGCGAGAGTTGAGTAGGAGTTCTGCGATGTCGACCGCGTTCGACGCGGCGCCCTTGCGGAGGTTGTCACCCACCACCCAGCACGCAAGCCCGTTGGGCGCCCCAAGATCCTCGCGGATGCGGCCGACGAGGACGCCGTCGCGGCCCGTGGCCTGGCGGGCCGTCGGATAGGTCATCGTTTCGGGATCGTCAAGGACCGTAATGCCGGCCTCGGCGTCGAGCATCGCGCGGAAGGCGAGCGCCGACAGCGGCTCGCGCGTCTCGATCCACACAGCCTCGGAATGGCCGTTGATCACCGGAACGCGCGTGCAGGTTGCGGAGACGCGCAGGTCGGGCAGTTCGAGGATCTTGCGCGACTCGTGGACGAGCTTCAGCTCCTCATCCGTGTAGCCCTGATCGCCGGAGAACGAGCCCGCCACCGGCAGGACGTCGAAGGCGATCGGCTTCGGATACTGACGCGCCGTGGGATCGTCGTTGCCGGCCAAGACCTCGGCGGCCTCCTCACGGAGCGCATCGATCGCGGACTGGCCTGTGCCGGACACGGCCTGGAACGTGGCGACCGTGATGCGCTCGAGGCCGACCGCGTCGCGCACGGGGCGGAGGATCGGCATCAGCTGCATGGTCGAGCAATTGGGGTTCGCGATGATCCCGCTGTGGGTGTGTGCCGCGTGCGGGTTGACGTCGGCGACGACGAGCGGCACATCGGGCTGCATGCGGAACGCCGACGAGTTGTCGACGACCGTGGCACCCGCAGCAACGGCGATCGGCGCCCACTCGCGCGAACGCGTCGCGCCGGCCGAGAAGATCGCCACATCGACGCCCTCGAAGGCCTCGGCGGAGACGGCCTGGACCGTCAGCTCCTCGCCCTTGAAGGTCACCTTCGAGCCGGCACTGCGCTCAGATGCGAGCAGCACGAGCTCGTCGATCGGGAGCGAGCGCTCCTCGAGTACCTGCAGCATCGTGCGGCCAACCGCGCCAGTCGCACCGAGAATCGCGACCTTAGCCACGCACAGCCTCTTCCTCGGTCGGGTCCTTCTCGAGTTCGAAGGCGGCATGGAGCGCCTGCACCGCGCGCGGCACCTCGTTCTTGGCCACCATGCACGAAACCTTGATCGGCGACGTGGCGATCATGCGGAGGTTGATGTCCAGATCGGCCAGCGTGCGGAACATCTTCGCGGCGATACCCGGATGCGACCGCATGCCGGCGCCGATCAGGCTGACCTTGCCGAGGTTGTGGTCCTCCGCAACCTGCATCGAGCCGAGCGTGCCCTGTGCGTCCTCAATCGCGACGCGCGCGGCGGGCACGTCCTCGGTCGGGACAGAGAACGACAGTTCGGCCACACCGTGCACGACGTTCTGCAGGATCGTGTCGACGTTCACACCGTGCTTCGCAACGGCGTCGAAGACCGTCGCAGCGGCGCCCGGCACATCGGGGATGCCGGTCAACGTGAACACGACCTCCTTCTCGTTGTGCGTGACACCGGAGATGATTGCCTCTTCCATGCCTTCTTCTCCAATCCAGGTTCCCTCTTCGTCAGAAAAGGTTGAGCGGGCGTGCACGCGCACGCCGTGATTACGAGCGAGCTCCACGGAGCGGAGCATCAGGACCTTTGCCCCCGATGCTGACATCTCGAGCATCTCGTCGTACGAGATGCGGTCCTGCTTGCGTGCATCAGGCACGATGCGCGGGTCGGCGCTAAACACGCCGGCGACATCGGAGTAGATCTCGCAGGCGGCGCCCAGTGCGGCGGCCAGCGCGACGGCGGTAGCGTCGGAGCCACCACGGCCGAGCGTGGTGACGTCCTTCGTCTCGGGCGAGACGCCCTGGAAGCCCGCGACAAGCACGATCTTGCCCTCGTCGAGTGCCTCAACAACACGGTCCGCGCGGATCTTGGTGATCTTCGCCTTGGTGTGGGCGGCATCGGTCTCGATGCCAGCCTGCGAGCCGGTCAGCGAAACAGCTTCGTACCCAAGGTCATGAATGGCCATCGCGACGAGGGCGCACGAGATGCGCTCGCCCGTCGACAGCAGCATGTCCATCTCGCGACCATTTGGCTCGACCGAGACCTGGTTGGCAAGCTCGATCAGGCCGTCCGTGGTCTTGCCCATCGCAGAGACGGTGCCCACAACGCGCTTGCCGCGCTCGCGCATGGCGACCATGCGCTTAGCGACGTTCTTGATCTTCTCGGCGTCGGCGACGGACGAGCCGCCAAACTTCATCACGACGGTGTCGAAATCCTGCTCTGCGCGTGCTGCCATAACGCTCTGCATGGTCGCAGAGCACGGCAGATCAGGCGCAACTCAGGCGTCGATCGAGCGACGCCCCTCGAGGGCGCGACCGAGCGTTACTTCGTCAGCGAACTCGAGATCGCCGCCGACTGGCAGACCGCTGGCGAGCCGCGTGATGCGCGTGCGGTCGCGCAGCAGCCCGGCGATATAGGCCGCCGTGGCCTCGCCGGTCATGGTCGGATTCGTGGCGACGATCACCTCGGTGATCCCGCCGCGATCGACGCGGGCCACGAGTTGGGCGATGGTGAGATCCTCAGGATCGACACCATCGAGCGGCGAGAGCGCGCCGCCGAGCACGTGATAGCGCCCGCGGAATGCACCGGAGCGTTCGATCGGATCGACATCCTGCGGAGCTTCAACCACACAGATCATCGCGTCGTCGCGCCGCGTATCGCGACAGATCGGGCACAGCCCATCCTCGGCGAAGCCATAGCACTCGGGACACGGCTGGATCCGCGCCCGTGCCTCCTCAATGGCCGTCGCCAGCTGGAGCGCATCGCCCTCCGGCACACGCAGCAGGTGCACGGCAAGGCGCTGGGCCGAGCGGCGCCCGACACCAGGCAGCCGCGTCAGCTCGCGAACGAGCGCCTCGGCAGACGGTGGCAGCACGCCGGCTAGAACCCCGGCAGGTTGATGCCCTGCGTCAACGGGCCAAGGCGCGACTGCTGTGCAGCCTCTGCCTGATTCTTGGCGTCGTTGAGTGCAGCCAGCACGAGGTCCTGAACCATGTCCGGATCGTCGGGATCGAGCAGCTTCGGATCGATCGTGATGCCGCGCCAGTCGCCGCTGGCGGTGCACGTCGCGGTGACGAGGCCGTTGCCGGCCTGGCCGGTCACCTCGAGGACAGCCAGCTCTTCCTGCGCGGTGGCCATGGCCGCCTGCATCTGCTGGATCTGCTTCATCATCGCCTTCTGGTTCATCCGATCTCCTCTTCGCTGGCATCGAGAGTTTCCACGAGGTTGCGGACGAACTCCTCCTCGCGGGTATGCGGGTCGTCGAGCTCGCCGTCGTAGTCCTCAGAGTGCACGACGTTGAGGTCAACCTCGGCCGGCGACTCGGTGGCCGCTGCGGGCTCGGCGGCAGTGGTGGCCTCGACGGACGGGGTAGGAATCGATGGTGGTGGGGCGCCGTCACCGGCGGTCTCAAGCACCACGCGGACCTCCGCACCGAGCGACGCCGACAGCGCGGCGGCTAGCTCGTGCCGATTCTGTTCGCGGTCGGCCTGGCTCTTCTGGAACTGGCTAGCACTCGGAAAGGCAACCACGACCGCTCCGCGCTCGATACGCAGGGGCGAGGCGGGCATCAGCATAGAGCGTAGCTTCGGCGACACGCGCGACAGGGCCTCGTCCCAGATGTCGCGTAGCTCGGCGGCCGGTAGGTCGAGGTCTCCGGACGGTTCGCGGGGCGGAGCCGCGGCCGGCGGGGTGGGCGCAGGGGGAGTCTCCACCACGGGCGTCGGCGCAGGCGGTGTCGGCGGTGCGACGGGCGGTGCTGCCGGTGGCGTAGGAGCGGCAAGCGGCTGCGCTTCCTCGTCGTCGGCATGGAACGAGTCGGGCTCGACCATCGGCGCAGCAGCCGGCGCGTCCCACGGCGGTGCCTCGTCGGTCGGAGCAGACGGTGTAGCGGTGGTCGGCGGTGCAGCAGGCGCGGCGGCCGGTGCCGGTGGTGCGGCGGGTGCTGCCGGCGGCGGCGTCACGGGAGCGGTAGGTGTAGCGGGTGCCTCGACGGGTGGCAGGGCCGCAGCGGAGCGTGCCGGCGCACCGCCCTCAAGCGCCTCGATACGGCGCAGTGCACCGTCGAGCGTGCGATCGCCACTGGGGCGCGCAGCCTTGATCAGCAGCAGCTCGAGCGCCAGACGGGCATCTGCGCCGCTGCGTAGCGAGCCCTCGGCGTCGAGCAGACCGTCGATGAGCGCGATTGCCGCGCCTTCGGTCATCTGCGTCGCGGCGCGCTTGACGGCATCCTCGACGGCCGAGCCCAGCATCGCGCTCCGCGGCGGTGCGCCGAGCTCGAGGGTCAGCAGCACGGCACGGAGGCGATCGATCAGATCGCGGATCAGTCGACTGATGTCCTGGCCGCCCTCGACGAGCTCGTCGAGTTGCAGCAGGGCCGCGCGCGCGTCGCCGGCGTTAACGGCGTCGATCAGCTGCGTGAGCACCTCGTCGTCGACGACGCCGAGGATGGCCTGGGCCGAGGCCGCGTCGATTGCGCCGCCGCTGGCAGATGAGAGCTGGTCGAGCGACGAGATGGCATCGCGAAACGAGCCGCCCGCGTGGCGCGCGATCAGGCGCAGCGAGTCGTCATCGGTACCGATCGACTCCGCGTCGGCGATGCGACGCAGCGCCTCCAGCAGCTCATCGGGCGTGGGGCGCAGGAAGGCGAACGACTGACAGCGTCCGCGCACGGTATCGGGCAGACGGTGGGGCTCCGTGGTGCAGAGAATGAAGACCACGTGCGGCGGCGGCTCCTCGAGGGTCTTCAACAGCGCGTTGGCAGCGTCTGTCGTGAGCGAGTGGGCCTCGTCGAGGATGTAGACGCGGTAGCGCCCGAGCACGGGCTGCTGGTTGACGCGATCGCGGATCTCACGGACGTCGTCGATGCCGCGATTGCTCGCCGCGTCGAGCTCGAGCACGTCGAGCGCGGTACCGTCGGCAATCGTGCGGCACGACTCACATTCGAGGCACGGCGTTGTGGTGGGTGCGTCGAACGCCTGGCAGTTGAGCGACTTGCCGAGGATCTTCGCGAGCGACGTCTTGCCCGTGCCGCGAGGCCCGGAGAACAGGTAGGCGTGCCGTACGCGCCCCTGCTCGATCGCGTTCGTCAGGGTCTGCACCACATGGCGCTGGCCGACGACGTGCGCGAGGTCCTGAGGACGGTACTGGCGGTAGAGCGCGGACACGTTGTGAGCCTACCAGCCGGTCGCGGGCACCACGCGACCTCCGCGGGCGCGAGGCCCGCGGAGGAGACGTAGCGGCCGTGCACCCTCCGTTGTGAGGAACCGGTCTGTCCGTTTCACCGGCCAATCACTCCGATCAGGCGGAACCGCGGCGCACCGGCGGATTCTCTGAGTGCTGCTGCCTTCCGGCCCTGACACGGTTCGAGGTTGCCGATCGCGCGGGACCTGACCATCAACGCTCCTGGTGGTGCCACGTACTCCTTGTTCCCCCCGAGAGAGGGGATTGGTGCCCGGCTAAAGCGGATTGCCGGTCGAGGGAACCGCAAACTCCCCGCCTAGCACGGCCATACGGGAGGGTAGACGAAAACGTCAGTCGGAGGTGGTGCCGCCGTCGGCTGGCGCATCGGCGGGCGCGTCGGGAAGCGCCGGTGCGGTATCGACGGCCGGACGATCATCCTCGGTCGGCGCAGCAGCCGGCGTCGCCGTGGGCTCGGCCGCGGATGGCGTTGTGGTTGTAGTGGTGCTGGCAACGGGGACCTTCTTCGGTCGTCCCAACAGGACGATCATCCAGATGATCAGCCCGATACCGACGAGGCCGATCGCGACCCCGATGCCGAGCGCCCACCAGCCGACGGTCTTGAGGATCGGCGCACGGAACGTCATCGACGCGTCTACGGCCATACCGGGCTTGCCGTCGGTGCGCATGACCACGACGCGGACGTCCTTACCTTCGAGGTCAGCGAGCGTGAGGGTGATGTCGCCCGTGGCGCTATCGGCTTGGCGCAGCCAGAAGTCCTTAGTGGCCGGAGCCGCGACGCGCGTGCGCTTCCCGGGCTCGACGACGAGCTGCACGTCCGTGCCACCGCCCGAGGCAATGTCAGTCGGGTTCGGTGCCTGTGCCGAGTCGCCCGCCGTTGAGCCGGTCGACTCGACATGCGCGATGGTGACGTTGCGCAGGTAGCGGTTGACGTCCTTCGCAGGGGCGAGGCCGACAAAGATCGGAGCGCTTCCGGCCTGCGGGGTGACGCGGAACGTCACCGATGCGTCGCCCACCTGCGACGGAATGTCCTGCGCCTTGACGCTGAATTCTGGCGACACGATCGCCACGGCCTTCTTCGGTGCGTCCAAGCCATTGAGGGGGATGGCGAGTCCCGACCCGTCGCCGAGCCAGCCGACGATGCCGATCCCAACCGCAAGGAAGGGGAGGGCGAAGAGTGCGATCAGCCCGCCAATGATGATGCCGACGATTTTCATTGGGCCAGCGTACCCCGCTTTCCGGGCGTTAGTCGCTGCATCGGACGGATGTCCGGGGGGCCGCAAGATACATTTGTCGCGTTGCACCGCGAGAAGGAGGATCTCGTGTCGACGGAGGACTTCAACCGAACTGTTCTGACAGATGCCATCGCCGAGCATCTCGCGCTGCGCCAGCGCAACGCGCAGCTCGAGCAGGCGATGCCGCTGCGGGACTACCTGCCGAACGACTACCTGCGGGTCGATGAGCCGACCCATCAGGGCACAGTCTTGCCGATGCACCAGTGGTTCGACCTGGACGAGGGCGACGCCCTCGACTGGGCTGCCTAGCCCAACCGAGCGTCTACCAATCGAGGTCGTGGTGGACCCGTGTAGATCGCGGGTGTGAGCCGGTCAACGCCGGCGCGCAGGCATCGCGACTAGGGTGCGGGTATGGCTACCGACTTCACTTCGCTTCTCGCCGACCAGGTTGGCAACGAGTTCTCCGCCTCGCAGCAGTACATCGCGGTCGGCGCATGGTTTGAGCAGCAGACCCTGCCCGAGCTCGCCGGGTTCTTCTACCAGCAGGCGGTGGAAGAACGCAATCACGCGATGATGCTGCTCAAGTTCCAGATGGACACCGATCGCAAGGCGGACCTGCCGGGTATCGCTCAGCCGAAATCGGATTTCGCCAACGCCAAGGAGCCGGTCGAGCTGGCGCTGGCGCAGGAGAAGCGCGTCACGGAGCAGATCACCGCGCTGGCCAATGCTGCGCGCGCCGAGAGCGATTTTCAGGCGGAGCAGTTCATGCAGTGGTTCCTTAAGGAGCAGGTCGAAGAGGTCTCCTCGATGAACGACCTGCTGAAGATCATTGATCACGCCGGCTCGAACGTGCTGCTGGTCGAGGATTACCTGACGCGCGAGGTCGCCAAGGCCACGGGTGGGGTCGACCCGACGGCGCCGCCGGCAGCGGGTGGCGCGCTCTAGTCGCTAGTCGAGCGCGTCTGGCTCGGGCTCCGAGCCGGCGGGTTCGACATGCACGACCACGTCGGCCGATGGCAGTCGCTCCTCCAGCGACGCCTCGATGCGGTCGGTAATCACGTGGGCCTCGGCCACCGTCATCTGTGGATCGACGACCACGTGCACGTCGACGTGGCGGACGGCGCCAGAACGGCGCGCGCGTAGGCGGTGGTAGCTGATCACGCCTGCGGGCTTCGAGCGCTCGAGCGTGTCGCGGATCGTGTCGAGGTCGTCTTGCGAGACCGTCTCGTCAACCAGCACGCGTACGCCGTTGAGTACGAGGCGGCCACCCGTGACCGCGACCCACGCAGAGATCGCGATGCCGAAGATCGAGTCAACCTCGACCCAGCCGGTGATCGCAATCACGATGAGTGCGGCAGCGGTACCTGCGCTTGACCACACGTCCGCGGCGATGTGCGCCGAGTCGGCTTCGAGGGCTGCCGAGTGGGATGACTTGGCCACACGCGATACGCGGCGGGCTACGAAGAAGGACGTGCCGGCAGAGAGACCCATTACCACGATGCCGAGGGCGGAGTTCTCGACGGGCGCACCGAAGGAGCGCGCCGACTGAATCACGACGAACAGCGCGACGACGATCAGGATCAGTCCCTCGATCACGGCCGAGACGTGCTCGAGCTTCTGGTGGCCGAAGGGGTGTTTCGGGTCCGGTGGTCGGTCGGCGGCACGCACGGCGGCCAGGGCGATCAGCGCGGCGAGCAGGTCCGAAAACGAGTGCGCGGTCTCTGCCAAGATCGCCGAGGATCCGGTGGCCACCGCGACTGCACCCTTGACGGCCACGCTCGTGCCGGTCAAGGCGACGCTCAGGAGCGCGGCATTGCGCTTCGAGCGTGGAGCATCGGCAGAGGGGTGGGCAGCCACTCGTGCACGCTAGCGAACGTCATGGCGCATCCGAGGTCGAGGCGCTCCTAGACCGTCTGCGCGACCTGTGGGAGGCTGGATTTCGTCTACAGTCCAGCCGTCCAGATGCGTTCCACCAGACCACCTGAGGTATCGATGTCCAAGCTCCGCATTGCTCCCGCGCTTCTACTGATCGCTCTTGCCGCGCTGCTCGCAGCCTGCGGCGGCAGCGACTCCGGCTCCTCCTCGTCCGCCGCGGCCGACTCCACGGCCGCCGCTGCCGACACCTGCGCCAAGGACCAGCTTGCGCTGAAGAACGCCGGCCAGCTGACGATCGGTACCGATAAGCCCGCCTATCCGCCGTACTTCGAGGACGACGATCCGTCGAACGGCAAGGGCTTTGAGAGCGCCGTCGCCTACGCGATCGCCAAGCAGCTCGGCTTCACCGCCGACGAGGTGAAGTGGGTCGTGGTGCCGTTCGATTCGTCGTACGCACCGGGCGACAAGACGTTCGACTTCGACGTCAACCAGATCTCGATCACCGAGGATCGCCAGAAGGTCGTCGACTTCTCGACGCCGTACTACACGGCGCCGCAGGCGATCATCGTAGCTGCGGACTCGCCGCTCGCCGGCAAGACGATGCTGGCCGACTTCAAGGGCGCCCAGATCGGCGTGCAGGTTGGCACGACGAGCCTTGATGCAGTCGAGTCGCTGATCGCGCCGACGGCGCAGGCCAAGGTCTTCAACAACTCGAACGACGTTGTTGCGGCTTTCAAGCAGGGCCAGGTCGACGCGATCGTCACGGACCTGCCGACGGCGCTGTACCTGACCGCCGCCGTGCTCGAGAACGCCGCCGTCGCCGGTCAGTTCAACGCGCCGGGTGGCGACGAGTGGGGTGCGCTGCTCCAGAAGGGTTCCGCGCTGACGCCGTGCGTCGACAAGGCGATCGAGGCCATGAAGGCCGATGGCGAGCTCGACAATCTCACGATGACGTGGATGGCCGAGCAGGCCGGAGCGCCCGAGCTTAAGTAGGCAATTGGTGCCACGCCCCACTTGGGGGCGTGGCACCTACCTCTCTTCATGAGCGCCGAGCCCATCAGTCGTAGGGAGATCCGGGCAGCGGCGCGCAAGCGCAGCGATCGTCAGAACATGCTGATCGCGGCGCTCTCCACGATCATCGTGATCGGTGGCGGCATCCTGCTCGTGACGACGCGACAGGGCTGGCCTGTCGTCCAGGAGACGTTCTTCTCCGTCGACGCATTCAGGATGTCGTTCCCCGACATCCTGCGCGGCTTCTGGATCGACGTGAAGCTGTTCCTCGTCGTCGAGGTGCTGGTGCTGATCTTCAGCCTCCTCGTGGCAGTGCTGCGCTCGACACGCGCTCCGGCGCTCTACCCGTTCCGCCTGATCTCTGCGGTCTCGACCGATCTGTTCCGCGGCATCCCGACGATCCTCGTCGTGTACCTAATCGGCTTCGGTATTCCGGCGCTGGCGCTACCGGGCGTGCCGAACGATCCGATCATCCTCGCGGCGATCGCATTGACGATCTCGTACACGGCGTACGTCTCTGAGGTCTTCCGTGCGGGTATCGATTCGGTCCATCCGGGCCAGCGCGGTGCGGCGCTCGCGGTCGGCCTCTCCCGCGCCCAGGCGATGCGTTTCGTGATCCTGCCGCAGGCGGTGCGTAACGTCATCCCACCGCTGCTGAACGACTTCATCTCGCTGCAGAAAGACGTCGCGCTGGTCTCTGTGCTCGGCATCGTCGAGGCCTTCCGCGTCGCGCAGATCGAGGCGGCTTCGACCTTCAACTACACGCCACTGCTGGCAGCCGCCTCGCTCTACGTCATCGTGACGGTGCCGCTTTCGCTCTTCCTTGATCGCATGCAGAAGCGCGATCGCGGTCGTCGCCGCCTCGAGGAGGCGCGTCGATGAGCGTGCCGGTGCTCGAGATCCAGGGCGTCACCAAGGCGTTCGACGGCAAGCCCGTCCTGCAGGGCATCGACCTCAAGGTCGAGGAGCACACAGCCGTCGTGATGATCGGTGCGTCTGGCTCCGGCAAGTCCTCGCTGCTGCGCTGCATCAACCTGCTGGTTGACATCGACGACGGCGACATCCTGCTCGACGGTGAGGTCGTGACCGACCCGGCGGTCGATCCACAGCGTGTGCGCCGCTCGCTAGCGATGGTGTTCCAGCACTTCAACCTCTTCCCGCACATGCGTGTGCTCGATCAGATCACGCTCGCACCGGTCAAGGCCCACGGCATTCCCAAGGACGAGGCGGTGGAGGAGGCGCGCGCGCTGCTCGCCCGCTTCGGTCTCGCCGATCGCGAGCGCGACTACCCCGACCAACTCTCCGGCGGCCAACAGCAGCGCGTCGCGCTGATCCGCGCGATCGCCACGCGGCCGCGTGCCCTTCTGCGCGACGAGATCACGAGCGCCCTCGACCCCGAACTCGTCGGTGAGGTCCTCGAGGTGGTGCGCGAGCTCAAGGTCGGCGGCATGACGATGCTGATCGCCACGCACGAGATGGCCTTCGCCCGCGACGTCGCCGACGAGGTCTGCTTCCTCCATCAGGGTCGCGTCGTCGAGCGCGGTACAGGGCGCCAGATGATCGAGAGCCCGCAGGAGCCGGAAACCCAGAAGTTCCTGGCCCGTATGCTCGCTACTCGCGCGGTCTAGGCCGGCAAGTTTCTTCGATGTAATCGAGGATTCGAACGACTGCTGGGAGCGCCGCGGTCTACCCGCTGACAGCTGACCCGGAAAGAGCGGAGACGGAGGGATTCGAACCCTCGATTGAGGTTAACCCCCAATACCCACTTAGCAGGCGGGCGCCTTCAGCCACTCGGCCACGTCTCCAAACAGGCGACAGGCTACCAGCGTGGCGCAGTTGGGACTCCGTATGTGACGGAGGGATTCGAGAGTCGAAGAAACCAACGTGTCAGTTGCTATTCACAGCGTGTGATTGGCGGCTAGGCTTCTCCTTGATCGTCCAGTTAGGCGGTCCGAACTTTGATGAGGAGGCGCAGATGAGCGACTACGCAGTGATCAACCCGGCTACCGGGGAGCACGTCAAGGACTATCCGACGATTACCGACGCCGAGCTGGCGGACGCGGTTGCTCTGGCGCAGAAGACGCATGACGAGTGGTCGCGCAAGACGACCGTCAAGGAGCGCGCCGAGATGGTGCGCAAGGTCGGCGATCTGCACACCGAGCGCCGCGAGGAGCTGGCCGACATCATCGTGCGCGAGATGGGCAAGCCGCGCGAGCAAGCCCTCGGCGAGATCGACTTCTGCCAGGCCATCTACGAGTACTACGCCGACAACGCCGAGAAGTTCATGGCGGACGAGTCCGTCGAGCTGTCGTGGGGCGAGGGCTCCGCGGTCGTCAAGCGCCGCTCGATCGGCGTCGTGCTCGGGATCATGCCGTGGAACTTCCCGTACTACCAGGTAGCGCGCTTCGGCGGCCCGAACCTGATCATCGGCAACACCGTGCTGCTGAAGCACGCGCCGCAGTGCCCCGAGTCGGCTGCTGCGATGCAGCAGATGTACCTCGACGCCGGCTTCCCGGCGGGCGCGTACGTGAACATCTACGCGACGAACAGCCAGATCGAGACGCTGATCGGCGATCCGCGCGTCCAGGGCGTGTCGGTCACCGGTTCGGAGCGCGCTGGCGCTGCTGTCGCCGAGATCGCGGGCCGCAACCTCAAGAAGGTCGTGCTCGAGCTCGGTGGCTCGGATCCGTTCATCCTGCTGTCGACGGATGACCTCGACTCCGTCGTCGAGTCGGCTGTCGCCGCGCGCGTCGACAACGCCGGCCAGGCCTGCAACGCGGCGAAGCGCTTCGTCGTCGCACAGGACCTGCACGACGACTTCCTCGGCAAGTTCTCCGCGGCACTGGCGGCCGTCGAGACGGGCGACCCGACGTCGGACGAGTGCGCGATGGGCCCGCTGTCGTCGACCCTCGCGGCCGATCGTCTCGAGGAGCAGCTCAAGCGCGCAGTTGCGGCCGGCGCCACGCTGGTCGGTGGCGAGCGCTCGGGCAATTACTTCACGGCAGGCGTGCTGACGGGCGTGAAGCCCGGCAACCCCGCCTTCCATGAGGAGTTGTTCGGTCCGATCGCGATCGTGTTCGGCGTGGCCGATGAGAACGAGGCGATCAGCCTCGCCAACGACACGCCGTACGGCCTCGGCTCGTATCTCTTCACGACCGATGCCGCCCAGGCGGAGCGCGTTGCCGACCAGATCGAGGCCGGCATGGTCTTCGTCAACCTCGTCGGGGCCGACGCGCCGGAGCTGCCGTTCGGTGGCGTCAAGCGCTCTGGCTTCGGCCGCGAGCTCGGCCGCTTCGGCGCCGAGGAGTTCGTCAACCGCAAGATGATCCGCATCGGCTGATGCGAGAGCTGGGCAGGGTGCGTGGCGCCCTGCCCAGCTCCTGCGTCAAACGAGGTCGAGCACCACAAGCAACCGCCGATCGACCTGACGCAGCGTCTCGGCGTCGACTGCGCCCCACGGCTCAAGCAGTCGGTGGCGTGAGACGGCGCGGATCTGCTCGGTCATCGCGTACGACGCGCGCCGCGTGCCGCCGTCAGGCGGTGTGACCGGTACGTGTAGTGGCAGACCGGGGCGGTACGTGGTCGTGAGTGGAACGATCACGGCGAGGTCGCTCGGGCCTGTACCGAGTTCTGTCGCACTGACCACGAGCACGGGACGGACGCCCGCCTGCTCGCGGCCGCGACCCTCGTCGAGATCCGCAAGCCAGACGTCACCGCGAATGGCATCGGGTGCGCTCATGCTGTGGGCTCCTCGTCCAGTCCGTCGGCCAGCGTACGGGCGAACCGTTCCGCGTCGCGGCCGCCCTCGCCGGGATGGGCCGCCCAATAGGTGTTGGCCTCCGCCAGCATCGCTTTGCCGGAGGCGCGATCGATGATGGTCTCGAGCAGCTCCGCCGCGGTGACGCCTTCGGCCTCGGCGAGTCGGGCGATCTCGGCGCGCGTCTCGGGGTAGACGCGCACGGTGGTCGTGGTTCGCTGAGCCATGGTGTCGAGCATAGGTGTAATCAGTAATGGATGCAATGACATGCGCGAGTGACCTCACCGCGTCGATTTGGACCGCACGTGCGCGCCGGTCGCGGGCATTGCGCCGTGCTCTTCCCCTATCGTCCCGGGCATGAGCTTCACTGAGTCCAGCCTGCCCCTCGACAACTTCCCGCTGGCACGTGGCGGCGTCCTCAAGGATGCGCAGATCACGTACCGCGTCCACGGCGAGATCGAAGACGGCACGGCGATCATGCTGCCCCATATGTACTCGGGCAGCATGGACTCGATGGCCGGGTTTCTCTCGCCTGACGGGCCGATCGACCCGAGCGCGTGTGCGGTGATCACGCCGGCGATGCTCGGAGCCGGCGCCTCCACGTCGCCGACGAACGCGCATCCCGACCAGCGTGGTGCGGCCTTCCCGGCGCTCGCCACGGCCGACGACGTCGCGGTGCAGAAGGCGCTGCTCGATCATCTCGGCGTCACACGTCTGCGCCTGCTCGTCGGGTTCTCGATGGGCGCGCAGCAGGCGCTGCGTTTCGCCGTCACGTATCCGGAGATGGTCGAGCGCCTCGTGCTGATCGCGGGTACGGCACGCAACACGGCGTACGGCCGCATCGTTGCGCAGTCGCTTGGCGAGGCAATCACCGGCGGGCCGGGCTGGCGCGTCGACGGCGAGGCGCTCGAAGGGCGCCATCGTCACGCCCGGTTGATGAGCGTCCTCGGTGCCACGCACGAGGCGTTCCTGCCACACCGAATTGCCGAGGCCGGCGTGGAAGACCATGAGGCCTTTATCCGTGACATCTTCGAGGCCGACTACGGCAGCCAGGATGCCAACAACCTGCTGTGCCAGATCGAGCGTTGGCACGGTGCCGATGTGTCGGACGGCGGCGATCTGGGGCATGCCCTAGCGCGCGTCACCTGCAAGACGGACGTGATCGCACTGGCGGGCGATCGCCTGTTCCCACCGGAGGAAGTTGTCGAGCAGGCGCGCCTGCTGCCCGACTGCGAGGCGCACGTGGTCGGTTCGGCGTGGGGGCACTACGCGATGGGCGGATTCGACGGCGCGGATATCGCCGCCGTGCACCGCGTGATCGCGGACGCGCTGGCCTAAACCGTCAAGCTGATCCGGGGGGCGAGGGTTAGCCCTCGCAATGCACGGCTAGGCGGCGCCGACCACGATGGTCGTCTTGGCCGAGGTGCCGACGGCCTGCTTGCCCGTCGGCGTGACGCTGACGTTCCACTGGCCTGACAGCACGTTGACGTTGCAGACCACCTGTGCCGAGTCGCCGAGGCACTTGGCGGCGAACTGCCGTCCGGTGCTCTGGCGAATAGCGCTGATGCGGTACTCGACACCAGCCATGGGCGTTAGCGTGGCAGTGATCGTCGTGCCGCTGGTCGTGTAGACCGGCGCGGGCGCCGGCAGCGGCTTGATCACAGTTGCCTTCGAACGCACCTGGTACGTCTGCGGGGCGAGGTTGCCGTCGGGGTCGACAGTCGAGAAGCCGACGAAGTAGAGGTATTGGTACTCCGTCTCTTCCTTGTGAACGCGGCCGCCGAGCGTGAACGACGTCGCGGCCGTCGTCGTGTTGATGTTGCGGAAGGCACGGTTACAGCCGAGCGTGGAGAGCGGCGCCATGTTGGTGTTGGCGACCTTGTCGGGGCAGATCCACGCCTCGCTCGCGAACGCAAGCTGGGTCGTGGCGGGCGCAACGGTCCACGGCAGCGGCAGATAGGAAATCGGCGCACCGGCGTAGATCGGCGAGGTTGCGGTCGGTGCACCGGCGGCGACCGGGTTCATCGGGTAGATCGCGGTCTCGACCCAGGTGATGCCGGTAACGGTGGCGTTGCCCTTCTGCAGTGGCGCTGTCTCCTGGATTGCGAGGTACTTGCCGACGTGTGCGAGCGGCACGGCCAGCTTGACGGTCTGGCCCTGACGCACGTTGCGCGTGCCGATCTGGACGCACGTCGCGGTGCCGTTGGTGTTGTCGGCGCGCACGGCGGGCGAGAGCGTCTTCGAGGTCAGTTCGCAGGCGTACGTCGTGAGCGTCGGCTCGCCGAGCACCTGCTGGCCGGGTACGTGGATGTCTTCGACCTTCACGGTCGTGGCCTTCCCGCCCTGCGCGTACATCGTGGCGTTGTACAACACGCCGGTCTTCCAGAGGTTCCCGTTCGCGAGCGGCTTGAGCGTGATGCCGCCGGTCAGCTTGGAGCTCTGCTGCGCGCCGGCGAGCGGGGCGAGCACGGCGAGGAAAGCAAGGGCAGTGAGGATGATCGGCAATCGGCGCATGCACGCAGGGTACTCGTCCACCGCGACGGACGTGTGGTCGTTCCGCGCCGATGGATAGGAATCTGACGGTAGGCTGGAGGCATGAGTCGGAAGACGAAGAACGGGGATGTAGCGCCGAAGCTCGACAAGGCGGCGATCGCAGAGTTCGAGGCCGGGGAGGCGCTCGATGGTGCGCAGGCGCAGCTCGTCAGCGCCGTGCGCGATGTCCTCACAGATGCCGGCCCTGACGATGTTGCGGCGGTGGCGCGCTGGCTTCAGGCGATGACTGCCGAGGCCTCGCCTGACGACGTGGTGGCGCTCGGGGAGGCGCTGGCCGAGTCGGGAGACCTCGTCTACGGCACGCCGCCGGTGCATCCTGATGACGTGCTGGTCGATGGCTGGCGCGAGGCCGTGTATCCGTACGCGAATCTGATGGCGCGCAAGTCGTACGAGCAGGAGAAGTACCGCCTGCAGGTCGAGCTGTTGAAGCTGCAGGCGTGGGCGAAGGAGACGGGCCAGCGCATCGTGATCCTGTTCGAGGGTCGTGATGCGGCGGGCAAGGGTGGTTCGATCAAGCGCTTCACGGAGCATCTCAACCCGCGTGGCTCGCGCGTCGTCGCGCTGGAGAAGCCGACGGACGAGGAGCGCGGCCAGTGGTACTTCCAGCGCTACGTGCAGCACCTGCCAACGCGCGGCGAGATCGTGCTGTTCGATCGCTCGTGGTACAACCGGGCCGGCGTCGAGCGCGTGATGGGCTTCTGCACGGACAAGGAGTACGACGAGTTCATGGTGCAGGCCCCCGAGTTTGAGCGGCACCTCGTGCACAGCGGCGTGCACCTCGTCAAGTTCTGGTTCTCCGTCAGCCAGGAGGAGCAGCAGCGCCGCTTCGCCGAGCGCGAGCGTCATCCGCTGAAGCAGTGGAAGCTGTCGCCGATCGATCTTGAGTCGCTCGACAAGTGGGACGAGTACACCGAGGCGAAGGAGGCGATGTTCCTCCACACGGATACCGCCGAGGCGCCGTGGGTCGTCATCAAGTCGGACTGCAAGAAGCGCGCGCGTCTGAATGCCATGCGCTACGTGCTGCACCGTCTGCCCTATGCCAACAAGGATCTCGGGCGCATCGGCTCGCTCGATCCGCTGATCGTCGGCCGCGCCAACGTGGTCTACGAGGGCGGGACGAGCGACGGGTCCGCAATTCTCTGACCCGTCCGTTCGGCGTTGCCGTCGTCAGTGCAGGATCGACTTCAGCACGACGAGGAGCAGTCCGAGCGCGACATTGATGCCGACCGCGAGGATCGTCTGTCGTCGATCGAGCTTGGCTGCCCGCGCCACCACAAGCCCCCAGGCGAAGAGACCGCCGAAGCAGATCAGGATGCCGATGTCGGTGGCGATGGTTTCGTCGAGGATGCCGAAGTAGGCGAGGATGAGCGGTGCGGCGGGCGTGAGGCTGGCCTGCACGAGCGGCCACTCCTCCGTCAGTGTCTTGCGGATCTTGCGGGCGTCGACGTGCTCGCCGTCTCGCACGACGCCGCGCATCAGCGCGACGTGGGCGTGCGCGAGCCAGAAGACGATGCCCGTGCTGAGCATCGTCAGGAAGACGGTGCCGGGGCCGCCCGCCGAGGCGATCAGGATCGACGCCGCGAGGATCGTGCCGTAGACGGCGCTGGCGGCATCACCATTCTGTGAGGCGCCGGTCAGTGCCCAGCGCAGGAGGAACGAGTTCTTCGTCTCGCGTTCCAAGTCGAGCGGCTCGCCAGGCATGGCATCGGGATCGTGCATCAGGGCGAGGGTACCGGGCTGCCTACGTGGAGCGCTGCGGCGCGCAGCAGCCAGGTGCGGGCTCGGCCTCGCCACCCTCGACGAGCGTGACGGACGCTGGCACGTCGGGGCTCCACGCGCAGCGAAAGCCCTGGTGGCCCGTCGAGCTCTCTGCGGTGTTGCCCGTGCGCGCCGAGACGCGGTAGCGGTCGCAGTACGAGCGGTGGCAGAGAAACGAGCCGCCGCGAATTGCCATCACGTCGTCGCCGGCGGCGGGGTTGAAGCGATCGCGCGTCCACTCCCAGACGTTGCCGCTCGTGTTGTAGAGCCCGTAGCCGTTCGGCTCGAAGGCGTCGACGGGGCAGGTGCCGACGTAGCCATCCTCCCCGGTGTCGAGTTCCGGGAATTCGCCCTGCCAGATGTTGCAGCGGTGCTCGCCATCGGGCGTCAGGTCCATGCCCCACGGGTAGCGCTGCTGCACGAGTCCGCCGCGCGCGGCGACCTCCCATTCGGCCTCGCTCGGGAGGCGCAGGCCCGCCCACGTGCAGTAGGCGAGCGCGTCGAGTACGGCGACATGAACGACGGGATGATCCATGCGGCCGGCGAGGTTCGAGTCGGGGCCTTCGGGATGGCGCCAGTCGGCGCCGTTGACCTTGCGCCACCACGGCGCGGCTGCGGCCGCCTGGGTGAGTTCGAAGTCGTCGGGGAGGAAGTTGACGAAGACGAAAGACCAGCCCCATTCCTCGGCGACGGTCACCCACTCGGTGTCGTCGACGAAGTCGGCGAAGCGCTCGTTGGTGACGGCATGGGCGTCCATCCAGAACGGCTGCAGCTCGAGCTCACGAATCGGACCCTCCCAATCGCCCTCGCGGGCCCGCTCGTCGTCGTTACCGAGCAGGTAGCGGCCGCTGGGGATCGGCATCAGTTGCGCGCCGTGCGTGGTGGGCGGGGTGGGAGTGGGCATGGGGATCAGCGCCAGGCGGTGGCGAACGAACGCTCGATGCGGTCGACGGTCTGGCCCTCGTTCGCCTCGCTGGTCGCCTTGGCCTCGACCCACTCGGGATCGGCTTGAAATGCAGCCCACGTAGCGTCCATCTGCGCTTGATCCTGCCAGGCGCAGACGTAGACGAAGACGTCGGCGTCATCCCGATCGATCCAGAAGCGGTCAATATCGACGCCGTGCCGTTCGAACAGCGGCAGCACGACTTCGTCAAAGCGCATCAGCACGGCGGCGCGCTTGCCGGAAGTGCAGACGTAGCGGCGAATCTCGTAGAGCATCAGGGGAACTCCGAATCGTGTCTGCGCCTCGCGGGCGCTGCACCGCCATCATACGGGGGCGATGAACCTCTCCTACCGCCAGCGCATAGCCGTCATGGTCGTGCTGCTCGCCGTCTTCATGGCGGGCCTTGCGATCTCGAACACGATCAACCAGTACCTCGGTATCGGCATCTGCTCGGTGGCGTTCGTGCTGACGGCGCTGGTCGTGCTCGGGCTCAACCGGGCGCGCTAGGCGAGCGCGAGCGAGTCCGCGGCTGCGCGCGTGATCTCGCGCCAGGCCGCTGCCGAGACGCCGGCGGGGCGGGCTTCGGCAAGGATGCGGCGAATTGCGGCGCGACCGCTGACCGTCACGTCGTCCGACTCGGCGACGACGACGCGGTCGTGGGTGCTGATCAGCGTGAGTGCGGTGCCGAGCTGGTCGATCGTCAGGCCGAGCGCCTCGACGTCGGTATGGCGATAGCCGCACACATCGACGGCCGGCTCGCTCTGCAGGTGGTCGTGCCAGATGCGATGCACGCCGTCGTGCCACTCGCGCTCGAATGCCACCTCGTCAGCGGCGTTCTGGACGTACCGCATGACGGCGGAGCAATCCATGATCGCGAGTCCGACGCGCTGGCCCTTGAGGGTCTTGGCGACCTTCGCTACCTCGCGTTCGAGGGCGGTGAGGATGTCCTGCGGCTCCAGCTGAGTACCGGCGTAAGGAAACGAGCCGAGTTCCCAGGTGCAGATCGTGGCGCGCCCCTTCGGTGCAGCCTCAGCGTGGCGCGGGTCGGCGATGTAGATCCAGTGATCGACGTCGGCGCCGAACGTTCCGTCGACGGTCGCGAAGAGCGGGCCGTTGGCATCGACGCAGTAGAGGAGTACGTGGGGCGCGTCCGCGTCGGCGCGCGAACCGGTCAACTCGTCGACGGTACAGCCGAGTGCCGCGGCGATGCCGTCAAGCACTCGGAGCGAAACCTCGGGTGCGCGGCCAGTACTGGCGCTGCGCCCGTTCTCGATCGCCGTCACGTAGCCAGCGGAGACACCCGCGGCCTGCGCGAGCGCGCGCACGCTCAGGCCGAGCGCGGTGCGGCGGTCGCGCACTTCGGCGCCGAGGTCGGTGGTGGAGTGGGGCATCGGCTGGTGACTCTAGCGGGCGATAACGATTGGTTGACGTAGCACGAGAAGTTCACTAACGTGAACACAGTTCATTCTGACGGACAACGCGTGGTGATGCAACCACGTCAAGAAGAGGAGTCCCTATGTCCAAGCGTTACCACGCCCTGCGTGACGTCGTCTGCTCGCTGCCCGAGGCCGGCTGGAACTACGGCCACGCTCGCTCGCCGTTCTACTCGTACGACGTCGAAAACGGCGCGACATTCGTCATCTACAACGGCCGCATGATGCCGATCTCGATGAAGACCTCCACCCGCGAGGAGGGCTATTGGGCGCTGCGCCGCACGGTCACCCGCCTCAATACGGGTGAGTTCGTCACCGAGTTGAAGGGCCCCGACGCCGGCAAACTGCTCGACCGCGTCTTCACCCGCAAGGTCTCGGCGATGAAGATCGGCCGCTGCGCCTACGGCCTCGCCTGCTGGCCTGACGGCGGCATCATGGTCGACGGCATCCTGATCCGCCTCGGCGAAGATCGCTTCTGGTACGTCCAGGCCGATGGCGAGTTCATGGGCTGGACCCGCGGCGTCGCTGTCGCCTCCGGCATGGACGTCGAGATCTTCGACGCCAAGTCGTGGGTGCAGCAGATCCAGGGCCCGAAGGCGTTTGACGTGCTGGCCGAGCTGTCCGACCAGGGCATGCCCGAGGAGTTCAAGTACTTCGACATGCGCGAGATCACGATCGCCGGCGTTGAGTGCCTGATCACCCGCACGGGCTGGACGGGCGAGATGGGCTTCGAGATCTACACGATCGACGGTACGGATACCAGCGCGATGTACGACCGCACCACCGAGGTCGGCAAGGCCCACGGCCTCGTCGACATCGGCCTCGACCCGATGGACACACGTCGCATCGAGGCGGCGATCCTCAACAACATCTCCGACATGGACTACCTCATGACCCCGTTTGAGGCGGGCCTCGAGATGTTCGTGGACCTCGACCGTGAGGACGAGTACTTCGGCAAGGAGGCGCTGCTCAAGGCCGACCGCCGTACGCGCATGTACGGCGTCAAGTGCGCCACGGCCGAGCCGCTGATCGGTGGCCACGTCGAGCGCGACGGCCAGGAGATCGGTGTCATCACCGCCTCGTCGTGGAGCCCGTACCTCGAGTGCGGCGTGGCGTACGTGAAGCTGCACAGCGCCGACCTGATCGAGCCGCGCACCGGCAAGGTCGTTGGCTTCGACCTGCAGCTGCACGATTGTGAGCTAATCGACCTGCCGTTCTACGACGCAGAGAAGAAGATCCCGCGCGGGCTTGAGGTCGCGGAGGTCTGATGCACTGTGGGGGCGAGCGGTCGCTCGCCCCCACAACGCATTACGCGGTCAGGCGCATCACGCTGTTATCCGAGGTGATTGCGAGACGGTGCAGGACGGGAGCGTGCGAGGACGGAAAGCCCGATCAATGCTCGTGCTGGTCAGTGCCGTGCGCGGTGACGAGGCACTCGAGTGCGTCGACCCACGCCGCGTAGTACGCGGAGGCCGGATCCTCACCTGGGTCGTAGCCGTGGCGCTCGATTGCGTCGGCCAACGCATCCCGCCATTCGACGGCGCCAATGCCCAGCGCCTCGATTGTCACGACGCCCATGCCGAGTGCACGCGCCTGCCAGGGCTCGTCAAAGACCAGCTCGCCGTTGGCGCGCGGCAGATCGAGCGTTGCCACGAGTGCGTCGCCGCTCATCGTGCTGCCGGCGTTTGCGGCAGGCCGGTGCCGATCATCGAGTCGCGGCTGACGAGCTCGGCGAGCTCCTCCTCTGCCAGTGCCTCGGTGCCCTCGGGACGCATTGGCAGCACGAGGTAGCGCACCTCCGCCGTCGAGTCCCAGACGCGGATCTCGGTCGTCGCAGGGACCTCGACGCCGAACTCCTCGAGAACGGCGCGCGGCTCGGCGACGACGCGCGCCCGGTACGGCGCGCTCTTGTACCACGTTGGCGGCAAGCCGAGCACGGGCCAGGGATAGCAGGAGCAGAGCGTGCAGACGATCACGTTGTGCACGTCGGGGGTGTTCTCCACGACGACCATCGTGTGCCCCTCCTCGCCGGCGTAGCCAAGCTCGCCGATCGCTGCGGTCCCGTCGGTGAGGAGGCGGTCGCGGTAGGCCGGGTCGGTCCAGGCGCGCGCCACGACACGCGCACCGTTCTGCGGCCCCACGTCGTTGACGTAGCGGTCGATGACGGCGTCGATCGCATCGCTCGAGACGAGACCTTTCTCGACGAGTAGCGCCTCGAGCGCCCGCGCCCGCAGCTCAACGTCGCTCGCTGGCCGCGGATGGTGATGACCGTCGTGGTCGTGATGGTGGTCATGGTCATGGTCATGGTCGTGGTCGTGCATCACGCGGCCTCCAGATAGCGTTCCCATAGATCCGCGAGGACGACGTGGTCGCCTGTGTCCTCGCCCCACAGATCGTGCGCATGGAAACGGACGGCGTAGACCGCTTCGCGCTCGGCGTTGTCGACGTCGGGGACACCGTCATCGCCCTGCACGCGGACGATCTCGCCAACGGCGCCGCGGAGATAGCGCGGACAGCGAGTGTGCCACGCGGGGCGCATGCGTCGCACGCGGACACGATCGCCAATGGCAAACACCGGTGCAGCCGCCGGGGGCATCGGATGGCTGGTGGCCATCGCCTCGAGCAGCTGTGCGGTCGCGGCGGGGTCCTCGCGGCGAGGTGGCTGCTCGCCCGCGGCGATCCGATCGGCCCACGCATCCACCTCGGCGTGCGTGATCGCTCCGGTCTCAACCAGCGCCTGCTCCGCCTCGTGCAGCCACTTCTCGTAGTACGACACGCATAGGTAGCGCGCGTGGCCCATCCGCTCGATCGTGTGCCGAAAGGCGTGCGTGCTCCGCGGGCTTGACGTCACCGCGAGGGCAAACGCGCGGGCGTCCCAGTCGTTTGGCAGTGCCTGCTCGGCGCCCGGCCACGTCGCGGGCCCGAAGCCCTGCATGCCGCCGAGATCGTGTGCGCCATCCATACGGAAACTCTACCGGCTGGTGGGAGCGCTTTCGGTGCTCTCGCACGTTTGAGTGGCCCCCATATTGATAAACGGCGGGAGAGCCGCCGGGTTGTCGTTCGGGTTTTGGGTGGCGTTTGTCGGCGGCGAGTGCGTCCATGCCGCTCAAGGCCGGCCCAGCCGGGCTTGACGCAGTTGGTGGCGGTGGCAGAGTTGATGGAGTGCGGCACTGGTCGCAGAGCCGTCGGTATGTGAACGGAGTTTCGTCGTCGATAGTCGGCGGCGAGTGGAACCATGCTGCTCAAGGTCGGCGGAGCCGGGCTTGACGATGCTGGTGGCGCGTTGTCCCGGGTGGCGTGCAGCACTGGTTCCAAACCCGGGTTGATGCACGGCGGGAGAGCCGCCGGATTGTCGTTCGGGTTTGAGTGGCGTTTGTCGGCGGCGAGTGCGTCCATGCCGCTCAAGGCCGGCCCAGCCGGGCTTGACGCAGTTGGTGGCGGTGGC
>JAPLCF010000045.1 GCA_026392355.1 Actinomycetota bacterium
GGAGGCAGCCCGTCGCGCGCTGGCTGGAGCGCGGCGCTGGCCGTCGCCGTCGTCGGTGCCGTGCCGGGCATCGTGACGGTGCTGATCGCACGTGGCGCGAACGTGCTCGGCGGCATCGACACGCCACCGGGATCCGATTGGCCGCGGGCCAATCTGCCGACCGTGGTGCTCGTCGTCGTCGCGGCCCTGCTCGTCTTCGCGCTCGCCGGCTATCTGCTCATCCGGCGGCGAGCTTCGTCGATGCCGTTGATCGCGGCGCCGGCGATCGGCCTGGTCGCGGCGGCACTGCTCTTGGCTGGCAGTCCGGCCTCCGTGGTGATCGCCGCGCCGGCGCTGTGGCTCTGGACGCTGCTGTCGCGCCCGGCCGAGCCGCTGCCACGCGTCGTGTGGGCGCTGGGGCCAGTGGCGCTGATGGGACTGCTGATCTTCCTGCTGCGAGGCGCCGATCTGGCGACGCTGGTCGGCGCGGCCGGCACTGGGGCGCTGCCCGCGGCGCTTGTCGTCGGCGGTGCGGTGCTGATTGGTGCCGGCGCCGTCGGCGTCTTCGCGAACGACGACGCGACGTAGGCGGGATGTGCCAAAGGGGTCAGACCCTTTTGGCGCACGACCGCCCCGGGCGTCGTTGGAGACGTAGCGGTGTCTGCGGACGTGCTCCAAAAGGGTCTGACCCCTTTGGCACATCCCGCAGTGGACATGACCCGCCCGCGCGCCTGACCTCGATCAGACGCGCGGGCTGAATCTGCTTCGTCAGGCGCGCGGGCGGGTCATGTCCACGGGGACGACCCACTCGGCGTACTGCTCGGGCGTCAGCAGCTCGAGAGCCGTAGCGGCCTCGATCAGCGTGGTGCCCTCCTGATGCGCCTTCTTGGCGATCTTGGCGGCGTTGTCGTAGCCGATGTGCTTGTTGAGCGCGGTCACGAGCATCAGCGAGGCGTTGAGATTACGCTCGAGCGTCTCGGTGTTCGGCTCGATGCCGACGGCGCAACGATCGTTGAACGATTTGCAGGCCTGGCCGAGCAGCTCGGCCGACTCGATCACGTTCCAGACCATCACCGGCTTGTAGACGTTCAGCTGGTAGTCGCCCTGCGTCCCACCGAAGGCGACGGCAGCGTCGTTGCCGAAGACCTGCACGCAGACCATCGTCAGTGCCTCGCACTGCGTCGGGTTGACCTTGCCCGGCATGATCGACGAGCCCGGCTCGTTCTCCGGGATCTCGATCTCGCCGATGCCGGCGCGCGGACCAGAGGCGAGGCGACGGACGTCGTTGGCCATCTTCATCAGCGCGCCCGCCAGCGTGCGCTCGGCGGCCGAGGCGTTGACCATGGCGTCGTGCGAGGCGAGCGCCTTGAACTTGTTCTCGGCGGAGTAGAAGGCATGGCCCGTCTCCTCGGCCATGTACTTGGCGGCGAGGTCGCCGAACTCCGGATGGGCGTTGAGGCCCGTGCCGACGGCGGTGCCGCCGATCGCGAGCTCGAGCAGACCGGTGATCGCGTGGCGGACCTGCGCAACGGCGTCGTCGATCTGGGCGACCCAGGCGGAGATCTCCTGGCCGAGCGTGATCGGCGTCGCGTCCTGCAGGTGCGTGCGGCCAATCTTGACGACGTCGGCGAACTCCTTGGCCTTTGCATCGAGCGTGTCGCGAAGGATCTTGACGTTCGGCAGCAGGTCGTTCTCGAGGACCTCGACGGCGGCGATGTGCATGGCGGTCGGGAACGTGTCGTTCGACGACTGGCCGCGGTTGACATGGTCGTTCGGGTGCACGGGCACCTTCGAGCCCATCTCGCCGCCGGCCTGCTCGATCGCGCGGTTCGAGATGACCTCGTTGACATTCATGTTCGACTGCGTACCCGAACCGGTCTGCCAGACGACGAGCGGGAAGTGCTCATCGAGCTGGCCGGAGATGACCTCGTCGGCAGCCGCGATCACCATGTCGGCGACGTCGGGCGGCAACTGGCCGAGATCCTTGTTGGCACGGGCGGCCGACTTCTTGAGGACGCCGAGAGCGCGGATGATCGGACGGTCCCACTGGTAGGTGTCGCGGCCGATCTGAAAGTTGTCGATCGAGCGCTCGGTCTGTGCGCCCCAGTAGCGATCCGTGGCGACCTTGACCTCGCCCATGCTGTCCGTCTCGATCCGATATTCGGTCATGTCCTGCCTTCTCCGCAATTGCCGTTGGGGTGCACTGATCGCACCGTAGCGCGATGCCGTCGACCACTTCGCAGGCTGCCGCCGGCGAGCCGATTAGCCCAGCGGAATGGCGTCGACGACGGTGCCGGCGGTCAGCTCGCCCTCACCGGTCGGGATCAGTGCGAGGGCATTGGCCTGTGCTGCCCGTGCCAGCTGATGGGAGAGGCTGGCGCCGAGTTGCTCGAGGCGTCCGTCGGTCAGGCGCATGGGGATCACGCGCAGCCGTGCGGGTAGCTGGCCGATCGGGGCGGTCAGCTCGGCGCGCACGGTCTGGGGCTCGGGCGTCGCGCCGGTGAGGGCGCGGACGGCCGGGATCAGCAGCAGGTGCAGGCCGACGAGGGCCGATAGTGGATTGCCGGGCAGGCCCGCGACGAGCGTGCCGCTCGGGGCCATGCCACACCAGACAGGCTGCCCGGGTTGGGTGGCGATCCGCCAGAACAGCTCGTCGACGCCGAGCGCACGCAGGGCCGGCTTGACGTGGTCGCGCGGACCAAC
>JAPLCF010000039.1 GCA_026392355.1 Actinomycetota bacterium
CAGCGTGCCGTCCTCGCGCGTGAGGTGCTCGCGCACGAACGCGGCGATGCGCTCGCCGGTGGCGACGAACGCGGGCTCGTTGAGCAGCCGACCAGCATCGGCGTAGGCGGCGATGGCAAAGCCGTTCCACGCGGCCAGTGCCTTGTCGTCGCGGCCGGGCTGCGGGCGCAGATCACGTGCCGCGTGCAGTTGCTGGCGGGCACGCTCGAAGCGTTCGGCCGCCTCTTCCTCCGACAGGCCCGCACGCTCGGCGGCCTCCTCGATGGGAGCGACGACGCTCAGCACCGTGGCACCCGTGTGTTCGAAATTGCCATCGGGCGTGACGTTCCAGATGTCTTTGACGAGCGCCGCGTCGACGGGGTCAGTGACGACCTCATCGATCTGACGTGGGGTCCAGATGAACGTCAGTCCCTCCTCCCCATCCGTGTCGGCGTCTTGCCCCGAGGCGAGGCCGCCCTCGGGCAGGGACAGCTCGCGGTCCATGTACCGCAGCGTTGAGCGCGCCACGTCTGCGTACTGCGTGTTGTCCGACGCCACGGCCGCGTGCGCGTACGCGCTGGCCAGCAGCGCGTTGTCGTAGAGCATCTTCTCGAAGTGCGGCACGAGCCAGTAGCCGTCGACGGCATAGCGGTGAAAGCCACCGCCGACCTGGTCGCGGATGCCGCCGTCGGCCATGCGGTTGAGCGTGAGGCGCGACATGTACTGCCCGTCGCGGCCGCGGGTGCGATCGTCACAGCCGAAGAGGAACGGGAAGATCGGACTCGGCGGGAACTTCGGCGCACCGCCGAAGCCACCGTGCACCTGATCGAACATCGTCGCGAGCTTGGCGATCGCGCGGTCGACCATCTCGCCACCCGGGGCGTCGTCGTACTCGGCCTCCTCGCTGGCGTGGCGGTCGTTCGTCGCCTTCAGCGCCGTCGAGATGCGCTCGGCCTGCACCTCAACGTCACCACGACGCTCGCTATACGTCTGGCTGACCGCGTCCATCACCTGCTGGAAGCTCGGCATCCCGGGCCGGTTCTGCGGCGGAAAGTACGTGCCGCCGTAGAAGGGCCGGCCGTCGGGGGTGAGCCACATCGTCATCGGCCAGCCGCCGTGGCCGGTGAGGCCGACGACGGCCTCCATGTAGAGCGCGTCCACGTCGGGGCGCTCCTCGCGATCAACCTTCACGTTGACGAACAGGCGATTCATAATCGTTGCCGTCTCGACGTCCTCGAACGACTCGTGCGCCATCACGTGACACCAGTGGCACGACGCGTAGCCGATGCTCAAGAGCACAGGCACATCGCGCTCGGCCGCCTCGGCGAACGCGGCCTCGCCCCAGGGCTGCCAATCAACCGGATTGTCCGCATGCTGGAGCAGATACGGGGAGGTCTCGTTGGCGAGGCGATTGGGCATACCCGAATCTTCGCAGCGCAAAGCAGATCAGGCGGGCATGACAAGAGCTGCATCGTCAGCCCTGTCGTCGTCCGCGAATGGCTCAAGCCGGCCTACCGGCTTACCGTCCATCGTCACGACGAAAATCTCGCCGGCTTTGACGCGGTCGATGATCTCCCGTCCCCGGTCTCGAATGTCTTGCACATCAATCAACTCGTGTATGAGCTCGAGGATAGTGCAAGAAATCACGCACTTGGCGGGCGGCAGTCCCCCGACCGGCCGCCCGCCAGTGCGTTCAGTGCCTAGCCCTTGGGCTGGGGCACAATGCGGATGTACGGCTTGGGCTCGTTCCAGCCCTCGGGCCAGATCTCCTTGGCCTGCTCGTTGTTGACCGAGCCCGCGATGATGACGTCGTCGCCCTGCTGCCACTGAGCGGGCGTCGCGACCTTGTGCTTCGCGGTCAGCTGCAGCGAGTCGATCACGCGCAGGACCTCGTCGAAGTTACGGCCGGTCGTCATCGGGTAGGCCAGGACGAGCTTGACCTTCTTGTCCGGGCCGATCACGAACACGTTGCGCACCGTCTGGTTGTCCATCGGGGTGCGGTCGGCGACGTCGCCCTCGACGTCGGCCGGGAGCATGTCGTACAGCTTCGAGACGTTGAAGTCCGTGTCGCCGATCATCGGGAAGTTCGGGCGCGTGCCCTGCGTCTCCTCGATGTCGTCAGCCCAGAGGGAGTGGCGATCGACCGGGTCGACCGAGAGGCCGATGATCTTGACGCCGCGCTTCTGGAACTCGCCGTTGATGCTGGCCATGTAGCCGAGCTCCGTCGTGCAGACCGGCGTGAAGTCCTTGGGGTGCGAGAAGAGGACAGCCCACGAGTCGCCGATCCAGTCGTGGAAGTCGATCTCGCCTTCGGTGGTCTGCGCGGTGAAGTTCGGCGCGGTGTCGTTAATGCGAATGCCCATGTCGGGGGTCTCCTGGGGGGTTCGGAATCCTCACAGTACATGTATGAGGATCACTTGTTTCACTTATTGGATCGAGTTATAGCATCGATCTCGCTGATACGCCGACCCGCCACCTAGATGCAGGCAACACCGGCACGCTCGGCAGCAAGACGCAACTGTTGATCACAGGTCGCCAGCTCGAGCCCCATATCCATCGCGAGCAGGAGGTATGACGCGTCGTAGGCAGACAGTCCGGTTTGGCAGGCGACATCGAGGAGCGCTCTCGTCTCGCGGTGATCCGGTACCGCGGAGATCGAGCAGTCGGTGATCGCGGCCAACGCGGTATGGGCATCCTCAAGGGTGAGGCGGCCGCGACGCACCGCTTGGAGTATCGCGTGGACCACCTCGCTGAACCAGATCGACGGCACAAACGCCGTATCGCTGGCGAGGCGATCCACGACCGCGGCGCCTACCGCACCAGATTCGTCGTCGAAGGCGGCCTCAAGCGCAGCCGAGGCATCCAGGACAAAGGGCACTACAGCTTCTTCCCGTCGTCGATCCAGGAGCGAATCTCCGTTGGCGTCGCCTTGACGCCCAACTCGCGCTTGACGGCACGCAGGTGAGCGACCGCTGCGGCACGCTCGTCCACACCGTCGGCAACCGGCACCAGGCGTGCAACCGGCTTACCGTGCCGCGTGATCGTGACTTCGCGGCCTGCCTCAACGTCGCCGATCAGCCGAGAGAGATGCGTCTTTGCTTCGTACACGCTGACATCCATAGCACCGATTCTAGTCAACAACTGGTCAGAACTCTGCGCGGATGCCTACGGGATCTGCGCAGGGTCGCTCGCAGGCCGCGCGTAGACTCACGACATGCAGCCCGCCGACCTCTTGATCGACAACCTGGCCACCCTCGCATCGATCGATGCCGACGGTGACTTCGGCGTGCAGCACGATGCCGCCATCGCCATCCGCAACGGCCACATCGAGGCCGTCGGCCCGCGCGAGGAGGTGCTCCGGGCAGTGCAGCTGGCCGACGACGCCGAGGTGATCGACGCGCGCGGCATGAGTGCCGTGCCCGGCCTCGTCGACTGCCATACGCACATCGTCTACGGCGGCAACCGCATCCACGAGTTCGACCTGCGCGCTCAGGGTGCCGACTACGAGCGCATCGCGGCTGAGGGCGGCGGCATCAAGGCCAGCGTGAAGCTGACGCGCGAGGCGACCGACGAGGCCCTGCTCGCCGCCGCCACCAAGCGGCTGGCACGGATGCGCGCGCTCGGCACGACGACCGCCGAGGTGAAGTCGGGCTACGGCCTGACCGCCAAGGACGAGGCGCGCATGCTCAGCACCGCTAAAGCGGCGGGCGAGGCAGCCGGCGTGCGCACCACAACGACCTGTCTGGCGCTCCACTCCACGCCGCCCGAGGCGGCCTCGCCCGACGCGTACGTGGACTACGCGATCGAGGAGATCCTGCCGACCTGCGCGCCCTTCGCCGATGCGGCCGACGTATTTCTCGAACGCGGCGTCTTCGACGTTGAGCAGTCGCGTCGCTTCCTCGAGGCCGCGCGTGGCCACGGCCTGCGGCTACGCCTGCACGCCGACCAGTTCTCCGAGATGGGCGCCATCCCGCTCGCGATCGAGCTCAATGCCGCCAGCGTCGACCACCTCGAGGCGACTAACCACGACGGAGTCAAGCTGCTCGCCGCCTCGAACGTGATCGGCGTTGGCCTTCCGGTCGCGGCGCTCACGCTGAAGCGCCCGATGCCGCCGCTGCGCCAGCTGATCGACGCCGGTGGCCGCGTCGCGCTCGCGACCGATGCCAACCCGGGCTCCGCTCCGTGCCTGTCGCTGCCCACCACGATGCATTTGGCCTGCACCCAAATGGGTCTGTCCTGCGCCGAGGCGCTCGCCGCTGCCACCGTCGGTGGCGCTGCGGTGCTCGGGCTCGACGACGAGGTCGGTCGCCTTGCGGTCGGCTACAAAGCCGACGTCGTGCTGGTCGACGACCCGGACTGGCGACAACTGATCGCACAGCTGGGCGCTGAGCCCGCGCGCGTGATCCGCGGCTAGACGATCGCGCCGAGCGAGTCGCGCGCAACCAGCTCGGCGTAACGGCCGCCCTGTGCCACGAGCTCCGCATGCGTGCCGCGCTCGACGATCGCCCCAGCGTCCATCACGAGAATCTGGTCGGCATCGCGCACCGTCGAGAGGCGATGGGCGATCGTGATCGTCGTGCGCCCCTCGGCGAGTGCGTCGAGCGCCTCCTGCACCTGGCGCTCTGTATCGACATCGAGCGCACTCGTGGCCTCGTCCAGGACGAGGATCGGCGGGTTGCGCAGCACGGTGCGGGCAATCGCGATGCGCTGCTTCTCGCCGCCGGAGAAGCGATAGCCGCGCTCGCCCACGACGGTGTCATAGCCATGCTCGAGGCTGGTGATGTGATCGTGGATGCGGGCCGCACGGCACGCCTCCTCGATCTCCTCGTCGGTCGCGTCGGGCTGAGCGAAGCGCAGGTTCTCGCGCACGGTCGCGTGAAACAGGTACGTCTCCTGGCTGACGACGCCAATGAGATCCGTAGAGGCGCGCCACGAGATAGCCGAGCGTGGTCTTGCCCGATCCCGTCTCTCCCACGACCGCCGTGCTCGTGCCGGGCGCCGCAAGGAACGTCGCAGCGGCAGTCGTCCACGGGCCCGACTCCTCGTAGCGGAACCAGACGTCATCGAACGCGACCTCGCCCTTCACGTCGTCGCGATTGAGCGAGCGCGTGCCGTCGTGCTCATCGATGTCGACTTCGAGATCGAGGTACTCAAAGATGCGATCGAACAGCGCCAGCGATGCCTGCACGTCGATGCCGACGCTGAGCAACGCGCCGACCGGGAAGAAGATCCGCGTCTGGATCGTGGCGAACGCGACGAGTGTACCGATGCTGACCGCACCCCAGCCGTTGGCAATAGACAACCCACCCGCCCAGTAGACGAGTGCCGGCAGGATCGCGAACGACGCACTGATCGTGGCCATCACCCAACGGCCCGCCATGCGCTGACGCACCTCAAGCTCGGCGAGCTCCCGTGATTCCTCTCGAAAACGTTGCGCTAGCTCGGGCCCGCGCCCCATCGTCTTGCCGAGCAGCACACCGCTGACCGACAGCGACTCCTGGACGAGCGAGGAGATATCGGCGAGGGTCTTCTGGCGCTCCGACGCGAGCTTGCGCCGCTCGACGCCAACGCGGCGGGTGAGCAGGACGAAGAACGGCACGAGAATGACCGAGAGAATCGCGAGGCGCCAGTCGAGCAGGAACATCGCGGCGACCGCGGCCAGCACCGTCGTGACGTTGGACACGACGGACGTCGCCGTCGAGGTGACGACATCATCAACGCCACCGATGTCATTGGAGATACGCGATTGCACCTCGCCGGTCCGAGTGCGCGTGAAGAACGCGAGCGACTGACGCTGCAGGTGCTCGTAGACGTCGGCGCGCAGGTCGTGCATGACCTCCTGCCCGACGCGGTTTGACAGATAGGTCTGCGCGACGCCCAGAATGCCCACGATGATCGCGATCGCGATCATGCCGCCGGCGAGCCAGGCCAGCAGCGTGGTATTCGACGTCGGAATCGCGTTGTCGATGACATCGCGCAGCAGGAAGGCCGGCACCATGCCGAGCGCGCTCGAGAAGATGATCAGCGCGAGCACAAGGCTCAGGCGGCTGCGCTCGGGCCCGAACAGGCGGAAGATGCGGCGCAGGTTCGCGCGGCGGACCTCAGGGTCCTCCGGGCGCGTGGGCTTATCCCCCACATCGAACGTTCCGTGTCTGCCGCGTCCACTCATTACCGGTACTAACGGTAGATCGCCCTGCGGTATGCCGCCGCGCACGCTCCACGTGCGAAGGGGATCACATGACCCTCGAGGACTCGTAGGCTTCCAGCCATGGCGCACGATCACGAACACGGCCCCGACTGCAATCACGAGCACGAGCATGTGCACGGACCCGACTGCGATCACGACCACGACCACGAGGACGCGCCGCAGCAGCATCCCGTTTTCGAGGCCGAGGAGTTGTCGGACTCGGAGGCCGAGCGCCTGGCCGACGAGCTCGCCGAGGCTACCGCGCGCATGGCGAGCGAGCTCGCCTGGGCGATCGGCCCGTATCGCGAGCGCGAATCGTTCGCACTCGCCGGCGCGCCGGTCGCCGTGGTGTTCGAGCGCGCGCCGAACTCGAAAGCCAAGCCGAAGCATCGCTCTGGCCAGCTCGCACCCGAGCTCCTGCCGTTCCTCGTCGACGCGACTGTGCGGACGCGCGAGCGCATCGCGTACGCCGAGGATGAGGACAACCCGTTTCTGATCGCACTCGTGCTGGCGTGCTTCTACGCCGTCGAGTCGTCTCGCTCGGGTGCACTCGGTCTCGGTCCTGAGACACGCCGGGTGCAGCCCACCGTCGAGGTGCTTCGAGACGATGCGGCAACCGCCGACATCTTCGGCGTGCCCGGCTCCGCGATGTTGCGCGCCATCGCGCCCGTCGAGGCAGCGACCGGCGGCGAGACGATCGCCGCCGTCCAGCTTGTCTGGCGCACCTGACGCAGCCACAAGCCAGCGTCTAGCATCTCGCCATGAGCGAGACCGAGCTCCAGCGACTGCAGCGCGAGGCGCTGGCCGATCCCGATGCCTTCTGGGCGCGCGAGGTGGCCAGCCTGCCCTGGTTCTCTCCGTGGGCCAGCGTGCTCGAGTGGGACGTGCCGACGTTTACGTGGTTCAAGGGCGCAACGACGAACCTCACCGCCGCGTGTCTTGATCGCCATGTCGAGGCTGGCTTCGGCGATCGCCCCGCTCTGATCTGGCTGCGCGAGGACGGCGCCGAGCGGCGGTTGTCGTATGCCGAGCTGCTCACCGAGGTCGAGTGCGTCGCCGGCGCGCTGCGTGCGCTCGGCATCGAGCACGGCGACCGCATCACGATCTCGATGCCCGTCAGCGTCGAGGCAATCGCGCTGATGCTCGCGTGCGCCCGCATCGGCGCCATCCATAGCGTCGTGTTTGCCGGCTTCGGCGAGGGCGCGCTTGGCCAGCGCATCCGCCTGTCGGGCTCAAAGGCGGTCTTCGTCGCCGACTCGACGCGTCGTCGTGGCAAGGTCGTGCCGCTCAAGCACATCGTCGATGCCGCGCTCGCTGATGGCGACCACGATGTCGAGCACGTGGTCGTGCAGCGCCGCGAGCCCGATGCTGCCCCGGCCGGTGCTGGCGAGCTCGACTGGGACGACTTCGTCGCAGCAGGCGTAGGTACGAGCGGGGCATACGCAGAGGTCGCGGCCACAGATCCCGTCTTCATCCTCGCCACCAGCGGCACGACGGCCACGCCGAAACTCGTCGTGCACGTCCACGGCGGGTACATGGCCGGTCTTGACGCGATGGGCCGCTGGGTCTACGGCCTCGACCGCGACGATGTCTGGTGGTCGACGTCCGACATCGGCTGGATCGTGGGGCACTCGTACATCGTCTACGGCCCGTTGCTGGCAGGCGCGGCGACGATCGCCTTCGAGGGCTCGCTCGACTACCCCGGGCCCGACACGCTCTACCGGCTGATCGCGCAGGAGCGCGTGACCGGGCTCTTCACCGCGCCGACGGCCGTGCGCATGCTGATGCAGCACGGCACCGCGCCAGCCGAGGACCACGACCTGTCCACGCTGACCCGCGTCTTCTGCGCCGGCGAGACCCTCAACCCGCCGGCCTGGCAGTGGCTGCAGCAGGACGTGCTCGGCGATCGCGTGCCGGTGATCGACCACATGTGGCAGACCGAGACGGGCGTGCCGCTGTTTGCCAACCCGTGGGGGCTCGGCCTCGAGGAGATCCGGCCCGGCTCTGGCGGCCTGCCGATGCCAGGCTGGGATGTCGCGATCGTGGATCCGCAGACGCACGAGGAGCTGCCCGCGAATCAGGCGGGGATGATGGTCGTGCGCCAGCCGTTCCCGTCGCTGACCGGCACGATCTGGAACGACCCGGAGCGCTACGCCCAGGACTACTGGTCGCGCGTTCCGAACGCCTACGCGAGCGGCGACGCGTGCAAGTTCGACACGGAGGGCTACGCGTGGTTCGCCGGCCGCGCCGACGAGGTGATCAAGATCGCCGCGCACCGCATCGGCACCGTTGAGGTCGAGACCGCGTTCCTCCACCACCCCGCCGTCGCCGAGGCCGGCGCAACGGGCCAGCCTGATGCGTTGCGGGGCGAGATCGTCGCCGTCTTTGTCGTGCTCAAGCCTGGTATCGAGGCCTCGCCCGAGCTCGAACAGGAGCTGCGCGCCACCGTGCGCGAGGTGCTCGGCCCGGTCGCGGTGATCGGCGACCTCCGCTTCGTCTCCAGCCTGCCGAAAACACGCAGCGGCAAGATCATGCGGCGCGTACTGAAGGCCGTCGTGACCGGTGTCGACGTCGGCGACGTCTCGACGATCGAGAACGAGGGGTCGGTCGAGGATGCCCGCGCCGCCTTCCAGCAGCTGCAGGCCGAGACCGACGTGTCCTAGCTGGCGGGGTCGCGCAGCCAGCGCACGAAGTTCGCAATCTCGGGGCGCTCGACCCAGCCATGCTGCTCGTAGAAGCGTCGCTCGTAGGACGCGCGTCGCTTGGCGTTGAGCAGCGACAGGCGAAACGCACCGCGCTCCCGTCCCTCGGTCTCGATCACGCCGAGCACCTCGCTGCCGATCCCGCGACCGCTGTGCGACTCGAGGATGAACAGCTCGGACAGGTAGCCCTCAGGACCGGGCATGAACAGGTCGTGCACCCAGTGGACGTTGGCGTAGCCGATCAGCTCGCCGTCAGCTTCGACGACGAGCAGCGTCGTGTCGGCACTCGCCACGGCGATAGGCACATGGCGCGCCGCCACGTCGGCGACGTCCTCGCCCGCGAGCATCGGCAGATCACCGAGCGCCTCAAGCAGTGCGGCGATCGCCGGTGCATCCTCAGCGTGCGCCGGACGGATGCGATGCGCGCCGGGCATTGGCTCAGGAGCCGGGGACGGCGCGCAGCTCGGTGAAGATCTTGAGCGAGCCATTCGGCAGCGTCGCATGAATGTCGACGTCATCGATCTTCTTGTAGACGCCGATGCCGACGGTCGTCATCTGGATGCGCGCCAGCAGGCCCGCCTTGCGCTCGACGTTGAGCGGCTGGGTGAACACGAGCGCGTCTGCCTCACGGACGAAGTCGACGCCCTCGGACATCGTCGCGCCATTCTTGAAGACCGCGAGGGTGCCCTCCGCGCCCTTGGGCAGGAGGACACGGTGGCCTGTGGGGGTTTCATCAGCCATGTCTGCATCGTAAGCGGAGACCCGGGACGGGCGACGAGTACAGTAGTGAGCGTGCCAACGACGTCGATTGATCTGCACATGCACTCGACGTCGTCGGACGGCAAGCTCTCCCCGGCAGCGGTCGTGCAGCTCGCCGCCGAGCGCGGGCTCAATCTGATCGCCCTGACCGACCACGACACGCTACGCGGCGTCGCCGAGGCGCAGGCCGCGGGCCGCGAGCACGGCGTAGCGGTGCTCCCCGGCATCGAGCTGTCGGGCCGCTACCCCGACGGCCAGTGCCACCTGTTGGCCTGGCTGCCCGATCCCGTACCCGCCGCGTTCCTCGACTGGACGCACGTGAAGGAACGCGATCGCGAGGCCCGTGCGCGCGAGATGGTCGAGCGCCTCCAGGGCCTCGGTCTCGAGCTCACGTGGGATGACGTCCGTGCGGCCGCCGAGTTCAACATCGGCCGCCCGCACGTCGCCGACGCGCTCGTCAAGACCGGCGCGGCGACCAGCCGCAAGGACGCCTTCGAGCGCTGGATCGGCAGCGACTGTCCCGGCTACGTGCCGAGCGGCAAGACCGAGCCCGCGGAGATCATCGAGCGTGTCGTCGAGGCGGGCGGCCTGATCTCGCTCGCGCACCCGTACTCGCTCAACCTCGACCACGCCGCGCTCGACGCGTACGTCCAGAACCTCGCAGACGTCGGCCTCTGTGCGATCGAGGCGCACCGCCCCGACCAGGACCCGGCCACGCAGGCCGCGTACCGCGCGCTCGCCGAGCGCCATGGCCTGCTCGTCTCGACGGGCTCCGACTTTCACGACCTCGAGCGCGAGGAGCAGCGCCAGCGCCCCCTCGGTGGCACCGGTAGCCCCGGCATCAGCGCAGACGATCGGGAGGCGCTACTCAGCCGCCTACCCGGCGCACGCGATGCCCTTGCCGGGTGAGGTGCTCGATCAGCTTCTCGGCATGATCGCCCTGGATCTCGACGGCGCTGTCGCGCACCGCGCCGCCCGCACCGACGAGCTTCTTGAGGTCTTTGAGCGCAGCCTTGGGGTCACCCGGCAGGCCGGTGACCAGTGTGACCCAGCCGTTGCCGCGACCACCGCGGCGACGCTCGACGCGCACGACGCCGTCGCTCGGGTGCCCCTGCGCCGCGCCGGGTCCAGCCGTCGCGCCGCGGCGCTGACGCTTGCCACCGCCGCGCAGATCGCCATCCTCGGTCGAGTACACCCGTGTCATGCCGTCATTATGCAGCGGTGACCAAGGGGCGATTCGCACCGACGCCAAGCGGCGACCTGCATTTGGGCAACGTCCGCACCGCGCTGATCGCGTGGCTGTATGCGCGCGCCACGGGCGGGTCGATCCAGCTGCGCATCGACGACCTGGATGTCGACCGTTGCAAGGAGGAGTTCGAGTTTCGCCAACTCGAGGATCTCGCCTGGCTCGGCCTGACGTGGGATGGCGAGTTGATCCGCCAGTCTCAGCGCCTGGATCGCTACACCGCGGCGCTCGACCAACTGCGCGCTGCCGGGCTCGTCTACCCGTGCTTCTGCACGCGCGCCGAGATCAAGGCCGCCGCCTCGGCCCCGCACGGCGATGAGGGACCGATCTACGGCGGCACCTGCCGCGGACTCGATCCCATCGCTACCGCCGAGCGCATCGCCGCGGGCGAGCGCCATGCCCTGCGTCTCGCCGTGCCCGCCGGCGTCGAGCGCTTCGACGACTTCGTCCACGGTCCCGTCGAAATCGATGTTGTCGCGACCGCGGGTGATCTCGTGCTCGTGCGCTCCGACGGCGTGATCGGCTACCAGCTGGCCTGCGCCGTCGATGACGCGCAGCCCGAGATGACGCACATCGTCCGCGGCGAGGACCTCCTCCCCTCCGCGGCCTTCCAGCGCGTGATCATGCGCCTGCTCGACCTCGAGCCGCCCGCGTACGGGCACGTGCCGCTGATGCTCGGCGACGACGGCGCGCGCCTGGCCAAGCGCCATGGCGCGATCACGCTGCGGGAGCACCAGGAACATGGAGCCACGCCCGAGGGCGTCACCGGGATGCTGGCCGGGATGTTTGGCATCGGCGATGGCTCGCCGGCCGATCCCGACGAGCTTGTCCCCCTGGCAGCCGGGATTGCGGACTAACCCGACGACGGCCAGTACCTTCCCGTAATGTGTCCTTAACCGGACGCTTCCGGTATCGATGAGGAGAGGCATACAGCCGCTCGTGAGGTCGTTATCGGCTGAGGCCGTCTAGGTTGGATCCACGCGATCCGCAGAACGATGCGCTGCGCATTGAGACACCGCAGGATGTCGGCGCCCGGGAACGAGAATCGCCTCGGCGCCTATATCCGTCGGCGAGCGCTGACAGAGCTCCATGATCTCGATGCGTCCACCGGAGCCGCCGGTGCACTCGACCTCTGGGTCAACGTCTCACCCCACGAGATCGACGCGTCGTTCGTCGCAGGAGTACTCGACGACCTCACGGCCTGCGGCGTCGCTCCTGATCGTCTGACGCTCGAGATCACCGAGCGTGTCGCGTTCCGCACGATCGATCCAGGCATCGAGCTGATCGACGAGCTCTCATCGCACGGCATTCACATCGCGGTCGACGACTTCGGTACGGGGTTCACCTCGCTCACGCAGCTGCGAACGTTGCCGCTGGCACGCATCAAGATCGACCGCTCATTCCTCGCGGATATCGTCGGCGAGAGCGCTAGTCGCGTACGCCCCCTGATCGCAGGCATCGTCCAGATCGGACGACTCCTCGAGCTCGAAGTCGTGACCGAAGGCATCGAGACGCAGGAGCAACTCGACGCCGTGCGCGAACTGGGCGCCGACCTCGCGCAAGGCCATCTCTTTTCGCTCGCCGCCTTCCAGACACGCGCCTGACACTCCCGGCCATGGGCCGGCCAGCCGCGACCTAGCTGATCGGTCGCGTGCGCTCGCGGATGCCGATCTCGCCGACCTCTTGCATGGGATCGATCTCGATCGGCATGGTGTCGATCGCGTCGATCTCCGAGGCGCCAAGCGGCTCGAGGCCAAGCGCGGGGTCCGAGACGTGGATCACCGTCGCCGGATGCAGCAGCAGCGCAACGGGCTCACGCCCCTCCTCAAAGGCACGATGAATCGCGCCCTGCAGGTCCTCGAGGAAGAGCTCGCCGTCAGCCATCGCTGCCAGCGTACCAACGCGAAGGCACGCAGCCGCGGCGGATAGGATGGGTCGGTGCTCGCCCGCCGCCTGCTTCCCCTGCTCGCCCTGACGGTCGTGCTCGCAGCCTGCGGTGGCGCGACGTCTTCTGGCCCGCAGACCCAGTCGGCCCAGCCCGCTCCACCCCCGACGGGTGCGAACGCCGTGACGATCTCGCCGTTTGCGGCCGGTGGCGGCGAAACGACGAGTGCCGACAGTGGCACCGCGCAGGCGATCTTTCCGGCCGAGACGCCGTCGGGCGTGCTCGCGCTGGCGGCCCAGCACCCGAATGGACAGGTGGTCTACGCCACCATCCTCGATGGCACCCAAGGCGAGCTGACGCTGGCGCGCCTCGGCGACAAGGCACTCGTTGCGGTCACGGGCGACAGCGGCACCACACGCGTTGGCGTGAATCTCTCGACGTCCAAGATCACCTGGGTGTGCGTGACACAGGGTGCAGACACGCCGACCTGCACGAAGAAGGACGCCGATCGCAAGGGCGCGACTGCGCTGGCGACGGCTGCGCAGCTCGTCGGCGAGGACACCGCACGTCAGATCGCGGCGAAGGTTGCTGCTGCCAGCGATGGCGGCCTGCAGGTGCAGACGCGTGCCAACCAAGTCGACGCGTCGTGCCTGACCGGCACCGAGCCGAGCGGCGCCAACCTGATGGTCTGCGTCTCGCCGAGCGGCTTCATCACCGACGCGGAGCAGGGTGGCACGATCGCCCGCGCCAGCACCGTCTCGCCCGACGTCGATCCGGTCGTGCTCAGTCCGGACGGAGCGAGCTAGGCGAGATCGAGGTAGCGGCGGCCGCCGTGTGCAGAGGCCAGCTGCTCGTCGACCGCGTCGGCCGTCTCGGCGACGGCGCGTACCGCGTGCATCAGCTCGACCTCTTGCAGATCGTCGGCGAGGATCGCGTGCTCGAACCACAGCTCGCGGCGCGCATCGGTGTACGCGAACCGGCCGACCGTGGTCTCGTCGGCGATCGTGCAGGCCGCGAGCGCAAGCTCGTCGGTGAGGTCGACATCGATGAGCACGGGGGCGGCGACGATGATCACGCTCGATCGCTCCAGGTGGTGCATGGCCGACACGAAGACGCGCGTCGAGCCCGCCTCACCATGCAGACCCCAGACAGGGTCATCGACGAAGCCGTTCGTCTCGAGCCAGCGTGCGGCACGCTCCCGCACGACCGCCACGCGCTCTTCGGCCCCACGACGCACATCGACATCGGGCGTCCGCGGCTCGCCGGGATCCATCCCGCCGACGCGCATGTGCAGACGTGCTCCCTCGTTCGCCGAGAGCCAGCCAACCGTCCACACCGCGACCGTCACCTCTTCCTGCGCGAGCGTATGCCCACCAAGCATCGACTGCTCCGCAACGAGCGCGCTGCCGTTGTGGCGCAGACGACCCAGCACGAAGCCGTCGTGCTCGAGCAGTACGGATGCGGCCAGCGGGCCCGTGAACTTCGGCACCGGTAGTACCTCGGAGGAGGCGACGACCATCGCCTGTGCGGCATCGTCGGGATCGGCCACGACGTCGACGCGCACCGACATGCGGGCGTTGCCGACACGGCCGCGCCACGCCGCATCGCGCGGGTCTTCCTCGACGAAGGTGCGCTCGAGCGCGCGCCGCACCGATGCGACGGTGCCGGGAAACAGTTGCTCGCTCATGACCACCTCTTGGGACGGACGAAGGCACGGGCCACGATCGTGGCCTTGCGCGGACGCGAGACGACAGAGCGGCTGCGATTGGCACCGTAGCCGCCGCGCTCGATCTCGCGCAGGATCTCGCGGTACATCGCGCCAGCGGCAGCGACGGACCGGCCGCCGTGGACGAGCATCGGGACACCATGGAGCCCCTGGTCGTACAACGTGTCGGCGCGGTCGATCTGATCGCGATACAGCTCGGTGCGGTCCTGCGTGGCGAGATCGGTGATGCCAAAGCGCGCAAGCGTGTCGCTGGCGAGGTAGACGCGACCGTTGGCCAGGTCCTCGTCGACATCGCGCAGGATGTTCGTGCGCTGCATCGCATTGCCGAGCGCGCGCGCTGCGTTCCAGGCCGCGTCGTCCCAGACGCCGAGGATCGACGCCATCATCTCCCCCACGCAGCCGGCGACGCGGTAGCAATAGACGTCGAGATCGCCCTCGGTCTGGATGTCGGGCGTCGCGAGGTCGTCGCGCATGCCCTGCAGGAAGGCGACCAGTGCCGGGCGCGGCAGGCCGTAGCGGCGGGTGAGGTCTTCGAGGATCACGGTCTCGCGCGTCGAGGTCTCGTCGGTGACCAGCCACGTCTCGACAGCCGCGACGGCGGCATCGGCATCGGGGCTCTGCTCATCGACGAGATCGTCGAGGGTACGCAGTACGAGATAGAGCAAGACGACGTCATCGCGCACGGTGGCGGGCAGCAGGCGCGCGGCCAGCGAGAACGTCCGTGCCACGTTCTGCATCACCTCCTGCGCCTCGGGCAGGTAGCCGTCGGTTGCCTGAGCGCCGCGGCGTGGGAGTCTCACGTCGCGATCCCGAGATCGCGGCGCACCAGCCCCGCTGCGACCTCGGCCCCGAGCAGCACGCCCGGCACGCCGGCACCCGGATGCGCGCCCGCGCCCACGTGGTACAGACCATTGACCGTGCGGTCCTTGTTCGGCTGGCGGAAGTACGCCGAGCGCGTCAGCACGGGCTCGGTCGAGAACGCCGTACCCTCGTCTGCGTCGTAGCGCTGCTCGAAATCGGCCGGCGTCATCCGGTGCTCCACCTTGATCGATGCGCGCAGGCCGGTTAGCCCCGCGTCGTGTTCCAAGTAGTCAATCACCTTATCGCGCCACGTGTCAGAAATTGCACCCCAGTCGTCGCCGGAGGCGAGATTCGGGACGGGCAGCAGCACGGCCAGCGAATCGCCGCCCGCGGGCGCCATCGCGGGATCGGTACGCGCCGGCACGTGGAGGTACAGCGAGAGCGTCTCCGGCAGCACGCGCTTCTTCGTCACGTCGTTGATGAACTTCCGGTACCCGTCGCCGACGAAGAGCGTGTGGTGCAGCAGCTCGGGCCACTGGCGGTCCGTACCGAGGTAGAGCAGGAAGCACGACATACCGTTGTTCGAGCCGCGGAAGCGCCACGGCGCGCGGTCGGGCGCGCCCTTGAGCAGTCGCGTCCGCGTGCGCACCGGATCGGCGTCGGAGACGACAACCTCGGCGGGCAGCACCTCGCCATCGGCGAGCCGTACGCCGATCGCCTTGCCGCCGCGCACGATGATCTCGTCGACGTCGGCGCTGCAGCGGACGCGGCCGCCAGCGCCCTCAATCGCGCGCACCATCGCCTGGACGATCGAGTACGTACCGCCCTTCGTGTACCAGACGCCGTCGGCCACCTGCAGGTAGGCGAGCGCGGCGTAGACGGCGGGCACGCGGTACGGGTCGCCACCGATGTACAGCGAGTGGAAGCTCATCGATTGGAAGATGTGCGGCTCGTCGAAGTACTTCGCGCAGAAATGCGACAGGCTGCGCGCGGCGTCGAGGCGCAGCATCGTCGGCAGCAGCTTGGCGAACGGCAACGGATTCTCGAAGGCCTTGCGCCCGGCGGCAAGCACCGCGTTTTCGTGGATCAGCCCCGAGGCCTTGAGGAAGGCCGGATAGTTGGCGGCGTCGTGCGGCGAGAGCTTGGCGAGCTCCTCTTGCATCTCCTCCACATCGCCCTTGAAGTCGATGCGCGTGCCGTCGTGCGGCCAGTCGATACGATAGAACGGATCAAGGCCGATGAGCTCGACCTCCTCACGAAAGTCGCGGTCGAGCAGCGCAAACAACTCGTCGAAGCACCACGGCATCGTCACGAGGCTCGGGCCGAGATCCCACGTATAGCCCTGGTCGGTGATCTGCGACGCGCGGCCGCCCGGCGCGGGCAGACGCTCGACGACGGTGACGTCGAGCCCGGCCGCGAGCATGCGCATCGCAGCGGCCAGGCCACCAAAGCCGGAGCCGATCACGATCGCGCGCTTGGGTTGCGAGGCGGTGCTCATTGCTCGCAGCGTAGGCGCGGTTGCGGCGCGGTGGCGCGGCGACAGGGTGGGGTTTGGATCATCATGTTCCCTATCGCACCGCGTGCGGGATTAGAGCAGCGACTCAGGCTGCGGTACGGCGAGCTGCGCCGTGAGTGGCTGCGGGCCGCCAAACAGGCCACCTTCGCCCCACTCCACGCCAAACTCACGTGCGCGATTCGCGTCCGCAGGGGTTTCGATACCTGTCGCCACCACAGCCATGTCGAATTCGCGACCGACCGTCACGGCGTACGCAACGACGGTGTCATCCACCACCACACCAAAACCCCATAACACGTGGACCAGAAAAAGGGGTCAGGTCAGCAACTGGGCGGCTGCGCACTCGGTGCTCGCCGCCGGCATTACGTGGACGCCAAGCATCTTCCTGTGGGAGACCGCCCCGCTCCACATCGCACAACTCCTCGCGCCACAGCTGTCGGAGATCGGCATTGCCGACGATAACGAATTCGTCTGCGCAACCACCTGGCCCGGCTACCTGCGCGTGATCCCGCCGACCAACACCGTCGTCACCTATCCCGGCATCGGCACCAGCATCTACGCCAGCGAGAACAGTTCGGAATGGCCCATCACACCCGCCCAGGCGCTCGGGCTGCCCAACCCGACCGGGCCGCACCTCTACGTCTACGAATGGGGTCCGGCAACGATCAGCGGTCTCACCGCCGGTGGCCAGCCGATCGCGATCCAGTCGGCCTCGCTGACCGGCCCAACCGGCTTCGTGCCGGTGCGTTGGGTCGACCCAACCAACCCGACCGTCGGCCCGTATCTCACACCCGCGTCGGGCATCATCATCCCGGTCCGTCCGCTCGTGGACAACGCGAACTACTCGGCGACCGTCACGTTCAACAACGGCGTCACCTACACATGGGGGTTCACGACCGCCCTAAGCGGCAAGGTCGCGACGCTGAAGAACATCCGCATCGTCCCTAGACGCGTCACACAACGCCGCGTCTGCACGCTGCGCCGCGCTGGGCGCTGCGTACGGTACGGCACGGTCTACAACAACACGGTTGCCATCACGGGCCTGTTCACAAGCGCCGACAATCCGCGCCTCGCCATCGCCGGCGCCGACGTCGGCATCACCTTCCAGAAGACGCAGCAGGCACAGCTCGCCACCGCCGCCAACGGCGTCTTTCGTGCGACGTACCAGTTCACGAGCCGGACCCGCCGCTTCCGGATGCGCGTGGCCATCACCGCCGGCTCTGACACCGGTGCGTACATCGTGCGCTTCCGCATCGTCAATCGCCCCAGTGGCCTGATCGCCATCGTCTACGGCATCAGCCCGGCCCCGATGAGCGCAGCGGCCGCACCACCGAAGCACCTTGACGCCAGCGTGCGGCATCGCTGACGGGTGCCGCGGCCGCAATCGCGGCTGCAGCGCTACGCGACAGTGCCGACGAATTTGGCCGGGTTCTCGAGGAACCGGCCCTTGCAGCCGTTGCAGCTGAAGAAGTACGTCGTGCCCTCGTAGTCGGCCGAGGGCGTCGTCTCGTCGACGAGGATCTCGGAGCCCGAGGTCGGATCGATCGCGGTGCGCGGGCCGACGGCCTGGGCAGCACGGGTGCGTTGCACGATGCCGGCGACGACCGCCAGGGCGATCTCCTCCTGCGTGACCTCGCCGAGCTCGACGCCCGGGCGGGTGTCGATCGTGGCGATCAGGTCCTCAGCGACCTTGCGCTCGCGCAGCAGCTCAAGTGCCGCGTGCGCGCGCTTGCGGGAGGCGATCAGCGAGAGCGTGGCCGGCTGGTGGGCCAGGCCCACCTCAAGCGCATCCTCGTCGTAGTGCCCCATCGAGGCGACGACAACATTGGCTTGCGGCTCGATGCCCGCCTCGTCGATGCCCTTGCGCCCGTCGATCAGCAGGACGCGATGGCCGATGGCCTCGCCGATCGAGGCGACAGCGCTCGCGACCGGCGTGTGGCCGATCACGACGAGCTGCGGAGTCGGCACGACCGGCTCGAGGAAGATGTCCACGGTCCCTCCCGAGGGGCAGGTGGTGGTGAGGCCCGTCACGCCACTCGGCGGCAGCAGGTCCTCGGGGCCGATCCGAAGCAATTCGGTCTCGCCCGTCTGCAGGGCGTGGCGCGCATGACGCACCACATTCGGCTCGGAGCACGAGCCGCCGATCCAACCCTCGACACGACCATCGGGAAACACGATGGCCTTCGCGCCGGGCCGGACCGAGGCTGGTGCCTCGGCCCGGACCACGGTCGCGAGCACGTACGGCTGTCCCTGGAGGGCCAGGTCCGCTGCCGTACGTGCGATGTCGAGCGTGCGCTTCATGTACTCAGTATCGACTCGGTTACTCGTCCGAGACGCCGTTGTCGCGCAGGACCTTCCAGACCTTGTGCGACGACAGCGGCATGTCGATGTTCGTGATGCCGTACGGATGCAGAGCATCGACCACGGCATTGACGAACGCCTGCGGCGAGCCGACCGTCGGCGACTCGCCAACGCCCTTCGCGCCGAACGGATGATGCGGCGACGGCGTCGTGCACTCACCCAGCGTCCAGTCCGGGCTCTCCACCGCGGTCGGGATCAGGTAGTCCATGAAGTTACCGCCGAAGCAGTTGCCGTCCTCGTCGAACGAGATCAGCTCCATCATCGCGGTGCCGAAGCCCTGCGTGAGACCGCCATGGATCTGGCCGTCAACGATCATCGGGTTGATGCGGGTACCGCAGTCGTCGACCGCAACGAACTTGCGGACCTTGACCTGGCCGGTGCCCTTGTCGACGTCGACGACGCAGATGTACGTGCCGAACGGATAGGTCATCTCGGGTGCGTCGTAGTACGTGACGTCCTCGAAGCCCTTCTCCATGTCGTCGGGCAGATCCGACTGGTACGCCCCGAAGATGCACTCCTGGATCGTCTTCGACTTCTCGGGCGAACCCTTCACGGAGAAGGTGCCGCTGTCGAACTCGAGATCATCCGGTGCGCACTCGAGGAGGTGCGCCGCAATCTGGCGCGCCTTCTCGCGGAGCTTGCGGGCCACGATTGCCGTTGCCGCGCCACCCGTCGGGGTGGAGCGCGACGCGTACGTGCCGAGGCCGTACGGGGTGTGGTCCGTGTCGCCGTGCTCGACGGCGATGTCCGTGTACGGAATGCCGAGCTCGTTCGCCACGATCTGCGCGAACGTCGTCTCGTGCCCCTGACCCTGCGACTGGACGCCGAGCTTGAGCACGCCCTTGCCGGTCGGATGGATGCGGAGCTCCGCCGAGTCGATCATGGCGAGACCCGCGATATCGCAGATCTTCGACATGCCGGCACCGACGATCTCGGTGAACGACGAGAAGCCGATGCCCATGATCTCGCCCTTGGCACGCTTCTCTTCCTGCTCCTTGCGGAGCTCGTCGTAGCCGACCAGATCAAGCGCGATGTCCAGCGCCTTCTCATAGTCGCCCGAGTCGTACTCCCAGCCCATCGGGCTCTTGTACGGGAACTGATCCGGCTGGATGAAGTTCTTGCGGCGCAGCTCGGCGGCGTCGATGCCGGTCTGCAGCGCGAGGTTCTCCACCAGACGCTCGATCAGGTACGCGGCCTCGGTGACACGGAACGAGCAGCGGTAGGCAATGCCACCCGGAGCCTTGTTCGTGTAGACACCGTCGACCTTGCAGTGCGCCGCCTGGAAGTCGTACGACCCCGTGGCGATGTTGAAGAAGCCGGCCGGCCACTTCGACGGCTGCGCCTGCGCGTTGAAGGCACCATGGTCGGCGAGGACGTTGGCGCGAACGGCGAGCATCTTGCCGTCCTTCGTGGCCGCGATCTCGCCCTCCATGTGGTAATCGCGGGCGAAGCCCGTCGACATCAGGTTCTCGGTGCGGCTCTCGATCCACTTGACCGGCTTGCCGATCAGGAGCGATGCCGCGGTTGCCACGACGTAGCCGGGGTAGATCGGCACCTTGTTGCCGAAGCCACCACCGACGTCCGGCGAGATGATGCGGATCTTCTGCTCGGGCAGACCAGCCACCAGCGCAAACAGCGTGCGGTGCGCGTGCGGGGCCTGGCTCGTCAGGTAGATCGTCATCTTCCCGGTCGCCTTGTTGTAATCGGCGACCGCGCCGCAGGTCTCCATCGGCGCCGGGTGGATGCGCGGGTAGAGCGTGTCGAGCTTGACGACGATGTCGGCGTCTGCGAAGACACGGTCCGTCGCGTCGGCGTCGCCCGACTCCCACGTGAAGATGTGGTTGTCGGTCTTGCCCTCAAGGTCCGAGCGGATGATCGGCGCGTCAGCGTCGAGTGCCTTCTTCGGATCCGTGATGACCGGCAGCGGGTCGTAATCGACGTCGATGCCCTCGAGTGCATCCTCGGCCTGCGCCGCCGTCTTGGCGATCACGCAGACGACCTCCTGGCCCTGGAAGCGGACCTTGTCCGTTGCCAGAACGGCCTGGGTGTCACCCGCGAGGGTGGGCATCCAAGCAAGGCCATGCTGGGCGAGCAGGTCGCCCGTCACGCACGCTACGACACCCGGCATCGCCTCGGCGCGCGAGGTGTCGATCGAGTTGATCGTGGCGTGAGCGAACGGCGAGCGGTAGATCGCCATAAACAGCATCCCGGGGAGCTGCACGTCATCGACGTAGTTGCCCTTGCCGCGGATGAAACGATCGTCCTCGACGCGCTTCGGGGACTGCCCGATTGCGCCGTCGACAGTGCTGACAGTCGGCGCGCTCATGCTGCCGCCCCTTCCTTCTTCTTGGCTGCGTAGTGCACGGCCTTGATGATGTTCACGTAGCCGGTGCAGCGGCAGAGGTTGCCGCTGATGGCCTTGCGGATCTCGTCCTCGGACGGATTCGGGTTCTCCTCGAGCAGGGCCGTGACGGTCATCATCATGCCCGGCGTGCAGTAGCCGCAGTGGAGCCCATGCTCCTCCTTGAAGCCCTCCTGCACCGGCGAGAGCCCGTCGGCGGCCTCGAGGCCCTCGACCGTGGCCAGCTCGCGACCGTTCGCCTGGACGGCGAGGATCGTGCAGGACTTGACCGGGCGACCATCGAGCAGCACCGTGCAGGCGCCGCAGGACGTGGTGTCGCAGCCGATATGTGTGCCCGTCAGGTGCAGGCTCTCGCGAATCATGTGGACGAGCAGCGTGCGCGGCTCGACCAATGCCTCGCACTCCTCACCGTTCACGGTGGTGGTGACCATCACCTTGTCGCTCATCACGCCTCCTTGCCCTGGGCGCGAGCGCCCGCCGTGCGGAGCGCGCGCTTCGTCAGCACGCGCACGAGATCCCGCTTGTACTCCTCCGGTCCGCGCAGATCGCTGCTCGGCTCGGAGATCTCTGCTGCCAGACGACCGGCCTCCTCGAGGGCGGCTGCGTCGTCGATCGACTTGCCGACGAGCGACGCGGCGGCATCCGTCGCGTTGATCGTCAGCGGACCAACGTTGGTGAGACCAATCGAGGCCTCGGTGACCGTCGTGCCGTCGAGCACGATCATCACACCGACCGCAGCGGCGGCGTAGTCGCCCACCTTGCGCTCGATCTTCAGATAGGCAGAACCCTGGCCCGCCTTCGGCGCGGGAATGCGCGCCTCGACGAGGATCTGGTCCATACCCAGCTGCGTCTCAAACATCGACGTCTGGAAGTCGTGTGCGCTGTGGACCACGGCGCCGTTCGGGCCGACCGCGTGCAGCTCGGCACCTAGCGTGGTGGCGACGGTTGCCCAGTCGCCAGCCGGATCGCCGTGCGCGAGCGAGCCGCAGAACGTGCCGCGGTTGCGGATCAGCGGATCGGCCACGTGCTGTGCGGCGTCGTGGATGATCGGGTAGCGATCCCGAACGAGGTCCGAGTTCTCGAGATCCGCGTGACGCACGAGCGCGCCAATGCGCAGCATGCCGTCGGACTCCTCGAGCGTATCGAGGCCCGCGATCCCGTTGAGGTCGATGATCATGCCCGGGCTCGCAAGCCGGAGCTTCATCATCGGCAGGAGGCTCTGGCCCCCGGCCATGATCTTGGCGTCGCCGGCTCCTGCCGCGAGCGCCTGCACTGCCTCGTCGAGCGAGGTCGGTGCGACGTAGTCGAATGTGCTTGGAAGCACGCTTTTCCCCTTTCCCCAGACCAGCGCCCCGGCGGGGCACCGGGTCGAACGTCCGTGCTCAGTCCTTGTTGCCGCCGAAGAGCCCCTTGATCTTGCCCTTCGTGATGTCGGCTGCAATGCCGACGGCGCTCGGTGCCTCTGCGGCCACCGACTCCGGCGGCGCCTCGCCGCGTGCCTTGGCCTCGGCACCGGCGACGAGCGTCGCCTCCATTGCCTTGGCCATCTCGCCGACCATCTTGCCGGCGACGTCCGTCATGATTCCGCGACCCATCTGGGCGACGCGACCCGTCACCAGGATGTCGGAACCGACCTTCACATTGGTCTTACCGTCGCCGGCGTCGCTGATGTTCATCGTCAGCGTGGCCTGCGCGGTGCCCTGGCCCTTGGCCTCGGTCGCCTTCGCGCGCATGACCGCCGTCTTGGCGGCATCATCCTGCTCGACGATCTCGATGACGCCCTTGTACGTGAGGCTCATCGGGCCCATCTTCATCGTGACGAGGGCGTCGTAGGCGCCGTCCTCACGCTTGCCCGTGATCGTTGCGCCCGGGATGCACGGCGCGACGCGCTCGACGTCCGTCATCAGCGCGTAGGTGTCGTCCGGCGTTGCGGCGACGTCAAAGTCGTTCTCGATCACGATGCCCATAGGTGTTCTCCTCAGTGCCCCAGCTGGGAGGAACTCATCGCCGGGTAGATGATTCTCAAGGCACACCTTCGCAATTGCAAGGGGCATGGATGAACGTTTTGTGCACACCGTGCACATGCTGTCGCCATTGAGCGTCATGTGCAGGACATCGGGCGCGGATTTCCCGCCGTTTTTCACCCTCATCGGCGAATTTCAGGGGAATAGGGATAGGCTGAGAAACGTTGAGTCTGTCATAAGCAGATATTTCTCTGAACCTATCCATCCGTCCCGATGAGGAGCCGTTGTGCCTGATACCCCAGATACCCCCGAAACCCCCGATTTCTCCCCGCTGAGCCTGCCCCTGATTCCGCTCGAGGACGCGCTTGTCCTGCCCGGCATGGCGCTGAGCGTCGATCTTGCCTCGCCCGAGGCCAATGCCGCCGTTGACGAGATTGGCGATGACCGCAAGGTCGTGCTTGTCCCTCGCGTCGACGGGCGCTTCGCTCGTATCGGCGTGATTGCCGTCCTCGAAGGTGAGCCCGCGATGCTGCCGGGCGGCAGCCGCGGCGTCACGCTGCGCGCGCTCCACCGCGCCGAGCTCGGCCGCGCCGAGGCCGCAGGCGGCGCCCTGCGCATCGAGGTCACCGAGCGGCCCGATCCCGAGGCCGACGAGGCCGCCCAGGAGTTAGCGCGCGAGTACCGCGGCGTCGTTGAGGAGATCCTCGAGGCGCGCGGCAACCGCGGTGTGATCGCGATGCTCCGCCAGGTCGACGAGCCCGGCGCACTCGCCGACACCGCGGGCTTCTCGCCCGACCTCTCCTACGAGCGCAAGCTCGAGCTGCTCGAGACGATCGACGTCGCCGAGCGCCTGACCAAGGTGACCGCCTGGCTGCGCGACGTGCTGGCTGAGATCGCCGTGCGCGAGCGCATCCGCGAGGACGTCAACGAGGGCATGGAGAAGTCGCAGCGTGAGTTCCTCCTGCGCCGCCAGCTCGACGCGATCCGCAAGGAGCTCGGCGAACTCGAAGGCGAGGAGGGCGACGAGCTCGCCCGCTACCGCACCAAGCTCGACGAGTCGAAGCTGAGCGACGAGGCACGGAAGGAAGCCACGCGCGAGCTCGATCGTCTCGAGGCCGGCGCCCAGGGCCCTGAGTCGTCGACGATCCGCACCTACCTCGACACCCTGCTCGAGCTGCCGTGGGGCGAGTACAGCGAGGAGTCGGGTGACGTCAAGGGCGCCCGCGCGATTCTCGACGCCGACCACGCCGGTCTCGACGACGTGAAGGAGCGCATCGTCGAGTACCTCGCCGTGCGCAAGTTCCGCAAGGAGCGCGACATCGAAGACGGCAAGAGCGGCGTGATCCTCGCGCTGGTCGGACCGCCCGGTGTCGGCAAGACGTCGCTTGGCGAGTCGATCGCGCACGCGCTCGGTCGCGAGTTCGTGCGCGTCTCGCTCGGCGGCGTTCGCGACGAGGCCGAAATCCGCGGCCACCGCCGCACGTACGTCGGCGCGATGCCGGGCCGCTTCGTGCGCGCCCTGCGCGATGCCGGCACGATGAACCCGGTGATCCTGCTCGACGAGGTCGACAAGCTTGGCGCCGACTTCCGCGGCGACCCGGCGGCGGCACTGCTCGAGGTCCTCGACCCCGCGCAGAACTCGACCTTCCGAGACCACTACCTCGACGTCGAGGTCGATCTCTCGCAGGTGCTGTTCATCGCCACGGCCAACATGGCCGACCAGATCCCGTACGCGCTCTACGACCGCCTCGAGGTCCTCGAGCTCGACGGCTACACCGACGACGAGAAGGTCGCGATCGCAACCGGCTACCTCGTGCCACGCCAGCACACCAAGAACGGGTTGCTGGATGACGAGGCGACGATCTCGGAGGACGCGATCCGCAAGGTGCTGCGCGAGCACACGCGCGAGGCGGGCGTCCGCACGCTCGAGCGCACGCTCGGGACGCTCCTGCGCAAGGCCGCCACACGGCTCGCTGCGGGCGAGGCAACCGCCCCGATCGCGATCGGCATCGAGCAGGTCGATGAGGATCTCGGCCGCGCCAAGTTCCACGACGAGATCGCGGAGCGCACCGGCGTGGCCGGCGTCGCGACCGGACTGGCCGTGACGAGCGTGGGCGGCGACGTCCTCTTTGTCGAGGCCTCAAGCCATCCCGGCACGGGCGGTCCGACACTGACGGGCCAGCTCGGCGACGTCATGCGCGAGTCGGCCACGATCGCGCTCAGCCACGTGCGCTCCAACGCGGCGCACTACGGCATCGACAGCCGCCAGTTCGAAGACCGACAGTTCCACCTGCACGTCCCCGCCGGCGCGGTGCCGAAGGACGGCCCGTCCGCGGGCGTCACGATGAGCACCGCCGTCGTGTCGCTCCTGACTGGGCGCCACATCCGTCCGAACGTTGCGATGACCGGTGAGGTCACGTTGCGCGGTCGCGTGCTGCCCGTCGGCGGCATCAAGCAGAAGGTCCTGGCCGCGCACCGCGCGGGCATCACCGACGTGATCATCCCAAAGCGCAACGAGGGCGACCTCGAGGACGTCCCAGCCGAGGTGCTTGCCGAGCTGACGATCCATCCGGTCGCCACGCTCGAAGAGGCGCTCGCCGTCTCGCTCGAGCCGAGCGTGCACTGGGAAGAGCTCGCGGTCTCGTAGGTCTGGTGCTTGACGGCGCTGGACGACGCGAAGGCCTCGAGGTGGCTCGGTCCGAAAGGACCGATTCACCTCGAGGTCATCGCGTCGCCTAGTTCCGAGATGCTCGTTCGTTCGAGCCACTGCTTCCTCGGTTGATCAACCGAGGCGACGGGATCACCTTGAGGTGAATCGGTCCTTTCGGACCGAGCCACCTCAAGGCGTTCCCATCGGCTAGCCTGCCCTCGTCCGCGTACGAGGAGACCTGACGATGCTCGAGCCGCTCGCCGCCTTCGGCAACCACCTTCCGATCCGCATCCGCTTCGGCGACGGTGAGATCACCCGCCTGCCCGCGATCCTCGCGGAAGAGGGCGTGCAGAGCACCGTCGTGATCATCGATCGCGCCGTCTCCGAGCACCCCGCCATCGTCAAGGCGCTGAGCGACTCGCCGGGCACGATCACGACGTGGATCAAGGAGCCGGGCGAGCCGACCACCGATGAGGTCGCCGCCAGCGCCGCATGTCTCGCCGACGTCAAGGCCGACGCGCTGATCGCGATCGGTGGCGGCTCGGCGATGGACACCGCGAAGGCTGCGCGTCTCGTCTACGGCAGTGGTATTCCCTACGCCGACTGGGCCGCCGGCAAGGCGACCTACACCGAGTCGCCCGTGCTGTTCATCACCGTGCCGACCACGTCGGGCACGGGCTCGGAGGTCTCCGGCGGCATCGTCGTGACCGACTCCGAGACGCACCTTAAGAAGGGCATCGCCCACCCGACGGTGCGCGCCAAGTACGCGATCGTCGATCCCGAGCTGACCTACGGACTGCCGGCCGCACCGACGATGTACGCCGGCATCGATGCGATCGCCCAGGCCATCGCCGCCGTGGCCGTGACGGCCCGCTCGCCGATTGGCAACGGCATCGCGTTCGAGTCGATCCGTTACGGCGTCGAGGCACTGCCGACGGCGATCAGCAACGGCTCCGACGCCGGCGCCCGCTCGCGCATGGCGGCGTGCTCGCTGCTCGGCGGCATGTGCATGAACATCGCCGACTGTGGCTCAGAGCACTCGATCGCGCAGGCAATCGGCGGCAAGTATGGCCTGCCGCATGGCCTCACGATTGGCCTCGTGATGGCCGAGACGATGGACATCGATCGCACCGCAGAGCCCGAGCTGTTCGAGCGCATCGCCGACGCGATGGGCGCGCCCGAGGACGGCACCAAGGACGGCTCGCGTGCCGTCAAGGCCGCCAAGGCGCTGTTGAAGGAGATCGACTTCCCCACGCTGCGCTCGACGGGCGTCAAGGAGGAGGACCTCCCCGCCCTCGCCGAGGCCGCGATGGACGACTACTTCATCACCGTCGCGCCGCACACGTGGACCGTCGCTGACGTGCTGCGCTGCTACCAGGCCGCCTGGGCGATCGAAGAGCGCTAATCCCCGTGCGGGACATGTCCCCGGCGTGGCTTCAGACGGGTTGGTAGGCGGGGAGCAGGGCCGCCAGGGCCTGCCAGCGCTGGGTCTCGCAGCCGTTGACACGCGAGAGGTGCGCGTCAACGGGCTCACCATCGACCGTGCCCATAATGCGTGCCTCGGCCGGGCCGCCGTAGAGCTCCGTACACATCTGGTCGAGCGGTGGTGGATCGAGTGCAGCGCGGCCGGCGTCTGATGCGAGCGCCGCGCACGCTGCGGCAACGTCGGGCAGGTTCCCCGACTGCGGATCACACACGAGACGCGCAGTCTTTCGCGCGCCCTTGCCCTCACCTTTCGGCCAGAGCGTGATCACCACCGCGGTCTGCGCCTCGCGTGTCGTCACCTCTCCACCGCCGCACGCGGCAACGAGCAGGGCAATGACGAGGAGCGGAACGAGGGTACGCACCTGCTGAATCTACGACAGCCCGAGCCGACACGCAGTGCGACGGCTTCCCGGACGCGCTACTTCTTCTTCGGCGCGCGCTTCTTCTTGCCGCCACCCGCCGCACGGCGGTCGGCCAGCAACTGGGCGGCGAGCTCGGGCGTGACTGCACCCGGATCGAAGTCCTTCGGAATGCTCGCGTTCGTCTCGCCGTCGGTGACGTACGGGCCGAAGCGACCGGACTTCATCGCGATCGTGCCGCCCGTGACCGGGTCGGGGCCGAGCTCGGCCATCGTCGCGGGCTGCGAGCGACCGCGGCGCTCCTTCGGCTTGGCGAGGATCTCCTCGGCCTGCTCGAGCGTGAGCGTAAAGAGCTGCTCCTCACTCTCGAGCGAGCGCGTGTCGGTGCCCTTCTTGATGTACGGCCCGTAGCGACCGTTGGCGACCATGATCTCCTCGCCATCGGCGGCCATGATCGTGCGCGGCAGCATCAGCAGGCGCACGGCGTCCTCAAGCGTGACGGTCTCGAACGTCATGTCCTTCGTCAGCGACGCGGTACGCCCCTTCGCCTTGGCGGGTGCGTCCTCGGGGAGTGCCTCCGTCACGTACGGGCCGTAGCGGCCGATCCGCGCCGTCACGGCCAGTGCGGTCTCGGGATGCGCGCCAAGCTCGCGAACGCCTGCGGCGGCGAGCGTCGCCGGGTCGATCTTCTGGCGGACGAGCTCCTCCGCCTCCTCCGGCGTGACTTCCTTGGTGCCCTGCTGGCGCCACAGCGTGTAGCCGCAGCCGGGCTCCTTCTTCGACTTGTACGAGGTGCACGAGTACGACACGGGCATCTCGACGATCGTGCCGTCGCACCACGGGCACGGACCGATCTCGCGACGCTCGATCTTCATCGCGTCGCGGTCCTTGTCGGAGAACCAGTCGACGATCTTCGTCGTGTACGCGCGGATGTCGCGCATGAACGCCTCGCTCGACTCCTCGCCATCCTGGATCTTCTGCAGGCGGTGCTCCCACTCGCCCGTCAACGATGGGCTGGTGATGTCGAGATCGCTGAGCATCTTGATGACCGCGAGACCCTTCGGCGTGGCGCGCAGCTGGCGTCCCTCGCGCTCGATGTAGCGATTCGAGATGAGATCCTCGATCGTCTGGGCACGCGTAGCCGGCGTACCGAGACCGGAGTCGCGCATCGCCTCGGCGAGCTCCTCCTCGTCAACGAGCTTGCCGGCGGTCTCCATGGCCTGCAGCAGCGAGTTCTCGGTGAAGTGCCGCGGCGGCGACGTCTCCTTGGCCAGCACCTGCACGTCGTTGATCGCGCTGGTCTCGCCCTCGGCGAGTGCGGGCAGCAGCGTCTTCTCGCTCTCGGTCTCCTCGTTCGTCTCCTCCGGCTCCGCATCGGCAGCGACTTCGGGCTCAACGGGTGCGGCCGTGTCGTAGACCGCGAGGAAGCCCGGGTCGACGATGACGGTGCCCGACGAGCGGAACAGGTGGCCGGCCGCCTCGGTATCGACGGAGGTGACCTCCTTCTTCGCCGGCGGGTGGAACGCAGCGAGGAAGCGCCGCGCGACGAGGTCGTAGATCTTGCGCTCGTCGGGGCCGATGCCGGCCAGGTCCTGCGGACCCTCGGTCGGGATGATCGCGTGATGGTCGCCCACCTTGTCGTCGGCAACGACGCGACCGAGCGGCAGGCTGGCGAGCCCGGCGACGAACTGGCCGGCCTTCGCGTATTGCGCATCGGCACCACCGACATTCGCGGCGATCGTCTTGAGCGAGTCGACCATGTCGGTGGTGAGGTACTTCGAATTGGTGCGTGGGTACGTCAGCAGCTTGTGCGTGTCGTAGAGGCTCTGCGCAGCCGAGAGTGTGCGCTTGGCGGTGAAGCCGAACTTCGAGTTGGCCTCGCGCTGCAGGCTCGTGAGATCGAACAGCAACTTGGGCTGCTCGACGCGCGGGCTCTTGTCGACGCGCACGACCTTGCCGTCGGCAGCGGCGCGAACGGCGGCCGCGATCGTCTCGGCCTCGTCACCCGTCGGCGTGCTCTTGCGCGGGCCGTCGAACCACTTGCCGCCGTAGGGCTTGCCCGACTGGCTGGTGAAGTCGGCGACGACCTCCCAGTACGGCACCGGGATAAACGCCTTGATCTCCTCGTCGCGACGTGCGATGAGCGCGAGCGTCGGCGTCTTCACGCGCCCAATCGGAATCGGGTTGCGCGGCGAGCCGACCTTCACGGTGGCGGCGCGCGTCGCGTTGTACCCGACCAGCCAGTCTGCGGTCTCGCGGGCACGGGCAGCTGCCTCGAGCGGCTTCATCTGTTCGTCGTCGAGCAGATGGTCGAACGCGTCGCGCAGCGCGCCCTTCGTCATCGACGAGAACCAGGCGCGCTCGACAGGCTTCTCGACACCAGCGGTCTGGTAAATCAGCTTGAAGATCAGCTCGCCTTCACGCCCGGCGTCGCAGGCATTCACGATGACGTCGACGTCCTTGCGCTTCATCGCACGATGCAGCACAGCGAGCTGCTTGACGGCGCGATCGCCGCGGGCCTCGTACTGCGGCGTCTCCGGGATGATCGGCAGATCCTCGAACTTCCAGCGCTTGTACTTGGCGTCATATTCGTCGGGCTCGAGCTGCTCTACGAGGTGCCCCGAGGCCGCGCCCACGACGAAGTCATCGCTCTCGAACAGGTCGCCGTTCTTCTTGAACGTGCCCGGCAGCGCGCCGACGACGTCGCGTTGGACGCTCGCCTTCTCGCAGATAATCAGTCGCTTACCCATCAGCGCCGCGGACGGTAGCACGGCTTTCCGCCTACTTGTCACCTCGCGCGCACGTGAGGGGGCACGTCGCGCTACCCTGAGGGCACGCGTCGTCACCGCCGAAATCACGGCTCTGACGAGGTGTCACACACATGTCGGCAGCGCCCGAGAAGACCACGAACAAGACCAGCGAGTCCTCCGCGGAGACGACGGGTACGTGGCGTCCCCACGTCGAAGGCCCCGAGGCCATCGGCCCACTGCCGAAGGACGTCACGCCCGAGGAGCTGCTCACCTACATGAGCGCCGGCATGTCGATGGTCAAGTCGTATCGCACGCACGGCCACCTCGCCGCCAAGCTCGATCCGCTTGGTTCAGAGCCGCCCGGCGACCCCGCGCTCGACCCGTCGTTCCTCGAGCTTGACGACCATGCGCTGGAGTCCGTGCCGGCCGCGCCGCTGCGCACGTTCGTCGAAGGCGACACTCTTAAGTCTGTCCTCGAGCACCTCGCCGAGATCTACTGCGGCCCGATCGCCTACGAGATCGAGCACATCCGCTCGCATCGCGAGCGCGCCTGGCTGCGCGAGGCCATCGAGTCGCGCGTGTTCTGGATCGAGGGCACGCCCGAGGAGAAGCGCCGCCAGCTCATTCGTCTGCTGCGCGTCGAAGGCCTCGAGTCGTTCCTCAAGCGCACGTTCCTCGGTGCGAAGCAGTTCTCGATCGAGGGTCTCGACTCGATGATCCTAATGCTCGACGAGGCCGTGCTGCTCGCGGCGCGCGATGGCATCGAGGACATCTCGCTCGGCATGGCCCATCGTGGCCGCCTCAACGTGCAGGCTCATGTGCTCCGTCTGCCCTATACGCAGATTCTCGCTGAGTTCGAGGGCGAGACCGACTCACACGTCGAGACGCTGATGCCCGCCGGCGGCACCGGCGACGTCAAGTACCACTACGGCGCCAACGGCGTACGCCAGCTCGAAGTCGAGCCCGGCGTCACGCGCGAGGTGCGCCTCTCGCTGATGCCGAACCCGTCGCACCTGGAGTTCATCAACCCCGTGGTCGTCGGCCGTACCCGTGCCCTGCAGACCGACTGGCAGAAGCCGTCGAGCACGGAACACGATCCTAAGCGTGCCCTCGCGATCCAGATCCACGGCGACGCGGCCTTCCCCGGCCAGGGCGTGGTGGCCGAGACGCTCAACCTGCAGGGCCTGCCGGGCTACACCGTCGGCGGCTCACTCCACATCATCGCCGACAACCAGGTGGGCTTCACCACCGACCCGGGCGACGGCCGCTCCACGCGCCACTGCTCTGATATCGCCAAGGGCTACGACGTGCCGATCATCCACGTCAACGCCGACGACGTCGATGCCTGCCGCGCCGCCGTGCGCCTGGCCATGTCGTATCGGGCGCGCTTCGGCAAGGACATCCTGATCGACCTGATCGGCTATCGCCGCTGGGGCCACAACGAGGGCGACGAGCCCAGCTACACGCAGCCGCTGATGTACAAGGCGATCGATACGCACCCGCGCGTCGCCGCTATCTATGCGGACAAGCTCGTCGCCGAGGGCGTCATGACGACCGACGAGGTCGAAGAGATGCGCGAGCGTGTCAGCGCCAAGCTGAAGCAGGCGCACGACGAGATCCGCCACATCACCGTCGATGAGCCGATGCCGACGTTCTCGTCGCCATCGCGCACGAACATCGAGACGGGCGTCGCCGCCGCGCAACTCGTACGCCTCACCGACGAGCTGCTGACGGTGCCCGAGGGCTTCCACGTCAACGACAAGCTCAAGACCGTGCTGGAGCGCCGCCGCGACGCGCTCGGCCCGGACGGCGGCATCGAGTGGGGCCACGCCGAGGCGCTGGCGTACGCGACGCTGCTTGAGGAAGGCACGCCGATCCGCCTGACCGGCCAAGACGCGGAGCGCGGAACGTTCGCGCACCGCCATGCCGTACTGCACGACGCCGACACCGGCGCGGAGTACACGCCGCTCGAGAACATCAGCGGCGCTCGTGCCGGTTTCGAGATCCGCAACGCACCGCTGACCGAGACCGCGTGCCTGGGCTTCGAGTACGGCTACTCCACCACGCGCCCCGATTCGCTTGTGCTCTGGGAGGCCCAGTTCGGCGACTTCGTCAACGTCGCTCAGGTGATCGTCGACCAGTTCATCATGAGCGGCCGCACCAAGTGGGGCGACGAATCGCGCCTCACGCTGCTGCTCCCCCACGCCTATGAGGGCAGCGGCCCCGAGCACTCGTCCGCACGTCTCGAGCGTTTCCTCAAGCTGGCGGCCGAAGACAACTGCACCATCGCCTACCCGACGACCGCCGCGCAGTGCTTCCACATGCTGCGCCGCCAGGCGCTTGCGCCGGAGCGCCGGCCGCTGATCGTGATGACGCCGAAGTCGCTGCTGCGCCTCAAGGATGCGGCCTCGAACATCGACGACCTGACGCACGGCTCGTTCAAGAAGATCATCGACGACGCTGCCGTCTCGGAGTTCCGCGACGACATCTCGCGCGTGATCGTCTGCAGCGGCAAGGTCTACTACGACCTCAAGCGCCACGCCGAGTACACGCCGGAAGACGGCACCGCGATCGTCCGCCTCGAGCAGCTCTATCCGTTCCCCACCGAGACGCTGGCGCGCACGCTTGCCGGCTACCCCAGCGTCGAGGAACTGGTGTGGGTCCAGGAAGAGCCGGCCAACATGGGTGCCTGGCGCTCGATCCGCCATCGTCTCGAGATGGCCGCCCCGAGCATTCGCCTTCGCTACGCCGGCCGACCGTGGCGCGCCAGCCCCTCGGAGGGCTACCCGCCGGATCACAAGATCGAGCAGGAGCGCCTCGTGCGCGACGCGCTCGGGCTCAACCACCGCTAACCCGGTACCCTGCCGGTAATGGCCGCGGTCGCCCAATCGCCTGTACTCGAGATCGCAACGCTGGCGCGTGACATCGTTGGCCCCGACTGGGTCGTCACCGATGGCGCGCAGCTCCGCGTCTACGAGTGCGACGGGCTCAAGAATCAGCGCGAGGTGCCGGGCGCTGTGGTGCTGCCGGGCACAACCGAGCAGGTCGCTGCCGTCGTGCGGCTGTGTCACGAGCGCGGCGTACCGTTTGTCGCGCGCGGCGCCGGCTCGGGCCTATCGGGCGGCGCCATGCCGACGGCCGCGGGCATCATCATCGGCCTGTCGCGCCTGCGCGAGGTGCTCGACGTCGACGCGCCCAACCAGCGCGCGCGGGTGCAGCCGGGTGTCACCAATCTGCACGTCAGCGAAGTCGCCGCGCCGCACGGTCTGTACTACGCGCCCGATCCGTCGAGCCAGCAGGTCTGCACCATCGGCGGCAACCTCGCCGAGAACGCCGGTGGCGCGCACTGCCTCAAGTACGGCTTCACCACTAACCATGTGCTGACGGCCACGGTGGTGCTGTCCGATGGCACGATCGTCGAGCTCGGCAGCGAGGCGCCCGACGCGCCCGGCCTCGATCTGCTCGGCGTGCTGATCGGCAGCGAGGGCACGGTTGCGATCGTCACCGAGGCGCTGCTCAACCTGCTGCCGAAGCCACAACACGTCGAGACGTTGGTGGCAATGTTCCCGTCGTCGGAAACGGCGGGCGAGGCCGTCTCGACGATCATCGCCGAGGGCATCGTCCCCGCCGCGGTCGAGATGATGGATCGCCTCGCGATCGACGCCGCCAAGACGCAGTCGCCAGTCACTTGGGACACGGAGGCCGCGCTGATCGTCGAGCTTGATGGCCCTGTCCGCGAGGTGCAGTCGCAGTTCGAAGCCGTCACCGCCATCTGCGAGCGCTGCGGTGCCGACGACGTGCAGGTCGCGGCTAGCCCCGCCGAGCGGATGGATATCTGGCGCGCGCGCAAGAGTGCCTTCGCTGCGGTCGGCGCTCTTGCTCCCGCGTACCTCGTGCAGGACGGCGTGATTCCGCGCACGCGGCTGCCCGAGGTGCTCAACGGCATCCGCGCGCTGGCCGATGCGAACGGCGTGCGCGTGGCCAACGTCTTCCACGCCGGCGACGGCAACCTGCATCCGCTCGTGCTCTACGACAACAAGATCGAGGGCGAACAGGAGCGCGCCGAGAAGGTCGCGATCGCGATCATCGAGCTATGTGTCGACTTCGGCGGCTCGATTACGGGCGAGCATGGCGTCGGCGTCGAGAAGATCTGCTCGATGCACAAGATGTTTACCGGCGACGACCTGACGGCGTTCGATCGCGTGCGCTCGGCGTTCGATCCCGATGGCCTCTGCAACCCCGACAAGCTGCTGCCCACGCCGCGACTCTGTGGCGAGGTCCCGGGCTTCCACCACACGCACCGCGTCGAGGCGGCTGGGCTCGGGGAGCGCATGTAGTGGCCGATCTCGCAGGCATCCTCGGTGCCGATCGGCTGGCGGACGAAGACGGTACGCCGGTACTCACGCCGCGCGACGCCGATGAGGTGGCAACGCTGCTCGCAGCCGCCACCCGTGACGGGCTCGCACTCCTGGTGCGCGGTGGCGGGACGAAGCTCGACTGGCGCCCGGTGCCTGCTCGCTGCGACGCAATCCTCTCGACGGCAGCCCTGGCCGGCATCGTCGACCACCAGCCCGGCGACATGACACTCGTCGCGCGCGCCGGCACACCGCTAGACGACGTGCAGGCGGCCGTTGCGGCCGACGAACGACACCGCCAGCGCCTCATGCTCGATCCGCTCGGCGGGTCTGACGCCACGCTGGGCGGCATCCTCTCCACGCGCGCGGCTGGCCCGCGCCGCCACCGCTACGGCACGCCGCGCGACATCGTGATCGGTGCGCGCTACGTGACCGGCGACGGCCTCGCCGCCAAGACGGGCGGCACGGTCGTGAAGAACGTCGCCGGCTACGACGTGGCCAAGCTGCTGATCGGTGCGCACGGCTCGCTGGCGGTGCTCACCGAGGTGGCCGTGAAGCTCCACCCCGTCCCCGACGTCGAGCGCACGCTGGTGCTGCACACGACCGACGCCGCCGAGGCCGCCCGCTTCGTCGCCGCGCTGCGCACCGCGCCGGTCACGCCGATCGTTGTCGATGTCCGCTGGCCCGAGGGCCTCGTGGCCGTGCGGATCGCAAGCACCGCGGCGGGCGCCGATGCTCAGGTCGCGCTGCTGCACGACCTCGCGCCGCTCGAGGAACTTGATGCGAAGGCAGGCGATGCGCTCCTCGACGAGCACCTTGCGTTTCCCTTCACCGGGAGTGGCGCCGTGCTTGGCGTCGGGGTGCGCCCGTCCGACCTCACCGGACTACTCGCTGCCGTGACCGCAGCCGGCGGCGCATTCGTCGGTCGCGCCGCGCTGGTGGCCGGCGACGTCGTGCTGCCCGATGCCGACCCCGACCGCATTGCTCGCTTCGTGGAGGCCGCCCACGCACTCGGTGGGAACGTCACCGCTCGCCGCACCGCCGAGGCTCATCGCCTCGCCGCCTACGTGCCTGCCGCGGGCCTCGCGCAGCTCGAGGCCGCCATGCAGCAACGACTCGACCCTGCCGGAGTGCTCGCATGAGCCTCCCCACCACGCACATCCCGCCGCGCCCGTCGTCGGGCCAGCCGAAGCCCGAAGCCATCGACCGTGCCTTCGCGCCGGGCGAGGGGCCGGAGCGCCTGCTGCTCGACGACTGTGTGCACTGCGGTTTCTGCCTCCCCACCTGCCCGACCTACGTGTTGTGGGGCGAGGAGATGGACTCGCCGCGCGGCCGCATCCTCCTGATGGATCTCGCCGAGCAGGGCGAGGTGCCCCTCGACGCCACGACCGTGCGTCACTGGGACTCATGCCTCGGCTGCATGGCGTGCGTGACGTCCTGCCCGTCGGCCGTGCAGTACGACCGACTGATCGAGGAGACACGCGCACAGGTCGAGCAGCGATTCGAGCGCGAGGGCGCTGACCGCCGCTTCCGCAACGCGATCTTTAGCGTGCTGCCGTACCACCGCCGGATGCGCGCGGTCGCCTCGCCGCTCGTGGCCTACCGCGCCTCGGGTGCCCAGCGCCTGCTGCGGCGTTCGGCGCTCTACCGCGCGCTGCCCTCCCGCCTGCGCAACCTCGAGGCGCTCTCGCCGGTCGTCACGTGGGCCGCGCTGCGCGAGCAGGCGCCCGAGCATGCAGCTCCCGCCTCTACCCCGAAACTCAAGGTCGCGATGCTCACCGGCTGCGTGCAGCGCGCGATCTTCGGCGACGTCAATGCCGCCACGGTGCGTGTGCTGACGGCCTACGGCTGCGGGGTCGTCGCGCCGCGCGAGCAGGCCTGCTGCGGCGCGCTCGAGCTGCATGCCGGCCGCGCGCAGTCGACCACCACTCGCGCGCAGGCACTCATCGACGTGCTTGACGATCCGACCATCGACTACGTGGTCGTCAACAGTGCCGGCTGTGGCTCGACGCTGAAGGAGTACGGCGCGATACTCGCAGGCGAGCCGCTGTGGGCCGATCGCGCTGCCGCGTTCGCCGCCAAGGTGCGCGACGTGCATGAGGTGCTGGCCGAACTCGAGCCGCCCGCCACGCTGCGACCGCTCGAGCTCGACGTGGCCTACCACGACGCCTGCCACTTGGCGCACGCGCAGGGCGTCACCGCCGAGCCGCGCGCGGTCCTCGCCAGCATTCCCGGCCTCGTCGTGCGCGAGATCCCCGACGCTGCTATCTGCTGTGGCTCGGCCGGCGTCTACAACCTGCTCAACCCCGAGCCGGCCGCCGAGCTCGGCCGCCGCAAGGCCGCCAGCGTGCGCTCGGTCGCACCCGACGCGCTGGCCGCCGCCAACCCCGGCTGCCTGCTCCAGATCTCGGCCAATCTCGGTGGCGAAGACGACCCAATCCCGACCTTCCATCCGATCGAGCTGATCGATGCCTCGCTGCGTGGCGAGGATATACGCACCGTGCTCGACCGTCGCCGCAGCCTGCTACGCAGCGCGGGCTCGCCGACGTGACCTGGCTCCTCTGCGCCCAGGCGTTCGCGACGCTGTACATGGTCGGCGTGATCTGGATGTGCCAGAGCGCGCACTACCCACTCTTCAGCGACATCGGCGACGCGCTGCCGCGCTATCAGGCGCGCAACGTGCGCCTCACGACCTGGGTGGTCGGCCCGCCGATGATCGTCGAGGCCCTGTGCGCGATTGCCCTGCTGATCTGGCTGCCCGGCGGCCTACCGATGTGGTCAGTCTGGCTCGGGTTCGCCCTCGTGCTCGTCATCTGGATCGCGACGATGACGTTCTCCGTGCCGATGCACGAGCGCCTCGGCCACGGCTACTCCGACTCGGCCCACCGCCGGCTCGTGCGGACAAACTGGATCCGCACGGTCGCGTGGACGGCTCGCGGCGTGCTCGTGCTGTGGATGCTCGTCGCTGCCTAGCGCGGGAGGCGCAACACGCGGATGGCGCCCGTGCGCATTCCGAACTGGTTGACCGGCTGCGCGACCAGCACGCCGTTCATCTCCTCGAAACGCCGCACCCACGCGGCGATCGGCAGATACGAAATGCCAATGGCAATAAACATCAGCGCCGCGAGCCCGCGGTATGGCTCGCCACCGGGGATCAGCGCCGGCACGACGAGGATCACGACGGCAATCGCCGCGGGCCCGATGCAGCGTCCGACGGTCTGGCTCGGCGCGGCGAACAGGAGACCAGCAGCCGGCTCGGCACGATCAAGCGCGCCCTGAATTGCCCGAATCGTGACGACGCCGAGCGCGAGTGCCACGCCGACGGCGATGGCAGACGACACGACCCAGCCGAACAGTGGCGTGCCACCGACAATCAGCATTGCGATCACGTTGGCGATGCCAAGTAGTGCCCAGACGGCGCCGTTGACGGCTTGGAGAATCGAGAGATGCGACAGCGCCACTGCCCGCACCCTATATGACACGACCGGATTTGCACCCCGCCTAGATGACGCGGACGGCTTCGTCGAACTCGAGCCGCGCGCCGCGCGGACGCGTGCCGTCCCTCGCGGCGTGCCCGATGTTGACGACCATGAACGACCGCCACGACGAGTCGGCAAGAAACTCCGCATCGATCCCAGCCGTGTCGATGCCGTTCATCGGCCCGGCAGCGAGGCCAAGCGCACGCACCGCGAGGATGAACGCGCCGGCCTGCAGCGCGGCGTTGAACATCGCGCCCTGCTCAACGCTCTGCTGATCCGGGAAGATCTTCGTCGGATCCGTGATGTACGGCGCGAGTCGCCCAAGGTGATCGAGGAAGGCCACGTCCGCGGCAAGAATCGCAGCGACGTTGGCCGACTCCGACTTCGGGCGATTGCCCTCGGCGAGCAGGGGCAGAAGCCGCGCCTTCGCCTCGGCACTACGCACGTAGACGATGCGGAGCGGTGTCGAGTTCACCGCCGTCGGCGACAGGCGCGTGAGCGCGTAGAGCTCGTGCAGCTCTGCATCCGTCACCTCGCGATCCGTGAACTTGGAGGTCGAGTGTGCCTCATGAAAGAGCGCGTCCTTGGCAGCGGCATCGAGGGCGTTCGGCATGGGGCAAGCTCCTTCGCGGGCAGTCAGGAGCATCAACGCCACGGCGACTGCGGACATTCCACAACGCGGTCCGTGCTCCCGCAGGCCGACGCCTAGACTGCAGCCATGGGAGCAATCGAGGTCCGCGGACTGGTCCGCGAGTTCAAGAAGGGGCCGCGCGCCGTCGACGGCATCGACATCACGGTCGCCGAGGGCGAGATCTACGGCTTCCTCGGCCCGAATGGCGCGGGCAAGTCGACGACCGTGCTGATGCTCACGACGCTGCTGCCACCGACGGCCGGCACGGCGACGGTGGCCGGTTTCGACATCGTCAAGCAGGGCGCCGAGGTGCGCGGGGCGATCGGCGCTGCACTGCAGGAGGCCGCGCTCGACAAGTTCCTCACCGGCCGCGAACACATCAAGCTCCAGGGCTCGCTGCACGGCATGAAGGGCGCCGAGCTGAAGCGCCGCGGCGACGACCTGCTCGAGCGCGTCGGTCTGACCGACGCCGCCGATCGCAAGGTCGGCGGGTACTCGGGCGGCATGAAGCGCCGCCTCGACCTCGCGCTCGCGCTGCTGCATAACCCGCGCGTCCTGTTCCTCGACGAGCCCACCACCGGGCTCGATCCGCAGAGCCGCACCGCGCTCTGGGATGAGGTTGCGCGTCTGGCTCGGGAAGATGGCGTCACGGTCTTCCTGACCACGCAGTACCTCGAGGAGGCCGACGCCCTGGCCAACCGTGTCGGCATCATCGACCACGGCCACATCGTGATCGAGGGCACGCCCGCCGAGCTGAAGGCGTCCGTTGGCCGCTCCAGCGTCGAGATCGAGCCGCACGACGCGGCACGCCTGGGCGACCTCGAGCGCACGCTCGCCGCATTCGGCACGCCGCTCACCATGCGTGGCACCAGTGCGTCTATTCGCCTCAACGAGGGCGTCAGCGATGTCGCCGCCATCGTCCGTGCGCTCGACGCGGAGGGCATCGGCATCCACCAGTTGCGCCTACGCGAGCCCACCCTCGACGATGTCTTTCTCGAGCAGACCGGCCGTAGCCTCGAGGGCTCGGGCGACGACGAGGATGCCGCCGAGTAGTGAGCACGCTCGCCCTCCAAGTGCGCGTGCTCTCCGAGCGCTCCGTGCGCCGAACGCTGCGCCAGCCCGCCGCGATCATCCCCGCGATCGTGTTCCCGATCATGCTGCTGTTCGTCTCCGCCGGCGGCCTGCAAGCAGCGCAGAACCTGCCGGGCTTCCCCGACGTCTCGTACTTCGACTTCGCGCTGGCGGTGACATTCATGCAGGGCGCGATCTTCGCGACCGGCGGTGCCGGCACGGACCTCGCGACCGACATTGACTCCGGCTTCCTCAACCGCCTCTCACTCACGCCCATGAGCGGCGCCGCGCTCGTGCTGGGCCAACTCGGCGGGGCGATCGTGCTCGGCATCTTCCAAGCCACGTGCTATCTCGGCGCGGGCTTCATCGGCGGTGCCTCGATTGCCACGGGCATCGGCGGCGTGATCGTGCTCTACGTGTTGGTGATCCTGATGGCGATCGGGTTCGGTGCGCTCGGCGTGGCCGCCGCGCTGCGGACCGGCAACGGCGAGGCCGTTCAGGGCCTCTTCCCCGTGCTGTTTGTCCTGCTGTTTCTGAGCACGATCAACCTGCCGCTCGACCTGATCCCGATCGACTGGTTCCGCTGGGTCGCGACGGTCAACCCCATCACGTACCTCGTCAACGCCGTGCGCAGCCTGATCATCACCGGCTGGGACTGGCCCGTGCTGGCAGCAGGCTTCGCCGTCGCCATCGGCATCGTGATCGTCGGCATCGGCCTGTCGGCCGTGGCCCTGCGCGGAAGGCTGCAGCGCACATGACCGGCTTTCCCACGTGGTGGAGCGGCGTCAGCGGCATCGCGGCACGCCAAACCCGCGCGTTCTTCACGAACCCCGCGCTGATCATCCCGGGCCTGCTCTTCCCGATGCTGTTCTTCGCCGCGTTCGCCGGCGGCCTGTCCGACCTCACCCGCGTCCCGGGCTTCGACTACGCACCCGGCTACACCTCCTTCCAGTACGTCTTCGTGCTGTTCCAGTCGTCGATGTTCGGCGGGATCTTCATCGGCTTCGCCGTCGCGCGCGACTTCGAGAATGGATTCGCACGTCGCCTCATGCTTGCGACACCGCACCGCTCGGCAATCCTCTTCGGGTACGCAGCTGCCGCGATGATCCGCGCCGCCTTCACCATCGTGTTCGTCACGGTCATCGCACTGATCGCCGGACTCGACATCCTCGGCTCGCCGGGGCAGATCGCGCTGCTTTACGTGCTCGCCCTGGCGTCCAACATTCTCGGCTCGCTGTGGGCGCTCGGCATCGCGTTCCGCTTCCAGTCGCTGAGCGTCACGCCGTTCATGCAGATTCCGCTGTTCATCCTGCTCTTCCTCGCGCCGGTGTATGTGCCCTTGCAGCTCTTGAGCGGCTGGATCCGCCACGTCGCCGACGTCAACCCGGCCACGTTCCTGCTCGAAGGCGGCCGAGCGCTGCTGGCGGGCTCAGCCGGCCCGGTCCTCGCCGCGTGGCTCGTCGTGATCATCGGCGGCATCGTGCTCGGCATCTGGTCGCTGACCGGACTGCGAGCGGCAGAGACCCGTTAGCCGAGCAGGCGCTGGACGATATCGATCTGCATCGCAGTCGCGAGACCGAGGTCGTCGCGGTGGATGCGCTCGTCCTTGTTGTGCATGCCACCCTCGTAGACGTCGAGTGGCGTATGGCGTAGCGGCCAGAAGCCGTACGCGACGGTGCCAAACGCCTGGCGCACGTACGCCGCGTCGGTAAAGCCGGTCGAGAGCGTCGGCACGAGCATGGCGCCCGGATCGGCAGCGGTGAGGGCCGCGGCGATCGCATCGTGGAGCGGCGTGCCGAGCGGCGACTCGGTGCCGCCGGTGATGCCCTGCACAAAGACGCGCTCAAACGGGATGTCGCCGCCGAGTGCCTCGGCGAGCTCGTGGTCGAGATCGGCCTCGGTATCGCCCGGCAAGATGCGGCAATCGAGCCCCACCGACGCGCGGCCAGGCAGCACGTTGCGCGCACTCGAGCCGGTCAGCAGCGTCGGCGCGATCGTGATGCCGAGCAGCGCCTCCATCTCCATCGCGAACGCCGGGTGCAGTGCGCCCACCTGCGCAGCGACAACGTCGATGTCCTGGTCGGGATCCACGCCGAGCGACTCCACCATGCCGCGGATCGCGGGCACGAGGCGCTTGTCCGTGCGATGTGCGGCCAGCCGCGTGATCAGCTCGGCGACCATCGGCACGGCATTGCGGCCCAGCGTTGGGACCGATGCGTGGCCGGCCTCACCCAGCGCCGTGATGGTGACAGGCAGCGTGGCCTTCTCTCCCACCTGCAACGAGTAGACAACCCGGCCGTCGACGAGCTCGAGGCGCGCGCCGCCACCCTCGTCGATCGCGTAATCGCACTTGAGGTCGGGCCGCTCCTTGAGGAGCCACGGCATGCCGACTACCTCAGTCCCGTCCTCCTCATCGGCCTGCGAGATCAGCAACAGGTCGCCGCTCGGCTGGAAGCCGCTGCGGACGAGGTGCGCGATCGTCACGCAGCGCGTAGCGAGCTCGTTCTTCATGTCGCAGGTGCCACGGCCCCAGATGTAGCCGTCGTCGTCGAGGTGCGCACCGAACGGCGGGTGCGTCCAGTCCTGCGCGTCGGCCGGCACGACATCGGTGTGGCCCATCAGCGCGAGCGACGGACCGGTGCCACGGCCGGGCACGCGGGCGATCAGGTTGGCGCGGTCGGGATCGCGCGCGACGAGCTCGCAGGCCACCCCGTTCGCCTCGAGGTACTGCTTGACGACCATCGCGGCGGGGGTCTCACGGCCAGGTGGGTTTGACGAGTCGACGCGGACCAGGTCGCGGAGGAGCTCGACGGCCTCGTCGCGGAGAGCGGTATCCATGCCGGGAACCCTACCCTGCCGCGACGTCGAGGACGATCTTGCCGACGAAGCCTTTGTCGACAAACATCGTCTGGGCCTCCTTCACCTGCGCAAGCGGGAACGTCGCGGCCACGGCAGGCTGAATCGCGCCGGATTCGATCAGCTCGACGAGCTCGGCGAAGACGCGCGGCTCGGTTATCGTCGCACCGATCAGGGTGAGGTCCTCGAGGTAGAGCGTGCGCAGGTCGAGCTCGACGATTGGCCCGCCGATTGCGCCGGAGATCACGTACCGGCCGCCGCGCCTCAGCGCCGCCAGGTAGCTCGGCCACTGTGGGCCACCCACGACGTCCGCGACGACATCGACGCGACCCACCCCGAGGGCGGCCAGCGCCGGCACGAGGTCGGCGTCGCGGTCGATTACGTGCGCAGCCCCGAGCGCGCGGACAGCGGCGGCCTTGGTTGGGTCGCACACGCCGATCGGAATCGCCCCCAGCGCCTTGGCGATCTGCACCGCGTAGCCGCCCACGCCGCCCGAGGCGCCCGTGACCAGCACGTGCTCACCGGCCTGGACGCCGGCCCGACGCAGCATGTCGAGCGCCGTGCCGGCCGAGGTCGGAAACGACGCCAGCTGCACGGCGGTCAGCCGCAGCGAAACCGGATAGGCGTTGATCGACGGGGCGACGAGGAACTCCGCGTAGCCGCCGTCGTACTCGGAGCCGAGATAGCCCGCGCGCTCGAGGTCGTTGGGTGCCGCAGCATCGCGCACCCAGGGATCGACGAGCACGCGCTCGCCCACGCGCTCGTGCGCCAAGCCCTCGCCGACCTGCGCGATCACGCCGCAGACATCGGCCCCCTGCACGACCGGGAAGTTGAGTGCCCCACCCCATGCCCCCGCATCGTCATCGCTCTGCGCGTACCACCCGACACGCGTGTTGATGTCGGTGTTGTTGATTGCACAGGCATCGACGCGCACGAGCACCTGCCCCGGACCGGGCTGCGGCGTCGGATGATCTTCGACGACCTCAAGCGCGTCAAGATCGCCATGGCGGGTGAGGAGCACCGCGCGCATGGTGGGCGGAAGCGTCATGGCGAGACGGGATCGGGGCGGCGCACGAAGCGCACCAGCGCGAGACCGATCAGAATCAGAAACGCGCCGGCGATCAGCCCGCCGGTCTGCGACGGATTCACCGAGATGTCTCCGCGCCACGGACCGACGCCACCGACCAGCGCCAGCAGGGCGTCGATCAGGATAATCAATGACGCGACCAGTGCAATACCCGTCGCGCGCTTTGGACTTGCGTTGCGCTCGGCCACCATCCACGCCAAGCAGATGCCCGCGATCAGCCCATCCTTCACGCACACCACCGCGCCGAACGGCGCCACAAAGTTCGACCCCAGCGCTGCCCACGCGGCCGTGCCGGCGTACGTCGCCGCGCAGCCACCAGCAACAATCGCGTCGAGCTTCACCAGCTGCCCGCCTCGGGGTGACTGCCCTTGAAGACGCGGAACAGGTAGATCAGCGAGGGCACGAGGATCGCGGCACCGATCGCAAGGCAGGCGAGGTAGACCGTCAGCATCGCATCGGACGAGGCGGACTCTTGGAACGTCAGGTACGGCGTGACCGCGTACGGCCACTGCGCTGCGCCCCACGCCCACAGCACGACAAGGACAAACGCGACGGCGACGGGGCGCATCAGCGACCACGCGCCACTCGCCGTCACGATGAACCCGAGCAGCGCGAGCACACCGGCCAGTACCACCAAGGGCAAGGCGCGACCCATCAGGAGCTCGTGCGAGAGCTCGGGCGCCTCGCTCCACGCCAGCGGCAGGCCAATGGCAGAGAACAATGCAACGCCGCCACCGGCGAAGAGCGCGCGGCGGCGAAAGTCCTCACGAAGCGCCCCCTCCGTCTCGACGGTGAGGAACGTGGCGGCGATGTACGAGCAGATGCAGACCGCCAAGAGCCCCGTCACGATCGGGAACGGCGCCAAGAGTTCGCTCCACGGCACCATCAGCCAGCCTCCCTTGCCATCCGGCTGGAGCGCACCAGCGGCGACAACCCCCGCGCACCAGCCGAGCGCGAAGGGCGTGATGACACTCGACACGCTGAAGACGAAGCCGAGATAGCGCTGCACCAGCGGTTCATCCTCGGCGTGTGCGCGCAGTACGAAGCCACCGCCACGCAGGATCATGCCCAACAGCACGAGACTGAGGGGCGCGAAGAGCCCGATGCAGAGCGCGGCGAAGGCGGCGGGGAACGCGGTGAACAGCACCACGATCAAGAAGATGATCCAGACGTGATTGGCCTCCCAGACGGGTCCCATCGCTCGTGCGATCGCGCTGCGCTGCTCATCCTTACGCTCGCCCGCTGCCAGGAGATCCCAAACGCCACCGCCGAAGTCCGCACCAGCAAAGACCGCGTACATGCTGAGGCCGACGAGCAGCGACAGGACGGCGAGCGCGACGAGTGTCGGGTCAGTCGTCACCCGACACCACCCCGGGCGGCCCAGCCGCGGCCAGCCGTTGCCGGCGCTTGCTCGCCATGCGCAGCAGAATCGAAATCATCAGCACCGTGATGACGACGTAGACGATGCTGAAGAGAATGAACCACCCGAGAATGCCCGTCGCCGTGGTGACGCTGTCCTCGACCTTCAGCACGTTGTAGATCGCCCACGGCTGACGCCCCGATTCGGTCGTGATCCAGCCCGACTCCATACAGATGTACGCAGCTGGACCGCTCGCGACGATCATCCAGAGGAACGACTTCTTCTCAAACCAGTGTGGACGGCGCCGCCACGCGTAGAGCGCAATCAGGCCCGGCAGCATCAGCGCCGAGCCGACCGTGATCATCACGTCGTAGGCCGTGTGCACCAGCACCGTGTTCGGCCAGTTCTCCTCCGGGAAGGCCTCCATGCCCTGCACCGTCGCGTTCGGGTTGTTGTACGCGAGGATCGACAGCAGGTACGGAATTTCGATGCCACCGACGACCTCTTGCTTCTCGTCGTCCGGAATGCCGAAGAGGGTCAGCGGTGCGCTCTTCGTCGTCTTGTAGAGCCCTTCCATCGTGGCGAGCTTGAGCGGCTGTTCCTTCGTCACCATCACGGCGATAAGGTCGCCCGTGACGAGCTGGATCGGCAGCACGATCGCGGCAAAGGCCAGGCCAATTGCCAGGCCCTTGCGGTGGTACTCGTCGCGGCGGCCGCGCAGCAAGCCCGCCGCGTACACCGCGGCGACGGCAAAGCCCGAGCAGACGAGCGCGGCAAACAGCATGTGCAGATACTGGGTCGGGAACGCCGGGTTGAACATCGCGGCGATCGGATCGATGTCGGTGATCGCGCCGTTCTCGTCAAGCGTGAATCCCGTCGGCGTGTTCATCCACGCATTGGCGGAGACGATGAAGAAGGTCGAGAGGAAGCCGCCGAGGACGAGCGGTATACCGCAGAGGAAGTGCGCGCGGGGCGACAGGCGATCCCAGCCGTAGAGGTAGAGCGCCAGGAAGATCGCCTCGATGAAGAAGGCGAAGCCCTCGAGGCTGAATGGCATGCCGATGATGCCGCCGGCGAACTCCATAAAGCGCGGCCAGAGGAGGCCGAGCTCGAACGACAGCATCGTGCCGGAAATCGCGCCGATGCCGAACGTGACGGCGAACGCCTTCGACCACGTGCGCGCGAGTTGGCGGTAAACGTCGTTGCGCGTGCGCAGCCAGAGCCCTTCGGCGATCATCAGGAGCACGGGCATCCCGATGCCGAGCACGGCAAAGCAGATGTGGAACGCGAGCGAGGAGCCCATCTGGGCTCGTGCTGCCATCAGTTCGGACAATCCGTGCCTCCCTTCCCCTGCGTCAGGACAATAGCGGCTGCGCGGAGCTTGGCTGGGATCAGATGTCCTGAATGCGCGCGAGCATCCGGGTGATCACGCCGCGCGGCGCAATCCGGGGCAGCTGCGTGAGCGCCTTGTTACCGAAGCCGGGCACGATCACGCGGCGGCCGCCGCGGAAGAGCTTCCAACCCGTGCGCGCAACCTCGTCGGCCTGCATCACGAGCGGGCCCTTGACGAGACTCTCGCCCTGGCCTGAGCGATCCTGGAAGCCCGTTGCGACGGGCCCCGGGCAGAGCGCGCTGACGGTCACGCCGAGGTGGTCGACCTCCTGCGCAATGCCCTCAGACAGCGCGAGCACATAGTTCTTCGACGCGTAGTACGCGGCGGCGTGCGGTCCGGGCATGAAGCCCGCCACGGAGGCAACGTTGAGGATGCCACCGCTCCGGCGCTCGATCATCTGCGGCAGCACGGCACGCGTGAGCGTGGTGAGCGCGGCGACGTTGAGCGCCACGAGCGCGTCGATCTCCTCCGCATCAGACTCGGCAAACGACTCCCAGATCCCGAAGCCCGCGTTGTTGACGAGCACCTCGATCGGGCGCTCGATCTGCGCGAGCATGCGGGCGGGCCCGCCCGGCTGGCCGAGGTCCTCGGCGATGACGGCGGCAGACACGCGGTAGCGCGACTGGATCTCTCCTGCGACGGCCTCGAGTGCCTCGCGGCGGCGCGAAACGAGCACGAGATCAAAGCCGTCGGCGGCGGCGCAGCGCGCCAGCTCGAGGCCAATACCGCCGGACGCGCCGGTGATGACTGCAAGGGGACGTTCGCTCATACGTCCCGAAGCATATGGGGATCGAACCCACGCCCGCCCGCCAGGCGATGCACAGCACGCATAAAACCGGTCCATTCCGGCCCCGGCACAGCCGTGTGCAACGGCGGCCACGCGCCAATCCCCTGAATGTCAATGGTGCGCCGCTGCCAGATCAGGCCAACGGCCCACGCCCCGCCATCGAACGCTCCTGCGTCGGGGGACGCCTGCCACTCCCAGACGCGAAGCCGCCGTAGCGCCTCGTCAAAGCGGCGCCACACATCCGGATCCGGCTGATAGATCGCGACATCAACGAGGCCTCCCTCGTCCCACTCGCGAAAGCGAAGGACGGGGCCGATCAACGACCCGATCGCCAGCATCGGCCCGATCACGGGCTCGGGATCCTCGACGGGGTTGTCCGTCCACGCATCGGGATCAGCCGCGATCGCTGCGCTCGTCAGGTCGAGCTGCCAGCTGGCGCCGACGGTGTTCGACACCGCGATCCTCAGTGCGTCAGGAAGTTCCACAGAGGAACGTTTGCAGGCAATCTGCTCGCGGGCTTGCAGTCCCACCTCGGCTACCCTCACCGGCGGGGCGGCAACCGTCTGGTGGCGGATCGCGTCTTCAAAACGCGCAGGCCGGCGTAACCCGTCGGTCGGTAGGTTCGATTCCTGCGCTGCCTCGTCCCCCGGGTGTTCAGTACCGTGTGCACCAGCAGTCAGAACCCGACCCACCGGAGATCATGAGCGCCACCGCCATTCCCACCGCATCGTCCGTCGCCGACGCCGCCGAGCGCCTGCAGCCCGAGGGCCGCGCGTTCATCGATGGCCAGTACGTCGACGCCCTCAGTGGCGAGACGTTTGACTGTGTCTCGCCGATCGACGGCACCGTCATCACGCAGATCGCCGCGTGCGATACCGCTGACGTCGATCGCGCCGTCGCTGGTGCGCGTGCCGCCTTCAACAGCGGTGCCTGGTCGAACGCCTCGCCGGCGCGCCGCAAGGCAGTGCTGAAGAAGTTCGCCGAGCTGATCCTTGAGAACGCCGACGAGCTCGCGCTGCTCGAGACGATCGACATGGGCAAGCCGATCTCCGACAGCCGCAAGATCGACGTCCCGGGCTCGGCCAAGGCGATCAACTTCTACGCCGAGGCCGTCGACAAGATCTCCGACGAGATCGCGCCGACCGACCCGTCCGCCGTCGCGATGGTCGTGCGCGAGCCGCTCGGCGTGATTGGCGCCGTCGTGCCGTGGAACTTCCCGCTGATGATGGCGTCGTGGAAGCTCGGCCCCGCGCTCGCGACCGGCAACTCGGTCGTGCTCAAGCCGGCCGAGCAGTCGCCGCTGACTGCCATTCGCATCGCGCAGCTGGCCGTCGACGCGGGCCTGCCTGCCGGCGTCCTGCAGGTCGTGCCCGGCATGGGCGAGACCGCCGGTCAGGCGATCGGCCGCCACATGGACGTCGACATGGTCGCGTTCACCGGCTCGACGGAGGTCGGCAAGTACTTCATGAAGTACTCCGGCGAGTCGAAC
>JAPLCF010000019.1 GCA_026392355.1 Actinomycetota bacterium
CGGCGTGATATCGAGTCCGTCGAATGCGCTGATGCGCTCCTTGAGTGGCATGTCCCGGCCTTTCCGTGATGGCGATCGCTCTCGCCGAATACTTCGCTGCGCGGAAGATTACGGCTGGTTGGCCGTGAGCGGAAGGATCACTTCGCGAACGGCATCGGGCACGGGCACCGGGCGGCGCGTCTCGCGATCCACGTAGACGTGCACGAAATGGCCGTCCGCGCTGGCCAGCTCGGCACCGACCTTGAAGATGCCGATTTCGTAGCGGACGCTGCTTGTGCCGATGCGCTCGACGCGCAGTCCGGCCTCGACAGGCTCGGGGAACGAGACTGAGTCGTGGTACCGGCAGAGCGTCTCGACGACCACGCCGACGACGTCGCCATCGCTGGGATCCAGCACGCCCTGCTCGATCAGGTAGGCGTTGACCGTCGTGTCGAACCACGCGTAGTAGACGACGTTGTTGACGTGCCCGTACGCGTCGTTGTCCATCCAGCGCGTCGTGATCCCACGGAAAACCGGGAAGTCGGAGCGCTTGGGCATCTGCGGTTTCTCGGCCACGGCGGTAGCCTACCGGGGTGAGTTCCTCCACTCCACGTCCCGCGCACGGCGCCGGCTCTAACTGGGACACGCCCGAGGCCGTCGAGCGCATCGTGCAGGCGTACGCCACGGCCGACGTCATCGCGATCCGCCAGGCGCAGATCGATCTGCTCGGTCCGATCGACGGCGCCACGATCGTCGACGTCGGCAGTGGCCCCGGCATTTACGCGCGCGACCTCGCGCTGCGCGGCGCACGTGTGACGGCGGTTGATTCCGCCCCGGCGATGCGCGCGGGTGCCGTCGCTGAGGCACAGGCCGCGGGCGTGACCATCGACGTCGCCGATGGCGAGGCGAACGCTCTCCCCTTCCCCGCTGCCATGTTTGACGCCGCCACCCTCGTGCAGGTCATCGAATACGTGCCTGACGCCGTCGGTGCGCTGCGCGAGATCGCGCGCGTGCTCAAGCCTGGCGGTGCGCTGCTCGTGTGCGACACCGATTGGGCGACGGCCTCGTGGGGCATTGGCGACGCCGCGCTCGCCGAGCGCGTCAAACAGGCCTGGTGCGCGACGAAGGAGCACTTTGACGCCGGCCGCCGCATCCCCGAGTGGCTCCTAGGGGCTGGCTATGAGGTGGTCGCGTGGGACCCACGCGTGCTGGCGAATGCCGACGCGACCGGCGACACCTTCCATGGCCACACGTGGAAGACCTACCGCCGCCTGCTCGAGCGCCTTGGCACCGTCAGTGTTGAGGACCTCGACCGCTTCGACCGGCTCTGCGCCGAGACCACCGCTGCTGGCACCTTCACCTTCACCGTCACGCGCCACGCGTGGCTGGCCCGCACCCCCGGAGGAACGACATGATCGTGCGCCCCGTCGGCGACACCGCCGAGCTCGCCATGCAGGTCGATCACGCCGAGGTTGCCGGCCAGCTTGCCGCCGCCTGGGGTGGCCCGAACGTCCCCGCCCTCGAGCCGCGCGACAGCGTGCTAACCGCCGTGCGCCTGCACGACATCGGCTGGCGCCACTGGGAGGCCGCCGCGCAGCTCAACCCCGACACGGGCCGCCCCGCCAACTTCCTCGACGTGATGATCGACGAGCACTTGCGCCTGTACCGCCTGGGCATCAGCGAGGTCGCGGCCATCGACGACTACGCCGGCATGCTCGTCTCGATGCACGCCGCCGGAATCTACACCGGCCGCTATGGCACACAACCCGCCCTGCTGCTCACGCGCGCACCCGAGGTGCAGAGCGTCGTCGACGACTTCATCAGCGAGCAGGAAGCGCGCTACGGCGCCGTCAAGGATGGCCTCGGGGTGAGCGATGAAGACCTCTGGCGCAACTTCCTGCTCCTGCAGGTGTTTGACCGCCTGAGCCTGCGCTTGTGCCTCGGCGACCCGGCCGGCATGGGCCCGATGGATATCGTGCTGCCCGAGGATCGCACGCTCACGATCACGCTCGGCGACGACGGCATCGAGCGCCTCGATCCGTGGCCATTTGCCGTCGACGAGGTGACCGTTACCGTGCCGACGCGCACCGTGCCGCTCGAGGGCTACGCCGACGCCGCGGCCCTGCAAACGGCGATTGCCGCCGCCCCGGTCGAGGCCCGACCAACTACGCTCCGCCCCGCCTGACCTGAGAGGACCCCATGAACTGGAACCCCTTCATCACCTGCGCGATCACCGGCTCCGGCGCCTCGCAGGGCGTCCATCCGAACCTGCCGATTACCCCCGAGCAGATCGCGAACTCGGCGATCGAGGCCGCCAAGGCCGGCGCGGCGATCGTGCACTGCCACGTCCGCGAGCCCGAGACGGGTGAGCCCTCGCGTCGCGTCGATCTCTACCGCGACGTCGTGGACCGCATCCGCTCGAGCGGAGAGAACGTGATCGTCAACCTCACAACAGGTATGGGCGGCGACCTCCTAATCGGGCCCAACGGCACCGACACGCCGCTCGAGGGCTCTGACCTCGTCGGCCCCGACGAGCGCATCGCGCACCTGCACGACACGCTGCCCGACATCTGCACGCTCGACTGCGGCAGCCTCAACTTCGGTGATGGCAATCTCGTCTACGTCGGCACACCCGACTACCTGCGCATCGGTGCGGAGAAGATCCGCGCCCTCGGCATCAAGCCGGAGCTGGAGTGCTTCGAGCTGGGCCACCTGTGGTTCGTCAACAAGCTGGTCGAGGAGGGGCTGATCGACGATCCGCCGTTCGTGCAGGTCTGCCTCGGTATCCCGTGGGGCGCACCCGCAACGCCGCGCACCATGCAGACGTTCGCCGACCAGATGCCACCGAATGCCGTCTGGAGCGGCTTCGCGATCTCCCGCATGGAGATGCCGGCGGTCGCCCAGGCGATGCTGATGGGCGGCAACGTGCGCGTGGGCCTCGAGGACAACCTCTACATCAGCAAGGGCGAGTTCGCCTCGAACGCACAGCTCGTCGAGCGCGCCGTGACGATCGTCGAGAGCCTCGGCGGCACCGTCGCCGGCCCCGACGTGGCGCGCGAGCGGCTCGGTCTGGCCAAGCGCTAGGCGCACACGGTGGCCGCGCTCGAGGCGATCGACAGCTGGCTCACGCAGCTCGGCACGGGTTGGCTGTTCGTCGCCGCGATCGCCGCACTGCTTGGCCTGCGGCACGCGACCGACCCTGATCACCTAACCGCGCTCGTGTCGCTGCGGCTGCGCGGCGATGTCGACGCACCGCATCGGCTCGGCTTCGCCTGGGGTCTTGGCCATGCCGTCACGATGATCGTGGTCGGGCTTCCGCTGATCCTGCTCGCCGCACGGCTGCCTGAGCGCCTGCAGAGCGGACTCGAGGTGGCCGTGGGGATCCTGATCGCTGCTCTGGCGCTGCGGGCCATCCACGCGGCACTGCACCGGCGCGTCGAGGCGCGGCCGGTGCGCTCCCAGCGTGGCGCCTTCACGATCGGCCTCCTCCACGGCGCAGCCGGCAGCACCGCGATCGTCGCGCTCATCCTCACGCGCGTCGAAGAGCCGCGCCTCGCCTGCCTATCCCTCCTCGTGATCGCGGGCTTCACGGCGCTCTCCATGGCCGGATGCTCTTGGCTCGTGTGCCGAGGGCTTGACCACGGCATGCACCGGCTCGATCCGCGCTGGATCGGTGGCGTCGGCGGCGCGCTCGCGTTCTGCTTTGGCGTCACCTACGCGGTCGCGGCTGCAGGGGTTGCGCTCTGAGCCAGACCCAGCGCGCCTGAGGTGATGATGCACACCGACGTGGCGCGAGTGCGTCACAAATATGCGCTATCTTTGACCGAGAACGTACGCTACATTCGGAGGCATGCAGACGATGGCGAAAAAGCACACCTCGCTCTACATCGATGAGGCGCTGCTCGCCGATGCGCAGCGCCTGCTCGGCACGAGCGGACCGACGGAGACCGTCAACCGCGCCCTGCAGGAGGCGATCGACATCGAGCGCCGACGGGGACTGCTGACCGAGCCGTTCGGCGTGACCGAAGCCGAGCTGCAGGTGATGCGTGACCACCGCGCCCGGTACGACCGTTCGGAGCGATGAAGGCCCTGATCGACACGTCCGCCTGGATCTGGGCGGAGCACAACCCGGCCGATCCGGCCGCGCAGAGTCTGCTGACCGCGCTCCATAGCGGTGTCCTCGCCACGTGCGCGCCTGTCCGGCTCGAGGTGCTTCGAGGCGCCGCGAACCTCAACCGCTTCGACGAGATGGCCGATGATCTCGAAGGGCTCACCGACGCCCCGATTGACGCCCGCGTCTGCGCACTCGCGACCAGCATCCAGCGCGACCTCGCATCGCTGCCCGGCTCCAAGCACCGCTCGACGCCGGCGATCGACCTGCTGGTCGCCGCCGCGGCGATCCAGGCTGACATGCCGCTGATCCACCGTGACCGCGACTTCGAGACGATCGCCGAGATCACCCGCCAGCCGCTGCGTTGGCTCGGACCGCGCTGATTTCCCCGACTCTCGTCAGCATCAGCATCTCACGCCGTACGACGTAGGGATGGTGCGTGGGTGTAGAGTCCGCGGCCATGGCCACCCGCACGCTCCCCGCCGACTGGTACACGACCACGGAGTCGCTCGAGCGCGACCGCGCGGCCGTCCTGCGCCTCGGCTGGCAGTACATCGGTCCGGCCACCGACGTTGTCGAGCCCGGGTCGTTCACTACCGGCCAACTCGGCAGCCTCCCGATCGTAATCACGCGCAGTGACGACGGCACGCTGCGCGGCTTTGCGAACGTGTGCCGCCACCGCGGCGCGCTGATCGCCGAGGGCTGCGGCAAGCGCCGCACCCTGCAGTGCCGCTACCACGGCTGGACGTACAAGCTCGATGGCTCGCTCCACCGCTCCCCCGGCATGACGCTCGACGAGGAGGTGCGCCTGCCAGAGGTCGCAGTCGCGACGCTGGGCCCGCTGCTCTTTGCCGCCGCCGATCCCGACTGCGAGCCGCTCGAAACGGCGCTGGCGCCGTTCCTCGAGCTGCTCGACCGCGTCGCCGGCGTCGATCCCGATCGCATCGTCCACCGCCGCCGCCTCGAGCACACGATCGCCGCCAACTGGAAGGTCGTGGTCGAGAACTTCATCGAGTGCTACCACTGCCCGCTCGTGCACACGGAGACGCTGCCCGGGTACGGCGATGACGACTACCGCATCGGCCAGTTCGGCCCGCTGCACACACAGCACCTGGACGACCAGCGTTTCTGCTTCGCCTACCTCTTCCCCACGACGCAGCTGTCGGCCTACGGCCTCGAGAACGCGTTCGTCGCCCGGGCAATCCAACCGCTCAACCACGCCAACACGCGCGTAGCTCTCGACTACTGGTTCCTCGACGATTGCGATCCGGTGGCGGCAGACCGCTACATCGACTGGTTCGAGCGCGTGATCGGCGAAGACAAGCCGCTCTGCGAGTCCGTGCAACACGGCCTCGCATCGGGCGCGATCGACCGCGGGTATCTCAACCCGGACGCGGAAAGCGGCCTCGCGGACTTCCAGCGTCTGGTCACCGACGCACTCAGCGAAGCCTGATACACGTCCACGAGAACGTCACGCTCGACTGCAATGCGCGCGCCGACCTGATCGCCGCCGAATCGCGCCACACAAGGCCCTACGCGGACTTGACCTCTTCGCCGGCCACCTGCACCTCGCGCTGATTCGGCAACGGGCGGTCGGGCCACGCCAACGGTGGTTTCCAGGCGTCGGGCTGATCGAGCTGGAAGGCCTTGATCAGCTCTCGATTCTTAATCAGCTGATCGACGCCCTCCTGCTGCGCGGCGGCGTACTGGTACAAGTCGGTCAGATCCGCCGCCACCTGCGGACGATTGGCTGACGCCATCGCCAGCATCGCCCGACCGGGCCGCTTGGCCGTCTTCGTCAGCACCATGCCGCAGACCCAAACGGTGCGCCCTTCGATCGGCTGCATGAACTTGATGTTGCGGCCCTTCATCTTCGGATGATTCTTGATTCGCCAGTAGCCACCGGGCCACGTGTAGGTCGCCACGAGATTGCCGTTGACGAAGTCATCGATGGTGTCATTCTCGGCAGTCCAGTAATTGCGCAGATTGGCCTTCCATTTGAAGGCGGTCTCCTTCGCGGCCGCGATCTGTTCCGTCGAGATCACGTACGGATCGACGTTGCCCTCATTCATTTGGAACGAGGTCAGAATAATCCCCAACGGGTCGGAGAAGAACGACATCTTTCCCTTGTACCGCTCGTCGAGCAGGATCTTGTAGGTCTCCTGGCCACCGACTTGGTCAAAGTCGACGACATCGGCGTCGTAGGTGAGCGACGAGAACCCGACGTCGAAGGGCATGAAGTACGGCAGGCCGTCGAACGTGCCGCCGGCGGTGAACTCCTTGGGGATACCCTCGAAATCGGGCAGGAGTGCAGTGTCAAGCGGCTGGATCAGACCGGCGTCATGCCACTGAAGGAGCCAGTTGATGCATGGGTGCACCACGTCGGGCGAGTATCCAGAGGCCACCTTGGCGAGTGCCTGCGCATCGTTCTCAAGAAAGCTGAAGGCGAGCGGGGACTTCTTGCCGTACGGTCCGTCTTGGTACCCGCTCCAGATCCACGGCGACCCCGACGATGCATCGTCGTCGTAGCCAGCCCACGTGAGGAACTGAATCGGCCCGTCTGTCTCCGTTGCCGGGTCGAACGTCGGTGCCATCGGTGCCGACGTCGACGCTGCTACGTCAGATTGCGCATCACCGCCACCACCACACGCGGCAAGAAACGCCGCGAGGCTGGCACTGCCGGTCATCGCCACGAATCCCTTGCGGTCCATACGCATGCGCATTCTCCTGGCTGCTTGGTCAGAGCATAGAGATATTCACGCCACGAACTTCGTACCGCCGCCCGTTCGGTGAGGCCGCCTACGCGGCGGGGCTAGTTCAGCCGCGGTAGACGACCTCGCCGTCGACCATCGTCAGGCGCACCGGGTTGTCGACGAGGTCCTCGGGCGGACAGATCGCAGGATCAACCTCGAAGGCCGTCAGGTCGGCGCAGAAGCCGACACGGATACGACCCAAGCGGCGCTCCTCGGAAATCGTGTACGCCGCATTGACGGTGTAGCCCTCGAGCGCCTGCAGGCCAGTCAGTGCCTGATCGTCGAACGGATCCTTGCCGTTGCCCGGCGCGTGGCGCAGCTGCGCCGACGCCATACCGATGCGGGGATCGAAGCGTGCGACAGGCCAGTCGGAGCCCAGGGCCACG
>JAPLCF010000023.1 GCA_026392355.1 Actinomycetota bacterium
GCCGTCACGCACGGCAGCTCGACCACGAAGCGCGCACCACCCTGCGGCGCATCGGCGACCGTGACGGTGCCGCCCATCGCGAGCGCAAGCTCGCGGGCGATTGCGAGACCGAGGCCTGTGCCGGTGCCGTCCTCGGTGTAGAAGGCACGGAAGATGTCGGCCCGCTTGGTGGGCGGGATGCCCGGGCCCGAGTCGTCCACGGTGATCCACACGCGACCGGCCTCGGCGAGCGCACTGACGATCACCGTGCCCTCATCCGGCGTCCACCGCACGGCATTGCGCACGAGGTTGCCGACGATCTGCAGAATCCGGTCGCCGTCGCCGATGATCACGGGCAGCGTGCCTGACTGCAGGGTGATCTCGATGTCGCGCTCGCGTGCCTCGGTGCCCTGCCCGGTGACGACCTGGTCGAGCAGGATGTTGAGATCGACCTCGTCGGCCTCGAGCCCGAAGCGCTTGGCCTGCAGGCGCGCCAGATCGAGCAGATCGCTGACGAGTCGGTTGAGGCGCTGCGACTCGGCCGTGATCGCGGCGTAGGCCAACTGCTGCTCGGCCTCGTCTTCGAAGATGCCGTCGACGAGCGCATCGACCTGTCCGCGGATCGCGGTCAACGGCGTGCGCAGCTCGTGCGAGACGCGCATCAGGAACTGGCGCTCCGTGTCGCGGGCCTCGGCGAGCCGCACGGTCATGTCCTCGAAGGCCCGATTGACCATGCCTATCTCGTCGGCTCGTGTGATGTCCAGCGGCACCACTTCGTCGCCACGCGCCACGGCGCGTGCGGCCAGGGCGAGGCGCTTGAGCGGACGCACGAGGCGCAGGCCGAGGATCAGCGCGAGCAGAATGGCGACGGCGAGGCCGATCGAGAACGCGGGGACGAGCGCACGTCGGAGCGCTGCGGCCGGCGAGACGACCTGGATCGGCGGCCGGGCGATCACGACCATGCCGAAGGGCGCGCCGCCGCCTTCGGGGTTGCCCGTCGAAGTCGGGAACACGCCACGCGCCACGACGACGTCATCACGGAGGTTCGGCGGCACGAGGTCGGCAGGCACCTCTACCGCACCGCCACGATCGATGATCGCCAGCATCGCGGCATCGCGCTTGGTGCCGTCGAGCCCCCGCGTCAGTTCGAAGTTCGGCAAGCCGATCGCATCAGCATCAACCGGGAGTGACATCAGCCCGACGTAGTAGGCCTGCCCACCAATCGTCACGTTGATGTCTCGCGGCGACACCATCTCGTTGCGCTGCCCGAGCAGGGCGGGTGTCAAAAAGCGGGTGTAGATGCGCGACAGACCCGTTGCCGCGCGCTCCATCTCCTGGACCTGCTGCGCACGCCGTTCCGCACGCTGCTTGTCCGAGAACGAACCCACCGAACGCACCGTCAGCGCCGCCGTGACGATCAGCGCCACCAGCACAGGCACGACGCCGATGATCAGCAGCCGCGCGCGCAGGCTACGCAGCAGAAGCATCGTCCCCGACCTTGTAGCCGACGCCCCAGACCGTCACAATCGGACAGGCGTCACCGAGCTTGCGGCGCAGCTGGCGCACGTGCACGTCGACGGTGCGCGTGTCGCCCGCGAAGGTGTAGCCCCACACGCGCTCGAGCAGCTGGTCGCGCGTGAGAACGTGGCCGCGCTCCTCGAGCAGCGTCCAGAGCAGATCGAACTCCTTCGGCGCGAGCTGCACCTCATCGCCGCCAACCTTGACCTCGTGCCGACCACGATCGATCGTGATCGTGCCGTGGCTGAGCGTGCCGCCAATCGGCTGCACCGTCGCGGGGGCGCGTCGCAGGATCGCCTTCACACGCGCCACGAGCTCGCGTGCGTTGAAGGGCTTGGTGACGTAATCATCGGCACCGACCTCAAGGCCGACGATCTTGTCGATGTCGTCATCGCGAGCCGTCAGCATGATGATCGGTACCTGCGAGGTTGCGCGGATGCGTCGACACACCTCCAGCCCGTCAATGCCCGGCAAGTTGAGGTCGAGCAGCACGAGATTCGGCGCATCCTCTTCCATCACGCGCAGACCCTCTTCGCCGCTCAGGACGTGCGTGACCTCGAAACCGTCCCGCTCGAGGTACGTCTTCGTCGGGGTCGCGATGTTGATCTCGTCCTCGACGATCAGAATGCGCTCAGCCACGTGCCCGCCTTACGGCTTAAGGTCGATGATGACCGTGGTGTCAGACGCAGTGTAGGAGACCGGCTCGGTCCCGTCGGCGCTATAGGAGCCGCTGCCGACTAGACGCACCTGCCCGCACCCACTGATGAACACGTCGCGCAGGTCGCCAGCCTTCTTCAGCGTGATCGTGTAACCGCCGGCCTGTTGGTGTGCCAACCGCACGGGCTTGAGCACGGTCCAGGTGGCGGTCTTCTTGCCGCGCTTGAGGGTGACGCACGACTTGAGCGCTTCGCCATCGACACAGGCGATGCC
>JAPLCF010000027.1 GCA_026392355.1 Actinomycetota bacterium
GATCAGGAGGAGCAACGCAGCGAGTGCAAGCGGTAGTCGGCGCACCTACGCATTATGCGTCCGGAATCGCTCCGCAGGTGGCGGATCGCCTAGCGCGGCTCGTACGTGTGGAAGCCCTCACCCGTCTTGCGACCGAGCTTGCCCTCGTCGACCATCTGCGCGAGCAGCGGGTGCGGCGCGTAGTGGCTGTCGCCGAGACCGTCTGCGATCGCCTGGCTGGCGTGCATCTGCACGTCGAGGCCGATCAGGTCGATCAACGCGAGCGGCCCCATCGGCCAGCCGGCGCCGGCCTTGAGTGCGCGGTCGAGGTCGACCGGATCAGCACCCGTCTCGGCAAGCGTGCGCACGGCGTCGTTGAGCATCGGCACGAGCACGCGGTTGACGAGGAAGCCCGGCGTGTCGGGACACGGCACGGCCTCCTTGTCGAGGCCTTTGGCGAATTCGATCGCGTCGGCGTAGACCTGCGGATCCACGAGCGTCGTGCGCACCACTTCGACGAGCTTCATCACGGGCGCGGGGTTGAAGAAGTGGAGGCCGACGACGCGCTCGGGGCAGCCGCTCGCCTCGGCGATACCTGTCACCGAGATTGCCGAGGTGTTGGTGGCCAGAATGGCGTTTGGCTGCAGCGTGGCGCCGAGCTCGCGAAAGAGGTCGTGCTTGACGTCGGGGATTTCAGCAATGGCCTCGATCACGATGTCGACGTCACGCAGGTCGGCGATCGTCTCCGCTCCGGTCAGGCGCGCGACGGCAGCATCAGCCTCGGCCTGCTCCATCGTGCCCTTCTCGACACGGCGCGCGAAGCCCTTGCGGACGCGCTCAAGGCCCTTCTCGCGTGCTTCGGGGAAGCCGTCATAGGCGATCACGTCGTGCCCAGAGGCGAGGCAGACTTCGACGATTCCCGCCCCCATCGTTCCGAGTCCGATTACTCCGACAACCTGCGCCACGACGCCTCCGCTCTCGCTGATAGGTGCATCGTGCCGCACTCGGCGACGATGTGCTGCCGTCCATGGTGCGCCGCTGTTATCCAAGGTGGAACAGGGTCTGCCGCCCACCCCCCGTATACTTCCAGCGTAATGGGAGGCTTTTCCGACCGCGCCCGCCTGTCTGCGCAGGGCCCCGGACCGTCGGGTGACGTTGTTGTCACCGTCACGGCGAGCCAGGTTCGCGACGCATCAGGCAACGCCATTGCGCAGCCGAGTGCTGCGCCGGGCAAGGCCGTGGGCGACATGCGCAAGGAGCGCGCTGGTCTCGCACGCCGCTATCAGGAGATCCGTGGCGATCTCGGCGGTCTGCTGATCGAGATGGCACGGCGCGACCAGTTCAACTTCCATCTGCTGCGCCTGCGGGCCGCAGAGGCTGTTGCGGTTGAGCAGCGCGCCAAGGAGATTGACGGCCAGCTGACGCTACAGGCCGCGAGCGGTCGCCAGTCTCTGCCTGCCGGCACCGTGGCGATGACGGCCAAGAAGTGCGGCAAGTGCTCCGGGTCGATTCCGGCCGACGCGAACTTCTGCGCCTACTGCGGGACGCCGACGGTATGAGCGAACCCGAGCAGCCCACTGTCGACATGCCCGTGGTGAACGAGCCGACGTTCGAGGCACCGCTACCGGGCGCCGATGTCGCACGCTGCCCGGCGTGTCTATCGCCCGTCCGTTCCGATCAGCGGTACTGCCTCGAGTGCGGCGAGCGCCTGCTGGCCGATGAGATCCCGCCGCCGCCCGGCGGTGGCTCGGCGTTCTCGGGTCGCTCGACGACGCTGCTCGCAATCGCTGCGATCGTGCTGATCGTGGTCGGCGTCGGGCTCGCCTGGGTGGCGCTCCGCGAGCCGTCCGGTGGCGAGGACACGACCGACACCGCGATCACCGCGACGACCGATACGGGCGTTACGGATACCTCGATTACGGACACGGGCTTCACCGATACCGGCTTCACCGACACGGGCATGACCGACACCGTCATCACCGACACCGGCATGACCGATACGGGCAGCAGTGCGACCGGCTGGCCTGTCGGGCAGGTTGGCTGGGCCGTGATCCTCGCGTCGAAGAGCCAGTCCGAATTCCAAGAGACCGACGCGCAGGCGATTGCCGATCAGGCCGCGACCGCCGGCGTGCCGATGACCGGCGTGCTCGACTCGTCACTGTTCCCCACGCTTAACCCCGGCTACTGGGCCGTGTTCTCGGGCCCGTACACGACGAAGGATGAGGCGCAGGCTGCGGCCACGACCATCCAGGGTCAGGGCTACCCCGACGCGTACGCGCGTCAAGTTCAGCCGTAACGCGCCTCACCGCCGCACGAAGCTGGAGTGATACACCCCACCGAGGGATTGTGATCTTTTGCACAATCCCTTGTGCTTCGCTCGTATCACCGGTAGAGTGCTGTTCACGCGCTTAGCAGGTTCCCCCCGCGGAGCGCCCCGCTTGTTCCCTATCCGCACGACGCTCAGCTTCCTGCGGCCTCAAAACCACTCCCCTCTGGAACCCCTATGTACCGCTTCAGCCGACAGATCTTCATCGAAATCAAGGACGCAGTCGATCCCTCCCCCGACACCGTGTCGGTCCCGGAGGCGCGTCGCCGCATCCTCGCCGCGTGCGAGAGCACGATTGAGCGCCTGGCGCGCGACTCCCGCTACTTCCCGAAGCCGGCGCGCAGCCTCTTCCAGGAGATTCGCTACTACTTCCCGATCACCGAGCAGGCCCGTGTCTACTACACGGTCGAGCGCTACATCGGCCTCGCGCAGGACTTCATCCGCGACGAGATCGAGCGTCACGGCGAGGGCGTCGTCGCTCCCTGCCGCGCCACGACCCGCAAGGGCAAGCCGTGCCAGCGCACGCCGCTGCCCGGCCGCGAGTACTGCCCGTCGCACTCGCACCTCGAAGAGGTTGTGCTCAGCGCCTAACCCGCGCAGGGAATCCAGAGGCTGGCCGAAGGGCCCCGGGACTGCGGTTCCGGGGCCCTTCGCCGTTTCTACGGCGCCTCGTCCTCGAGCTGCAGGTGGAGCTGCTCCCCTTCGACGAGCCGCGAGACGCTCACGCCCAGCAGGCGAATCGGCGGCGGTCGATCACGCAGCGCACGCTGCAGCGCCAACTCGGCAAGGCGTGTGATCTCCGTCGGGTCGCCCGTCGGCTGCCCCGCCGACTTCGCGCGCGAGAGAATCCGGAAGTCGGGGTACCGCAGCTTGACGGTGACTGTGCGCGCCACCAGGCCCTCCGCGAGCATGCGCTCCGTCGCGCCGATGGCCATGCGCGCGGCGTGCTCCGACAGAATCGCTGGGTCGCTGATGTCGTGATCGAACGTCTCCTCGTTGCCGATCGTCACGGACGGGCCGCTCGCGGCGACGACGGGGCGCAGGTCGATGCCGCGGGCACGCTCGCGCAGGTCCTGCCCCATCACGCCCGGCAGGATCAGCCGCAGGCTCTCATCGTCGAGATCGGCCAACTGCCCGATCCGCTCGAGCCCCGCCACCTGCAGGCGCTTGTCGGCCTTCGGCCCAATGCCGGGCAAGGCGCGTAGCGGTAGCGGCGCGAGGAACTCCTCTTCCCTGCCGGCTGCGACGACGACGAGGCCGACGGGCTTGTCTTGGTCGGACGCGATCTTGGCAATGGTCTTACCCGTGCCACAGCCAAACGACGCCCCCAGTCCCGTTTCGGCGCGGATGCGCTGCTGCAGGTCTGCGAGAAAGCGCCGCGCATCGCCCGCCGTCTCGGCGACCTCGCTCAGATCGAGGTAGCCCTCGTCAATGCCGACCTGCTCGACGACAGGCACGGCACTCCGCACGAGTGCCCACAGGCCCTCCGAGTGGCGCTTGTACTTGGCCATCTCGGGCCGCACGAACGTCGCCGTCGGGCAGCGCCGATAGGCCTCGGCCGAGCTCATCGCCGAGCGGATGCCAAAGGCACGCGCCTCGTAGGAGGCCGTCGCGACGACACCGCGGCCCAGCGGATCGCCACCAACCACGAGCGGCAGCCCCTTGAGCGCCGGATTCTCGAGCACCTCAACGGCAGCGAAGAACGCGTCGAGGTCAAGATGGGCGACAACGCGGCTCACGCAGACGAGACTACCACCCTCTTTTCCCCGCAAATAGCGGATTTTTGGGGCGGCACAACGGCGAATACCCGCGCAGCGGCGGCGGTTTCTGCCTATGCTCCACACCCATGGGAGCGAGGAAGCCGCAGGGCCTGTCGGGGGTCAACCGTTGAGTCATGACGCCGACAAGCTGATCCGCCAGCTCTCGCTGGTCGCGTACATCATGGCCGAGAAGCGTCCGATCACTGCGCGCGACGCCAAGAACGCCGTCGAGGGCTACTACGACATGTCGGACGAGGCGTTTGCCCGTCGCTTCTACGCCGATCGCGCCGAGTTGCTGGCGCTGGGCGTACCGATCAAGTCAAATCGCGACGAGTTAACCGGCGAGGAGCTCTACACGCTCACGCGCGAGAACTACTTCCTGCCGCCGCTGCACCTCACCGACCGCGAGCTCGCTGCGCTCAACACGAGCCTGTTCCTGCTCGAGGGCCAGTTCGCCTACGCAGCGCCGCTGCGCCTCGCGTTGCAGAACCTCGCGCTGGGCCGCCCGGGCGTGCTCGAGCAGTCGCCTGCGATTGGCGTGTCGCTCGACCTCTCCGGCGGTGGCCACTCCCCCGAGATTGCCGCGCGCCTCGCCAAGCTCGAGGGCGCCATCTCGAAGCAGAAGACGATCGTCTTCTCGTACTTCGCGATCAGCACGGGCCAGGAGAAGTCGCGCACGGTCGATCCGTACGGCCTCTACTTCTCCGATTCCAACTGGTATCTCGTCGGCCATGACCACGACCGCGATGCCATCCGCAACTTCCGCGTGTCGCGCATCCGCGGCGACATGCGCTTCCACACCCGCAAGGAGCGCGACTTCCGCCGCCCCGTCGACTTCGATCCCGCCACGTACCGCGATCGCGCGCCGTGGTCGCTCGACGAGCCCGTCGGTGAGGCCACGCTCTACGTCGCCCCGAGTGCTGCGTGGCTCGTGGATCGCCTGTTCAACAAGCACGGCGAGGTCACGACGCACGAGGATCGCTCCGCCACGTTCGAGACGCAGTACAGCGATGTCGATCGCCTCGTCGAGTGGATCCTGGGCCTTGGCGGCCAGGTCTTGCCGCTTGGCCCGAGCGAGGTCGTGAACGCCGTCGTCGAGGCGCTCGAGAACGTCCGCGATGCGCACGCCGGCGACACGCCTGCGATTGCCTCGCCCAAGAAGATCGTGACGGAGCCCGAGGTTCCCGTCGCACGCCCGTCGAACCCGGTCGCGCCCGAGCGCTTCGCGGTACTCCAGGCTCTGCTCGCCGACCTCCTCGAGACGTGTGGCACCGACCAGAGCGGCAGCATCGCCGCCTCGGTCCTGCAGGATCGCTACAAGATCGATGACGAGGAGATGATCGAGCAGATCAACCTCCTCAACCTCGTCAACTTCGGTGGCGGCTGCTACGCCGTCTATGCCGAGCTCGACGAGGAGGGCATGATCAATGTCCAGAAGGAGCTGTACGGCGAGGACTTCCGCCGCCCGGCCCGCCTGTCGCCGCTCGAGGCGAAGGCGATCCTGATGGCCCTCGATCTCGTCGGCCCGCAGATCGCTGGTGCCACCAACTCGACACTCGCCAGCGTGCGCGAGAAGGTCGAAATCGCCTGTGGCGGCGGCGTCCCCGGCGGCCAGCCGTCCACCACGGTCGACGTCGGCGTCCCCGAGGACGTCATCGGCGAGATCTCGTGGGCGATCGAGCGCCACCGCCTCGTCCGCATCACCTACCTGTCGCGCACCTCGAACGAGGTCGCCGAGCGCGTGATCGAGCCGTACAAGCTCCGTGGCGTCAACTCCGATTGGTACGTCGAGGCTTGGGATGTCGGCGCCGAGGGTGAGCGCACGTTCCGCATCGACCGCATTCAGACCGCCGAGCGCACCAAGGAATCGTTCGCACCGCGCGAGGGCCTCACGAACCTCGCCGAGCAGCGCAGCCTAGGCGGCACGAAGGGCTCCGTCAGCGTCTGGTTCTCCCCCCGCATTGCCCTGCGCGAGTCGGAGAAGCGCACCGGCGCCTCCCAGCTGCGCGACGGCGCGATCCTCGACACGATCACGTTCGATTCCGAGCGCTGGCTCGAGGACGAGGTCATCAAGTACCGCGGCGAGGCCGTGCTGATCGAGCCGGCCGCCCTGCGCGCCCGCGTCGCTCGTCGCGCGACGCAGATCCTCAAGGAGGTCAAGGGCGCCAAGCGCCTTGCCTCCAAGAGCCGTCGCTAGCCCAGCGCTCGCCGCGCAGCCGGCCCGAGGATCGGATCGTCTGCATCAGCGAACGGCTGTGCCAGCTCGCGATACTGCTCTGGGCCATTGCCGAGCGCGAGCAGGGCGTTGCGTTTGAGGTAGCGCCCGTCAAGATCGGGCACGTACAGGCGGCGGTAATGCTCGAGCAGATCCTCCTCAGAGGCCTCCAGCCACGCGTCTAGGCGCACCCAGCCGTCAGCTGAGGGCGTGCGATCAGCACGGCGCTCCGTCGGCCCCTGGTTGTACGGGCACACGTCCTGGCAGATGTCGCAGCCGTAGACCTGATCCCCCATGCCGTCGGCGACCTCCTCGGGCACCTCACGGCGACTCTGCGACCAGTACGAGATGCACTGCTCGGCGTTGAGGACGTACTCCTCGTCGAGCGCGCCGGTTGGGCAGGCGTCGATGCAGAGGGTGCAGGAGCCGCAGCCCTGCCGCACGGGCTCAGGGACCTCATAGTCGAGCGGCGCGTCGGTGATCAGCGTGCCGATCGAGATGAACGAACCGAGGCCGGGTGCAATCGCCATCGTGTTCTTGCCGCCAAACGTCAGGCCGGCGCGGCGCGCGCCTTCGCGGTCGACGTGATGGTTGGCATCGACGTGGACGACGCTGCGATAGCCATCGGCCTTGAGTGCGTCGCGTACCCGCCCGAGCGCGTCACGTAGCGTCGAGTACGGATCACCCCAGGCGTACCGCGGCAGGCGCCCCACCGGCCCGTCGGGGCGTGGCGTGGCGGGCTCCCAGACCGGCAGGATCGCGCTGATCACCGTCTGCGCGTTGCGCACCGCCAGTTCGGGATGGCACGACACCTCGGGCCGCGCCGCCGTAAAGCGCATGTCGGCCCACAGCCCGCGCTCCACGCGATCGCGTAGCGCCGCCTCGACCTCGCTGTACGGCTCGGCGGGTGCGGCGCCAAGCAGGATGTCGTCCTCGTGGACGAGCGCGGCGAGCGCCTTGAGCGAGGGCGTGGACACACGCGGAGCCTACCGCGCGGGCCGAGACGACATTCTGGGGCCGGGCCCAGAATGTCGCGTTGGCGGCGTCGGTACTGTTCTCCCCATGCCCGCTGCCGAGGATGAGGTCGAGATTTGGACGGACGGGGCCTGCTCCGGCAACCCGGGCCCTGGCGGCTGGGCCGCGATCCTGATCTGGCGCGGCCACAAGAACGAGATCTACGGCGGCGAGCCAGAGACCACGAATAACCGCATGGAGCTGATGGGGCTGATCAAGGGCCTCGAGACGCTAACGCGGCCATCGAAGGTCGTCGTCGTGACCGACTCGGCCTACGTGGAGAAGGCCTTCACGCAGGGCTGGTTGCAGAACTGGCAGAAGAACGGCTGGAAAACGGCGGCCAAGAAGCCGGTCGAGAATCAGGATCTCTGGCAGGCAGCTTTGGCTGCTGTGGACCCGCACGAGGTGCGCTTCGAGCGCGTCAAGGGGCACGCTGGGATCGAGCTAAACGAGCGCGCGGACGAGCTCGCGGTGCTCGGTCGCGACGAGGCCGCCGGGTACTGACGGCTTTTTTCCCGATCTGGGCTATGCTCCCGCAGCATTCCTAAAGGGAGATACAGGTCTCGTGGCACAGCAGGTTCGACGCAAGCGGAATACGCTTCCCCCCAAGAAGCGCAAGCGCGTCCAGATTACGGACGACCAGATCCGCTACACCAATGTCGAGGGCCTCAAGCGTTTCCTGTCGGATCGCGGCAAGATCCGTTCGCGCCGCATGACGGGCCTGTCCCGTCGCCAGCAGGCGCTCGCCGCGCGTGAGATCAAGCGCGCCCGCGAGATGGGCCTTCTCCCCTTCGTGATGCCGAAGCTCGAGCGCGCTCGTGGTGGCGGTCGTCCCGACCGTCGTGGCGAGGATCGCGACGATCAGACGATGGCTTCCGTTGAGGCACAGGAGGCTGGCGCCACTGAGGTGCTGACCGCCGTCGCTGACATGCAGGACGAGGTGGCAGTCGAGACTGCCGCCGACGACTCCTGAGTCGTCCTCACCGCTGAGCCGTTCCACCCCGCGCGTTAGCGTGCGCATGGACACATTGGATCCGGATCCAAAATGTCCAAAATCCGGCCATTTTGGATCCGGATCCAAAATGTCCATGCGGGCATGCGAACGCCAGCCTGGCCGAACGCGCTGTCGCTAACGGGCTTCTAGAAGCCGAGCGCGAACTTGGCGTCTTCGCTCATCAACTCGGGCGTCCACGGCGGGGACCAGACGAGCTCGGCCTTGACGCCCTTGACGCCCGGGACCTCGGTGATGGCGCGCTCGATCTCGGACGCGATATGCGGTCCGGCCGGGCAGCCCATCGACGTGAGCGAGTACGTCATGGCGACGTTGTTCTCCTCATCGACGTTGACCTCGTAGACGAGGCCGATGTCGACGATACCCATCATCAGTTCGGGGTCCTCAACCTGGTTGAGGGCTTCGATGACAATTTGCTTGGTGACTTCGCTCATGGTGTTCCCTTCGCGTTCTTCTATAGGGTAGCCGACGCGCGCGCCTACGAGCCCAGGCGGTCCGGCAACTGCCGGTGCGGCCAGACACGGAGGAACGCGGAGCGCTCGTCGCCATCGCGCAGCGCGGCCTTGATCTCGGCCAGTGCGTAGCGATCAGAGTCCCGCATCTGCTCGGCGAGCGCGGTGGCCCAGGCGAGCTGCTCGGCAACTGGGACGATCGCTTCGATCAGACCAAGCCGCTCGGCCTCCTCGGCGCCCAGGCGGGCACGCGTGGCCAACAGGCGCAGCGCCGTCGACGGACCAACCAGCCGTTCAAGCCGTCCGAGGCCACCAAAGCCGGGCATCAGCGCGAGCGACGTATGCACGAAACGCAGCTCGGCCGTCGGATCACTGATGCGCCAGTCGGCCGCCAGCGCGAGCTCTGAGCCGCCACCAACGGCATGGCCGGGCAGGCTGGCAAGTACCGGGATCGGCAGCTGTGCGAGGAGGTCGGCGAGTCCTGTGCCGGCGTCGGTGAGACGCACACCACTCTCATCGAGCGCCTCCCAGTCGCGGATCGCCGCACCCGAGCAGAAGACGCCGTCGGCACCCGTCAGCACCAACAGGCGCACGTCGGGCTCAGAGCCGGCCGTCAACGCGTACCGCTCGACGAGGTCGAGCGCCTCGGGGCTCAGCGCATTGCGCGTCGCGGCGTCGTCGAGGGTGATGACGGCAACGGCACCGTGCTGCTCGTAGCGGACGGGAGGCATGAGGAGAAGCCTAGGCGCTGGCCGCGGGGTCTTCCGCGTCGAGCGCCGCAATCGCCTTCGCAGCCTGCGCGCGGTATTCGGCAACGAGCTCGTTGTAGTCCTGATCGCCGATGTGGTTCGTGGAGCGGTCGAGCTCGAGCTCCTTGATGGCCTGCAACGCGAGATCGCGCTCCTCGCGCAAGGCGAGGCGGCGGCGCTGCCCCTCGGTGAGCGGGTCGAGCTGGTCGGCACCCGTTTGCGGGCGCACGAGTGGCCAGGCGATGAACAGAACGACCGCCAGCGCGATGGCGGCGAGGATGAGGGCGGCAAGCATTACGACTCTCCCGGCAGCGTCTCTTCGCTGTAGCGCTTGGCGATGCGCTTACGCTCGCGCCGATCGGGCCAGACGCAGAGGATCACGCCGCCAGCGAACAGGAAGCCGGCGAGCCACAGCAGACCGACAACGGGCTTGTAGAAGGCCTTGATGCGCACAGCGCCGTCGGCACTGATGCCGTCGAGAATGATGAACAGGTCGCCCTGCGTGAGCGTCGTGTTGATCGCCACCTCGTTTGAAGTCGTCTGCTCGCGGATGTACGCGCGCTGAGCGGGCCGGAGGATGCCGATCTCCTCGCCATCGCTCGTGACGCGCAGGATGGCGGCACGCTCGGTGTAGTTCGGGCCCTTTGCGCGCTCGACGCCCTCGAAGGTGAGCACGTTGCTGCCGACCGTGAGCGACTCGCCCTTCTTGAGTAGGCCCTGATTCTCCGTCTGGTACGCGCTGGCCCCGACGGCGCCAACGACGAACATGATCACGCCGAGATGCACGATGTAGCCGCCGTAGCGTCGGCGGTTGCGGTCGATCAGGTGCAGGAAGGCGATCGGCCAGCTCTCCCCCGCCACGCGATGCCGCGCAGCCGTGCCGCGTGCGAACTCGCTGATGATGGTGACGGTGACGAAGGCGCAGATGCTGCCAGCGGCGACGCCAGGCCACGACGAGTCAAGGCCGAACCCGACCATCACCACGCCGGTCACGAGGCCGCCGATCAGCGGCCAGAGAAACGTCGTGCGGATCTGCCGCAGCGACGCGCGACGCCAGGCGATCAGGGGGCCAATGCCCATCAGCAGGAGGAGCGGGAGCCCGAAGGCGATCACGAAGAACTCGTAGAACGGCGTGGAGACCGACTCGCGCACCTGCCCGATCGCCTCGGTGACGAGCGGGAAGACCACGCCCCACAGCACGGCGAACGCCAGCCCGACGAGCAGCAGGTTGTTGAACAGGAAGGTGGCTTCGCGACTGACGATCGACTCCATGCGCTGATCGGCCTTGAGCAGCGGCAAGCGCCAGAGGATCAGCGCGAACGAGCCGGCAATCAGCACCGCCAGCGCGACCATGAAGTACCAGCCAATGTCGGTCTCGACGAACGCGTGGATCGACGACAGGATGCCGCTGCGTGTGAGGAACGTGCCGAAGATCGAGAGCGCGAAGGCGCCGGCGATCAGCGCGATGTTCCAGACCTTGAGCATGCCCTTGCGCTCCTGCACCATCACGGAGTGCAGGAAGGCCGTCGCGACGAGCCATGGCATTAGTGCAGCGTTCTCGACGGGGTCCCACGCCCAGAAGCCGCCCCAGCCGACCTCGGTGTAGGCCCAGTGCGAGCCGAGCAGCATGCCGATGCCGAGAAAGCCCCACGCGGCGAGCGTCCAACGGCGCGAGGCGACAACCCAGCGGGCGTCAGTGCGCCCGGCCAGCATGGCCGCCATGGCCAGCGAGAACGGGATGGCGAGACCGACGTAGCCGAAGTACAGGCTCGGCGGGTGGAGCGCCATGTACGGGTTCTGCAACGACGGGTTGAGGCCATTGCCATCGGGCAGCGCCACCTGCGTGACGAACGGGCTGGCTGGGACGACGAGCAGAAGCAGGAAGAAGCCGAGGATGATCGAGAGCACCATCACCATCCACGGCTGGAGCTCGCCCAGCACGTTGCGGGTGCTACGCAGACCGAGCAGGCTGAAGGCCGAGAGGATCGTCGCCCAGAGCAGCAACGAGCCCGCCTGCGAGCCCCACCAGGCAGTGATGAGGTAGACCGTCGGCAACGAGCGCGACGAGGTATCGGCAACAACCTTGAACGAGAAGTCGTGCGTGAAGAGCGCGTAGAGGAAGATGAAGTCGGCGACCAGGACGAGTGCGAAGATGCCCCAAAGCGCATGCCGGGCGCTGACGAGGAAGCGACGATCGTGGCCCGTGGCAGCCCACAGCGAGGCGCCGGCGGCGTAGACCGCGATGAGCAGCGCGAGGATCAGCGCGCCTTGGCCGATCAGTGCCACGTCAGCTCCTCGCGGCTCAGGACTTCGTGTCCGACGTGGTCGCCTTGTCCGTGTACTTGGACGGGCACTTCGTCACGAGCGTGTCGGGCACGGCGGTGAACACGCCGTTCTTGAGGGTGCCGTCGATCACGATGTCGCGTCCGACCTTGTACGCGTCGGGCACAGCGCCGTTGTAGATCACCGGTAGCGTTTCGGAGCCCTTGTAGTCCTTGACGGTGAAGCGCAGCCCGTTCGGGTCGGCGGCATCCCCGGTGGATTGCGTGACCTTGCCTTCGAGGCGCACTGTCTGGCCTTCGTACGCCTGTGCCTGCGCCACCATCAGCACGGGAATCGACGAATCGGCGAACGCCGTGTAGACCGCGAAGGTCCCGAGCAAGGACGCGACGACCAGCGCAACGACGAGTCGCACATGGCGAAAGCCCTGCTTGGGCTGCTCAGGGGTGGCGGTCGGCGTCTCGCTCACGTCACTCAGTCTATCGGAGGGTTGGCGACTTTAGCCGTATCAGGCGGCGTCGGGGTACGACTGGTCGATGCGCTCGAGTTCTTCACGCATCTCTGCGCGGTCGATATACGACATGGCATCGGCGTAGCCCTGGCTATATGCGGTGCGCAGATACCACCCGATCAGCTCGGGATCCCACTGCTCGCGTGGTACCTCGAACAGCTCCGCCCACAGTCCGGCCAGCCGGAGGTCGAGCAGCCGTGCGAGGTCCTCGTGCGCTTCCACCTGACGACCACGCTAGTCAGGCCGCCGGACACCGATTCTTCACGCGGTATCGTGGGCGTCGTGGCTCTTGCCTTCACCGTCGATGCTCCGCGCCCCTTTGAGGCCAACCCAGGGATTATCGCCGTCCGCGCGAAGCGACCGATCGATGCCCTTGAGGTACGCGTCGACGGCAAGCGCTACCGGCTGCTGCCGTTGAAGAAGCCGGCGAGGCGGGTGACGGTCGGTCCGTTTGGGCTGCCGTCGCGCGATCTCAAGGTGACGGTGATCGGCTGGGCAAACGGCAAGGTCGTCGGGCGGTACACGGCGACTAACGTGCTCGGACTGCCTCGGTCGGCGTTCGTGTCGCGCCGAATCTCGTCGACACCAGCGCTGGCGCAGCGCCGCTTGGCGCGGTTGACGAAGCCACCGGGCTCCTCGGCAGCCTGGGCGATCAACATGACGACGGGGCGTGGCGCGTCGTGGAATGCGGGCGCGCGCTTCTCGGCAGCGAGCACGGTGAAGCTGCCGATCATGCTCACGTATCTGATCGGTCTGAAGCGCGACCCGGTTGGTGCGCGCGAATGGGGCCCCCTCCAGGCGATGATCCGTAGCTCATCGAATGACGCTGCGAACACGATGCTGGAGGCGATCGGTGGCAGTACGGCGGCAGGTGGAGCGAAGTCGACGGCGGTGGCCAAGCGTCTCGGCGCGTTTCGTACCGATGTCGCCGCGGGCTACCTGCCGGGCCAGGATCGCCGTGGGGTCAATCCGCCGGTGCGTGTCAACGACCAGCCGACGACGAAGTGCTGCAAGATCACGACCGCGCACGATCTCGGCGTGATGATGCAGGCGCTCGTGCAGGCCGCGGGCAATACGGGGCGGGCGCATCGCCTCGGCCTGACGGCGCGCGATGCCCGCGTCGCCCTCTGGCTCCTCGCGCACACGAGCTATCCGGGACTCTTCGACCCGTGGACGCCGTTCGTGACGGCCCACAAGATCGGCTACGTCGATGTCGTCTGGCACGACGTGGCGGCGATCTTCGCTCCGACGGGGACGCTCGTAACGGTTGCCCTGACAGAAAATAGTGGCGGCGCGAGCGAAGCGGCCGCTGCCGCCTTCGCGCATGGCGTGTTGGATGTCGTCGAGACCGGACTTGCCGGCCCGACGCAACCGCTCACGACCCCGTAGATACGATGCGTGTGTGAGTGCAGCCACCGCTGAGGGTCTGACCACGGCCCAGGTCGAGGAGCGCCGTCGCACCCTCGGCGAGCCGCAGCCGGAACGTACGAGCATTCCGCTGCGCGCAATCATCCGCCGCAACGTCTTCACGCTGATCAACCTGATCACGCTCGGGTTCCTCGTGCTGATCCTGGTCGCCGGTGCGTGGAAGGACGCGCTCTTCGCCGGCGTAATCGTGATCAACGCCTTCATCGGGATCATCCAGGAGGTTCGCGCCAAGCGGACGCTCGACCAGTTGGCGCTCTTGATTGCGCCACGCGCGACGGTGCGCCGCGACGGCACGACGAGCGAGATCCTCGCCGACGAAGTCGTCCCGGACGACATCGTTGAGCTCCAGCCCGGCGACCAGGTCATCGCCGACGGCGAGATTGTCGAGGCCCGCGGGCTGGCGATCGACGAGTCGATCCTGACGGGCGAGTCGGACCACGTCTCGCGCCGTGTGGGCGACACGATCTACTCCGGCGCGTACTGCGCCGCCGGTGCCGGGGTGTATCGCGTCACCGCGGTTGGCGCTGCGGCCTACGCCAATCGCCTGACCAGCGCCGCCAAGCAAGCGCGCGACCAGCGCTCGCCGCTGCAGCTCGATATCGATCGACTGTTGCGCGTGTTGCTGCTCTCGATGGTCCCGCTGTCGGCAGCGCTGCTGATCGCGTTCCGCATCCACGAGACCGACTTCCAGCAGGCGGCGGAGACCGCGACGGCTGGCCTCATCTCGGTCGTGCCGGAGGGCCTGATTCTGCTGACGAGCATCACGTTTGCGCTCGGCGCCGTCAAGCTCGGGCGTGCCGGTGCGCTCGTGCAGCGCCTCAACGCGGTCGAGTCGCTGGCCGGCGTCGACACGATCTGCGTCGATAAGACGGGCACGCTGACCGACGGCACCCTGCGTCTCGCAACCGTCGTGGCCGCACCCGAGCGCACCGAGGACGGCGTGCGACAGCTCGTCGCGCGGCTCGCGGCATCGGCCGAGA
>JAPLCF010000008.1 GCA_026392355.1 Actinomycetota bacterium
ATCATGCGCGCAGCCTCGTCAAGGGCGGCACCGAGGTCTTCGATCTGCTGTTCGAGCTGCGTGACGCGATCCTCGAGACGCAGGACGTGCTCGACGCCCTGCAGCGACAGTCCCAGGCCCGAGGCGAGCTCGGTGATCCGACGCAGGCGCGCCAGCTCGGCATCGGAGTAGAGACGCGTGCCCCCCGACGTGCGGCGGGGTCGAACGAGACCGCGGGTTTCGTACAGCCGCAGCGTCTGCGGGTGCATCCCGACGAGCTCGGCGGCGACACCAATCATGTACTTGGGGGTGTCCTCGTTCATGCAAACAGCTCCGCACGGGGATCACGGCCACCGTCGAGCGCGGCGAACTTCTCGAGCGCCTCGGTCTGCTGCGTCGAGAGCTCCGACGGCACGAGCCCGCGTCGCCCTTGTCCGACGGCGAGCCCATCCCGCGTACGCGCAACATCTTGCCGTCGGTCGAGCCGGCCGGGACCTTGACCCGCACCTTGTCGCCAAGCGGTGTGGGCACGTCGATCTCGGCACCCAGCGCGGCTTCGGGGAACGTAACGGGCACCTCGACGATGACGTCCTTGCCTCGGCGGGCAAAGCGCTCGGACGGCAGTACCTGCACGACGACCCAGAGGTCGCCAGCGGGACCGCCGTGCTCGCCGTCGAGGCCCTTGCCGCGCACGCGGATGCGAGCGCCGTCGCTGATGCCGGCGGGGATCTTGACGGTGTAGCGCTTCGTGCGACGCGTCTTGCCGGTGCCGCGACACGTGGCGCACGGCTTCTCGACGACGCTGCCCTGGCCGCCGCAGCGCAGGCACGGTTCACTGATCGCAAAGAAGCCCTGATTGACCTGGCGCTCGCCGCTGCCACCGCAGTCGGGGCAGGTGCTGCGCGAGGTGCCAGGTGCCGCGCCGGTACCGGCACAGTCCGCGCAGTTGACGTCCTTGTCGACGGGGACCGTGACGCGGGCGCCCCGCAGTGCATCGTCGAACGAGAGCGTGACACGCGTCTCGAGATCGACGCCGCGGCGCGGCTGCGGTCGGCCGCGCCCTCCTCCTCCACCCCCACCACGACGCCGTCCGAAGATGTCGCCGAAGAGGTCGGAGATGTCGAAGCCGCGCTCTTGCGCGAAGTCGCTGAAGGCGCTCGGGTCGAAGCCGCCCTGGGCACCCATGCCGCCAGACGCGCCAAACTGGTCGTAGGCCTTGCGCTTGTCGGGGTCGGAGAGCGTGTCGTGCGCCGCCGAGATCTCCTTGAAACGCTCCTCGGCCTTGGGATCGTCGGGGTTCGTGTCGGGGTGGTGCTTGCGGGCGAGCTTGCGGTAGGCCTTCTTGATCTCGTCGTCGGTGGCGGTACGGCTCACGCCGAGCACCTCGTAGAGGTCACGCATTGGTCACCACCTCCTGTACGAGTGCAGCCGGGTCGACCGGGGAGAGAACGACGCTGCGCCCACCGACCGTGATCAGTGAGGAGCGCTTGACGTCGGTCACGAATGCGTTGGCCCAGCCGCCCGCCGCGATCCGAAAGCGTCCGCGGTAGCCATACAGGCCGCCCGAGCCGAGCCGCAGGCCGAGCGTCGCCTGGCCGGCGTGACGCTCGATCCTGCCCGCGATTCGCGTCGTGCCCACGCGGCGCTCGATCACGAGTCCGTCCTGCTCGACGCGGTACCGCATGGGCTGCGTGTAGCGCAGCCACAGGGCAAGCCCCCCGAGCAGGAGTGCGACGACGAGCATCACCACGGCCTGTAGGCCGTCACCGCGCGACGCACCGACACCGCTGCCGACCCACGCCAGCCCGACGATGCCCCAGAACATGACGGTGACAAACGTCTCAGAACCGCCCAACGGGGCGGCCTCGAACGTTGCAGGCGTCTCGCTCAGGATGCACCTCCGGCTACGACCACACGGGCCGGGCGCAGCACGCGGTCGCCCAGCAGGAAGCCCTTCTGGATCACCTCGAGGACGGTGCCCTCGGCCGCATCGGATGGCTGCGACAGCAGCGCCTCATGGCGGTGCGGGTCGAAGAGGTCGCCCTTGGGATCGAGCTCAGTCACGCCCTCACGCTCGAGCAGCGTCCAGAGCGCACGGTGCACGAGAGCGACGCCGTCGACGATCGCCTCCTTCTCCGCCGTCTCAAACGCGGCCAGGGCCCGCTCGAGATCGTCGAAGACGGGCAGCAGGTCGCTCAGCAGGCGCTCGGCCGCGCGGACGCGCAACTCCTCGTGCTCGCGCGCCACGCGCTTTTTGTAGTTGTCGAATTCGGCGGCCATGCGCCGCAACTGGTCGAGGTACTCGTCACGCTCGCGCTCAGCACGAACGGTCGGATCGAGCTCCTCCTCCACCACTGCGGCGTCCTCGCCGTCGAGGGAGGTCGGCTCCTCCCCGCCATCGGCGGGGAGGGCCTGCTCCGTCTGGTCGTGCTCGCTCACGAGCGCGCCGTCGCGTCCGGATCGACGACCTCGGCGTCCTCGATGATCTCCTCATCGGCCTCATCGTCGGCCGACGCGGTGGCACCATCGCCCGCGGGAGCGGACTGCTGGGCCTCCTTGTAGACCTGCTCGGCGAGGGAGTACGAGGCCTCCTGGAGCGCGGTCGCCTTCTGGCGGATCGCCTCCGGATCGGTGCCCTCGAGGGCCGTGCGCAGCTCGGTTGCTGCGGCCTCGATCTGCTCCTTGACCGAACCGTCGACCTTCTCGCCATGCTCGGCGACGGTCTTCTCGGTCTGGTGGAGCAGCTGCTCGGCCGTGTTCTTGGCCTCGACGAGATCCTTGGCGTTCTTGTCGGCGTCGGCGTTGGCCTCAGCGTCCTTGACCATCTGCTGGATCTCTTCCTCGCTCAGACCGGAGCCGCCTTCGATGCGGACCTGCTGGGTCTGGCCGGTGCCCTTGTCGGTGGCAGACACGTTGAGGATGCCGTTGGCGTCGATGTCAAAGGTGACCTCGACCTGCGGCATGCCGCGCGGTGCCGTCGGGATGCCGACGAGCTGGAACTTGCCGAGCGTCTTGTTGTAGGCGGCCATCTCGCGCTCGCCCTGCAGGACGTGGATCTCGACGGACGTCTGGCCGTCTTCCGCGGTCGAGAAGACCTCGGACTTGCGGGTCGGGATCGTCGTGTTGCGCTCGATCAGCTTCGTCATCACGCCGCCCTTGGTCTCGATGCCGAGGCTGAGCGGGGTGACGTCGAGCAGGAGGACATCCTTGACGTCGCCGCGCAGAACGCCGGCCTGAATGGCGGCGCCGATTGCGACGACCTCATCCGGGTTGACACCGCGATGCGGATCCTTGTTCGTGATCTCTTTGACCTTGTCCTGGATCGCAGGCATGCGACTCATGCCGCCGACGAGGATCACGTCATCAATATCGGCCGCGGTCAGACCCGCATCGGCGAGAGCCTGCTTGGTCGGTCCGACGGTGCGCTCAACGAGATCGCCAACGAGCTCGGTCAACTTCGAGCGCGAGAGCGCCATGTCGAGGTGC
>JAPLCF010000035.1 GCA_026392355.1 Actinomycetota bacterium
GGAGCTTGCGGCCGGCGCCCAACTCGAGCTCGCCGAGCACCGCCACGCCGACGTCGTTGCCGAGCTTGACCTTCGCGCCGCACGCGTTGCCCACGGCCTCGGCCAAGGGATAGGCGTCGACGAACCCGGAGAGGTTTGGCGCGTGCGACAGCAGGCCACGGTCGGCATTGACGGCACCCGGCGCACCGATGCCGATGCCCTTTAGGGCCTTCGTCGAGCAGTCGGCGTCCTTACATGCCGCCTCCACGGCTCCGACGATCGCGTCGACGACGCTCTGCGGTCCACCGTCTTGCGGCGTGGGCACGCGGCACTGTCCGCGCAGCTTGCGCTCGGCGTTGACGACGACGACCTCGATCTTGGTGCCACCGAGGTCCACTCCACAGATGCGTTCGCTCATGGTCGGCGAGCCTACCACGTTGCGAAATGCCGACGAATCCGCGCAACGACATGCGTCTGACGTAGACTCGCCTGCATGAGCACTCCGCAATGGCATGAGGACTGGTTTCCCGAACTGCGCGACGAGCGCCCGTGGGTGATGGAGGAGATGATCGACTCCGAGCCTCCGCTGGCTGCCCGCATCGCATCGAACAAGAAGCTCGGGCAGACGGCCGCGCGGATCGCGAAGAAGATCGTGGAAGCACACGACGCTGGTACGTCGATCAGCGTGGTTGGCTGCGGTACGAGCGAGCACGGCGCCCGTGCGGTTGCCGTCCAACTCGACGAGGCACTCGGTCATCGTGGTGTGCGCGTCGCCGGCCGCCAGGCCCTGGAGGCCGCAATCGACCCGGCTCCGGCCGGCGTCACGATCGGCATCTCACACGACAACGGCACGCGCGCGACGATGCTCGCCTTGAAGGCCGCGCGCGAGGCTGGACAGACCACCGCGCTGATTACGGCCAACAACGAGGGTGGGTGCTCCGAGTTCGCCGACATCGTGCTGGTCACGCCGGAGAAGGACAAGAGCTGGTGCCACACCGTCGGCTACGTCTCGCCGATGGTCGCCGGCGCGGTGATCGCCGCTCATGTGGCGGGCAAGGATCTGGACGCGGCCGCACTCGAGCAGCATCTCGACGAATGTCGCGGGCTCAAGCCGCAGGCAAGTGAGATCGCCAAGAACTTCCGCGACATCGACCGCTTGATCGTCGTCGGTGGCGGCTACGACCGCATCACCGCCGACGAACTCGTCCTCAAGGTTGAAGAGGGCCTGCATCTCCCCTCCGCCGCCCGCGATCTGGAGACGTTCACGCATGGCCACCTGCCGGCGTGTGACGAGAAAACCGGACTTGTCGTCGTCGCGACGGAGCACCATGGCCGCGCCCGCCGCACCGACCGCGGTCGCCTGCTGCTGCGCGCCGCACGCCACGTCGGCATGCCGAGTGCCGCGATCCTCGTCCCTGCCGTTGAGGGCAGCTGGGGCCGCGAGCTCACCAACGCCGGCCGCATGATTCTGCCGCACGCCGCCAAGCTGACGCCGACCACGAGCGCGCTGACGGCCTCGGCGATGGCGCTGCAGGTGCTCACGCTCGAGCTGGTGCACGACCGCGGCACCTACCCTGACCTCATCCGCCGTGAGCAGGCCCCGTGGCGTGAGGCCGCGGCCATCCTCGAAGGCACCGAGGAGTGGTGAGATGAGTAGCGAGATGACACCAGCCGCCCAGGAGCTCGTGACTGCGATGCAGCACCTGCGGGGCGCCGACCACGCCCTCAAGCAGTGCGTCACCCTGCTGCGCCAGACCGAGCAGCCGGTGCCCGACACGGTCGAGGACGCTCTCTCGCTCGTCGAAGACGCGATCAGCTCGCTCGAGTCGTGACGCCCGAGCAGGCGGTCGCCATCGCCTGCACCGCGCTCGGTGCGGACCCCGCGGACGCGCAGGTGCTGCGCGCTGCGGATGCCATCACCGTGCAGCTCGATGCTGAGCGAGTCGCGCGTGTGATTCCCGACGCCGATGCCGACACGCTGCGCGTGCTTGCAGCGATTACAGAGCTTGACGGCCACGTGCTTGAGCCACTGGGAGAGCCGATCACCTTGGACGGTGCCCTCGTCGTCCCCTACCCGCGGATTACGCCGAACGGCGACGCGCATCGCGACCTCGGCATCGCTGGCGCCTGCCTGGCCGGTCTGCACGCACGCGGCCGGGCCGCGCTCGAGCGCGGCGACATCGATCTCCCCGCGTTCTCGCCGCACGCCATCGCCACGCGGTGGCTTGACCAGGCCGACGCGGTCTTCACCCGCGACGAGCGCGCGCGGCTGCTCGACGCGATCGACACGGCCTGGCCCGAGGTGGCGGGCCCGCCAACCGTGATCCACGGCGATGCGCACCTCGCCAACTGGTGGCCAGCCAGTGCTGACTGGTGGGTGCTGATCGATCCCGAGTTCCTCTCGATCGGACCAGCCGTCTACGACCTGGCCCCGCTTGAGGTCGTCGAGCGACGGCTCGGCACGCCGCCATCGCGCTTCCCGTCGTTTCTGGCCGGCTACGAATCGGCCGACGGCGCCGTTGATCGTCGCTCGCTGGCATCGGCCATCCACGTGCGCGAGCTGCTGTCCGTCGCGTGGCTTGCCTCGCGCTCGGGTGCCGATTCCGAGCTGGCGCTGCGCACGCGCCGCCGCCTCGTCGATGCCCTTGAGCGGCGCGAGGGATCGTGGCTCGCGTAGTCGCGGTCGAGCGCGGCCGCTCGCCGATCGACATTCCCGGCACGCTTGCGTGGCTCGGCCAGCGCACCGTCGTCGGCATCGACGACTGGGACGGCACCACCTACACGCGCACCGCGGTGCTTGGTCGAGGCACTGGGCGCATCACGTTGCGCGCGACCGGCAAGGCGAGCGTCGAGGTGACGGCGTGGAACGAGCGCGCGCTCGCGGCGGCACGACCTCGCATCCGTCATCTTCTTGGCCTCGACGACGACCCTCGGCCATGGCTGGCCGCGTTCGCAGACGACCCGGTGCTCGGGCCGCGCGCCGCAGAGCACCCCGGCTTACGCATGCCCGGGTCGTGGGACGCCTGGGAGATGTGCGCCCGCGCGGTGCTCGGCCAGCTCGTCTCGGTCGCCGCGGCACGCACGCTGACGATGCGCCTGGCTGAGCGTCATGGGCGCCGCCTCGCCGACGGTGGGATTGTGTTTCCCGACGCGGCCACGGTCGCCGCGGGCGATCTCGACGGCCTCGGTCTGCCCACTGCGCGCCGCGATGCACTGCGGGCGATTGCCGAGCTTGTCGCGTCGGGCGGTGTCGACCTGTCTCCCACCGCCGATCCTGAGGCAGCACAGGCAGCGCTTGTCGCACTGAAGGGCATCGGGCCGTGGACCGCGATGTACGTGCGCATGCGCGCGATCCGCGACCTCGATGCGTTTCCTGCGGCCGACCTCGGTGTCCTCATCGCCCTCGCCGATGCAAACGGGAAGCGCCCGACCGAGGCCGAGGCCCGTCGCCGGGGCGAGGTCTGGCGCCCCTACCGCGGCGTCGCGACGATGCATCTCTGGGGGCTATAGCCCCTAGGTCGACGGCACGAGCGTCATCGTGCGCACCGACTCGCCCACGACTACGAAGGGCGCAGCGCCAGCGACCGAGACGACCGGCACCACCAGCTCGCAGCCGGACGGTAGGAGCTCGGCCGGTATCCGCACCCGCTCGCCGTCGCGTTCGACGTCGGCCTCTTCCCCACCCGGGCGCTCGAGTGCCAGGGCATCGCCATCCGGCCAGCCGCACAACCAGAGCGACATGAAGTCGACCATCGCGCAGAGCCGCTGGTCGTAGTGCAGGTCGGCCGACGCGACGCCGAGCTCCTCAGCGCGCTGCTCGGCGAGGGCGCGCCACGAGCCGATCACGGCGTCGCGCTGCTCTGCCAGTTCTGGGTCTTGCACGACGCGCGCGCCATGCAGCCACGCACCATGAAGCGCCACGATCGCCTCGGCGTATGGATGCAGATCGCCGGCCAACCGCACCGACTCGCCGGAGATCTCGAGGTGCTCGGCTAACGACAGCTCGAGGAACGATTCCGGCCCCTCGCCGTCGCCGCTACGCGGCTCGTGATCGCGCTCGGCCCACCCGTCATCGTGGTGCGCGACGGCGAGTCGAAACCCTTCGAGCGGGCCACGAGGCGCGTCGGCGATGGCGTCGAGGAGCGTGCACGCGAGCACGCCGTGATCGGGCTGGCGCACCAGCTCCCACCCCTGGCCAGACGAGCGGCAAATCATGCTGCGGACGATAGCCGCCGGATAGACTGCCGCGCGTGATGTCCAGCTTCCTTCCCGGCCTGCCCCACGCCTCACTCGAAATTGCTGGCGCTCGGCTCGACGGCGAGGAGCTGGCGGGCGCGGTCGGAGCCGTGGCCGCCTCGCTCGCGGACCGCACCCGCGTAGCGCTCTGGTGCACCTCCGAGCTCGAGACCGGTCTCGGTATCGCCGGCGCGCTCGTTGCGGGGGTGACGGTCGTGCCGATCAACCCCGCGTCGGGCGATCGCGAGCTCGCCCACGAGACCGGCGACAGCCGCCCCGAGGCCGTGCTGGCCTCGGCCACGGCGGAGCTGCCGCCCACGCTGGAAGCGCTGCCGCGCATCGTGATCGACCCTGCTGCCCGCGCGCCGCTCCCGGTGTTCGACATCGACCCGGACGCAACGGCGTTGATCGTCTACACCTCAGGCACCACCGGCGCACCGAAAGGCGTGGTGATGTCGCGCCGCGCCGTCGCTGCGAACCTCGACGCGCTCGCCGACGCCTGGGCGTGGACGAGCACCGACGTCGTCGCGCAGGCGCTACCGCTCTTCCACGTGCACGGCCTCGTGCTCGGCACGGTCGGGCCACTCCGGTTCGGCGGTGGCGTGCGCCACGTCGGCCGCTTCTCGCCGGAGGCGATCGCCGCGGCGCTGGCCGACGACGCGACGATGCTCTTCGCCGTGCCGACCATGCACGGGCGTCTGCTCGCCGCTGCCGAGGAGGACCCCGCCGTTGCCGACGCTCTGCGCAGCGCGCGCCTAATTGTCTCTGGCTCCGCCGCACTGCCGGCCCGCGTGCATGAGGCGTACACCGCCGCCACCGGCCAGCACATCGTCGAGCGCTACGGCATGAGCGAGGCGCTCATGATCGCGAGCGCCCGCCACGATGGCCCGCGTATCCCCGGTGCTGTCGGCACCGCGCTGCCTGGTGTGGAGATCCGCATCACCGACGACGCCGGTGTCGTCATGCCCGTCGGCGACACCGACACGATCGGCAACGTCGAGATCAAGAGTGCCTCGCTGTTCGACGAGTATCTCGGGCGACCCGATGCGACGGCTGAGGCCTTCAACGACGGCTGGTTCCGCACCGGCGACGTCGGCTCGCTCGATGACGCGGGCGTGCTCCGCCTCGTCGGCCGTAGCTCGACCGACCTGATCAAGACCGGCGGCTACCGCGTTGGCGCTGGTGAGATCGAGGCTGCGATGCTCGAGCATCCCGATGTCGTCGAGGTCGCCGTGCTCGGCATGCCCGACGACGACCTCGGCGAGCGCATCGCCGCCTGGGTAGTGATCACCCCCGGCAGCGACCTCACCGACGATGTGCTCGTGCAGCACGTCGCCGATCTCCTCGCCCCGCACAAGCGCCCACGCGTGATCACCCGTGTCGACGAGCTGCCGCGCAACGCGCTCGGCAAGGTGCAGAAGAAGCGGCTGCTCGGATGAGTACCGGCGCGCACGCCGGGCGCGACCACATCACGTGGGTCGGGCACGGCACCGTCGTGATCGCGATGGGCGGTACGCGCGTGATCGTCGATCCTGTGCTGCGCCCGCGCGTGTTGCACCTCAAGCGCTTCCACCCCGTGCCGAAGCACGCGCTGCGCTCGCTCGATGCGGCGCTGATCACGCATCAGCACCACGATCACCTCGATCCGCCGTCGCTCGAATCGCTCGGCAAGGAGCTGCCGATCATCGTCCCGACCGGCGCTGCCGGAACGTTGCGCCGCAAGAAATTCACGCACGTCGTCGAGATCGATGAGGGCGAGCGCATCCAGATCGGCGCGATGCGCGCCACCGCCACGCCCGCCGATCACGACGACAAGCGCGATCACCCGCTCGGCCCGACGGCCACGCCGATCGGCTACCTCTTCGAGGGCTCCAAGCGCATCTACGTGGCAGGCGACACCGATCTCTTCGACGAGATGGAGCTGATCGGCCCCGTCGACTACGCACTGCTACCGATCTTCGGCTGGGGGCCCGGCCTCGGGCCCGGCCACATGGACCCCGAGCGTGCCGCTGAGGCGGCGCGGCGTCTGCAGGCCAAGGTCGCAATTCCGATCCACTGGGGCACGCTCTGGCCGATCGGCCGCGGCGAACCGCCGCACGAGCCTGCCGACGAATTCATCGAGCACTGCGCCCGTGTCGCTCCGGATACCGAGGCCAACCTGCTCGAGCCGGGCTCGACCGTCGAGTGGTAAGCCCGTTGTCTATACCAGGCGCTCGAGCACGATCTCGGTGAGACCGGGATCGGCGTCGCGCAGCGCCTGGACCTGCTCGGGATGGCAGGTGAAGTACAGGACCTGATGTCGCGTGGCGAGATCGGCGATCACCGCAGCAGCGCCGGCGCGGCGCTCGGGGTCGAGGTGCGTGAGGACGTCGTCCATCAATACGGGCAGTTCGGGGCCGCCGTCCGCGTGCATCTCATCGACGAGACCTGCGCGCAGGCAGAGGTAGACGAGGCCGACGGTGCCCTCCGACAGCTCGGCGAACGGTGTGCGCGCTCCGTCACGGCCGACGATCTCGGAACGCGCCCCGGCCTTCTCGCCGTCGGGCATGCGCACCGATACCCACGAGCCGTGCGTGGCAGTCTCGATCTGCGTGGCGGCGCGCTCGAAGACGCCCGGCTGATGCTCTTCGACAAAGCGGTCGCGCGCGCGCTCAACAACCGTGTGGGCGAGCTGCAGCGTGAGCCACTCGTCGGCGACGGCGCGAAGGTCGGCCTCGGCGTCGGCGGCGCTCTGGGCAAGCGTTGCGAGATCGGCAGAATCCTCGTCGTTCTCGATTAGCGCCCGCGTGCCGCCGAGTGCCGCGACGGCGTCGGTGTGCTCGTCGCGCGCAGCAACCACCTGCCCGGCCAGCACATCGTGCTGCGCCTCCGCCTGATCCAGATCCAGTGCCTCAGCGGCGGCGATCAGCGCTGCGTCAGCACGCGACAGGCTGTCCACCTGCTCTTGGGCGAGCTCGCGGCGATGCTGCCAGGCCTGCAGGTCGGTGCGGTGCTTGGCGGCGAGTTCGCGCTGCGCGTCGAAGTCGTGCAGGGCGCGATCGATCGTGGTGCGCAGTTGCTCGAGCTCGGCCGGCGCACCTTCGCCGAGTGCTGCGGCGGCGCGCACGACAATCGCGTCGGCCGTTGCCCGATCCGCCTGGGCCTGCACGGTCGAACGCGTGGCCGCATCATCGGCCGCACGGATCGCACCGAAGGTCGCCAGCACGTCGTCGAGCTGATCGACCCGGAGCTCGCCGGTGAGACCGCTGACCGCGAGCGCTGCGCGCCACGCGGCACGCGCCTGGTCGGCGAGGACCTCCGCGTTCGCGAGGGCAGCCTGATGCTGGTCGGCGGCGGCGTGCTGTTGCGGGCGCTCGGAGCGCGTGCTCGCTCCCAGACCACCGAGGATGGCAGCACCGAGGGCGACGCCGATGATGCCGCCGATGATCGCGGCTGTGATGTCCACGAACCAGCCGACGGCGATCGCGACAAGGCTGACGGCGATGAGTGCCGCCCCCAGGCCGCGTCGTGGCGCCGGCGGGGCGGGCTCGACGGGAACGGGAAGCTGGGTGGCCGCACTGCGCGCGATGTCACCGAGGCGCGTGGCCTCGCGTTCGGCCTCGCGCACGGCCTCGGCCGCAGCGCGCAGACCGGACTCGTCGGCGATCGACGGCAGGGGTGCGGTAGCGGGCAGTCCGATCCGCTCGCGGGCACGCACCGCGCGCTCGTGTTCGCCCGCGGCGTCGAGCTCGTGTTGCGTGGCGCGGCGACGGGCGTCGATCGCCACGGGGAGATCGGCGAGTACCGCGCGGTACTCGCTGACGAGCTCGACGGACGGCTCCTCGGCCCCGCTCGCCTCGGGCCGCTGGGCATCGACGGCGGCGACCTCGGCCAGCGCAGCGCGCAGCTGCACAAGACGGTCGAGGTACTGGAGCGCTTGTGTGGCGGCAACCAACTGCTCGTTGGCACGAGCAACCCGCGCCTCGGCTTCTGTGAGCGCGTCGGCTGAGCGGTCGATCGCGCCGGCGTCCTTCTCCGCCTCGCGCAGCGCTCGCCGTGCTGCCGTCGCGGCCTTCAGCGCGTGGGCGTAGGGCTGGTTCTCGCCCTGTTTCTTGTAGAGCGCGTCGGCACGCTTCTGCAGCGCGGTCAACACCGGCTCGGCACCAGCACCGCCGCCGAGCACCGCAGAGGCGAGCACGCCGGCGCGCACCGACGGATCGTCGAGCAGTCCCATCGAGGCAAGGTCGCGTGAGTCGAACGTCTGCACACGGTCGAAGAGATCAACGCTCGCGATGCCAAGCGCACGCATGAGTGCCGCGTCGCCGACCGGCTCGCCCTGCTCGTCCGTGATCACGACGCTGGAGCCGTGCGTGCGTTCGACGCGGAAGCGGCGCCCATCCTCGGTGACGATGTCGACGCGCCCGGAGCGCTGGCCGCCACCCTTGGGCTCGCGCCGCGGGCCCTCGCCGCGCAGCGCCGGAAAGCCAAACAGCACGCCGCGGATCAGCTGCATGGTCGAGCTCTTGCCCGACTCGTTGGGGCCATGGATGACGGTGAGGCCCGGCTCTGGTTCGACGACGCGGCCGCCGATCGCGCCGTAGGCGATCGCCTCGATGCGCGCGATCCTCATGCCGCACCGTCCTGCTCGAGCATCAGCCCGAGCGCGAGCTCGCGGGCAGCCGCAAGACGACCAGCGAGATCCTCAGTGGGCAGGCCGGCAAGCGCCGTGTCGGTGAACGATTTGGCGAGCCCGTCGAGCACGTGTTGCAGCTCGGTGGGATCCGCAGCAAGCGTGTCGAAGGCACCGAGTACCTCGGCGGCGAAGGCGTTGCTCTGTCGCAGCTCGTCGAGGTCGACGGCCGGGCCAGCGGTCGAGGTGATGCGCTCCCAGACGAGGTCGTCGGCCTCCTGATCGTCGAGTGCGCTGCGCAGACCGGTGAGGTACTCATCGCGCACGAGCAACTCGTACAGCGGCCCACGCCCGGTGAGCGTGGCACGCAGCAGCACGACCCGGCCATCGGCCTGCGCGACAACCCCGGCCGCGGCGCTGCGGAGCGCACGCTCGAGGTCGGCCTCGTCGTCCAGCCCCTCGATCGACACCTCGACGGCCTCAAAGCGCACGCGGTCGAGCTCGACGCGGCGATGCTCGAGGACGCGATCACCCTCGAACTCGACAACGACAGCACCGTGCGGCCCGCGCTCGCCGGGCTTCGGCGAGCGGCCCTGCAGCGTGCCCGCGTAGATGACCGGCGGCTCGGCGTGCTCCTCGGAGTACGCGTGGATGTGCCCGAGCGCCCAGTAGTCCATCCGTGCTGCGACGAGGTCGGCCACGGTGCAGGGCGCGTACGTGCCGTGCCCCTCGCGCTCACCGAGCGAGCAGTGCAGCACGCCGACGTGCAGGCCCGGTGCATCGCCGCGCGCGAACTTGAGGGCCAGGTTCTCGGACACCTCGCGTTTGCCAAACGAGACGCCGTGCACCGTCACCGGACCACCCGGGAGATCGAGCGTTTCGCTCGTCGGTACGTCCTTGCGGAACACGTGCACGCCCTCGAGCCCGGCCAGCGGCGAGCGGCCGCTGAGCGGATCGTGGTTGCCGTGCACGGCGAACACGCGAATGCCACGCTCCTGGAGACGCTCGATGCCGCGGCGCACGCGAGAGCGCCCACGCGGCGTGCCATCAGCGCGATCAAAGAGGTCGCCGCTGAGCACGAGGAACTCCGCCTCTTCCTCGAGGCAGCAGTCGATCAGCGCATCCCACGCCTCGAGTGAGGCGTCGCGCATCGTCTCGGCGAAGCCCTCCCGCAGCGTCCCGATGCCCACGAAGGGGCTGTCGAGGTGCAGATCGGCGGCGTGGATGAAGCGTCGTGGCATGCGTGAGGCTCAGGCGAGAGGCGTACGACGTGCTGTCGTGCGCCCCTCGCCGAACCTTACGCAGGAGTCCGGCTTGCGCCGGGCCGAGCGGACTAGACCGAGTCGCTCTCGGCGATCTTCTTGGCGGCCATGCCGGCGGTGATCATCATGATCCCGTCGAACAACAGCTGGATGCCGACGAGCAGGCCGATCGCCCACGCTGCCGACGACGGCAGTTCGGCGATCACGAGCACGGCGATCGCAACGGCGAGCACACCGTTGACGATCGTCCAGCCGGCGTTCGGCACCTGACCGCGTGCGCCGATACCCGCGATGATGCGGAACAGGCCAATGACGAGGAAGAAGATCGCCAGGACCCATGTGAGCGTGATCGTGCCGCTGACGGGATTGGCGATCAACCAGACACCGGCGATCACGTAGATGATCGCAACGATGAAGCTCCAAATGCGGTGGCCGGTCGTACCGCGCGAGATCGCCTCGGCGACGTAGGCAACAGCGCCGACCAGCAGCAGGATGCCGACGAGCAGCGTGATCGTCACCGACGCGAGCGGCGGGACGATGATCGCAATCAGGCCGAGAACGGCGCTGATGATGCCCGCGGTCAGCAGGAGCTTCCAGCTCTTCGCGAGGGCGGTCTTGATTTCGGGGGGCATTCCGGGTACTGCAGACATAGGGGGTCCTCCTGGGGTTGGTCCACCTTGCGCGTACGCCAGATGACGCGCGAATCCTGCCCTTCCCCTGTACGGTGCCGATGTGCGAAAACCGCAGATCCTGATCAGCGCCGATGCCGGCGAGCGCCTTGAGCTGATGCTCGTCGCGGCGGTCGCGACCGTGCTCGGAATCCGCGCGTTCCTCGCGGCGACGGGCTATCCGCAGGTCGGCGGGAGCGGACTGCATATCGCGCACCTGCTGTGGGGCGGGCTCGGCCTTGCGATCGCGCTGATCATCTCGATGAGCGTCCTCGGCCGCCGCTCCAAGACGCTGGCCGCGCTGATCGGCGGCCTCGGCTTCGGCTTCTTCATCGACGAGGTCGGCAAGTTCGTCACGTCGACAAACGACTACTTCTACAAGCCGGCGATCGGACTGATCTACATCACCTTCGTGGCGATCGCGCTCGTGCTGCGCTTCGTGCGCACGCGCCACACCTCACCGAACGCGGCACTCGCCAATGCGCTCGAGCTGATCGCCGATGCGCACACCAACGGACTGAGCCCCGACGAGCAGGTGCGCATCCTCGAACTGCTCCGCGTCTCTGGCGACCAATCGCCCATCGTCACCGCTCTGCACGAGGCGGTCGCGGATGCGCCGACGTCGTTCGATGCGCCCAACCCGTACGAGCGCCTCAAGGCCTGGCTGGCCCGTCGGTACGAGCGCATCGCCGTGTCACGGGCCTTCATCGGCGTGGTGATCGCCTTTTCGATCGTCTTCTTGCTCGTGTCGGTACCCTCGATCGCGATCAGCGTCGGTGCGCTGCTCGTCGGCAGCACGTTGGTGGCATCGAAGACCTTGGTGCTCACGTTGATCGCGAGTGCGCTGGTCACGGCCGCGACCCTCGTCGGCGTGGTGCAGCTCGCGCGCCGCAGGCGCATCCGCGGCCTGGAATGGCTGCGCACCTCAATGGCGCTGTCGATCCTGATCGCGTCGCCGATCGAGTTCTGGACCAAGGAGTTCGCCGCGCTCCCGGGCTTCCTCGCGACGCTGATCGCCTACGGCGCGCTGGGCTACGCGATTGGCCGTGAGCGCGAGCGGGCGGATGTACCGCCCTCCGGCTAGGGTTTCCCCATGCGCCACGTGCCCGACCGCCTCGACCAGGACCGCGCGCTGTTGCTCGTCGTCGACGTGCAAGAGGCCTTTCGGCCGCACATCGACGGCTGGGGCGCGATGGTCGCCCACTGCGACGCGCTGATCAAGGGCTGCGTCGCCCTCGACGTGCCGATCATCGTCACCGAGCAGTATCCGAAGGGCCTCGGCCACACGATCGAGGAACTCGCCGAGGGACTGATCGGGGTCACGCCGATCGAGAAGCGCTCGTTCTCGTCGCTCGGCGTGCCGGAGACGCTCGACCAGCTCGAGCAGTTTGGCCGCGACCAGATCATCGTCTGCGGCATCGAGGCGCACGTCTGCGTGCAGCAATCCGTCGCCGACATCCTGCGCGGCGGTCGTCAGGCGCACGTAGCGCTCGACGCGATTGCGAGCCGCACGTCGTCGAGTCGCGAGGTCGGCGTGCGCCGCATGCGCGCGGCCGGCATGGTGCCGAGCGGCGTCGAGCTGGCGCTGTTCGAGATGATGGTCGGCGCCGACCACCCGCAGTTCAAGACGATCTCGGGCCTCGTCCGCGATCTCCCCCAGTCCTTCTCCTGAGGAGCCCGCGATGAGCATCACCCTGCATACGCACCCGTTCTCGTCGAATGGTCAGAAGGCGCAGCTGATGCTCGACGTCCTCGGGCTCGACTACACGGTGCTCGAGGTGCCCTTTGAGGTCGAGCGCATTGAGTGGCACACAGCCGTCAACCCGATGGGCGGCATCCCCGCGCTCGTCGACGACGGCTTCAAGCTCGCCGAGTCGAACACGATCTTGCGCTACCTCGCCGATCGCGAAGGACGCGAGGACCTGTATCCGCGTGACGCCAAGGAGCGCGCGACGATCGACTGGGTGCTCGATCTGTGGGCGCTCGTCGTGCGGCCGGCGCTGTTCTCCTACGAGGCCGCGCAGTACGGCATCGTGCTCGGCACCGGCGCGTTCTCCAAGGATGCGGCGCCGGAGGATGAGGTCCAGAAGAAGTTCAACGCCGTGGTGCCGAAGCTGAACCAAGCGATGCAGGTGCTCGACCCCGTCGGCCCGTGGGCATGCCTCGGCCACCGCACGATCGCCGACATCGCCGCCACGCCGGTGCTCCATCGCGTCGCCAACGCGCCGGTCGATCTGAGCCAGGTGCCGCGCCTGCAGGCCTGGGCCGACGCGTGCCTCGCGATGCCGGAGTGGCAGACACTGATTCCGACCAGCGGCGTGCCCATCCGGTAGCGTCGCCGCATGGAAGCCACGCCCCGACGCCACCCGCGATTGCGCATCGCCGCGCTCGTGATTGCCGCGGTGCTCGGTGCGCTGATCGTGATCGCCCTCGCGCTTGCGCTCATCCCTGAGTCGCCGGGTGACGTCGCCTCGCATCCCAACCCAGCGGCCGACTACGCCACGGCGGTCGAACGGTTCGACGCGATCGCCGCCGAGGAGCAGCAGGGTGTCTTCGCGCCGTGCAAGTCCCACCTGCTCACGCATGGCAGCCAGACCGCGGTCTCGGTCGTGCTCTTCCACGGCTGGTCGAACTGCCCACGCCAATTCCTCGAGTTCGGCCAACAGCTGTACGACCAGGGCGCCAACGTCCTGATCCTGCGGGAGCCCCACCACGGCTTGGCCGACGCGTCCGGCAAGCACATCGGTGCGATCAACAACCTCGGCGGCATCACCGCTGAGGGCCTGCGTCAGTACACGGAGCAATCGGTCGATATCGCCGACGGTCTCGGACGCGAGCGTCGTGTCCTCGGTCTCTCAATGGGCGGCATCCTCGCCGCGTGGGTCGCGCAGAACCGGCCCGACGTCGAACGTGTGGTCGCGGTCGCACCGGCACTGCAGCTGGCCGCCATCCCCGGCTTCGCCAACCCACTCTTCGCCAACGCCTTCGGCCGCCTGCCGAACATCTCGATCGCGGGCAGCGATCCCACCACGCTCAAGCACCAGTACAACGGCACCTCAACACACTCGCTCGCCTCGATGCTCCTGCTCGGACGCGCGGTTCGTGAGCAGGCGGCGGCAACGGCGCCAGCCGTCAAGACGATCGCCGTCGACACGAATGACAACGACGACGTGATCGTCAACTCCGCGGTGGACCAACTAGCCGCCGACTGGACTGCACACGGCGCCACCGTCACGACCTTTGTCTTCCCGAAGTCCGACGGCCTCGCCCACGACGTCATTGACGTGCAGAACGCGCAGGCGAATCCAGGGCTGGTCTACCCGATCCTGCTCGACCAGCTCGGCTTCGGCTAGGGCGCGCAGGTCGCGTCGGTCGCCGGCGCGTCGAAGATGCGCTCGACGAGCAGGTCCGCGCGCTGTGTGGCCTTGAGTCCGAACCCACCCGCAGAAATCGCACGCAACACCGTCTGCCCGTCAGGGCCGGGCTGGATGCAGTCGATCACGCCACTCGTCGCCCAGTACGGCATCCAGCGCACGCGCAGCGTGTAGAGGCCGGGCTCGGTGACCGTGCCGCGCAGCATGTCGTGCTCCTGACTGAGAACCTTCGCGGTGCCAGGGCCCGTCATTAGCGGTGTCGGATCGGGCAATTCGTAGATCGTCCAGGCACCACGCTTGGCGGCGATCTCGAGGCCGGAGGTACCGGAGCGCAGCAGCGTGGCCTCGGCCTTGGCTCCCTCACTATCGAGCTTCGTCTGCGGCAGCAGCACGTATCGCACCGCGCGCGAGCGCAGCCACTGCTGATACTCGATCGGCGTGATCGTCTTCTGGTACAGCACGGGGTTATCGGCGAGATCGACCTGGCGGTACCAGCCACGCACGAGCGCATAGCCCGCCTCCGGGATCCAGAACGCCTCCCAGCGCCCAGCCGTCTGCACCACCTCGACGCGATAGTCAGGCGTCTGATGCGCGTCGAGGAATGCGACAGCAGGCTGCCAGAAGACCGACTGCGTGGGGCGCGAGTCGGTGCGCGTGACCGCGTCGTACAGATCGGGCAGCGCGCCGTAGGCAAAGGAGCCGACCAGCGCGAGGACGACGAGCAGGCGCGGCCGCCAGCGCTGCACGCCGGCTGCGACGACGAGGATCGGGAAGACGAGGTAGCGCAGACGCGCGAGGTTGTCACCGACCGGCGTCGGAATCGCGTAGAGCAGGAGCGCTCCAACGGCCCAGACAATCAGGAGCCACATGATCAGGTGCGTCTCGGGGCGGCGACGCGCCAAGGCAATGCCGAGGATCGACACGCCGAGGACCGCCAACAGGTGGCCGACCAAGAACGGGTAGACGCCATCGGTGGGGAACAGGTACCCAATCGCCGCCTGCACGATCACGAGCACGCCCAGCCACGCACCAACGACGAACGTGCGCGGATCAAAGCGGCGATGTTCCAGCCAGACCGCGCCGAGGATCAACGCGAGGAACACAAAGGCGAGTGGGCTAAGCCCCAGCGTGATCGCACCGAGCAGTCCACCGACGACATGACGGTGGCGCTGCAGAGCCAGTAGGCAGGCGAGCATCGCTGCCGCGCCGATCGCGTAGGCATAGCCGCCGGTGAACAACGGACCGAGCGCGAGCAGCCCGAACGCTCGCGCGCCCCACGAGGCCTGCGCACCCCAGCGCTGCACGACGATCACCGCGAAGAGTGCCGCCGAGCCCACGGCGGAGATCAGCGCGAGCGTCGCGGGTCCGATCAACTCCTGCGGCAGGTAGACGAGCACCGAGTACGAGATCAGCGGGTACTCGCCGCCGTACCAGAAGTTGTCCCACAGGACCGCGTCGCGCTCGACGAGCAGCGCGCGGTAGAGATGCGCGGAGGCATCGTCGGGCGGCGGCAGGAGATTCGTCACCGCAAGCGCGCCGAACAGGCAGATCAGCGCGGCGAACACCGCCTCGCGCCAGACCGTCGGCACGCGGACGTACCACGCCCGCGAGGTCTCGAGATACGCGCTCATCCAGTCACAGGGTACGCGTCGAACCGCGAAACCCCTCGTCGTTCACCGCAACGTCACGACGCGCTGAGCGAGCCGCCTTCGTCTTCGACCGCCTTGCGGCAGCCCGGGCGGGCGAGCACAGCGTTGTAGTGCGCGGCGATCGACGGCACCGTCCACCAGTTTGCGTCGCCCTCAAGCTCTGTGCCCCACGAGGACAGCATCGCGAGGTAGATATCGGCGATCGTGAACGCCCCACCGAGCAGAAACGGGCCACTGCCAAGCTGCTTGGCGATCTCGTCACGCAGCGCCGTCAGTTCCACCACGGCGGCGGCCACGACAGCATCGGCGCCGTTTGCGTCAGCCGTATGCCGCGCCGGATAGAAGAAGCGTAGGTACGCGGCCTGCACGGTGTTCGTCAGGAACATCAGCCAACGCATGGCCTCGGCGCGCTCGGGCGTGCCAACCTTCGGGATCAGGTCGTGATCAGGAAACGCATCGGCGAGATGCAGGCAGATTGCGGCCGACTCCGTCAGCACGAGTTCGTTGTGCTTGAGCGTCGGCACCTTGCCGAACGGGCTCATCTCCAGGTAGCCGGCGGGCGACGTCGGCACGCCATCGTCGGTGCGCTCCACCAGCACGAAGTCGTAGAGGGTGCCGATCTCCTCCAGAACCATGTGGGGAGCGGTGGTGGCGGTGCCGGGGATGCCGTATAGGGTGATCATGGGTTAAGCGTAGCGACCATCGTGGCTCGAAATCCCGCGAGGGCCGGTCACCCCCCGCTCTACGATCCGTCTATGCACCGCACGCCGGACGTCGACGCGAAGCGGAGCGGACACCGCGAGTTGATCCTGCCGCTGACGCTGCTCGCCGTGGCGATCATCGTCGTGCTCGGCGCGCATTTGACTGGCTGGACCGCGGCGGCCGGCGTCGCGGCATTCGCGACGGTCTTTCTCTCGATCGTCGTGCAGGCGACGCCCTTTCTCGTCCTCGGCATCCTCCTCTCGGCCGCGATCGTGGCGTTCGTGCCGGCCACCGTTCTGGAACGCGCGCTGCCACGCAATCGCGCACTTGCCGTGCCGGTCGCAGGTGCCGCCGGCATCCTGCTCCCCGGCTGCGAGTGCGCCTCTGTGCCGGTCGCCAGCGGGCTGATGCGCAAGGGCGTCACGCCCGCGGCCGCCCTGACGTTCTTGCTCGCCGCGCCGGCCGTCAACCCGATTGTGCTGGTAGCGACGTGGGTTGCCTTTCCGAACGACCATCGGATGGTGCTCGCTCGGCTGCTGGCGTCACTGGGAGCCGCGATCGGTATCGGCTGGCTGTGGATCGCCCTCGGTCGTGCCGAGTGGCTACGGCTACCCAAGCCCCGTAGCGGCGATGCGCACGCGTCGCACTGGCTCGTGTTCCGCCACGCCGCCGTACACGATTTTCTCCACGCGGGTGGGTTTCTGATCGTCGGTGGGCTGATCTCGGCGGTGATCAACGTGGTGCTGCCGACGACCTGGGTTGATTCGCTCGCCGAGCAGGTCATCCTCGGCGTGCTCGTGATGGCACTCCTCGCTGTCGTGATGTGTATCTGCAGCGAGGCAGACGCCTTCGTCGCCGCGAGCTTCACACAGTTCAGCCCGACGGCACAACTGACGTTCATGGTCGTGGGGCCGATGGTCGACCTCAAGTTGATCGCGATGCAGGCCGGCTTCTTCGGTCGTGCCTTCGCGGTGCGCTTTGCGCCGGCGGTGTTCGTCTGCGCTGTCGTCGCGAGCGCCGTCGTGGGCTGGGTGCTCTTTTGATCCGCACCGTGCAGATCGTCTTGCTCGCAGCGATGCTCGGGCTGCTGCTGCGCCTGCTCGTGCGCGGCGAGTACGTCTACTACGTCAAGCCGGGGTTCCTCCCCGCGCTGGTCGGCTCGGCGATCGTGCTCACGCTGATGATCGTCTTCGTCGCCAAGGATGCGTGGGTCGCCGCGGGGCATGACGACCACGACGACCATCACCACGGGCACGACCACGGCGAGGACGGACACGGGCATGCCGAGCCGCGTGCGGCGCTCCTGCTCGCCCTGCCCCTGATTGTCGTCCTGACGGTCGCGCCCGCGCCACTCGGCGCGTTCTCCGCCACGCGGAGTACCTCGGGTGCCCCACCGTCGAAGCAGAACTTCGCGGCACTGCCACCGGGCGATCCTGTCACGCTGGCCGTTCCCGACTTCGTCGACCGTGCCCGCGCGGGCGGCAGCACGCTCGCCGGGCGCGAAGTCCAACTCACCGGGTTCGTCACGCCCAACGCAGACGGCCCCTGGTGGCTCACGCGCTTCGTCATCAACTGCTGCGCCGCCGACGCGACGTCGTACCGCGTGATCGCGCGTGGCGGTCCCAAGCTGGAGGCGGATACCTGGGTATCGCTGACGGGCCACTGGGTGCGGTCAGCGGGCACGCCCGATGGCATTCCAACGCTGCAGGTTGTCGACTACGAACCAGCGCAGCCGCCAAGTAACCCGTATGCCGGTTAGGCAGAGGAGGACATCACATCCGCGCGGATGTGATGTCCTCCTCCTACGCCGCGTCTAGAAGCCGTCCCGGGACTGGCCGGGAATCCAGTCGGTGCCGGCCAGCGGCACCTGCGCCATCGCGGCCGACTCGATCGTCAGCGCCACGAGGTCCTCGGGCTCGAGGTTATGGATGTTGCTCTTGCCTGCGGCGCGCGCGAGCGTCTGGATCTCGAGCGTGATCGTCTTTAGGTAGTTATTGAGCCGGCGTCCGCCCTGCTCCGGATCGAAGCGCGCGGCGAGCTCCGGATCCTGCGTCGAGATGCCCGTGGGGTCCTTGCCCTCGTGCCAGTCGTCGTAGAAGCCGGCGGCCGAGCCGATCTTCGCGTACTCGTCGGCGTAGGCCGGGTCGTTGTCGCCGAGGGCGATCATCGCCGCGACGCCCACCGACACAGCATCCGCGCCAAGCGCGAGTGCCTTGGCGGCGTCGGCACCGTTGCGGATGCCGCCTGAGACGATCAGCTGCACCTCGCGGTGCATGCCCATCTCCTGCAGTGCCGTCACGGCCTGGCGGATACACGCGAGCGTCGGCAGGCCGACGTGCTCGATGAACACGTCCTGCGTGGCGGCCGTGCCGCCCTGCATGCCGTCGAGCACGATCACGTCAGCGCCGGACTTCACAGCCAGCTGCGTGTCGTAGTACGGGCGGCTCGCGCCGATCTTGATGTAGATCGGCTTCTCCCAGTCGGTGATCTCACGGATCTCCTGGATCTTGATCTCGAGATCGTCCGGGCCGGTCCAGTCGGGGTGACGGCACGCGGAGCGCTGGTCGATGCCCTTCGGCAGGTTGCGCATCTCGGCAACGCGATCCGAGATCTTCTGACCGAGCAGCATGCCGCCGCCACCGGGCTTTGCGCCCTGGCCGACGACGACCTCGATCGCATCGGCGCGACGCAGGTCGTCCGGGTTCATGCCGTAGCGCGACGGCAGCAGCTGGTAGACGAGGATCTCGGAATGTCCGCGCTCCTCCTCTGTCATGCCGCCGTCACCAGTGGTCGTCGACGTGCCCGCCATCGTGGCGCCACGGCCGAGGGCTTCCTTGGCCGGACCCGACAGGGCGCCGAAGCTCATGCCGGCAATCGTGACGGGAATCTTGAGATGGATCGGCTTCTTCGCGAAACGCGTACCGAGCACGACATCGGTCGAGCACCGCTCGCGATAGCCCTCGAGGGGATAGCGCGACATCGACGCTCCGAGGAAGAGCAGGTCGTCGAAGTGCGGCAGTTTGCGCTTGGCACCGAAGCCGCGGATGTCGTAGATGCCCTGGCTCGCCGCACGACGGATCTCGTGGATCGTGTTGCGGTCGAAGATGTAGGACTCCTTGAGCCCCGGGTGCCAGTTGGTGCCGCTCGGGCCGGTGGGATCGAAATCAGTCATCGTCAGCTCCCTAGTACGCGCCGGCGTTGTCGATGTTGAAGGTGTAGAGCTGGCGGGCCGAGCCGTAGCGCTTGAACTCGTCGACCTTCGCGTCGGCACCCGAAACCTCGAGCAGGCGGCCGAGCTCCTCGCGATGAAAGTCCTTCAGCTCCTTCTCGATGCAGTCTGCGCCGAGGCCCTTGACCGAGCCGCGCACGTAGATGTGCGTCTCGTAGATCGAGTCGCCGAGCGCATCGCCGGCGTCGCCGCAGACGACGAGCGTGCCCGACTGCGCCATGAACGCGCTCATGTGGCCGATGTCGCCCTTGACGACGATCTCCACGCCCTTCATCGAGATGCCGCAGCGCGCGGCCGCGTCGCCGTCGACAACCACCAAGCCACCGCGACCCGTCGCCGCGCACGCCTGCGAGGCGTTACCGGTGATGCGGATCGTGCCGCTCATGATGTTCTCGCCAACGCCGACACCGGCGTTGCCGTCGATCGTGACGTTGGCGTGCTTGTTCATGCCAGCGGTGTAGTAGCCCGTGTGGCCCTCGATCAGCACGTCGAGCTCGGCGTCGATACCCACGGCGAGCGCATGCGCACCGTTCGGGTTGACGATCTTCCAGCTCTTAGGGCCGTCGTTCTTGGCGTCATGCAGCCGCTGATTCAGCTCGCGCAGCGGCGTGACGGCGAGATCGACGACCTCGATGTCGGTCGCAGTCGTCATCAGACCTTCTCCTTCTCCCACGCGTAGATCGTCGCGGGAGCGGGCTCCCACGTCTTCGCCTTCTCGGCACCCGGCAGCGTTGCGATCGAGCGGTACTCGGACGACATGGCGACCCACTCGTCGGTCTCCGCGATCACGGCCGGCTTGCAGGCGATCGGGTCGCGCACCACGGCGAAGCCGTCGCGCGTGCCAATCAGGAACGTGTAGAACCCGTCCAGATCCTCGAAGGCGTTATCCATCATCGCCTGCATGGAATCGCCCTCGCGCTGGCGCCACATCATGTAGCCGGCGGCGACCTCGGTGTCGTTCTCGGTCTGGAAGCGAATGCCCTCGCGACGCAGCATGCGGCGCAGGCCATTGTGATTCGACAGCGAGCCGTTGTGGACGAGGCAGAGGTCGAGGCCCGTCGAGAACGGATGCGAGCCGGCAGTCGTCACCTTCGACTCGGTCGCCATGCGCGTATGGCCGAGCGCATGCGTGCCGTTGAGAGACTGGATGTCGAACGTCTCGATGAACTTCTCGGGGCGCCCGGTCTCCTTGTAGATCTCGATCGCCTCGCCGGCGCTCATGATTTTGACCTCGGGAAACTGCTCTTCGATCCAGGCCTCAACCGGGGCCGCCTCATCGTGCGCCACGAGGACGGCATGGTTGGCGCGCCGCACGACGTCCTTGTCGGCACCGAAGCGGTCGGCGAGGGCGTCGCGCATCAGCTCCCAGTCATGGTGCGGGTTATCGCACTGCAGCGTCAGCTTCGTGTTGCCGGAGGCGACGGGGTTGCGGTAGAAGGCGACGCCGGCACTGTCGGGCCCGCGGTCGCTCATCTCGTACAGCATGGGCGCCAAGAGCGCTCCCAGGTTCGCCTCGACCTCAGGGGTCTTGGCGAACAGTCCCACGATTCCGCACATCTGTCGGCCTCCAAAACGTGTAGTCAGAGCGCACGGCGGGCGTCCCTGCCGGCATAGGCGGTAATGGTACAGACGTTGGGCCTTTAGGGAAGGGGAATGGGCAGTTCTCGTCTGACTGACTTCTGCGGGGCCCTGTGTCACGTACGCACACACGGTGGGCGAGCGGATACCGTGCATGCCATGTCGTACGACGTCGTCATCGTCGGTGGAGGCCATAACGGGCTAACCGCCGCTGCCTACCTCGGCCTCGCAGGTCGCCGCGTGCTCGTCCTCGAGCGCCTCGATGAGACCGGCGGTGCCGCAGTCTCCGAACGCCCCTTCAAGGGCGTTGACGTGCGCGTCTCCCGGTACGCGTACCTCGTCTCCATGATGCCGAGCGAGCTGATCAGCGAGCTCGACCTCGAGCTCGACCTGCGCTCGCGCGAGATCTCGTCCTACACGCCAACGCACCGTGATGGCCGCGACACCGGTCTGCTTGCCGCGCGCCACGACGCCACGACCGCGCTGTCGATGCGCTCGCTCACCGGGACCGACACGGCCTGGCAGCAGTGGCAGGCGTTCTACGCCGAGGCGCAGGAACTCGCCACCCGCCTCGCCCCCACCCTGCTCGGAACGCTGCCATCGAAGGACGAGGCGCGCGCGCTGTTCAGCGACATCCCCCACGTCTGGGAGGCGTTCGCTGAGCGCCCGCTCGGCGAGTGGATTGAGCACTCGATCGACGACGACCTATTGCGCGGCGTGGTCCTCACCGACGGTCTGATCGGCACCTTCGCGAGCGCCAACGACGCCTCACTCCAGCAGAACCGCTGCTTCCTCTATCACGTGGTCGGCGATGGCACAGGCGACTGGAAGGTGCCCGTCGGCGGGATGGGCGCGGTCTCTGGCGCGCTTGACCGCGCAGCGCGCAAGGCCGGCGCTGAGATCCTGACCGGCGCCGATGTCGTTGCGATCCGCGAGACGCCCGACGGTGCCGAGGTGACGTGGCGCGACGCGACAGGCGAGCACACCACGCACACGCCGATGGTGCTCGCGAACGTCGCGCCGACCGTGCTCGCGCGCCTGATGGGCGATGAGCCGCCGCTGCCGAAGCCGATCGGCCCGCAACTCAAGGTCAACATGGTCGTGACACGCCTGCCGAAGTTGAAGAGCGGCCGTGATCCACGGGAGGCCTTCGCCGGCACCCTCCACATCGACGAGGGCTACGCCGAACTCGAGACCGCCTACCGCGAAGCCAAGAGCGGCAACCTGCCTTCGAAGCCCCCGAGCGAGTTGTATTGCCACACGCTCACCGACCCCTCGATTCTCTCTGCCGACTTGCGAGCGAAGGGGTATCAGACGCTCACGCTGTTCGGCCTGCATGCGCCCGACGCCCTCTTCGCGGACGATCCAAAGGGCATCACCGCCGAGTACCTCGAGCGCACAATTGCGGGCTTCGAGGCGCATCTCGCCGAGCCGCTCAGCGACGTCCTCGCCCTCGACCAGGATGGACAGCCCTGCATCGAGGCGAAGTGTCCCCTTGATCTCGAAGACGCCCTCGGTCTGCCCGGCGGCAACATCTTTCACCGTGACCTGCAGTGGCCGTGGGCCGAGTCGGCCGAGGAGGTTGGTACCTGGGGCGTCGCCACGCAGTACGACCGCGTGCTGCTCTGCGGCTCGGGCGCCCGCCGTGGTGGCGCGGTCTCCGGCATCGCCGGCCGCAGCGCCGCGATGCACCTGCTCGGCCGCCGCTAGTCGCGGATTAGCGGAAGCGGCTCGGATCGAGCAGCGGATCGGTTGCGTCCGCGTCGCCCGTGATGCAATCGGCCACGAGTTCGCCGGTCACCGGCGCGAGCGTGATCCCGAGCGTGCCGTGGCCCGACGCGATAATCACGCGTGGATCGCCCGGCAGCGGACCGATCAGCGGCATCGAGTCCGAGCTGAGCGGGCGCTGTCCCATCCAGATGTGGGAGGCCTCGTCTGGCACGCCATCGAGGTTGCGTTGCCCGGCCTCGCGCAGTGCGTCGACGCGGCGCATGTCGATCGTGTCTGGATCCGTGCCGATCTCGAGCGTGCCGGCGATGCGGATGCGCCCGTCGAGCGGCGTGGCGACGCAGTGCGCCTCGCTGAAGTAGATGGGGCGCTGCGCATCGGAGACGGCGCCCTCGAATTCGACGTGGTAGCCCTTCGCCGGCGTGATCGGCAGCGACGTGCCGACGTCCTCCGCGAAGCGGCGGGTCCAGACACCAGCGGCGACGACGACGCGCTCACAGGTGATCGCACCCTGGGTGGTGGCGAGACGGATGCGTGGCCCGGAGCGATCGATGCGGAGTACCTCGACGTTCTCGACGATCGTGCCACCGTGGGTGCGCACGCCCTCACCGACACACTCGGTGAATCGCAACGAGTCGACATGCCCGTCGTCGGTGGCAAGCGCACCGTGGGTCGCGCCACGCACCGACGGCTCAAGCGCGGCGATCTGCGTGGCGTCGAGCTCCTCGATCGCGAGCCCGGAATGGCGCGCATCGGCAACGACCACCGCGCGCTTGGCCTCCGCGTCGGGGCCAGACCAGAGGTTGAGCGTCCCGTTCATCACTAGGCCCGTGCCGAGCTCTTCGCTCCATTCGCGATGCAGCTGCGTGCTGCGGAGCGCGAGCTCGCGCAGCAGCACCGTCCCCTCTTCTGCCCGTTTCTCGCTGAGCGACGACGCGGTGAACCGCGCGACCCAGGCGAGCTCGCTCGGCTTGGGCCGCAGCTTGAGCGGTGCCTTCGGATCCAGCAAAAAGCGCAGCCCATCCTTGAGCGCCGCGGGCGACGCCGTGCGGTCGGAGTGGCTCGGCGTGATCATGCAGGCGGTTCCCGCCGAGGCGCCGCTGCCAATGTGGTCGCGCTCGAGCACGACGGTCTCGACACCACGCTTGGCGAGCAGGTAGGCAGCACTGAGGCCGACGGCACCGCCGCCGATCACCACGACCTCAGCGCTGTTGGGGAACGTGCTCACATTCGGCAGGGTAACGGCGTTACACGGTGGCGATCAACACTGATGCGTGCCGGCCACACGGGCCGGCTACCACTGAACCCCTCAAGTGTCGCAAGCCGGATCGACCTCATCGACCCAGTCCAGGTCCGGTGCGGCCTGGGCCACCGCGCGCCGAATCTTCTTCACGTGCGGGTTTCGATTGAACGCCAGCTGCGCGCCGTCGCCGCGGATGAACGCGATCCCATTGCGGCGCTCGGCCGCCCGCAGCATGTCGTCGAACGCGAGCGCATAGCGTCCTCCGTCGGGATGCACGATGACCGCCTCGGTGGAGGTGATGATCTGGTCCTCGATCCACATGCGCTCGCGCCCGAGCACTCCCAACCCGAGCGCACCGAGCGCGGCGAGTACCAGCAGGGCCTGCCAGAGCAGACTCGTCGCGGCGAACGCGCTGACGCCGAAGAAGAGCGCGCCGACCAGACCGAAGTGCAGCGCAGGCGGACGGCGGCGATGGCGAAACAGCACCGTCGTCTGTGGTGGGGCTGCCTGGGCGACACTCATGCCTCAACCGTAGTGCATGCAACGCGTCGGCTTCGGTGACCGCGCCCACGCTACGGTTCCGGCATGAGCAACGCGATCTGGCAGCTGTCCGCAGTCGAGCAGGCGGCGCGCATCGCCAGCGGCGACCTCTCCCCCGTCGACGTCGTGCAGAGCTCGCTCGACCGCATCGCCGAGGTCAATCCGCAGCTCAACTGCTTCTGCTTCACCTTTCCCGAGCGCGCGCTCGAGCAGGCCCATGCCGCCGAGCAGGCCGTCGCTGCTGGCACCCCACTCGGCCCGCTGCACGGCGTGCCGATCGCCATCAAGGACCTGACCGCGACGAAGGGCGACCGCACGACGCTCGGCTCGTACTCCCACGAGCACCACGTGCCCGACTACGACAGCGTGATCGTCGAGCGCCTACACGCCGCGGGCGCGATCGTGGTCGGCAAGACGACGACACCGGAGTTCGCGTACTCGAGCTTCACGCGCAGCCCGCTGTGGGGGCCGACGCGCAACCCGTGGAACCCGGCACTCAACCCCGGCGGCTCGTCCGGTGGCTCGGCCGTGGCTGTGGCGACCGGCTGCGTGCCGCTCGCTGAGGGCACCGACATGGGCGGCTCGGTCCGCATCCCCGCGAGCTACTGCGGCCTCGTCGGCCTCAAGCCCGCCTTCGGGCGCATTCCACTCGATGTCGTGCCGTCGAGTTGGGACACGATCCACCACTTTGGACCGCTGGCCCGCACGATCGACGACGCGCGACTGTTCCTGTTGGCCGCCGCGGGCTACGACGACCGTGACGCGCTGTCGCAGACGGCAACGCTCGACTGGACGACACCGATCCCGAACGATGTGCGCGGCCTTCGGCTGGCACTCGATATGGATCTTGGTGACTACGTCGTCGACCCGCAGGTCGAGCGCGAGGTGCGCGCGGCCGCGGCCGCACTAGCCGACGCCGGTGCGATCGTCGAAGAGGTCGACCTCGGCTGGACGCGCGAGGTCGCCGACGCCTGGGGCGAGCATTGGAGCGTCTACCTCGCCGCCTGGTTCGGTGACACGCTGCCCGAGTACGGCGACAAGATGGACCCGACCGTGAAGCGGCTGATCGAGCACGGCCTGAAGCTGGACGCCGTCACCTTCAAGCGCTTGGAACTCGTCCGACAGAAGGCGTGGGCGCAGCTCGCTGCCGTGCATCGCGACTACGACGCGCTGCTCTGCCCGACGATGGCGCAGCTGCCGCTGCTGATCGACACGGATGAGTATGCGCACTACCGCACGCAGGACGATGGTCGCTACTACGCGCTCGACATGACGAGCCAGTTCAACTTCACGAGCCCATGTCCCGCGCTGAGCGTGCCGGCCGGCTGGTCCGACGAGGGCCTGCCCGTCGGCCTGCAGATCATCACGCGCAAGGATCGCGACGACGTGGCGCTGCGCATCGGCGCGGCCGTCGAGGCCGTCCGCCCATGGGCGGATCGCCGCCCCGCGATCTAGGCGCCGCCGAGACCCGGACCGGGCGAGGGACCCCAGGGGTCGCGCCCGTCGGCGGGCAGCGGCACGTCGATCGAGGCGAGGTAGCCGGCGATCATCCGGTAGATGCCCGCCAGGACGCTCAGCTCGAGCAGCCCCTCCACGCCCCACGTCGCGATCACGCGCTCCTGCAGGTCGGCCGGAATCGAGTTGAGCGCCAGTGCCTCGAGCGCAACCGCGACCGCATCGCGCTCCTCACCCGTCAGCTCGGCGTCGTCGTAGCGTCCGGCGCGTAGCGCCTCGATCGCAGGCTGCGGCATGCCGGCGGTGCGCGCGGTCGGCTCGTGCTTCGACCACACGTAGGCGCACTTCGTCTCGTTCGCCACGGCGAGCGTCGCTGCCTCGCGATAGCGATCTGGCACCGTCGCAGCCGTCCGGTAGAAGCGCCCGATCTCGAGCATCATCTCGGCCAGCCCGCGGTGGAGCGTGAGCGTGCCGTACAGCCCGTCGAGTCGCCCGCGCTGCTCCTTCAGCTGCGCGTAGTGCGCCTCTTGGTCCGCATTCCGAATGCCGTGTTCGCCAAGGTCAGCCATGCGCGGAGCCTACCCGGACGCCACGCACTCAGCCACGCGGAAAGCGCATCAGCCCGGCGGAGGGCGTGATGACCGCAGCCACTGGAAGATCATGCGGCTCGGTCGGGACCGATTCGAGCAACTCGTCGTCGGCCACGATCGCGATCACCTCGCCGGAGGCACGTGGCAACGAACGGTCGTAACAGCCGCCGCCTTGGCCGAGACGCTGGCCCGTCCGATCAACGGCGAGTGCCGGCGCGAGGATCGTGTCGGCCTCGGCAATCGCGTCGAGACCGAGGCGCGGCGCCGTGGGCTCGAACAGTCCGCGCGCCACGGCTACGAGCGCGTCAGCGCCGGTGTACTCGGCCCAGTCGAGGTTCATGTCATCGAGCGTGATCGGCAGGAGCACGCGTCGACCGTCGGCGACGAGCGCGTCGAGCAGCGGCACAGTGGGCACCTCTCCCCCCGCGCCGACGAACGCCGTCAGCGTCTGGCCGGGAATGCTCGCGACGTGTGCAGCCAGGAGCGTGCCCCAGGCCTCGAGGTCGGTCTCGGAACGCGCCCGGCGGCGAGCACGGAGCTCGGTGCGTAGCGTCTGCTTATCCATCAGAGCACCGTCTCGACAGGCGGTACTCCGTCCAGCGCGTCGTTCTTTTCTGCCGGCGCCGGCTCGGCGTCGGGGTACTTCGCACGCAGCTTGCGGACGCTTGGGGTACCAAGCACAATCGCTGCGTTCACGAGCACAGCAACAAAGGCAAGAACCTCTGCGCCCGTATTCGAGAACGCACCGGTGATCGGACCGACGAGGATCATGCCGACGGGCAGCATCGCGACACTCCCGAGCGTGCGAAACGAGCCTACGCGCGACCGCAACTCCGGGGGCACCTCGCGCGTGATCGTCGTCTCAAGCAATGTGCCGGAGATCGAGATCACCGAGCCAGCGATGATCGCCGCCAGCGCCAGCACGATGATCGGTGGCGCGAGCGCGAGCGCGATAAAGAAGAACGCGAACGGAATACAGAGGATGTACGCGAGGATCAGCGGGCGCTGCGGACGCAACTTCATCGCGGTCAGACCACCGATCAGGAAGCCGATGCCGAACCCAGAGACGACAGCGGCCCACGAGCTCGCACCGTTGAGCTTCTCGTCGGCGATGGCCGGACCGACGGCGTAGATCGAGGGCATCACGAACAGCGCGTAGAGCACTTCGCCAATCACGACCACGACCAACCAGTGCCGAGACGAGAATGCCGTCCAACCCTCGCTCAGATCGTGTCGGAAGTTGCGGTTCTTCCACGGGGTCGGCGAGCCTTGCGTTTTCATCAACGCGAGGCAGATTGCGCTGAGACCAAACGACACGGCGTCGACGGCGATCGCACCAGCCGGGCTGATCAGCGCCACGAGTGCACCACCGATCGCACCGCCAACGGCAATGCCAAGCGCGGGCGTTGTGGCCAGCAGGCCGTAGGCCTCCTGCAGGCGTGCGGCCGACACCGTCTGCGGGATGATCCCGGACAGCGCCGGGCGGAAAAACGCCTCACCCATGCCGTAGATCGCCATCAGAGCGACGAGCACCCAAATCGAGCCGTTCCCCGATACGAGCGCGACGAAGACGAGCACCATGATCACGCCACGGATCAGATCACTCGTCAGCATCACGAGCCTCCGCGGCAGGCGATCGGCCCAGACACCGCCAACGAGCAAGAAGATCGCATTGGGGATCGCGCGCGCGGCGAGCACGAGGCCGACCTGGCCGACCGAGCCGCCCATCGCGAGAATCGCGAACGGCAGCGCGATCATCGAGATCGCATCGCCGATGATCGAGATCGCCTGACCGGTTAGCAGCAGGCGGAAGCTGCGTTCCTGCAGACAGCCAGGAATGCCGCGACCGAGACCTTGAGGTGCGCCGTGAGCCACGCCCGCACTATCGCATGGACACGCGCACCAATCGAACACCCCGGTGGGTAGGCTTGCCCAATGCCGGACTTCACCCGCGACGAGATTCTTGAATTCCTCCGCAGCTGGCCCGCGCAGATCGCGCACGTCAGCACGGTGCGCCCGGATGGCACGACGGCGACGGTGCCCGTCTGGTTCCGCATCGACGCAGCAGACGACCTGCTGATCTGGACAGGCCATCACCGCAAGTGGGTAAAGCGCGTGGCGACGAGCGGCCACCTGTCGTTCAGCGTCGCCGAGACCGCCTTCCCGATGCGCGGAGTGATGGGCGACGGTCGCGCCGTCGTGCTGGGTGACGATGACGACATCGATGTCACGGCGGAGCGCTCCGCGATCATGCACCGCTACGTCATGCCGTGGCTCGTTCCCGCCTATGAGGAGAGCCGTGCCGAGCATCGCGCGATCATCCGCGTCTCACTCGACCGCCTCACCGGCTGGACCTTCGACGAGTCCTAGCGGGCGACGGGCAGACCGGCGCTCGACCACTGCGGCGTCGTCTGCGGTGGCATTCGCCGCGAGGCCGAGGGAATCACGCAGGCGCTGGACGCCTAGCCCTAGTCTTCCGCGGGTGAGCGACCACCTGTGGATCCCCGACGCGGCGACGATCGATGCCGCGCAGTCGACCGCCCTCGCGCGGCACCTTGGGCTCGCGACGTACGAGGACGTGCTCGCGTACTCCGTGGCCGAGCCCGCCGCCTTCTGGGATGCCGCCGTCCGCTGGCTCGATCTCGGCTGGGAGACGGAGTGGACGCAGGTCGTTGACGACACGCGCGGCGTGGCCTGGGCCGAGTGGTTCGTCGGCGGTCGCCTCAACCTCGCCTGGTCGTGCGTCGGCCGGCATGTCGCCGAGCGCGGCGACCACCTCGCCATCGTGGTCGAGCACGAGGACCTCTCCGAGAGCACGCGCACGTTCGTCGAGTTGTGGGACGAAGTCGGCCGGCTCGGCCAGGCGCTCCGCGAGCTTGGTGTCGCCGAAGGCGACCGCATCGCCATTGTGCTGCCGATGGGCGTCGAGTCTGTCGCCGCCATCTACGCGGCCGCACGCATCGGCGCCATCGCCGTGCCCATCTTCTCTGGGTTCTCCGCCACGGCGATTGCTGCGCGCTTCGAGGACTGCGCGGTCAAGGCCGTCATCGCCTCAGACACCACGATGCGGCGCGGCAAGCCGGTGCCGGTACGCACCACGGTCGAAGAGGCCCTCGCACTCGCGCCGGTCGAGCACGTGATCATCGTCGGCGGCGAGGGCCACCCCCATCTCGACTACGCCACGCTGATCGATCGCACCGACGGCGCCGACTGCCCCACGCTCTGGGTCGACAGCGAGACACCCGCCTTCATCTGTTACACGTCGGGCACGACCGGCAAGCCAAAGGGCGCGGTCCACACACATGCCGGGCTGCTCGTGAAGCTCGCGCTGGAAGGCCGGCTGGTCGCCGACCTGCGCCCCGACGATCGTGCGATGTGGTTCACCGACATGGGCTGGATCATGGGCCCGTGGATCACGATCGGCGCGCACGCGAGCGGCGTCACGATGGTGTGCCTCGACGGCGCGCCCGACTTCCCCGATCCGGGTCGTCTTTGGCAGCTCGCCGAGCGCCAGCGCCTGACGTTCCTCGGTATCTCACCAACATTGATCCGCGTACTCCAGGGCCACGGCGACGAGCTGCCCCACGCCGCAGATCTCTCGGCGCTGCGCCTGTTCGGCTCGACGGGCGAGCCGTGGAACACCGAGCCGTACGAATGGCTCTTCCATGTGGTCGGCGAGGGGCGTCGCCCGATCATCAACATCTCCGGCGGCACCGAGATCGGCGCGGTCATCATCGGCTGCGACATCACACTGCCGCTGGCGGCGTGCTCGCTCGGCCGCCCGATGCCCGGCATGGCCGTCGACGTGCTCGACGCCGAGGGTGCATCACTGACGGACGCGGTCGGCGAGCTCGTCATCACGGCGCCCTTCCCGAGCATGACCCGCGGCCTCTGGAATGCGCCCGACCGCTACCTCGAGGCGTACTGGAACCGCTACCCCGGCATCTGGACCCACGGCGACTGGGCGACCCGCACGAGCGAGGGCAGCTGGTTCCTGCACGGCCGCTCTGACGACACGCTCAACATCGCCGGCAAGCGCATCGGCCCGGCCGAGTACGAGTCGGCACTCGTCGCCGATCCCGACGTCCGCGAGGCGTGCACCGTCGGCCTACCGCACCCCGTCAAGGGCGAGGCCGTCCATTGCCTCGTCGTCCTGGGCGACGGCGTCGTCCTCGACGACGACCTCCAGCTGCGCCTGCGTCAGGCCGTCGAGCGCGAGCTCGGCCCGGCCTTCCGTCCCGAGCGGATCCTGCAGGTGACGGAGCTACCGAAGACGCGTAGCCAGAAGGTCGTGCGCCGCGCCGTGCGTGCTGTCTTGCTCGGCGAAGATCCCGGCGATCTCTCGACGCTCGAAAACCCGAGCGCGCTCGAGTCGCTGCGCACTGTGGGCTAGATCACCGTCGCGGGTGATCGTTCGGTTTCCAGCCCTTTTCAGATCGTGGAACTGGTACCATACTCGTCGCAAAACCGGCGTCCCCAAGCCCGGAAGAAACGAGGGGTTTCCCATGCGTGCCGTCCGCAGGTTGGCTGTACTTTTCGTCCTTGCCACGATTGGTGGCGTCATCTTCGCGTCGCCTGCCGCAGCGATTACCGCAGAGCAGCACCAGCAGACCTCTCCTGGGCTTGACAATTCCGACGCCAATAACGGTGGCTGGGACAACACAACACCGGGTACGGCCGCGCGACCCTTCATCAAGTACTTCGCAATCAATAACGGCGGATCCGACATCGTCGTCGTGAACAACACCGGCGGATCACCTTCCCAGACACCGGCCCCTCAGGTCAGTACCGACATCTACGCCTTCGTCGCCCCGGTGAACGCGTGCGCCGATACGCCCAGCGGTCAGTGCTATGCCATCCCGAATCGCGTCTCGATCTGGCTCGGCCGCGACAACGGTGGCACGTGGACCAACGATCTGACCGGTGCGGTCAACACCGTCACCGAGAACACGACCATCGACTTGATCGTGGGCTTCAACAGCGCGTACTCAACGCTGCGCTGGTCCTGGGCGAACGGCGCGCCCTCGTACTGGAGGTCAACGGTGAGCGCGAGCGGCGGCGACGTCCGGATCAAGTTCAAGGCCAAGTCCATGCCGAATTCGACCGGCATGCCCAACTCGTGCACGACCATCCCGGTGTCTTCCTGCGGTGACAACACAACCCGACCCACCAGCGAGGTGTTCACGCCGCAGCTGCTCCTGAGCATGGATACGACGCTCGGCCCCGCCTTCACCGGTGTGCTGTTCGGTTCCGCATCGGCTTTCATCGGCTCGCTCGAGTCGTCGCCGATCACCGCAGGGCAGGCCCCGACCCTCACCTACGGCGTCGCTGCTCCGCACCTGAATGCAAACGGCACCGACCGTAGCGGCACGTTCTACGCCCTCGTCCCGAATTCAATCCTCTCGCTGTTTGGCACCTCGGCTGCCGGATTCAACGCGGATCTGCTTCCGATCACCCGCACAGGCGACGCCGGCTCGTACACCCCGTCGTGGTCAGAATGGACAGCGGGTACAAACGGCACAGCCGGCCAACTCCTGACGATCTCGAACATCTCGTTCTCGTCACCGAAGTTCGTCGTCGGCCGGCAGAATTCGGGTGGCGGCAGCAACTCCGGTGGCGGCAGCAACTCGGGTGGTGGCAGTGGTTCGTCCAACACCGGTAAGGGCACTGGCAGCGGGAGCGCCACGTCGATCAAGGTCGGCCAGAAGGCAACGTTCGCGCAGATGCTCGCAGTTGCAAACACGAAGAGCCCGGCAGGCGCCAAGCTCTCGGCGAAGGTGTCGACGCCGAAGATCTGCAAGGTCGTCGGCAAGGCCATCAAGGGTCTCACCGTCGGCACGTGCAAGGGCACCCTCACGATCACGCCGAAGAAGGGCAAGGCGACCAAGAAGGCGTTCACCTTCAAGGTGACGAAGGCCGGCAAGCGCCTGCCGCTCGCCCTGCACCACTAACGACCGCAGCGTGAGGCAGAGTGAGGGCATGCGTCGCATCGCCCTCCTCTGCCTCTGCGTGGCTGCGGCCGCGCTGACGGCACCGGCTGCCCATGCCGCCGGCTACACGTCGACCGTCACACCGATCCCGAAGGACATGCGCAAGGCGATGACTGGCGTGTCGTGGCACAAGGGCTGCCCCGCGTCACTCGGCGAGCTACGGCTGATCACAGCAACGCACCGCACGCCGGATGGCGGCACGGCGACCGGCCAGCTGATCGTGCATCGCGATGTCGCGGCGACCATCGACATGGTGCTGAAGCGCCTCTGGCAGATCAACTACCCGATCGAGCGCATGGAGCCGGTCGACCGGTATGGCGGTGACGACTGGCAGTCGATCGAGGCGAACAACACGTCCGCCTTCAACTGTCGCGCAGCGACGGGCTCGAGTAACTGGTCGAATCACGCCTACGGCAAGGCGATCGACATCAACCCGATCCAGAACCCGTGGGTCGAGAATGGCAAGGTCTTCCACAAGGCCTCGTGGAAGTACGTCGATCGCTCGAAGCGCCGCAGCCCGATGATGATCCTGCCGAACGACAAGGTCGTGCGGATCTTCGCCGCGCAGGGTTGGGGCTGGGGCGGCAACTGGACGGGCGGCACGCTCGACCTGCAGCACTTCTCGCCGACCGGTCGCTAATACGCGAAGCTGGACCCGGGTCCAGATCTGCACGAAACAGGTCAATTTGGACCCGGGTCCAGATTGACCGTTTTTTGGACAATTTGGATCCGGATCCAAATTGACCGGCATTTTCGCTACGCAGCGTGTCCGACTACGCTCTCGTCAGCACCGAGGAGGAGCGAACGATGAAGAGCACGGGATTCGTCTGGGACGAGAAGTACGTCTGGTTCGATAGCCGCACGTATTCCGACTGGCTGCCGCCGGAGGCGTTCTTCCAGCCGATGCCGTCGCCGGAGACGGCCGAGGGCAAGCGTCGTTTCAAGAACCTGCTCGACGCGACCGGTATCTCGCAAAAGCTCGTGATGATTCCGAGCCGCCTGGCCGAGGTGCGCGAGATCGAGCGCGTGCACGACCGCGCGTACATCGATCGCATCAAGGCGCTGTCGGACGACTGTGGTGGCGACGCCGGTGAAGAGACGCCGTTCGGCAAGGGCGGGTACGACATCGCGCTGCTCGCCGCCGGTGGCGCGATGAACGCCGCGCACGCCGTGGCGACCGGCGAGGTCGACAACGCCTACGCCCTCGTGCGCCCGCCCGGCCACCATGCGGAGAAGGATCTCGGCCGCGGCTACTGCATCTTCGCCAACACGGCACTCGCCGCTCTGCACGCGCAGCGCGACCACGGCCTCGAGCGCATCGCGATCATCGACTGGGACGTCCACCACGGCAACGGCACGGAGCACGCGTTCTACGACAACCCGGCGGTGCTCACAATCTCGCTGCACCAAGACCGCTGCTATCCCCCGGAGAGCGGCGGCGTCGAGGACAACGGCACCGGTGCTGGCACGGGTACGAACATCAACATCCCCCTGCCTCCCGGCGGTGGCATCGGCTCGTACAGCCTGGCCTTCAGCGACGTCGTGATCCCCGCGCTCGACCGCTTCAAGCCACACATGATCATCGTGGCGAGCGGCCTCGACGCGAACCGCTACGACATCAATGCGCGCATGAACCTCTGCTCCAAGGACTACGCGAACCTCACGCGCCAGCTGATGGATGCCGCCGACCGCCACTGCGGCGGCAAGCTGCTGCTGATCCACGAGGGCGGCTACTCCGACCAGTACACCCCCTATTGCGGTCTGCGCATCATTGAGACGCTGAGTGGTCTTGACGCCGGCGTTGACGACAGCATGGTTGGCGGCGGCCCCTGGCCCGATCTGCACGACCACGAGCGAGCGATGATCGCCGCCTCCGCTGCGCTCGTTGCGAAGGTGCCTACGCCGTGAGCTTCAGCGAGCGCCACATCCGCGATCGCAGCCTCTGGTGGGACACCCTGCCGGGCACGATCACGCCACGCCCCGCGTTGCAGGGCGACACGGACTGCGACGTCGCGATCGTCGGCGCCGGCATGACGGGTCTGTGGACCGCGTACTGCCTGCTCGACGCCGAGCCGTCGCTGCGCGTGCGCGTGATCGAGCGTCAGGTTGCGGGCTTCGGTGCGTCGGGCCGCAACGGCGGCTGGATCTCGGCCGGCATCGCGGGCGTGCACAGCGAGTGGGCCAAGACGAGCGGCGATGACGCCGTGCGTCGCGCCGAACGCGCCACGTGGGAGTCCGTCGATTGGATCGGCGAGCGCGCCGCCGCCGAAGGGATCGACTGCGGCTTCGCCAAGGGCGGCATCCTCAGCGTGGCGCGCAACGAGGCACAGGAACAGCGCATTCGCGCCCACGTCGATTACGAACGCCAGTGGGGCTGGGGCGAGCAGGACGTCATGGCTCTCAGCCGCGAGCAGGTGCTCGAGCGCGTGCACATTCCCGACGCGCGCATTGGCTACTTCACGCCGCACGGCGCGCGTGTCAACCCGGCGCGTCTGGCCCGCGGTCTCGCCGAGGCCGTGGAGCGCAAGGGCGGCGTGATCTACGAGCAGACGGCCGCGGAGTTCATCGAGCCCGGCCGCGTCGTGACCGAGCATGGCACGGTCAAGGCCGACCACGTGATCCGCGCGACCGAAGCCTTCACCGTGCAGTTCGCCAACCAGTCGCGCGCCTACCTGCCGCTCTACTCGCTGATGATCGCGACGGAGCCGTTGCCGAAGACCGTCTGGGACGAGCTCGGTTGGAACGGTCTCGAGACGATCTCTGATGCTCACCACCTCTTCTTCTACGCGCAGCGCACGACCGACGACCGCATTGCGATCGGCGGCCGCGGCGCCCCGTACAGCCTCGGTTCGCCGATCGACGAGAAGTTCGAGCAGAACGAGCCCGTCCGCCAGCGCCTGATCAATACGCTCTATGCCTCGTTCCCCGCGGCACGCGGTGCGCAGATCACGCATCACTGGGGCGGTGCGCTTGGCGTGCCGCGCGACTGGTCGATGAGCGTCACGTACGACCCCACGACGGGCCTCGGCTTCGCCGGCGGCTACTCCGGCCACGGCGTTGCGGCGACGAGCCTGTCGGGCCGCACCCTGACGGACCTGATCCTGCGCCGCGAATCCGACCTCACGTCGATGCCGTGGGTTAATCACCCCGTGCGCAACTGGGAGCCCGAGCCGCTGCGCTGGATCGCGAGCCGCGCCATCGTCGGGATCATGGGCAAGTCGGACAAGATCGAGGACGCGGGCTCCAAGGAGACCGCCAAGCGAATGGCGATCATCCGCCCGTTCCTCGGGCACTGACCGTTACGGGTTGAGCTGCCAGACAGGCTGGCCATCGACCTCGGTGGCCGTGTACCGCTGGTCAAGCACCGACTGGATCTGGCCGTCGATGTCGAGCGCGTCGACCGGCTGATACCCGACGGCGACCTTCGGTGGCGTGTCGCCGACAAACGCATCGACGACGCCCTGGCGACCACCGGGGATGCGCTCGATGTTGCGGTACCAGAGGTAGCGCGTGGCCGGGATGCGATCGGCGTACCAGTAGATCGCGGCGTTAGCCCAGAGCACCTGGATGCGGTCGTCATAGCCCGTCGTGCCGGCGACCTGGTTGCCGACGGTGATGGCGCTGATCACGCGCGGATCGTTCGTGGAGCGTGCGCTTGCCACCTCGGGGCTCGAGGCGAAGTAGACCGGCAAGGCGGCGACGAACGGAATCGCCGCGGCGATCACAATCACGACCAGGCCGACGCGCGGCGTGGTGTTCTCCCACAGCCAGATGCCACCGATGCTGGCGAACAAGACAAACGGCGGCAGCAACTGGACCCAGTAATGCGGGTGGTACAGCCCGCCGATCAGGAACCCAAGTGAGCACGCGCCGAGCCAGACGAGCGGTACGAACAGCAACCGCTCACGCCGCAATGCGAGCAGGCCGATGATGCCGAGCAGGATCAGCACACCCGCGTCGACAACCATCCACGGAATCGAATTGACGAACAGGTTGGCGCGGAAGCCGACGTCGCCGGAGAACAGCGACTCGGTCTGGGCGCGGTAGCCATAGATCGCGTACCACCAACCGCTCACACCAGGCGATGAGAACGCCGCGGCGATGATCGCGAGGATCCACGGGATCGCAATGCCGATGCCGAGCACGACGAGCCGGCCAAGGCCCGCCAGCCAATCGCGTTCGCGATAGGCAACGACGAGCACCATCACCCCGACGACGAGCACGCCGTCGAACGCCGATTGCTTGACGAGCGGGGCAAAGCCCGCCACCACGCCGGCGATCAGCAGTAGCCAAAGGCGGGGCCACTCGCTCCAGCGAAATGCGATCGCGATTGCCACCGCGGCGACGGCCCCGCCGAGCAGCTCGCCATTGGCGGTGAAGCCCTCGATGTGCGGTGCGGGCCCGATCACGGCCATCAGCCACGCCGCGATCACGGCGGCACGCGAACCACCGATCGTCCAGGCGATCACGGCGAGCGCAAGCACGAGGCCGACACCGGCGATCAGGGCGAGCATGCGGATCGCCCACTCGTCGCCGAACCAGAGCGCCATGCGATACAGGCCCATCAGTCCCTGCGGCCGATCGACCCACGCCACGTCGCCGTAGAGCGCGAAGCCGCGCACCCACGTGCGCGTGACGGCGCTGTAGCCTGCCTCGTCCACGTTGAGCGGCACGTTGAGGAAGCGCAGCCGCAGGATGACGTCGGCGAGCACAGCCCCGGCGATCCAAAGCCAGGCGCGGCGGAGCGTCATGGGTCTAGACGCCGGTCGAGGCGCCGACGAGCGCGAAGAACTCGGCACGGGTGCGCGGGTCTTGGCGCAGCATGCCGCGCACGGCCGATGTCGTCGTGCGCGAGCCGGGCGCCCGCACACCACGCACCGTCATGCAGAGGTGCTCGGCCTCGAGCACCACGCCGACGCCGCGCGGCTGCAGGGTCTCCTCCAGCCAGTTGGCGACCTGCGCGGTCATGCGTTCCTGCACCTGCAGCTCGCGCGAGTAGAGATCAACGACGCGCGCCAGCTTCGACAGCCCGACGATGCGCGGCCCGGGGATGTACCCCACGTGCGCAACGCCGGTGAACGGCAGCAGGTGATGCTCGCAGAGCGAGTGAAACGGAATGTCGCGCACGACGACCAGCTCGTCGTACTCGCCGTCGTTGGGAAACGTCGTCGACTCGAACGGCGTGGCCGTGAGGATCTCTTCGTACATCCGCGCGACACGCTTCGGCGTCGACGACAGCGACTCGTCGCTCAGGTCGTAGCCGAGGCCGGTCAGCAGATCAGCAGCAGCCTGCTCAACCTTTGGCAGGTCGATTGGGCCGCGCTGGCGAATGGGGTTGGACGCGCTCACGGGCGGGAGTGTAGCCGCCGAGCGAATGCAGGTGCTCAGATACGCCGAATCAGTCGTCGAAGCCGACGCGCCGCTCCTGCTTGCGCTTGGCCTGGCGCTGCTTCTCCTGCAGGCGCCGCTCTTGGCTGCCCTTTGTCGGCCGTGTCGAGATGCGGTGCGGGTCGCGGCGTAGCGCGCCGTCGATCAGCTTCACCATCCGCTCCTCCGCGGCGACGCGGTTCTGGTGCTGCGAACGCTGCTCGCCCGCCCGCACCACCAACGCGTCATCGATGATCCTCTGGTGCAAGAGATTGCGGATGCGATCGAGCTCGGCAGGCGTGAGTCCCATCATCACCAGCGGCAGGCGCAACTCGACCCGCGTGTGCGAGCGATTGCGATGCTGACCGCCCGGGCCGGAGCCCGTCGTGGCATGCATCGTGGCCCGTTCGACCGGGAGGTATCTGCCGTCGGCGAGGCGCATGGGCGAAGTGTGACTGCGATTGCCACGGCGCCGTGCGGGATCACACGAGTGTCGAGTGCGGCTTCCGCTCAGACTGGGCGGATGTCGACAAGGTGACGCAGCGTCGCAACATCCTTGAAGTTGCGCGTGTAGAACGGAATCTCGTTCGCCATCGCGGTCGCCGCAATCATGAGATCGAAGCCGCGAGCCCGAGGGTTGCGGCCATTGACGTACAACGCGGTAGCTGCCGCGACGTACGCCTCGGCAACCGACTCGTCGACGGGCAGGACTTCGAAGGCAGAGCGGACGCGCTGAAGGCGCAACGTCCGAACAGACCGTAGAACAGGGTCGTCGGCTTTGACGATGCCGAATCCGAGCTCGGCCACGGTGATGGTCGAGATCGCGAGTTCTGCGCCATCAGGCCATTCAGCGCCAGAGGGGTCGATGACCACGGAGGTATCGACGAGGACCTTCACGGGCGTTCCTCGTAGGGGTCGTAGAGGCCGTGATCGATGCCGTCAGAGACGTCATCAAAGAAGGTGGTGTCCTTCGGACCAGCAATATCGAAGAGGCGCATGAAGTCGCCCGCGGGGACGAAGCGCCTGCGACCAACGATGCCCGTCAGACGTGCGACGGGTCGCCCGTCGACCGTGATCTCGAAGTTCTCGCCTGCTTCAGCGCGACGAAGGACGTCGGAAACGTTGTTGCGGAGCTCTCGCTGGGGGATGACGTTCACATGCCGACCGTAGCAGATCTGCTACGCAGGGTCCTGAGCTCATGTCCGCCGCGACTCCCAACGGGATTCGGATAGGCTTCCACCCGCGCGGAGAGGTGGCCGAGCGGTTGAAGGCGGCGGTCTCGAAAGTCGCCCGATCCACCCCCACGGGAGACCACCGATCCTGGGCGACGCCGACGACGTTGCTGCTCAAGCCGAGCGCAGCTTGGCTTGACGAACCCGATCCGCAGCGTCCCCTGAACCACGCGCAGCACACGTCGTCCAAACCGTTGTCGCCGACGCACCCCAACACTCCACCACGCTAGGCTTCCCACCGCGCGGAGAGGTGGCCGAGCGGTTGAAGGCGGCGGTCTCGAAAACCGTTGTTGGGGATACTCCTCAACCGAGGGTTCGAATCCCTCCCTCTCCGCCTCTGCTGGTCGCGCCTGTTGGACATTCCGACGGCAACTCCCAGCCACCGCTTCGAATCCTCGGTTACACCGAGGGTGTTCGCCGAGTGCTGCACACCAACCGAGCCAACGCTCGATCAGCCTCGTCAAGCCGAGCTGCGCTCGCCTTGAGCAGCATCGACGAAGGCGCCGTGAAGCCGACTTACCTTTCCGCCTCGTCCTCAAGCACGAGCGCCCTCAGCGCCTCCCGCTCCGGCACGCGTCCCGGCGGATCCTCGGCCACGACGGCACGCAGCCAGAGTGCGTCGCCGAGCAGGTCGATCAGCTCGGGTAGGTCGTCGAGCGATCGGTTCCCCTCGCGCGCGACGATCACGGTGCCCCGATCCGCCTCGTAGCGATCGCCGAACGGGATGCCACGGCTGGCCAAGGCGAGCTGCACGACGGGCGTGAAGCGCGCGCGCACCTCGAGCTCGTCGCCCCCGGCCGCGAGGGTGAGGCGGACGGCCTGCTCGAAGGCGGCGCTCTCGAGGGCGACGCGGCGGCGGGTGGAATCGTCGGCGACCCAGTCAAGCTCGCGCGCGTGCTCGGTCAGCGTCACGAAGCCGATGTCGGGGTAGTCGGCGTCGAGCACGACGACGGTCCACAGGTCCTCACCGTCGCCCTCGATGAACACGCCCTCGTGGTCCTCGCCGCCCTCGCCACCGAACGAGAGCGCCAGGCACCCGAGCTGGACGCCACTGCCATCGGCGAGCGCGCCCTTGACGAGCCACGTCCAGCGACGCTCCGACCCCGCCCGCAGGAGGGGCACGCGTGGCTCGACGCGTTTGGCGCGGCTCTTCCGCCAGCCCCGTCGCTTGAGGTAAGTCGCAGGGTTGTCGCCGAACTCGCGTTCGAGTCGCGCGCGATCCGCAGCGCCGACGACGTCGTGATGGCAGCGGGCGTGGCTGAGCCGCAAACCGCCCCCAACATCCCGTCCCGCCTCGAGCTCGTCATCGTCCCGATCCATCGGCTCGGCGCAGAGCGCGCAAGCGCCGCCCGACCCGATCCAGAGTCGCTGCTCGAGCACGGGCACGTCGGCGTCGGCAATGCCGGTGAGGAGCGCCTGGCTGATGCGGATCGGCATGGCGCGATCCTACTCTCGAATCCCTCCCTCTATTTCCCCGTGATGGACACGTAGGTCGAGCACCCCACCACCGCACAAGGTCCTCGGCAATACCGAGACCGCTCGCCAGAGCACGGGGATACCGTCCGCTCATTGACCACACGCCCTGCACCCGCACGCCGCTTGCCGACGTGAGGCTCATCAGCCCGTGAACGCCGCGATCCCCGCACTGGTTGCCGCCGCGATCGGCCTAGCCCTCTCGCCGGTCGGGCTGGCGAAGATGATCCTCGTCCTCTTCTCGCGGCGGCGCACCGTCAACGCCATCGCGTTCGTCGTCGCCCTGCTGCTCGGCAGCGTCGTCGCCATCCTGATCGGCGTCATTGGGGGCAGTGCCGCGGATGACGGGCAGAGCGGACCAGGCACGATCACATTGATCGTGCTGCTCGGGCTCGGGGTCCTGCTGGTGGTGCTCAGTATCACCAACTGGCGCAACCGCCGTGACGAGTCCGCGCCCAAGATTCTCGGGGCGATCGAGGAGATGGGACCTCTCCCCGTGGCGCTGCTTGCGGCGAGCTCGGCCCTCGTCAATCCGAAGAACGTCGTGCTCTTGATCGCCGTCGGCGACATCATCGTCGCCAACTGGTCGCGTGCCGCTGCCGGGCCCGTCGCCGTTGCCTTCATCCTCATCGCGACGCTGCCGTACACCGCGATCACGGCCTACGCGCTCGTCGGCGGCGCCGCTGCGACGAATCGCTTGGATGCGCTGCGCGACTGGCTGATCCGTCGCAATCACCTGATCGTGGCGATCGTCGCGGGCGTTATCGGCGCGCTGATGCTGCTCAGGGCCCTCACTGGCCTCCTCGGTTGATGCTCAGACACTTCGTGAGCGACGGTCTTAGCGTCCTCGCCGCTCCGCGCGCCGCATCGCATCTGTGCGTGCGGTGAACTCTGCCGGCCGCAGCACTGGCCGGCCGCGCCACGGCGACAACTCCGTGAGGTGAGCGTCATCGCTCACGATCAGATCAGCGTCGCATGCCAACGCGAGCTCAAGGATGCGATTGTCTTCGTCGTCGGCCGCGTCATTCACGCGTATCGTCGGATCGAGAATCGCGCCGCCCGACGCGGCGGCGATGTCCAGCAGAACCTCGACGTAGTCGCTTGCATGCGTCACGTCCCAGCCAAAGCCGTGGTCGCGGTGCGTGAGCACATAGACCGTCGTCGCGAGGATGTGTTCTGAGAGATACAGCGCGAACTCGCGTGCATCGTTGGCGATGCCGAGACAGTCTGCGAACGGGTTGTCGCTCACGGGCGGCGGGCTCGGCCAGGATTCGAACTTCGCCGTGCCGGACACTACGGCGCCAACGAGGACGTTCACATCGAAGACAACGGGAAACGCCAGTGTCAGCTGGCCTCCGCCATGGCGAGGCGTGCCTTGCGCACAAGCGCGACCGCATCCGCCTGCGAGAGCCCACGCTCAGCGGCTTTGGCAGCGCCGTATGCCTGCAGGTGCCGCAGGCGCTCGGCACGCTCGGCCGCCTCGAAGCGGTCGAGCATCAGGCGCAAGAGCTCGCTGCGATTTCCGCGGCCGTACATCGCCACGAGACGCTCGAGGCGCGGAAGGTCCGCTTCCGAGACCGAGAATGCCACCGCCGATGCGCTGCGCGCCATATCGCCCCTTCGTTATGAACCGTTCATAACCTATCACACGGAGGCATCGCACCTCAACCACTGGCAGGCTCTGCGCGATTGTCGGCGAAGATCCCCTCTTAGGGCACCACCGCCCGCTGCGTTTCCAGGAGTACTCGTGACCGATCACGCCCATAACCCCCATCACTCCAAGCGCTGGGCGATCCTCGCCGTGCTTGGTATCGCGCAGCTGATGGTTGTGCTCGACTCGACGGTCGTCAACATCGCGCTGCCGTCGGCGCAGATGGACCTGGGCTTCTCGGATGCGAACCGCCAGTGGGTGATCACGGCCTACACGCTCGCGTTCGGCTCGCTGCTCTTGTTTGGTGGCCGTCTGGCCGACGTTTTCGGCCGTAAGCACCTGCTGCTGGCTGGTCTGATCGGCTTCTCGATTGCCTCTGCCGTTGGCGGCAGCGCGCCGAACTTCGAAGTGCTGGTGATCGCACGCGCCGCGCAGGGCTTGTTTGGCGCACTGCTGGCGCCGGCCGCGCTGTCGACGCTGACGACGACCTTTACCGATCCGAATGAGCGCGGTAAGGCGTTCGGTATCTACGGTGCGATCGCCGGTGCCGGCGCAGCGCTCGGTCTAATCCTCGGCGGTGTGCTGACGGATTACTTGTCCTGGCGTTGGTGCCTCTACGTGAACCTGGTGCTGGCGATCCCCGCTGCCGTCGCCGCAGTCGTACTACTCGTCAACCAGCGTCCCGAGGGCAAGCCGCGGCTCGATCTGCTCGGCACCGTTGCGGTCTCTATTGGTCTGCTCGGCATCGTCTACGGCTTCGCAAATGCCGCGTCGGATGGGTGGACCGCCACGGTCACGCTCGCGTGTCTGATCGGCGGCCTCGCGCTGATCGCGATTTTCGTCGTCATCGAGACCCGTGTCTCGAATCCGCTGCTGCCGATGCGCGTCGTGCTTGATCGCGCCCGCGGTGGCGCCTACCTCGGCCTGGGGCTGGCGTGTGTTGGCATGTTCGGCGTGTTCCTCTTCCTGACGTACTACCTGCAGACGACGCTGGCGTACTCGCCAGTCAAGACGGGCTTTGCGTTCTTGCCGATGGTCGGCGGCATCATGGTGATGGCGACCACGTCGACGGCGATTCTGCTGCCGAAGGTCGGCGCGCGCATCCCGGTCGTGATTGGCATGCTGCTGAGCGCGGGCGGCATGGCGCTGCTCACGCAGATCGGCGTCGAGGCGGCGTACGTCACGCACGTCCTTCCCGGTCTCGTGATCCTCGGCCTCGGTCTCGGCATGCTCTTTGCCACCTGCTTCGAAGTCGGCACCTCCGGCGTGGAGGCGCACAATGCGGGAGTTGCCTCGGCGATGGCCAACACCACGCAGCAGATTGGTGGCTCGATCGGCACCGCACTGCTCTCGACGATCGCCGCAACCGCCGTCGCGAACTACTTGGCCGATGGCCTTGGCGACCCGGCGGCCGCTGCCGTGCACAGCTACTCCGTTGCGTTCTGGGTCTCGGCCGCCATCTTCCTTGGCAGCGCCGTGGTCTGTGGCCTGCTCTTGCCGGGTGGCGTGCATGCGCGCGAGCAAACGAGCGCGCCGGCCGGCTCCTAGCCGAGCACGACCGACAGCACGTCCTTCACGCCGAAGGCGATCCAGAGCGCGGCCATCACGAAGCGGCCGTAGCGCATGGCGAGGCCGCTGATGCGCTCGAGCCATGCGCGCGTCCCCGCCCCACCGAACAACGCGGCGGCAAGCGGTGCGGTCGCGGGAAGCACCACGATGAAGGTCGCCACCCCAAACGCGATCAGTTCGTCGGCGAACACCACATCGGCGCGCGCCACGGTGTGCAGAATCGCGATCAGCACGACGAACGTCGAGCCGTTGGTGATCATCAGCGCGATGCCGGCAATGACGAAGTCATGCAGCGGGCGCGTGCCGGACAGGAACTTGGCCTCGAACTCCTTCGTCCGCTTCGGGTTGGGTCGGATCGAGCCGAGCACGATGCCGGCGACGATCAGCATCAGGCCAATGACCACATGCGCGCGATCTCCCGAGAACCAGGCCGGCGTGTCGCCGTCGCGGCGCAGGACCGCGACGAGGAACCCGGCGACGAACAGCACGATCGTCGTGCCGATCACCCCGACGCTGAACGCGGCAGACTGCCGAATTGCACGCGGCCCGTCGAGGATCGCGAGCGCACCCATCAACACGACGGGACTGATTGCCCCGGCGATCGCCAGCGGCACAACCTGCGCGAGAAGCTGCAGCACGCCTAGAGCCTAGAGGCGGTTTGGTGGCCGAGCGCCTTCAGCAGGGCCTTTACGCAAACCACATGCGAAATGTTTTCCCACGTTTTCTGAAACTTCCCACATACACACGGTACGTGGTACGTTTGGTCCATGAATGCCTTCCCCCTTCGCGTCGGTGATCGAGGCCGCATCGTGCTCCCGGCCGCGCTGCGACGTGCTTCGGGCCTCACGGAGGGGCAGGAAGTGGTGGCTGTGGTCGAGGATGACGGCCGCATCGTGATCTCCGCTGCCGACCGCTTGATGGATCAACTGCGAGAGGCGTGCGACCGCATGGGACAGCGCGATGCCACGGCCGAGCTCCAGAAGTGGCGAGAGGAATCGGAGGCGGATCGCCTCTATCGCCTCGAGCGCCCGGACATCGATCCGAAGGGCGCTGCGCGTCGCGGTCGCCAGCTATTGAGCGAACTCGGACTCGAGTGAGCGACCCCGTCGCCCTGCTCGATGCGTCCGCCCTCGTCGCGGTGCTGTTCCAGGAGACAGGACACGACGTCGTCGAGACGATCCTCGACTCCGGGCGCGCAGCCACGACGTCGATTGCGCTCGCCGAGGCCCTGAACGTCGCCCGACGCAAAGAACACGAGCTCGACGCCTCAACGCTACGCACCGTCTTCGCAATGAAGGGGTTACGAGTTGAACCCGTCGTCGAAACCGACGCGATCGCAACCGCTGTCGTCCTCGCCATCGCCGATCAGCAGCGCACCACACGCGCGTCGATCAGCCTTGCCGACGCGACCTGTCTGGCGGTCGCGCGTCGCCTCGACGTACCCGTGGTGACAGGTGATCGCCAATGGACGGTCCTGTCGCTCGATGACGTGACGATCCGTCTATTCCGCTGAGGCATACGCCTCCGGGCCGGCACGCGTGGTGCCGGCCCGGAGGATTGCGCTAGTACGTGATGCGGATCGAGACGCGGCGGTTGCGCTCGCGTCCCGTCGACTTCGAGTTGTCGTCACGCGGCGAGCGCGCGGCCTTCGTCTCGATCGACGACTTCACCGGCTCAACGCCCTTGGCTGCCAGCGCATCGCGGACGGCCTTGGCCCGACGATCGCCAAGCCAACGGTTATCACCCGGCACGCCCGTGTTGTCAGCGAAGCCGATGAACACCATGTTCTTCGGCTTCGACGGCAGCAGCTTCGCCAGGCGATTCACGAACGCGACACCCGCCTTGTTCAGCGTGGTCGAGTTCGAGTCGAAGATGCCCGCCTGCGGCGAGATCAGCTGCGTCGGCAGCCGCATCTCCGTGTTGGCCTCACCCGTCGACTTGAGGTTCGACACGGTGATCGCCGTCAGACCGACCGTCGCGGTGATCTTCATGTTCCGCTGCAGCGCCTTGCGGCCCTTGCCGTTGATCTTGACCTTCACGACGATGACCTTCTTGCCGCTTTTGGCCTTCACCGTCGCCTTGCCAATCGAGATCTTCTTGTCTGCGCGGACGCTGATGCCGTCGCCCTGACCCAGCAGGACGTACTCCGGCGCCGTCACATTCACCGTGCAGCGATCAAGCAACTGGCCCTCCGGCGCGGTGCACGGCACCTCGGCGGTGATCGGCTGATCCGCAGGGATCGTGCCGCCCGTCGACGAGCCAATGTCGAGCGTGATCTCAGCCGGGATATCCGTGACCTTCAGCGCCGGGCCCGGAGCGGGCTTGCCGGTCGTGGTCGTTGTCGACGTGTTCGAGGATGACGTCGGCGTCGGCGAAGGGGCCGCCTGAGCAATCTTGTAGACGCCAGCGGAGTTCGGCGTCATCCCTGCGCCCTGCGTGAAGTAGACGTTTGTTGCCGCATCGACCACGAGCCCCTTGATGATGTCCCCCGGGCTCCTCGCCGCATAAAGCTGTGCCGGGGTGCCTGCGGGGGAAATCTTGGAGATTGTGCTGTTTCCACCCATGGGCACGTTCGCGGTGTAGACGTACCCTGCAGAGTCGACGGCGATGTACGTCGGCTTCAAGCTCCCCAAGTTGGCCCACGTCGCGTTGGTCGTGCCATCGGAAAGCGTGATGCGAGAGACCGAACCGCTGTCCTTGTTCGCCACGTAGAGATAGGTTGCGTCAACGGCAAGACTGCAGGCCTTCTGGCCGACCGTGTACGAGGTGACGCGGTTCAGGCTCGAATCAAACTTGATTACTTTGCCGTCCGTCAAGGTACCGACGTAGACATTTCCACTGGCATCAGTGATCACCGCGCATGGCGTCTCCGTGGTCGAGACGGGCGTCGGTAAGGTCGCTACATCCGCGCTGCCTGAGCCTCCAGGAATGCGCCCAACCTCTTTGAAGTTTCCTTGGCCTTTGATCCAGTAGGCATCTCCCGTGGTCACATTGACAGCGACACCGGCTGCGAAGGCGGGCCCAGAGTTCGTGTACGTCGCGACCAGACCGCCACTCGCATCAAGTTTCACAATCGATGCGTATTGACCCGAAAACACCGTACCGGCAGGGCCGATAGCAACGCCATAGGAGTAGTCGGGAAGCGCACTCGTCCACTGAGTCGTCACGGTGCCCGCAGACGTGATCTTGGCGATCGACTTCGTATTCGTGTTAGGGACAGAGCCGGCAGTGAAAATGGTCCCCGAAGAGTCAATGGCGACTGCACCATCGGCAGGGACATAACTTCCGGTGGAACCAAACAACACAGCCGTAGCCGCACTGGCAGGGCCTGCGATACCTAGGGCCGCACTGAGCACGGCAACTGCCGTAGCGATCTTAAAAGGCGATGTGAATTTCACGGAACGACGACCTCCGACGGGGTATCACGTGACGACGATGTGAGCGCACAGAAACTTTACCGATTGGATCCAGAAATGGCGGGCTCGCGGCGAAATTAGCCACACGTGTGAATTGCGTCCGCTCTCTGACGAAGAGTCGCTACACCAGGTACGGACAGTGCCGACAGCCGCGCTCGCAGCAGAACCCGCGCTCGATGTGCACTGCCGCCGTCATCACGTACAGCCCTGTCACCGGATCCAGATACCCAGGCTCCCCGCGCTCGAGCGCCGCGGCATGCACCGTGAGGATCTCGTCGTACGCGGGATGCGTCGGCGCGAGGCGATCCGGGTGCGGCTGGGTCGGCAAACGATCGGCAAGGGGGGTTTGTTCCTGCATGCGTGACCTGTTCTATCGCATCGGTGTGCCCACTTGGACCGCGGCAATCCTGCACACGTGTGCAACGACGGTTCGTGCAGAAGGGTCTACCCTTGCGGCATGAGCCTTTTCTCGCGATCCAAGCACGACGCGCTCGACGCGTCTCAGGCACTGCCCGGCCATCCCGACGCGGTCGTCCTGACTGACAACCACGCCGTCCTCGGCACCCCCATGCAGGGCCCCTTCCCCGAGGGGCTCGAGCAGATCGTGTTCGGCATGGGCTGCTACTGGGGCGCCGAGCGCAAGCTCTGGCAGGTCCCCGGCGTCTACACCACCGCCGTCGGCTACGCGGGTGGCTTCACGCCCAACCCGACGTACCGCGAAACGTGCACCGGCCGCACCGGCCACACCGAGGCCGTCCTCGTCGTCTTCGACCCTACGCAGGTGAGCACTGAAGACCTGCTCCGCGTCTTCTGGGAAGGGCACGACCCCACGCAGAAGAACCGCCAGGGCAACGACGTGGGCACGCAGTACCGCTCCGGCATCTACACCACGACGCCCGAGCAGCTGGCGACCGCCCAGGCATCCCGGGCGATGTACCAGGACGCACTGAGTGCCGCGCACAAGGGCGAGATCACGACCGAGATCCGGCCGCTCGAGACCTTCTACTACGAGGGCGACGCGTACCACCAGCAGTACCTCCACAAGAACCCGGCCGGCTACTGCGGTCTCGGCGGCACGGGCGTCTCGTGCCCGATCGGCGTCGGCATCTCGGTCGACTAGCGATGTGACGAACGACGGTCTCGAGATCCGCCTGCAACCGCGCGGCGGTCGGGATCAGGTGATGGGCGAGCGCGACGGTGCGGTACTGATCCGCATCGCCGCCCCGCCCGTCGACGGCAAGGCCAATGCAGCGTTAATTGCCTTCGTCGCGAAGACGATCGGCGTGCCCAAGGGCGCGGTGACGATCATCCGCGGCGAGACGTCGCGCAACAAGGTGATCCGCGTTGAGGGCCGATCGCCCGCCGATGTGCGCGCCGCGCTGCTCGGCACCGCGTAGCGACCAATTTGGATCCGGATCCAAATTGGTCGTTCTGGGGACAATTTGGATCCGGATCCAAATTGTCCAAATTCACGCAGATTGTTGGCGGGACCCGGAGCTGCTGACTAGATCGCGTGGATACGGGTGCCCCACGCATCGGCGTGCTCGCGCAGGACGTCGAACCACGCGATGTCCGCCACCGCCGCATCGATGCCGACGCGGCCGCCGATCGCCACGAGCAGCGTGCCGTTGTCGATCTCAATCAACGGCGGCTCCTCCTGCTCGATCAGCATCGCCAGCGTGACGGGGTCGAGTAACTCCAGCAGCTGCACCTCGTCGGTTTCGTCTCGGGTCTCAACGATGTACGCCGCATCAACCTCGGCCGAACCCGTGTCGAACCCGTGCCAATCGTCGAACACGGCGTACGAGTCGCCCCACAGTGGCTGCGACGGCCCGAGGCGCAGGCGCAGACCCTCACGACCCTCGAAACGCACGACCGCCACGCTCATCCACACGTCGTACGAGTTCTTGCCACTGCGGACCGTGTACACATAATGGGCGAGAAAGCCGTTCGGATCGCCGCCGATCGATCCCACCATGGCGGCGCTCAGCGCGCCGCCCTTATCCAGCGTCGGCGTGGTCTCCGGGTTGCCCGCGCCGCCCTGGAAGAGCAGTCCCCGCTCTTGAGCCCACGGCTCGAGCACCGCCGCGATGCGACGTTCGAGCGCGCGTCGGTGCGCCCGCTGCAAGGGCACCGCAATCAAGACGAGGGCCAGCAGAAGCGCCGGCCCGTCCACGAACCCCCACCCGCGCAGCAGCCAATGGGCCAGTACCGCAGCCCCGACCACGAGGCCCACGACGATCGCCACCACTCCGGCAGTCCCAGGCCGGGCGTCGCGCGCAAGAAAAGCCGGTGTGCCGATCGTCGTCACGTGATGCCTGCGCTACGTCGCCTTCGGCAGGTTGAAGTTGCCCTGGGCCACGAGATACCAGCGCGCGTTCTTCCAGCGGAAGACCGCCATCTGCGGCGCCGGTGCCGGGTTGTACATGGCGCCGTTCACAAACAGCGTCGCGGCCGCCTGCATGCGCACCGTGACGATGCCGCCTGCTCGCGCCTCCGTTGCCTCAGCAAACGAGAACGCCCGCAGGTCGGGCAGATGCGCGAGGTAGTACGCCTTCCCCGCGTGCGACCCATCAGCGCGCTGAATCTGGAAAGCGCGAGACAACAGATCGTCCAACTGGCTGACCCGATCGCGCATCAGCAGCGTCGAGTACGCCGTCATCAGTTCGAGACCCGACGAGGACTTCGTGTGGAGTACCTGGTCGGGAGTCTTGGCGGCGCCGAAGGCCGGTACGGCGCAAAGCGCGAGGAGCAGAACGGTGAGGGCAAGGGCTCGACGAATCATGGGCGGATCGTACTCCGCTGGATGAGCGGCGAGCCGAACAGCTTCCAACTCGACTCGCCACCTGCACCAGGCTGGACCCGCGTGGTTGAAGGAGCACGATTGGAAATCGTGTAGGCGGGGTTAACCTGTCTCGAGGGTGCTCGGCGCGTGCTGCACGCCACCAAGGATCTGCTCGCAACCAGGTCAGTCGAGATCGGCTACGCCGTTCTCGAGCAGCAGCGACGAGGGCGCTGGCCAGCAACGTCCCCACAACCTCAGCGCCACTGGGCCAGCTTTCGAATCCCTCAACCCTTAACCGATTCAAGCGGCGAGCCGAACAGCCATGCCAGATATGCTGCCCCGCGTTGGAGCGGTGTCCGAGTGGTTGAAGGAGCACGATTGGAAATCGTGTAGGCGGGGTTAACCTGTCTCGAGGGTTCGAATCCCTCTCGCTCCGTTCGGTGGTGCGGCTGGGATTTGCAAGAGTCCTGCCGCTCCCCGCAGACGCGACGAGGGCGCTGGCCACAACGGGTAACGTACCCACCAGGCGTTGGGGCCAGCTTTCGAATCCCTCTCGCTTCGTCCAACGAGATGGGGTCAGCGATGCGCGCGACGGTTCTTCACAGTGCAGGCGACGTCCGGATCGAGGACGTGCCTGATGCTCGGCTCGTTGAGCCCACGGACGCGGTGCTGAGGATTACGAGCGCGTGCATTTGCGGCAGCGACCTCTGGCGCTACCGGGACACGGAGGCCGAGGCGGAGCCGAAGCGCATGGGGCACGAGTTCGTCGGCATCGTCGAAGAGCTGGGCGCCGACGTTCGCACGTTGCAGATCGGCGACCTCGTGGTCGCGCCGTTCGCCTACTCCGACGGCACGTGTGACCTCTGCCTGGAGGGTCTGCCGACCTCGTGCCAGCATGGCGGCTTCTGGGGCTGGGGCGACATCGACGGTGGCCAAGGCGAAGCCGTCCGCGTGCCGTTCGCCGACGGCACGCTCGTGAAGCTCCCCGTCGCTCCCGACGACGCACTCATGGCCTCGCTGCTAACGCTCTCCGATGTCATGGGCACCGGCCACCACGCCGCGGTCGGAGCGCGCGTCGCTCCCGGGCGTGTCACCGCCGTCATCGGCGACGGCGCCGTCGGACTGTGCGGCGTGATTGCCGCCAAGCGTCTCGGCGCCGAGCGCATCATCCTGCTCGGCCGCCACGCGGACCGAACGCAGCTCGGACGCGAGTTTGGCGCCACAGACGTCGTTGCCGAGCGTGGCGAGGCGGCAGCGGAGCGGGTGCTCGAAATGACCGGTGGCGGAGCGCACAGCGTCCTTGAGTGCGTCGGCACCAGCGACTCGCTCGGCACCGCGATCGCCATCACCCGCCCCGGTGGGGCAATCGGCCGCGTCGGCGTCCCGCAGGAAGACACGATCCCCGGCGCCCGCGCCTCGTTCATGTCCAACATCACGATCAGCGGCGGCGTCGCGCCCGTGCGCTCCTACATCGAGGAGCTCATGCCGGACGTCCTTGAGGGACGCATCGAGCCAGGCCGCGTGCTCGACCACACCGTCGACCTCGCCGGGGTGCCGGAGGGCTATCGCCTGATGGACCGGCGGGAGTCGATCAAGGTGCTCGTCCGCCCGTAGCCGCTCGGCGTCTGCCCGGTCGGGTGCCGCTGTTTCGCTACCGTTCTCGCACCCCGGGCGTATAGCTCAGCGGTAGAGCGCTCGCCTCACACGCGAGAAGTCCCTGGTTCGAACCCAGGTACGCCCACTCCCCGGGATCGTCTCCCCACCTTAGGCGGGAGTGCGATGATCCCGCCATGGCGGCGACCCGCAGCACCGCGATCGAGGCGATTGCCGAGATTCCCGATGGCGCGACAATCATGGTCGGTGGGTTCGGCCTCGTTGGCGCGCCGCTGACGCTGATTGACGCGCTCGTCGAGCACTCAACGGCGACGGATCTGACGATCATCTCGAACAACACCGGCGAGGCCGGGCGCGGACTCGGGCTGCTGCTGCGTCAGGGGCGCATCAAGAAGGCGATCGCGTCGTTCTTCACGTCGAACCCCGAGGCCGTCGAGGCCGCGATGACCGGCGCGATCGACTACGAGCTGCTGCCGCAGGGCACGCTCGCCGAGGCGATCCGCGCCGGCGGTGCGGGCATCGGCGGCTTCTACACGCCGGTCGGCGCGCGCACCGAACTCGCGAAAGGGCATGAGGAGCGCATCATCGATGGCGTGCCCCACATCCTGCAGGCGCCGCTGCGCGCTGACGTGAGCCTCGTCTACGCGACGTGGGGCGACGAGCTCGGCAACCTCCGGTACCGCCGCACCGCACAGAACTTCAACCCGGCGATGGCGAGCGCCGGTGCGCTCACGATCGCCGAGGTCGCAGAGATCCGACCCGTCGACGGCTTCGCACCCGAGGACGTCCACACGCCGCATCTCTACGTGAATCGCCTCGTGCAGAGCACGCTCTCGCTCGCCGACGTACAGGGAGCCGGCGCATGACCGACGCCCGCGACGTGATCGCCGCCCGCGCGGCGCAGGAGCTGCACTCCGGCGAGGTCGTGAACCTCGGCATCGGCATCCCCAACCGCATCCCCGGCTTCCTCGACCCCGACGTCGAGATCTTCCTGCACACCGAGAACGGCCTACTCGGCGTCGGGCCCCGCCCCGCCGAGGGCGAGGTCGATCTCGAGCTGATCGACGCGGGCAAGAAGCCCGTCACGCTGATGCCCGGCGCCGCCGCGTTCGACTCCGCGTCGTCGTTCGCGATGATCCGCGGCGGCCACGTCGACACCGTCGTGCTCGGCGCGCTTGAGGTGTCTGAGACCGGCGACATCGCCAACTGGATGATCCCCGGCGGCAAGGCGCTCGGCGTCGGCGGCGCGATGGACCTCGTGACCGGCGCGAAGCGCGTGATCGTCACGATGACGGCGACCACGCCCGCGGGCGAGCCGAAGCTCGTGCCCGCCTGCACCCTCCCCCTCACCGCCTCGGGCGTCGTGAAGGTTGTGATCACCGAGCACGCGGTGTTCCGCCTTGTCGGCAACGAGCTCGTGCTGACGGAGCTGCTCGACGGTGCGACCGCGGAGACGGTCGCCGCCGAGACGAGTGCGCGCTACCGCGTCGCGCTCTCCTAGACGCCGGGGGAGATCGTGCGGAATCCGGCGAGGCGTGCGGCCGCAGCCTGGCGCTCGTCGTACGTGACGAAGGCGTCGACGTCGCCGAGGCCCTGCGCAGTTGCGATGTGGATCGCGTCTATCGATCGGAGGAACGACCCCTCGATGGCGCCGGCACGCACGAGCGTCCTCGTCTCGACCATGATCAGCATCATCTCCTCCATGGCGATCATGGTCTTCTCGAGCAGATCGCCGAGGGCGTTCGCCGGAATCTCAGACGCGATACGACGCGCAGTGCGTGTCACCTCCGTCAACGCGACGTCAGATGACACAACGTCGCACGATTCGATGTACTCGGCGAGGATGTCGCTGCCGTCCTCCTCGAATGCGAGCTTGGCGATTGCGGACGAGTCGAGGTAGAGAACGGTCATCAGCGATCGCCGCGCAGTTCGATCAGGGCATCGCTAAAGGCGTTGCGTGGCGCATCGAGGACCAGAGGTTCGAAGCGCCGCACGCGTCGTGCAGGCATAGCGCGGCCCTCGGCGATGAGGCGATCAATCGCCGACGAGTCGTGCCCGACCGGCCCGATCTCCGCAACGGGACGGTTGCGATCGGTCACGATCAGGCGCTCGCCCTTCTCGATGCGACGCAGGTACACGCTGAGGTTCTGGCGGAGCTCGGCCACGCCCACGGTGTCAGTCATGTACATGAATGTAGCATCTTGATCGCACAGGCGATCGGCGCCTCAAACCTGCTCGGCAAACTCCACGAGATTGCCATCAGGGTCGCGCACGTAGACCGACCGCAACGAGCCGACGGCACCGGTGCGATCGACCGGGCCCTCCTCGATCGCGATGCCAACCTCGCCGAGGTGCGCGACCACTGCCTCGATCGAGCCATCGACGATGAGGCAGAGATCTCCGGTGCCCGGCAGCGGCATGGCGGCATGCGGTTGGAACTCCGCCCCGGCCTGGTGAAGATTGATCTTCTGATCGCCGAAGCGCAATGCGAGCCGCCCGCCGCCAAACTCTTCACGCTGCATGCCGACACGCTCGTAGAAGGCGACGGTCGCCTCGGGGTCGGCGCAGGTCAGGACGATGTGGTCGAGCGAGCGGATCTGCATACGCAGATCATGTCGTGCCTGCGCTCCTACGGCCAGAGGCCGGTGGCGGGCGGCACGCGCAGGCCGTACCTGGCGCCGAGCCGGTTGAGCAGCTCGATCAGCTCCTTCTTCGTGGCCGTCGCCTTGAGCGAGTAGCGCCAGCCGATCGGGTCGGAGGCCTGGCCGGACTTGAGCCAGCGGATGTACGCGCGGTTGGCGGCCAGCGACTGGTCGAAGGAGCGCTCGAGCAGCGTCACCACGCGGCGCAGCGAGGACGGCGGTACCGGCAAAGCATTCACATTCCCGCGCGCTGCGAGGCGCCGCGGGATGATCTGGCGGTCGATGCGACGTGCAGCCTCGCGGTGCGAGACCTTGCCCCGCGCAACGTCGTCGAGCAGCAAGTTGAGATCGAGGCGCGGGCGGCCACCGACGGACAAGGTGCGGATCGCACGCTGGAGCCAGTCGCGTGCGCTCAGCATCGTCAGCGAGAATCCCTTCGGCATCTTCTCGTTGAAGCGCGTGCCGCCCTTGAACGTCAGCACCGGGATCACGCGCATCGAGCCATGCTGGCGGAGATACGCGAGGCCGGACTCGGAGAGCTTCGCGCCACCGTCGACGGACTCGCCCGCCGCCCCGCCGAAATCGCCACCGCCGATCAGCACGCGCTTCTGCGCGCGCGTCGAAACAGCGCTGAGGACTGCCGGCTCCGCGTAGAGCGCGATCTCGCCAGAGCAGCGCTGCACCGTCGTGCCGAAGCAGTTGGCGCCAAGGTCCGCTCCGCCATCGGCGGTCGGCTTGAGATCGAGGTTGCGCATGATCTGCGCGGGCGGCGCTTCGAGCGTGACCATCGAGGAGAGCTTCACGGCGAAGCCGCCGATCGACACTTCGATCGTGATCTTGACGGTGAGCGTGCCGCGACGCGCGAGCTCGCGCTGCAACTCGGGCGAGAGGGTGAGGATGATCGCATCTTGCGTAGCGCGATCCGACGTGCTCGTACCCGTCGAGATGACCTTGCCATCGACCATCATGGTCACCTTGACCGAGCAGGTCTCGGAAGTGCCGGCGCAGCCGAGGTCCACCCGGATCGTGCCGTCGGGCTCGACATCGAGTCCCGCCTCGAGCACCGACTCGACCGAGGCGGCCATCGGTGCCGACGGTGTCACCGAGCCAGAGGCGCTCGAGGCCGGACTGTCGCCGTAGGCGTTGGTGGCCACGACGCTGAAGGTATAGGCCGTCGAGTTAGCCAGCCCGGTGACGGTGCACGAGAGCGGCCCCGCCGTCCAGGCGCAGGTCTGCCCACCAGGCGAGGCCGTCACCGTATACGCGAGCACGCGGCCGCCGCCGGCGAAGGCCGGCGCCGTCCACTCGACCCTCGCTGCGCGGTCCGTCGCCGTCGCCGTCACGTCTGTCGGGCGATTCGGCGCCACGCCACGGATCCGCGCGGTGGCCGTCGGCTGCGCGAGGACGTAGTTGTCGACGTCGGTGCCGGCGAGCGTCAACCCGGCAACGGTGACGACCTTGCCGTCCTCCACGCTCGGGTTCGCAAACGTGCCGAGGGCATTCGCGACGTCGAGGCGGACATCGTCGACGCCGACGACGCCGACGAGCGTGGCGCTCGACGTGGTCAACTGCGCAGCGGCGGTCTCGTCGAAGGGGCGATCGGCGGCCGTCACGCCCGCGACGGTCAATTGCCTGCGCTGCACCGTCACGATCACCTGCTGCGTCAGTCCACTCTGGAGGTTTTCGGCGTCCGTCGGCGTGAACGTCGCGGTCACGACGTGCTGGCCGGCTGGCAGCTTCGTACCAACGCCGATCGGCGCGCCGGCGCCGGCGTACGCATAGGTGCCGGAGACGTCTGTGCCGTCAACTGCGGCGCTCGGATTTAGTTGCGTCGCCGACAGCAGCGTGCCGTACGTGATCGCCGTCGGCGTGGTCCACGTGATCGTCGGGAAGTCCTTCTCCACGATCGTGAATGTCCCGGTGGCGTACGAGAAGACGTAGTTCGCGGCGGCCGCGCCCGAGCCGCGGATCGCGTAGGCGCCCGGAGTCTCACCTGGGTCGCGGACGAGGCTGACGGGTGCAGTCAGCACGCTCTCCGTGTCGCCGCGGACGAAGCCTGTGATCAGGCGCGTGAGCGGCGGATCGGCCAGGCCGCGACGGCGTTGCGCATTGACTGGGGTGACGGTGAGCGTGGCGGGATTAACGGTGATCGCCAGCTGGCTGGACGTCTGCTGCAGGTAGTTGGCGTCGGTTGCGATCGTGGCGCTGACCTGGCAGGTACCGGCACCGGTGGTCTCAAGATCCGCGCCGGTGACCGAGCACGGACCCGAGTCGACGCGGTACGTGATCGCGCCCGTGCCGGAGAACGAGCCGGACGTGAGCGTCGTCGTCTGGCCGTAGATGCGCGTCGTCGCGACGGCCCCGACGACAAGGGACTGCGGCGCACGGTTGATGACCAGCGTGACGTTGCGCGAGGCGCCCGCGTAGCTGACGGTGTTGTCCGGCGTGAAGTCGACGTGCAGGGTGTGCGTGCCCGCGGGCAGGATGTCGCCGGCGGAGATCGCCTGCCCGCCGATCGAGTAGTCGAAGCGCCCCTCGCCGGAGACATCGCGGTAGGCGTCGAAAGCCACAGCACTCAGCTGCGTCGTCGACAGCGGCGTCTCATACGTGATCGGCGCGAGCGAGGTCCAGCTAATGCTCACGCTCGCCTGCAGGACGGTGACGGTGCCCTGGACGTAGACGACGTCGTAATTGGCCGCCGTGCCGCCCGAACAGCGCGTCCACGGCGTGCGCCCGGCATCGGTCGAGCGGGTGTAGGCCGTGGTGCACGTCTGACCGTTGACGACCGAGGCGGGATCGCCATTACGCAGGCCAACCGGACCTGGCGTGACGGCGGGGACGGGATCGCCGTGCGTGAGGGTCGTACTCGAGGCGGTGATGGTGAGCGTGGCGCGCTGGATCGTGACGCGCCCGGCGGTGTACGCGACGGTGTAGTTCGCGGCCGTACCGCCCTGACACGTCGTCGCCGGCGTTGTTGCGACCGCACTCGTCACCACATATGCCGTCGAGCAGGTCTGGCCACTCACCACGCTCGGCAGATCACCATTCAACAGATCCGCATACGACGGCGTGACCGTCGGCACCGCATCGCCATACGTCACCGCCGGACTCGACGCCGTCACATGCAACGTCGCACGCTGAATCGTCACGCGCCCGGCGGTGTACGCGACGGTGTAGTTCGCCGCCGTACCGCCCTGACACGTCGTCGCCGGCGTCGTCGCGACCGCACTCGTCACCACATA
>JAPLCF010000018.1 GCA_026392355.1 Actinomycetota bacterium
CAGGCGGCGGGCCTCGTCACCGGGGTCGAAGGGCAGTCGCATCCCCCGTATCGTCGCGCACCGTAGCCCCAAAACGCAAAAGGGCCGTGCCATCCACGCGGGATGACACGGCCCTCGCGTAGAGCTCTAGGCGTTCATTGCATCCCAGACGCGGTTCGGCGTCATGGGCAGCTCGCGGACGCGCGCGCCCGTGACGGCAGCGATGCCATTGCCGATGGCGGCGAGCGTCGGGACGCTCGGCGGCTCGGCAATGCCCTTCGCACCATGCGGGCCCGCGTTCGTGCCAGCGGGGCCAACGAAGGCGACCGCAATCTCCGGCGCGTCGGCCATCGTCTGGAGCTTGTACTCCAGCAGGCCGGCGTTGAGGATCTTGCCGTCGTCGCCGATCTTCGAGCCTTCGAGGAGTGCCTGACCGACGCCCATGATCACGCCGCCTTCGATCTGACCCTCGGCACCGATCGGATTGACGATGGTGCCCGAGTCGTGCGCGGCGGCGACCTTGAGGACGCGGACCACGCCGGTCTCGCGATCGACCTTCACGTGCGCGGCATGGCAGAAGAACGTGGGGGCGACCCACGAGTCCATGCCCATACGGCCGACGCACGCCGAGCCTTCAACCTCGGGAGCACTTGGCGGTGTGCCAGAGCCCGTGGCGAGCAGCTGATCGCCACCCGTTGCCTCACCGGCCAGCTCGGCGATCTCCACGCTCTTGTCGGGCGAGCCCTTCACACGGGCGACGCCATCGACGAGCTCGATGTCACCAGCAGCGGCCTCGAGCTTGTCTGCAGCCATCTCCAGCAGTCGCTCACGCAGCACCTTCGCGGCGGCAACGACAGCGCGACCGTTGTTGAAGGTCGTCTGCGAACCCGAGGAGCCCATGTCGTAGGGGCCACTCTCGGTGTCCTGGTAGACGATCGAGAAGTCCTCGGGCTTCATTCCGAGCTCGTTGGCGGCGAGACGCGGCAGCGCCATCACTGCACCCGAACCGCACTCTTGCGCACCGGTCACGATCGTGGCCGAGCCATCACCGTTGAACTTGATGTACGCACCGGAGGAGGAACCGAACGACGGCCACCACCCGATGGCAAAGCCGATCGCCTCATCGGCCGGCAGCTCCTTGCCGTACCCGATCATCGCCGCCGCCGACGCGAGGCACTGGGGAGCGCCATGCGGGTCGAGGACCTGGCCGGTTGCGGTCGTGTCGCCGTCGTGCACGATGTTCTTCTCGCGGAACGCAAGGGGATCCATGCCGACGGTGCGAGCGAGCTCGTCCATGTGGGACTCGAGCGCCCAGTTCGCCTGCGGGGCGGTAGGAGCGCGCACCGAGCCGGACGGCTGATGGTTCGTGTAGGCGAGGTGCGCCTGAATGTCGACGGCCGGGAGGCGATACGGTCCGATCGCGTGCATGCCGGCCAGCTCGGGGAAGAACCCGGCGTCGGCCGTGTAGGCACCGTTGTCGATGATCAGCTTGCCGCGACGCGCCGTCAGCGTGCCGTCGGCCTTCACGCCGGTCTCGAGCTCGATGACCATGCCCTCGCGGCGATGGTCGGGCGCGATGAACTCCTCGCGACGCGAGAACACAAGTTTCGTCGGGCGCTTGGCCTTACGGGCGACGGCCGCAACGTGCGCCTCGAAGTGGAACTCGCACTTGCCGCCGAAGCCGCCACCGAGGTGGGGGACGATGACGCGCACCTGGTTCTCGGCCATGCCGAGCGTGTGCGACACGCCGGCGCGGGCGTTGAACGGCACCTGCGTGGACGACCAGATCGTGACCTGATCGCCGTGCCACTCGGCGACGACGGCGCGCGGCTCGATTGGCGCAGCGTGTTGCATGTCGGCGACGTAGCGCTCGCGGACGACATGATCGGCTGCGGCAAAGCCCGCCTCGATGTCGCCGTGGACGATCGACGTATGGCACGCCTCGTTGCCATCGCGGACGATGTCGTACGAATCGCCGTAGTCCTTCCAGTCGGCATGCACCAGCGGTGCGCCGGCGGCCAGGGAGGCCTCGATGTCGTTGACGATCGGCAGGGGCTCGATGTCAACCTCGATCAGATCGCATGCGTGCTGCGCGATCTCAGGCGTCGTGGCGGCCACAGCGGCAATGATCTCGCCTTCGAAGCGGACGTACTCCTTCGCGAACAGGCGGCGATCCTGGATGTAGCCACCGTGCTGGAGGTCGGGGGTGTCCTCGTGCGTGACGACGGCGAAGACGCCAGGCAGTGCCTCTGCCTTAGACGTGTCGATGCGAGTGATGCGTCCAGCGGCGATATCGGCGTAGCGGAACTTGCAGTGCGTGAGTCCTGTCAGCTGCAGATCGGCCGTGTAGCGGCCAAGGCCGGTGACCTTGTCCTTGCCGTCCTGGCGCTTGAATGTCCTATCCTCGATCGCGGCCATGCGGCCCCCCTCGCTGTCGAACCGTGAATAGGCATAATCCTAGCCGTGCGCCTCGGCGCGCGCTATGACGAGGATTACGGCCAGCGTTGCAGCGCGGCGTCGATGCCCTCGACGATGATCGTCTCGGCGCAGAGCGCGGCCTCGGCCGCCAGCGCGTTTGCGTCTTCGTGCGGTTCGAAACCGGCGAGCACGTAGGCGGCGATATCGCGCTGATCACCCTTACCGGGGCGACCGACACCACAGCGCACGCGGACGAAGTCGGGCGAGCCAAACGCGTCGGCCATCGAGCGCAGGCCGTTATGGCCCTTCAGGCCACCGCCCTCGCGCGCCCGGACGACGCCTGGATTCAACTCGATGTCGTCGTAGATCACGATGACCTCGTCGATCGGCAGCCGCAGGTCGCGGACGCAGGCGCCGACCGACCGACCCGAGTCGTTCATGAACGTCTCCGGCGCGAGCACGGCCACGGGGATCTCGCCGAGCTTCACCTCGGCGTAGCGCCCGTGGTACTTCGACTTCGTCGTCGCGCCGTGCTCGGCAAGCAGCGCGTCGACGGCCATCCAGCCGATGTTGTGCCGCGTCTTGGCG
>JAPLCF010000001.1 GCA_026392355.1 Actinomycetota bacterium
CTTCCTGATCTGCTCGCTCGTTAACCCGCACGACGTGCTCGCGTACCCGAAGAACTACGAGAACGCCGGCTACAGCGACATCTGGCTCGAGGGCGACATCGGACTGCCCGCGACGGTGTTGGAGGATCTCTCCACGAAGCCGCGCGCCCAGCAGCTGTTCCTCAAGCTCTCGGCCGGTCTCGGCATCCTCAACACCCGGAAGAAGAAGCAGAACTACCTCAACTTCTACGGGAACCTGATGAAGTGGTCCGACGAGTACCTCGTCAATGTGATCGCCGCGCTCAAGGGCGTTGGCCTCTACGACAACACCGTGATCAGCCGCACGTCGGACCACGGCGAGATGGGCCTCACCCACGGCGGTATGCGCCAGAAGAACTTCAACTTCTACGAGGAGACCATCCGCGTCCCGCTGATCTGGTCGAACCCGACGCTGTACAAGAAGGCCTACGCCACCGACGCGATGGTGTCGCACGTCGACTTCCTGCCGACGATCGCCAGCCTCTTCAACGCGCCGAGCTCGGCCCGCGCGCCGTGGCAGGGCGTTGACTACTCGTCGATCGTCCTCAACCCGAAGGCCAAGCCGGTGCAGGACGAGATCATCTTCACGTACGACGACTGGCAGGCCGGCCAGGCCAACGGTCCGTACATTCCGCCGCCGCAGCACATCGTGTCGATTCGCGGACAGCGCTGGAAGCTGGCCGAGTACTGGGACGCCACCGGCAAGGTGCCGAGCGAGTTTGAGATGTACGACCTCCTCACCGATCCGCTCGAGACGGTCAACATCGCGCATCGCACGTACAAGCGCACGCCGGAGCAGAACCGCCAGTACGCGCGGATGCTGAAGAAGCTCCAGGTCGCCAAGTCCACCCGCCTCCAGCCGCTCACCTAGGAGCCCCTGATGACCTCCATCACCCGCCTCCGGGTTCTCCTCGCGTGCTGCATCCTCGGTGCGCTAATCGCCGTGCCCGCCGCGAGCGCAGCACCCTCGCCGGACAGCGCCACCAAGCCGGCAAAGATCCCGGCCAGTGGCTCCGTCGTCGCGATCGTCGGCAAGACGCAGCTCGACCATGCCGAGAGCCCGCTCGTGCTCGTAGACACCGGCACCGTCAAGGGCACGCCCTACGGCGCCGGATCAATCGAGCTGACCTACACGCTGCGCCCGAAGCTCGGCATCGCGGAGACGGTCTTCACGATCACCACCGCCACGGGCACCGTCACCGGCCAGGCCGTCTCGGCGTACTCCATGGGCAACGTCACCATCTCGTTCTCCGGCGTCGGCCAGATCACCGGCGGCACCGGAGCGTTCGAGGGTGCATCGAGCGGCGTGCTCCAGTTCAACGCGCTCCATTCGATCACCGGCAAGCGCGAGGTGATCGAGTTCCGCGGCACGACCACCCGGCCCGGCGCGACCAAGCAGCGCCAGTTCCTCGTACAACAGTTGCTCGCAGCCATCAAGGGCTGAGATCGACCAAGCGGCGCGGGGGCGGACGTCATCTGACGCGTCGCCTCCGCGCCTTGCCTATGCTGCACCCGCATTCGTCTGGAGCTGAAGCTGACATGTCCGACACCACCATTGCCATCATCAAGCGCGAGGCCGCCTCGACCCGCGCCAATCAGCGCCTGCGCAAGCAGGACGTGATCCCTGGTGTTCTGTACGGGCAGGGCCGCGAGCCCCTCTCGATTCAGGTCGAGCGCGTCACGCTGCGCACCGCGTTCTCCGGCGAGGCCGGTCGCAACGCGATCCTCTCGCTGGTGATCGACGGTGAGAAGGAGCCAGTCAACGCCGTCCTCAAGGCGA
>JAPLCF010000037.1 GCA_026392355.1 Actinomycetota bacterium
AGCCAGACCGTCAGCCGCCGAAACGGGAAGACGCGATCGACGAGCCAGTCCACGGGCTAGCCCTCGAAGCGGTAGCCGACGCCGCGCACGGTCTGGATGCGGGTCGGGCTGGCGGGGTCCTGCTCGATCTTCTCGCGCAGGTGCCGCACGTGGACATCGACGGTGCGCGGCTCACGAAAGTCTGAGGAGCCCCATACCGAGTCGAGCAGCTGGTTGCGGCTGAAGACGCGGCCCGGGCTGAGGATCAACGTGGAGAGGATCTCGAACTCGACGTACGTCAGGTCGACTGTGGCGCCGTCGACCTCGGTCGTGTGGCGCACCCGATCGACGACGACGCCCGCGCGCTCGATGCGCTCTTCGGCGGCGGGGGCATCGGCATCGGCGGTCGGCGCGACCATCGCGGCACGACGCAGAATTGCCTTCACGCGGGAGCGCAGCTCGCGCATGCCGAAGGGCTTGGTGATGTAGTCGTCGGCGCCGAGCTCGAGACCAATCACCTTGTCAACCTCATCGTCGAGCGCGGTCAGCATGATGATCGGCACCGTCGACGAGCTGCGGATCTCGCGGCAGACGTCGTGGCCAGAGCCATCCGGCAGCATCACGTCGAGCAGGATCGCGTCGGGCGTGTCGCCGTGGAAGGCCGCGAGGCCGTCCGCGCACGTGCCGGCAACGACGACGCGATACCCGTCGCGTTCGAGCGCGTGGAGGAGCAACTCCTGGAGCGATTCCTCGTCGTCGATGATCAGGACCACAGGCTGCGTCTGCACACCTCAATGCTACCGTCAGCAGGCCTGTGGACCGCCAGCGCGCCAGCATGCAAACGGCTGCACGGCCCCGCGATCGTGCTGGGCGTGCGCTCCGCATTGCCTTTATCGCGCCACCGCTTCTGGCGCTGGTGATTCTGCTGATCAGCGTTCGCACCCCGCTCGGACCGTCGGCGACGCTCGCCGTGGCGCCCAGCTTCGATGGCCCGCAGGCCGCGGCATACGCCCGGAAGTTCGCCGAACGCACGCCGGATCGCGCGCCGGGAACCGTGACGGCGCAGCAGGCAGCGGACCAGATCGCAGGCTCACTGGCGGAGGCCAGTGGCGAGTCGGTGCATCGCGCCGTCTTCCGTGCACCAGGGCCGACGGGCAACGACGTCAAGATGGAGAACCTCTGGGTGATCGAGCAGGGCTCGTCGAGCGAGGCCATCGTCCTGATCGCGAACCGCGACAACGTCTCGCCTGGCCCGGGCCTCGACGATAACGCCACGGGCACGGCAGCGCTGGTCGAGCTGGCGCGTGACCTGTCGGGCGTGGAGCGCGCCCGTGCCCTTGTGCTCGCCTCGACCGACGGCGGCACCGTCGGGCAGGCCGGCAACGAGCAACTGCTGCGGTCGCTCCGTGCCGACGGCCTCCGTCCGGTCGCCGTCGTCTCACTCGACGCGATCGGTGGACCAACCGGGACGTTGCCGATTCTCTTCGCCGGCACGGGCGGCGTGCGGACCCCTGAGATTCTGCTCAAGGGCCTCGAGGAGACACTGCAGACGCAGCAGTCCGCCGGCTCGGCAGCTCCAGAGAGCCCGGTGCTGCAGGTGCTCGACCTGATTGCTCCGGTTGAGCCGTCGGGGGCGCAGGTGCCATTTCTCGATGCGGGCGTCGCGGCCATCCAGCTCGGCAGCGGCAGCGGTGGCGTGGGTACCGAGGCGATTGACGAGGCGCGGCTCGGTGCCGTCGGCTCGGCGATCGGCACGCTGCTCGTGCGCCTCGATGCTGAGCCACGACCCGCACCGCCGAGCGGTGCGTACATCGCCGTGTCCGGGCGCGTCATTCCCGGCAAGGCGATCGCACTGCTTGCCATCGCGCTCCTGATCGGCCCGCTGTTTGCCGTCGGGCGTCGGCTGCTCAATGGAGGCAGCCCGTCGCGCGCTGGCTGGAGCGCGGCGCTGGCCGTCGCCGTCGTCGGTGCCGTGCCGGGCATCGTGACGGTGCTGATCGCACGTGGCGCGAACGTGCTCGGCGGCATCGACACGCCACCGGGATCCGATTGG
>JAPLCF010000012.1 GCA_026392355.1 Actinomycetota bacterium
GCACTGGCCGCGTGGAACGGCTTTGCCATCGCCGCCTACGCCGATGCTGGTCGGCTGCTCAACGAGCCCGCGTTCGTCGCCACCGGCGAGCGCATCGCCGCGTTCGTGCGCGAGCACCTCACGCGCGAGGACGGCACGCTGCTGCGCTCGTGGCGCGGCACGCCGGGCACGGCTGCGGGCTTCAGCGAGGACTACGGCGCGGTTGCTGACGGCCTCCTGCGCCTGCACGCCGCGACAGGAAACCTTGACTACCTGCTGGAGGCACGACGGCTCACCGAGGAAGCGCTGCGGCTCTTCCACGACGCGCCGCGCGGCGGCTTCTATCTCGCCTCGGCCGACGGCGAGCAGCTCGTGGCGCGCACCAAGAGCGTTGAGGACCAGCCCGCCTCGAGCGGCTCGTCGCTGATCTCCTCGTGCCTGCTGCGGCTCGGACGCATCTACGGCAACTACGCGTGGGAAGAGGCGGCGCTGCACAGCGTCAATGCCGTGCGCGCCGTGATGGAGCGCCATCCGAACGTCTTCGGCACGTTGCTCGGCGTCGTCCAGCAGGCCGCGACCACGCCGCGCGAGATTGCGATCGTTGGTGCACCGGGCGATCCGCGCACGCTCGCGCTGCGCGAGGTGGTCGACAATCGCTTTGCGCCGTGGGACATCGTCGTTATCGGCGACCCGTCAGATCCGCGTTGCGCCGATGTACCGTTGCTCGCCGGCCGTGGTCTCGTCGACGGTGCACCGGCGGCCTACGTGTGCGAACGCATGACCTGCCGCACACCGATCACAGATCCCGACGCACTGCGCGCGGCACTCGCGTAGCTCTCCGCGTTTCCCGTCACGCCGCGTCGCTCGCCGGGCACGCGCCGGACGGCATCGTCAGTGGCATGCCAACCATCCAGCGCGACGCCCTCCATGCCTTCGTCGATCGACAGCTCCTCAAGATCGAGTCCACGCCAATCCCACCGGAGCTAACCGGCCTTGGTGTCTCCGAGCGTCTGCAGGCCGACGAGATCCAAGCGCTCTGGTACGGCGCCGGCATTGCCAGCCAGATCGGCATGGTGTTGGCGATGGAGCCGGGCACGTTCGTCGAGCCATGGCCCGAGGTGGAGGAGGACCAGGAGGCGCCCACCGAACCGGCCGTGCCCGCGGAGCCTCAGCCCGACGTCGCGGAGCAACCGCCCGAGGCGGCCTAGGTCTGCCTCAGCCGAGCAGGTGCCGCAGTACGGCGATCGTGGTGTGGAGGCGGTTCTCCGCCTCGTCCCAAACGACCGACTGCGGCCCATCGATTACGTCGGTCGAAACCTCCTCGCCGCGGTGGGCGGGCAGGCAGTGCATGAAGATCGCGCTCGGTGCGGCCTGCGCCATCAGCGCGGCATCAACCTGGAAGCCGTTGAAGGCGGCGAACTTCTCATCCGCCTGCGCCTCCTCGCCCATCGAGACGAAGACGTCGGTGACGACGACATCGGCACCGGCGACGGCCTCGACGGGGTCGCGCAGCTCGGTCAGCGAACCGCCGTGCTCCGCAGCGATCAGCGCGGTCGCAGCCATGACCTCAGGGTCGGCGTCGTAGCCCGCGGGCGCCGCGATGCGGACGTGCATGCCAGCCAGCGCGGCGGCCTGGGCCAGCGAGTGGAAGACGTTATTGCCGTCACCAACCCACGCGATCGTCTTGCCCTGGAGCTCGCCGAGGTGCTCCTCGATCGTCATCAGATCGGCCAGCGCCTGCAGCGGATGATGGGTGTCGGTGAGCGCGTTGACGACCGGGATCGTTGCGGTACGTGCGAGCTCTTCGACGTCCGCGTGCGCGAACGTGCGGATAAAGATCGCGTCGCACATGCGCGAGAGAACCTGCGCCGTGTCGGCAATCGGCTCACCGCGGCCGAGCTGCAGCTCGTCGCCGCGGGTGAAGATCGGATGGCCGCCGAGGCGCACGACGGCGGTCTCGACCGAGACGCGCGTGCGGGTCGATGCCTTCGTGAAGTGCATCAGCACCGTGCGGCCGGTCAGGAGTCCGTGCACCGCAGCCGGGTTGGCCTTGCAGGCGCGCGCATCGGCGATCAGCGCGTGCAGCGTGGGGGCGTCGAGGTCGCCGATGGTGAGCAGGTGCCGCGTCATGGAAGGCGGCAGAATAACCGCGCCCGCGCTACTTGGGGTAGTACGACGGGATGTCGCTCAGATCCGTTGCTGCGTCGACTTCGATGCGCCAGCCATTCGGGTGCTTCGTGTCGGCGCGCACGCCATCTTCGGCGATGCCCGCATCGGCCAGCCATTCGTTGTTCCGCGTCGCGGGTGGCCAGGCGCCACCGTGGCCCCAGTTGCCGACGCGGATCAGGAACTTGCGTGCGGGATTGGCAGTGTGAATCGCGCGCGCCAGCGTCGGCATCTGCTCCTGCGGGCTGATCTCGTCGTTGACGGACCAGTACAGGATCAGCGTTTGGTTCGAATTCGCGAGATTGGCGGCGAACGTCAGCGGGCTGCGCTCAGCGAAGCAGGCGGGGGCGAAGTAGGGCGTGCCCTGGCATTCCTGAAAGAGCGCACGCTGGCGGATCGTCGGCAGCTTCCAGAAGCGCTTGCTCATGTCGATGGGCGCGTCCATGGCGACGATGGTCTGTGCCATCGCCGGGTACTTCACGCCGAATAGCAGCGCCTCCTGGCCACCCATCGAGCCACCGGCAGCGACCTGCCGACTGGTGTCGATGCGCAGGCCGGGTAGACGGGCGCGCAGGAACTGCACGATCTTGGCGTTGTCGGCGAGGTTTTCGGGCGAGCCGTACGAGTAGCCGCGGGCATACCGTCCGGTGCCGTCGATGCACGCCACGACGAAGCCGTACGTGCCGGGGGCGTTGCCGAAGGTCTGGTTGCACACCGCACGGCCGCCGGCGCCGTGGAACACGTGCACGAGCGGTAGGCGCTGCTTCTGCGGGTAGCGCGGGTAGGAAGCCACGAGGCGCAACGTGCGGCCGTTCCACGCCGTGTACCACGTCGTGGCGGTGATCGTGTCCTTCCCGGCTAGCTTGAAGGTCGTGCGCTTCAGCGAGTCGGGGATCTGCGAGTTGTCCTCGAACGGTCCGGCGTAGACGTAGTCCGGAATCGAGGAATCAGTGCCGTCCCCGTCGTCTTCGTCAAGCGCATGCGCAGGCGCAGCGAGCGCGAGCGGGAGCAGCAGGAGGGCGGTGAGTACGAAGAATCGGCGCATGGCGGAACGCGGGGGCGGTTACCCCATCCTAGGTGTGGTTTCGCGCACGAGAACGTGATCCCTTGGACAGATTGGATCCGGATCCGTTTTGTCCACTGGCGGGACAATTTGGATCCGGATCCAAACTGTCCACGCCGATCTCGAGCCGGGGCCAGATTGGCTAGCTGGCGCGAAAGCGCCGCAGGCGCAGCGAGTTGCCAAGCACGAAGAGGCTCGAGCACGCCATCGCGAGACCCGACAGGATCGGGTTGAGGAAGCCGAGTGCGGCCAGGGGCAGCAGCACGACGTTGTAGGCGAACGCCCAGAAGAGGTTGCCGCGGATTGTCCGCATCGTCTGGCGGGCGAGCCGGACCGCGTCGGCGGCTCCCAGCAGATCGGGGCGCACCAGGGTGATATCGGCCGCTGCGATCGCCGCGTCGGCGCCGGACCCCATCGCGATGCCAAGGTCGGCGCGAGCGAGCGCTGGCGCATCGTTGAGGCCATCGCCGACGACGGCGACGGCGAGCCCCTCTGCTTGTAGACGCGCGACCTCGTTGGCCTTGTCCTCGGGCAACACGTCGCTGATCACGCGGGTGATGCCAACCTGGGCGGCAACCACGTTGGCCGCGGCCGCGTTATCGCCGGTCAATAGAATCGGCTCGAGACCGAGTGCGCGGAGATCCTTGATGGCCTGCGCGCTGGTGGGGCGGAGCTGATCGCTGGTCGAGAGGATCGCGCGGATCGCGCCATCCCACGCGACCGCTGCGATCGCACGGCCCTGCTGGGCCTCGCCCGCAGCGGCGGCGATCAGTTCGGGGGCCAGCGTTAGGCCCTCGGTGCGGAGCCGATCCGGGCGACCCACGATCACGCGCACGCCATCGACGACGGCCTCGGCGCCGACACCGGGGCGAGCGGCGAATTCATGGGCGGGCAGGGGAGCGTCGACGGCCTGTGCGATTGCGCGCCCGACGGGGTGCTCGGAACCGACCTCGACGGCGGCGGCGAGTGCGAGCACCCGCGTGGGATCCTCGCCCGTCAGCACGTGGACGGCGGCGAGGACCATGCGGCCCTCGGTGACGGTGCCGGTCTTGTCGAGCACGATCGCGGACACCTTCTCGGCGCGCTCGAGTGAGGGTGCGCCGCGCAGCAAGATGCCGAGCTGTGCGCCCCGACCCGTCGCGACGAGCAGTGCCGCGGGTACCGCGAGCCCGAGGGCGCACGGGCAGGCGACAACGAGCAGTGCGACAGCAGGGGCCAGCGCCTCGGCAAGCGATGCGCCCGTCAACAGCCAGCCGACAAAGGTGACGACGGCCAGCACGAGCACGATCGGCACGAAGACACCGGCGATGCGGTCGGCCAGGCGCTGAGCGCCCGCCTTCTCCGTCTGTGCCTGCTCGACGAGCCGTGTGATGCGCGCGGCGGTGGAGTCGGCGCCGACGCGCTCGGTGCGCACGGTCAGTACGCCTGTCGTATTGAGTGCGCCGCCGGCGACCTCGTCACCGGGATCGACGTCGACGGGCACGCTCTCGCCCGTCAGCAGCGAGCGGTCGATCGACGACGTACCGCTGATCACGATGCCATCGACGGGCACGCGCTCGCCCGGGCGGACGAGGACCTCGTCGCCGACCACCAGCGAGGCGACAGGCACGACAATCTCATCGTCCTCACGGACGAGCGTCGCGTTGGGGGAGCTCAGCTCGGCGAGGGCACGGACGGCATCGCCGGCGCGGCGTCGCGCCCGCAGCTCGAGGACGCGACCGGCGAGTAGGAGCGCCGTCACGACGGCCGCGACTTCGAAGGTGAGTGCCCCGGTCGAGCCGCGCGCCGTCAGAGACAGGTGCATCGGCATGGACGCCGCATCGGTGAAGAGCAGCGCAGCGACGCTCGAGATGTACGCGGTCAGAACGCCGAGCGAGATCAGCGTGTCCATGGATGCGGTGCGGTGCTTGAGCGCGAGGAAGGCGGAGCGGTGGAAGGGCCACGCCGACCAGAGTGCGACGGGCGTCGCGAGGATGCCGGCGACCCAACCCCAGCCATGGAACTGGAGTGCGGGGATCATCGACAGTGCGAGTACGGGGATCGACAGCACGACGGCAACGAGCATGCGGTTGATCAACGGGTCGCGGCCGTGGGTTTGTGGCGTGCTGTCCGTGAGTGGTGTCGCTGCGTAGCCGGCCTCGGCGATGGCACGCACGAGTTGCGGGACCGTGGCGATTGCGGGGTCAAAGTCGACGGCGGCGCGTTCGGTGGCGAGATTGACCGAGGCCGAGTCAACGCCGGCAACACCC
>JAPLCF010000016.1 GCA_026392355.1 Actinomycetota bacterium
GCCGGCATCAGCGACGGCGCTCGCATCCGCGTGCGCGGCAAGGGCCTCGACGGCGAGCACGGCGGTCCCGCTGGCGACCTCTGGGTCGTCGTGCAGGTACTGCCGTCCGAGCGCTTTGCTCGCCGTGGCAAGGACGTCATCATCGAGGTACCCGTCACGTTCCCCGAAGCCGCGCTGGGTGCCGAGATCGATGTGCCCACACCGCTTGGTGACAAGGTGCGCGTCAAGGTCCCGGCCGGCTCGACCGACGGCAAGATGCTGCGCGTGCGCGGCATGGGCTCGCCCTCGGACAAGGGGGACGCGGGCTCGTTGCTCGTGCGCCTCAAGCTGATCGTGCCGTCGGAGCTCTCGACGCAGCAGACCGAGGCGCTCGAGAAGTTCGCCGCGCTCGATGGTGGCCGTGATCCCCGTGCGGAGCTGTTTGCATGAACGAAGACACCCCCAAGTACATGATTGGTGTCGCGGCCGAGCTTGTCGGGATGCATCCGCAGACGCTGCGACTGTACGAAACCCGCGGCCTCGTACGGCCCCGTCGTACCTCGGGGGGCACGCGCCTTTACTCCGACGCCGAGCTGGCACGCCTGCGCCGCATCACCGAACTCGCCTCGGGACTCGGCCTCTCGCTGCAGGGCGTCGAGCACGTCCTGCGTCTCGAGGATCGCGTCACCCAGCTCGAACAGCAGATCGAAGACCTCGGTGCCGCCCTTGACGAGGCTGCGCGCATGATGCAGGCCGAGGTCGAGAGCGTCCATCGCTCGTACAAGCACGAGATCGTGCCGTACCAGGCGCCGCCCGGCGCGGAGATCGTCGTCCGCCGCCGCCGGCTCCACTAGCCGTCTTTCCACATCCCCGTCACCCCCATCAGAAGAGAATCACCATGGATCCCACCAAGCTCACCGTGAAGGCGCAGGAGGCGCTCGCCACCGCCGCCGAACGCGCCCGCATCACGGGCAACCCCGAACTGACCCCGCTCCACCTGCTCGCCGGCCTGCTGGCCGAGCAGGGCTCCGTCGCCGAGACGCTGCTGCGCGGCGTTGGCGCCGACACCGAGGCGCTCCGGCGCGACACCGACGACGCTCTCGCCAAGCTGCCGAGCATGCAGGGTGCGGCGACCGCGCCGCAGGCCTCGCTCGCGCTGCGCGAGACGCTCGATCGCGCCCTCGCCGAATCGCAGGAGATGGGAGACGACTACGTCGCCTCTGAGCATGTCCTGATTGCGCTGGCCGAGCACTCCGGCCCGACGAAGGACGTGCTGCGTCGCGAGAACGTCACCAAGAAGGCGCTGCTCGACGCGCTCAAGCAGGTGCGTGGCGGACAGCGCGTCACCGACCCGAACGCCGAGGATCTCTACGGCGCGCTCGAGAAGTACGCGCGCGACCTGACCGCCGCTGCCGAGGCCGGCAAGATCGACCCCGTAATCGGCCGCGACGACGAGATCCGTCGCGTCGTGCAGGTGCTGTCGCGCCGCACGAAGAACAACCCCGTGCTGATCGGCGACCCCGGCGTTGGCAAGACCGCGATTGCGGAGGGCCTCGCCCAGCGCATCGTTGCCGGCGACGTTCCCGAGAGCCTGCGCGGCCGTCGCATCTACGCGCTCGACATGGGCGCGCTGCTCGCTGGCGCCAAGTTCCGCGGCGAGTTCGAGGAGCGCCTCAAGGCTCTGCTCGGCGAGGTGACCGCCTCTGAGGGACAGGTCGTCCTGTTCATCGATGAGCTCCACACGATCATCGGCGCCGGTGCTGCTGAGGGCGCGGTCGACGCAGCCAACCTGCTCAAGCCGATGCTGGCCCGCGGCGAGCTCCGCGCGATCGGTGCAACCACGCTCGACGAGTACCGCAAGCACGTGGAGAAGGACGCCGCGCTCGCGCGCCGCTTCCAGCCCGTGTTCGTCGGCGAGCCGAACGTCGAGGACGCGATCGGCATCCTGCGCGGTCTCAAGGAGCGCTACGAGGTGCACCACGGCGTGCGCATCCAGGACAGCGCCATCATCGCGGCCGCCATGCTGTCGGACCGCTATATCGCGGATCGCTTCCTGCCCGACAAGGCGATCGACCTGATCGACGAGGCGGCGAGCCGCCTGCGCATCGAAATCGACTCGCGTCCCACCGAGCTTGACGAGATCGAGCGTCGCATCATGCGCATCGAGATCGAAGACGCCGCCCTGGCCAAGGAGTCTGACGCTCTGTCGGCCGAGCGCCGCGAAGCCCTCGCTAACGAACTCGAGACCCTGACGGCCGAGGCCGGCGTGATCCGCGAGAAGTGGGAGCTCGAGAAGCGCCACATCGATGCGATCCGTCGTCTCAAGGGCATGATCGAAGACGTCAAGACCGAAGCCGAGCGCGCGGAGCGCGAGGCCGATCTCCAGCGCGCCGCCAAGCTGACGTACGGCGACCTGCCGGCCTACGAGGCCGAGCTCGCCGCCGAGACAGCTGCTCTCGACGAGGTGCAGAAGCACGGCTCCGTCCTTAAGGAAGAGGTCGACGAGGAGGACATCGCCGAAGTCGTTGGCGCGTGGACCGGCATTCCCGTCAGCCGCCTGATGGAAGGTGAGATGCAGAAGCTCGTCCACCTTGAAGAGCGCCTGCACGAGCGCCTGGTGGGCCAGGAGGAGGCGATTGTCGCCGTCTCTGATGCCATCCGCCGCTCGCGCGCTGGCCTGGGCGATCCCGATCGCCC
>JAPLCF010000046.1 GCA_026392355.1 Actinomycetota bacterium
AGCCAAGACAGCGTGATCGGCGAGCGGCCGAAGTGCCCCATGTCGGCGTAGAGCGCCTCGGCGCCCGTAATCGCAAGCGTCACCGCGCTGAGCGCCCCGAAGGACAGCAGCGGGTGCGCGATCACGAACTCGAACGCGTAGATCGGCAGGATCGCCTCGAGCACCACCGGGTTCTCGCGAATCCCGTTAATGCCCATCGCGGCGATCACGATGAACCAGACCAGCATGACCGGGCCGAACAGACGCCCGACCTTCTCCGTGCCGAAGCGCTGACCGAGAAACAGCGCGGTCAGGATGATCAGTGCGATCTCAATCGCAAGTGGCTCGATGGCCGGGAACTTCAGACCAGCACCCTCGACCGCCGACAGGACCGAGATGCTCGGCGTCAGCACCGCATCGCTCATGAACAGCGAGACCGCGAGGATGCCGACGATGATGACCATCGTGCGGGTCTTGTTCTTCACAAACCGCAGTGCGAGCGACTGGAGCGCGAGGTCGCCGCCCTCGCCCTTGTTGTTGGCGCGCGTCACGATGATCACGTACTTGATCGTCACGACGATGATCAGCGCCCAGATGAACATCGAGAGGATGCCCAGAATGTCCTGCCGGTTCGGCTCCATACCGAACGCCGAACTGAACGCCACCTGCATCGCATAGAGCGGGCTCGTGCCGATGTCGCCGTAGATCACTCCGAGCGCACCGAGTGCGAGCAGTGGCAGTGGTCCGTGGGGGACGTGGCTGCCGTCGGAGGTGGCGTGTTTCGTATCGGACATCACGAGCGGCGTCGCATACGGCCGGCGCCAACCGACTATACCGCCGCTGCGAACACACCCCTGCCATAGTTCAGCGATCGCGTTGAAAGGATTCACCCAGTGTTCGTGAACAAGACCCCGCGCTTCGAGCCTCTCTCCGAGGACGCACTCGACACCATCGACCGAGGCTGGAAGCGCCTTGTCTCGGAGGTCGGGATCAAGTTCGTGCACGAGCCGTCGCTCGAGCTGTTCCGCCGCGAGGGCCAGCGCGTCGAGGACGAGGTGGTCTTCTTCGACCCTGAGTGGATCCTCGAGAAGATTAAGACAACGCCGACCGAGTTCCGCCTGATCTCGCGCAACCCGGACAAGAACGTGCAGTTCGGCCGCGACAACATGGTCTTCTGCACCGGCCAGTCGATGCCGTTCTGCGATGACGGCGTGACAGGACGCCGCGACGGCACGCTCGCCGACGCCGTCAAGTTGCTGCGCGCCGCCCAGATGACGCCCGAGATCGACACGCCGGGCTACCCGATCATCGAGGTCAACGACAAGGCGATCGACTCCCGCCACCTCGACTTGCAGCTGGCGATGTACGAGAACACCGACCTCGCCGTCGGCGCCGCACAGATCCACCTCAACGGCGTGATCGACTCGATCGCCATGGCCGAGATGGTGCTCGGCGGCCCCGAGGTGCTCGAGAAGGACGCCGCGGTCTTCGGCACGATCAATGCCAACTCGCCGCTGATGTTCGACACGCGCATGCTCGAATCGCTGTGGATGCTCGCCGAGCGCAATCAGATCGTCAACATCACGCCGTTCATCATGATGGGCGCCATGGGCCCGGTCTCCGTGCCGGCTGCGCTCGCCCAGCAGACCGCCGAGTCGCTGGCGGGCATTGCGCTCGTCCAGGCAATCCGCCCCGGCTGCCCCGCGGTCATGGGCTCGTTCGTCTCGAACACCGACATGAAGTCCGGCTCGCCGGGCTTCGGTGGTCCCGAGGCGGCGCTCGGCATCCTCGCGACCGGCCAGATTGCGCGTCGCCACAACGTCCTGTGGCGCTCCGGTGGCGGTGGCCTCAACGCCAGCCCGGCCGTGGACGGGCAGTCGGCATTCGAGTCGCTCAACACGATGGCTCAGTCGTTCCTCGCCGGCGCCAACCTCCAGCTGCACACCACCGGCTGGCTTGAGGGCGGCCTCGTGCACTCCTTCGCCAAGGTTGCGATGGACACCGAGATGCTGCGCAACCTGATCGCCGAGTTCACGCCGATCGAGTGGACCGACGAGAACCTCGCCTTCGACGCGCACGTCGAGGTCGGCCATGCCGGCCACTTCTTCGGTGCCGCGCACACGCTCGAGAATTTCCGCGACTGCTTCTACCGCCCGACCGTCTGGACGACAGACAACTACTCGGCGTGGCAGAAGAAGGGCGGCAAGAACGCCACCGAGCGCGCACTCGATGAGTTCAACCGCCTGCAGGAGGCGTGGGAGGAGAACCCGCCCACGCTCGACCCCGATCTCCACGCCGAGTTGAAGGCCTACGTGGATCGGCGTCGCACCGAGCTCGGCGACTAACGCTCCATGGTCGTCCTGCTCGGCCTAGTGACGGCATTTTCGTGGGCGTTCGCCAACGTCTTTACGCAGCAGGCGAGCCGGACCAAGACCAAGCCGGCGGTGATCATGTTCTGGGTCCTGATCGTGACGGCAGCAGTGGTGCTGCCCGTCGCACTGGCCGTCGATCGCCTCGAGGGCCCGTGGACGCCAGCCGGGTTGGGCTGGCCCATTCTCGCCGGCCTGCTCGCCACCGTTGGTTTCTTCCTGCTGCTGCGCGCGCTGACGAAGGGCAGCCTCAGCGTCGTCGCGCCGATCATCGCGCTCGAGGGCGGTGTCGCGACGCTGCTCTCGATCGCACTCGGTGAGCGCCCATCGGCCGTCCAGTACGTGCTGCTGGGCGTGGCGGTCATCGGCGCCTTCCTCGTGGCGGTCGAGCCGGGGCGCCGCACGGCAGCTGGGGCGCCCGAAGCGGTACTCGCAGCGTTCGCCTACGCCGGCGTACTCATCTCACTCGGCCAGTCGAATCTGCCCGACCTCACCACCGTTGGCGTCACACGAACCGTCAGCGTGCTTGCGATCCTGCCGGCCTTCCTCCTCGTGCGCGAGCTACCAAAGCGCACGAACGTCTATCCGATCCTGTGGTGCGGCCTGCTCGACGCCGTCGGTTTCGCCTTCTTCGCCTTCGCCGCCTCGATCGGCCCGCTCTCGGTCGCGTCCGTGACCGCAACCCAGTGGGGCACTGCCGCGGCGCTGATCGGCATCATCGGCATGCGCGAGCGGCTCTTCACGAACCAGTACATCGGCATCGCCGTGACGCTGCTCGCGGTGACCGGGCTCGGACTCCTGTCCTAGCGGTCTGCACGGGCAACCACGCCCGTGATGCGGTCTACTGCTCGCGCACGATGATCGTTCGGAAGCAGCGCTGCTCGCTGCTCGAGTTCGCCTGCATCGACGATCCCAGAACGCAGAGCGGCAACTGCGAAGACGTAGTCCTCCTCACGACCCGCCACGAGTTTGGAGAGCACGAGGTCGTGCGCTTCTGCGGCCCATCCGATCGCCGGCGCTCCCGTCAAGGTTTCGACTTCAACCCGCACCAGTCGCTCTTGCCATCCAGCCGGGAGCGTCGCCGTCTCGGGACCGACCCCGTGGGCGCGATATCCAAACGTTTCCTCGAACAGCGACCCCTGTCCAAGTGCCGCTTCGATCTCGATGGCACGCGCCGGATTAGACCGGGGATACACGTCGAGTTCCTCCGAGACCACCATCTCATCTGGTGCCAGCGGATGCTGCGCGAGAATCGCCTGGCTACCCACGATGATGAGCTCGTCATCGACGACCGCCGCCGCAGCGCGCACCACGTGGTCGAACTGATCTCGCCTCATGCGGCCTCGACCAAGTACTGCATCAGCGCACGCCGATCCTCATGCGGCACCAGACCCTTGAAGGGCGATGTCTGCCTGAGCCGCGCCGCCTCCGGCGTGTCGGCGGCAATCAACGTACGAAGCTCCGCGGGTGCTCGCTCGAGGAGCGCACGCCAACGCTCCGCCCACACCGCGTGCAGCACGCCATCGTGAGCGGCCGCCTCCAGCTGCCACCGCGCGATCGCGACGGCACGTTCGTCGAGGTCGCGTGTGAGCAGTCGATGCACGGCGAGATCGACAACCTCGGCACGACGGTGACCGGGTGACGTGAGTTCGGCGAGCAGATCAGGCGGTGCGATCTCGGTGAATGGCACGTGCGTCGCGCGATCGCGCCGCTGGCGCACGACGACGCTGAGTGGTCGCTGGGCACCGTGCCGGCGTACATCGTCCATCTCCACGCGCAGCCGGATCAGCTCGCGCGTTGGCACCATCGTCTTCCCGTCGATATCGATGACCGTCGGGATCGCCCCATCGGCGATCCAACGGTCGATGCTCGTCTGGGTGAGGGCAAGGAAGCGCGCCGCACGCCCTCGGGTAACGGTTCGGCCGGCCGTTGACTCGAGGGCGGCACGCAGCTCGAGCAGATCGGGCACGGCGTCGGGCTCGGCCCGTCGCAGCAGGCGCTCGACCGGCACAAGTGCGTGGAGCGCGGTATCGCGGGCGGCGGTGCGCATGCCCGCACAGTACACGATAGTGAGAAAAACAGTCTAAACTCGAACTATGTACGCCGCTGGAGCGCGGCGACCGAGGCGGTCGATAGCGGCTCGCGCGTGATGCCCGTCGTTCCGCCACGGGTGGCAAAGGCGGTGATGCGGCCGGCGCGCTCGCCGTGGTGGGCGAGCAGGCGATGGCGGCGGATGTCGTGGACGACGAAGTCGACAGCCGCCTCGAGCGCATCGATCACCGTGACGTCGCCCGCCAGCTCCCGCACCTCGGCCGTATCGGCGTAGGCGCTCGGCGTGAGCAGAAGCATGACCGCGACGTCGGGCGCGTGCTTGCGGACGCGCATGAGCAGATCGCGGGTCGGGTCGGTACCGCGCTCGATCAACGTGACGCTGCCGCCGCCGCGCAGCGTCCGGATCGACTTCGCAAGCACCATCGTCTTCACCTCGGTCGACGAGAAGACCGCGGCGATCGGGCGGCCCCTCGCTTCGGCGAGCGCCGTGCGCAGACCGCACTCGAGCCCGCGTACCGAGAACCCGTCGAACTCGGGCCGCGCCTCAAACGACGCAAAGCCCCCCGCCAGCAGCAGCGCCTTGGCACCCTCGTCGAGCAGTCCCGCCGCGAGATCGTGCACGCGCTGCGTCACCTGGTCCGGACGTCGGCCCGCGTACGGCGCGAAGGCCTGGTCGGCGACGACGAGGATGTCCTCCTTCGGCAGCTGGGCGCGCACGAGCTCGGCTCCGCGCACGCCCTCCCAGCCCTCAGCGACGACCCCGATCGAACCTGCCGGGTCGGCGCTCCAGGTCACGACCGCGGTCGCTTCTTCTCCGGGTCGTAGATCGGGTACGTGTCGGTGTACGCCGGGACGAGACGGCCGTCGGGCAGCGCCACCTCGACGCGATTGCCCGGCTCGGTCAGCTCGATCTCGATGCACGCCATGCCGATCAGGCGATCGACGCTCGGCGAGCGTCCCGCCGACGGCGACAACAGCTTGCCGACGCCACGACCGTTGACGAAGACATCGGCGCCATAATCCGGCGCCTCGTTGCCCGCCACGACCAGCGTGGTGAGGCGATGCGTGATGCCCGCTGCCTGCTCGTCGACGAGCGCCTGCTTGCCGACGAAGTCGCCCGTCTCGAGGTTGATCGTGCGCTCGAGGTTCATGTGGAACGGCGACGTCAGACCCTGGAAGTAGTCGTAGCCAATGAAGATCAGGCCCGACTCGATGCGGAGCGACTCGACGGCGGCGAGGCCGTACTGGCGGATGCCACGCGACGCGCCCTCGTTGAGCAGCTCCTGCCAGAGCGCCTCGGCGCCACCCTTCGGCACGTAGATCTCGTACCCGAGCTCGCCCGAGTAGCCGGTGCGGGCCAGGTAGCAGCCCGCGATGCCGCCGATCGTGATCGGCTCGGTCGTGAAGCGGAAGTACTTGAGCGTCTCGACGTCGAAGTCGGTCATCGCGTTGATGAGCTCGCGCGACTTCGGACCCTGCACCTGGATGTGCGGCCACTCCTCGGTGCGGTCGAGGATCTCGACGTCGAAGCCCTGCTGCTTCGAGACGCGGCGGAACTGGTCCACGTCGCTCGGCAGTGCAGTCACCACGAGGATGCCGGCACCGGTCTCGTCACCCGTGTTGAAGGCGACGCCGTCGCCGAGCATGCGGCCGTACTCATCGACGAAGCACGAGTAGCGCGCCTGGCCGACCTGCATGGAGGCCATGTCGTTGGCGAAGCAGTAGTCGACCGCCTTGAGGGCGTCCTTGCCGCGGAAGATCCACTTCTGCAGCGGCGACTCGTCCCAGATGCCGACGGTCTCGCGGACCGCGTGGTGCTCGTCGATCGGATCGCCGAAGTCGGAGATCCAATCCCAGCCCTCCCACTCGGCGAACGTGCCACCGTTGCGGCGGAGAATCGCATCGAACGCGGTCTTCCGCAGACCCTCGGTCGAGACCTGCGGGGCAGGCGCTTCGACGATCGCGATGCCAGCGGCCTCAGCGGGAGGTGAACCCTCCTGATCGGCAGCGGCGACCGGGGTATCAACGGGGATGATCACAATCGGTGCCTGACGCAGATCCGGCGGCTGATGGCCGGGCGGGAGCACCTCGGACACGCCCAGCAGGGCCCGTGCGGCGGCCGGGTTCGGCAGCGTGCGGTACTCCTCGAGGCAGCGCATCGGCTCCTGATCGAGGTTGCGACGGATGCGGCGGTAGCGCGCCTGTGCGCCTGCGCCAAGACCCGGCGTCGAGAAGATCGCCTGCTCGACGTACGACTCGATCACCTTGTTGCCGAGCAGCTTCACGTCGGCCTCGCGCGCCTTGCCCGTCAGCGGGTTGTAGAGCACCACGCACTTGATCGTGTCGAGGAACGAGTTCCACGTCGACAGCACGACGGGACCGCGAACGCGAATGCCGGTCTCCGGAATCGCAAGGTGCGTAATGCGGCGGTCGTTGATCGTGTGGATCAGCGACTCGGCGGTCGGCGACATGATGCTCACGAACTTGTGCATCGGCCATACGTCGAGCTGATTCCAGTCGCCGGGCTCGCAATCGACGCCGATCATGTACGTGTCGGCGTAGCGGAAGAAGTTCGCATTGCCCCGCGTCTCGCGCAGGTGGTCATAGAACAGCGTGTTCGTGCCGCCGATCAGGTTCGAGCAGCCCACGGCATCCATCGGCGCGCCCATCACCACGCAGAAGCGATCACCATTCTTGTAGCCACCGGGCCAGAGGGTGTTCAGCGGAGCGGAGACGCCGTCGCGCTCGACGGAGAAATCCTCGGAGTTGAGTGCGTAGGACGAATGCATGGAGGGATCCTAGACCGAATCCGTCATGGCGTGCATGTCCGACTAGTTCATACGGGAGCCGAGACGACGGTGCTCGAACTCCATCACCATCATGTCGCGGTCGCCAAGCGGCAGGTCGAGTCGCAATTGCGCAGCTTTGAGCGACCGTCCGACATCGCCGCGACGCTCGTAGGAGGCGACGAGGTTCGACAGGATTCGTAGCGCCGTTAGGTGCACCGGCGTCTGCACGATGCGACCCGGCGGCGGCGGATCCGCCAGCACCACTCCGCCCTTGAACGGATCGATCAGGATCGGATCGCCCTCACCAAACCAGCCCGCGACGTAGTGCCCCGGCAGGCCAACACCGCGAATTGGGATGCCAACACGCCGTCCGACCTCGATCCAGAGCACGCTGAGCAGGATCGGCAGGCCGCGCTTGCGCTCGAGCACCAGATCCAGCATCGAGTTGTCGGGATGGTCGTAGTCTTCGACATCGCCGAGAAAGCCCTCGCGCCGTCCGAGCACGGTGCGGAGCGCCTCGATTTGCTCAAGGCCCGTCTCCCCCACGCCATTGAGCACGACCTCGCCGGCTAGCCGGTCAAGCTCGGCCAGCGCCAGGTCCTGATCTACGTCACGCAGCGCACCCGCGATCGCCAGCGCGAGCAGGTCGAGCGTCGGCGCGTCGGTGCGCGCAAGCTGAGCGAAGCGATCCATCTTTTACATCTTCGCGCGTCTGGCCCGTCAGAGACGGATCGCTAGATGCCGACGCGCGGCCCCATCGGAGTCTCGACACGGTCGAACGGCGTGTCTGGCGCCATCCGGTCGATGCCGTAGATGTCGGCCTCCGGCCAGGCGGGCTTGCCCTCCGCGATGTCGCCAATCAGCTCGCCCATGATCGGCATGAACTTGAAGGCATGGCCCGAGCAGCCCGTCGCGACGGTAATCGCGCCTCGACGGTCGATGAAGTATTCGTTGTCTGGCGTCAAGGTCCATGGGCACGACTCGGTCAGGTGCGGGCCGTCAGAGGCCAGACCGGGCGCATGCGCGATCACCCAGTCACGATTGCACTCTTCCTCGAAGCCACGGTGCGGCCACGTGGTGGCATCGGGATCCCAGGTCTCCTCGCAGCCGTAATCGAGCCCGATCTTGTAGCCCTTGTCCGGTGTCGGCAGGCCATAGACACCCATCTTGTCGGGTGCCACGAAGTCGATCAGCGAGGGACGGCGCTCCCACGCGCCACCCCCGCGCCAGTACGAGACCTGCCCAATGCCGGGCGCCAGCGGTAGGCGGATGCCGAGCGGCTCGAGCAGCGTCTGCGCCCACGGGCCAACGGCGAGCACGACGATGTCGGCCTCAAGCACGCGCAGGTTTGTCGTCACGCGCACCCCGGCCGGCGTCTCCTCCACCTCGAGCATGCGCTCGGGCGTCGAAAGTTCGGCGCCTGCGGCACGCGCAGCGGCGGCCATCGCCGCAAGGCCCTTGGCCGCGAACAGGACGCCGTCGTCGGGCACGAAGGCCGCCGGCTCCTGCGGGCGGTGCGCCAGCTCGGGGAAGACGCGCTGCACACCGGCCGCATCGAGCTCCTCGACCGGGATGCCTGCATCGCGCAGCGCCGCGGCCCACGTCGGCGACGGATCGCCGCGCAAGACGAGTCCCACGTGATCAAGCAACTGTTCGCCCGAGCCGGCCTCGAGCGCGCGCCACCGCTCGAGCGACTTGCGCGCCAGCACGATGTCGCCCGGGCGATCGTGCGCCAGGCGGAAAATGCGCGTCATGCCCGCGGACGAGCCGGCGGGTGCCGAGATGCCGTGGCGATCGATGCCGATCACCTCGTGGCCACGCTCGGCGAGGGCGCGCGCGGTTGGCAGACCCATCACGCCGAGGCCGACGACGACGACCTTCATCGACTCAGACCTTGGTGGCCACGGTGGCCGCGATCGCGAGGTCGGCAGCACGGCGGCCCGAGCGCAGCGCGCCGTCAATCGAGGCGTTCTCGGTGCCGTCGCCCGACAGGATGACCTTATCGCGCAGCCAACGCACGCCGCTCGATAGCGAACCCGGCGGCTGCGCATGCTGTGCCCACTCGATGCGATCCACGCGCAGCAGCTGCCACGTGTGGACACGGCTGCCGAACCAGGGCGTCAGCTGGGTCCGCGCTGCGGCGTCGAGCGCGGCGTCATCACCAGCCGGCAGACCCACACACGAGGCGGCGATCAGCGACTGGCCGGCCGGCGCGTACGACGGCGCCACGGCGCTCATCACGGCGACGTTGTTGACCGGGCCGGTGCCATCGCCGTCAAGCACGATGCGCTTGCCCGCGGGCGCGTCGGCCGCCGCGTACCAGAGACACGTCGAACCGCGAGGGTCGGGCGCCGGAATGCCCGCAAGGGCGCAGGCGTCGACCGTGCCAGCCGCAATCACGACAGCGTGCTCAGCGTGCAGCGTGCTGCCGGAGGCCAGCTCGACGCTGCCCTCGCCGACCTTCGTAACGTGCTCGTTGAGGTGGATGCTGCCGCCGGGCAGGCGAGCAGCCAGCTGATCGGCAATTGCACCCATGCCGCGCGCCGGGACGACCGTGCGGCCCGACGCCATCTGGCTGAAGACCTGGTCGATCAGATGGCTCGAGACGTTCAGTTCGGGATCGAGGAAGACGCCGCGGTAGAGCGGGCGTAGCAGGCGCTCACGGACCGACTCGGAGAAGCCGAGGTCGCGCAGGCGCTGGTCGGCCGTTGTCTCCGGCGCGGTTGCGGTCGCGAGCGGCTTGGCCTGCCGCAGCCACGTCGCCGCGGCCTTCACATCGCCAGGACCACCGATTCCCGCCTTGAGCGCCTGGGGCACGGAGCGGGGATCGCGCAGCGGATGGCCGATGGTGCGCATGCGGCCGTCCCACCAGATGTCGGCGCCAGGCTGGAAGGCCTTGAGGTCGAGCGCGTCGAGATCGAGCGCGCGCTGGGCCTCGGGGTAGCCGTCAAACAGCACCTGGAAGCCGCGGTCGAGCAGGAAGCCGTCGACGTGGTCGGTGCGGACGCGACCACCAACACCATCGGAGGCCTCCACGATCTCGACGTCAATGCCATGCTCGCGCAGCAGCGCGGCGCAGTTGAGACCCGCGAGCCCTGCTCCAATGACGATCACGTCGGCCATACCCGAAAGGGTGCCATGCCTCGCGCCGCCGCGACGCGCAGCGCGAAAGACCCAACATGCCAGAACTGCCCGAAGCCGAGAAGGCCCGACGCACGCTCGAGCGCCTCTGCGTGGGCCTGCGTATCGCGGCCGTCGAGGACTCGGACACGTGGGTCTGCCGTCCGCACGCCGCGGGCGAGCTCGACGAGGCGCTGCGCGGCTCGATCGTGAC
>JAPLCF010000050.1 GCA_026392355.1 Actinomycetota bacterium
CGTCGTCTCGGCGAGGGCGAGCGCGTGATCCGCTCGGAGACCCCGTGGGTGTGGAGCATGTTCTACATGCTCGGCACGGGCATCCAAGGCAAGACGCTCGGCATTGTCGGCCTCGGTCTAATCGGTCAGGCGACGGCGCGTCGCGCCAAGGCGTTCGGCATGGAGATCATCTACTCGGGTCGCCGCCAGGCGGATCCCGCGATCGAGGCCGAGCTCGGCGCCAAGTACGTGTCGTTCGACGAGCTGCTCGAGACGGCCGACGTCGTCTCGCTGCACTGCCCGCTCAACGATGAGACGAAGCACCTGATCAACGCCGATCGGCTGAAGCAGATGCGCGAGGACGCGTATCTCGTAAACACGACACGCGGTCCCGTCGTCGACGAGCAGGCGCTCGTCGACGCGCTCCGCAAGGGCGAGATCAAGGGTGCCGGCCTCGACGTGTTCGAGGAGGAGCCGAAGATCAACCCCGGCCTGCTCGAGCTCGAGAACGCGGTGCTGATCCCGCACCTCGGCTCGGCCACGATCGAGACCCGCACCGAGATGGGTCTGCTCGCAGCCGCCAACACGGTCGCGATCCTGAGCGGCGAGGAGCCCCCGAGCCCCGTCGTCCGCGTCAGCTAGTCACGAACGAAGACGGCCCCGGACTGGCGCTTGCCGGTCCGGGGCCGTTGTCGTTTTCAGTTGTTGCTCTCGGCCGAGCCGCCTGCCCGCGCGGATCGGCACAGACCGCTATTGCGGTATGCGAGGTTATCCCACAGACCCGTTACAGGTGACTGATACGGGCGTCGACGCCGACTTGAGGCCCCACGAGTTGGTGGCGGTCACAGAAATCGTTTGCTCTTCTCCAGCAATCCAGCCGCAGTACGTCATGCCGTTCGTGAGCGTGGTGATTACCTGGGTCGTGCCGTAATCCTCCCACCATTGGTAGGACTGGGTGATGCAGCCCATTTCCCCGGTGTTCTCGCAATAGAAGGTGCAGCCCGATCCGCAATTCGAGGCCACCAACTGGGCGCCGGGGGTGGGGTAGGTCGCGGTCAGCGACTTCGACGTGACTACCGGCGCCGAGCACGAGGGAGGCGGTGTCACCGTCACCGTCCCGTACCCGAACGCGTAGTTATTGCTGATAGTCATGGTGATCGTCGTGGTGGGCGCCCCACAGACCACGGTCAGGTATCCCGCAGAGGTCAGGCTCCACCCGGTCGGCAGCGTGCCGACCAAGCCCCACGAGCAGCCCGCAGCCGGGCAGTTGCTGGCGGTCAGGTTATACGCCGCCGCATCCGGGTTGTTGATCGTGGTCGAAGTGATCACGGGCGTCGCGGGCCACGCCGAGCCCTGGGCCCAAGGTCGTGTCAGCAGGTACGCCGCGGGCGGGCTCGACGGGAACATGCCGGTGCTACACGCACTGTTCTGGTTGAGGTATCCCCCGCCATACGTCGAAATGCTCTGCTCGGTGATCGTGTACGTGCCCGATCCGCTCCACGGCGACGGCGAGTAGAACGTGCCGTTGGCGAGTACCTGACAGCCGAAGGCAATGTTCGTACAACCAGCGCCACAACTTGACGCACCCGTGTTGTAGTTCGACAGCGTGCTGCCCGATCCGAGCAGCTGCCACGCCGGCGAGCTGGTCGAGCCGAGGATCGCACCATTGACCGTCGTTGAGGTCGTGGAGTTCGAGACGCCACCGTTCGATGCCGTCGTCGTTGACGTGGCACTGGATTGCGTGACCTGGCCTGCTGTCCCGTTGAGCTGGCTATTGAAGAACCCGCTGAGTGCGGCCATGTTCGCGGAGCCTGCGGCAAGGACAGCCGTCTTGGCAACCTGGGGTGCACTCCACAGCTGGTACGGCGACGCCATCGTGCCCTTCTTCAAGGCGTTATAGCTCGACAGCGTGTTCGTCGGATAACTGCTCGACAGTGCCGTTGTGCAAATCGGCGCTCCCTGGGTCGGGCTGCCGGAGCCCGTGACCCCGGAGCAGAGACTTGCGACCGTCTGCGGCGTCACGTTCGCAGCCGTTGCCGGCGACGACGCCGTGGCGCCCATCCCTGCCGGTACGGCACTGACCGCAGAGCCGCTAATCGCATACTTGCTCGCCGCCGTCACCGACGGCGTCCACAGCGCAACCTCGTCGCTGTACGTCGTCGCAGGCCAGACATCGGCGATGTTCTGCTGCCACTGACACCAGTTCGTCGCCGTCCCATTGATCGACGACACCGACGGCGTCGACGCGCACTGCGCCATGTACGCGCTCTGCGTGGCCGCGGCAGGCGTGTTGAGCACGCTCGCCAGATAGTTGAAGTAGTCGTTCGTCATCACGGCTTGCTGATACTGGAGCGTTCCCCAGTAACTCAAAAACAACTGCAAGCCCTGCACCGACGATGGTGCAAGCGCCACCGTGTCGGTCGAGACGTAGTCACCCGCCTGATAGTCGGCAACGAGCGACTGCCACGCAGACGTCGAGCCTCCACCCGTGTTGAAGAGCATCTCGTTAATCGCGTTCGAACACGTGGTTTCCAACTGCGCGATCGTGTTCATCGTCAGCGTCAGCTGCGAGTTCGTTGACGTCGCCGTGACGCTGCCGTCCGCCAAGCCGTAGATCGTCGGCAGGTAGTAGTCATTCCACGCCGTGCCGATAGCACCCTCACACTGCGACACCGACGACGTCGAGACCTGCAACGAAAGCATGTCCACACTGGTCTGCAACGCGTGAATCTGGTTCGAGATGCAATCGAGCTGATCAGAAATCGCGCTCAACCCCTCGGTCGTCTCCGTGTCACCCGTCGTCGGATCGATCGCGCTATTGACCTCATCGAGCGCGAAGCCCGTCACGCCCTCTGCCATCGCCGGCATTTCCCCACCAAGCCCCTCCCCCGTGGCATAGAGCGAGACCATTGCCGCCGTCGTCTCAACACTGAAGTCCGCAACGGCCGTCAGGTCACTCTGCGACGAGCCCGGAGTCGCCGGCGGTGCAAACGTCGACGTGCATGGCGCGCCCGCAGCGGCCGCCAGCGTGGTGCTGCTCGACGACTGCCGCGTCGACGGGACACTCTTCGTCGCCTTAGCCGGCTTCTTCTGCTTCGGCTTCATCCGCTGCTTGTACGCTCGGTAGTACTGGCGATGCGGCATCTGCAACACGCGCGTGCGCAAGCCCTTCATACGCTCGCCCCGCCGCGCCGTGCGCGCCAGCATCGACGAGAACGCGTCGTACCCGCCGGCACGCGTGACCGCACGCAACAGCTGCTGATCGCCGACCACATACGAGTAGAGCCACAGGCCCTGATTGCTATTCGCTCCCGTAAACCCAAGCGATCGACGCACCGACGCAAAATTCTTCGCAAATCCACCCGTGCGCGCCAGCGGCATCTTCGATGCCGCCGTCGTCGACGGATCAATACGGTGCAACGACAGCGACAACGCCGGCACGATCGTCGTCAGCGTCCCTGTAAACGCACGACCCTGTACACGACCACCCGTCACCGACACCACAAACGGCGCCGTCTGCGACGGCTCACCCGCCACACGCATCAGCGCCTGACCATGACGCGACGTCCGACCCGTGCCCATCGTCTCGCCCGACACCGGATCCGTGACCGTCACCGTGCCGCCCACCACGTATCGGAACGGGCCTGTGAAGGCCTGCACCGCGAGGTTCTTCGGCGTACGCGCCCGCTCCGCAGCGTCGTTGGTGTCAGCGAGCGCCGAGCTGCACACACACAGCACCGCAGCCAACGCGACAAGCACAACGCCCACAAACCGATAACGGGCGACAGGACTCGGAGCGATACGGGTGTTCATCCGCGAATTATCCACGGGAAAGCCGTCAAAACACAACCACCACGCACGTGTCTAGGTACCTGCACATTGCCAATTCACCATGATTTGGCGCCCGCTAGTCCGCAGCGGACTGACGGAGACACTCGGGCCGACTCGGTCAGACTCGCTTGTCGCGCAGATCAGGCGTGGAGCCACCCGCCGCGAGAAGCTTCGGCGCTACAGATCGAGGTGCCGGCGGCCGATCGCAATCGGCACGAGGGCCAACAGCACGAGTCCCGCAGCGGCAAGGAACGGCCAGGCAGCGGCAGCGGTACCGGCGTTGCGGATGGCCTCCTGAAGGCTCGCCTCGAGCGCGTTCCAGGCGGCGAGCTGCTGCGGATCGGTCGGCGCATTCGCGAAGACTTCGCTGATGTTCGGGATGCGGCCGTTAGCGCTCTCGACAAGGCCGCTCAGTTGGCCGCCGAGCCCGAGGCGCGTCGTGATCGGCAGCGGCGAGTCGAGCAGCAGCTGCATGCCCTGCTGCTGCACCTTCTCCTGCTGCACGTTCAACTGGTGCGTGAAGAGCGGCGTCAGCGCGACGATGCCGAGTACGAGGCCGAGGTGGCGGAAGCCAAGCGTCCAGCCACCGTGGATCGCCTGCGACGAGCGGCCGCGCAGCGCGGCGTCGGTGAGCGCCTCGATCGTCAGACCGATACCGGCGCCGATCGCGATCTGGCCCGGCACCGTCCACCACCACTCCGGCGCAGGGATGAGCGCAAGCGAGGCAAGGCCAGCGGCGAGCAGGATGGTGCCTGAGGCGGCGCGCGCCGGCACCGAGCCGACGTTGCCGAATACCTTGGCGGCGACGATCGCGGCGACGGGCATGACCGTCACGACGAGGGCCGTCGCGATCGGCGTCATCTGCCAGCCCTGGATCAGGAGCAGGACGATCAGGAAGAGCGCAGCGGTAAGGCCGGCGCTGAGCAGCATCAACGCGATGTTCGCTGCGAAGTGCGGACGGCCAGCCGGCTCGTGCTTGGCGTGGGTGCGCACGCGCAGGGTCGGCAGTGCCAGCAAGATCGCCGGGACTTGGACGAAGAAGATCGCCTCCCAGGAGATCAGCTGCGTGAGCAAGCCGCCGAGCGCAGGGCCGAAGGCGGCGCCGAGCGCACCCGCGGTCGCCCAGATCACCGCGGCACGGCGCTCTGAGCCCGTCGTGACGGGCAAGATCTCGAGGGCAGCGGTAACGGCCAGCGCGCCACCGATGGCCTGCACGGCGCGGGCGATCAGCAGCACTTCGAACGACGGTGCGAGCGCACACGACAGCGACGCCACGGCGAACACCGCCAGCCCGAGCAACAAGAGCACGCCCGGTGCGCGGCGACGCACGACGTACGCGACCGGCACGGCCACGAGCGCGAGCACGATGTTGAAGCCCGTCAAGACCCACGCGACCTCGCCAATCGTGAGGCTAAAGCGCGCGAGGATGTCGGGCAGTGCGAGGACGACGATCGACGAGTCGCTCAGCACGAGCGCGACGGCGAGCGCGAGGCAGATCGTCTGTAGCCGGTTGGTGCCGGGCCGCGGAATCTCGAGGCCGCGCGGGAGCGGATCGGCCGACACTCCCTGCTCGCCCTGCACCACGGGGCGCAGCTCGCCTCGGCGAGCGGGGAGGTCGTCGGTCTCATCCATGCGACAAGTGTATGCGGGTATCTACGCGAGTCCGAACGATCCGGGTGCCCGATCGCACTCTGAAGAAATCCTGAGAGTTGGCCTCAGTCGACCGGGCTCGCTAGTAAGGGACAGAATGGGGCCGGGCCCAAATTGTCTCGATTATGGACATTCTGGGGCCGGGCCCAAATTGTCCGCGCGTTAGTCGAGCAGGCTCGCCAGCAGGGCGACCAGCCCCTCGGTGCCCTCGACGATGACGTCGGCCGCTTCGAGCAGCTCCTCGGGCGTTTCGTCGGAGCGCACGGCGACCTTCACATCGACGACGGCGAAGCCGTCGAGGTCGGTGCGGTCGTCACCCGCGTAGAGCGAGCGGTGCACGCCGGGGCGGCCGAGCAGGAGCTCCTCGATCGCCGAGCCCTTGTCGACCGGCAGCGGCGGGCGCGCCTCGAGCGACATACGGCCCCAGCGCGAGACGAGACCCACGGCGTTGAGCAGGGGAATGGCGCGCAATTCGAGCAGGGCGCGCGCCGCGGTTGGGTCGGGCGCCTCGCGGAAGTGCACGGTGAGGCTCGCGCCCTTGTCTTCGATCCAGCCGCCGGCCTCGGCGACGATCGGCTCGATCGCCGCGGTCGCGGTGCGCAGATCGGGCAGCCACTCCTCTACCCCGCCCGCCAACTGCACCTCGCCATCGACGAGCAGCTCGAGCCCGTGGTTACCGGCGAAGTGCACACCGGGCACAGGCACGAGGCGCGCGGCATCGAGCGCGCGGCGGCCAGAAACACACCCCACCAGCACGTAGCGCTCGACCAGCGCGGCGATCACCGCGAGCGTCTCGGGCGGCACCGCGCTGAGGTCGGGATGCGCGACGATCGGCGCCAGCGTGCCATCGACGTCGAGCAAGATCGCCGACGACGCGGGGACGGTGCGGATTCGTTGCAGCGGATCGGCACTCATCGCTGGATAGGATAGAGGCGTGGAGAACGCCAACACCCTCCCGAAGGTGAGCGTCTACCCGCTGATCGGGATTGGCATCGTCTCGGGCCTGTTCGCCGCGATGTTCGGCATCGGCGGCGGCGTGGTGATCGTGCCGCTCCTGATGCTGCTCACGAAGATGCCGCCGCGTATCGCCGCGGCGACCTCGCTGGCCACGCTGCTCCTCACGTCGATGATCGGCACGGCGCGCTACGCCGGCAGCGATCACATCGACTGGCTCGCCGCCGTGATGATCGGTGCGCCCGCCGTAATCGGCGTCCTGATCGGCATTCACTTTCAGAAGCGTCTGCCCGCCGACTGGCTGATCATCGGCTTCGGCGTCTTGATCATCGGCATCGGCCTGAAGCTGGTGTTCGCCCTCTGATGGACATCACGCTGATCACCATCTGCTTCGCGATCGGCTGCGGCATCGCCGCGGGCATGCTCGCGGGGCTCTTCGGCGTGGGCGGCGGCGTGATCTTCGTCCCCACGCTCGTGCTCGTCTTCGCATTTACCCAGCTCGATGCGCAGGCCACGTCGCTGGCCGCGATCATCCCCGTGGCCGCCGTCGGCGCCTGGCGCCAGACAAGCGACGAGAACGTCTACTGGCGCGGCGCGATGATCATGGGCATCGGCGCGGCCGCGGGTGTCCTGCTCGGCGCGGAGGTGGCGACGCGCCTGCCCGATGCCCTGCTCTCGCAGGTCTTCGGTGCGGTCCTGATCCTGTCGGGCGGCGAGATGATCGTCAGCGCCAGCCGCCGGCTGAAGGCGAAGCGAGCTAGCGCCCCGGAGTGACGCGCTGATGCTCCAAAGGGGTCAGACCCTTTTGGAGCATCCCCAACGATCAACCCCGCTGCAATCCTTCGCAATGCTCCAAAAGGGTCTGACCCCTTTGGAGCATCAGCGCCCCATCTGCCGATCAGCGTCGGCCTTGATCGTCTGAATGATCGCGGGGTCGCGGAGCGTCGTCGCGTCGCCAAGCTCTTTGCCCTCGGCGATGTTCTTGAGCAGGCGGCGCATGATCTTGCCCGAGCGCGTCTTCGGCAGGTCGGGCGCGAACAGCAGCAGCGACGGCTTGGCGAACTTGCCGATGTCAGTCGCGACGTGCCCGGCCAGGTCGGCGCGTAGCTCTTCGCTCTGATCGATGCCGTCGCGGAGGATCACGAAGGCCGCGATCATCTCGCCCTTGATCGGATCCTCGGCGCCGATCGCGGCGGCCTCGGCGACGGCCGGGTGGCCGACGAGCGACGACTCGATCTCGGTCGTGGAGATGCGGTGGCCGGCGACGTTGATGACGTCATCGACGCGACCGAGCAGCCAAATATCACCGTCGTGATCGGTGCGGGCGCCGTCGCCGGTGAAGTACACGGTGTTGCCGAAGCGATTCCAGTACGTATCGACGAAGCGCTGGTCGTCGCCCCAGATCGTGCGGAGCATCGAGGGCCACGGGCGCTGCAGCGTCAGGTATCCACCATCACCGGTCGCGACCTCCGCACCTTGCTCATCGACGATGACGGGCTTCATGCCGGGTAGCGGGCCGATCGCCGAGCCGGGCTTCGTCGTCGACAGGCCGGGCAGCGGCGACAGCACGATCGAGCCGGTCTCGGTCTGCCACCAGGTGTCGACGATCGGGCAGCGCTCGCCGCCGACGTGCTCGTGGTACCAGATCCAGGCCTCGGGGTTGATCGGCTCGCCGACGGTGCCGAGCAGACGCAGCGACGAAACGTCGTACTTCTCGACGGCCTCGGGGCCGGCCTTGATCAGCGCGCGGATGGCGGTCGGTGCGGTGTAGTAGATCGTCACCTTGTGCTTGTGCACGATCTCCCAGTGGCGCTCCCACGTGGGGTGCGCGGGCGTACCCTCGTAGATGATCCCGGTCGTGTGGTTGGCGAGCGGGCCGTAGACGACGTACGTGTGGCCGGTCACCCAGCCGCAGTCGGCGGTACACCAGTAGACGTCGTCGGGGCGGATGTCGAAGACCCACTGGTGCGAGAGGATCGCGCCGAGCAGGTAGCCGCCCGAGGTGTGGACGATGCCCTTGGGCTTCGCGGTCGTGCCCGACGTGTAGAGCATGAACAGCACGTCCTCGGCGTTCATCGGCTCGGGCGGGCAGTTCGGCGCGGCCGCCGCGAGGGCGTCGTGCCACCAGATGTCGTTGTCGGTCCACGCAACGTCCTGCTCGGTGCGGCGCACGACGAGCACGTTCTCGATCGTCGGGCACATCGCGACGGCCTCGTCGACGATGTCCTTGAGCGGGATGATCTGCCCGCGGCGCCACGCGCCGTCGCCGGTGATGACGAGCTTGCAGGACGCGTCCTGGATGCGGTCGGCGAGGGCTGAGGCGGCGAAGCCGCCGAAGACGACCGAGTGGATCGCGCCAATGCGCGCGCAGGCGAGCATTGAGATCGGCAGCTCGGGCACCATGCCGAGGTAGATCGCGACGCGATCGCCCTTGCCGACGCCGAGGTCCTTGAGTGCGTTGGCAGCGCGCTCGACGTCGGCGAGCAGCTCGCGGTACGTGATCACGCGCTCGTCGCCGGGCTCGCCGATCCACGTGTAGGCGACCTTGTCGCCGCCGCCGGCCTCGACGTGGCGGTCGAGGCAGTTGTACGTGAGGTTCAGCTCGCCGTCCTCGAACCACTTATAGAACGGGGGATTCGCGTCGTTGAGCGAGACCGTGGGCTCCTTCGTCCACGTGATCTCTTCGAGCGCGCGCTTCATCCAGAAGCCGGTGAAGTCCGCCTCGGCCTCGTCGTGGAGGGAGCGGTCGTGAATACGTGCGTGCTTGGCGAACTCCGCCGGCGGGGCCACCCGCCGCGTCTCGTCCATGTGCGCCTCGATCGCGTCGCTCATCGTGATCCCTCCTCCCGTGGATTCACCGGAAGGCTACCCCGATTCCGCGTGCGCCGTGTACCGTTTTGGTTGTGCGCCACCGCACCGGCATCTTCGCCGTCGTCCTTGTGACGGCGACCCTCTGCGCGCTCGCAGTCGGCTTCGGCGCATCCGCGGCCGATGCCCCCGGCGCCGTGCCGCAGGGCCGGGCCGCTGGCTTTGCCCTGCAGGTACGCATTCCGGGCGTCGATGCGATCACGCATGCGCCGGCAATTTCGCGCGGTGGCTCGGCCAGCGCGAGCGGCGGCTTTGCCACGCAGCCCGACCCATCGATCGCCTCTGTCCTTACCTCCGACACGAGCGTGAAGGTCGAGTCGACCGACGTCGCCGCGCGCGGTGACGCCACCACGCGCGCTGCCGGCATCACGCTCCTTGACGGCCTCGTCACCGCGACGGCGATCACCTCCCAGTCGGCTGCCCTTGCGGCGACGACGACCGAGGCCCAGAGCGCACTGCAGTCGACCGTGGAGGGTCTCGTCGTGGCGGGCCAGCCCGTTGAGGCGACCCCGAACAAGATCGTGGAGATCACCGGTGTCGGTGATCTCATCGTCGAGGAGTCCGTCGATGCCGTGCGCGGGCCGCAGGCGGCACGCACGTTCGCGATCGCGCTGCACCTGCGCCTGCGCCAGGAGTACCGCGGCCTGCCGGCGGGCACCGAGATCATGGTCGGCTACGCCGATAGCGGCGCGGAGGTCCCCGATCCGACCTCGCTGACGCAGCTCGATCCGCTCACGCCCGTTCCGAGCGCGACCGGACCGATCTCGCCCGTGATCGGTGCGAGCTCGCAGGATCCGCCGCCGGGTGGCTACACCACGAATCCGCCGATCACGCAGGAGCGCGTGGATCAGTTGCTCGACGGCACGTACATGTTCCCCGTGCTGGGCGCGACCGCGAACGACTTCTCCAGCGACTTCGGCGCACCCCGTGCCACCACCGGCTTCCACCAGGGCATCGACATCTTCGGCGCCGCCGGCACGCCGATCCTTGCGATCAACGACGGCGTGCTGAGCAACGTCGGCTGGAACAACTTCGGCGGTCGGCGCTTCTGGCTGACGGATCGCTACGGCAACCAGTTCTACTTCGCGCACCTGTCCGGCTTCTCGCCGCTCGCCAAGGAAGGCGCGCAGGTGAAGCGCGGCGATGTGATCGCATTCCTCGGCAACAGCGGTGATGCCCGCACCACGCCGCCGCACCTCCACTTCGAGATGCATCCGGCCGGCGGCTGGGCCGTGCCGCCGTTCCAGTACATCACCTCGTGGCTCACAGGCGTCCGCCAGCCCGTCGTCGCCACGCCGCTGGCGCCGCCGCCGGTCGTCGTGACCGTGCCGGCTACCCCAGCCAAGCCGAAGCCCAAGCCGAAGCCGATCGAGACGCTGCCGGTCACCACGCCCGCGCCGCCCACGACGCAGGCGCCTGCCCCGGCCCCTGCGCCCGCACCGGCACCGCCGGCCACGACCGCACCGCCGGCCACCACCGCTCCGCCGGCCACGACGGCCCCCGCCACGACCGACACCACGTCGACGGGCGCGACCACCGCTGCCGTCACGGGCACCGGCACCGTCTTCTCCGGCTAACCGCAACAGGTAGCGTTCGGGCATGGATCTCGACGCCGCGCTTGCCGTCCTCACCGAGGAGGGCGCTCCGAACTACCGCGCCGATCAGGTCCGTCAGGCCGTCAGCCGCGACTTCATCGACTCGTGGGACGAGGCCTCGACGCTGCCGAAGGCGCTGCGCACTGCGCTCGAGGAGCGCGCGCCGATCCACGAGCTGGTGCTCGAGGAGGAGCAGCGCGCGAAGGATGGCACCGTCAAGGCGCGCTTCTCGACCAGCGATGGCTTCCCCGCCGAGGCCGTGCTGATGCGCAGCAAGGACCGCTACACCGTGTGTCTCTCGTCGCAGTCGGGCTGCGCGCTCAAGTGCGCGTTCTGCGCGACGGGCACGATGGGCCTCGGCCGCTCGCTCACGAAGGGCGAGATTTACGAGCAGCTCCTGTGGGCCGCCCGCACCGCGCGCAAGAGCGATGCGCGCATCCGCAACGTCGTAATGATGGGCATGGGCGAGCCGCTGCAAAACCTCGACAACGTGCTCGGCTTCTGCCACCTCGCTAACGACCCCGACGGCTTTGGCCTCGGCGCGCGCTCGATCGCGATCTCGACGGCTGGCTGGCTGCCGGGCATCGATGCACTGATCGAGGAGCCAATGCAGGTCAAGCTCGCGATCTCGCTGCACGCACCCGACGATGTGCTGCGCACCGAGCTGATGCCCGTCAACAAGCGCTATCCGATGGCCGAGTTGATGAAGGCGCTCAAGCGCTATCGCACCGCGACGCGCCGCCGCGTCTACGTGGAGTACCTGCTGCTGGATCAGGTCAACGATCGCGTCGAGCAGGCCGAGCGTCTCGCCGACCTCCTGCACGAGCATCTGCCCGGCGGGCACCACGTAAATCTCATCTGGTACAACCCGACCGGCTCGGGCCTCAATGCCTCCGCGCCCGAGCGCGTCGAGCGCTTCCAGGCGATCCTCGAGAAGCGCAACATTCCGTTTACCCTGCGCCGCTCGAAGGGCTCCGATATCGATGCCGCGTGCGGCCAGCTGGCGGTGAAGGGCGCCGCGGCAGCGGCACGCGCGGCGAAGCGCGCGGAGCGAGAGACGGCATGAGCTGGGACGCCGTCGCGTGGGCCCGCTCGACGGGCATCGAGGCAGGCACGCCGAACACGGTGCCGCCTCCACCCCCCATGCCCGACGGCGGCGTGATCGCGATCGAGCGCGAGGCGTGGCTGGCACGCGTGCAGCCGACGGCGGCGATCGGCACGATCGAGCTCGAGCTCCGCGCCGCGGGCTGGACGCTCGGCCCGCTGCCGGAAGACTCCGAGCGCCTGCCCGTTGTCTCTGCAATTGCGACTGACCAGTCGTCGCTGGCCGGCTCGGGTGCGGGCTTCACGACCCGCCGCTACGACGAGTCGTCGCAGGGCCTGCGCCTGCGCATCCGCCCCATGCCCGCCGCCCAGGCGGGCTGCGCGGTGCTGCTGCCCGACTTCACCCGCGGCCTCGAGGCGCTGCGTCAGCTCGGCCAGCGTGGGCACCTGCCCGACGAGGCGATCGTGCTGGATCGCAACGCGATCGATCTGTGGCTCAGCGCCGCGGAGATCAGTGAGTCGACCGCACCGCTCTTGCGCCCCGAGGACGCCCTGCTCTTGATGATCGGCACGGGCCCGTCGGGCACCGCCGCCGAGCGCATGGCGCGCGCCGCGGCATCGCTGACCGACCTCGGCGCCGAGACGCTCGGCCAGGACGTCGCCCAGGCGTGGGCGGCCACGCGCGACCGCGTCGTCACCGCCGCCCCCACGCTGCTCGGCGCGGGCTACGACTTCGAGCGGCGCGAGGCGCGCCGCTCGTGGAGCGAGCCCGTCGTCGATCCGCGCCAGGAGGGCTCGTGGGTCGGGCTCGAAGCAACAGGCGCCGACGCCCACTCGGTGCTGCTGCGCGCGCGCCGCCTGTCGGCCGCGGCCTAAATATCCGCGATACTTCGGACATGCCCATCTTCGAGCGCTCCATCAAGATCGACGCCCCGATCCAGTCCGTCTACGAGTTCCATCTCGACACGCGCAACGCCGCGCGCATCGCGTCGGACGGCCAGGAGTTCGTCTCCATCATCGGCGAGTTTCCCCTCGTCGTCGGCGGCGAGGTCGAGCTGAACGTCAAGATGAAGCCCCTGCCGGGCGTCCAGAACTGGCGCGTCCGCGTGACCGAGCTGGCCGAGCCCACGCTCGTCGTCGACGAGCTGCTGAAGGGCCCGTTCGCCAAGTTCCGCCACGAGCACCGCTTCGCCCCCACCGCCAGCGGCGGCACGATGCTGACCGACTACATCGAGTGGGAGCTGCCCGGCGGTCCCGCCGGACGACTCGTCGCGCCCATCGCCGCGAAGTTCATGGAGAAGTCATTTGTCGAGCGGCAGGTGACCACGAAGCGCATCCTCGAGGCCGATGCGGCGGCTCCGCAGTAAAACACCGCCAGGCTGCTCCATACTCTGCCGATGCCGATCTTTGAACGTTCTATCGATATCGACGCCCCGCTGGAGACCGTGTTCGCGTTTCATCTCGACACGCGCAACGTGCCGCGGATCACGCCACCGACGCAGCAGGTGACGCAAATCGAGGGCACGTTCCCGCTCGTCCTTGGTGCCGAGGTGCAGATGCTGCTTCGCCAAGACCCGATCCCAACGGCCCAGCCGTGGAAGATCCGGGTGACGGCACTCGAAGAGCCCACGTTGATCGTCGACGAGTTGGTCGACAACCCGAACTTCGTCCACTTCGTGCACACGCACCGCTTTGCCGCCTCTCCCACGGGCGGCACGACGTTGACGGATCAGATCGATTGGGAGATGCCAAACACGATGTTTGGTCGCATGGCAATGCCGATCGCCAAGGGCATCCTCGAGCAGGCCTTTTCAGCTCGTCAGGAGCGGACGAAGGCGTTGCTCGAGGAAGACGTGCGGCGCGACGGGTAGTCCCGCCGCGGGCGCCCGCTCGGGGTCCGGGTTTCCCGGCCCGCTGTTCGCGACAAGCATCATGATCACCCTCCTCCTGACCGTGGGCGTGAGCCTCGCGCAGGCGGGCCTGCGCCTGCAGGGCCAGCAGCTCAACGAGCTGCGCACGCAGGCGGAGGAGGCCGACTTCCAGCGCCTCGCCCTCGAGTCCGCCACCGAGCAGATGCAGCGCGACCTCGCGCTCTACCTCCATGGCACCGTGCAGGCCGGCCTCGTGGCGTCGGCCTACGCCATCCAGGACGCCGCCACCCGCGGCGATGAGGTCGCGCTCGAGCACGCGATCGCCGAGGCCCGCGCCGCCGCCACGCGCGTGGGCGAGCACGCTCCGGCACCTCCGGCCGCCGA
>JAPLCF010000036.1:0-116371 GCA_026392355.1 Actinomycetota bacterium
CGTGCCGAGCGTGACGACCGGCTCGTGCTCGAGCAGCATCAGCACGTCGGCGATCGCCTGCTGGTTCCGCGCACCCGCGAGGTTCTCCATCAGGTGGAGCCCCTCGTTGTAGGGCGTCAGCCCCGGCAGGTCCATCAGGTAGGCCGCAGGCGCGGCGGTGGTACTCACGCCCCGAACGCCTCCGCATCCCACGTCTCAAGGTTCTGCTTCACCTGCGCCATGAACTGCGACGCGTAGGCGCCGTCGATCAGGCGATGGTCGAAACTGAGCGAGATGTACATCATCGGGCGGATCGCGATCGCCTCGGTGCCCTCGGGGCCGCTGATGACCATCGGGCGGCGCACGATCGCACCGGTGTCGAGGATGCCGACCTGGCCGACGGGGATGATCGGCGTGCCGTAGAGCGAGCCGAATACGCCGGGGTTCGTGATGGTGAAGGTGCCACCCATCAGGTCGTCGATGCCGAGCTTCTTGCTGCGGCCACGGACGGCGAAGTCGGCGACAGCCTGCGCGAGGCCGAGCAGGTTGAGCGACTCGGCGTTCTTGATCGATGGCACGAGCAGGCCCTTGCCGTCGTCGACAGCAACGGCCATGCCGAGGTTCACGTAGCGCTTGATGACGGCGTCGCCCTCGCGGACCTCAGCGTTCATCCACGGCCACAGCGCGAGCGCGTCGACGGTGGCCTTCATGATGAAGGGCAGGAAAGAGAGGTTCACGCCGTGCGTCGCCTTGAACTTCGGCTTGAGTTGGCTGCGGATCTCCGTGACGCGACCGAGGTCAACCTCCCACACCTGCGTGACGTGGGCGGCCGTGTCGATCGACTCACGCATGTGCTTGGCCGTCACCTGGCGGACGCGCGAGAAGGTGTAGATCTCCTCGCCTGCGCCGGCGGTCGCTGCCTCGGCCGGAGCGGCAGCCGGCGGTGCGGCAGCAGCGGGAGCCGCCGGGATCGGCGGTGCAGCGGCGACGGGCGATGCTGCAGCGACCGGCGGTGCCGGCGGGACAACTGCCGTGGGCTCGGCCGACGGCGCGGCAAGCGCACCACCCGAGGCCTGCGCGGCCAGATGGTTCTCGACGTCCTTCTTCGTGACGCGACCGCCCCGGCCCGTGCCAGAAATCTGTGCGATGTTGAGTCCGTGCTCGGTGAGCATGCGTGCCACGACGGGCGAGACGAAGGCGCGGTCACCATCGTCATCCACGGCAGCGGGCGCGACCACGGTGGGCGCCGGAGCGGCAGCCACCGGCTCAGCTGCGACGGGCGCAGCAACCGGCGCAGGCGCCTCAGCGACCGGCGCAGGTGCCGCGGGCGCCGCGGGCGCGGCGGCGGCAGGGGTGGCCGAGAGGTCGGTCGAGAGCACAGCAATGCGCGTCTCCACGTCGACCGTCACGCCCTCGGCAACGAGGATCTCGATCACCACGCCGGTAGCCGGCGACGGCACCTCCGTGTCGACCTTGTCAGTCGAGATCTCGACGATCGTCTCATCGGCCTGCACGGTGTCGCCCACCTGCTTGAGCCAACGCGAGATCGTTCCCTCGGTGACGCTGGACCCCATCTGGGGCATAACCACATCAATCGTGCTCGCGACCGCCATCGCAGGACCTCCGTCAGGGTCGAAGCGGCAAGTGGGTGTACCGTAGCGCCCCTTCGCCCCGACCGCAGACTGCGGCCAAAGGTGCAGCCATGACGAATACTGAATGAGATGTCCGATGTCGTTCAGCTGCGAGGGGTCTCGAAGCGCTTCGGCGACTTCACCGCGCTCGACGGGATCGACCTAACCGTCTCGCCGGGCGAGATCCGTGGCTTCCTCGGCCCCAACGGTGCGGGCAAGACGACGGCCATGCGCATCCTCGTCGGCCTACTGCAGACCGACGGTGGCTCGGTCGAGGTGCTCGGCGGCGATCCGTGGCGCGATCACCGCGTCCGTGCCGATCTCGGCTTTCTTCCTTCCGATCCGGGCCTCTATGGCCGTATGCGCGGCACCGAGCTGCTGGATCACTTCGCCGCGCTGTCGCAGCGCGAGCCCGTGCTGCGCGAGCGCGCATGTGCGCTGCTGCGCATGGATGCCTCCGATCTGGCGCGTCCCGTGCGCACGTACTCGAAGGGCATGCGGCAGAAGATCGGCGTCCTGCAGGCCGTGCAGCACGACCCGACACTGCTCATTCTCGACGAACCGGGTGAGGGCCTTGATCCGCTCGTCCTGGCCGGCCTCGTCGAGCTGCTGCGCGACCGTCGCGATGCCGGCCGCTCGATCCTCTTCTCGAGCCACGTGCTGGCCGAGGTCGCGGCGCTGTGCGATCGCGTCACGATGATCCGCAACGGGCGCATCATCGGTGAGGGCACGATCGCGGAATTGTCGGACCAGCAGGCGCGGACCGTCATTCTCCAACTCGTGGACGCAGCAGCGCCCGTGGAGCTACCGGGCTGCACGCTCATCGATCGCACCGGCTCCCGTGTCACGCTGGCGCACCATGGCGAAGTTCGACCGCTGCTGACGGCGCTCGCGGCGCTCGACCTGCACGACGTGCGCATCGAAGAGGTCTCGCTCGACGAGGTGTTCATGGACTACTACCGCGATGAGGCCACGGCATGAACGGGCCGCTGATCTCCCGACTGATCCGCGAGCAGCGCATCCGTCTGCCGCTCGAGATTCTGCTGATCGGTGCCTGGGGCTTTCTACTCGTCGCCGTCTTTGCCACCAGCGACGTCTTCACGAAGCAGCTGGAGGCGCAGGCCAAGCAGTTTGGCGGGCTCCTGGACCTGGTCGGACTCGACCCGCTCGCGCAGTGGGCCTCGATCGGCTTTCAGCATCCGATCTTCCTGCTCGGCGGCGGCCTCTTCGCCGTCGGCCTCGGCATCCGTGCCATCGCCGGCGAGCTGGAGGCCGGCTCCCTCGCCCTGTCGTTGTCGCGCCCCATGGCGCGCCGCACGTGGTACTCCTCGCACGTGCTGGTGCTGGTCGTCGGCTGCCTGATCATCAGTGAGGCCTACGCGCTGGGGTGTCTGCTCGCGACGGTGTTCACCTCGCCGATGGGCCACCTCGAGGCAAGCTGGATGCTGCTGGCTGGGGTGCAGGGTGGCCTGCTGCTGTTGGCACTTGGCGGGATTGGCTTCCTCGTCAGCGCCTTCTCGTCCGAGCGCGGTCGTGCGCTGTCGTGGTCGGTCGGGATCATCGTGATCCTCTATGCCGCGAACTTCCTGCTGCCGCTCTGGAGTCCGGCCAAGCAGTTCGCGAAGCTCTCGCCGTTCGGCTGGTTCAATCCGGCGCCGCTGTTGCAGCGCGGTGAGGTCGCCTGGGGCGACTGGCTGGTCCTTGCGCTCTATGCGGCAGTGCCGCTTGCCATTGCGGCGTGGCAGTTCGCGCGCCGCGACCTCGCGGGCGGCTAGTACCTCAGCGCGGCTGGCGCACGATGCGCGTCACCGGCTGGCGGCTGCGCGTGGCATCGACGACGCGCGCCGGACCACGACGACCGCGCGGACGGCCGGGCCCGGGACGCCACGGGCGCGGGCGCAGGTTGCTGCCACCGCCGCCGCCACCGTCGGACTCCTCGACGTCGTCCTCGTCCTTGCCGAGCATCATCCACGTGACGAAGCCGAACAGGCCAAGGCCGAGCAGCAGATGCGCGCCACCGAAGATCACGAAGAGCAAACCCATTCGACGCATCGTTGGCCGGGGTGCCCTCGGAAGTCAAGGGGGGGACCAGGTTCGGAATGGGGTCAGACCCCATTCCGAACCTGAATCCGACGACGCGGAATTGGTGGGGGATCAGGTTCGGAATGGGGTCTGACCCCATTCCGAACCTGATCCCCATACGCTGTCGCCATGGACAAGGACGACAAGCGACGCGTTCTCGGCGATGCGATCATCCTCTGTGGCACGTGCGGCTTTGCCAAGCGGTACATGGAACTCGAGGGGCCGCCCGATCTCGACACGTGCCCCGACTGCAACAGCCCGATGATCAAGGACTGTCCAGCCTGCCACGCGCCGATGCGCTCGATCATGCAGGTCGACTGCCGCGTGTGCGGCGAGCCACTCCGCGAGGGCGAGCTCTTCGGCGTGCCGATTCGACGCAAGGCCGAGCCGTACGACAAGGGTCCGGTTCAGCTGCCGGGCAACGACGACTAGTTAGTCGGGATTCACGTCGCCGCGGCCGATGCGGCCGAGAGCGGACGAGTCCTCTTCGCCATAGCCCGCGGCGATCAGCGCGTCCTGCCAGGCCGCGACGATGCGCGTGAGGCGCAGGTCGAGGCCGACGGCCTCACCCTCACCGATCGCGATACCAAGGTCTTTGCGGTGCAGCACGGTGCGGAAACCGGCCGGGTACTCGTGCGAGATGTACTTCGGCGAGCGTGTGCGAAGGATCCACGAATCGGCCGCGCCACCGGAGAGTGCCTCAACGAGTGCCTCCATCGGCAGGCCGGCCTTCTCGGCGTAGGCGAGGCCCTCGCCGACCGAGGCGTAGGTGCCGCTGATGATGATCTGGTTGACGGCCTTGGCGGCCTGGCCTGCGCCCGTGGGGCCGAGATGGGTGATGGTCTTGCAGAACGCCTCGAGGATCGGCTTGGCCGTTGCGAACGCGGCGTCAGAGCCGCCAACGAAGGCGGTGCAGACGCCGTTCTTGGCACCTTCAGCACCACCCGACAGTGGTGCGTCAACAACCTCGACGGACTTGCTCGCCAGTGCCTCGGCGAGCATCTTGGCCGCGCTCGGCGACACGGTCGAGCAGTCCAGCAGCACCGCGCCATCGCGGATGCCCTCGATCACGCCGTGATCACCGAGGACGACGGCCTCGAGATCGGGCGTATCGGAGACGCACGTGACGACCACGTCCGCATCACGCGCGGCGTCTGCTGCCGTCTCGGCGCGGCGCGCGCCACGTGCCACCAGGTCGTCGCCCTTCGCTGCGGTGCGGTTCCAGACCGCGACCTCGTGGCCGGCGTCCATCAGGTGACCGGCCATCGGGCCGCCCATCGTGCCAAGACCGACGCAGCCGACGCGGGACATCAGCGGATCTCCGAGAAGTGGATCACGGTCACGGTGTCGTCCTCCCGGACGTCGCGGTTGTAGAGCTTGCGGAGGAAGTCGACGAACTCGTCGAGCGTGCGCAGCGAGGCATTCTCGTGCTGCATCTCGCGCGGGGAGACGTCGCCGAGCGGCTTCACCTCGACCTTGTCAATGACGGCGTCGAAGACGCGCTCACGCGGTCCGAAGCGCTGGCCCACGAGCACGGCAACGATCATACCCTTCTCGTACTTGCCGCTCTTATCACCCAGCCGGATCGTGACCGTCTTGCGACGGCTCTTGATCTGGTCGGCGACCAGCGGGGAGTAGAACATCAGCGCGATCATCGGACCTCCGGCCTTCCTGTCCCAGCATCCTATCGGGCGGGCGCCGGCATCGCATTCCTGACCGTGCGGTCAAGCGACCCCTACACTGGCGCGGTGCGCCGTCTCTTCTTTGCCGTCTCGACGACGATGTTCGTCGATTCGCTGCTCTACCTCGCGATTGTGCCGCTGCTGCCGTGGTACGCCGACGAGTTCGGCCTCTCGAAGGTCGGCGCAGCCGTGCTCCTGGCGAGCTATCCCGTCGCCTTCCTGTTGACCACCGCGCCGGCAGGCTGGTTGGCCGGGCGTTTCGGCCCCCGCCGCGTCGTGCTCGTTGGTACCACGTTCTTCCTCGCCGCGACCGCGCTGTTCGCGCTCGCGCAGACCGGCGAGCTGATCATCCTCGCGCGCCTGCTGCAGGGCGTCGGCGGCGGCGTCGGCTGGGCGGCGGCGATGGCATGGCTGACCGGCAACGTCGCCCCCGAACGCCGCTCTCGCACAATCGGCGCGATCTCCGGCGTGCTGTCCGCCGGCGCGGTCGCCGGCCCGGCGCTCGGCGCGATCGCCGGCGCCACGTCGCCCCAGCTGGCCTTCGGTATCGCGGGTGCGATCGCCATCGTCGCGCTCATCGCGACCATCCTCACGCCCCCCGGCGCCACGCTGCCCCGCGACCCAGCGCTGCACAAGACGCTCGGGCAACTGCTCCGCCACCCACTCGTCATCTGCTCACTCGCGTTCGCGCTCGCCGATGCGGGAGGAGTGGCCGCCGTCGACCTGCTCGGCACCCTCGCCCTCGGCGCCGCCGGAGTCGGCACAACCACCATCGGCATCGCCATCGCGGCCGGCGCTGTCTTGGGTATCGGAGCGGGCATCGTGGCCGGGCGTATCGGCGAGCGGATTGGCTCGTTCCGCATCGCGCTGATCGGCGGCATCGGCCTCGGTGTGATGCCGTGGATCCTCGCGCTGCCACTGCCCACGTGGATGATCCTCGCGGTGCTCGTGGCGATCGGTCCGTTCTTCCCGATCCTCATGACAGGGATTTTCCCGCTGATGACCAGCGCCGCCGACGATCTTGGGCTCTCGCACGGCACGGCGAACGCGCTCGTCAATATGGTCTGGTCCGCCGGGTTCGCGGTCGTGCCGCTCGTGATCGCGCCAATCGCCGAGAGCCTCGGCGATCCGGTCGCGTACGTCTTGTCCGGCACGCTCGTCGTGGCACTGCTGGTGCTGGCAACGGTGATGCGTCAGCAGTCGCGCGCACGCTCGCTCTCGCACTAAGCATCAACCTCGCCCATACACTGCCGCGATGCAGCGGATCCGCCTCGCCGTCGGCACGACCATGTTCATCGATGGTCTGCTGTACCTAGCGATCTTCCCGCTGCTGCCGATCTTCACGGAGCAGTACGACCTCTCCAAGTTTGATGCCGCGATCTTGCTGTCGGCGTATCAGGTCACCTTCGTTGTCATCGCGATTCCCGCCGGATGGCTCGCGGGACGCTTCGGCCCGCGACACGTCGTGATCGCCGGACTGGCGTGCTTCGTCCTCGCCGCAGCACTCTTCGCCGTCGCACCGACCTTCGGCATCCTGATCGCCGCTCGTGCGCTGCAGGGCGTGGCGGGCGGCTGCGGCTGGTCGGCGGCCATGTCATGGCTGACAGAGAACACCGAGCGGGAGCGGCGGTCGCGCACCGTCGGGCTGATGTCCGGGCTCTCAGCCGCGGGCGCAGTGGGCGGACCGGTGATCGGCGCGCTCGCCGCAGCGACCAGCGTCCTCTTGGCGTTCTCGCTCGTCGCCGTGATCGGCATCGGCGCGCTGATCATCGCGCTGCTGGCGCCCGCCGGGCGCATCCCAGCGCCCGGACCGTCGATGGTCAAGACGCTGCGCGCCCTGCTCGGGCACCCAACCATGATCACAGCGATGTGCTTCGCCTTCACCGTCGCCCTCTGCTTCGCGACTGTCGACCTCCTGGCGGTGCTCGAGCTCGGCTCGCGCGGTGTCAGCGCGACCGCGCTTGGCCTGATCCTTGCCGCCGGTGCGCTGCTCGGTGTCGGGGTCGGTGCGCTGTCTGGACGTCTCGGTGAGCGCATCGGCAGCTTCGGGCTCTGCTTGCTGGGCGCAATTGGGCTCGCCGCACTGACCGCACTGCTGGCGTTTCCCCTGCCGATCTGGGCGATCGCGGCGGGCATCATGGGTATCGGCCCGCTGTTTCCCCTGCTGATGACCGGCATCTATCCCCTCGTCGCCAGCACCTCGGACGACCTCGGCGTGGCCCATGGCACCGCCAACGGCGTGATCAACATCTTCTGGACGGGCGCCACGGCGGTCGTGCCGCTGGCGGCTGCGCAGATCGCCGATGCGTTCGGAGATGCGGCTGCCTACTCGACGGCGGCCGCCTTGACCGCGCTGTTGATCGCAATCGCTGTAGTAATGCGGTCTCGCGCACGAAATCTGTCACTCTCGCACTAAGAGTGCCGGTTCCCGTTTGCGAACGTGAGATAGGGTTCGTATAGTCCCGTCTGGCACTCACCGCGTGAGAGTGCCAACGGTTTTCATCCACTCAACCTTTGACCTTGGAGGTCAGCATGAACCTCAAGCCGCTTGGCGATCGCGTGATCGCCGAAGTGCAGGCGGAGGAGCAGACGACGGCCAGTGGCATCGTCCTCCCCGAGACCGCGCAGGAGAAGCCCCAGCGCGCCACGATCCTCGCCGTTGGCTCCGGCCACTACGAGTTTGGCCATCACGTGCCGCTCGAGGTTGCAGTCGGCGACCAGATCCTCTTCTCGAAGTACGGCGGCACGGAGATCAAGGAAGGCGGCAAGGATTATCTGATCCTCCGCGAGTCCGACATTCTCGCCGTCGTCGGTAGCAGTAAGCCCGCCAAGGGCAAGAAGTAATCCACTCCCTTCCTGACTGAGGAATTCTCATGGCACATAAGGACATCAAGTTCAACGAGGATGCTCGTCGCGCACTTCAGCGTGGCGTTGACACCCTCGCCGACGCCGTCAAGGTGACGCTCGGCCCCAAGGGTCGCTACGTCGTCATCGACAAGAAGTTCGGCGCCCCGACCATCACCAACGACGGCGTCTCGATTGCTCGCGAGATCGAGCTCGAGGATCCGTTCGAGAACCAGGGCGCACAGCTCGTCCGCGAGGTTGCCACGGCAACCAACGACGTTGCCGGTGACGGCACGACGACCGCGACCGTGCTGGCCCAGGCCATCGTCCGCGAGGGTCTGCGCAACGTGACCGCGGGTGCGAACCCGATGGGTCTCAAGCGCGGCATCGAGGCTGCGGTTGAGCAGGCCATCACGAACATCAAGTCGCAGTCGAAGCAGGTCTCCGGCAAGGAGGACATCGCTCGCGTCGCGACGATCTCCGCCCGCGACCGCGAGATCGGCGACGTCATCGCCGACGCGATCGAGAAGGTCGGCAAGGACGGCGTCGTCAACGTCGAGGACGGCCAGACCTTCGGACTCGACCTCGAGTTCACCGAGGGCATGCAGTTCGACAAGGGCTACGTCTCCCCGTACATGATCACCGACGGTGATCGCATGGAGGCCGTGCTCGAGGATCCGTACATCCTCATCGCGAACCAGAAGATCGGTGCGGTCAAGGACATCCTCCCCGTGCTCGAGCAGGTCATCCAGAGCGGTCGCGCCCTGATGATCATCGCCGAGGACCTCGAGGGCGAGGCTCTGGCCACGATCGTCGTCAACAAGCTCCGCGGCACCTTCACGGTCGTCGCGGTCAAGGCCCCGGGCTTCGGCGATCGCCGCAAGCGCATGCTCGAGGACATCGCCATCCTGACGGGCGGCGAGGTCATCACCGAGGAGATGGGTCTCAAGCTTGAGAACACGGCTATCGCGCAGCTCGGTCGCGCCCGCCGCGTCGTCGTGACGAAGGACAACACGACGATCATCGACGGTGCCGGCAAGGGTGACGACATCAAGGCCCGCATCAAGCAGATCAAGCAGGAGATCGAGAACAGCGACTCCGATTTCGATCGCGAGAAGCTCCAGGAGCGCCTCGCGAAGCTGTCCGGCGGTGTCGCCGTGGTCAAGGTTGGCGCAGCCACCGAGACCGAGATGAAGGAAAAGAAGCATCGCGTCGAAGACGCGCTGCAGGCCACCCGTGCCGCTCTCGAAGAGGGCATCGTGCCGGGCGGCGGTGTTGCACTGCTCAACGCGGCATCCAAGCTGAAGATCGACGAGTCCCACGCTGACGAGGCAACGGGCGCGAAGATCGTGCGTCGCGCGCTCGAAGAGCCGCTGCGTCAGCTGGCCTTCAACGCCGGCCTCGAGGGCTCGGTCGTCGTCAACGAGGTCCGTGCCGCCAAGGCCGGCTTCGGTCTGAACGTCGACACCGGCGAGATGGTCGACCTGGTCAAGGCCGGCATCATCGATCCGGCCATGGTGACGCGCTCGGCGCTGCAGAACGCTGCGTCGATCGCGAAGAACATCCTCACCACCGAGGCGATCATCGTCGACGCCCCCGAGAAGTCCGGTGGCCCCACCGTGGGCGACATGGGCGGCATGGGCGGCATGGGCGGCATGATGTAAGAAGTTGATTCGGGCTCTGCCTGAATCACCGCTCGACCCTGAAGGGCCTCGGCTTCGGCCGGGGCCCTTCGTCGTTTCCCGCGGCCAAGTGCGCGCGGGTAGCTGCCGACGATTGCCAACACGTATCATGGTCGTCATGAGGTACCCGGAACAGGCACGTGGTATCCGACCGTTCATTCGCGCAGCCGTACTCCTGATCGCAACAGCCGTTCTCCTCGCCGGCTGCAAGACGACCGCACTAATGGCACCAGCTGGGGACTACATCTACTGGGGAAATGGTGCCGATCCGAGCGTCGTGCACAAGCTGCGGACGTCTGATCTCGTCGAGGTCGGGAGCTTGACGCTGCCGTCGCCGCCAGCCGCGTCGGCTGGCGCGCTCTCCCCCGATGGGAGCATCGGATACGTCGTCAACAGCGCTGGCGCGAACGGCACAATCACGAAGATTCGTCTGTCCGATATGACGACCCTCGCTCAGGTGCCGTTCGGTGTCACCGAAGGGAATGCGATGGTGATCACGCCTGATGGCTCGTACCTCTACATCGCCGCTGCCGATGGCACCATCAGCGAGTTCCGCACCTCCGATCTGGTGGTCACGCGGACGCTCACGGTGAGTGGGAACCAGTTCGCGCTCCACACCGCCACGATCGCACCCGACGGAAGCTACGCATACTTCGGAAACAGCACTGGCGTCCGCAGCGTGGTCAAAGTGCGCCTCGCCGACCTCGTGGTCGTGGGGACCGCCCCCATGCCCGCACCCGCCACCGACATCTGGACGGCGGTGATTTCGCCCGACGGGCAGTACGGGTATTACACGATCAGTCCCAACCCCACCAGCATCGTCAAGGTCCGCCTCGCGGACATGACCGTCGTCAGTACCGCGCCGCTCTCAATTGCCATCCCGGCTTCGACGGTGATCTCACCCGACGGACAGTACGCCTACGTCATGGACAACGCCAACCCCGCGGTGCTGCTGACAATCCGTCTCGCCGACCTCGTGGAGACGCGTTCGGAGACGACCGCTCTCGACGGTAGCTCGGGATGGTCCACGATCTCCCCCGATGGCCAATTCGCGTATCTCGGAAACGAAAACGGTGCCACACTGCGAGTGCGCCTTGCCACAGCGGCCAACCTCGTCGTCACGCGAGCCGGTAGCGGAACGGGCACCGTCTCAAGCAGCCCGAGTGGCATTGACTGCGGCGCCACGTGCACACGCAGCTACCTCAACTACCAGTCCGTCACTCTGGCAGCGACTGCCGCGAAGGGCTCGACCTTTACCGGCTGGACCGGGTCCTGTACCGGTGCGGCCGCGACCTGCACGCTCGCCATGTCCGAGGCGCGCTCCGTGACGGCGACGTTCTCGCAACCTGCGAACGCTTTTTCCGCCAAGACGCCGACGATCTCCACGACGAACTCCACGATCGCGATTACGACGGTGCTGCAGTTGCCCGGACCCGGCATCGCCAAGGTGTCGACCACGGGTGCGGCCCGCAAGCGCTCGACGCTGTGCTCGACGACGAAGACCGCCAAACGTGCGGGCACCTACACCCTCACCTGCCTGATCGGCAAGCGTGCTCGTACCGCGCTGTCGCGCGGAGCGTTGCGGCTGACACTCGCCACCACGTTCGCGCCGACGGGCGGTAGCGCCAAGACCACGACACGGTCACTCGTCCTGCCACGAACGCCGCTCACCGCGAGCAAGCCTGCAGCACCCGTCACCGGATAGAGGCCGCCGCAGTCACACGGTGTGCGCACCGGCTACCGTGCACCGCATGACAACACGAAAAGGGGTTACCCCTTTTCCTCGACGCGAGGAGGCCCCCATGGCCGATTGCACAATCCGCATTAAGAAGAACGGCTCTGCGATGGTCAGTGGCTCGTTCGTCGTCGAGGATGTCGACGGCAACCCGTACACGATTGAGGGCGAGGCCTTCCTGTGCCGCTGCGGCGCCTCGCACACGAAGCCGTTCTGCGACGGCTCGCACAAGGCGGCCGGCTTCGAGTCGGCCCCGCACGTCGGCGACGCCTGAGCCAATTTGGATCCGGATCCAATTTGTCCAATTCCGGGACAGTTTGGATCCGGATCCAGATTGTCCCGTCAGCGGCGCGCGAGCCAGACCATGAAGGGCAGGCGCTCGTCGAGGAGACCAGCGAGCGCCCAGTCCTCCTCCGTCCGCACGTCCGCCGGCGGCGTCTCCCAGCCGTGGCTACGCAGCCAGGCGGGCTGGGTGAGCAGCTGCTCGACCTCTACCCCAACGGCTTTGGCGGCGTCGGTCAGTGCGCCAAAGTCGACGTCGGCTGTCAGGTCTTGGGTGCCTGGTGCCTGCAGCGGATCGCCACCCTGCTGTCCGCCGATGTACGTGCGCACCGGTGGCCGCCGGCCATCGTGGACCTCGGTGCCGACACCGCCGTAGTCGATCAATGCGACGCGGCCACGGCGCACGCTGCCCACGAGCGATGCCACCAGCGGCAGCATCGACGGTCGCACGGCATAGCGTGCGCCGACGCGGGGCTCGACCTGCGCGCTCAGCAGGCGCGCGATCGCCGGCTCGGCCTGCTGCAGCGTCTCCACCAGCCGCCCGCTCGCGTCGGCATCGACGAGTACCTCGTCGGGCCACTGGAGCAGCCGGACGGGTAACGCGTCGAGTACCTCGTTGGCATAGAGGAAGCCCGACGCGGGCTTTAGTTCCGCTGGGTGCTCGACCCACCGCGCCTCAATGCCCGCGAGCGTCTCGCGCTGTCTCGCCTGTAGCCCAGTGCTCAACTCGATCAGGACCAGCTCGTGCGGTACGCCCTGCGATGTGAGCCCCTCGCTGACGCGCCGTGCCAATCCACCCGTGCCCGGCCCGGCTTCGGTGAGGCGGAACTGCTTCGGTCGCCCGAGTGCCTCCCACGTCGCGGCCGCCTCGGCGATGATCGCCGCAGCGAACGCCGGATGCGCCATCGCGGCGGTGGCGAAGTGCCCACCCTGGCCGATCCCCGGCCCGCGGGTGTAGAACCCGCTCTCTGGATCGAACAGCGCGGCCTCCATGTACTGCGCAAACGTCAGCGGTCCGTGCGCACGAATGCGCTCGACGAGCCGCTCACGCAACGAGCTCATGCCTGGCGCAACAGCTCGCGTGTCAGGCAGGTCGGCCCACCGTCGCCCTTCAACGAGACGTCGCCGCCCTGGTAGGCGTGCACCTCGATGCCCTTGGCCTCCATCGCGCGACGGATCTTCGGATTGCCGTCGAGCACGACGACGACGCCTGGCGCAGTGGCGAGGATGTTGCAGCCCATCGTCCAGTACTCGTCCTCGTCGAGCGGGATCACGCCGATACCGCGCTCCTGCAACTCTTGGATGAGCGTGACGGGTGCGAGCGGCTCAAACACCACCGCGAGGTCGTGCGTGACGGGCGAGATGAAGCTCATCAGGTGCAGCACGTGCTCGGCGCCGCGATCGTGCGGCAGGTCGAAGCGCAGCGTCTTCGCGCCCTCGGCAGCCAGGATCTCGTCGAGCTGACGATGCGCCTCGGCATTGGTGCGATACCCGCGCGCAACGGCGAGCGTCTCGTTGTCGAGCCAGACCATGTCGCCGCCGTCGGCGGTGGCGTTCCCCGTCAGGCGCCCGGCGATCGGTACACCCGCGGCCTCGAGGTCGGCAACCATGCCCTCCCCCTCGCCAACGCGCTGCGGCTTGGCGGACTGCAGAACAATCGCACCCTGGCCGCAGACCCAGACTGGGTCACAGACGTAGACCGAGTCGACGAGCCCGTCGAGCGGCGCAGCCACGTTGACCTCGCAGCCGAGGCTCTCGAGCAGCTCGCCGAAGGCCTCGTGCTCTGCCGTCAGCTTGGCCGGATCGGGCTCGCGCCAGTCGGCGGCGGCGAAGTCGCCCTGGGTGACGGGTCGGCGGATGAGGACGCGGCGCAGCGGGTCGACCATCGACTGCACGCCGTAGCGGGAGGCATCGGACATGGCGGGAAGCCTACCGCCTACGGCGTGTAGAGCTCGAACCCGAGCGAGATGATCGCGGTGGCGATGAGCGCGAGCGGCATCGCGATCTTGAGGCCGAGCCCAAGCCGCGGACGACCCGCCACGTGGAAGGCGGCCAGCCACATGACCACGAAGATGCCCATGCCGTACCGCGGCAGTGCGAGATACGTACCCGCGAGCACAGGCAGCAGCACGGCTAGCCACCCGTAGAGCAGGTACTCCGCGGGCAGCCGCTTGCGGATCAGACCCTCAAGCAGTAGCAGTCCCCACGTCATCGCAAACGCCGTATCGACGATGTACAGGAAGCGCGAGATGTCGTGCGTACCAACGTAGAGGCCGTGGAGGATGGCGATCGGCAGGCCAAGCACCAGCAGCACGTTGATGCCGCGACCCCACCCTGTGGCCTGCGCCGTCTGCGTGGCGAATGGGTCGCCCGTGCGGTAGTAGAGGTACGCGCCGAAGGCCACGTACGCAAGGGGCATCAGCAAGAGCGGGAGCATGCGCAGCGCCATCCCCCAGCTCGGCCGGCGCCCCTCGTCTTTCCAGATCCGCACGGCGAGGGCGGGTGTGAGCAGGATGCCCTGAGGCCGGGCCAGCACCGTGAGCGCCCCGACGACGCTTGACCCAAGGACCCAGCCCCGCTCGATCAAGACGAAGGCCAGCACCGTCAGCAGCAGGTAGAGGCTCTCCGTGTAGACCGACGAGAACAGGTAGGCGACGGGGAAGAACGCCGTCAGCCAGACCGCCGTCCGCGCCACGCGCTCGCCGGAGCGCCGCGCGATCAGCCCGTGCAGGAGGACGAGGGCGACCAGGAAGCAGACCGTCGAGATCAGCACCCCCGCCGCCAGGTAGGTGATCGACAGTGCACTGGCAACCTCGCGCACCATCAACGGATACAGCGGCGAGAATGCCACGCCATTGCCATGGGCGACCGTCGGGTCGTACCCGTAGTCGGCGATGCGCTGGTACCAGATGCCATCCCACTTGCCGAACGGATCGAGCATCGCGTCGAGCACACTCGCGCCATCTTCCCGTCGGGCGAGGCCGATCGCACCAACCACCACGAAGCTGAAGACGCGCGACAGCACGCCGATCGCGAGGGGGTACCGCCACCCGTCTAGGCGCGCCTTCACGCGCGGCGCATCGACGGCGGCGGCGGCCACGGGTCGCTAGGCGGACTCGGGCTTGCGCGCGATGACGGTGAAGATGTCACCGAAGCTGACACCGACGGTGCGCTCGGCCAGACCCACCTTGCTCAGCACGCCGTTGGCGAGCCGGCCGATCGTCGGCGAGTAGGCGTCGAGGCGCGAGGCGAGGTACGTCAGGCGCACGCGGCGCACATGCGTGGAGACTTCGCAGATCTGGAAGCCCTCACGCCGCAGCATCTCGGGCAGCGTCTGGCGCGAGAAGTAGACGAGGTGCATCTGCATGTACCACGGCCAGCGCTTGCCGAAGGTCTTGGCGAACAGCGACTCAACATCCATCGTGGAGACGGCGAAGATGCCGCCGGGGCGCAGCGCCGAGTAGATCGCGCGGATGTCGAGCGCCGGATCGGGCAGGTGCTCGATCACGTCCCAGAGGGTGATCACGTCGTAGCCGCCCTCGGGCAGCGGAGCGTCTTCGATCGCGCCGCAATGCACCTTGCCGTCGATGCGCGAGTTGGCGATCTCCGAACACCAGCGCGACGGCTCGACGCCCGCGACATCAAAGCCGGCTTTCTGGGCGAGCGTGAGGAACGTGCCAACGTGACAACCGACGTCAAGCAGGTGGCCAGAGCGACGGTACTTCTCGACGTGCGCGAGGCTCTCAGCGAAGGTCTCGATGCGACCCTGCTCCTCCTCGATGTACGACTGGTCCTCGACGTCGCCGTAGTTCTCGACAACCGCCTCGTGATGCGGGCGCGGATTCATGTAGACGAGGTGGCAGGAGCGGCACTCGACGATGCGGCCGTGCTCGCCGAACGCGCTCGAGGTGCACGTGTAGTGCACGCGCGGGTCGGCGACGCGCGTGCCGATCGTGTCCTCGATCTTGACGCGATAATCGTCGGCGCCGCAGAGCGGACAGCACACGAACACCTCGGCCTTCGGGCGACGATCCTGCGCCGTCGTCTCGGCGGTGTCCTGCTGCTGGTCCTTGCTCATCGAGGGGGCCTTCCGAAGCGTGCGGTTGAGATCGGCGGGGAGAACGGCCCGGCGAGAGCGCCGAGCCCGAACGGGCGGTTAATCATGCGACCGGCCACCCACCAGCCAAGCAGGGCAACTGCGATCCCCACGAGGATATCGGAAATGTAGTGGTCGGCGAAGTACACGATGCAGAAGTACATCGTCAGCGGGTAGAGCAGCATCACGTAGCCGAAGCGGCGCTTCCACGTCAGCGCGAAGATCGCCACGAGCGTCGAGTAGCCCGTGTGTAGGCTCGGCACCGCGGCGTACGGATTGGGCAGCATCAGGCTCTCGATGAACGACTTGCTGGCGCTCACGGGGGCAGCCGCGGCCTGGGCGTAGCCAATCTTGGTCATCTCGGGCAGGAGTCCGATCTCCGCGGCGGCCCACGGCGGTGCGGCCGGGTAGATGAGAAAGATGAAGGCGCCGATCAGTGAGGTTGCGACCAGGGCGGTGGCGCAGCGGTAGTAGTGCTCGCGGCGATCAAGCCAGATGATGAAGAGCAAGGTCGGCGGGACGATGAAGTGCGCGCGGTTGAGCAGCCCGAGCAGCTGGTCGTACCACTGCACGGTGCCCGTCCACATCCAGTCCTGCAGCACGACGGTGGCATTACGCCCGAAGAAGATCACCTCGTCGAACTTGAGGTGCGGCATGTAGTACGGCTCGGGGTTGGCGAGGTGGGCGAGGCCGCGCAACTGCTCGTAGATCAGGATCGAGACGATCATCGGCAGAAAGTCGCGCACGTAGCCCTTGCCGACGCCGAGCACGAGGGCGGGCACGAGCAGGATCAGGAAGTAGCGGTCTGGTGAGAGGTACACGCCCTTCACCAGGATCATGCCGCCAAGACCAACGGCATACGCGGCGAACAGCGCGATGATGCGGTTTCGTGTCCAGACCGGATTGGGACCGGGCAGGAGCGGCGCTACGTCGATGGCGCCGTGGGCGTGAGTGGAGTCGGACGGCACCAAGGGTTCGTTCTCCGTCGCAGGGTACTTCCCCTTTGCGGGCTTGTGGTGCAACCACCCCTGCACGGTGTGCGAACCTCCGTGTGATGGATGCTGCCGCTTCGCCCGCCGATCAGCTCGCTGCGCTGCGCGTCGGGTGCGGCGTGCTCGCCCCCGCGCGTGCCTTCGTCGCGGTCGAGGGAGCAGACGCCGAATCCTTTCTGCAGAATCTGCTCACGCAAGACCTCAACGGTCTCGCCGATGGCGAGGCGCGACGTGCTCTGCTGCTGACGCCGAAGGCAAAGGTGCTCGCCGACGTGCGCGTCACGCGCCTGGGCCCCGAACGACTGCTGCTCGAGATCGAGCCGAATGCAGCGGACGACCTGATTAAGCAGCTGACCCGCTATCGCCTCGGCTCGAAGGTGACGATCGAAGCGACCGCGCAGTGGTCGCTCCTCTCGCTGATCGGACCGGAGGCCCCTGCGATTGAGGTGCCAGGTACGCGCATCGAGTCCGCACTCGGCGACCTGCCCCGCGTCGACATGATCGTCGCGACGAGCGACCGCGCGAGCGCGCTCGACACCGCTGCGAGTCGGGGCGCGGTGCCGGTCGAGGAAGCCGCCGTGGAGGCGCTGCGTGTCGAGGCCGGCGAGGTACGTCTCGGCCACGACGTCGATGAGCGCTGGATGCCGGCAGAGGTCGGCCTCGTTGAGGCGACCGTGTCGTTCGACAAAGGCTGCTTCATTGGCCAGGAGCCGGTCACGCGACTCCACCGGCGTGGGCATGCCAACCGTGGACCGCGCTGCATAGCGCTGAGCACCATCGTTGCCCCGGGCACGGAACTCGTGCTGGACGGCAAGGAAGCCGGCGTCATCACGTCGGTCGCCGATGCTCCCTGGCTCGAGGAGCCGCGCGCGATCGCGATCCTGCGCGTCGAGGTGCCAGCAGGCGCAGTGCTCGACGCGGCCGGCGCCGCGGCAACCGTCCTCGCCTAGAAACGCGAAGAGGGTCCCGGTCGAAACCGGAACCCTCCGCGTAGTGCGCCCGGGACGACTCGAACGTCCGACCTCTGCCTCCGCAGGGCAGCGCTCTATCCGCTGAGCTACGGGCGCGCAGCGAGCGAGAGAATACCGGAGTCCGGGTAGCGCCGCGCCTGTCAGTACGGGCGGACGGCGCCAGCGTACGCATCCATCAGCGGCGAGATCTTCACGACGTCGCCCGTCTGCGGCGCGTGGATCATCTGCCCGTTGCCGATGTACATGCCCATGTGGTGCAGATCGGAGTGGAAGAACACAAGGTCGCCGGGCAGCAGCTGGTCGGCCGGAACGCGGGTGCCCTCGTTCCACTGCGAGCCGGTGTAATGGCTAAGCCCGATCCCGAGCTGGGCGTACACGTAGGACGTCAGACCCGAGCAGTCGAAGCCGCCGGGCGACGACCCGCCCCAGACGTAGGGCACGCCGAGATACTGCATCGCGATCGAGACTGCCTGCGCGCCAATCGAGCCGTCCGTGGGCGGCAAGTCGATCGGTGCCTCGGCCACAGCGGCCGGTGCGGCATCCGTCGAGCCGGTATCTGCGGTAGCCGTGTCGGCGACCGAGCCACCGATCGCGACATCGTTGCCCGGGGCGTTCGTCTCGGCCTGCTGCGCCGCAAGAGCCGCGAGAGCCTGCTGGCGCAGCTGCTCCTGGCGTGCGGCCTCCTCCTGAATGAGCTGCTGGATCTCACCCTCGAGACCCGACACGAGCTGCTGGCTCTGCGCGATGCCGGCGTCGATGCGCTTCTTCTCGGCCGCGCGGTCGGCCTTCAACGCCGCGGCACGGTCCTGCGCGACCTGCAGGTCCTGCTTGTGCCGCGTCAGCGTCTTCTTCGTCTTCTGCAACCCACCGATCATGTCGGCGGCCTGGTGCTGCGAGCGATCGAACAGGTCGGTCACGGCGAGGATCTGCGCGAGCGATTGCTGGCTCAACACCGATGCGAGCAGGTCGGGCTCACCGACGCGATACGACTGCTCGAGCTTGGCGTCGAGCTCGACCTGGGTGACGCGTAGGTTCGCCTCCGTGACCTTGATCTGCTTCTGATTGAACGCGATTTCGGCGTTGACCTGCTTGAGCTCTGCGACCGACTTGTTGTAGCGCTCGATCGCGGGCTCGAGCTGGGCGCCGAGCTCGGCAAGCTGGCGACGAACTTCCTCGGCCTGCGCGCGCTTGCTCGCGATCTCCTGCTTCGGCGCAGCCTGCGTCGGCAGCGCGGCCATCAGCGCGACGAGACACGTCGCAAGGATGATGACGAGACGAGGTGGGTGGATGACGGGACGGCGCAAGAGAGCGGGTACCTCCAAGGCGGTTTCGCAAGCCTGCGCCGCATTCCTGCACGCTGGCCGCCGCCTTGAGGGAGTGGTTCCGGGTTGCGCCCAACCTACCACCGGTTTGCGGGATTTCCCGTAAAGGTTGTGCAACAACGGCGCATCCGGCAGGATCCGAACATGGCTGTGATCTGGTGGGTTGTCGCCGTACTGGCGATCTTTGGCATCGTGCTCTACTCGGTGGGGCAAGTGCTGCTGCGCGGCCCAGCCGACTCCGAGGTGCCGAAGTCGGGTGGCATGTTGATGCTTGTGGGCGGCGCGCTGATCATCACCGGCGTGCTGCTCGCAATCGCGCACCTCGTGTTCGGCCTGTTCTAACCCGCGCGCCAGATTGCGGCTGGTTGGTAATGTGCCGCGCAGCGGCGAGATAGCTCAGTTGGTAGAGCACGCGACTGAAAATCGCGGTGTCCCCGGTTCGAGCCCGGGTCTCGCCACTCTCCTTCCCGGCAGCCCGCCTACTTGGCGGTGATGCGCACCGGGAAGTGCTTGAGGCCGTTCGTGAAGTTCGAGACGAGGCGGCGTTCCGGGCCCGTCTGCTCGATCGATTTGAGGCGCGGGAAGAGCTGTTCGTAGAGCACGCGGATCTCGAGACGCGCGAGGTGTGTGCCAATGCAGTAGTGCGGGCCGCCGCGACCGAAGGCAAGGTGCTCGTCCTTCTTGCGGGAGAAGTCGAGCACGTGCGGATTTTCGAAGGCCTCGGCGTCACGGTTGGCGGCGGCGAACCAGATGACGACGCGCTCGCCCGCCTTGATCTCCTGGCCGCGAATCTCCGTGTCCTCGATTGCAGTGCGGCGGAAGTGCCAGACCGGCGAGGCGATGCGGATCAGCTCGTCGACGGCCTGATCGGTCGCCGCGCCCGGCTGCGAAAACTCGGCCATCGCGCGGTCGTCGTTGAACAGCGCGAGCAGGCCGAGCGCCATCGACTGGCGCGTCGTCTCGTTACCGGCCACCACGAACAACGCGAAGTTGTTGTCGAGGTCGCGGTCGCCGAGTAGGTGGCCGCCAATCTCCATGTTCGCGAGGATCGAGAGGACGTCTTCCTTCGGGTCGCCGCGCCGAGCGTCGATCGTCTGGCGCCCCATCGCGCAGAGCTCCGCCGCCGCCTCGCTGCCGAACGGCAGGTATTTGAAGGCCTCAGCCTCAGGCGAACCGGCCACGTGGATCGCGATCTCCGGATCGGAGTCGATGATCATGCGGTCGCCGAGCTCGATGAAGCGGTCGAACTGCTCCGGCGGCAGACCGAGGATCGTGCCGAGCACGCGAATCGGGATCAGCGCCGCGATGTCGTGCACGAAGCAGATGTCCTGCTTCTCAAAGGCCTCGTCGAGCACCTGGTCGACGATCACGCGTAGCTGGTCTTCGTAGCGGGCGATCGACTTGGGCGTGAAGTCGCGCGCGAACGGCTTGCGCCACTCGTTGTGCAGCGGCGCGTCGGTCTCCATGAAGTTGCGGCGCGCCTCGAGCACGTCGGGCTCGACCTGGCCGATGCGTGCCGACCCGCCGGCCTGCGACGAGAAGACCTTGGCGCGCTTGAGCACGTCGAGGACGTCGTCGTACTTGGTGACGCACCAGAAGCCGTCGGCATCGTCGGGATGGCGGTAGACCGGAGCCTCGCGCTGCAGGTACTCGAAGATGTCCCACGGCTCGCGCTCGGCGAACAGCTGGTGGTCGAGCAGATCGAACTTCGGTGCCTCAAGCGCTGCCATGCGGTTCTCCCCTCCGAAGAATTGGATCCAATATACAAAATGGGCGGGAAATGTCCACCCGTATTCCTCGCCGACAAATACACACGTGTATCGCATATTTTTGTAGCGTTCGTTTTGGGAGTAACCTCTCTGACATGCCCCGACTTCGCGAAGAGACCTACGCCGCCCGCCGCCAGCACATCCTCGACTCCGCGCGCACCTGCTTCTCGCGCCGCGGCTTCCACGCCGCGTCGATGATGGACCTACAGGAGGAGGCCGGCGTCTCTGCCGGCGCGATCTACGTCTACTTCCCCGGCAAGGCCGACATCGTCAACGCCATCACCGAGGCCAATCTGGCGCAGACGGAGGCGGCGTTGACGGCGATCCTCGCGGCCGACCCGGCGCCGAGCTTTCACGATGCGCTGCTGCAGGTTGTCACCGTCGTCGACAAGATCGCCAAGGGCCCGACCGCTGGTATCGCCTTCGACGTCTGGGGCGAGGCTGCCCGCGATCCGCAGGTCGGCAAGGTCGTCAAGCAACGTTTTGCCGCGATCCGCGGCCTCTTCGCCGACGTCGCCGCACGCGCGGTCAAGACCGGTGATCTGCCAAAGCGCACCGACACCAAGGCCGCGGGCGCCGCATTGTTCGCGCAGGTCGTGCTCGGCTACTACACGCTGCGTCTCACCTCGGGCGATGTGCGCCCGAAGGCGTACGTCGACGGCATCGTGTCCATGCTGAAGGCCTAGCGCCGCCCGGCGCGGCATCCTTCCGAGTATGGAAGCCGCTGCCACACCGGATCCCAAACGCTGGGTCGCACTCGGCGTCGTCGCCGCTGGCGTCGCCCTGATCATCATCGACTCGACGATCGTCAACGTCGCGCTGCCGACGATCATCAGGGATCTCAAGCTCGGCCTGTCGGGCGCCGAGTGGGTCAACTCGATCTACAGCCTCGTCTTTGCCGCGCTGCTGATCGCGACCGGCCGCTTCGCCGACATGCGCGGTCGCCGCCTCGTCTACATCGCCGGCTTGGCGATCTTCGCCGGCTCGAGTGTCCTCGCCGGCATCGCCGGCAGTGGCGAGCTGCTGATCCTCGCGCGCCTCCTCCAGGGCGTGGGGGGCGCACTCGTGCTGCCCTCGACGTTGTCGATCGTCAACTCGACCTTCCAGGGCAAGGAGCGTGCTGCTGCGTTCGGCGTATGGGGCGGCACGATCGGTGGCATGGCCGCGCTCGGCCCGATTCTTGGCGGGTGGATCACCACGAGCTTCGGCTGGCGCTGGATCTTCCTGATCAACATCCCGATCGCCGCGATCCTGATTCTCCTCTCGCTGAAGTACGTGCGCGAGTCGCGCGATGCCAACGCCAAGCCAACCGGCGATGCCGTCGGCGCCATCAGCATCGGCCTCGGGCTCGCCGCGCTCGTCTTCGGTTTGATCGAGGGCCGGACGTACGGCTGGTGGACGCCCGTCGAGACCTTCTCGCCCTTCGGCTGGGACTGGCCGAGCGCATCGGTCTCCGTGATTCCCTTCGCCTTCGCTGTCTCGATCATCTGCGTGGCGGCCTTCCTGCTGAACGCCCGCAGCCGCCAGCGCTCGGGCCGTGCCCGGTTTGTCGACCTCGAGCTGTTCCGACTGCGCTCCTTCGGCTTCGGCAACCTCACCGCACTGCTCGTGAGCCTCGGCGAGTTCGGCCTCCTGATCGCCATCCCGCTCTACCTGCAGAACGTACTCGGGCTGAGCGCTACGGAGTCCGGGCTCGTGATCGCCTGTCTTGCCGTTGGCGCCTTCGTCACTGCTGGCATGGCAGCGCCCATTTCGAAGAAGCTCGGCGGCCGTGGTGTCGTGCAGCTCGGCATGGCGCTCGAGGCGATCGGTCTCGCGGCGTTCGCCCTCGTTGTCGCGCCAGGCATTCCCGCCTGGCATCTGATCCCGACGCTGTTCGTCTATGGCCTCGGCATCGGCTTCGCGACGGCGCAGCTGACGGGCGTGATCCTCGCTGAGGTCCCGGTCGCCGCGTCGGGGCAGGCGTCGGGCATCCAGTCGACGTCGCGACAGATCGGCTCGGCCCTCGGCGTCGCGCTGCTCGGCGTGATCCTCGCGTCCGTCGTCTACAACCAGTCCAGCCAGAACCTGCAGAACACGGGCATGCCACCTGCCAAGGCGGCGGCGATGGCAACGCAGATGGAGCGCTCGGCCGGCACGGCCCTGCCGCAGATTGTGGCCGCGCCCGACGGTGCTGCCATGGCCCAGCCGCTCGAGCAGGCGTTCTCCGATGCCACGCGCTACACCGGCTTTGCCGCCGCGCTGTTCATCCTCGTTGGTCTCGGCTCCAGCATGCTGCTGCCGAAGTCGCGCCGCGAGGAGTAGACGCTCGTACACGCGTGAATCGCGGTACCGTTCCGACATGGCGATTGCTACCTCCCCCGACCTCAGCGACATCGATCTCACCGATCTCGAGACGTTTGTCGACCGGACCCCGCACGACTGGTTCAAGCGGCTGCGCGACGATGCCCCGTGTTTCTGGAACGAGGAGGCAGGCGGACGCGGCTTCTGGTCTGTCACCCGCTACGAAGACATCCTCGCGCTGCAGAAGCAGCCGCTGGTGTTCTCGGCCGGTGTCGGCGGCACGAGCCTTGACGACCTCACGCCGGAGCAGGTCGAGGCGCGCATGTCGCTGCTCGACATGGACCCCCCGCGTCACACCCGCCTGCGCGCGCTCGTCAACCGCGGCTTCACGCCGAAGGCCGTCAAGGTCTACGAGGATCGCATCCGTGCGCTGATTCGCTCGATCCTCGTCGAGACGATGCCCGAGCGCGAGTTCGACTTCACCGAGCGCGTCTCGATCGAGCTGCCAATGCAGATCCTGTCCGACATCATGGGCACGCCGCTTGAAGATCGCCACACGCTGGTGAACCTCGGTGACCGCCTGCTCGGCAACACCGAGCCCGAGTTCGTTGGCGACCTCGTCAAGGACCAGTCCGACCTCTCGCAGTACGCGCACCTGCCGTTCTCGAGCCCGGCCGCGCTCGAGATGTTCGACTATGCCCTTGGCCTCGCCGACCTCAACGTGACGATCTTGATCAACTCGGAGCTCGACGGCGACACGCTGTCGGACCACGAGTTCAAGCTGTTCTTCCTGCTGTTGATCACCGCGGGCAACGAGACGACGCGGCACACGATGTCGCACGGCATCAACGCGCTGCTGTCGAATCGGGACCAGATCGATCGCCTCGTGGCGAACCCCGAGCTGTGTGGCTCCGCGGCCGAGGAGATCATCCGCTGGGCCACCGCCGTGCACCACTTCCGCCGCACGGCGACACAAGATGTGGAGCTCCACGGCCAGCAGATCAAGGAGGGCGACAAGGTCGTCCTCTGGTTTACCTCGGCCAACCGCGACGAGCGCTTCTTCGACAACCCGATGCAGTTCGATGTCGGCCGCACGCCCAACAAGCACATGGCGTTCGGGCTCGGCGGGCCGCACTACTGCCTCGGCTCGCACCTCGCGCGGCTCGAGATCAAGGTCTGGCTCGAGGAGTTGCTGCCGTACCTGCCCGATCTGCATCTCAATGGCGAAGTCGCGCGCATGCGCTCGAACTTCTTCAACGGGATCAAGCGCATTCCGGTGCGCTACGACGGCAGCCGGTAGGCTTTCGCCAGACGTCCAGGGGAGGACAGGGAATGCGCGCAGTCCGTCTGCACAGCGGTGACAAGACGCTGCATCTCGACGAGATCGAGATGCCCGTCGCGGCCAATGATGACCAAGTCGTGGTGAAGGTGAACGCCTGTGGCGTCTGCTTCTCCGACATCCACGTCGTCGACGGTGACTTTGGTGACAAGCCACGCCCGCTGACGCTCGGCCACGAGGTGACGGGCTGGACGGAGGAGCACGGCAACGTGTTCGTCTACACGCCGTGGGGCTGCGGCAATTGTCGGTTCTGCGCCGCGGGCAGCGAGATGATCTGTCCGGACAGCCACGAGGCCGGCATGTTCGACCAGGGTGGCTACGCCGACTACATGCTGGTCCCCCACCGCCGCTACATCTTCCCGCTCGGCAATCTCGATCCGATCGATTCCGCGCCGCTCGGCTGCGGCGGTCTGACCGCCTTCCGCGCCGTCAAGCAGGCTCTGCCCTACCTCAGCAAGGGCAAGCGCGTGCTCGTGCTCGGCTCTGGCGGTCTGGGTCAGTACGCCGTCCAGTACCTCGCAGCGATGAGCGACGCTGAGGTGCACGTCGGCGATCCCGATCCCGCCAAGTGTGCGACGGCCAAGGAGATCGGCGCCACCGAGGCGGCCAACCCTGCTGACCTCGCTGGCCCGTACACCGCGGTCCTCGACTTCGTCGCCGGGCAGAAGTCGCTGGAGGACGCGGTGCGCCTCGTTGATCGCCAGGGCATCCTGATCGCGATCGGCCTGCACGGCGGCCGCGTGCCGTTTGGCTTCGGCGCCGTCCCGATGGAGGCCAAGCTGACGACGAGTGTCTGGGGTTCTCTCGGCGACTTCGCCGAGCTGATCGCGTTCGCGCAGAAGGAGCAGATCCGCCACGTCGTCGAGCGCCTGCCGCTGACCGACGCGGCCATCGCCCACGAGCGCCTGCGCAAGGGCGACGTCAAGGGCCGCTTCGTGCTGGTGCCCTGATGATCCGGCCCAGCACGCCGTTCGGCTCCGATGCACGTCTCGTCCCCGTCGCCACGGGCGTCGAGTTGAGCGTGACCGATCGCGGCGAGGGCCTGCCGCTCGTGCTGCTCCACGGCGTCTCGATGTCGGCCGCGTACTTCCATCCCGTGATCGACCCGCTGGTCGCCGCCGGCTACCGCGTGATCGTCCCGGACCTGCGCGGCCACGGCCGCTCGCCGCACGTCGAAGGCGGGCACACGGTCGGCCAGTACGCCGACGACGTCAACGCGCTGCTCGATGCGCTCGACATCGACACCTGCGTGCTCGTCGGGTGGTCGATGGGCAACCTCGTGGCCTGGGAGCTGATGCTCCGCCACGGCCGCGAGCGCGTTGCCGCGCACGTGAACATCTCGCAGGGGCCGACGGACCTGCAGTGCGAGGCGTTCCCGTACGGCCCGCTGTCACTTGAGGCTATCCACGGCTTCATCGCCTCGTGCCAGGCCGACTTCCGCGGCTCGATGGAGCACTTCGCACCGGCCATGTTCAAAGAGCCGCTCAGCGACGAGGATCTCGCTTGGTGTGCGAATGAGTCGTGCATGGTCGGCGCCAACGCCGCGGCCGCGATCCTGCTCGATCAGACGCTCTACAGCGCCGTCGATGCCATTGCCGCCGGCACGGTGCCGACGCTCAACCTCTGGGGCGTGCACGAGGGTCTGATCCCACTCGCAATGGGCGAGTGGTGCCGCGACAACATCCCTGGCTCGACGTACGTCGTCTTCGACGGCTCTGGGCACTGCCCGCAACTCGAGGAGCCCACACGCTGCGTCGAGACGATCACCGCCTGGCTCGCCGAGACGCTCTGATGCAGCGAGAGGCCTGAGTGGGCATCACCATCGTCCTCGGCGTGCTCTGCGCACTGTCGTGGGGCCTGCCCGAGGTACAGCTCGCACGGGCGGCGCGCAACCTCGGCATCGTGCCGACGGTGATCGGCTCGATCGTGATCGGTCTTGTCGTGACGTCGCCGATCATCTTCTTCACGGATGGCCTTCCGCACATCACCGCCAAGGGCGCGGTGCTGATTGTCGGCATGGGCATCCTCTCGCTGGCGGGCTACCTCGTCGGCTTCAGCGCCTTCCAGAAGGGCAAGCTGACCATTGTCGCGCCGACCATTGCCTGCGAGGGCGCTGTTGCCGCGGTCTTCGCGATTCTGCTCGGCGAGTCCATCGATTCGCGCGTCTTGCTGCTTCTGCCCTTCGCCGTGATCGGCGTGATTCTCGCCGCTATGGGCACGAGCGAGGAGGGCCAGTCGAGCGGCGCGCTACGGGCGGCCTTCGCAGCGTTGATCTGGGGCGGCATCCTCACCATGGCCGCACCGGTTGCCGATGAGGTCGGTGTGATCTGGGGCTTCGTCCTGGTGCGCGTTGTCGCGCTGCTCTTGGCACTGCCGATCGGTATCAAGATGGGCGTCACCGCCAACGCCCGCTTCGACTGGAAGAACGTAGCGATCTGGGGCATCGGCGACTCGGTCGCCTCCCTCCTCTTCGTGGCCGCCGCCGACCGCGGCCCCGTCGCCGTCGCCGGCGTGCTCGCAGCGCAGTTCGCGACCGTCGGCGTGATCGTCGGCATGGTCGTCCTAAAGGAGCGCCTACGCGCTCGTCAGTGGGTCGGCATCGTCACGGTGATCGCCGCTGTCACCGCGATCGCCGCCGTCGGCGCCGGGTAGGCTCCCCTCGGGCGCACAGCCCAACCGACCACGCTGGCGTGGCGAGATTGGGCTATCCAACTGGCCGGAGAGGCAGCGCCCCTCCGGCCAGTCGAGCAGATCAGCAGCAGTCGCAGCCCAGGCCGTGCCAGTCGCGCATGTGGTTAGCCACGCGCGGCGGGATCACCTCGGCCGGGTAGTACTTCTTGTAGAAGTCGAGATCGAGGTGCTGATCCTGGTACCAGACCGTCATCAGCATCGGATCGAGCGTGGCCGGGAAGCGGCCGTACGTGTTCCAGATGTAGTTGCACATCGTCTTCGTGGCGGCGATCGCCTCGTCGGACGGACGCGGCATCTGGTCGATCACCTTGCGGTTCGTCCACGGAATCGGGCGCGTGTCGTCTTCGAAGAGGCCCTTCTTGCCCCAGCGAATGTCAACGACGCTATCGACGGCCTTGTCCATGTTCTTCTGGAACGGCGGCATCGCGGCCTCGAACACGCCCTTGATGCCGACGGGCACCGACTCGCCAGCACCGAGCGGCGCGTCGGACGGGATCTCGAGCATCTCGAAGCCCAGCGACCCGGACGGACCCTTGCCACCGATCTCGTGCCAGTACCTCTCGCCGCCCATCGTCACGCGACCCTTGCCGCCGTTGAAGGGATGGCCGCCGAGGCCCATCGCCTGCGTGGCGTGCATCAGGTTGCCGACCATCAGGCCCTGCTCGACGCCATTGGCGTCGACCATCTGCCAGCGCTCGAACTCCCAGAAGTCGACGGCGTGCGCCGGATCGAGCAGACCCGACTTGACGTACTCGCGCAGCGGATCGCCATTCAGGTGCGGGTCGACGAGGTAGTAGCCGTGCGGCGCGTCGAAGTAGAGCAGCATCGCCGAGATGCACTGGCGCGTGATGTCGGTGATCGGCATGAACAGCGACGTGCCCTGCGCGTTCGGGATGCGGTGGTTGAACGCGAACAGGTTCGGACGATCACGCGGAATGTGCAGGCGCTTGTCGTCGAGCTTCACGGCCTGGCGGTACAGCTCGTTGGGCGCGTTCTCGTCGGCCAGCTGGTTGTGCTTGACCGGGCGCACGTCGCGCTGCGGCAGCGCGAAGACGCCGTCGTCGTTCGTCCAGAACAACTCGACGTTGTGGTTGGCCAGCGGCGAGGGGTAGGTGCGGCCCGTGAACGAGCCGATCTTGTCGCCGCTCGTCGAATCGCCGTCGTCGTCGAGGAACGGCCACTCCTCCGTCGCAATGCCGGAGATACCGGTGGCGGCGGCGACGAGGATCGCCTCCTCCTCGTATGCGAGCGGAATCGGCTCCTTGTCGGACTTGAACGCCAGCGGGCCCGTCAGCTCTGCACCCAGCGCAAAGCGACGCGAGCGGCGCGTGAAGATCGACTCGAGCACCGGGAACGCGCGGGCCTGAGCGAGCGCACCGGGATGCACGGTCGGGCGCGGCACGAGCGGACGCTTGCGCTCCTTCGTGATCTTCGCAGCCTTGTACTTCGGCACGATCTTGGCCGTCGCAGCACGCTTCGGTGCTGCCTTCGGCTTCGCTGCCGCAGCGGGCTTCGTCGCCACCTTGGGCTTGGCGGCCGCAGCCGGCTTTGCCTTGGCGGTCGACCTCTTGGGCTTTTCAACAGCGGCCATGGTGGCTCCTTCGGTCAGACGATCTTCAGATAGCGGTCGTAGTCCCACTGGGTGACCGCAGAGATGAACGCGTTCCATTCGCGCTCGGAGATGACGCACAGGTCGTTACACACATCGTCGCCGAGGATCTCCTGGATGACGGTGTCGTTGCGGAACGCGGCGACCGAGTCGATCAGCGTGGTCGGCAGGACCGTGCCCGACTCGTACAGGTTGCCGCTCATCACGGTACCCGGATCGGCCTTGCTCTCGATGCCGGCGCAGACCGCGGCGAGCATGCCGGCGATTGCCCAGTACGGGTTGGCGTCGGAGGCGCCGGTGCGGAGCTCGACGCGCGTGGAGTTCTCGCCCTCGATCAGCGAGCGGATGGCGCAGGTGCGGTTGTCGCGGCTCCACGTGGCGGTGGTCGGCGCGAAGCTGCCGGCCTCGAAGCGCTTGTAGGAGTTGACCGTCGGGGCACCCGGGAGGGTGATGCCCGCGAGGTGCTCCATCATGCCGCCGATCGCCCAGCGCGCGGTCTCGGACTCAGACCCGTCGACCGGGGCGAAGGCGGGCTTGCCGTCCTTCCAGAGCGAGACATGCAGGTGCATCGAGCAGCCCGACTGGCCGTTGAACGGCTTGGCCATAAAGGTCGCGACGACGCCATGGCGTCGACAGACCTCGCGGATGCCGTACTTCATGCGGAACGCCTGGTCAGCAGCCCAGATCGGGTCGCCGTGGTTGAGGTTCACTTCGCACTGTGCCGGGCCGTACTCGACGTTCGAGCCCTCGACGTCGACGAACCCGCGCAGGCCGTCGAGCAGCTCGCTGAACGCGGGCTCAAGGTCGTTGGCCTTCGACAGGGAGTAGCACTGGATGCCGTCGGCGGCGGGCTGAGCATCCTCGTCGACCATGTAGAACTCGATCTCGACGCCGATCGATGCGGTGTACCCGAGCTTGGCGAGGCGGTCGACCACGTTGCGCAGGACGCTGCGCGGCGCGTACTTGAGCAGGTCGCCGTGATGGTCCTTGACGTCGCCCTGCACGATGGCTACGCCCTCGCGCCACGGCAGGCGGCGTGCGGTCGAAACATCGGGAATCACGAAGAAGTCGGGGTAGCCCGACTCCCAGCCGGACACGCGGCAACCGTCGAGCACGTCACCGGTGTAGTCCCAGGTGAGCGTCGCATCGGCAAAGGCGATGCCCTTCTCAAGCCGACCAACAAACACGTCGGCCGGGATGCGCTTGCCGCGCGGATATCCCTGATGGTCCGCCCAGGCCACTTCGACCTCGCGGATCTCGCCCTTCTCGATTGCCTTCAGCAGATCGAAGTCACCAGCGCCCATGGAACGGGCCTCCTTGTCATCGTCGCCCCTCCCGAGGGCACCACTCGCGGCAGAATAGCCGCCATCACGCTTGTGCAGCCCGTACGGGCATCGTCTTGAAGCCGTTGCCGAAGTTCGAGCGCAGCCGCGCCGTCGGGCCCGCCAACTCGAAGCGCAGCCCGCGGTCAAGAACGGCCGTAAACAGCGTCTCGACCTGCATCCGCGCGAGGAATGCGCCGAGGCAATAGTGCGGTCCGCCGCCGCCGAAGACGACCTGGGCCGAGGCGTCACGCGTGACGTCAAAGCGCTGCGGCTCCTCGAAGACCTCTTCGTCGTAATTGGCACTGATGTAGTACATCATCAGCTTGTCGCCCTGCTTGATCTGCTTGCCGCGCAGCTCGACGTCTTCTGTCGCCGTGCGGCGGAAGGTGTAGATGGGCGTGGCCCAGCGCAGGATCTCCTCGACGGCGCCCTTCATCAGCGAACGGTCCGCAGCGAGCAGGTCGAGCTGCTCGGGCTGCAGGATGAACTGGTGCATGCCGGTGGCCAGCGAGTTGCGCGTGGTCTCGTTGCCGGCGAAGACCAGCAACTGACAGAAGTTGACGAGCTCGGAATCGGTCAGGCGCTCGCCCTCCCACTCGGCCGAAACGAGACGCGTGATCAAGTCGTCCTGCGGATCCAGCCGACGCGCCTCGCAGAGATCGCGCGCGTAATCAAAGAGGTCGAGCGCGGCCGGGCTGCTGAAGGGCAGGTGGTGCGGTTCGAAGCCGCGCGCGCGAGCGCGCTCGTACATCTCCGGCGGCGGTGCGAGGTCAGGGTCATCGACGGCGACCAGCATGTTGGCGAGCTTGGCCAGATAGTCGGCATCGGCCTCCGGGGCACCGAAGACGTCGACAAACACGCGGATCGGCAGCATCTCGCAGATGTCGTGAACCCAATCGAACTCGCCCTTGGCCAGCGCGTTGTCGAGCAGGCGATCGGCAACGGCACGAGTGTGGGCGCGGTAGGCATCGACCGTCTTGGGCGTGAAGAGCGGGCTGACGATCCGCCGCAGGCGCGTGTGCTCCGGCGGGTCCGTCTCGATCATCGAGCGACGCATCTCCATCGCGTCCGCGGGGATCTCTTCGTAGTAGATAAACCGCTCGGCGGACGAGAACCGCTGCGCGTCCTTGGAGATCGCGACGACGTCGGCGTGCTTCGTGATCGCCCAAAACCCCGGGTCGGGCGCCGTCTCGGGGTGCCAGTGCACCGGATCGTGCTCGCGCAGCAGCTGGAAGGACGCGTGCGGCACGCCGTGCAGATACACGTCGGGGTCCTTCAGCTCAATGGCAGACAGATCGAGTGTCTCGGTCACGGCTTCTCCTCGTACGAATCCTACCGAGACCGGTGAAATGCGCGATTTCGGCCTGCGGAATCGCAGATTTTCTGCATATCCGTGCGGGATATGACGATACGAAAGGATTGCAATCCGTCATGGAGAACCTCTAGGCTACGAACCGTCCTGCAGTCGGAACATTTCCGGCCGAGGAGGGGACACGAAGAATAAGGAGAGGGACTTGGCTACGGATTCCGGGAGCAACGCTCCTGCCGCGGACATCATCAATCCGATGACCGGGCAACACCAACTTGCGAAGGGCGCCCTGAACACGCGTCAGGTCCTCTTCTGCTGCGTTACGGGAGCCGCGCCGATCTCGGCCATGCTCTTCAACGGACCGGTCGGCATTCTCGGTGCCGGCTGGGCTGTCCCGGGCGCCTTCATCCTCGCCACGATCGTGCTGACGATCTTCTCGGTGGGCTACATCGAGATGGCGCGTCGCGTCACCGCCGCCGGCGGCTTCTACTCGTTCATCTCGCATGCCTTCGGCAGCGTCCTGGGCATGGGCACGGCCATCCTGATGACCTTCTGCTACCTCGTGTTCTCAGCGGCGGTCACCGGCGTTACCGCGTACTTCGCCAATGCCAACCTGATGGAATGGTTCGGCTGGGACATTCCCGTCTGGATCTTCCTGTTCGGCACCATCATCCTGATGGCGGCGTTCACGTTCTTCCACATCGAGGTGACAGCTCGCATTCTCGGCATCGCCCTGGTGGCGGAGCTCGCCGTGCTGCTGATCTTCTCGTTCGCCGTGCTCTTCCAGGGCGGCGGTCCTGACGGGCTCGCGGTCGATTCGCTCAACCCGATGAACGTGTTTGATACGAACGGCAACATGGCGATCGCCGCAGGCGCAACGGGCATCGCCCTGTTCGCGGCGTTCTGGTCGTGGGTCGGCTTCGAGATGGCCCCGAACTACGCGGAGGAGGCCACGGAGCCCAAGAAGGTCATGGCGCCTGCCATGTACGTCTCGGTGATCGGTCTCGGCATCCTCTACGTCTTCGTAATGTGGATGTTCATCGCCTCTGCCGGCAAGCAGGGCTCGGTGGACCTCGTCAACCAGCAGTACGCGGGTGAGATCGGCTCGATCTTCTACCCGATGTCCGACCAGTACGTCGGCGGCTGGCTGACGACGCTGTTCGGCATCTTCATCATCACGGGCTCGTTCGCCTGCCAGATGGCGTTCTTCAACACGGGCTGCCGCTACCTGTTCTCGATGGGTCGCGAGGGTGTGCTCCCGAGCGCACTCGGCAAGACGCACCCGAAGCACAAGTCGCCGCATGTCGCCGGTGTTGTGGCCGGCATCTTCGTGCTGATCTGGGTCGGCGCGTTCTTCCTGTACGACTCGACGGCGCTCGGTGCGCTGCTCAAGCTCGGCACGTGGAGCCCGCTGCTCGGCGTCGCCGGCATCCTCGCCATCCAGGCGCTGGTGTCGGTCGCGATCATCTACTACTTCCTGTCGAAGGCCAAGGACGGCTTCCACTGGTTCAAGACGCTGGTCGCTCCGATCGTCGCGACCGCCACGCAGGTTTACGCGGTCTACCTGCTGTTCAAGTTCCGCGGCGATCTGTCGGGTGCGGCTGACGTGCCGTTCATCCAGTACCTCTGGGTGTGGCCGATCGCGATCTTTGCCATCGGCATGATCATCGCGTTGGTGCTGCGCTCCTCGAACCCGCAGAAGTACGCGGGCATCGGGCGCTACCTGCACGAGGACATCGCCTCCTAGTAGGTCCGCATGCGGCCCCCGTTCGGCCCGGCTCAGCCGGCGCCGAACGGGGGCCTTCTGCGTTTAGGCTTCCCGTATGGCAACCCCCACCGAAGATCTCAGCCGCGTCGACCTGATCACCCCGGAGCTCTGGGAGGAGCAGGTCCTCCACGACGAGTTCGCGCTGCTGCGCGGCGAGGACCCTGTGCACTGGCACCCGGAGCCCGCACCGAACCATGGCTTCTGGGCGATCACGAAGCATGAGGACGTCGTCGCGGTCTCGAAGAACCCGCAGGTGTTTTCGTCGGGCGAGGGCCTGACGATGCTGGAGGAGGTCGAGCCCGAGTCGCTCGAGAAGCGTCGTAGCCTGATCGACTCCGACGCGCCGCTGCACCAGCACCTGCGCCGTGTGGTCTCTCCCCTCTTCACGCCGAAGTCGGTCAACGCGCACGAGGCCTTTGCCCGCGCGACCGCCGCGCGCCTGCTCGACACGGCGACGGCACGCGGCGAGTTCGACTGGGTGCTGGACGTCGCCGAGCCATTGCCGATCACGGTGCTCCTCAACATCCTCGGTGTGCCGCCCGAGGACGCAGACCGCCTGATCACGCTGTCGAACCAGATGATCGCGATCGACGATCCCGACTACGCGCCCGACTACGACAGCCTGCCGCCGGGCGTCGATCCGAAGGACTTGCCGTTCGGCAGCCCGGCCTCGTACCACGTGTTCGAGTACGGCCGCCAGATCGGCGAGGAGCGTCGTGCCAACCCGACCGACGATCTCGTCTCGCGCCTGATCCACTCCGAGGTCGACGGCGACCAGTTGACGCCGCTCGAGTACTGCAACATGTTCCAGATCCTGATCCTCGCGGGCAACGAGACGACGCGCACGACGTTGACGCACGGGATGAAGGCCTTCATCGACAACCCCGACCAGCTCGCACTCCTCAAAGCGCAGCCGGAGCTGATGAGCAAGGCCGTCGAGGAGATCCTCCGTTGGGCCACGCCGGTGCTCTACATGCGCCGCACCGCGATGGAAGACACGGTGCTGCGCGGCGCAAAGATTGCCAAGGGTGACAAGGTCGTCATGTGGTACATGAGCGCGAACTACGACGAGGATGTGTTCGACGACCCGCACACGTTCGACATTGCCCGCGACCCGAATCCGCACCTCGGCTTCGGTGGTGGCGGCCCGCACTTCTGCCTTGGCGCCTGGTTGGCACGCCTGCAGATCCGCGTGATGCTCGAAGAGCTGATCGCGCGCGATCTCCACCTGGAGTCAAACGGTCCCGTGCGGCGCGTGCGCTCGAACTTCGTGAACGGCGTGAAGTCGATGCCCGTGCGCGTCGTTTGACGCGGCGGCGAGCCTAGGACTCGTCGACGATCGAGATCGCGCCCGTCGGGCACGAGTCGCACAGGTTGCGGGCGACGTCGATGTCGACGGCCACGCCGGTGACGTGCGAGACGCCGTCATCACCGAGCTCGACGGCCTCCTCAGAGATCTCCTCGCACTTGCCGATCCCGACGCAGGTCTCCGGGTCGATCACGATATGCACCTTCATCACACGGCTCCTTCTGCTTGCCGAGTCACGGTATCAAGACGAGTCGGCCGTCGACATCGCCCGTACGGATGCGGCGGTGCGCCTCGGCGGCAGCGTCGAGCGGCAGGCGCTCGACGCTGTACTGCAGGTCGCCACGCTGGGCGATCTTGATCACCTCGGCGATGTCCTCGCGCGAGCCCCACATCGACTGGGTCCACCAGGTCTCGTGCGGCACGAGCGAGAACCCGAACGGCACGCTGCCGCCGTACGCGCCGACGTTCACCACCAGCCCGCCGCGGCGGATGATGCGGTTCGCAACGGCGAGTGTGGCATCGGCGCCGACGTAGTCGTAGACCACGTCGATCGGCCCCTCGAGCTCGTCCGTGCTGCACACCTCGTGGGCGCCGAGCTCGAGTGCGCGGGCGCGCTTGGCCTCGCTCATGTCGGCGACGATCAGGTGCGCATCGGTCATGGCGCGCAGGTACTGAATGCCGAACTGGCCGAGGCCACCGGCGCCGATCAGTACGACCTTGGCCCCCGCGGGCATCCAGTCGAGCGCCTTGCGCGTGGCGCGGTAGGGCGTCAGCGAGCTGCAGCCGAACGTCGCGGCGAAAGCCGGGTCGAGATCGCCGATCGGGAAGAGGTACTTGGGATGCGGCACCTGCACGTACTCGGCGTAGCCGCCGTCATGCACGAGGCCCGCTTCCTTGACGTGATCGCAGAGCTGCTCTTCGGTGGCGTCGCAGTAGCGGCACGCACCGCAGCCCCACGGCGGGTAGACAACGGCGAGACCATCGGGCGTCTCGACCGTGATCTCGTGTCCCATCACGAGCGGCGTGGGCAGTGCGGGCCAGCGGCCCTCGACGACGTGCAGGTCGGAGTGGCACACGCCGGCGGCGACGACCTTGAGCCACTGGGCGTCAGGCCCCATCAGCTCGGTCGGCACGGCGCGCTCCTCGAGCACAAGCTCGGCGTTGAACGCGGGCAGGACGACGGCGCGGTAGGTATCGCTCATCAGGTCCTCTCATCCGCGATGCGGCCGAGACCTGCCTGCAGGCGGGCCGTGCCGCGCACGTGGGCCTCCATTAGCGTGCGCGCGCGGGCGGGCTTGCCGGCTGCGATTGCCTTGACGAGCTCGACGTGCTCGCGGTCGGCGATCGCCAGCACCTCGGCGGTCGTGGGCAGAAAGCGCGAGATGCGGTACGCCTCGGCCCGCAGCTCGGCGATGCGCGAGACCAGGCGCGGCGAGCCAGAGGCGTCGCCGATCACCAAGTGCAGCAGGGCGTCGCGCTCCGACCAGGCGTCGAACGGCTGCATGCCGATCATGCCCTCGACGATCGACTCGAGCAGCGCACGCTGCTCTACCGTGGCGCGCTCCGCCGCCAGCGCGGCGGCACCACCCTCGACGACCGCGCGCTCGGTGGCGAGATCCTCGAGTGCCTGCGCGTCGGGTGCCTCGGCTTCGGGCAGCAGCGCCTGCGCGGCTCCCTCGGTGATGAACGTGCCGCCACCGCGACCGCGGCGCGTCTCGATCAGACCAGCACTGCGTAGCACGACGAGCGCACTGCGCAACGAAACCGCAGAGATACCCAAGGCCGAGGCCAGCTGCATCTCCGACGGAAGTCGATCGCCGGGCTTGAGCAGTCCGAGACCGATCGCCTCGCCCAGCCGGGCGACGGTCTCCGCGACCGCACCCGCCCCGCGGACCGGCGTGAAGACGGTCCGCTGGACGAGGCGGTCGACGGTTTCCCGTTCGGTCTCAGGAGCGACGCGACTCACGCGTCGTCAGCAACCTCGACGGAGGCGTCCTCGATCATCTCCTCGAGCTCGTAACTGTCGTGCGTGTCCGCCATGTGGGCGTTAACCTGCTCGATCAACTCCTCCATCGAGTCGGCACGGATCTCCGTGTCGCAGGCGTGCTCGTTGCAGCTCCACTTGCGGGCCATGATCAGCCCGCCTCGACGCCGATGACGAAGTCCAGATCCGGATCGAGGATGTCGTCGATCAGCGTCTGGTCCGGCGTGATGTTGAGCTCACGGCAGCGGTTCTTGTAGTGGCGAACCTTCTGCAGCTGGTACTTCTGCAGGTCGAGTTCCGGCACGAAGCGCTGATACTCGAGCATGCCGACGGCGTTGCCGCGGTAGAGGTTGATCGCGTCGTGCACGACCTGCTCGAGCTCGGGGCGCTTCTCGATCAGCTGGCGGCAGGCCGCCGTGCCGAACGTGATGTGGCGGCCTTCGTCGGCGACGATCTGCTTGAAGCCGTGGCGCAGGGTGCCGAGCTTGCCCCAGATGTCGCAGGTGTCGATGACGATCTCGTACGACGGCATCGTCAGGACGACCTCGACACAGATGTTGTAAAGCGTCGAGTAGCGGACGAAGCCCTCCTCGACGGCGGCGAGGTCGCCGGCGTGGCAGGCGTCGATCAGCTGATGGCCGAAGAACGGCAGGCCCTCGTAGACGGGCTCGCCGGTGGCGTAGCGCCCGGTCGGATCGACGGTCTTCTCGCGATCGATCCAGTATTCGCGCAGCTCGTCGGGATCGACGATGCCAACAACCTTGTCGTGCCACATGGCGAAGAACTGCGAGTGGCGCGCCTCTTCCATCATGAAGCTGGAGAGGAACATGGTCCAGTCGAAGTGGCCGAGGACGTGCGCGGCGTAGATCATCGGCAGCGTCTCGTCGGTGACTTCCTGCTCGCCGCCGAGGAAGCGCACGGTGATCATCACGATGCCGCGCTGCTGCTCGGGGGTCAGCTCCTTGAAGTCGCGGGCGTCGGCCTCGTAGTCGAACTCGCCCGGATCCCAGAACTTGCGCATCGCCTTCTCGTACTTGCGATAGATGGAGCCTTCCATCATCTCGCGGCTGAAGCGCATCCGTGACTCGAGCGTGCGCTCGGGCTGGTCCTCGATGGTGGCCATGTGACTCCCCTGCAATCTAGAACGTTGAAACCAGAAGTTATAGTAATTCGCGGCCCGAGAATGTCAAGGTGCCGCGTACACGGGCGATACGATCCGCGCCATGAAGCGCCTCAGTCTCCTCGCCGTCGCCATGGGCATCGCCGTCGCGATCCTGGCCCCCACCGCCTCCGCCAGCACCGCATCGCTCCAGAGCCTCGCCGGCCGCTGGACAGGCACCCTCGATGGAGTGAAGCCCAAGATCGTCGTCACGATCGATCTCACTGGGCAGTGGAACGGCTCGCGCACCACGCTGACCGGCAACATCAACTGCAGCGGCCTACTCACGTTCCTCGGCAAGGGCGACGCCTCGTACCGCTTCAGCGAACACATCACGAAGAGCACCTCGCCGAGCTGCGAGCTCGCGCGCGGCCGCGTCGTTTTCACGCCCCTCGCCGACGGCCGGCTTGACTACGCCTGGAAGCTAATCGGCGGCGGTCAGAGTTCCACCGCGACGCTGAGCCGCAGCCTGACCTAGCGCCAGCTGCGCGTCGTCTACTGTCGGGGCATGCAGCCCGGACACCTGATCCACCACGAGCCCCTGGCGACCTCGATCACGGGAGCCCGCGCTTGGCGTGTCCGCTACCTGTCGCGCGATATCGCCGAGCGCGATCAGGAGACAACCGGCCTTGTGATCGCGCCGGAGTCCGCGGGGGCGGACCGACCGATCGTGACGTGGTGCCACGGCACGACCGGCCTCGGCGATGCCGCCTGCCCGTCAGCGCAGCCCGATCCGGCGCGTGAGCTGACCGGCTACTTCACCCCGCAGTCCACACAGCAAATCGATTACGGCGTGCCGGGCCTCCAGGCGATGATCGATGCCGGCTGGGTCGTGTGCGCGACGGACTACCAGGGCCTCGGTTCGCCCGGCGTCCATCAGTACACCGTTGGCGCGACAAACGCCCGCGATGGCGTGTTCATCGCGCGCGCCGCACGGCATCTCGATGCCGGCGCCGGCACGCAGCTGGGCGTGATCGGCTGGTCGCAGGGCGGCAACGCCGCGGCGGCAGTCGCCGAGCTCGACGCCGCCGACTTCGGCGAGCTCGACCTCGTCGGTTCGGTGCTCTACTCGCCGGGCGTGCCGATCATGGCCCTCGCCCATCCCGTCGGCGACTCGGCGGGACTCTCCGACCCGACGGCCACGCCGACCGCGCACCTGGTGATGATCCTGAAGGGCATGGCAGCAGCCTTCGACGGACTCGACGTCGCCGACATCCTCACGCCGCTCGGCGTCGAGATCATCGAGACCGGCTGGAACGACCAGCCGGTCCACCACCTCGACGACGTAATCAAGCGACAGTTCCACCTCAAGGGTGCACTGGTGCGCTCGGATCCGCAGAACTTCGACGCGTGGAAGACCGCGATCGCACGTAGCTCGGCCGGCCAGAAGGCACCGCGCTGCCCGCTGCTCCTCTGCGTCGACGCGTTCGGTGGCGGCCTCGTCGTTCCGGTCCCGTGGCAAGACGGGTACCAGCAGGCTGTCGAGGCACGTGGCGCGCAGCTCGACCGCATCGACTTCCCGCACGACGACCACTTCAGCGTGCCGCAGTCGGCCGCCCCGCAGGCACAGGCCTGGCTCGCCGCGCGCTTCGCCGGCTAGGCGCCGCTCGCTCGGCCGCGCCGTAGAATGCCCTCGCCGCCCCCGTAGCTCAGGGGATAGAGCATCGGTTTCCTAAACCGTGCGTCGCATGTTCGAATCATGCCGGGGGCATGTCAGCATCCAAGCGAAAACGCCCCGGATTCCCCATACAAGATGGGATTTCCGGGGCGCTTCGCAGAGACCAGTGCCCCACGCTCCTCGCTCGCAGGCGGGAGCGTGGGGGTTGGTTCTAGCGGGCGCAGCTTTCGTGGTCGAGGGTGTGTCTGGGCGTGACTGTGTAGCAGCCGGTCGCAGCGGCGAAGTTTGCGCCGGACATCAGTTCGAACCTCCGCCAGCCGTGAAGCGCATCAGCGGTCGCCCGTCGGCGTCCGTCTGGGCCCAGTCGAGCGGGGCCTTGCAGCTGCCGGAGCGCGCCGTGCCACCGTTCCATGCCTGCTGCAGGCAGGCCTGAAGGGCAATCTGTCCAAGCGCGTTCGGATGGATCGCCTCTGCAGGCTCGAAGGGCTTGCCGAGGCGCATCATCGAAACGCGCTCCGCGCTTGTGGTGCGCGCGGGCCCCGCGGGCAGCTCGTCAACGAATCCCGCCTGCTTCGAGCACAGCTCGCGTCCGGTGAAGGCGTGCTCGACATCCATGAAGGAAACCGAGTGGCCGGTGCTCGCAGAGGCTCGTCGCGTCGCGGCACGCAGCGCGTCGTTGAGAACGGGGATCCGCGTCCCGATCCACGCGACATCAGAGTTGTAGAACGGACAGCCACCGGTACCGAAACGGCCCTTATACGTCTCGGGGTAGCGCATGTCGGCAGCAATCGGCATTGGGTAGCCCTGGACGATCAGCTTCCAGTCACCCGCCGCGTAGCCCGCATTCCGCATCGTGGCGTCGATGCGGTTGATGGCACCTTCGACCTTCGCGCCGACGGCGGCGAGTGCCGAATCGGAGAGCTTCTTCTGCACGCCCGCGTCCTGCTGGCACGTCTTCGCAATCGGTGCGGGTCGGGAGAAGGCCGCGACGCACGAGAGGATGATCCCCGCGAAGCCCATGTCGTTGCCGCCGATGGAGAGCACGACGAGCTTGACCTTCGCGTGCTTGGCGACGGCGTCGAGCAGCGTCAGCTGGCCATACTTCTCCGTACCGTTGACGCCGCGGTCGATGCCGGGCTTCCAGCTGCCGGTGAGACTCTTCTTCGAGGTTGTGATCGCACCGGAGCAGGCGATATTGACGCCGGCGATGCCGTTGATGTGGATCTCAGCGGCCTTTGAGCGGTGGCACTTGGCCTCCGACTCGCCGGTTGGCGTGTCCCAGTACGCGTCCGCGCCCGTGTCGATCAGAGCGGCGTTGGCGGCCTTGCCGACGTTGCCGCGCCAGCGCCCGGCCTCGCCCGAGATGAACGAGTCGCCCATCGAGACGGCGACGTCGCTGCCCGCCGGGATCCGATCGAGGACGCCGGTGCGCCACGTCGACGGCACGGTCGGGAAGCCGTCGCACGAGAGTGCGGCGCGCGAGGAGTACTGCACCATCGGGTCGAGGTAGTCGCGCTTGAAGTCGGCCATCGCAGCCGGGTTCTCGATGATGTACCCGAACTCTTGGAGCTGATTCGGATAGGCGTTCTGCGAGCCGACGTAGAAGGCTGCGTCATCGACGGCGATGACCTTGCCGTGATGCGCGGACTGCCTGCCGTTGGGCCACGTGTCCGCGTTCGAGTAGCGGAATGGTGCGACGGTGAGCGAGCGACACGCGGCCGTCGTGGCCTGCTGCTGCGAGCCCATCAGCTTGGTCAGGCGCTTCATCATCACCGTCAGCGTTTTGGGCGGCGCTGCGCTGTAGCCCTCGGTCGAGCTGATCGCGCCGTCGGGGTTAGAGACGACGATGGTGACCGGAATGCCATCGCGCACCTTGCGGGCAAGGCCGTCGAACAGGCGCACGTCGTAGGACGGATCGACCGCGCACGGGAAGATCGATTCCTGCTGAGCGATCACGACCTTGGTCTTCGCCGAGTCAACCAGTGCGCGCAGGGCCGTGTCGCTCGGGTTGTCGCCGTCCCACTTCGGATCACCGTTCATCGTGTTCGGCAGCGGCGGCAGCTTGCAGCCGGAGTCGGCCTGATCGGCCTTCGAGACCTCGCGCGGGTCGAGCGTGCCCGTCACGCGCCCGGTCTTCGTGTAGCCGGCTCGGCCGACACCGAGCACCGTCACGTCGCCGACCGGTGCGGTCGCCGCGGGCGCGCGCCGGCTGGGACACTTCGTACCACCGTTGTCCGGCACCAGCGTGTTGGAGTGCTTGATGCTCCAGGTTGGGTAGGTACAAAGCTCGGTCCAGAGGACGTCAAGGAAGCGCTGTGCGGTGATGGCACCCGGACCGCGCACAACCACGCCGACGTCGGTAACCGGATTCGTCGACTGCAGATAGCTGTCGGACCACATGTTGATGCCGGAGGTGTAGGCAACCTTGCCGTCGGCGGCCACGATCTTCGAGTGGTTCCAGGAGAAGCCGTTGAGGCCCAGCGTGTTCTTGTGGAGCGCGAGCACGATCTGCAGATGCGGGGCGGCCTTCTCTAGGTCGCGGTGCAGGTTGCGGAGCTTGAGCGTCGAGAACGGTGCGGCGGGCTGGTGCCCCCAAACCATGCGCACAACCGGGCGGCGTCCAGCCGCGTCGGCCTCGCGCACACCACTGATCAGGGCCTCGCGGAAACCCCCGTCGGCGACCATGGCGAGGCTCGACACGTCGACGACCGTTTCGGCGTTGGCGATGATCGACCGGATCGTGTCGAGCATGCGCTGCTGCGTCGCGCCCGAGCTGCACACGTCGGTGCGTCCCCAGCAGTCCTGCGTGCGGATAAGCCAGCCGGGTGCGGCGGTGCCGACACCATCGAGGGCGTTGCCTGTCGTCTTGTTCCAGAGGAGCCCCTCGGACGAGTCGGAGCCGGTGCGGCGCTCCATGCTGCGAATTGCCCGGACGACCGCCTCGATATGCGGCGTCGGCGAGGCGTTGACATGGCTCGTCTCACGCGCGGCAACGGTCACATCCGGCCCGCCATTCGGGCCCGGCGCGGTCCAGATCACCGTCGGCGCACTACTCGGGCCAACGGTGACCCGCGGCCCGTACATTGCACCTGTCGTGCCGATCTGGACCGGATTCGACCACACGCCGTCCACCCCGAAGCGGGCGAGGATGGCATCCAGTCCGTCGCCGACGCCACGGTAGGCGAGCACGGCGCGACCACGATCACTCATGGCCACCTGCGGCGAATCGGCGTCCGCGATCGCAATGTTTTCGCTCCACCCATCCGGGTCGCGCAGGGTGGTACGGACAGTGGGAATGCCGCCGACGAGTTCTGTCCAGGCGACGGCCACACGCTCGGCGCCACCGGCGGCAACGGCGATCTGCGGGATCTGCGCCGCGGCAGGTCCAAGCGCTTCGATTCCACCAAGGCGGTCGTTATCGAGAATGCGAGCGAACGGGAGCTGTGTGTCGCCCAAGTCCTCGATCCAGGCGATGGCGACATCGCCATCAGGGGAGGCGGCGATACGCGGCAAACTCGCGTTTTGTCCCGGGTTCGACCACGTCGCGGGAACAGTCCAGAAGCCCCCGGCGTACCTGGATACCTTGATCGCGTCTGCGCCGTCGCGCGCCTCGACCCACACGACGTGGACCCGGCCGCTACGACCACCGGCAACGTAGGCGACTGGCTGCACAGGATGTTGCGCCAGAGACACCCAGCCTGCCTCGCCGACTACACCACCAGCTATGCGCACGGAACGCACCCGTCGCATGCCGTCGGCGTCGAGCGCCGTCCAGACGACGGTCGCCGTCCCGTCTGGCTCCATCGTCACCCGGGCACTGCGCGCATTGGCTCCCGCAAGGCGGAACGGATCGCCCCATGTGCCACCCGCATAGACGGAGCCTTCGACCCCCTGTCCGTCACTGGCGCGCCAGATCACGATCGCCTTGCCCGAACTACTGGCCGCCATGCGCACCGTGCCGTCCTGGACGGGGCCCTGGGAAAGTCGCGTCGGCGCGCTCCACGCACCGTTGGCAAAACGTGCTGCGTAGATCGAGAACCGCGTTCCGTCCCATTCGTGCCACGCCGCGAACGGCGCGGCCTGGGCGGCATCAGCGACGGCCACGCCGAGCGATGTGCGCGTGCCGTCCGACAGCGTCACGGGGTCCTGCCACTGCTCGCTGGCCGCGGCCTGGTCGGCCGAGATACCAAACGTCCCGACGACCAGCGCGAACAGCCCAAGCACAAGACAGAGCGGCAGGGGCACGCGGCGAGGACGACGGGTCACGGTCGTCAGCATACCGTGCTACTGCCCGATCGTTCGAGAGAGAATGTGTCACAGCACACCCCTGCGGTGCGGAGCATCGTGCAACACCGGACGACTCAATCTCCTGCCCAGAGTGCAAGTCGTCCGCGCTGACCATCAACGGGTACTGCCTTCTTGTTAGAGTCAACCCATGCGCTGTCGACTCACCATGCTCACACTCCTCTTCGTGCTGCTGACCATCGCCGCTGCACCCGCCTCGGCTGCGCCGAAGCGTGCCGTTGTGCTCGTCTCCGGAACGGCAGCCACAACCCCGTTTACGACGCCAACCTCGGCCTGCCGCACGGGCTATTCGGCCGGCAACACGTGGGCCTATCTGCGCGACTCTCTCGTGGCGCGCGGCTTCGCCGTGTACACGGCGCCCGCAAGCATGATCGGCACCCCGGTGGTCGACACGGACAGTCCCTACGACGGCCCGTTCGGCGACTGCCCGCGCCAGCTGCCAGCACGCATGACGATCAACGCGACGGGGCCGGTTGACAGCAGCGGCTCCAACCTCGCGCGCTTCATCGACTACCTCCACGACCGCTACGGCATCACCCACGTCGATCTGGTCGGGCACTCACTCGGCGGCCTGATCGGCCGCGCGGGCATCCGCGAGGTGAAGTTGTCGCGCGTGCCCGTGCGCATCCGCTCCTACACGACACTCGGCTCACCATGGGACGGGGCGATGGCAGCCGACCCGACGGTACCCGGCAAGCCGACGTCGGCGTGCGACGGCCTGGGGAATTGCGAGGTCTTCGTCAACTCGCTCATTCAGATCCCCGGCATCTGGACGCTCGTCGAGTTCCTCAACCCGCGCAACGCCCCCGCGTGGAACCTCGCGCAGACCGGCTTCCTTGACGGGATCCCGGTGACGATGATGGCCGGCACGTACTTCACGAAGCCCGGCGGCTCGGTGCGCAAGTGGCCGAATGACGGCGTCATCCAGCGCGCGTCCGCGCTCGCCAGCGCCACACCCGATTCCGTGCTGCCGCACCGGCGCTGCCTGCAGTTCCCGCTGACACACAGCATGTTCGTGTCGGCCTCGATCGGCACGGCTCCCGACACGTCCCTGACCGGCAGCCCGACCGTCGCCGCCGCGCTGGCGAGCACGATCGCCGATGCCGGCACGGCGCTGGGTAACAAAAACCGGAGCGGCTGCCCGGCTAAGCCCTGATCCGGCGACACAATCCGCTCGCGCAGCGCACGAGCTGCCACTCGTAGCTCAGCGGATAGCGCTGGAGCTTCCAAAACGTGCGTCCCGTTGCCGCATCAGGCCTAGGGGTATCTATCTAGGGACCCGCGAGAGCGGCTCAGCGAACGTGTGAGCCAGCACGGACCCATCCGTTATGTTGGCCCGAATGTCGGTGACCCTGGCCATCGCGAGCGCCGTCCTCTTCGGCATCTGGAAGTTCGGTATCGGCCAGTACCGCGGGCGCGTTTCGCCCTACGCGATCGTGCTGGTCACCTCGACGGTCGGCATCGCGTTCTATCTCGTCTCCGCCTGGCGCACAGGCGCGATGATGTTCGCCCCGAAGGACGTGCTGCCGGGAACGGTGGCCGGTATCTGCGCCCTGATCGCGACCGTGCTGATGATCAAGGCGTTTCAACGAGGCAAGCTGGGCGTTGTCGCCGGCATCGGCGCAACGAGCGGGCTCGTGCCGCTGGCCTACTCGATCCTGATCGGCGAACCACTCTCGCGGTCAGACGTGGCCGGCATCGTCGTGATCGCGATTGGCATCACCGTATTCTTCCTGCCCGCCATGCGGCGTAAGCCGGGAGAGACCTACTCCCTGGCCGCAATCGTGCTGGCACTGGTTGCGGCGGTCTTCTGGGGCGTGACGATCGTGCTCGAGGACCGCGGCTCACGCGTGAGCATTCCGATCACCGTCTTGATCTCCCTCGTCCCGCAGATTCTGTTCTCCGTCGTGATGCTGGTGTTTGTCGAGAAATCATTGGGCGGGTTGACCCGACCGTCGTTGATCCGGCTCGCTGGAGCCGGCGCGGCACTCGCCCTGGGCAACGTGCTGTTCTTCACGGCCGCGAACTTGGGCAACGTCGGCGTCGTCTCGGTGCTCACCGGATTGGCACCGCTCGTGGTCGCCGTGCTCGCGCTGGTCTTCCTCCGGGAGCATCTGACTCGAACGGAGCTCGCGGCGATGGTCATCACGATCGCTGGCGCCGGCCTGCTCGCGATATGAGTTCTCACTCGGGCGCTCGACCTGCGAAGAGTCATAAACTGCGCGCATGACAGCCAAGAGCGGCGACCGCACGGCCCATTGGCCGGCGATTGAGAAGAAGCACGGACAGCCGATCGACCACTGGATTGGACTGTTCAAGGCCGTGCCCAGCGGCAAGTATCAGGACCAGATCGACCTCCTCCGACAGGAGCACGGGTTCTCGCAGGCGCACGCCAACGCGGTCGTGATGTTCGCGCGCGGCTCGACGACGACGAAGCGCTTTGGCACGCTCGACGACTACCTCAAGGGCGCCGACCCGACGGGTGCCAAGACGATGCGCGCGATCTTCGCCGCGATCGACAAGAAGTTCCCCGACCTCGAGCTCGTAATCGCGTGGAACCAGCCGATGCTCAAGTCGGGCGACGGCTACGTGATCGGCGTGACGCTCACCAAGAGCCACATCCTGCTGGCGCCGTGGGGCGACGGTGTACTCGCCTCGTTCGAGCCACGCCTGACCGGGCTGGAAATGAACAAAAAGACCGTGCGTGTGCCGCTCGACTGGAAGGTCGACGTGAAACTGCTGCAGGACATGGCGGCCACGCGCATCGCGCAGCTCGAGACGTAGCAGGCGCACGTCGGTCCCCTTGAGGATGCTCGCCGCGCATCCTCGCGCACGCCCACCCGTTGGTTAGACGGTGATCGTCCAGTCCTCGTTGACCGTGCACGGCGTGCCCGTCGTCGGCGGCGGGAACTCCTGTTCCGACGCGGTCGAGCCGAACAACGTGCCGTACGAACTCGTGCTCGAGTTCATCAACTCGAGGCCGTTCGTCAGCACGATCACGACGGAGTAGTCGCTGCCGGTGCCCGACCACAGCATCACCTGTGCCTGGGTCTCGTCGGTGTCCGACGTCGTGACCATGCACTGGATGTCGGCGGGAACCGCAGGAGCATCGCTCCCCGTCAGATTCTTGAACCCTGGCGCGAAGCCGTTGGTCGGATCGTTAATGAGATCGACGGCGAACTGCTCGTACTCCGTCAGCGCAGCAGCGGTTGCCGCGGGCTCCACTGGGGCGGCGGCTTCGGTTGTGCTTTCGCTCTCCGATGTTGAACTGCCGCAGGCGGCGAGGCCAGCCCCGAGGGCGATGAGGGCAAGCAGGAGGAAGAGGCGCGAGACGTGGCGAGACATGCGTCGATGGTACCCGTCGGCGGCCTCTGCCGACCGCCGATTGGTGCAATCCGTCAGGGTGTCGCCTGCCGACGAACGCCAGCGACGATTGAGCCCCTGCCTCGACGCAGCAGTGCTGACCTGGAATTGGATCTGTGCCGGAGATGCGGTACGATCCGGCGAAGCCGCTTGTGAATCGTTTCACCAAGGAGTTCGTTGTGGCTGTCAACGCCATCGATACGCACGAGATCGTCCGCCGCCACCGCAACGACGATGGCACGTATCGCCTCGCCGAGCTATCGCTCGCGATCGGCGCCGAGCGCGAGCTCTGGCAGCCCGTGGTCGATGCCGCCGACGGCGTCAACCGCCACTGGCGTGCGGTCCACGAGTGCGACGAGGTCGACATCTACGCGATCTCATGGCTGCCTGGCCAGACCACCGGCTTTCACGACCACTGTGACTCGTCGTTTGGCGTTACCTGCGTGCGGGGTGCGATCTTCGAGGATCGCCCGTGGAACGGTCCCAGTGGCGTCGAGACGAACCGTGTCGAGGTCGGTGGTACAACCGGTGGCGTGCCCGGCGTCATGCACGTGATCCGCTACGCCGACGGCGACCCCGGTGTGACGATCCACTGTTACGCCCCGAAGCTCCTTCGCGTCGGCCAGATCTTCTACGACAAGGACGGGCGCTGGGTGCGCCGAGAGCGCGACGGCCAGGAAGAGCTCGTGGAGGGTCTCCTCCCCTGCTAAGCCCGCTGTCGCCTCGGCGACGCCGCTAGCGATCCAGCAATCGGCGCGGTCGCAACGCACCGCGCACGCGTTCACGTCGCGTCGTACGGCCGCGCAATAGGCGCGTCAGCTGACGCGTCTCCGCACGGGCGGTAGACAGCGACTCCCGCGCAGCCCCGGGCGGTCCGAAACGGGCCACGACCACGGCTTCGACCCAGCGATCCGTCGGTACCGAGAATGCCGTCGCAGCTCGCTTGCCAACGTCGTCGGTCGTGGCTCCTCCCGTCGGAATGCCCTGATCGTCCAGCCATGCTGCGATCTCTGCGTGTGCGGCACTCGCACCGCGACGAGGATCGTCCGTCTGTCGCGCCCGCCAGCGTCGCAGCCCCTTGGCAAGCCAGACCGCCACGCCGAGAACGATCACGCCCACCAGGATGCCGAGCAGCATCACAAGGCGGCGCGGCCACGGCGACGGCGCATCCACCTCGAGCGGCAACGCGGCAGCCGAGGAACTCGTCGTACCGCGATTCGGACCAGCACCATTGGGCAGTTGTTCCTCACCACCCAGACCCGCCAGCGACCCACCCGGCTGCGCAATGTCGCTCGAATTGAATGCCGCCGACGTGCTCGACGTCGCCGTCGCCAACCGGCGTGAAGGTGTCGGCTCGAACGAGACCCAGCCGGCGTACGGGAAGCGCACCTCTACCCAGGCGTGGGCATCACGATTCGTGACCACACGCTTGTTGCCGTCAAGTCGCCCCTGCGCGAACCCGAACGCCACGCGGGCCGGGATACCGAGCATGCGTAAGAGCACCGCCATCGAACCGGCGAAGTACTGGCAGTGGGCAGCACGGCGTTCCGACTGCAGGAAGACGGGGAGCGGGCCGAACGCACCGACCGCGCCGTACGACGCAGTCTCGTCGTACGAAAACTCCTTCTGAAACCAGTTTTCGAGGATCACCGCCGCCTGATACGGCGTCTTAGCGTCCGCCGTCAACTCCTGCGCGACCCGGTACGGCTCACGCCAGCCGTCGATCGGCGAGACCGTGGACGGATCGCCGATCACCTGGCGCTCAATCACGCGTTGCACCTCCCGCTCACGCCCGGGTTCACCGAATGCTGGGTAGGTCGCGGCACCGATGGTGAGGTCCGCCGGGTCGGGCTTCGAGAGCGTCGGCGTGACCGGGGTATCGGCCGCGGGTTGCGTCGGCGACACCGGTCGGTCGATCTGCGTGTCGGAGCGATCGGCATTCCAGGGGCCGGGACCGTCGGGATCAGCGTGGCGGCCGCCAAGCATGAGCCCGGCGAGCTCCTCGAGCACGGCCTGGCGCGGGTCGGTGGGCGCGCCCAGCACGTCGGCATCGAGTACCGCCGGCGTGAGTGCACGAGCGGCAAGGGCGACGGTGTACGTCGCACCAAGCGGGAGGTCCTCCGCGAGCACCACACTGCCGCCGCTGGCGAGGGTGACGGGGAGCACGGCACCCGACAACCCGCTGATGGCGACGGTGCCAGCGGGCAGAGGAAGATCGCGCGTGAGCGTTGCGAGATTGCGGATCTCTGCGGTGCGGACCGGAGCCCGATCGTCGCGCAGGGCCGGCGCGAGCAGATCGCTCGGCACGTCCACCGTCGCATTCCGCGACGTCGTGACAACGCGCTGCGCTGCCTGCCAGCGAAATCCATCGAAGAGCTCAAGCACGCCGACGCGGAGATAGTCCACGTCCGGATCGCCGACCTCGAGCACCGGCGTCTCGTCCTTGCCGAAGTCGAGTGGTGTGAGCTGCTGATCCCAGACGAACCCGACGTTGACCGGCTGCGGCTTGTCGAACGTCCAGCGCCGCCAGTCGAAGGTGCCGCCCGGGGTGATGCCGGGCACCGCAGCGAGCGCAACCGCAACCGCGACCAGTCCTGCTCCCGCAAGCACCGCCGTACGCGCCCTGCTCCCTCTGCGACCTTCGCTACCCGGCATCGCGCACAGCACGGTCACACCGAGTAGGCACAGTGCGAGCCCCTGCACGATGATGCGCTCGGGGACGACAAAGAGGGTGGCGAGAACGACCGCACCGGCGACCGAGAGGATGGCCAGGAGCGGGACCCTGAACGCCAGCAAGCCGGTGGCACACAGCACCAGCAGCACCAGCGCCAAGAGTCGAACCGCCAGGACCGCGTCGGGCTCGCCCAGGCCATCGGCCGGAAACACCACGCGCACCCAGGCCGTACCCGCGTTCCGCAGGGTCTCCTGCACCTGATCGAGGTATCCACCCGCGCCGAGATAGCCATCGCGTCCGCGCACGTCCTCACGCCATGGCCATGCTCCAGAACGCGTACCGAGGACAAGCAAGAAACCGACGGCCGCGACAAGGGCGACCGCGACGGCGCGCAGCAGAGGCGGGCGGATGCGCCCGAGCGTCCACACCACAACGCCGATCGCGACGACGACGAGAAGCGGCGCCCGCCAGTCCGGCGCGGGCTCGACGAGGAGGCGCAGGTAGAACACGATCCAGCCGGCGCAGAGCAGGTACAGCACGACGGGCACAGCCACGCGCCCGACACGTCGGCGCATCACGCGACCGCCTCCGTCGCGACGGGGGTTCCACCCGTTGCCGGCACGACCATCAGGGCCACGCCAGTGGCCGCGGCCCATGCCTCCGCGGGCTCGTGTCCCACGTGCACCACGCGCACCGGCACCTGCATCGCCTCGCGCCCGAGCAGCGCTACGAGGGCGGGCGAGGCAGAGGGCGTGAGCACCGTCAGCGCCGCGCCGGCGAGCAGCGATCGATCGCGGAGTACGGCGTCGGCTAACGGCAGCTCGCGGTTGGCTTGCGCGGCGGCGAGGGCGTCCATCGCTGCGAACCACGAGCCACTGCCGCCATCGAGAGGGATGCGCTGCACCGTCGCTCCAGCCAAGACGAGTGTCGCCTGCTGGCCCTCCACGCCAACGCCACGGACGAGCGTGGCAGCGGCCTCCAACAGGTGCTCGAGCGTGTCCGGCTCGCCGGCGAGTGCGGTGCCGTCGAGGTCGATCAGGATGGACAGGTCCGCCCGCGAGGCGTCCTCCATCTCACGCACCATCAGCCGCCCAGTGCGCGCCGACGTTTTCCAGTCGACGCGGCGCAGCGACTCACCCTGCTGGTGCTCGCGGATGCCGTGGAGGTCGTACCCGACGGGCTGCGCACGCCGAGCTCGCAGGCCGAGGTCACCGTCGCCGGCCACGCCATCCGCGACGCCACCGGGCTCGGTCCAGCGCGGCCAGACGATGACGGCCGAGGCGCCACTCAAGACGCGGTCGGCATGGGCAAAGCCGAAGGGATCGCCCATCGCCAATTCGCCGTTGCGCACCTCGTGCACGCCGCGGGGCAGCCCGGGCAACGCGAAGCGCGCAACGTGCACGCCATCGCCTTCGCGGACAAGCGGCGCCGCCCGCCGCTCGGCACCGAACTGCAGCTGCAACTGGCCACCCGGTGCCGGCCCGTCGACGTGCGCCGCGGCAGCGAACGACATCCCCGCCTGCGGACGTGGCGGGTCGAACGCGATCGACAGGCGCAATGCTGCGTGCCGATGACGGCGCAGGACTCCAGCCGCCGCCAACGGACCGATGGTCAGCGCCAACGCGAGCGGCACCAGAGCTGCAGCACCAAAGCCGAACGCGACGACGTACGCGGCGATACCACCGCCCAGCGCGACCCATCCGCGGCGCGTCAGCATGGCTACATCGGCACCGGCGTGCGCGCCACGAGCTCATCGACGATCGCGGTGGGCTCGTCGCCCGCTGCACGAGCGGCGCCCGTCAACTGCAAGCGATGCGACAGCACAGGCACCGCGACGGTGCGGACATCGTCGGGCGTCACGAACAGACGACCCTCGAGCAGTGCGCGCGCCCGCGCGACGCGCATCAGCGTGACGCCGGCTCGCGGGCTGGCGCCGAGCGCCAGCCGATCATCGTTGCGTGTGCGCTCAAGAATCGAGACGGCATACCCGTTGACCACCGCCTCGACGTGCAGGCTGCGCGCCGTGGCGATCGCCGAGCGGACGTCGTCGACCGTCGCCACTGCCTCGATTGCCGCGATCGGATCGCCCGCGCCCTGCTCAGCAAGCAGGCGCTCCTCGTCCTCGCGCGTCGGATAGCCCATCCGCAGCAGCATCGCGAAGCGGTCAAGCTGGGCCTCGGGCAGCGGGAAGGTGCCCTCAAACTCAATCGGATTCTGCGTGGCGATCACCATGAATGGCAACTCCAGCGCGTGGGTCTCGCCGTCGACCGTGACCTGACGCTCCTGCATCGCCTCGAGGAGCGCCGCCTGCGTCTTGGGCGAGGCGCGGTTGGCCTCATCGACGAGGACCAGGTTCGCGAAGATCGCGCCGGGACGGAAGCGGAAGAGATTCGTGCTCTGGTCGTACACCTGGACGCCCGTGATATCGCCCGGCAGGAGATCCGGCGTGCACTGCACCCGGGAGAACGTGAGGCCAACCGAGCGCGCGATCGCACGAGCCAACGCGGTCTTGCCGACGCCCGGCACGTCCTCGATCAGGAGATGCCCCTCGGCAATCAGAGCCATCAGCGCCTGGTCGACAAGCCCCGGCGGCGTACGCACTGCAGCATCAATTGCGTTGCGGACGCGCGCCATCGCGTCTACCGCCGCTGCAGCTCGATGCTCTGTCGCCTCCATCTCCACGTGCTCAGTCTAGGTTCGCTCGCGCTGCCGCGGGGATCTCGTCGTGCGCATCCATGCCTGCGATATCGCAGCGGAGCCACGGTTGGCGGAGCCGTGACGCACATGGTGACGCGCCACACCACGAAGAGCGACCTGCCGCGCTAGCGTTGGCGCATGCTCCTGCGCATCGTCATCATCGCCATGCTCGTGCTCGGTATTGGCGCCTCGGTTGCCACGGCCAAGCCACAGGTCGGCATGCCCCGCGAGATCGAAACCTCGATCGGCGAGCAGAAGGGCATTCGGCTGCTCGCCAATGATCGTAAGAACTGGCACTGGGTGTGGCTCCGCCGACCGAGCTCGAAGATCGTGATCGCGCATCCGCCTGAGCGCATGCCGGAGAACGATGAGGCCGTCAACGGACTCTCGGGCCGGACCGGAGTGTTCGTAACCGGGCGCGCACCCGGCACGACGTCCGGGGTGCTGGGCTACTACTCGGCCGACGAATCGCGGCTCATCAAGACCGTGACACTGCGCATCACCGTGCAGTAGCGCAGCAGGGGATTCCTCCGAGCGAACGTACCCTGAGGACATGCGCAACCTCCGCCCCTCGCTCTGCGCGCTCGTCGCAACCATCGTCCTCATCGCGGTGCCATGCGCTGTCGCCCAGTCCGACCCAGCACAACGTGCCGCCGTCTTTGCTGGCGCCGGCGTGTGGGTCGACATCTACGACGCCACCATCCACGAGCCGCAGTACGTCGTTGACCAGGCCGTCGCGCACCAGGTGACGACGATCTACTGGGAGACGTCGAACTACCACTCCCCTGCCGACATCATGTACCCCGATGACCTTCGACAGGTGATTGCGCTCGCGCATGCGCAGGGCATCAAGGTTGTCCCGTGGTACCTGCCGGGCTATCGCAACATCAAGCTGGATCGTCGCCGCTTCGCTGCCGCGATCAACGCCGGTGGTGCCGATCCGATCGACGGTCTCGGCGTCGATATTGAGGCCGACATCGTGCGCAATCGCCAGCTGCGTGCCACGCGCGCGGCACAGATGGTCCAGTGGCTACGCACCACCTATCCCGACCTGCCGATGGCCGGCATCGTGCCGCGTGACGCGCTGGCCTGGTGGCGGATCTTCCCCTACGCCGAGATCCGCGCAAACACCGACGTGATGATGCCGATGTGTTACACGTCGCGCTATCTCACATCCGCGCAGACGACCGCGATGAGTGCCGACTGCGTGACGACGATCCGCACCCAGACCGGCGACCCCACCGCTCCCGTGCACGTGATCGCGGGCGTGACGGACTTTCTCAAGCCGCGCCTTCTGATCGCTGCCGCGCGCGGAGCGCGCGATGCCGGCGCGATGGGCTTCAGCCTCTACAACCTCGAGACGACCACGACTGCCGGCTGGCGCGCGCTCGACGTCTGGCGAACGCCCGGTGCGTAATCAGGCAGACGGTCCGAGCACGCGGACCTCGTCGCCGAGACGCACCGTGCCCGGCGTGACAACGTCGCAGTAGACCCCGAGGTCCGGGCGGCCACGGGTGGCCTTCATCGCGCGGAGCGTCGGGACGTCCTTCTCGCCGGTGGCTGGATCACGTGTCGTCGCGACGCAGCGCTCGCAGGGCACCCGCACCGCAAGCACCGCATCGCCGATCGCGACGTCGTTGCCGATCCAGGAGTCCTCCTCGAAGGCCTCGCCACCGGTGAGCGTCATCGTCATCCGAAAGCGCCGATCACCGATCGCACCGTGGCCCAGCGCATCGATCGAGGCCTCACCGATCAGTGACACGGCATTGGCAGACCAGCCGCCGCGCCCCTCGCGAATACGCGCGAGCCGCACCGGCTCGCCGAGCACCTCCGACAGCGGCTCCGCCCACGGGCCGTCGATGAGGTGCGCCGTCTCCGGCTCGTCGGAATCCCAGATCAGATCGATCGGCTCGCCGAGCGCAGGGTCGGGCGCGGACGCAATCGTGCCGTCGGGAAAGCGCATCGTCAGCGTGCTGCCGTCGTACTCAGCCGCGGTCAGAGAGAGACGACCATGGCTCCAACTGCCGGCCAACTCGCCCGCCGCGTTGACAACGAAGAAGCGCCGATCGAAGGGCGCACCTTCGAGCCCCAGCTCGAGCGACTCGCGCTCGGCGAGAGCAAGACCCTTGACGGGCGTGTGCAACAGGCGGGCGACAGTGATCACGGAGGCAGTATGCGCTGCCGCGTCAGCCCGCGGCAGTGGCGAGCGCCATGCCGATCGCACCAGCACGATCGCTGAAGCCGTACTCCGCAGCGCAGGCGTCGAGGTCGAAGTGCGGCAAGCTGAGAATTTCGATCGCCATGGCTGTGCCCCCTGCGTCGACGTGCACGACAGCACCCTCACCGAACATGCGCCCACCGATTGAGGGGTCGCGGGAGAGATAGATCATGTAAATCCCCCCTTCATCCTCATGCGTCACCTCGAAGCTCATGGGCGGATTGTAGGTCTTCATCACTGCCTCTTTCGTCGTGGGGGTGGAGCCCTGTCAGGCACGAGCCAATACGCGGTTATCACCACCACGATGCAGCCCCGCTGCAGACCGATCGTCTCGACCGTGCCGCGCGCGAACTCTCGCGCGAATGCCAATCCGAAGCGATCGCGGCCGGTGAGGCGCTTCGAATACACGCGGTCTGGATCGAGGCAGCACTGGCGCACCATGTCGAAGGCAATGTCGTATTCCGCCATCCGCTCTCGGGCGTGATGCGTGAGTCGGATTTCCACACCCCGACGATCACAAACCCGGGTGACCGCGCGGCACGCGCAACGCTTCGGCAATGCACCAATGCGGCATCGCCTGCGCACGCCAACGTTCGCATTACCGGCGAAGCGTCACGGGATGCGCATAGCGCCTGCCTGAAGACGGACTAGCGTCCCACGCGGGGTCAGGCCGCAGCGGTGGCGAGTGCCATGCCGATCGCACCAGCACGATCGCTAAAGCGGTACTCCGCAGCGCAGGCGTCGAGGTCGAAGTGTGGCAAGCTGAAGATTTCGACATCGATCGCAGAGCCGTCCGCATCAACGAGCACGACACCGCACGACACACCCTCCCGATCGCGGAAATCGATGCCGTGCGAGATCCGCCCCTCTGTCAGGTGAATGATGTGGAGGCCGCCTTCTGCCTCGTACTCGACCGAGAATGCCATGGCTGCATTGTAAATCGTCATCGACGTCTCCTTCGCACGGGCTTCCCTCGGCGATCGCCCTCGTTCCACCACGCAGTGATCACGATGATCTGCTCACCGGCCTGCCTCACGATTACGACGAGCGCGCCCTGGAGGAAGTCGCGCTGGAAGCGCAGTCCTGTAGGCGGCGACCCCGATAATCGCGTCGACTCGACAGCATCGGCATCCGCGATGCAGGCGGCGAACTGCTCTTCGGAGATGAAGGCGAGCTCGAGTTTGCAGCGCACGCGATGGGTGAGGACGATGTCCACGCCCTCACCATCACTACCGAACGTCCAACCGCGACGCGTACGGTGCGGCCGGAATGTGCCGCGTTACCGCCAATTGCGCACACAACCTGAGTGCACGGCGAACAATGCTCGCCAGATCTGCGTGATCTGTGTCGCGCGATCACCGAGTCCAGCGATTTGAGGCGGCTCACCCGTTCTGGGAGGATGCTCTCCGCATGAGCAATCGCATCCTGATCATTCGCCACGGCAACGACCCGCCTGACGACCGGGTCAACACGTATCTGCATCTGCGCGGCTTCGAGCCGGTCACGATCCGGCCCTGCAACGGTGACCCCGTGCCCCAACTGGATGACACCTGGGTCGGTAGCGTCGTGCATGGCGGCCCGTTCAGCGTCTTCGACGAAGAGCAGCACCCGTTCCTGCGCGAGGAGCACCGGTGGATCAGCCAGTGCATCGAACACGACCTGCCGCTGCTCGGGATCTGCCAGGGCGCGCAGTCGATCGCTTATGTGCTCGGCGCCGAAGTCGGGCCACCCCCATCGGGATTGCATGAGTTCGGGTACTACGAGCTGACGCCAACAGCCGAGGGCATCGCCGAAGGCTTCATGACGACGCCGCTCCACGCCACGCAGGCACACTTTCATACCTTCGCGCTACCGGCGGGTGCGACGCTGCTCGCGTCGAGCGAGCTCTACCCGAACCAGGCCTACCGTCACGGCATGAACACCTACGGCGTGCAGTTTCACCCCGAGGTCACGATCGAGGGATTCCGCCGCTGGCAGGCCGCGCCGTGGGCGGCGTACGGCAAGCCCGGCGCACAGACCCGCCTGGAACAAGACGCATTGATGCGCGAGCACGACGCCGCGCAGGCCGAGTGGTTCTACAGCTTCCTGGAATCGCTCTTTGGCTCGCACAGCACAACCAGCGAGCCCCTCGTGCCGCCAACCGCCGTCACGAGTAGGTGACGCGGAACGCGGGCGACGCCTGCGCGTCACGCGCGCCCCTGCGCACTACTTCTTGATCGTGAAGTACCTAACCTGCGCCTTCGTTGTCGTCGTGCTATCGGAGGCCGTCACGATGACCTTCCAACGGCCCGGCGTCAGTGGCGTGCGACCGACGCGACCGGTGAACGAGATCGCGTTGGCACCCGGCTTGCCACCCTTGGCACCCGACGAGCGGTAGAGGTACTGCTTTTTCGCGTAGCCGACCTTCTGGAAGGCGACCGTCACGTTGGCGTTCTCCGACAACGTGTACTTGATCGTCGTCCCAATCGGGGTATACGCGCGCACAGCCGTCGTGTGACTGCCAACCCGGAACGTTGCGTTCGTGATGCCGAACTTCGTCATCGTCAGAATCGGCGCGGGATTGAAGGTCGCGCTGGCCGCGCGGGCCTCCGACATCGTGACGGTGCAGACACTCTGCGCCTTGAAGCCCGAGCAGGCACCGCTCCAGCCGGCGAAGTCTGCGAGCGGTCCCTCGACAGCGGTTAGCGTGACCTTCGAGTTCTTGGTGAACGGCGCCGCGCAGACGGCGCCACAATTGAGGCCGACAGGCGAGGAGACGATGCTGCCCGCGCCCGTGCCCTTCTTCGTCAGTGTGAGCACGAAGGTCGTGATGGCCGGGTTGAACGTCGCCTGCACGTTCTGTGACTGGTTCATCGTGACCGTGCAGGTCTTGGTCGTACCGGAGCAGGCACCACCCCAACCGGCGAAGACGAAGCCCGGGGCCGGCGTCTGGGTCAAAGTGACCGTGGCCATATCGGGAAAGTCATTTGTGCAGATCTGACCGCAGCTCAGCCCGTTCTGCGTGGCAGCCGTCGCCGATGCGGTGACCGAACTCGTCGATGCGCCCGTACCGGCCTTCGCGACTGTCAGCGCCCAGCGCGAGGCGGCAACATCAGTCGGATTATTGGACGTATTGATGAACGTCGGCGCGGTGATCGCAGGGGTGAGATTCGCAGCACCGATCGATCCACCGGTCTGCGCAGTCCAGAAAAAGTTCGTGGCGGTCTCGGTGAGACCCACACCCGGTGCGGGCAGCGCAAGGTACGCCGGCGTGACCTGGAGTCCGGTGCCGACGCTGGCGCTGCTGACCTGCGACGCGCCGGCATTGATCCAGTAGATCCGCTGCCCGTCAGAGGTGATCGACGTCGGCGACGTGACCTGCCCGCCCGCGACGAAGTTCGCGTTGGCACCCGAACCATCGAGACCGATGCGCCCAATCGAGTTGTTGTCGCCCCAGTAGATGAAGGCGCCGTCCGACCAGATGGACGTGTTCTGTCCGCTGGGTGTCTGGTACCACTGCCACCCCGTCTGCGGCTGCGCGCCCGTGATCGTCGCGCGGCCGATGAAGCCGTTATCGGCCCAGTAGATGAACTGTCCGACCACCACGACTCCTGTCGGTGCGCTCGTGCCGCCCGGCGCGATGTAGCTCTGCACTGCGCCCTGCAGGTTGGCAATGCCGACGTGCGCCGAGCTGGCGCTGGTCCAGTAGAGCGCGTTACTCGTCGCGAAGACCGAGTTCGGAATGTCGCCCGTCGCATAGGTCGTGATGCCACCGGACGGCGCGCTGATCGCCGCGCTCGACAAGGTGCCCGTCTGGCTGTTAACCCAGTAAAGACGCCCGTTCTCTGTGACCGCCGCACCAGCGGTGCCGACGATCGCGCACAGCGCGCTCAAGACGAGCGCTGCAGCGACGAGGAAGCGGACAGGATGGGAGACACGCAGAGAGGTAGCCACATCTTCACCTTACCCCCCATCACGGGTGATTCCTGCGGGGAGATCGCGCACACGTGTGTCTGTTTGCGGTCGCGTCCGTGATACTTGAGGAGTGCGAGTCGTCCGCCCGCGAGACACATTCATCAAGGTGCTGGCGACCGGCGTGGCGCTGCTTGGGCTCGTCTCGATGGTGTCTGCGCTGACGCCGAGCCTGGCAGCGCGCTCCGCCCTACTCGCCGGAGTGATCCCCATCCAGGCAACCCGAACCGCCCACGTATTGGTCTTCGAGCTAGGACTGCTGCTAACGGTCGTGGCCTTCGGGCTCGTGCGGCGACGGCATCGCGCGTGGCAGCTGGCGGTCATCCTCCTCGCGACAACGGCAGTTCTTCACCTCGCGAAGGGTCTCGACGTCGAGGAGGCCATCGCAGCACTTGTCCTGATGACGCTTCTGCTTGTTCGGCGCAGCGCCTTCACCGTCGAGGGCGCCGACGGCACGAGCCGACGTGTCGCCACGTGGGCCTTCGGACTGGCAGCTGGCGGACTGCTGCTGGCGGTGGCCATAGCGGAGCTCGTCGCGCGCCTCGCTGGCGAACCCATCTCGCTCCGCGAAGCGGCCGACCAGGGCCTTGATGCGCTCGTCGGTGCACCCGATTCGATGTCTGCCATCGGCCTGTACACCGCCATCGCCGTCGCGCTGATCGTGCTTCTTTGGCTACGGCCCGTCTCGGCACCCGCGCCGGCACATGCTCGCGACCGTGACGTCGCGCGCTCGATTCTCAACCGCTATGCGACAGACGGCCTGTCGTACTTCGCACTGCGCCGCGACACCACGTTCGCCATTGGTGCCCACGAGAACTGCTTTCTCGCCTATCGCGTGGTCACCAACGTCGCGCTTGTCGCCGGGACCGCAATCGGACCAGAGGCTGCGTGCAGCAAGCTCGTCCGCGACTTTCACGAAGAACAGATTCGACTTGGACGGCGCATTGCCGTGATGGGGCTCCCCGGATCGGCGCGTCGACTTTGGGAACAAGCCGGCCTGACCACCGCGTACCTCGGTGATGAGGCGATCGTGAACCCGCAGGAGTTCTCGCTCGAGGGACGCCCGATGCGCAAGGTGCGGCAGTCCGTCAATCGTCTCGAGCGTGACGGCTATACCGTCACGGTGTTGCGCCGGCGCGAGCTCGATGCACCGCTGCTCTTCCAGCTGCAAGAGGTTTCGGAGCGGTGGCTCGGCGGAGAGGGTGAGCGCGGCTTCTCGATGGCACTCGACGATCCGTGGGCTGTCGAGCACGCCGAATGTGTTTTCGCGATTGCATTCGGTCCCGACGGTATCCCGGCCGGGTACATCCACTTCGTGCCCGTGCTTGCGACCGGCGACCTGTCGCTGTCGAGCATGCGGCGCCACGAGGACACGCCGAACGGCCTTAACGAGGCAATTCTCAGCGGTGCATTCGCGTGGGCACGGGACCAAGGAATCTCGCGCATCGGCCTCAACTTCAGCGCCTTCGGGCGGATCCTGCGCGCACCCGAGTTGCAGGGGTGGGAGCGCCTCGCCGCCCAGGCACTCCTGCAGGGCGATCGCTGGTTCCAGCTCGAGCGCCTCGATGCCTTCAACCGCAAGTTCTTGCCGACGTGGGAGCCGCGCTTCGCGGCCTACGAGCGCACGGTCGACCTGCCGCAGGCGGCGCTGGCCGTCATCGCCGCCGAAGGGCTCATTCCCGTCCCGAGACTGCCGAGCTTCGGTGGCGACGAGACGCGTGTTGCGGAACCGGCTCGGTAGGCTGCAGGCATGAGCCAGACCACCGTACGGATCATCGCGATCATCCTGCTGATCGCGATCGGCGTGTTCCTGTTGTCGGTCCTCTGGGATCCGATCAACAGCCTCTGGCGCTAAGTCAGATCACCTGGACCGGATCACCGATCCGGATTGTGCCGGGGTCAATCACGTCGCAGTAGATGCCGAGGTTCGGCTCGCCCTTCGCCGTGATCATCGCGCGCAGGGCGTCAACATCGCGTTCGCCTGAGTCGGGATCGACGGTCGTAACCGCACAGCGGATGCACTCCTCGACCACGCGCACCACCGCCTCGCCCACACGGATGTCGCGACCGATCCACGCATCCTCCTCGAACGGCGCGCCACCGACGGTCTGGATCATCATGCGAAAGCGGCGCGCATCGATCGGGCCGAGACCGAGGGCATCGATCGACGGTGTGCCGATCAACGACGCCGCGAAGCCCGACCAGCCGCCACGGCCGTCCGCGGCCCGCGCCAGGCGCACGGGCTCGCCGGCCCACTCAGAGAGCGCGTCGCCCCATGGCCCAGGCACCAGCGTCGCCTCGATCGTGGACTTCATGTCAAAGCCAGCCGTAAACCGCTCGCCCGTTGGTGTGTCGCCGACGACCAGCGAGCCATCGGGCAAGACGATCGAGAGAATTTCGCCATCGAAGGTCGCAGTCGCCTGGCAGAGCGGCAGCCGCCGCGCCTGATTGAGCGACTGGTTCGTATCGTCGACGAGGAAAAAGACCCGGTCGTCAACAACCCCGCGCTCGTGCAGTACGAGCTGATCAACCTCGCCCATCTTGAGGCTCTTGACGGGCGTATGAAGCAGGCGCGCGACAGTCGTCATGCGCGCAGTGTTACAGCCGCGGGTTAGCGCTCGCAGACAACGCCATCGCCGTCGCCATCGCGGTACCACGCGTACTCGGGATCGATGCCCTTGGTGTAGGGACCGAGGCCGGCGGCGAGCGCATCGGTGCAGTACGGAAAGCGCGGATCGAGCTTGCCCGATGTCGCCGTGGAGTTCGGCTCCGTGGTGGTGCTACCGGCTGCAGCTGGTGCTGCCGTTGTGATTGCTCCGCGCGTTGGCTTCGGTACGCGTGCAGCAGCACCGCACCCAGTGATGCCAAGACGGAGCGCCACCTGTTCCGCGGGGTCGATCGTCAGCCGCCAGCGCCACTTGACCGCGATCCATGTCGCGACGTACGTGCAGCGGTAGGTACTGAAGGCCGGTAACCACTCGGCCGGGTCTTGATCGCTCTTCTGCCGGTTCGTCGATGCCGTGACCGCGATGAGCGAGAGCGGATAGTCGAGATCGTTGGCGAACCGCTCGCGTGTCGCCGCACTCCACCGCCAAGCACCCGACTGCCAGGCCTCGCTAAGCGGTACGAAGTGATCGATGTCGAGACTGCCCGAGTCGGTGATGTAGAGGTTGTCGTACGCCGACCACCAGCGTCCGCCACTGAGGCGGCAGCCGGCGAGCAGCGTTGGTTTGACGCGCGCCTCGCTGATCAGCACCTCCTTGCGGGCGTCGCACCCATTGCCATCGGCGTCAGTCCAGAGGCGAAACAGATCGCGCGAGTAGCCCGTCAACTTCGGCGCCGACACCTTCAACTGCGGGAGCAGCGAACCTGCCTGCACCGTGGATGCGGCATCGGCGGTTGGGACAACGAAGGCGAGCAAAAGCCCAACCACGATCAGCGATCGCCTCATCACGTGCGTGTTCAGCGCGTTTCCTTGCGAATGCGACGCGTCATCGTCACATGGAAGCACGGCCGCAAGCGAACGGCGGTGCACAACGACGGCACGATGCTCCACGAGTTCGTCGTTGTGCAGACCACGAAGACATCGGCGCAGCCAGCGAATCCGAGAGCGTGGGCGAAGCCGCTGACATTAGGCCCGGCGCGTCGAAGTCGGTGGCGCTCAACCTCACGCGCGTCAGGCCGGTACAGACGCCGTCAGGCGCGCGCCGCCGGCGGGAAGGGGCGCCAACGACCACGCGCCATCGAAGGTGCCGACCCAGGCGTCGATAATCGCCGTGCCCGTGCCGGGCATGCGATCTGTCGGCGGCCCGACGCCGTCGTCGTCGACCGTGATGGCCAGACGGTCCGCTTGCCGGTCGACACCGACGGTGACGTGCGCAGCACGCCCGTGCATGGCCGCGTTCAGCAGCGCCTGCTCGACGATGCGGTACACCGCCGGCGCGCGGTCACCCACGTCGAGACCCTCTGCCACCTGAATGTCCACAGCAATCGAGCCCTCGTATGAGGTGGCTAGATCATCCAGGGCGGTCACGAGCCCAACCGCCTCGATCGGCGGCGCAATGCGACGTCCAACCGAACGAATACCCGCGCCACGCAGCCGTTCGAGGTCGGCGACGACGTCGCGCAAACTGCTCGCGTCGGTGGCATCGACGTTCTCGGCAATCGCAGTAAGACGGAGATTGGCACGCAGCAGTACGCCCTGCACCTCATCGTGCAGCGCCGTGGCGACCTCGTAGCGCACACGCTCGTCGGCCTCGACAATCAGCGTCCGCTGGCGGCCGAGCTGATCGACCTGCTCGAGCAGGCGACGCGTCTGCTCACCGATACGGAAGCGGGTGTACCCGACACCATTGGAGATCGCGAAGAGCAGCACCGTGGCGGAGATGCCGGTCCACACGATGGCGATCGTGAGGCTCGCGTACATGCCTTTGCCCGTTACTGCATCGTCGTTGACGAGTCGCAGAGAGAGCAGCCCGGCCGTGGCCAGCGCCGATCCGGCAAGACACGCCATGAGGTACCGCGCACGCGACGGCACCGACAGGGGGTTGCGCCGCCACCCACTGATCACGAGCATCACCCCGACGACCACAAGCATGATCACGATGCCTTCGACGAACAGCAGGGCCGTGTACCGGACGATCTCCATCCGATCGGTCGATGAGATTCCCGCGACGACGATGCCGCGGCCAAGAAATCCGATGACGCCGAACAGAAACAGCGGGACGGGCGCGATGGGCCAAGGCCCAAAGATCAGGCGCGAGCGCGAGAAGCCCATGTCGTTATCCACACCGGAAGCCTAACGACCAACACCTGCGTCACGCGATGAATTGCGGCACAATGCTCGCGTGCCAACGTCCCGCGAGATCTCTGTCCTCTACGTCGAAGACGATCCGGTCCTCCGCTCGCTCTTCGCCGACCTGATCGACGGGCGCGACGGCATCAACGTCGTCGGCACCGCTGCCGACGCCGACGGGGCGATCGACTTCGCACGTTCGACGAACGTCGATGCAGCACTGCTCGACCTCGCCCTCGGCCCGCGCTCAATCAACGGAGCCGAACTCGGACTGCGCCTGCGCCAGCACGACCCCCAGATGGGGATCGTGCTGATCTCACAGCATCTGATGCCGAAGTTCCTGACGACGCTGCCCGAGACCGAACGCCACGGCTGGGCGTACGTGCAGAAGCGCGGCGATCTCTCCCCGGCCGAGCTCGTGCAGGTCATTCGCGCGACGGTCGAGGGCAAGACGATCCTGGACCCCACGACGCTCGACGGGCAGACCGTTGACGGTGCCGCGCTCGACAAGTTGACGGCGCGCCAGCGCGACGTCCTCGCGCTGCTCGCAACCGGACGCGACGCACTCGGCATCGCCGACGAGCTACGCCTCGCGCACACCACCGTGCGCCGCGACATCTCGAATGCCTACCGCGTGCTCGTCCCCGACGTCGGCCCCGGCTACGACCCGCGGACCGCGGCCGTCCTCGAGTATCTGCGCGTGACGCGCCCGTACGACTTCAGCGACGAGGACTAAGCCGCCTCGAGTCCGTCGAGCGGCGCCCCGCCGCAGCACGGGTCGATGTTGATCTTGCACGTCGCGCACTGGCTATGGCCGTGGACGTACACGGGCTGTGCCGTGCTGCCGCACATCGGACAGGGCTGCGCGCACGCAAACTGGTCGTGCGGTGGAGCTTCCTCATGCGGCGACATGCTCACCGGTTGATCGTACGCCTGGCCTCGCCGGGGCGCCGACGCTCAGCCGGTCACAGGCTCGGGATCGATGACGCGGAAGCTCGCCCGCGAGGTGTTGTTACGCATCGTCGTCTCCTCCGTAGACGTGCTGACCACGCCCTTCAGAACGAACGCGCCAGGACGGTTGACGGTCCGCATGCCCGAGAAGGTGACCACGCTGCCGCGCATGAGAGTTCCGAGCGAGCAGACGATCATGCCGTGCGATGGTCGGCACGAGCCCTGAGACGGACGGATGCTCATCGGTGCTGCCGCCTGCGGCGCGGCGAACGTCGCGGTCACACCGCGCGCCGCATACGGACCGTTGTTGCGCACCACGGCGCTGTACGCCACGGCGTGCCCCACTTCGGTGAGGCGCGGCTGCACACGAACACGGATCGAGACGTCAGTGATCGGAGCCATCAGCGGCGTCGATCGACCGAGCGCCGTGATCGGCGTCGTGGGCGATCCGGGACCGGACGGCGTGGGCGATATCGGTGTACCAGCGGGCGTGAGCGGTATGAACGGGCCCACCGACGGATCGATGAGCGTGTTCGTGAATGTGCAGTCGACGCGCGGATTCGCGGGTGTGAGGACGATCGTGGCCTTGCCACCGGCAGTGGCAACCGGCACGTCATCGCACACGACGGACTCCAGGAGCCACTCATCCGTTCCCACGAAGGCATCGCCGGTCTCGCTGATCACGTACGCGCCCAACGGAATCTGCGTGAGCCGATCCCCCGATGCAACCTGCGTGCCAGCCGGGCCAGCCTGCGTGGTCTGCGCGCTGACCGTGCGCTCAAACGTGGGGTCTCCCACGGCGGATACCACGAAGCCTGCGGCACCCTTACCCCCGATGGTTTCCTTACGCACCGTGATCGCGCCATTCGGGGTGAATTCGTTCGTCAGCGAGCACGCGACACCAGCGCCCGCGGGCACGGAGACATCAAACTCGCTGCCGCCCGTAATCGCAACGCGCTGCCCATTGCAGGTGAGATCGGTGAGCTTCCAGGTGCCCAACCCGGAGATCGGGGCATCCTCGACGACATGCACAACGCCAGCTGTCGGCACCGAGATGTTCACCGGCGCACCGGCGACGCCAGCCTCGGCCGTCGCGATCTTCGCCGTCTGTGCGAACCCGCCGCCGCCCGTGACCGTGATCGGGAATGTGCCGCTGCCACCAACGGTGGTCTTTGTCAGCGTGAGCGTGCTCGGCGGCGGGGCTACCGTCACGTTCGTGAACGTACACGTGACGCGATCGCCGCCCGCCAGCGTGATCTGCGCCGCACCTGCCTGCGTGGCGGAGTTGACGGTCTGCGACGCAACCCTCGACGCGCCTGTTGCCGAGGCGCAAGAGACGTCGGCGAGGCGCCAGCCGCCCTGCGGAAGCTCGACCACCGACCATGGCGTGCCACCGGCAGCCACCGCATCGCGGGTAAAGTCGATCGACCCCGGCGCAGACGAGGTGGCGGCGACCGAGAACTGTCCACCGGGGTTATACGAAACAGACCCGGAGAAGCTCGCAGCCTGCTGCACGCTCGTTGAGCCGTCATGCGACTGAACGCGCTTGACGATCGTGATGGTGCCGCTCTGCGGCGTCTGATCGACCAGATACGCGTAACAGAACACGTCGGTATGGCCCGTGGGAACCTGCACCCACTCCACGTTGTCGCCGTTGAGGTTGTCGACTGCACAACGCAGCGCGGCGAACCCGTACTTGGAGCCGAAGGTGCTGGTCAGCAGCGGGTCGCCAGGTACGCCACCCTGCACCCAGAGCTTGGACCCGCTCGCGGCGAGCTTTGCCTGCGCATCGGTGAGCTCAACCGTGACCGCGCCCGCGATCGACATGCCGGTGGATCCGCCCATGACATTCGGGAGCGGCACACTCGCCTTTGTCTCGATCGTCTGCGCGTAGGGGCCCGTCACCTTGGAGAGCGTGCCCCACGTGCCGACGTCGGCCCGGGATCGATAGCCGGTACCGAGCTTGAACTGCCAGCCGGCGAGCGACGTGCACGCGGCCTGCGTACCGACATCCTCGCGGGTCGGCAGAACCTCTTGTCCCGCGGTGTACCGCGTGTCGCCACCGAGGTTCTGCAGGCTCTCCATCAGGTTATTGCGGGAGCGGTTCGCGTAGACGTCGGCGTACGTCGGGCAGACGCGCGCCACCAAGGTGATGCTGAGCTTGGGCGAGGCATCACCCGTGGCGGCCGAGGCAGTTCCCGCACTACCAGCGGCGAACAGCGTGAGGGCGAACGCGATGATCAGAAGGCGATGCGGCATGACCGCAATCCTACCGAAGGGCTGACAGCGTCGTCAGGACGGCGTTCACAGATGTGATGTGGCTTCCCACGCGTCCACGCCGAAGGTCGGACGTATCATGCGACGCGTGAGCACACCCCCTCGAGCGCCCCAACCACGGCTCCGTGGTCGGCAACGCAGGCGCCGGCCGTGGGGTTGGATCCTGCTCGTGCTGGCCATTGTCATTGTCGTGCTCGGCGCCGGCGGCTGGTGGGCGTGGGGCCAGCGCAACCCGGCCGAAATCTCCGGTAACCCCACGCAGGAGTTCGTCACCAGCGCCGCCGCGACCACGACCATCGAGCCCACGGCTGCGCAGAACTGGCCGACCTACGGCTTCGACAACGCGCGCACTCGCTGGAATCCGAACCTGCGCCATCGGCCGCCGTTTACGACGGACTGGCGCTTCGGTGCCGGCGGGTTGCTCGAGTTTCCGCCCGCAGTTGCCGACGGCATGCTGTACGTCGGCCAGATCCGCGGCAAGTTCTTCGCGATCGACACGGCGACAGGCTTCCCCGCGTGGCGCAAGAACATTCGCCACTGCTCGGCCGCAACTCCCGCCGTCGCTGATGGCGTCGTCTACGCATCGTTTCTCGCTGAGTACCCGTGTCCCAAGGGCGAATTCGGCAGCGGTGGGTACGTCTTCGCCTGGGATGCCAAGACCGGTGAGCGCAAGTGGGTGGCCGAGCTTCCGCCCGTGGAGTCATCGCCTCTCGTTCAAGACGGCACCGTCTACGTCGGCGCCTGGGACAAGAAGGTCTACGCGCTTGACGCGGCCACGGGTGCGGTCAAGTGGGCCACAGAGACCGACGCGCAGATCGTGTCTTCCGCGAGTTGGGTCGACGCCGACGGTGGCGGCTCACCCGGGATCGTGATCGGCACCAACGGCGGCAGCCTGTACAAACTCGATGCCGCGACCGGTGCGATTCAGTGGAAGGCCCAGAGCAATAGCGTTCTCGGCAGCGGCCGCGAGTACTTCTACGCGACACCGACCGTTGCCTACGGGCGCATCTTCATCGGCAACACCGATGGTTGGATGTACGCCTACGGCGCGCAGAGCGGCAAGCTGATCTGGGCCAAGCAGGCCGGGTCGTACGTCTACACCGGTGCTGTTGCCGCCGGTCAGGTGATCTACATCGGGACGTACGACGGCAACATCATCGCCTTCGACGCGGCGACGGGCGATCGCCTGTGGACCGCACCGGCGCCAGGCGCAGTCCACGGAGCACCGGTATTGATGGACGGACTCCTCTACTTCTCGACGTGTTCGGGCTGCGGCCAGAATGGCGTGCGTGGCGCGAAGGCCGGCCCTGACGGCATTCACGCCATGGACATCGAGACGCACCAGATCGTGTGGAGCGACAGGGAGGGGAAGTACTCGCCCCTGGTCGCCGACGAGCAGCGCGTGTATCTGATCGGCGCCGGCAGCATCCGCGGCACAACGGCGAGATAAACGTCAGTCGAGTGGCCTGATCGCGGTCGTGCGCAGCCCTGCGCGCTCCGCCACGATGCGGACGATAAAGACGACGGCGATGCAGGCGGTTGACGCGACCCCGCCGTTGACCCCGTCGAGCAGGACGTACGTGACGGCCCCAGCGACGGCCGCGATCGCGTACGGCGGCCCGGGGCGCATGATCCGTGGCACCTCGCCGAGCAAAAGGGCGGCCGCCAACCCACCGCCGACGGCGGCGAACGAGCCGACGAAGACCGCCGTGATCGCCGGTAGGTGGAACGTGACGGCGTACTGCGCGCCGACGGCGGCAAACAGGCCCATCGTCAGTGCGTCGAGGAGAAACAGCGCGTAGGCGAAGCGGGCGATCTGCCGGCCGAGCACCAGAATCACCACGACGGCCAGGCCGACGACGGCGATGTACTCCCAATGCCGCAGCACCTCGGGCGGAGTGTTGCCAATCAGCACGTCGCGGATCAGACCGCCGCCGAAGCCGAGCGAAATCGCGAGGATGGCCACGCCCGCGATGTCCAGCTTCTTCTGGTGTTGGCGCGCCAGCAGCGCGCCCTCGAGGGCACCGACGGCCGTAGCAACGAGACTCAGCCAGACGGGCGTGTCCTTGGCGAAGTCGGGCAGAAGCGAGGTGACATCGGCCACGTCTGCAGGATAGGGTCGCGCCTCACGCGCCAAGCGACCATACTCCGGCCATGGACCGCCCCACGCTCGATAACTGGATGCAACCGCCGCACCCCTTCTGGTCGTTCCGCCACGTGCGCGAGCTCATCCCCACCGCTCGCATCCGCCATGGACATCACCCCCGCCAGCTCCCGTTCGAGCCCGCCGGGAACGTGCTCGACCTGCGCTTCGAGAGCAAGGCCGGCGAGCGCGTGCTCGGCGAGTACCTCGCCAACACGCAGACCGATGCGCTCGTCGCCGTGAAGGACGGCAAGGTGGCGCTCGAGTGGCTGGCGCCAGGCGTGCGCGACGACGAGCAGCACCTGATGTTCAGCGTGACGAAGTCGATCACCGCGCTCTTGTGCGGTGCGCTCGTGGGTGCCGGCAAGATCGATCCCGACGCACCGATCGTGCAGTACGTCCCCGACGTCGCCGGTGGCGGATTCGGCGATGCAACCGTCCGCCACCTGCTCGACATGGAGGCGTCGTACTCATTCGTCGAGGACTACTCGCCCGGTCCGGACATCGTGCTCTACCGCAACTCCGCGGGCTGGTATCCGGCACCGCCCGACCACATGGGTCTGCACGAGTTCCTCGCCTCGCGGCAGAAGGAGGGCGAGCACGGCCAGCGCTTCCGCTACATGTCGCCCACGACCGACATGCTCGGCTGGGTGTGCGAGGCGGCCAGCGGCCTGCCCTACGCACTCGCCGTCTCGCAGTACCTGTGGGTGCCGATGGGCGCCGAGGCCGACGGCGACATGACCCTCGACCGCTTCGGCGTACCGCGCGCCGCGGGCGGACTGAGCGGTACCGCCCGCGACATCGCGCGCCTCGGCATGATCGTCGCCGAGGGTGGCGCCGGCATCGTGCCCGAGGATTTCATCGACGACCTCACGACCGGCGGCGATCCCTCCCACTGGGCAATCGGCGACTACGCGGACTGGCTGCCCGGCGGCTGCTACCGCTCGTGCTGGTACCAGCCGCGCGTCGACCCGGACTGCGTGATGGCAGTCGGCATCCACGGGCAGATGATCTACGTCGACCGGCCGCGCAACGTCGTCGTGGTCAAGCAGTCCTCCTGGGACACGCCGGACAGCAACGACCTGCATTCCGACGCCGAGTACGCGTGCCGGGCGATTGCCCGCTCGCTGACGGCCGAGGAGCCCGACGCGCTGCTGGCACAGACCTAAAGCTCGGCTAGCAGTTCCGCACAGACGCGACGAAGCGCGGCCAATCCCGGAAGTACGAGGACCTGAAGCGCCTCATCATCGACTCGATGGTATGCGTGGACGAGCTCGTTACGCAGTCCTACGATCCGAGCCCACGGGACCTCAGGATGCCCACCGCGGATGTCCTCGCCGATTCCGGTCACGGCTTCACCGATCACGATCAAGTGGTACCGCAAAGCCACGTCGGCATGGGGATCATCGAGGTGGATCTGCGATCTCGTCGATCGCCGTGACGATGTCGGCGAGACGCAGGCGTGGATCACGCGGGCTCAGATGCGAATTCCGTCCCGCTCGACGCCTTCGGCCACCTCGGGCTTCAGGAACGACGACGCCACGACATCGACGCGCTCACCGAGGAGCTCCGAGAGCGCATCGCGCAAGTCGAACAGCGGAAAGATCCCGCGATCGTCAAAGTCGAAGTCCACGACGAAATCGATATCACTTTCGGGCCGATCGTCACCGCGCGCGGCGGACCCGAAGACGCGCGGATTGCGTCCCCCGTGCGCACGAACGAGCGCGCGGATCGCACGACGCTGCGCCTGAAGCGCACGCATGCGCGGCAGCGACGCATCGGCGGGCGCCGCCGCCGGCTCACTCCCAAGTACGAGGCGCCGACCCGCGGCGCGCAGGACGCGATCGAGCGTGACGATCGACGGAGAGCTCGTGCCGGCCTCGTACCGCGCAATCGCCGGCTGCGAGGTGCCGGCGCGATGTGCGAGCTCAGCCTGGGAAAGCCCCGCGGCCAGCCGCGCATCGCGAATCAACGCATCTGGTGTCATGCAGTAATTATACCGGTACCGGTATATCGTCTGCGTGCGCGCCGAACACGAAGAGCAAGACATGGCCACCATCGCCCCGACCCGTTCGCCCGCTCTGGCTGTCGCCAAGGTGACGCTCGCCGTCGCCGCGGTCTACAACATCCTCTTCGGCGCCTGGGTCGTGCTGTTCCCAAGCAGTGCCTTCGAGCTGGCCGGCCTCGACCAGCCGAACTACCCGGAGATCTGGCAGTGCGTCGGCATGATCGTCGGCGTCTACGGCATCGGGTACGCGATCGCGGCCCGCGACCCGATCCGCCACTGGCCGATCGTCCTCGTCGGCCTGCTCGGCAAGATCTTCGGGCCGATCGGCTTTCTCGCTGCAGTGCTCCAGGATCGCGTGCCAATCGAGGCCGGCCTGATCATCGTCACCAACGACCTGATCTGGTGGCCCGGCTTCGGGATCGCCCTGTGGCTGGCCTGGCGCGCCCATCGCGACGCGCGGGCGTAGGCATCAGCTGCGCAGCGGAATCGCCACCGGGCGGATCGGCGTACCCGTTGCGCCCGTCAGTTTGAGCGGGAAGCCCATGAAGGCGAACTCGTAGACCTTTTCGCGACAGACTTCTTCGAGGTCAATCACTTCCATCAGCGGGCAGCCGGCCGTCGCGAACAGGTACGAGTGCACCGGCAGGAAGGTGTCGGGATCCGGATTCGGCACGACCTCGAGGCTCAGGCTGTCGGCGCCGAGCAGCATCGCGCCGGCCTCCTCGCACAGCCAACGCGCTGCACCCATGCCGATGCCAGGCTGGTCCGTAATGTACGCCTGCACGTCCGGCCAGACCGTCATGCGACCGGTGCGGATCAGGACGATGTCGCCCTTCTCGATCGTCGAGCCCTGGTGCTTGAGCGTGTCCTGCAGCTCCTGCGCAGTAATTTCGTGCACGGGATCGAGGCAGTCGACGCCGTGCATGCCGGCGACGTCGATGACGACGCAGCGGCCAATGATCGGCGGGTAGTGCTCGGCGCCGCCGACGAGCCAGTGGCGGCTACCGAGGTTGTCCTTCTGGTTCCAGCCGTTCCAGAACATGCCGTCGTAGCCAAAGTGGTTGAGCGTGTCGAGGTGCGTACCGCAGTGCGTGTACATCTGGATCGCATCGCCCGCATACGAGTAGGTCTCGAGCAGCTTCGGATCGACGCCGGCCAGGCCATCGATCACCGCGCCGTCGGGCGTGTGCGTCATCCAGATGTCGTAGACCGGATCCCCCGCCGCGATCCACGACGGCATGCCCTTGAAGTAATCGACGGAGAGATCGAAGACCTTCGACCCATCGAGGCGCGCCAGCAGCTCGGCCTGACCGGCCGGGTTCATCCAGTTGAGGCGACCAATCTGATCTTCCTTACCCCATGGACTCTTCGACACCTGCCGTCCCTCGACGGTCTGCATCGACTCGAACACCAGCTTCAGATCACCGCACATCGTCGCGCTCCTCCTCAGGGACTGCTCGAAGCGTCGGTGCACTCCTCGCCCGCGTCAAGGGTCCGCAAGCGGACGCAGGCATCAGCGAGCGCGCGCGGCCGGCAACCCGAGCGCCTTCAGCCAGGCGCGGCGGTAGCCCGTGCGGTCCCACAGCGCGCCGTGCCCCCAATCTCCCACACGCACGTCGACCTTCCCCGGGAGACCGCGCGCCTCGAGGGCAGCAACGAAGGCCGGCACCTGGAAGGGCTCGCCGGAGACGGGATCGCGATCGGAGTACCAGACGAGCAGGTGACTTGGTAGGCCCTGCGCGTGGGGCAGGACCTCGATGGGACTGCGCACCGCGTAACACTCCGGGCGCATCGCCGGCGTGCCACCGCACTCGGCCTCGAGCAACGGCCGGCGATTGAGCGGGAGTGAGCGATAGCGTCGCGCAAGGTCGGTGACCGGGTCGAGCGACGCCACGCCGTCGTACGCCGTCGGGTATCGCAGTGCGACCAGCAGTGCCTCGGTACCGCCCATCGACGACCCCGCGAGGTACTGCCGCGTTGGATCGAGCCGAATGTCCGGGATGCGCGACTCCACCAGCTGGGGTGCGCGCGCCAGGTCCGCGATCTGGCCAGCCGAGCCGTACGAGAACGCACGCGTCACGACACCCTGGCCCGACAGACAGGCAAGGGCATACCCTGCGCGGACTGCCGCAAGCGCGACTTCATCGGTACAGATCATGCTCATCCCCGCGGGATGGTTTGTGACCAGCAGTGGTGCACCAGTTGCCGGAGCGGACCGTGGGTAGGCGATCAACAGGGTACGCACCCGCCCGTTCCACGAGGTGTACCACGAGCGCAGGAGCACCGCCGAGCCGACTTCGCGGCGAATCGTGACCGGCTCGACATCCGGCTGGGCCGACGGATCCTCGACCGCCCGCGATCCGGCCTGCGCCGCGGCAGGCAGGGCGAAGAGCAGGATGCCGACAAGCAGCAGGAGGCGACGCACCGCTCCATCGTGCCGCACTTCCCGGATGCGGTTGGTAACGAAACGGTGAGCGGGGGCTGCCGCGCCCAACGACGCGGCAGCCCGCAGACTCAATCGCCTTCGACGGGCGTCGCCTTGAGCGACTCGTAGAGCGCGTCGCTCGCGACGGCAAGATCCACACGCTCGCTCCAGGCGTCGAAGCCCGCGTCCAACACGCGGACACCCGTGACGCCAATCACGCGCGACACCACGACCCAGGCGAGTCCAGCGGTGATCGCATCGTCGGAATACAGCACAACCTCGCGCTGCGGCCGGACACCGGCCTCTTCGAAGCGGCCGAGCAGTTCGACCCGCGGGAGGAGGGTGCCGTCCTCGCGCACCAACGATGCCAGCGGGATATTGACTGCACCGGGGATGTGCCCCGCCCGCTCGCCATCGGCACCGAGGAAGGCATCTTCGTCGCGCAGGTCGACGACAATCGTCGACTTGTCAATCGCGAGCAACGCCAGCACCTCATCGGCTGATGCCGATGCGGGAGCATTCGGAATCGCCGCCGCGGGATAGTCATGCGGGGCACGCTCTTCGACCTCGCGGGTGAGCTCCTGGTTGGCACCGATCCAGGCTCGGCGGCCGCCGTCCAGCAGGCGGACGTCAGCATGTCCAGCTTCGAGCAGCAGGCGAACCGCATAGGCCGCGAGCTCGTTGTCCTGATCGCCGTAGACCACGATCGTGGCGTTCTCGGCGATGCCGAGGCGGCCGAGCAGGGCCCGAGTCTGGTCGACGGGCAGCGGGCGGGCATCCGGATCGATCAGCTCTCGATGGAGGTCAAGCTCAATCGCGCCGGGAATGTGCCCCGAGCCGTAGAGCTCTCCGTCGTCGGAGACCTCGACAATCTCGACGCTCGGATCCTCGAGCCGTGCGGCAAGCCACGGCACCGGCACGATTGCGCGGGGGTCGGGCTCGAGCGACGCGGTCGGTCGACCGATGCCCTCCATCGCCACAACCTCGCTGCCGATCAGCCCCTGCAGACGCCGCGGCTCCTGTCGGTCGAGCCAGGAACCAAATGTCTCATCGGCTCCGCGCTCGTCCTTGAAGGCGCCGACGAGGCGCTCCAACACGAAGCGCGCATCCTCCGACGGGATCGGCTTGGCGGTGCGCTTACCGAAGCGCGGGTTCTCGCCGAGACGACCACCCAGGTGCAGCTGGAAGCCCATCACCTTCTCGCCGTTCTTCTTCGCGAGCGCACCCTGCAGACCGATGTCGGCAACCTGGTACTGGGCGCAAGCGTTCGGGCAGCCGTTGACATTGATGCGCACGGGCGGCTCGAGATCGCCGAGGCTCTCCTCGAGATGGTCGATGATCCCGGCGGCGATCTCCTTCGTCTCCGACAGCGAGAGGCGGCAAAACTCGATCCCCGTGCACGAGATCGTCTGACGACGGAACGAACTCGCCTCGATGGGGAAGCCCACGTCGGCCAGCTCGCCCATGGCGACCTCCAGACGCTCATGCGGCACGTCGAGCACGATCACGTTCTGGCGGTTGGTAAAGCGGATACGTCCGCGGCCGTGGCGCTCGGCAATGGTCGCGAGCTCGAGGAGGTCGCCGCCCGTCGTTCGACCACGCAGGGTCGCACCGCCAAGGGCGTAAACGCCAGCTTCGGACTGCGGGTTGACGCCGATGTGGTCGCGATGCGGCGAGACGGCACCGACCGGCTCAATGCTGCGCGGAAGCTCGCGGCCGAGGCGCTGCTCGAGCACCTCGCGGTAGCGCTCGGGACCCCACTCGTCGACGAGGAACTTGATGCGGGCGCGGGTGCGCTTCACACGGTTGCCGTTGTCGCGGTAAATCGCCGTGATCTCCTCGGCAACCTCGATCGCCTGCTCCGGCGTAACGAACACGTCGAGGCGGCGGCCGATACGCGCTGCGGAGCCGAGACCACCGCCGACAAAGACGTCGTACCCGGGGCCGAGTTCCGGATGGATCACACCGACCAGACCGATGTCGTTGATCTCATGCTGGGCGCAGTGGTGCGTGCACGAGCAGACCGACACCTTGAACTTGCGCGGCAGGTTCGAGAAGCGCCGATTGCCGGTGAAGTTGGCGTTGAGGGCGTTGACCACAGGCGTCGAGTCGAACAGCTCATCGCCCGTCACGCCGGCCAACGGGCAGCCGACCACGTTGCGCCAGACATCGCCGCAGGCCTGGGCACTCGTGAGACCAACGCGATCGAGGGTCTCGAAGATGTCGGGCAGGTCCTCGACGGTGAGCCAGTGCAGCTGGAGGCACTGACGCGTCGTGACATCTGCCAGAGAGCGGCCGTACTTGATCGAGAGTTGCGCGATCGCGCGCAGTTGCTCGCTGGTAACGGCGCCGTTGGGAACGCGGACGCGGAGCATCAAGTACCCGGAGCCCTCAGGGCGCTGCGGGTAGATGCCCCACCACTTAGCGAGCTGCACTTGGTCAGGCGTCAGCGAGGCATAGCCGCCGTCGCGTGCCGCGCCGAGCAGATCGCCAAGGACGTCGAGGCCGTCCTGCTGCTCCTTGATCCGCTCGATCGCAGGGCGGAGGTCTTTCTCGTCGCCGGCCTCGGCGTCGAGGTCGGTGTCGGTTGCGGTGTCATCGGACATATCGGGTTGCTCCTTCGTGCTGGTCGTGGTGCATCTGCCGGATCGGGGGATCCGCCGGATTTGGCACCTGTGATCGCCTGCGCGATCCGGGTTGCCGAGGCTTCGCAGGGCCGGTTCCCTCCGCCTCTCGTGATGCGATTCGACCGGGGATCCGGTGATCGCGAGGGGGAACTTACTATACGAATTCGCTATGCGCAAGCGTCGGAGTATGCGTTTTGATTATGTTGATCCACATCGTGGAATCGAATGCGTCTCCCACGGCAGTATTCGGAATGCTTATGAGATCAGCCGCACGATGCCGCCCGCGCCGCGATCACCAGAATCGGTTGAAAACCGTTGTGATGCTCCTCATCGCACGTTGCCCGACCAACGACGGTGAAGGACCGGCGTTGTCGAACCCCGAGCCAACGTAGACTGCGTCACCAGTGGAACGCCGCGACTCGATCCGGAACATCGCGATCGTCGCGCACGTCGATCACGGCAAGACGACGCTCGTCGACGCCATGCTGTGGCAGTCGGGTGCCTTCCGTGCCAACCAGGACGTTGGCGAGCGCGTGATGGACTCCAACGATCTTGAGCGCGAGAAGGGCATCACCATCCTCGCCAAAAACACGGCGGTGCGGTACGGCGACACGAAGATCAACATCATCGATACGCCGGGCCATGCCGACTTCGGCGGCGAGGTCGAGCGCGGCCTGACCATGGTCGACGCCGTCGTCCTGCTTGTCGATTCCAGCGAGGGCCCACTCCCGCAGACGCGCTTCGTGCTGCGCAAGGCGCTCGAGGCGCACCTGCCGGTGATCCTCGTGATCAACAAGGTCGATCGCCCCGACGCCCGCATTGCCGAGGTGCTCGACGAGACCTACGCGCTGTTCCTCGACCTCGACGCCACCGAAGAGCAGATCGACTTCCCGATCGTCTATACGAACGCCCGTGCCGGCCATGCCTCGAACGATGGGCCCGACCAGCTGCACGAGAACCTCGAGCCGCTGTTCGACACGATTCTGAAGCACGTGCCTGCGCCGGAGCACGACCCCGCGCATCCCCTCCAGGCACTCGTCACCAACCTCGACGCGTCGCCGTACATGGGTCGTCTCGCGCTCTGCCGCATCCATCACGGCACGATGCGCAAGGGCGAGACCGTTGCCTGGTGCCGCGCCGATGGCACGATCGAGAACGTCAAGCTGACGGAGCTCTACATCACCGAAGAGCTCGAGCGCCTGCCCGCCGACGAGGCCGGCCCCGGTGACATCGTCGCTATCGCCGGCATTCCCGAGGTCACGATCGGCGAGACCATCGCCGCCGTCGAAGACGCCCGCCCCCTGCCCGTGATCGCCGTTGATGAGCCGAGCCTCTCGATGACGATCGGCATCAACACGTCGCCGCTCGTCGGCAAGAGCGGTAAGAAGCTGACCGCCACGATGGTCAAGCAGCGCCTCGAGCAGGAGCTCGTCGGCAACGTGTCGCTGCGCGTCACGCCCACCGATCGCCCGGACGCCTGGGAGGTGCAGGGCCGCGGCGAGCTGCAGCTGGCCGTGCTCGTCGAGACCATGCGCCGCGAGGGCTTCGAGCTGACCGTCGGCAAGCCGCAGGTCGTCACGCGCATGATCGACGGCAAGCGCCACGAGCCGATGGAGCGCCTCGCCATCGACGTGCCCGAGGACTACTCCGGCGTCGTCATCCAGATGCTCGGCATCCGCAAGGGCCGCATGGAGCAGATGGTCAACCACGGTGCCGGCTGGGTCCGCATCGAAGAGATCGTCCCGGCACGTGGCCTGATCGGCTTCCGTACCGAGTTCCTGACCGAGACCCGTGGCACCGGCCAGCTCCATCACGTCCTCGAGGGCTTCGAGCCGTGGCACGGCGAGATCCGCTCGCGCCAGAACGGCTCGCTGATTGCCGACCGTCAGGGTGTGGCGACGGAGCACGCGCTGATGACGCTCCAGGAGCGCGGCGAGATGTTCATCGAGCCGGGCATCGACGTCTACAACGGCATGATCATCGGCCTCAACGCGCGCAGCGACGACATGGAGATCAACCCGACGCGCGAGAAGAAGCTGACGAACATGCGCGCCGCCTCCGCCGAGGAGCTCGTGCGCCTCACGCCGCCGCGCCACCTCTCGCTCGAGCAGGCCCTCGAGTTCATCGCCGAAGACGAGTGCGTCGAGGTCACCCCCGACGCCGTCCGCCTGCGCAAGGTCGAACTCGACCCCAATCTCCGCAGGCGTTTGGATAAGGCTAAGAAAGGCCTGTAGCCCGTCCGACTAGCGTGCCACCCGTGAGCGAGTTCCCCCACTACTCCGCCCTTTCACTCCGCCTATCCGACGAGCCAGATCCGGCGTGGAAGGTCCACTCGATCGCCGTCAACCGCAAGGCGGCCGGTGAGGACGTGATCGTTCTGTCGATCGGCGAGCCCGACTCGCCGCCGCCGCCCGCCGTGCTGGCCGAGATCGAGGCGTCGATCGCGCGCGGTCGCACGCGCTACTCCAATGCGCGCGGCGAAGACAACGTGATCGAGGCGATCTGTCGCTACACGTCGAAGCAGGCGGGCCGCACGATCGAGCCCGACATGGTCAACTTCTTCCCCGGCGCCCAGACCGCGCTGTTCGGGATGCTGATGACGATCGTCGGCCCCGGCGACGGGCTGATCGTGCCCGAGCCGTTCTACGCGCCGTACACCCAGGTGCTCGGTGCCACGGGCGTCGAGGTCGGCCACATCGCCCTCAAGCCGGAGCACGGGTTCCACCCCTCGATCGACGAGCTGCGCGCCGCAATCACCCCACGCACGCGCGCGATGGTGATCACCAACCCGCACAACCCGACCGGTGCGGTGCTCACGCGCGACGAGCTAACGGCGATCGCCGAGCTCTGCCGCGAGCACGACATGTGGCTCGTGGCCGACGAGGTCTACAACGAGTTCATCTACACCGGCGAGTTCACCAGCATCCTGGCGCTCGAGGGCTACGAGGATCGCACGATTGCGCTCGGCACACTCTCAAAGTCGTACGCCATGACGGGCTTTCGCCACGGCTGGGCCGTCGGCCCCGCGGCCGTCGGTGCCCGTGCCGCCGTGCTGCTCGAGGCGATGCTGTTTGGCTGCGTACAGTTCATCCAAGACGCCGGCGCCGTCGCGCTGTCTGATGATGGCGCCTTCCCCCGCGCCGAGCGTGCCAAGTACCTGCGTCGCCTCGACCTGATCATGGCCGAGCTCCAGGGCGCTGCCACGATCTCGCCGCGTCGCCCCGAGGCCGGCATGTTCGTGATGATCGATATCCGCCCGACCGGTCTCGACGCCGAAACGTTCGCGATGCGCTTGCTCGACGAAGAGAAGGTTGCCGTGCTGCCCACGCACACGTTCGGCCCGTCCGGTGCTGGGCACGTGCGCATCTCGCTCGGCATGGACGACGACACGCTGGTCGAGGCCGCGCGGCGCATCCGCCGCTTCGCCGACGTACTCTAGATCGACCTGTCGTAGAAGCCAAAGCGGCGCTCTGAGCCGCCGTCACCGGTGGCTCAGAGCGCCGCGTCGAACGCTACGGCTAGTTGACCTTCTGAATCTGCGGGACCACCCACGTGGCACCCATCGAGCCATTGGGCGGCGGGAGGATACTGGCCTCCGTGTTGCTGCCCGGCGTCGGGTAGTAGATGCGAAGCATCGGGCGGATCTGCGGTGCCGTAATCCCGGCGTTCGTACCGTAGATCTGCTGCAACGAGGCCAGCGAGGGGGTGGGAATCCAGTTGGTCGCGGCTGCACCCGTCGGCAATGTCGGACCAAACCAGAGCGTGTACGAGCCGTCAGCATTTGCTGCCAGCTGTCCCGAAGTCACCTGCTGGGAGCCCAGCTGCGACACCGGTTGCACCGGCCCCCAGTTGAGCGTTCCACTGGCCGCCGTGAGGTCGGCGATCGTGCCCGGTGTGCCCGAGGGCCCCTGCTCGGGGACGCCGCCGCCGCTCGAAGTCACCGGCGATACGTCTTGCAGCCACGTCTTGCTGACCGTGAACGTATACGTGGTCCGCTTGCCCTTGCCCTTCACGGTCGGCGTGGAGGCGACGTAGTAGGTGAGGTTGGACTGGAGCCCATAGCTCTGCGCACCCGTGCCGAAGAACACCGGCTGGCTGGCCTCCGGCGCTCCACCCCAGGTCGGCATGCCGACCGTGATGGTGTCGCTTCCGGCATCCACCGACTTCACCGTGAGATTGGCCTGCGAGTACGCGAGATTCTGCGCGCTTGCCTGCGTGATGAACGGCGCAGCCGACTGGGTCGGATCCGTCTGGTAGACATGGATCGACCAGAAGCCACGAGCGTTGCCCGCCGAGTTATTGACCGTCGGGGGGAACGTGCCGTTGAGAGGCAACGTCGTGGTGGTCGCCGGCGGCGGCGTAAACGTCATCTTGTACGTGTTGTCTCCCATCAGCTGCGTCGTACTCGTGCCATCGAGATTGTTGGCCTGCGTGTAAATGGCGTCGAGCGGCACGTTGGCGGAGCCACCGGCCACAACGACGATCGCGCGATACAGGTATCCCTCGACGCTGTTGGGATAGGTGCCGATGTTGTTGTTGAGGTACGACCAGAAGTTGGTTGCCTGCGATGTGCCGAGTGCCGACTGCATCGCGGCGATCTTGGCCTGCCCATCCTCGTAGCCGGCCTGCAGTGCATCGAGCTGCGCCGAGCCCCAGTTGCGGGGCACCAGATACCCCCGCGCTCGCAACCCCAGCGGACGGAACAGACGCAGCGCACGCGTCTGACCGAACGCCGGATTCTGGAACAGTTTCTTCGCGTTGGCCTGCGGGACGACCCACGCGGGCAGTGCCGCGAGCGGCGTGTTACCCAGACCCGTGGTGCGCGATGGCAGCGGGTTGAGCGCCAACGAGCGTCCGGCCTGCTTGAAGAACGCCAGCGCCTGCGTGGGCGCGTTCTTCCACTTCTGCGCCCGCTGCAGTTGCACCTTGGTCGGCGGATAGGACGTCGTCGCGGGATAGATCGGCTTGTTGCCGTTGGCCTGGAACTGCGCCAGCGTGTTGAAGGCGAACTTCGTCACCGTGCTCTCGTTAATCGACGCGATCGATGCCGGGTTGTCCGATGGCACCAGCGAATCAGCACGGATGCGGATGAGCATCCAGTTGTAGTTGGTGTCGGTCGGCAGCACGCGATAGGTGAATCCATCGATCTTGGCGACACGCTGATTGGCGTACTGCGACGTCGGGCCGACGATCAGATACGAGGTCGACCGCGTGGACGGCGTGGTGCGTGTGCCGATGCTGCCCGTCGAGTTGATGAAGGCATCCAGCAGGTTAACGACGTAGTAGTTCTTGGCCGATGGCGGCACGGTGAGCACCATCTCCTTGGTGCCCCCGTTGGGCGTGCCCGTCACGGGGCGCCCACTCAAGTCGAGCATCGAGTTGAGGTACAGCACCGAGGCATCGCCGGCGTTCGTCGCGAGATTGTTCCACGCGGCAGCAGCCGTGCCCTTGCCGCCCAGCACATTGACGGGCGACGTCTTCAACGCGTTGTACTTCAGGAACCGGTAGACGAACTCCGGCGCGAGCGCCCACGTGTAAGCATCCGCCGCCAGCTTCTGAATCGCCGTCGGATTGGTCAGTGGCGAGGGAGGGCCTTTGGGTGTGGGCGATGCCGTGGCAGCGCTCGCTGCCCCGAGGGTCGTGGTAACCAGCATTGCAATGGCCACACCCATTGCGCGTGTAGCGAAACGACGACGCATCTGACGGACTCCGATGTTCTTGCTCTTCACGATGTGGTCCACTGTACGCGACGGTGGGAACCAGCACCGGCGCCACTTCGCTGACGTGCTCGAGCTACGGCGCGGTCTCGGGCACCACAAGGGGTGGTGCCCCACGATCGACAACCTTCATGATCGCCATCATGCCGTGATCCTCGTGCACGAGCACGTGGCAGTGGAAGACAAACGTGCCCGCGTAATCGGCGAACGGAATGCGGATCGTGATCGTTTTGCCTGGTGGAATGGCGATCGAGTCGGCCCACTGTGGCTCGCCTCGAAGCTCCTTGCCATCCTTGCGGACGATCTGATAATCGTCGACATGGAGGTGGAAGTTGTGCCACTCCGGCGAGTCGTTGGCGATCTTCCACTCTTCAACCGTGTTGAGCCCCGCGACAAATGTCGGCCCCGCCATACCGCCGTGGTCATGGAACATCGCGCCATCGATAAAGAATCGTGGCGGTGCCTGCGTGAAGCGGATCGTGTGCCGTGCGGCGATCTTCACCTCGGGACCGCGCAAGTCACGCGCCGGCAGCAGGTTGGCCGGGATCTCCTGCGGTGTCTGCGCCGCACCGGTCACGTTGAGCGAGGCGACCTGCACACGCGGCTGCTTGCCGTATGGCGTTGGACGCTGGTTGAAGTACGCCTGGATTAGCGGGAACGAACCCGTGTTCTGCCCCGCCTGCACGAGCACCTCCATGCGCTGGCCGGGAGCGAGCCAGATCTCGCCGATCTGCTTCGGATGGGCAAACGTGTTGGCGTCGGACGACAGCTGCCAGTAGCGGGCGCCGTCCATCGGCAGGATCTTGAGGAACCGCTCGTACGAGGCGTTGAGGAGCCGCCAGCGCTGGGTCTCGCCGGGGCGGATATCGATGCGCGGTTGGACCTGCCCGTTGATCGTGATCAGGCGGTGCTCCGGCGTGAGGTACTGCGAACTCGTGACGGTGCCGTTGCGGACCGTGACGTTCTGAAAGACCATCAGGCGATCGACGAGGCCCTTGATGCCGGGGACGTCATCGAGTCCGCCCTTGACGATGATCGCTCCGGCCTGACCCTCGCCAACTTGCATGTCGGCGTAGTGATGCCCGTGCGGGTGGTACCAGAACAGGCCAGCCGGATGGTCGGCAGGCAACTGGTAGCGATACTGGTACTGGCTGCCCGGCGGGATCTTCAGCAGCACGTCATCGGACGGTGCCACCGGCGAGACATGCATGCCATGGACGTGCAGATTCGTGATGTTGCCGAGCTTCTGTGGATACACGGCATAGGGCTGCCCGGGATAGATCGGCGGCGGGTTCTCTGACGAAGCTCCGTACGGCAGATACCGCGCCTTCATACGGTTGCGCAGCAGGACGTTCATCTTGTCGCCCGGGTTGACGACGAGCGTCGTGCCGGGGAACTGCCCGTTGTAGACCTCGCTGCGTACGGTGCGGCCACCGAGGTCGAACGTGCTCATGCCGGCGGTGAGCGTGTAGTTGAGCATGCCGTTCACCGACGAGACCGCATTCGGTGTCTGGAGCGGCTGGCCGGTGGCGTAGCCCTCACAGGGCTTGCACGGCGGCGTTGTCTTGGCACCAGCGTCGGCGGGGGCCGTGCGCGTGAGGACGCTACTGCCGGCCACGATCACGACCAGCAGGGCGATGCCGCCGAGGACACGAACGAGCAGCGGGCGATGAACGCGTGGCATGAAGGCAGCGTACCGCGTGTGCAGTGCGTCGTACATACTGCGCCCCATGAGCGGGCAGACGGAGCTAACGGTCGAGAACTGGCTCTGGGACATGCATGGCACGCGCTCGGCGCAGCGCCTCGCGGAGTTCCGTCCGCTCGAACGGATCAGCCGCGGCACCGGTCCCGTCCGCGAGCTCCCCGTCGATCTGGTCGACCTCAACCACCTCGAAGTCGTCGACCGCACGGGTGCCACGATCACGCTCGATCAGCACCTCGAGTCCTCGTTCACCGAGGGCCTGATCGTGATCAAGGACGGCACGGTTGTCTACGAGCGCTACCTCAACGGACTGCAGCCCGACACGCAGCACCTGCTCGCAAGCGTCACCAAGTCGATTACCGCGTCGGTGCTCGGCATCGAAATCGGGCGGGGCGCCCTAGGCCGTGACGACCGGGTCGCCGACATCGCACCGGAGTTCAGCGGAACCAGCGTCGAGGACGCCACCATTGGCCAGCTGATCGACATGACGGTCGGTACGGCCTTCTCGGAGGTGCACGACGAACTTGCGGACCCCGCGCAGGAGTCGGACCTGATGCGCTTCTTCCGCCAGACGGGCACGATGCCGCTCGGCGATGCCGACCCGATCGGCGTGCTCGGCCTGTTCCGCGAACTCGGGCAGGCGTACCCGCACGGCGACCACTTCGAGTACCGCACGCCGCTCACCTGCGTCGTCGGCCGCATCCTCGAGCTCACGACCGGACGGTCGTACGTCGACCTGATCTCCGACGACCTGTGGTCGCAGATCGGCACCGAGCACGACGCCGCGATCGTGATCGACGTCGGCGGCTTCCCGTTCGCCGGGGGCGGCATGACGGCAACACTCCGCGACATCGCGCGCTACGGCCTCGTCCTTCTCGACAACGGCGTCGTGGCTGGTAAGCAGGTGATTCCGTCGGACTGGATCGCCTCGACGCTCGATGGCTCCGACGACACGCGCCGCGCCTTCGCGAAGTGCCCGCAGCTGACGCCTGAGGACCTCGCCACGTGGTCCGAATACCGCGACGCCTTCTGGATCGTCGAGCCCGGCCGTGTCTACGAGGCGCTCGGCCTATTCGGCCAGATCTGCCGCATCAACACGGAGACCAACACGGTGATCACGCGCTTCTCGGCCCAGCCGATGCACGAGCGCACCGAGATCGGCTTCGAGACGTATCGCGCACACGCGGCCATTGAGGCCGCCCTCGCCGGTTGAGTGCGAATCTGGACCCGGGTCCAGAATCGCCGCTTTCGTGCTGATCTGGACCCGGGTCCAGATGTGCAGCTAGATCCGGCCGGCCTCACGCAGTAGTTCGACGACGCGGTCGCGCGGCAGCGCGGGGACGCGACGGCCCTGTCGGCCGTGCATCTCCTCGTTGGCGACGAGCGCGTTGACGATCGCCTCCTCAACACACTGCACCGTGGCGGCGAAGAGGTCGTCGATGCGCGTCCACGGCAGGAAGCGCAGCTCGTTGATCTCGTCCGTCGTCGGCTCGCCAAGCGGAAAGCCGCCAGAAAACGCGCCCGGGTTCGCGGTCGAGAACGCGAGGAAGATGTCGCCGGAGAAGTGCGAGCCCGTCGTGCCGAGGCGCGCCAAGCCGAGTGGAATGCGCCGCGCCATGGACTTCATCTGCGTCGGCAAGAGCGGCGCGTCAGTCGCGAGGATCACGATGATCGAGCCGGCGCCTGGCGGCACGATCCAGTCGTCGGAGCCGAGCGGATCGTCGTCCTTGAGCGCCTCGCCGAGCTTGACGCCGGCAATTGTGAGTTCCGACCGCGAACCGAAGTTCGCCTGCACGAACGCACCGACGGTGAACGTCTCCGGGCCCCACGCAACCTGCCGTGATGCGGTACCCGAACCGGCCTTGAAGCCGCAGCAGTTCATGCCCGTACCGCCACCGACCGAGCCCTCTTCAATCGGACCGGAGGCCGCAGTGTCGAGCGCGGCGTGGACCTCGGCTTCGGTGATGCGGCGGTCGTTGAGCTTGTGCAGAAAGCCATCCCACGTCTCGGCCGCGACGGGCAGTGCCCACTCGTCGTTGGGGTCGGGGAAGCGCTCGTGCACCCAGCTGTTGATACCCGCCTGCGCGATGCCCACCGCGGCGGTGCTGGTGATTGCGATCGGGAGGCTCACCGTGCCCGACTCCTCGATCCAGGCCCAGCCCGTCATCTCGCCGTTGCCGTTGAGCGAGTAGACGCCGGCCGCACAGGCGTCGTGCGGGTTGGCCTTGCCCCGCGGGTGAATACCGGTCACACCGGTGCGCACGTCGTCGCCCTCGATCACCGTCGTGTAGCCGACCTCGACACCGGGGACGTCCGTGATCGCGTTCCATGGGCCGGGCGTCCCGTCGAACGGGATGCCGAGCGCGCGGGCACGGGGCTTGCCGAACGGAGTGGCGAGATGCGGATCGGTCATGTCGCGGACTCTAGCCGCCCCGCGTGACCAGCCGGTGATCGCACCGGGTTCGTGGAACACGGGCGTGCCGGCTCCGCCATGCCCGACTATGGTTCTCACGGACGAGGAGGTCCATCTTGCGTAACCCGAAGCTACGTCTTACCGTCTTGGCACTGGCGCTCACCTTGATCGCCGCAGTCGCCGCGGCATGCGGCAAGTCGGCCACAACCACGAGCGACAGTGGTGGCGCCACGACGGCGGCCGTGCCCACCGAGACGATGACGCCCGCAGCCAGTGGCCCGGCCGGCGACGTCGTCTGGTCGACGTACCGCGAGACGAACTCCGTGGACCCGATTTATGCCTTCGACTACCCGGAGAACACCGCGATCACCCTGATGTGTGAGTCGCTGCTCCACCAGAACGCCGACGGCTCGATTAGCACTGACGGGCTGGCTGAGAGCGTCGACACCACTGATCCGCTCTCGATGGTCATCACCCTGCGTGACGGCGTGACGTTCTGGGACGGCACGCCGCTGACCGCCGACGACGTCGTCTACAGCCTCGGCCGTGCGCGTGACGCCAAGCTCGGCGGGTTCTACTCCAACGCATTCGCCCGCGTGACGTCGATCGACGCGACCGACGCGAAGACCGTGACCATCACCCTGTCGCAGGCCGACACGTGGCTCTACGGCGAGCTTTCCTCGATGCCGGGCGTGATCTACCAGCAGGCCTTCGCCGAGAAGGCCGGCGCCGACTTCGGCACCGTCAAAGGCGGCACGATGTGCACCGGCGGCTTCAAGCTCGATACGTGGAAGACCGGCGAGGGCGTGAAGGTCGTCAAGAACGACGCCTACTGGGACACCGCAAATGCGGCCCAGGCCTCGAGCATCACACTCAAGGGCATCAGCGACGACGCCACGATTACCTCGGGGCTGCTGACCGGCGAGCTCCACGGCGTCTACGCGCTGTCGATCTCCACCCTCGACCAGCTCAAGGCCGCGACCGACAAGGTGACGGTCTTCGAGGGCTCGTCGTACGCCACCGATGCGTTCATCGTCTCCAGTTTCTCGGGGACCCTCGGCGACGCCAAGGTTCGTCAGGCCCTGTCGCTTGCGATCGATCGTGAGGGCATCCTCGCGACGAACTACAAGGGCAGCGGCAGCGTGGGCCGCACGCTCGCGAACAAGGGCACGTGGGGCTACGCGCCCGAGGTGTTCCAGGCGGGCTACGACGCGCTGCCTGCTCCGACCGTCGACCTCGAACAGGCAAAGCAGCTGATCAAGGATGCCGGGGCCGAGGGCAAGACAATCAACATCGGCATGTCGAATGAGATCCCGACGCTGGCCACGGAGGCCAAGGCGGTACAGTCCGCCGCCCAGAGCATCGGCCTCAAGGCCAACCTCGTGTCCCTGTCGGCCGCGAACTACATCAACTTCTTCATCGATCCCAAGGCGCGGGAGTCGGTTGATGGGTTCTTCACGGTCAACTACCCGGACTACGCGGACCCGGCAGCCCTGCTGGCAACGCTCGCTCTCGAGGGCGGCTCGCAGAACTACTCGGGTTACTCCAACCCCGACGTGACGACGGCACTCGACGCCGCTCGTACCGAGGCTGATGCAACCAAGCGCGCGCAGCATGTCGTCGACGCGCAGAAGCTGATCTCGGAGGACCTGCCGTGGATCCCGATCGTGTCGCCGAACACGATCCTCGTCATGAACAACTCGGTGACGGGCGTGCCCACCACGTTCCAGTACATGTTCGCCCCCTGGGCCAATACCCTCGGCAAGAAGTAGAAGAGCGAACCCGGGTTGCTCGGCTTCCTCGTACGACGCCTGATCATGCTGATCGGGACCCTCCTGGTCTCGAGCTTCGTGATCTACTCGGCGCTGTACTTGGCGCCGGGCAACCCGATCGCAACCCTCACCGGCGGGCGGACGCCGAGCCCGGAGGCCGTGCGGATCCTCGAGGAGCGGTACCACCTCAACGATCCCTTCCTCGTGCGTTACTGGGACTGGCTGACCGGCGTCCTGCACGGCGACTTTGGCGTCTCCATCCCGCTGCGCCAGGATGTCTCGACGCTGATCGCCGAGCGAATCGGCATCACGCTTGGCCTGGTCGTCTACGCAGCGATCATCATCCTGATTCTCGGCATCGGTGCCGGCATCTTGGCGGCGCTGCGCCCCGGCCTGATCGACTCGTCGGTGATCGTGGCCTCGACGATCTCGGCGGCTCTACCGTCGTTCATCGCCGCCATCGTCCTGCTGCTCGTCTTCTCCGTGCAGCTCGGCTGGTTCCCCGCCTTCGGACCGGGTGAGGCCGGCCTTGACCGCATTTACCACCTGACGCTTCCCGCGATCGCGCTCGCACTCGCGTCGCTCGCGATCGTGTCGCGTGTCACCCGCGCCTGTGTACGCGAGGAACTCCGGCGCGAGCACGTGCAAACCGCCACGAGCCGCGGCATCCCGCGACACCTCGTGATCCGCCGCCACGTGCTCCGCAACGCGGCAATCCCAATCACGACCGTCGCGGGGCTCACCATCGCCTCGCTGATCGCGCTATCTGCCGTCGTCGAACGCGCCTTCGCCCTCAACGGCCTCGGTGCGTACCTCATCCAGGCTGCACTCTCGAAGGACTTTGCCGTCGTCCAGGGCATCGCTCTGGTGCTCGTGGTTGCCTTCGTGGTCACCAACACGGTGATCGACATCCTCTACGCGCTGCTCGACCCGCGCGTGAAGCTCGGGGAGCGCGCGTCGTGAGCGCGATGCCGGCCACCACCCCGATCGAGACCGTCGACCGCGAGCCGTCCGTACGCGGGCTGCCTGGTCTGCGCGGCACGGGCATCGTCGGCCACGTGTGCGCTGCCATCTTGGCGCTCGCCGTCCTGATCGCCATCGTCGGACCGCTCCTCGCGCCGTACAGCGCAACCGAGATCTCGCTGTCGAACTCCTTCGTCGGGCCAACCGGCGACCACTACCTCGGCTTTACCGGCCAGGGCGCCGACCTGCTCTCGCTGCTGCTGCTCGGAGCGCGCTCGTCGATCCTCGGGCCGCTGATCGTGGTCGTCGCCGCGATGGTCCTCGGCGTCGTGGTCGCAATCATCAGCGCGTGGCGCGGCGGCATCGTCGACCAAGTGTTGTCCGTGATCATGGACGTCCTCTTCGCGTTCCCGGGCATCCTGCTCGCGATCCTCGCCGCCGCCGTCTTCGGAGCGAGCTTGCAGACCGCCGCGATCGCGCTCGCCATCGCCTACGCGCCATACATCGCGCGTGTCCTGCGCGCCGCTGCCATACGCGAGCGAAGCCGGGAGTACATCGCAGCGCTCGAGGTCCAGGGGTTCAGTGCCTGGCTGATCTGCCTGCGCCACCTCGTCCCAAATATCAGCGGGCTGATCGTCGCGCAGGGAACGATTCTGTTTGGCTACGCGATGGTCGATCTTGCGGCGATCTCCTACATCGGCCTCGGTGTCCAGCCCCCGCAGCCCGACTGGGGCGTGATGGTGGCGCAGGGCCAGAGCGGCGTCCTGCAGGGCTATCCGGCAGAATCGTTGGCGGCTGGCCTCTGCATCATCATCGTCGTCGTCGCGGTGAACTTGCTCGGTGAGCGTCTCAACGCGCGCTCTCAGGGGAGTGCTCGGTGAGCGGGCTCGTCGAACTCGACGGACTCGAGGTCGATCTCCGGGTCGGCGGTTCGATGCGCCCGGTCCTCAGTGGCACGACGCTGCAGATTGGACGTGGTGAGGCCGTCGGCCTCGTTGGCGAGTCCGGCTCGGGCAAGTCGATGACCGCGCGTTCGATCGCCCGACTGCTCCCTGAGGGTGCCGAGGTACGCGGCTCGATTCGCTTCGACGGCACCGAGGTCACATCGCTCCGTGGCGCCGACCTGCGTGCGTACCGGCGCCGGATCGCCATGGTCTTTCAGGATCCCCGGGCGCACGTCAACCCCGTGCGCTCGATCGGCGACTTCCTCACAGAGGAGCTCCGCACCAATGAGGGCGTGCCGCGGGCAGAGGCCGAGCGCCGCGCGATCGAGCTGCTCGACGTCGTCGGCATTCCCGACGGCGCGCGGCGCCTGCGTCAGTACCCGCACGAGCTGTCCGGCGGTCTCCTCCAGCGCGTGATGATCGCCTCGGCGCTCCTGTCGGAACCCGAACTGTTGCTCGCCGACGAGCCGACGACGGCACTCGACGTGACCACGCAGTCCGACGTGATGGCGCTGCTCGACGAGCTGCGCCGCGAGCGCGGTCTCGCGATGCTGTTCATCACCCACGATCTCGAGCTCGCCGGCGCGGTCTGCGATCGCACCGCTGTGATGTACGCCGGCCAGATCGTCGAGGAGCAGGCGGCGGATGCGTTGTACACCGACCCGCTGCATCCCTACACCGCCGCACTCGTCGCCGCACGCCCCGACATCGATGCGACGGCTGCACGGCTCGCGGCGATTCCCGGGCGACCACTGTCGGCCTTCGAGGCGCCGCCCGGCTGCGCGTTCGCCGATCGCTGCCCATTCAGCGAGGACCGCTGCGAGAGCGAGCGCCCGGCACTCATGCCCATCGCAGCCGGGTCATCGCGCTGCCTGCGCGCCGAGGAACTCCGCGGTCGTCTCCACCTCACGGTGTCCGATGTCTGAGCCGATCCTTACCGCGTCTGGCCTGACGAAGGTCTTCGGTGATCACACCGCCGTCGACGACGTCTCGTTCGCGCTGCCCGAGGGCGGCTCGCTCGCCATCGTCGGCGAATCCGGATCAGGCAAGACGACCGTCGCCAAACTGCTGACCGGACTCGAGCGGGCCACTGCCGGCTCCATTATGGCGTGTGGGCGAGACCGCTCGCTGCCTGCTCGCAGCGCGGCTGAGCGCCGTCGCCGCGGCGCCGAGGTCCAGATCGTGTTCCAAGATCCGTACTCGAGCCTCGATCCGCGCCAGAGTGGCGCAGACTCGATTGACGAGGTGCGACGCCTGCACCGCGGTGGCAGCCGGGCGGAACGCGCGGCTCGCGTGACCGAGCTGGCCGACCTCGTCGGACTCGATAACCGCCAGCTCCACGCCCTGCCGCGCGATCTCTCCGGCGGCCAGCGCCAGCGCATCGCCATCGCCCGCGCCCTCGCGGCGGAGCCGCGCATTCTCGTCCTCGACGAATCCGTCGCCGCTCTCGATGTCTCGATCCAGGCGCAGATCCTCAACATGCTGGGCGACATCCGGGATGCCACCGGCGTCTCCTACATCCTGATCAGCCACGACCTTGCAGTGGTGCGCCAGCTGACCGACGACGCGATTGTGATGCATCGCGGGCGCGTCGTCGAAGCCGGCCCGACCGCTCGCATCCTCGATGATCCGCAGGAGGACTACACTCGACTGCTGCGCGACAGCGTGCCGCGCCCGGGTTGGAAGCCACAGAGAAGGCAGGTCGCATGAGCACCCACGAGGGATTCGTTGAGCTAGAGCACGGTCGTGTCTGGTACCGCACGAGCGGCGGCGGGGATGCCCTGCCGATCTTGCTGCTCCACGGCGGTCCGGGCGCCGCGGCGTACTACCTTGAGCCGCTCGAGGAGCGCCTCGCGCAACACCGCCCCGTCGTCGTCTACGACCAGCTCGGGTGTGGACGCTCCGACATGCCCGACGATCCGTCGCTCTGGACGATCGACTACTTCACGAACGAAGTCGACCAGATGCGCGCAGCGCTCGGGCTCGACCACTGTCACCTGCTCGGCCAGTCGTGGGGCGGTTGGCTCTCGATCGATTACCTCTGCCGCCAGCCACAGGGCATCGAGAAGGTCGTGCTCGCCTCGACCTCGTCGAACATGCCGCTGTTCGGCGAGAACTGCCGCCGCCTGATGGTCGAGCTGCCCGCGCCGCACGGTGACGTGCTGCTGGCCGGCGATCTGGACGACCCGCGCTACCCCGCCGCTGAGATGGCGTTCTACATGCGCCACGTCTGCCGACTCGACCCGTGGCCCGAGTGCATGGCCAAGACCGGCGAGTCGCTCGACGGCAACCAGGTCTACAACACGATGAACGGCCCCAACGAGTTCACGCTCGTCGGCAACATGAAGGACTGGTCGCGCGACGCCGACCTGCACCGCATCACGCAGCCAACGCTCGTGACGTACGGCGCGTACGACGAGCTCGGCGAGCCCTGCGCACTGAAGATCGCGGAGGGCATCCCCCACGCGGAGCTCGTCCGCTTCGAAGAGTCCTCGCACGTCGCCCACATCGAGGAGGCCGACCTGTACGCCGACACCGTCGAGGCCTTCCTCTCCCGCTCGGAGCGGAAATGACCGATCTCGCCTACCTCACCGCCAGCGACGCCCTCGCCGGCTTCGCCGCGAAGACGTTCTCGCCCGTCGAGGTGCTCGACGCCTTGATCGCGCGCGCCGCCGCCGTCGAACCGACCGTCAACGCGCTGTGCTGGACGCGGTACGACGAGGCGCGCGCCGAGGCGAAGGCCGCGGAGCAGCGGTGGATGGATGGCACGGCACGGCCGCTCGAAGGGATCGTTACGGCGATCAAGGACGAGATGCCGGTTGCCGGCCAGCCGTGGTCGATGGGCTCGCTGATCTACAAGGACCTCGTCGCTGACGAGACCTCGCCGCTCGCACAGCGCATGTTCGACGCGGGCTGCATCCAGCACGCACGCACCACGACCCCCGAGTTCTCGTGCGCAGCGTTCACCCAATCGCGCGTCCACGGCGTTACGCGCAATCCCTGGAACCCGGAGTTTGCGGTTGGTGGCTCCTCCGGTGGTTCGGGTGCCTCACTTGCGGCCGGCACCTCCACGCTGGCCGGCGGCTCCGACATCGGTGGCTCGATCCGCATCCCCGCCTCGTTCAACGGCGTCGTCGGGTTCAAGGCACCCCATGGCCGTGTGCCGTGCGAGCCACCGTTTGGTCTCGACATGTACTGCCATAACGGCGGTCTGGCGCGCACGGTCGAGGACATGCGCCTCTATCAGAACGTGTTGGCCGGTCCGCACCCGATGGATCACCGCTCGCTACGACCGAAGCTCGAGCTGCCCGCGGATCCCGGTGACATCCGCGGACTGCGCATCGCCGTAACGACGGACTTCGGCGGCGGCTTCCCCGTCGATGACGACGTGGCGCGCAACACACTGGCGGCGGCAGACGCGCTGCGGTCGGCTGGCGCGATCGTTGAGGAGCTCCCGATCGCGATCCCCCGCGAATTGATCTACGTCGCCTCGGCGTACCACTACACGTCGATCTTCGGTGCCTGGATCGCGGGCATGCTCGCCGAGCACCGCGATGAGATGGCCGACTACACCATTGAGTTCGCCGAGCACTTCGTGAAGCGACAGGGTGACGCGAGCGGCTACACACAGATCGAGGCCGAGGCCGCGATTTGGAATATCGTCGGTCCGATCCTCGAGTCGCACGATGCATTGCTCTGTCCGACGGTGGGCATGCGTGGACTTGTCGCCGGCGACGGCTACGTCGGCCACGGCATGGAGATCGGCGGACGCAACGTCGACTTCTACTTCGACGGCATCATCACCGTGCTCTTCAACATTCTCAGCGCCTGCCCCGTGCTGAACGTGCCAAGCGGCTTCGGCGACAACGGCGTGCCGACGGGCCTACAGATCGTGGGCCGCACCTTCGACGACGCCACGACCTTTGCGATCGGCGCAGCACTCGAGCGCGAGCGTCCGTGGCTCGACGCGCCGGAGCGGCGGCCGCTGCAGTCTTAGGCGGCTGCGTCGGCCTTGAGGCCGAGCATGCCGTCGAGCAACCACTCCGCGACGTACGCCGCAAACGAGGGCCGCACGAGCAGGAGGTAGCGATCGTCGCCGCGCTGCTCAACCAGGACGCCAGCCTTGTGGATCAGCGTCTGCGCGCACTGGCCGGGGCCAAAGGCGCGCGGGTGGAAGTCGAGCGAGCAGCACGTCGCCAGCACGGTGCGGGCGTCGGGGCCAGCGAGCTCGAGGCCGGTGCGGTTGGCCGAGAGGTCTACGACGGAGCCCTCGCCAGCGATCGCCTCCTCGAGCAGCGCCACGAGCGAGCGCTCCTCGCCATCGGCGGCGACCACGAGCCACTCGTCGGGAGCCAGCCAGATCGCGCGGCGGCCACCGGACTCGGACATGCGGTTGACCTCCGGCAGCTCGAGACCTAGAGCGGTCTCGACGCGACCGGCAGCTGCGCTGCCCGGCTCAACACGCAATCCGACCTGCGCGACAAACGGCACCGTCATGAGGGTCGTGCCGCCGAACGCAGCGTCGTTAATGCGGCCCTGGAGCGCCGCGAGCGGTTCTGCGCGGTCAGCCATCGCGGCGCGCCCCCTCCTGATCAAAGATCACGGCGTCGACGATCTCGACCGCGACGGTCCGATCGGCGAGCGGTGCGTAGATGGTCTCGCCGATCCGATTACGGCCGTTGCGCACAAGCGCGAGGCCAAACGTGCGCCCCATCGCGGAGCTCTCGTACGACGACGTGACGTGGCCGATCATCGACACGGGGATCTCGTACTCGGCGCTGTCGATCAGTTGCGCACCCTCGGGCAGGCGATCCTTGGAATCGACCGGCAGGATGCCGACGAGCTGCTTGCGATCGTCGCGGAGCATGTCGGAGCGACGCAGGCTGCGGCGGCCGACGAATTCCTTGTCGGCGATCATCCAGTCGAGTCCGAGGTCGAGCGGCGTGACGGTGCCGTCTGTCTCCTGGCCAACGATGAAGTAGCCCTTCTCGGCGCGGAGCACGTGCATCGACTCGGTGCCGTAGGGCGTGATCCCGAAAGGCTGGCCGGCCGCGAAGACGGCCTCCCAAAGTGCGAGGCCGTACGTCATCGGGACGTTGATCTCGAAGGCCAGCTCGCCCGAGAACGAGATGCGCGCGACGCGGCTCTCGATGCCCGCGACGACGGCGTCCTCGAGCTGCATGAACTTGAAGGCGTCCTGCGTGACGTCGAGCTCAGGGGCAAGCACGGCCATGACCTCGCGGGCCTTGGGCCCGACGACGGCGACGGTTGCCCACTGCTCGGTCACGCTGGTGAGCCAGACGTCAAGGTAGGGCCACTCGGTCTGAAGGAAGTCCTCCATCCAGTCGAGCACGCCGGCAGCACCACCGGTGGTGGTGGTCGCCATGAAGTGGTCGTCGGCGAGGCGCAGGACGACACCGTCGTCCATCACCATGCCGTCGGCCTTGCACATGACGCCGTAGCGGGCGCGGCCCGGCTTGAGCGAGCTCATCACACCCGTGTAGAGACGGTCAAGGAACTCGCCGGCGTCCTTGCCCTTGACGTCGATCTTGCCGAGCGTCGAGGCGTCCATCATCCCCACGCCCTCGCGGACGGCCGCGCACTCACGCAGCACCGCGGCGTCCATGTCTTCGTTGCCCTGCGGAAAGAACCACGGGCGCTTCCACTGGCCGACGTCTTCGAAGATCGCGCCATGCGCCACGTGCCACGGGTGGATTGAGGTCGTGCGGACCGGATCGAAGCGCACGCCGAGCGAGCGGCCGGCGAGCGAGCCGAACGTCATCGGCTGGGCGAGCGGCCGAGCATTGGAAATACCGACCTCGGCGAAGTCGAGCCCAAAGTGTCGTGCGGTCAGACGCCCGGCATTGACCTTCGCGGTGCGCCCCTGCTCGGTCCCTGTGCCCACAAGCGTGTAGCGCTTGACGTGCTCGACGTGATGGATACCGGAGCCGAGCGCGCGATCGACGCCAGCCAGCGCCACGTCGCGATGCTGGTCGACGAACGCGTGGATGCGCTCGGTGCCTGGGACGTCCACGAAATCGGCCGTCGGCCCCTCGTTGGCGTCGTGGCCCTCCGGCGCCGCGGGACCATCGGCCGTGGTGCCATGACCCGTAGCCTCAGCGGCGACGAGACCAACCACGTGGCCGTCGCGCCGACATCCGGCGGTGCCGAAGATGCCAGCGGCAGCGCCCGTCACGCGGATGCCCGGCAGCGAGCCATCGGGGACGAAGCCGACGAGCTTGCGATTCCAGCGCGAGCCACCCGAGACGTGCAGGTGCAAATCGAACAACGGATCCCAGCCACCGGAGACAGCCAGGCAGTCGCACGCGATCGCCTCGGGCACGCCACCGTCGAGCGACGCAACGCGCACCGCAGTGAGCACGCCGTCGGCGTCGCCATCAGTGCCGATCACCGCAGCGTTGTCGCGGATCTCGATACCGAGCTCGCGGGTGCGCTTGATCAGCGACCCCTGCGGATCCTTGCGCACGTCGACGACCATCTGCACGTCGACACCAGCGCCCGCCAGATCGATCGCGGTGCGGTAGGCGTCGTCGCAGGCGGTGAAGACCACGAGCTTCTCGGGCACGAGGCCGAAGCGGTGCAGGAAGCCGCGGACGCCGGCCGCGAGCATGACGCCCGGGCGGTCGTTGTCGGCGAAGACCAGCGGGCGCTCGGTGGCGCCGGTGGCGACGACGAGCTCGTGCGTGCGAACCTGCCACATGCGGCGCAGGGCACGTCCGTCGCGCTTCGCCTCGGGCAGGTGCTCGGTGACGCGCTCCATCAGCGCCACGGCTCCCTGATCGCCGTTGTTGAAGGCGGTCGTGCGGGTCAGGATCGTCACGTCGGGGTTGGCGCGCAGGCGCGCTTCGACGTCTGCCACCCAACGCGTGGCCGGCTTGTCGTCGATCAGCTTCTCGCCGCCGAGCAGCGCACCGCCGAGGTGCGGATGATCGTCGACGAGGATCACGCGGGAGCCAGCATCGGCCGCGGCCAGCGCGGCACTGAGGCCAGCCGGGCCGGCGCCGACGACGAGCACGTCGCAGTGCGCGAAGCGCTTCTCGAAGCGCGTGCTCTCGCGCTCTGTGGGCAGCAGCCCCTGGTGTAGGCGTCCCTCGGCCTCGAAGCCGGCGAAGACCTCGACCTCGTTCATGCGCATCAGCGGCTCGGTCACCGAGCCCGTGCCCACCTGCGCGAACGCGTGCGGGTCGGTCACGTTATCGGTGACGACGCCGCGGGGGCGGCTCATCAGGACGCTGGTGCCGATCACGTCGACACCGTTGGCCAGTAGCGCGGAGGCGAGCGTGTCGCCCGGGTGCGCGGTCAGCGTGCGGCCGTCGTACGTGAACTCGAAGCTATGGTCGTGGTCGATGCGGCCACGGTCGTCAAGGCGCTTCATCGAGCGTCCTCCGGCTGCTCGCCCACGCGATACGACCCGACGAGCTCGTGGGTGCCCGTGTCGCGGATGACGTTGAACCAGCGGCGGCAGCCGGCGGCATGGTTCCAGCGCTCGGCGTAGCGGCCACGCGAGTTGTCGCGGACGAAGAGGAAGCGCGCCCACTCCTCGTCCGACAGCAGCTCGGGGTCGGCGGGATAGGCAACGTGCGCCTGGCCGCCGTACTTGAATTCGGGCTCGTCGCGCGGGCCGCAGTACGGGCAGCGAATCTCGAACATCAGTGCGCGACCGCTGCGGCGCCGTGCTCGTCGATCAGCTCGCCGGTCTCGAAACGCGTCATCGAGAACGGCCGGTTGAGCTCGTGCGGCTCGCCCGTCGCGATCGTGTGCGCCATCACCCAGCCCGAGCCCGGCGTGGCCTTGAAGCCGCCGGTGCCCCAACCGCAGTTGACGTAGAGGTTCTCGACGGGCGTGAGGCCAACGATCGGCGAGGCGTCGGGGCAGACGTCGACGATGCCGCCCCACGTGCGCATCACGCGTGCTCGGGAGAACTGCGGGAACAGCTCCATGCCCGCGCTCATCTGCTCCTCGATCACGTGGAGGCCACCGCGCTGCGCGTACGAGTTGAAGGCGTCGATGCCAGCGCCCATCACGAGCTCGCCCTTGTGCGCCTGCGAGACGTAGACGTGGACGGCATTGCTCATCACGACGCAGTTGAGCACCTGCTCGTAGACCTCGGAGACGAGGGCCTGCAGCGGGTGGGACTGGATCGGCAGGTCGAAGCCCGCCATGGCCGTGAGCAGACTCGTACGGCCAGCCGTGACAAGGCCTACCTTGCCAGCCGCAATCGGGCCCTTGCTGGTCTGAAGGCCCGTGACGCGACCGTCGACGACGTCGATACCGGTGACCTCACAGCCCTGGATCAGGTCGACGCCAAGTGCGTCGGCGGCGCGGCCAAGCGCGAAGACGACGGCGTCGTGGCGAGCGATGCCACCGCGGCGCTGGAGCGTGGCGCCCATCACGGGGTAGCGCGCCTCGGGCGAGATATCGACGATCGGGCAAAACTCTTTGACCGCGTCGGCGTCAAGCCACTCGGCGTCGACACCGTTGAGGCGGTTGGCCTCGACGCGGCGGATGCTCTCGCGGACGTCGTGCAGGTTGTGCGCGAGGTTGAGCACGCCGCGCTGCGAGAACATGACGTCGTAATCAAGCTCGTCCGACAGCGTTTCCCAGAGCTTGAGCGCGTGCTCGTACATCGCGGCGCTTTCGTCCCAGAGGTAGTTGGAACGGATGATCGTCGTGTTGCGGACGGCGTTGCCGTTGCCGAGCCACCCGCGCTCGACGACGGCGATGTCCGTCATGCCGTGGTTCTTCGCGAGGTAGTACGCGGTGGCGAGGCCGTGCAGGCCGCCGCCGACGATGATCGCCTCGTACGACTTTTTCGGCTCAGGCGTACGCCAGAGGAAGGGCGCGTTGTGAAGCGCGTGCTCGTTGGGATCAAGTTCCATGCGATGTCTCCAGCGTGAACAGCGGACTGACATTTCAGAGTCTAATGGCCGGCCCTGCCTGGTGTCAACGACGGTGCGTGGTTTGCGGGGCCTGAACATCGACGTAAGAGGTGGAATACTCCCGCCATGCGCACCTGCCGAGCCGCCCTCCTCCATGAGTTCAACGCCCCGCTGATCGTCCACGACGACCTGCAGGTGGACGACCCAAAGCACGGCGAGGTGCTCGTCAAGCTGGGCGCCAGCGGCGTCTGCCGCTCGGACCTCCACACGATCGAGTGGACGGGCCGCGTCGCTGTGCCGTCGATGCTCGGCCACGAGGGCGCTGGCACGATTGAGGCCGTCGGCCCCGGCGTGACAGACCTCAAGGTCGGTGACAAGGTCGTGCTGGCGTGGGTCGCACCGTGCGGCCACTGTCGGATGTGCGAGCGCGAGCGCCCCGCTCTCTGTACGGAGCAGGGCCAATTCGAGTTCGGCTCGCTGCTCGACGGCACGAGTCGCTACTCGCTGCATGGCGAGACCGTCGCCGTCTACTCCAGCTCGACCTTCTCTGAGTACTGCGTCGTGCCCGAGGTATCGGCGATCAAGGTCGAGACCGAACTGCCATGGGAGTACCTCGCGCTCGTCGGGTGTGCCGTCACCACCGGCGTTGGCGCCGCCATCAACACCGCCAAGGTCAGTAAGGGCGACACCGCCGCCGTGATTGGTTGCGGCGGGGTGGGCCTCAGCGCCGTGCAGGGCGCACGCATTGCCGGCGCCTCGCGCATCATCGCCGTCGACACCAATGCCTCCAAGCTGGCGCTCGCCAAGGAACTCGGCGCCACCGACCTCGTCAATGCCTCTGAGGTCGACGCAGTCGAGGCCGTGCGCGAGCTGACCGGCGGCGTCGACCATGCCTTCGAGGCGCTCGGCTACCTGCCGACAATCGACCAGGCGATCAAGATGACCGGTCGCGGCGGACAGACAACGCTGATCGGCATGGTCGAGGACACGGACCTCTCGCAGGTTGCGACGCTCGGCCTGATCGTCGAGGAGCGCACGATCGCGGGCTCGTGGTACGGCACGTTCCTGCCCAAGCGCGACTGGCCACTGATCGTCGGGTGGCTCGAGTCAGGCGACCTGATGCTCGACCAGATGATCGAGCGCATCACACTCGACGACATCAACGTGGCCTTCGACCGCATCCGCTCGACCGAGGCAGCACGGCAGGTCGTCATCTTTTAGGTGTCCGCTGGCAAGAAGTTCGGCCCCTCGCCATACTGCGGGCATGACGCCGCACCCGCTCGACCCTCTCAGTCCCGACGAGCTCGCCGCCGCGATTGAGATCGTGCGCCGCGAGCAGGGTCTGAATCAGAACCACCTGTTCGTCTTCACGCTGCTTGACGAGCCCACCAAGGACGCACTCAACGCGTGGAAGACGGGCGACCCGATGGACCGTGCCGCGCGCATCACCATCTGGGATCGCGCCGAGGGAATGCTGATCGAGAGCGTCGTTGGCCTCGACGGCACGGTGCGTCGCTGGGAGCCGCAGCCTGGCCAGAAGGCCGCGCTGCTCGGGCCCGAGGCCACTGCCTGCATCGCCGCCGCCAAGAGCGACCCGCGCGTCCTCGAGGGCCTGCGCCGCCGCGGCATCGATGACATCAGCCAGGTGCACATGGAGACCTGGCCATTCGGCATCGACGTGCCCGACCATCTCGACGACGGGCGCCGGCTGTTCTGGACGCCGATGTGGCACCGCCCCACGCCCGACGCCAACCAGTACGCGCATCCGATCGGCGGCCTCCATGCGATCGTCGCGATCGACACCGCCGAGGTCGTGGACGTCGAGGACACCGAGGGCATCCCCACGCCGCAGACACCCGGGCCGTACCGCCTCAGCCAGACCGGCGGTGACGTCCGGCTCAAGCCGCTCGAGATCATCCAGCCCGAGGGCGCATCGTTCACCGTCGACGGCTGGGAGATCCAGTGGGAGCGCTGGCGCTTCCGTCTCGGCCACTGCCAGCGCGAGGGCCTCGTGATCCACGACGTGCGCTTCGACGACGAGGGCACCGAGCGCAAGATCGCGCACCGCATGTCGATCGCCGAACTCGTCATCCCGTACGGTGATCAGGGCATCAACGGCGCGGCGCGTAAGGCCGCGTTCGATACGGGTGAGTTCGGCTTCGGTAACTACACCAACTCGCTCACGCTCGGCTGCGACTGCCTCGGCGAGATTGTCTACCTCGATACCGCGGTGGCCGATGCGGCTGGCGAGGTGCACGTCACCAAGCAGGGCATCTGCCTCCACGAGGAGGACGTTGGCATCCTCTGGAAGCACACGGACGCCGACGGCCATGTCGAGGTGCGCCGCGGCCGCCGCTTCGTCGCCTCCTCAATCGCGACGATCGACAACTACGAATACGGCTACTTCTGGTACTTCCACCAGGACGGCACGATCGAGTTCGAGGCGAAGCTGACCGGCATCGTCCTGACCCGAGCCGCCATCCCCGGCGAGGAGAACCCGTCGGCAACGGAGCTCGAGCCGGGCCTGCTCGCGCCGTACCACCAGCACCTCTTCTGCGCCCGTCTCGACCTTGATGTCGACGGCGTTGGCAACACGGTCTACGAGGTCGACGCGGTCGCCCATCCGATGGGACCGGAGAACCCTGCGGGCAACGCGTACATGACGCGCGAGCTCCCGCTCGCCTCGGAGAGCCTGGCCAAGCGCGTGATCGACCCGTTCGCGAGCCGCTTCTGGAAGGTCGTCAACCCGGAGCGCACCAACCACATGGGCAAGCCCGTCGGCTACAAGCTGATGCCCGGCGGCGCCAACTGGCCGATGGCCGACCCCGAGTCCGTGATCGGCAAGCGCGCCCGGTTCATGTACCACCATCTCTGGGTCACGCCGCAGCGGCCCGACGAGCTCTACCCGGCGGGCGACCACCCGTACCAGCACGAGGGCCTCGACGGTCTGCCGCGCTGGACGGCTGCGGATCGCCCCCTCGAGAACGAGGACATCGTGCTCTGGTACACGTTCGGCACGAACCACATCCCGCGGACCGAGGACTGGCCTGTGATGCCGGTGGAGCACACCGGCTTCCACCTCAAGCCGAGCGGGTTCTTCCGCCGCAGCCCGGGCATCGACGTCGCGCCGAGCGAGCCGAAGCACTGCTGCAGCTCGAACCCGCACGCCGCTAGCGGCGACGCGGCCACCGGCTCCAAGGACTGAGTCGTTGCCACGTTCGGTTTGGGGTCAGACCCCAAACCGAACGTGAGCGACAACTACTTCAGCAGCGGTGCTAGCTCCTGCAGCTGCGTGATACCCGTCGGATCGGACTCGTCGCCGAGCGCCTGGATGGCGACTTGGTCGGCGCCAGCGTCGAGGTGCTCGCGCAACTTCGCGACCACCGTCTCAGGGTCGCCGTGCGCGACGAGGGCGTCGATCAGGCGGTCCGAGCCGCCGTTCGCGATGTCGTCCTCGGTGAAGCCCATCCAGATCAGGTTCTTCTTGTAGTTCTCGATCTGGAGGTACCAGCCGATCGCACCGCGGGCGCGCTCGCGCGCCTTATTGGCGTCGGTCTCGATGATCACCTTGTGCTCGGGGATCAGCAGCGGATCGGGGCCCATGATCTCGCGGGCGCGGGCCGTGTGCTCAACCGGCACGAGGTACGGATGCGCGCCGAGCGAGAGATCGCGTGCGACCTCGAGCATCGGCTTGCGCAGCGCGGCGATGATCGTCTGGACCGGCTCGACCGGAGCCGAGTTGGCGTCGGGCGTGTTGAACTCGCTCGCGTTGAGCTGCTCGAGATACTCGCGCATCTTGGCGACGGGCTTGAGGTACGTCGTACCGCGCGGATCAACCTGCGGCGGGTGGCTGACGCCGAGCCCGAGCAGGAAGCGATTGTCGAACGAGTCGTTCAGCGTGCGGGAGGCGCTTGCCGAGGCGAGGGCGTCCCGGGCCCAGACGTTCGTGATACCGCTGGCGACCATGATCTTCTCGGTCGCGCCCAGCAGGACCGCGCCGTTCGAGAACGACTCGCGCACGCCCATGCCCTCCGGATACCAGAGGCAGGTGTAGCCAGCGGCTTCGACGGCAGCAGCGGTCGGGCGGCCGAGCGCAGCCGGCACCGCGGTGAGCGGGCCAATCCACGCGCCCCACGTGCCGAGCTTGGTGCGCATTGCCGCGCGGTCTTCGCTAAGTCCCATCGTTTCCCCCTAGAGCAGTCGAACAGCATCATGCCGCGTCCTGCCCTTCGCACCAGCCAGCAGCAGGGTTGGGAGCACCGCGACTAACCTTCACCACGTGATCAACGCAGCCACCATTCAGCGCATCCGCCGCGTGCTCGCCGAGCGCCCCGACCAGCCGCTCGGCATCGTGCTCGACGTGGGCTTCACGAACGGCCTCGCCTCGGCGCGTGCACTGCGCGACACGGGCGCGCCCGTGATCGTCGTCGACCATCGCAAGGGCGCGCTCGGCTTCAGGTCGCGCGGCGTCGCCCCCGTGCTGGCACCCGATCCGGCCGTCGATGAGGAGGGCTTCATCGAGGTCCTCGCCGAGCTCGCCGCGCTAACGGGCCGCACCGGCTTCCTCTTCCCCACGCACGACGCGCACCTCGTCGCAGTCTCTAAGCACGCCGATCGCATCAAGCCGCTCGTGCTGCCCGGCTCGCACTGGGACATCATCGAGCCGCTGATGGCGAAGATCCCGCAGATCGAGCTGGCCGAACGCGCGGGCGTACCTGTGCCGCGTTCCTTCATGCCAACCACGCGCGAAGAGGCCGAGGCCGCCGCCGCGCAGATCCCGTATCCGGCGATCGCCAAGCCGAGCATCGGCATCGACTTCAAGCACGCCGAGAAGGTCCAAGTGATCCTCGCCAACACGCCGGCCGAGCTCGTCGACGGCTACGAGCGCATCGCAGCGACGGGCGACCGGGCGATCTTCCAGGAGGTCATCCCCGGCGGCGACGACGCGCTCTGGACCGTCGGGTCGTTCAGCACCAACGGCGGCCAGGCCGTCGGCACCTTCTGCGGCCGCAAGCTCGTGCAGCGCCCACCGATCTTCGGTACCTGCCGCGTCGGCGAAGCCCGCTGGGACGACGCCGCGGTCGCGTACGCCGACGCACTGCTGCGCACGAGCGGCTTCGATGGCATCACCCAGATCGAGTTCAAGCGCGACCCGCGCGATGGCTCGGTCCGCCTGATCGAGATCAACCTGCGCTCGTGGCAGTGGCACTCGCTGGCGCGTCGCTGCGGCGTCGACCTCGTCGGGCTCTGTTATCGGTCGGCCTGCGGCGAGCCTGTCGGCCGCGTCACGTCCAGCCCGCGCCATGACGGCAAGCGTTGGGTCGCCGCCGTGCCACACCTCAAGGCCGGCTTCGGCGGGCGCGAGAGCATCGGCAGCATCATCAAGCCACTGGCGGGCCTGATCGAAGAGCCCGTCTTCAGCATTCGCGACCCCAAGCCGGGCGCAGTGCAGGTGGCCGGCCTCGTCGTCGGCCCGGTCAAGCGCCGCCTGCGTCGCAGCTAGCGCGTAGCGGTCGAGCGGATCAGCTCGGCGAACGCCTCAGCCTGCGTCTGACGCGAGATGCGCGTGCGCACACCGTCGGCAAGCACCGGGCTCGGCAGCTGTCCGGCACTCCACTCGTCGACGTAGCGCTCGACCGCGGCCCGTGCGCCCGCCACATCATCGGGCGCCACGATCGCGGCATCAACGGCGCGCAGCTCACGGGCCGCGGCACCATCAGGCGGCAGCATCGCCAGCACCGGACGCCCACACGCAAGCAACTCCCAGACCTTGCCGGGCAGGAACTTCTCGCCGTGCCCGCCGCCGTCTTGCATGAAAATCAGCGCGACGTCGGCGTCGGCCTGTGCCTGCAGTGCATCTGCATGCGGCGCGGGCGGTTCGATCGCGACCAGCTCGGCCAGGCCAAGGTCGTCGACGCGGCGGCGGTCGGCATCGGGGAAGCCCCCCATGAAGCGCAGGCGCACGACATCGCGCAACTCGGGCCGGTCGCGCACGAGGTCGGCGACGGCCTGCAGCAGGTGGCGCGGCGAACGGTCGCCGAAGAACCAGCCGGTGAAGGCGAAGGTGCAGTGGTCGGGATCGGGATGACGCTCGACGGCAGCGAGCTCCTCGAGGTCGATCCCGTTGGGGATCACCGCAAGCGGCAGATCCGGCCGTAGACCGCGGACCTCGTCCTCGGCGTGATCCACGACGCTCGCCGCGTCCATGCCGCCCACGCACCAGCGCGCGAGGCGCGCAATCGCGGCCTGCTTGGCGCGGACGTCGGCGCGCGACAGATCGAGGTCGGCGTGCGTGAGCCACGGGTCACGCCAGTCGGCAATCCACGGTACGTCGGTGCGCGCGCGGGTCAATCGCCCTGCCACGGCGACCGTGTGCGGCGGGGTCGTGGTGATGAACGCATCGAAGCGCCCGGTCTTGAGGAGCCTGAGCGCGGCCGGCACGACGTCGGCCAGCCACGGCGCATTGGCGTCGGGGAGGAAGAGCCGCTGCGGCGCAAGTGATGCGCGCACCGCGAGCTTGCGCGCGGTCGTGGGCGCCTGCCGGATGCGATCGCCCGGCAATTGGCGCAGCGACGGACCGCGGTACTTGATGCGGTGCACCGTGACGTCGGCTGGGATGCGCGAGACGGAGGCCGGATCCTCGGCCAACCACTTCGCGTCCGTCGGCACCAGCATCTCGACGTCGATGCCGAGTTGCGGCAGTCGCCGCGAGAACTGGATCGTGCGCTCCACACCACCGCCGCTGGTGGGCGGGTAGTAGAACGCGATGAAGAGGACGCGGAGACGGTCGGTCATCGCTTCAAGGGTAGGTGAGGGGAGGAGACCATGTCGCCTCCCCTCACCTACCCTTGACGGCGGATGTTCCAAAGGGGTCAGACCCTTCTGGAACATGCTGTCGATGAGCAACCGGTGATCGGCGTATCCCGTGCATGTTCCAGAAGGGTCTGACCCCTTTGGAACATCCGGGGGGATCCGGGAATGGGGACCTGATGGGCTCAAGCCCATAATGTCCCCATGCCCGGTTCCCCCCGCATCCTCCATGCCCCGCTCAACATTGCTGGTGGCCCCGAGGCGCTCAGCGCTGGGCTCAACGCGATTGGCTGCGAGAGCCGTCTGATGGTCTTCACCAAGCAGCCGTTCCGTGATGGCTCCGATATCAACCTGCACCTACGCCAGGGCGGCGGGCCGGTGAACCTCGCGCTCAACCTGCCGAAGCAGGCGTGGGCGTTCGGGCGCTCGATTCCCGACTACGACATTTTCCAGTTCCACTTCGGCGTGACGATCGTGCCCAAGCGTGTGAACCTGCCGGTGCTCGGCCGTCTCGGCAAGGGCCGCGTCTTCCACTTCTGGGGCTCCGACCTGCGCGATGCCCCGGTTTCTAAGTGGGACTACGCGCTGCGCCACGCCGACGCCGCGATCGTCGGCTCGTACGCGATCCTCCCCCGCGCTCCGCGCGCCGCCGGGTGGCCCGAGTACGACGTGGTGCCGCCGGGCATCAACCTCGAGACGTGGCAGCCCGCCGTGCCGACGCCCGACAAGACGATCCGCATCGTGCACGCGCCATCGCGCCGCCGCTCGAAGGGCACTGACGCCGTGCTCGAGGCGATCGAGACGCTGAAGGCCGAGGGCGCGCCGATCGAGCTCGACCTCGTGGAGAACACGCCGAACGACCAAGCGCGCCTGCGTTACGCGGCCGCTGACCTGGTGATCGACCAGCTCAACGTCGGCTGGTACGGCCTCTTCTCGATCGAGTCGATGGCGCTCGGCAAGCCGTGCATCGTGCGCCTAGATGCCGAGGCGGCCGCCGCCACCGAGGACGCCTTCGGCACGAAGATCCCGCTGATCAACGCGGATCGCGACACGCTGACTGAGACGATCCGCGGGCTCGTGCGCGAGCCTGAGCGCCTCACGGAGATCGGCCGCGCCTCGCGCACCTACGTCGAGCAGGTCCACGGCCACGTCGCCGTAGCCGAGCGCATGCTCGACGTCTACCGCCGTCGCGGCCTGGCCTAGAAACGCCTAAAGAGGGCGGAATTCGCCACGCGCCAACTGAGTATGTGGACTATGTGGTATGTTCCGGACATGCCGCAACTGCACCTTTATGTCTCGGATGCCACTGCTGATGTACTGCGCACGGATGCTCTGAAGGCAAACCTCTCGCTGAGCCGTTACATGGCGAAAGTGCTCACGGAAACCACACAGCGCGGCTGGCCTGAGGGGTACTTCGAAACGCTCGCTGGCTGCAGTCCAAACTTCACCATCCCCGAAGACGAGCCCGATCCTCCAATCGAGCCATGGGACCTCCTCCCGGCGTGACACGACTCCTCGACACCTCGACTCTGGTCGATTTCCTCCGCGGTGACACCAACACCATCGCGGCCATGCAGCACGCCGATGTCGCCGACCTCGTGACGTCCACCGTCGTCGTCGAGGAGTTGTTCGCCGGAACGGCGCTTGCGCGCGATTCCCATCTGGAGCTGTTTCGTGTGGAGTCCCTCCTCCGCCCCATACGCGTGCTGCCGTTCGATGAGAAGAGCGCGCGCGCCGCGGGTCTTCTACGCGTGATGCTGCAGCAGAAGGGGACGCCGATCGGCAATGGCGACCGCATGATCGCGGCGACCGCGATCGCACATGACGCTTCAATGGTCACCTCAAACGTCCGCGAGTTCGCACGAGTCCCGGGCCTGATCGTTGAGGACTGGCGCGCCGCCTAGAGCCTCCGCGCAGGCCAACCCGGTAGACTCCGCGGGTGATTAAGGGCAAGAGAGTCTTCCTGACCGGCGGCGCCGGCTTCATCGGAACCACCATCGCCGGGCTGCTGGCCGACGACAACGAGGTTGTCCTCTACGACAACCTGCACAACAACGCGTTGCAGCACACGAACCTCGCCGAGCACCCGAACGTGACGTTCGTGCAGGGCGACATCCTCGACCTCGAGCACATGCGCGGGGCCGCAGAGGGTGCCACGCACATCATCCACATGGCGGCGATCGCCGGTGTCGCGACGGTGCTCAAGAGCCCGGTCCGCACGATGCGCGTCAACCTGATGGGCACCGCGAACGTCGCAGAGGTTGCCCACGGACTCGGCGACAAGCTCGAGCGCCTCGTCGACTTCTCGACGAGTGAGGTCTTCGGCCGCCACGCGTACAAGGTCGAGGAGACGCACGAGATGTCAGGTGGCCAGGTCGGCGAGGCCCGCTGGTCGTACGCCGTCTCGAAGCTCGCCGGCGAATTCTTTTTGCATGCGTACTTCGAGGAGTACGGCGTGCCCGTCGCCGTCGTGCGCCCGTTCAACATCTACGGCCCGAACCAGATCGGCGTCGGTGCCATCCACCACTTCGTGCGCCACGCGATCGCGAACGAGGAGATCACCGTCCACAACGACGGTGCCCAGATTCGCGCCTGGTGCTACATGGACGACATCGCCGCTGCCGTGATGGAGATCCTCCAGAACGACGACGCGATCGGCCAGTCCTTCAACATCGGCAATCCGCGCAGCGTCTGCACGACGTACGACCTCGCCCTGCGCATCAAGCGCCTCGCCGGGTCTGAGTCGCCAATCGTCTTCAAGCCGCTCGAGTACACCGACGTCGAGATCCGCATCCCCGACATCACGCAGTCGCGTGAGCTGCTCAAGTGGGAACCGAAGGTCGATCTCGATGAGGGTCTGCTGCGCACGATCGAGTGGTATCGCGCGGAGGCCGGCTCCGCCGCGAAGTGAGCACGGCCGCCCTCGTCGTTCTCGGCGCCGGGCTCTCGCAACGGCCACTGATCCGGCGGGCTAAGGAGCGTGGTCTAACGACGTGCGTCGTCGACGGCCGCACCGATCGTCCCGCCGCGGCTGACGCCGACCTTTTCGTCCACCAGGACTTCTCCGACGTGCCCGCCACGATTGCGGCGCTCGAGGCTGCCGAAGTCGAAGCGGTCGGTATCTGCTCGATGGGCTCGGAGCAGGCGGTCGTACCGGGTGCTCGCCTCGCCGAGGCGCTCGGGCTGCCAGGCCTGCCCGTGTCGGCGGCACTGGCTGCGACCGACAAGGTTGTGCAGCGCGGGCTCTATCGCGACCACGGCGTCCCGTCGGCCGGTTTCGCTCCGGCACGCACGCTCGCTGAGGCACTGGCCGCCTACGACACGCTCGGTCCGCGCGTGATCATCAAGCCGACCGACGGCGCCGCTCAGCGTGGCGTGAGTGACGTGCAGTCGCGTGACGACGTAGCGATGGCGGTCGAGCACGCGATCCGTGAGTCGCGCACCGGCGAGCTGATCGTCGAAGAGCACCTGTCGGGCCGCGAATACACCGTCAACGCCTTCGTGCTTGGCGGTGTCTTCCACCCCGTCACCGTCACGCTTCGCGATCTCGCACCCGAGCCGGCCGTCGGCATCTGTGTCGCGCACCGCTACCCCTGCGGCCGCTCCGACGAGGACATCGCGATGATCATCGACGTCGTCCGACAGGCCGCGATGGCGATCGGCATCGACGCCGCGCCGGTCTATGCCCAGGTGCGCTTTGACGGAACCGGTCCGCGCATGATCGAGTGCGGCGCGCGTCTCGGCGGCGGCAGTGACGCCCAGTTGGCCGAACTCGTCGTCGGTGTCGATCTGATGGAGACCGTGCTCGACGCGGCTCTTGGATTGCTCGACGGCGAGAACCTAACACCGCGCCCGATGCCCGAGCCGTTCGGCCACTCCCGCTTCGTGATCCCCGAGGCGCCGGGCCGCATCGTGCAGGCCGATGAAGGCCGGGTGCGAGAACTCCCCGGGGTGCACGAGGTCGGATTTTTCCACCACGCCGGCCAGATCGCACCGCCCCTGTGGTCGGCCTCCGGTCGTCTCGGTGTGCTGCTGATGACCGCTACCTCCGACGCCGAGCTTGATGCGCGCACAGCCGACGCGCTCGCCGCCTTGAACGTCATCATCGAGCCAATGGAGCCTTCTGCTGCAGCCACTGCCTGGGCCGAGCAGGTCGCCCGTGAGCGCGAGGGACGCGCATGAGCGAGTTCTCGCCGGCCCGCTACGTCGAGCTGCTCGAGGCGATCAAGGCAGGGCGCTATCGCCTGCGCGGCTTCGACGTGACCAGCACCGCGGAGCAGATGCTCTTTCTGCGCCACGACATCGACCTCTCGCTCGAGGACGCCGTCGCGATGGCCGAGCTCGAGCACGCGCACGGCATCAAGGCGACGTACTTGCTGATGACGCGCAGCAACTTCTACAACCTCGCCTCGCCCGCCGGCCTCGCCGCGGTCGCGCGTCTGCGCGAGCTCGGCCACTGGGTCGGCCACCACGCGCTGCATCCCCATGTGGATCCGATCGTCGACGTGGGCTTTGACCCCGTGATGGCCTGGCACAACCCCGATCCCACGTATATGGCCGACGCGGTCCCGGGCTGGGTCAACGTGATGGAGCCGCGCTTCACGGGCGACTTCGCGTGGACGTACCGATCCGACTCCAACCAGTCCTGGCGGCGCGGCGATCCCGTCGAGGAGCTTGCCGCAGGGCGCTTCCCCTGGCTGCAGCTATTGATCCACCCGGTGCTCTGGATGGGTGGCACGACCGGCATGGCCGCAACGGCCGAGGCCTTCCTCGACCGCGACCGCGCACGACGCCTCGAGTACCTGCGCGAGGACAACCTCGATCTATGAGCACCGAGCCGCTCACCATCCTCGTCACCGCCGTTGGCTCGCCCGGCTCGGCCGCGCTGCTGCGGGCGCTCAAGGAGAACGGCGAGCGCCCCGTGCGCCTCGTCGGCACCGACCTCCGCGAGGAGAACGTCGGACGGTTCCACTGCGACGTCTTCAGCACCGTGCCCGCCGGCTCAGACCCAGCGTTCGGCCCCGCGATCCTCGATCTCGCCAAGCGCGAAGGCGCACGCGTCGTCCTGCCGCAGGCGTCGTTCGACCTCGAGGGCCTGGCAGAAATGCGCGCCGAGTTCGAGGCCGCCGGCATCGCGCTGATCTGCTCGTCGCCCGACGCCGTGCGTGCCGCTGACAGCAAGCACGCCACGCTCGCACTGTGTGAGAAGCTCGGCGTGCGCGCTCCGACCTTCCGCGTGGCCCGCGGCGGAGCTGAAGTCGCAGCCGCCGCGCGTGAGCTCGGCTACCCGGGCACCGACGTCTGCATGAAGCCCGTCGTGGCGGCTGGCTCGCGCGGCTTCCACATCATTTCCGCCAACGTCGATTCCCGCCACCAACTGCTGCACGAGCGCCCCGGCGCCATGCCGCTGCGCCTCGAGGATGTCGAGCGCATCATCGGCGACGACGACACCGAGCTCCTCGTGATGGAACTCGTCACCGGCCTCGAGCGCACCGTCGACGGCTACGCCGAGAACGGCCGCATCGTGCTCGGCCATCCGAAGACGCGCGAGGCCATGCGTGCCGGCCTCGCCATGCGCTTCGAGACGCTCGATGCGCCCGAGCTGATGCAGGTGGCCGAGACACTCGTCGCTGGCTTTGGCCTCGAGGGCTTCTTCAACCTCCAGCTGATCGGCGACGCCGTGCTCGAGATGAACCCCCGCATCTCGACGATCGTCTACCAGGACGACCTCAACCTCCCCTGGCTCGGTATTCGCCGTGCGCTCGGCGAGCTAACCGACGATCAGGCAACCGCCGCGCAGGCACGCGTGCGCCCCGGGCGCATCGCGCTGCGCTACTTCGACCAGCTCGAGTTCGACCCAAGCTAGACGACGGCGTCCGCCGGTCGTGGCGAGACGATCGCCTCGAGCCGGGCGCCGTGCGGCAGCGCCGTCAGCGACCAGCGTCCGCCCGTGGCCTGATCAAGCACCGTGCTGCCCAGCCCCGGGACCAATGCAGAAGGCGGTCCGACGCCATCGTCGTCAATGACGATGCAGATACCACCGTCGACGGATTTGAGTGTGACGCTGATTGCCGTCGCCCCACCATGACGGATGGCATTCGCAAGGCCCTCCTCGACAACGCGCCCGACGCGCTCACCCGACCCCGTGCTGTCATCGATCCCCGCATCGATCTGTACATCGATCGCACAGAGTTCGTCCCACAGTGCGACTTTGCGGCGCACCTCGGCCACGGCACCGACAGGTGCCTTCTCCTGCGCCCGCGACGACACGAGCACGCGCTGCGCCTGTTCGAGCGCGTCCTTGAGCTGCTCCACGTTGCCGCTCTCGATTGCCTGTTCGCTCACCATCGCGCACGCCACGATTTTCGACTGCACGGTTCCGTGCAACGTGCGCGACAGCTCTCGTGCCAGCTCGGCGACAGCGCGGCTACGCGCCAGAGTGATCACCAACTCCTGGTCAAGATCCTGCAGATACGTGCGCTGCGTGGCCCGACGCTGCTGCTGCCAGGAGCCAAATCCCGAGGTCAGCAGGATGATGAGCACGCCCGCAGCAACCTGCGTGATAGCCCAGGCAACCGTCCCCGAACCCGGTACGAGCGATTCGCGCCAGAGCACCAAGGGCACGATCTGCACCTCGAGAATCACGACGGCCACCACGAAGATCCGACCGTGCCAGGCGGGATAGCGTCGCATCAGGGCATTGGCGGGTAAGCAGACGATGAAGATCGTGAGCACGGTCATGGCGAGCATGAGGAGGCCGCTCGTCGTGCCGAAGCGGTCAATGGTCTGCAATGCGGTACCGAGCACGTGGATCACTACGAGCAAAACAGGACGCAACGGCTCGTGGCGGATCGTGTTGATCAGCACCCGTGACCACTTGATCCGTGGATACTGCCGCGCCGCCGTCGACCAGAGCTGGGTGCTGAGGGGGCGAACCGTCTCCTCAGCCAGCGTCCGCAGCGCCATCGAAGTGTCGGTGCTCGTGACGCCCTCGGGTGTCGTGGTGAGTTCATGGAGCCGCCGCGCGAGATCCTCCTGTGCTTCCCGGAGGCGCGCATCGACCTCGCCCTGCAACTCATGCCGCAGCTCCTCGATCAGCAGCGTCTGTTGCAAGGAGGCGAGTTCGGCACTCACCTGCCGCTCGATCAGCCGCGTGCGTGCCTGCCTCGAGCGGTCAATCTCGTCGAGCAGCAGCGTTAGACCCCATCCGAACCCACTGCCGATCAGCACCAGGCCGGCAATCCGCAAGGGGAGCGTCTGCGCCGACTCCAACCCCATCCATTCAGCGCTGAGCCCCAGCGACAGCGCGATCACGGTTCCGATCACGACGGTGCCGATCACCACGGTAGGCAGCGGGATCGGCGTGGTGCGTCGATCGCGATACGGGGTCCACCGATCGAAGATCAGCAGCAGCAACCCGTAGACCGCAATGCCGACAAGGCACACCACGAACCACTGAGCGGCCTCACCCAACGAGCGTGTCGCAGATTCCTCACCGACGAAGATCGAAGCAACGATGCCGAGGGCCACGATCACGAAGCCCACCAGGGAGAGCGCCCAGCGTCCGCCGAGGCGGTGGGCCACCGACGCGGTGCTAGCGCGGGTGGCCACTCACGGCCCCCGTCAGCTGGAAATACAGCTGCGCAATCACGACGCGCTGGTTCTGCTCCTTGCCGGCCTTCAGGTCGAAGTGTCGAATCAGACGCGCAATTGCTTTCTCGACCGCTGGCTCGGTCATCTCCCGTCGCCGCGCGATCTCGCTGTTGGCAAACCCCGCGGCGACGAGGCGCATGATCTCGACCTGCTGGTCGCTGAGCTCTGCCAGCTCGCGTGCCGCATCCGATCCGACGCGGCCCATCGCCATGGTGAGATCAGGGTCGATCGACAGCCGCAAGGCGCGACCGAGCTGATCGGCGTCCGTGATCGTCCGCTTGACGAGATACAACGAGCGCTCCGGCAACGGCTGCTGACCGGTCCCCATCAGACGCGGCTCCTCATACGCCGAGAGCATCACGATGCCGATCTCGGGCAGCGTACGTCGCAACGCGTGCGCGAGATCAATACCGGTCGGTCCTTCTCCGAGATCCAAATCGAGCAATGCAACGTCCGGCTGCGCCTTCGCGACCATCCGCATCGCGACGCCAGCCGACTCAGCCTCTGCCACGACCTTGCAGTCCAGAGCGGCGAGGGTGCTCTTGAGCGTCGTCCGCGTGAACGAGTCATCATCCACCACCAGCACGCGCAGCGGCGGATGCTTGCGCGAAACGGTCACGCGCCCGCGACGCGCTCGAGGGCGGTGATGACGTCGGCGACGTCCTCGTCGCTCATCGCCGTGTGCACCGGAAGAGCGAAGCCGCGGTCGACGATCTCCTCGGCAATCGGTGCGGATTGGCCGAGGTCGACGAGGCTGCCGATGCGCGTCATCGCGTACGAGAGGATGCCCGCGCCGATTCCCTGCTCTTGCATCGCCGCGACGAAGGCATCCCGGCTGGTGCCTTCGGGAACGATCGCACCGAAGGTCTGCTCGTTGACCGTCGCGCCAGCAGGGTGCTGCTGGACGCCGACGCCGAGACCGGGCAGCACCTGGCGGTAGGCATCGGCGATCTCGCGGCGGCGCGAGATCATGCCGTCGAGGCGGTCGAGCTGCACGAGGCCGATGGCGGCCTGCATCTCCGTGAGGCGCTCGTTGGGGCCGGGCTCGACAAAGTCGCCAACGGCGCGCTGGCCGTGATTGCGGAAGATGCGCAGGCGCTCGGCCAACTGGTCGTCGTCGGTCAGACAGGCACCGCCCTCACCGGTGGTGAGCACCTTGCGGGGATGGAACGACAGGCAGGAGATGTCGCCAAACGAGCCGCAGGCGCGGCCGCCGAGCGTGGAGCCAATCGCGCAGGCTGAGTCCTCGATGATCGGCAGATCTGGGAATGCCGCGGCGATCGCGAGCTGATCGGCGGGCACGCCGAACTGGTCGATGGCAATGACCGCCGTCGTAGCGTCGGTGCGGGCGGCGGCAAGATCAGGCGCCTCACCGTTCCATGTACCGCGATCGATGTCGACCAAGCGCGGAGTCGCCCCCACCCAGGCCGCAACGTGCGCGGGGCTCGGCCACGACATCGCGGGCACGAGCACTTCGCCGCTGTTGATGTTGAGCGCGCGGAGCGCGAGCTCGAGGGCCGCGGTGCCATTGGCGACGGCGATGGCGTGCTTGCGTCCACAGCGCTCAGCAAGACCGCGCTCAAATTCCTCGACGAGACGGCCTGAGATGAGCATGCCGCTCTCGAGCACGCGCGAGACAGCCGCGATCTCCTCGGCGCCGAGCTCGGGCTTCGCGATGGGGATGCGGATCGTCACAGGCGGAGGATACCCGTCACGGCTAGAGCTTCTCGTCGGGCTCGGGCTCGGCGGTGTCGCCAGGCGGCGCCGAGCCACCGCGGTTGCGCAGCCCAGCCACGATCGCCTTCGCCCGAGCCAGCTCGGCCCGCGTCAGGAAGCCGATCGCGATGTAGCCAAGCGGGATCGCCAGCGCGACGAGGATGCGAAGTGCAAGCGCGCCCGTGCCGTAGTCGGGCAGGAGGTACGTCGCAGCCAGTGCGAGCGCGAGGATCACCGGAATGCGGGCAATGCGCGCCCACGGATACGGCACCGGGAAGACGCGGTGCTCGCGCCACAGCATCAGCGCGAACATCGAGCCGTAGGCGATCACCAGAGACCAACCCGCGCCGGCCACGCCGAAGGGCGGCACGAGCAGCAGGAGTGCGACGACCTCGATGACCGCGGCGGCAGCCACGACGATCCAGTTGAACTGATTCGCCTTCTTGCGCCCCACGCCAATCGCGGCGATGAAGTAGCCGCCGTAGAGCGGACCCGCGATGGCGATCGGCGTGATCGCGGCCGCGGCGCCCCAGTATGGCTCCGTGGTTAGAAGGCGCAGGAACCATGGCGCGAGCAACGCGACAGAGAGCGCGGCCCAGCCCATGAAGGCTAGGTACAGGCCCATGACGGCGGCGTACGTCCGCTTGGCCTCGCCATCGTCCTTGATCGAATAGGCGAAGGCGGGCCAGGCCAGCTGGAAGGCGTTGACGAGCAGCAGCACACCCGTACCGATGCGGAAGCCAGCGCCGAGGATGCCGAGCGTGGCTGGTGTCGAGACGGCAAGGACGATCGGCCGGTTGATCAGCGTGACGGCCCACATGGCCGCGCCCGCCGGCATGAGTGGCACGCCAAACTTGAGCATGTCGCGCAGGAGTGGTCGATCAACCCCAAAGCCCAACCAGTGCCGCTGTTCGACGAGGACGCCGAGATACACCACCGCCTGCCCGAGGTAGGCACCGAGCAGCAGGCCGACAGGGCCGAGGTGCAGGTGCACGAGGAACAGGTACGAGAGCCCTGCGGTGGCGATCAGATTGATGACCGTGCGCACGCTGAAGGCGACGGGGCGCTCCTGCACTCGGAACAGGGCGCTCGTCAGCTCGTAGTTGACGGTCACGTAGACGCCAAGCGCGATCATCAGGACGAGGTCCTGGCCGGCCTCGGGCGTCGTGAAGACGGACTGCCCGAGCCAGCGCGAGGAGAAGGCTGTGATAACCGCCCAGACGAGTGTCGTCACCTGCAAGGCCCAGAAGGCCGTCTGGAAGACGCGGCGGCGACGCTCTGGATCCTCGTAATCGAAGAAGAAGCGGAAGAACGAGTTGACGAGTCCGAGGCGTGCCACGATCGCCACGGCCAGCACGATGCGCAACGCGAGTTCCGCGTCACCGAACTGGGCGGGCGTCAGCTCCCGCGTGTAGAGCGGCAGCAGGACAATGCCGAGCAGCGTCGCGGCGATCGAGCCCGCGCCGTAGATCGCAGACTGCTTGCCGATGCGCGCAAGATTGCGCGCGACACTCATCGTTGACCCCGCCTCATCCCGACCCATTGTCCCACGCCGACGACGCGGGCAGGGTTGCTACTTGTCGCGGTCCTTGCCCTTGTCCCGATCCTTACCGGGCTTGGCGGGCTCCGCGGCCGGCTGGGGCTGGGCGACGGGCGCCTGCTGCGCTGGCTCGGCGATGACCACCGGCGTTGCGGGCTTCGGCGGGTCGGACTTGGGATTCTCCGACTTCGGCGTTTCAGACTTAGGGTTCTCCGACTTCGGCGCCTCGGACTTCGGCTTCTCCGACTTCGGCGTTTCAGACTTGGGATTCTCCGACTTCGCTGCCTCAGACTTCGGCTTCTCCGCCTTCGGCGTTTCAGACTTGGGATTCTCCGACTTCGGCGCC
>JAPLCF010000036.1:116435-206279 GCA_026392355.1 Actinomycetota bacterium
GCCTCAGACTTCGGCTTCTCCGCCTTCGGCGTTTCAGACTTGGGATTCTCCGACTTCGGCGCCTCAGACTTCGGCTTCTCCGCCTTCGGCGTTTCAGACTTGGGATTCTCCGACTTCGGCGCCTCAGACTTGGGATTCTCCGACTTCGGCTTCTCCGACTTGGGCGCCTCAGACTTCGGTGCCTCGGACTTGGGATTCTCCGACTTCGGCTTCTCCGACTTGGGCGCCTCAGACTTCGGTGCCTCAGGCTTTGAGGGCGCGCCCTTCTGCCCGTCGCCCTTATCCGACTCCGCCCTGCCAGAAGTGGCCGGCTTGTTTGGTGGTGCGGGGACCGGTGCCGTCGGGGGCGTGACCCCGGCGGCCGGTGCGGCGCCGCCCTCCGTCTCTACCTCGTCGTCCTCCACGGGTGCCCCAGCGGATGCGCCCCCGGAGCCTTCCGTCGGCGGCACGGCGACGAGCGGAGCCGCTGCGTCACCTGCCGGTGGAGCCGCGACAACCGGAATGCCAACGGCGACAGCAGCAGCGCCGGCGCCACCGGAGGCGCCCGCTCCGCTCTCCGGCTGCCGGTCGGTGATGCGCCTGGTGCCGTCGGCCGACGCGGGCGGCTTGGTCGGGGGTGCCGACTGCACCTCCTGCACATTGCTGGCCGGCGCAACGGCGTTGCGAATGGCCGGGGCCTCGCGCACCGCACCCGTCGCGACGATCGCACCGACGGCCACGGTGGCCACGACCTTGGCGGTCGTGCCGGCGGCGATCGAGCCAACGATGCCAGCAGCAGCAGCGCCACTACCAGCGACGGCCACCGCACCACCGGCGACCGCGAAGCCCGGAATCGATTCGCCAAGCCGCGAGGCGATCGAGTCGAGCGGCAGGAGACCGTTGGCGGCTGCCATCTCCTCGGGAGCATGCAACCGGCGCGCGGCGCTCCGGCACGAGCGGCAAGCCAGTAGGTGGGCGCGGATCTTGGCGTTGATCTTGACATCGGCGAGCGCCTGGCGGACGACACCGCACGCACTCTCTTCCTCAACGTCGGCCAGACCAACAAGCGCCTTGCGGGCGCGGTAGACGAGGGCGTCGACGCCCTGCGGCGTGACATCGAGGACGTCGGCCGTCTCGATCGCCGACATCCCGAGCCACTCGCGCAATACGATCGCCTCGCGCTGCTGCTCGGGCAACGTCGCGAGCAGGGCGACGGCTACATCGAACTCGTCGTTCGACTCCATCTGGTCGGCAACCGAGGCACTAGAGTCGGCATGCCACTCCCCGAGCTCCTCGTGCACGCCGCGGCGCTTCGTCATCGCGAGGCGCGTGAGGCACTCGTTGCGCAGGATGCGGAACAGCCAGGCCCGCGGCTCGCGCACGCGCTCACCCTCGGCGAGCACGCGGTGCGCCGACAGGAACGTGGCCTGCACGGCGTCTTCGGCATCTTCAAGACGCCCGAGGCGATGCCAGGCAAAGCGCAGGAGTTCGCCTGCATGCTGCCGGTAAAGGGCAGCCGTCAGCGCGCCCTCGGTTTGAGAGCGAGCCCCACTTCTCAGGGGAATGGCGACGGCCATGACTCAAGTGTAGACGCGCCAATTTCCAAAATCTGACGCGTCCTGAGAATTCTCAGGAATGGGAAGCGCCATCACAGTGACACCCGTTGCGCTCTACACTCGCGTAAACGCCCTGAGGAGGACGAACGTGGAGAGCTGGCGCAGCAAGAAGACCCTGATCTTGAGCCGTACCGACATGATGGGTCTGGTCACGCCGGCCGAGTACGTCGCGGGTGTTGAGCAGGCCTACCGTATGCACGGCGAGGGCCGCTACTACATGGACCCGAAGGGCCATATCGTGCTGGACAAGTACCCCGGCGAATGGGAGGCGATGCCCTCCTACATCGAGGAGCCCGAAGCCGCGGCGTGCAAGTGGGTGTCGATCCGTGAGAACAACCGCGATAAGTACGACCTCCCCACCGTCTTCTCGATCCTCATTTACACCGACCCCGAGACGGGCTTTCCGCTGGCGATTTGCGACGGCTCGTACCACACGGTCCAGCGCACCGGGGCCTCGGCTGCTGTGTCGGCAAAGTGGATGGCGCGGCCTGAGTCGAAGGTCCTCGCGATCATCGGCGCCGGCAACATGGCCGAAGGCGCACTCGAGACCTGCGACACGGTCTTCGAGTGGGATGAGGTGCGCGTCTGGAGCCGTCGCGAGTCGACGCTCGACCACTTCCGCTCGGTGATGGAGCCCAAGCTCGAGGGGCGTTATCCGATCAAGACCTCGACCGACCTCGAGAACACCGTGCGCGGCGCCGACGTCGTCGTGACCATCACGCCGGCTCGCGAGCCCTTGATCAAGAAGGAGTGGCTCTCCCCCGGTACGCACATCGCCGCCGTCGGTGCCGATAAGGACGGCGACCAAGAGCTCGAGTCCGACGTGCTCGTCGGCGCGCGCATCTTCGTCGACGACATCCGCCAGTGCCGCCACGACGGCGAGATCAACGTGCCGCTCAAGGAGGGCGTGATCACCGAGGACGATCTGGCTGGCTCGATCGGCGAGGTCGTCACCGGAAAGATCCCTGGCCGCACCTCGCCGGAGGAGATCACGATCTTCGACTCAACGGGCATCGCCCTACAGGACTCCGCGATCGTGCCGCTCGAGTATCAGCGCGCGCTCGAGGCCGGCGTTGGCATCGAGAAGAAGATGATCTCGACCTAGGGCTGTGCGTCGCCGAGCGCTGTGACGATCGGCTCGGCGGCGGTGCCCTCGATTGCGCCGCTCGCCGCGTCGACGGCGATGTCCTGGACGCCTTGGCCCTGGCCAACGGCATCGGCAACGCTACTCAGGTCCGTGCCCGTCAGGCTCTCGCCGACCGACAGCGCCTGGTCCACGACGTCCGTCGGTAGCGCCTCAGTCACGGCGGTCAGCTTCTCGCGCGCGAAGTCGAAGAGTCCCATGGCATTGCCTCCTAGGGGATGGTGTACGGCCTCGGGGGTGCGTTCCCATCCTATGTTCGGTTCGAGTTCGCAGGACTAGTCGTCTTCGTCGTCGTGGACGGCGTACTCCTCCTGGTGCGCGTCGGTCGGGTCGGCATCGTCGTCCACGTCGGCGACGAGTGCCTTGCTGGTTGCTTCGCGCGCAGAGTCAGCCAGCTTGGCCGCGTCGTCCGCGGCGTCCCGCGCAGCGTCTTTCGTGACGTCCACCGCTTCGTGGGCTGCGGCTGGGACGGCCTCGACCGCGTCCTCGAGCTTCTTGCGTGCCTCGTCGATCGCATCCATCACGTACCTCCTCGTGTCTCCTCCACCATCGCGGGCGATGACAGGCGGGAGTCCGGGGGAACTACGAGGGCTCATCGGGGGCGATCCCTGATCTGACGGCGCGACCTAGGTCGGCGCGACGATGCGCATGGGCGCGCTCACCGTGATCTGCAGGTTGCTCTGATACGAGAGGCAGTACGGAATGCGCTTCCCCGTGTCGAGGCAGCGCAGGGTGTACGCCGCCGCACCGAGGGTCAGAAACGGCGTCTGCGAGCACGGCAAGACGCTGATGGTCTCTGCGGGGCCCGTGGCGAGATCACCATCGTTGCCCGAGGAGGTGATGATCGACGCGAACTCCGCCGACCCGTCAGGCGAGCAGCCAGAAACGGATCCGCCAGACGACCCCGCCGACGAGCGCGATGCGGCGCTGAAGTAATACGTGTTCCCCGGCGCGGCCACGCAGTCGGTGGTCGTGGACGTGACGACAATGCTCGTGCTGCACGGCGGCGTCGTCGCATCGTCGATGAAGAGCTCGCCGCGATAGCTGCCCGCGGCCGGTCGACCGGTGGTGCGCATGCCGAGCATCGAGCCCTTACCGACAACGCTGTAGGCGAACGTGACCCGCCCGTTCTTCTGCACGGGCTTCCGTAGCGTCACGATCGTCTGCATCGTGTTGCCCTTGCTTGTCGTCACCAGCGCGGCGTTCGGCGGCCTGCGATCAAAGCCGTTCGCGACCCACCCCGCGGCGATATCCGCCGCCGTGCCCGCACCCGCCAGGCGCTGGGGGCGATCGGTGAACCACGACAGCTTGGCCTTCGCCGGAACGCTCACGTGCGCGACACCGCTATGCCGGGTGATGTTGAGGTCACCACTCGTCACCGAATAGAGCAGCTGGCCCTTCGCCGACGCGAGCGACGGCAGACAGAGGCAGGCGAGGGCAACGAGAATGAGAAGGCCGGACTTGCGCATGCCCAGATTCTGACAAATGCGTCAGCGGCGTGATGTGAGCCAGGCCGCATCGACCGCGGATCGTGGCCCACATCCCCGACGCTTAGGAACCCCGCTTCGGACCTACGCCTCGAGATGCGCCGGGAAGCCCTCCGCGCGCAGATCCGTCTTGCAGGCGTCCTCGAGGAGCTTGACGATCATCGGGCTCTCGGCATCGCCGCCGTACTGCGCCTTGCCGCGGATGTACGTCTGACGCACGAGGCTCGCGAGCTCGACGGGCACGTTGTACTCGCGGCTCATCTGGTCGATGAAACCGAGGTCCTTGAGCGCAAGGTCGAAGTTGAAGTCGATCTGGTACGAGCCGTTGAGGACCAGCTGTCCCTCGGTCTCGTGCACAAACGAGTTGCCGCTCGAAGCCTGAATGACCTCCCACGCGGTCTTGAGGTCGAGGCCACCCTTCTTGGCAAGCATCAGCGCCTCACCATCAGCCACAAGGTGGATGAAGGCGAGCATGTTCGTGATCGCCTTGATCTTCGAGGCCTGGCCGACGACACCAACGTGGAAGGTGCGGTTGCCGATCACCTGGAACAGCTCCATATGGCGCTGCACGACTTCCTCGGGCCCGCCCATGATGACGGTGATCTCGCCGCTCTTGGCGAGATGCACGCCACCGGTGACGGGCGCCTCGATAGCGCGAATACCGGCCGCCTCGGCGCGCTCGCCAAGGTCGACGACGAGGTCGTAGTCGTTCGTCGAGTTGTCGATCCAGGTGGAGCCCTGCGGCATGGCCGGGATGATCTCGGCGAAGACCGCCTCGATCGCCTTCGTCGACGGGAGGCACGTGAAGGCCGCGTCGACGCCACTGACGGCTTCGGCCGCGCTGCTCGCCCAGCGGGCACCGGCAGCGACGAGCGCCTTACCCGACTCCTCGTTGAGATCAAAGACGGCGACCTCATGGCCTGCCTTCAGGAGATTCATGGCGATGTGCTCGCCGAGGTTGCCGAGGCCGATGTAGGCGAGCTTCACGGGTAGTGCTCCTCTTCGAGTTCTCCGTAGACAGGGTTGAGATGCAGAGCCGTGCCGGTGTACGGATTGGCGCGCGCGACGTCCTCGTCGAGCTCGACGCCGAGGCCCGGAGCCGTCGGGATGATCACGTGGCCGTCCTCGAAGCCCATCTTGGTCTTGAGAATCTCGGCGTGGAAGCCGCCCCAGTCGCGGATGCTCTCCGTGATCAGAAAGTTCGGCGAGCAGGCACCGATCTGGACGTTGGCGGCGCCGACGAGCGGGCCGCAGTAGAGATGCGGCGCGATCTGCGCGTAGTGCGTCTCGGCCATGCCCGCGATCTTCTTCGCCTCGAGGATGCCACCGACGCGGCCGAGGTTCATCTGCAGAATCGACGCAGCGCCCGTGCGCAGCACGCGCGCGAACTCGTACTTCGTCGTGAGGCGCTCGCCCGTGGCGATCGGGATCGAGGTGGCGTGCGCGACACGCGCCATCTCCTCCGGCATGTCCGGCGGCGTGGGCTCCTCGAACCAGAGCGGCTCGTACTTCTCGAGGCGCTTGGCCATGCGGATCGCGCCGCTGGTCGTGAACTGCCCGTGCGTGCCAAACAGCATGTCGACGCCGGGACCAACCGCATCGCGGATCTGCTTGACGAACCGCTCGCAGCGCTCGAGTGCCTCGACCGACGGGTTGCGCGGGTCGAGCGACGAGTAGCGGCCGGCGGGGTCGAACTTGACGGCGGTGAAGCCGCGCTCGACGTTCTCGACCGCGCGCTGGGTGGAAAGATCCGGGTCGTGGTACACGTCAACCGGGTCGCCGGTCTCCTCGTAGAGGTACGTGTACGCGCGCAGCCGCTCGCGCACCTTGCCACCGAGCAGGTCGTAGACGGGCTTGCCGGCCGACTTGCCGATGATGTCCCACAGCGCCATCTCGATGCCGCTGAAGACACCCATCACCGTCGTGTCTGGGCGGAACTGGAAGCCGGCGCCGTAGACCTCGCGGAACATCGTCTCGATGCGGTGCGGATCCATCCCGACGATGCGGCGCTCCATCATGTCGTCGATGCACTTGACGATCACGTCGGGGCCGAAGGTCGCGACGTAGCACTCGCCGTAGCCGACGATCCCGTCGTCCGTGACGATCTTCACGAAGATGAAGTAGTTGCCGCCCTCGCTCGGGGGCGGGTTGCCGACAACGAAGGTCTCCCAGGAGGCGACCTTCACTAGAAGACCACCACGTTGCGCAGCGCCTCGCCGCGCTTGACGGCGGCGATGGCCTCGTTGATCTCCTCGAGCGGGTAGCGATTAGTGACCAGCTCATCGAGCTTGAGTCGTCCACCGCGATAGAGGTTGACGAGATGCGGAATATCGACGGGGACCTTCGCCGAGCCCATCTTGCTGCCGATGATGCGCTGCGAGTCGGCAGCCACCCACGACGGATCGAACGCGGTCATCACGCCACTCGGCGGCATGCCCACAATGATCGTCTCCGCGCCCTTGCCCATCAAACTGATGCCCTGCTCAATGGCGGGCCCAACGCCAACCGAGACGAAGACGTGCTCGGCCATGCGCCCGTCCGTCAGTCGGCGTACCTCGGCTGCCACATCCTGCGTCATCGAGTTGATCACGTGCGTCGCGCCGAACTCGCGCGAGGCTTCGAGCTTGGCGTCGTTGACGTCGACCGCGATCAAGGGGCTTGCGCCCGACAACGACGCGCCCTGCAAGACGTTGAGGCCAACGCCTCCCGTGCCAATCACCACAGCGCTATCGCCCGGCGCGACGTGCGTCGTGTTGATCGCGGCGCCGACGCCGGTGATTACCCCACAGCCCAGCAGGGACGCCACGTCGAAGCCGACATCCGCGGGCATGACTGCGACCTGCGAGTAGTGCACCAACACCTGCTCGGCAAAGGAGCCGACATTCATCATCTGCGCGACTGGAGCGCCCGAGGCGTCCTTGATCGGCTGGCGCGTCGACAGCGGCAGGGTTGCCTCGCAAAGCACACGATCGCCGCGCGAGCAGTAGTAGCACTGGCCACAGGAGCGAATTAGGGTGACGACGACATGGTCGCCGACGCTAATGCCGGGCGTCTCCGGGCCGATGGCGCTGACGATGCCCGCGGCCTCATGCCCGTAGAGCGCAGGCAGATCGCCGCCCCAGCCGCCCTCCATATAGGTGATATCGGAGTGGCAAATCGCGCACGCTTTCACATCGACGACGAGCTCGCCCGCCTGGGGGCCCTCGAGCGTCAGCTCCTCGATTACCAGCGGTTCGTTGAACGCGCGGCAGACTGCGGCTTTCATGAGCTCGTCTCCAGATTGTCGATACGTGCAGCCCGTCGCGAGCCGATCGGGCCAGTGAGCCGGAGCCTACCCCATCGACTGCGCTACGGCGTGGTCATTGCGCCGTCGACCGTGAGCACTGCTCCGGTCATGAACGGCGGCGCCTCTGACAGCGCCCACGCGGCGACGTCGGCGATCTCGCCTGGCTCGCCGAAGCGGCCAATCGGCATGCGGTCGAGGAAATTCTCGGGATCACCACCGGCGGCCCGCACTGCCACGCGGATGTCTTCCATCATCCGCGTCTCCGTGGGGCCGGGACAGAGGCAGTTGACGCTGATGCCGGCGGCCGCGACCTCGAGGGCGACGCCCTGCGACAGGCCAACGACGGCGTGCTTCGACGAGACGTACGCACTCAACCCGGGCACGCCGCGCACGCCGGCCTGCGAGGCCGTATTGAGGATCGCGCCCTCGCCCTGCGTGCGCATGATCGGCACGACGTGCTTGAGGCCGAGGAACGCGCCGCGGAGATTGACCGACAGCACCTGGTCGAACGTCTCCGTCGGGTAGTCCTCGACGCTCGCGATCGCACCCTCGATGCCCGCGTTGTTGAAGAACGCATCGATGCGGCCATAGCGCTCGATCGCTGCCGCGACGTAGCCCTTCACGTCGTCTTCGTTCGAGACATCGGCGGCACACGCCGACGACGGCTGGCCGAGCCGCTGCGCGACGGCCTCTGCCGCCTCGAGGTCGCGGTCGACCACAAGTACGGCGAAGCCCTTTGCGGCCAGCCGCTCGGCCGTGGCTGCGCCGATCCCGCCAGCACCGCCGGTGATCACCGCTGTCCGCATCGTCCCCTCCTCAGGTGGATGGGGAAACGGTATCCGCAGTGTGCGACAGCTCCAAGCCGAGCGGCGGTGCCGCAATCAGCTTTGCTTTGGTGCCAGGCACCAAAGCAAAGCTGATTGTCCACCTAACCGACCACAGCGACGGCGTCGATCTCGCAGAGCATCCCGTCAAACAGGAGTGCGGCGGACACCGCTGTCGTCGCCGGGAACGGTGGCGACAGCGTCTCCGCCCGCACGGCACGCCAGACGTCGAGGTCGGACGGGTTTGCGAGATACAGCGTGATCTTGATCAGCGAACCGAGCGACGCGCCCGCCGACTGCAACGAGGCATCGAGGTTTGCGAGCGCAACCCGCAACTGCGCCTCGATGCCCTCGACAAGATTGCCCTCGGCATCGAACCCGCCCTGCCCGGAGGTGAAGACGAGGTCGCCGACGCGGACTGCCTGACTGTACGGCGCTCCCTCCGCCCAGGCGAACGGGGGGTCGGGAATGATGCGGGAGTCCGCCATCACCTACGCCTCCGCCCGCGAACGTAGGTAGTTGTCAAGGACGTCGCGCGCCTCCTCGGGATCGTGCTGCGCGTGCTGCTGGTAGTAGCCCTTGCGGCTGATCCGATACTGCCCGACCTTCGCAAGGTCGGCAAGCATCTCCGCCTGCTTCACAGCCATCACATTCGGATTGACGATCGGCAGCGGTGGAATATCGGCGAGACCTTCAAGCTGTGCTTTCTCGTAACAGGCGGCGATGATCGTGCAGCCGAGGACGATCGCCTCGGCGTCGTCCTCCTCCATCACCGCCGCGCACCTCTCGGCGGCATCGCGGGCCACGGCTGCCGGGTCCTTGACCATGTCATCGACGTACCAATCGATCGCGCGCACCGACCGGCAGTTCGGCCACGCACCGTACTTGCGCACGAGGTCCTCGAGCTCGGGCACCGCCTTGCGATGGTCCGTCACGACGCTGAAGCGCTGGCCAAACGGTCGCACGTTGCCGATGCTCGCCTCCAGCGGACCGATCACCGGCATCGACGTGATCTCGCGGGCGACGGTCAGCCCTGGGTCGTAGCAGCAGCCGATCACGAACGCATCGAAGCCATCCTCCTCAGCAGCAAGGACGGCCTTGAACACCTCCGTCTCGACCAGATGCTTCGGGAGGTAGTAATCGATGTTCCGTGGGCAGTTGTCCAGGTGGACGCTCTCCACCGTGGTGCCGTCGCGCAGGTATGGGCGCAGCGTCTCGAGCACGAGGTCGTCGAACTGGTCCGTGCCGAACGGGTTGAGGAAGCAGATCCGGGTCATGGGGGTTCTCTCTCCTAGGCCTTGGGCGGGTTCTCGAACCACGTGCGCAGATGGAAATCGTCGGCGGTGTCGATCGCGATGCGCTTGTTGGACAGGTACTCGCGCAGGCCGGCGAGCCCGAGCTCGCGGCCGATGCCGCTTTCTTTCCAACCGCCGAACGGCGTCTCGGACTGACGGATGTAATGCGTGTTGATCCAGATATCGCCGAACTCAAGGCGCTTCGACAGGCGTAGCGCACGCGTGATGTCTGACGTCCACACGCTGCCACCGAGGCCGTAGCGCGTGGAGTTAGCGATCTCGAGCGCATGCTCCTCGTCGCGGGCGCGGAACACCGTCACGACGGGACCGAAAACCTCGGTGCAGGCGACCTCGGCGTCGGGTGCGAGGTCCGCGACGATCGTGGGCGGGCAGTAGCGCCCGTCGAGCGTACCGCCCAGCAGGAAGCGGCCGCCGTCGCGCTCGACCGTGTCGAGGAACGCCTGGACACGAGCGGCCTGGCGGTCTGAGACCAGCGGTGCGAGCAGCGTCCCCTCGTCGAGCGGATCGCCGGCCGGCATCTTCTCCGCGCGACTGATCAGCCCAGCGACGAACTCGTCGTAGAAGCGATCCTCGACGATGATCCGCGTGGCGGCGGTGCACGACTGGCCGCCGTAGATGAACGCGCCGTAGGCGAGAGCGTCCATGCACTTCTCCTTGTAGCAGTCGTCGAACACCAGGCACGGGGCCTTGCCGCCGCACTCAAGCGAGACGCGGGTGAGGCGTCGAGCGGCGACCTCGGCGATGCGCTTGCCTGTCGGCGTCGAACCCGTGAAGGAGATCTTGTCGATACCGGGATGCGCGATCAGCGCCTCGCCCGTCGGATCGCCCGGACCGTGGATCATGTTGACGACGCCGTTGGGCAGACCTGGCAGGTCGTCGAGCAGCCGGAACAGCGCCTCGGTGGACGCGGGCGTCTCCTCGGACGTCTTGACGACCATGGTGCAGCCGGCGGCCATCGCGGCGCCGATCTTACGCACGGCCAGATCGACCGGATCGTTCCACGGGATGATCAGCGCACAGACGCCGATCGGCTGCGTGACAGTCATGTCGAGCACGTTGGCTGGCGAAGCACCCGTGACGGTGCCGTCGAGCAGGCGGCCGGCGCCCGCGAAGTAGCGGAACTTGTCAACGGCGCCCTTCATCTCGCGGTCACGCATCAGGCGGATCGGCTTGCCCATCTCGCGGGTTGAGAGCTCAGAGATTTCCGGGATGACCGCCTCGAGGCGGTTCGCAAGCTCGAGCAGCACGGCACCGCGATCGGCGGCACGGCGCGTCGTCCAGTCGCTCTCGACGAGCGCGCGGCGGGCGGCCTGCACGGCGCGATCCACCATCGCAGGATCTGCGATCGGCGCTCGGCCAACCGGGGACCCGTCGTAGCTCGCGAACGACTCGAACCGCTCGCCCTCGGCGATCCACTCGCCATCAATCAGATGCGCGCACTCGATCACGACGCACTCCCTTCCGTTGCAGTTGCGATGACTTCGACGAGGTCATCGATGACCCGATCCCAATCCGCATCCTCGGTGACGAGGGGCGGCGACAGCTTGACGACGTTCATGTTGCGGCCAGAGTGCCCGACGATTACGCCGCGCTCGCGCATCCGGCGGATCACCGCGCGTGTGCGATCCCGCGCGGGCTCGAGCGTCTCGCGCGACTCGACGAGCTCGATCCCGATGAGCAGGCCGCGCCCGCGCACGTCGCCGACGTACGGCACGTCGGCGAGTCCGGCGCGCAGGCGGCCGAGCGCGCGATCGCCAAGCGCCGCGGCTCTGGCGACCAGCTGTTCCTCGAGGAGGACGTCGATGGCCGCGATGGCCGCGGCGAAGCCGAGTGCGTTCGTGAGGAACGTGGAGGAGACGGCGTCGGGCGACCAGGCGCCCATGGCCGACTCGCGGCCAAGCACGGCCGACACCGGCAGGCCGCCGCCGATGCCCTTGCCGACGGTCATCAGATCCGGCACGACACCCGCGTGCTCACAGGCCCACATTCGACCGGTGCGCCCGAAGCCGCACTGGATCTCGTCGAACACCAGCAGGATCCCGTGGCGATCGCAGCGCTCCCGCAGGCCCTGCAGAAACACGTCGCTCGGGACGACCGCACCGCCGTTGCCCTGGACCGGCTCGAGCAGGAGACAGGCGGGCTTCTCGACGCCCGAGCCTGCGTCGTCCAGGTAGTGGTCGAGCAACGCGAGGGCGGCCTCGCCCGGGTCGGCGCCGAGCGCCCACTGCGAGCGGTATGGATCGGGGTAGGGCAGGAACTGCCCACCGGCGGGCACGCCGAGGGGGGCTCGATACGACGGCTTCCCGGCGAAGGCGACACTGCCCGGCGAGCGTCCGACGTAGCCGCCACTGAAAGCGATCACCTCGCGGCGCCCCGTGGTCGCACGGGCGAGGGCAACGGCGATCTCCGTGGCCTGCGAGCCAGTAATCGCGGGGATCACTCGCGTCAGCGGCCCGGGGGCGATACCGATCAGTCGCTCGTAGAAGTCGGCGCGCACCTGCGACGGCGCGGCAGACGGGCAGTGCGTCATGACCCCTGCCTGCTTAACGATGGCGGCCGTCACACGCGGATGGCAGAACCCCACCGAGGCGGCTGCGAACCCACCGTTCATCTCCAGATACGCGTTGCCGTCCGCATCCCAGACCCGCGCACCCTGGGTGCGCTCCCAGACAATCGGATCGTCGGTGCCGAAGGTGCGCAGTCCGGCGCCCTCAAGCGCCCGAGTCCGAGCACGGATCTCGTCGGTGCTCACAGTTGGAGCTCACCGTCGACCATCAGCGGCTCACCATCGACGATGATCGTCGGCTCGAAGAGCATCCCGTCGAGGTGGAGGTCGCACTCGACGACGCCGCCGTAGCCGCCGGCGTTATCGCCGATCGCCATGTGTGCAGTGCCGGCGCGCTTCTTCGACTCCGTGATGTCTGCGCTCAGTCGCGCGAGCGGATTGAGGCCGATGCCGAGCTCACCGATGTTGCGGGCGCCCTCGACGCCCTCGATCAGCTGCTCGAGTTGCTCGGCTTCCGGCCCGCCGGTGATGGTCGTGACAAGCCCGTCGACGACTTCGAGGCGCAGCGGCTCATAGAGTGCGCCGAGGTCGGTCATCACGTACTCGAGCACCATCACGCCGTTGGTCGTGCCCTCCAGGGGTGGCAGAGAGACCTCACCGCCGGGGTACGCCGAGATCTCCCCCGGGTTGCGGCAGATCGCCGTCAGCCAGGCCTTCGGGTCACGACCGAGGATCGACATTTCGAGGTCGGTACCGGCCGGCGAGGTGACGTGAATGCGGTCGGCGCCGCGCAGGCGATCGGCGACGCGTTCCGCCGTCTTCCGAATCTCATGGTGGTCCGCCGTCATCGCGCCATGGGTCCAAGCATCGACGGTCGAGGGCGCGTTCATTGCGCCACGCGTGCCAGCCGCCTTGGCCTCCCCGGTGGCCCGCGTGTGGTAGAGGCTGCGCTTGGTCACGCTGACCACGACGTCAGCACCAGCCATGGCGGCCGCCACTGCGGACGATGGCTCAGCGCCGGAGTGCGGACGCATAGGGATGCGCACCAGCGCGGCATCGGCGCCTGCTGCGAGGCCCGCGGCATAGAGGGAATTGCCGATCTGGAGATCTGCGCCGTCATCGACGATGATGACCAGCGACTCTCCCGCGCAGACGCCCAGATAGGACTCGATCACGCGCTCGGCGACCTCGTCGAGCGGTACCTCGCGCGCGGACTCGGGAGCATTGGGGGGAATCCTCGTTGCGTTCCACATGTTTGATATCGTATCAAATGTGAGTGGACCTCAGACAGGGCTTTCGGTGAGCGCCCACGCGCTCGCTGACGGTCACCCCGGCACGGGCCGGAGCTTCCGACTCCATCGGCCTCGTTCCGGCGTCTGCGGCAACGGAACCTGCGGGCAGTGCGGCAGCGACCCCGCCACCGGCGAGGCGTTGTGCTGCACACCATCCGGAGCCCACAGCCCCAGCCGCCACGATCCACTGCGCCTGCTCGGTCTTCCCGCCGAGCGGCAGGTGCCGTGGTTCTGGGAGCGCCGGCTTCTGCGGCCGCGGGTGCTACGCGGCCGCTACCTCGGCGCGATCCGCCACCTCAGCTCCGCCCCCGGCCTGCCACCCGCTCCGAGCATCGCTGCGCCACGGCGTCGTGTCGTTGAGGTACCCGTACTCCACGTCGGCGACCCGGACCATGCCGATGACGGGGCCATGATCGTCGATGCCGACGCCGGGTCCACAGCATTCGGCGTCTACCCCGACGGCACCGTCGCGGTAACCGCGCCGGGCGAGCTGCTGGAGGTGCACTGCGAGCGACTCGTCCTCGCCACCGGCGCGCACCTGCGCCTGCCTCCGATTCTTGGCAATGACCTGCCGGGCGTCCTCCACCTCGATGCCCTGCACCGCTACCTCGCGCAAGGCGCCGACCTCAGCGGTACGCGCGTCGCCGTGATCGCCTCGACAGATCGCCACGCTGCGATCAGCGCGTCGCTTGACCGGCGCTGCACCGTCGTGCACCTCGGCACAGGCGCACCATCGCGCATCGTCGGGCGGAGCCGGGTCGAAGCCATCGAGCTCGACGGTCGCACGATCACCTGCGACGTCATCGCCCTCGCGCTCGATCAGCCCGCCGTCGAGCTCGCCCTGCTCGCCGGCTCGCGCGGCATCCTCGGCCCAGGGACACTCCCCGTCGTGCTGCCCGAAGAGCTCCCGACTTGGATCGAGCTGCGCGGACGCGCCGCTGCCCGCCTGGAACTGCCGGGCTGCTCAGCGAGCCGTGATGCCTTCGCCTGCACCTGCGAGGACGTGCGCATCCGCGACCTCGAGGCCGCAGTCACCAGCGGCCTTCGAGACGTCGAACTCATCAAGCGCCGCACCGGCGCAATGACCGGATCGTGCCAGGGCAAGATCTGCCAAGGCACGGTGCTGACGGCGCTGCGCGATCTCGGCGTCGAGCCACGTCCGATCACGCCGCGCCCCTTCGCCCGCCTCACCCGCCTCGCCGACCTCGCTTGCGGGCATGACAGGTAAGCGCGTCGTCATCGTCGGCGCCGGCATCGCCGGTCTGATCGCCGCCCTCGAGGCGCAGGCGGCCGGTTGCGCCGTCACCGTGCTCGAGCGGGGGTACCCCGGCGGCGGGAACTCCGGCCGCAACGTCGGCCGCATCCGCCGCATGCAGCTGACCGAGGAACTGACACGCATCTCGATCGCTGCGAGCGACTACTGGCAGCGCATCGACACGCTGCTCGGGGGGCGCAATCCGCTGCTCTTCCCCACTACGTATGCGCTCGTCCTCTACGGCGACGATGAGGCGGCCCACCTCGGTGACCTCGAGCCGATGTGGCGGGCGGTCGGCATCGACGCACGCCTGCACGACAGCGCGACGACGCTCAAGCGCATTCCCATACTGCAGGGCGGTGAACGCCCGGTCGGCTCGGTCCTCTCCTCCGCGCATCTCGTCCACCACGATGCCGCCGTACACGGCGCCTATCTGGCGGCGCTCGAGCGGGGAATTGACGTGCGGCTCGGTGTCGAGGCGCTCGGCTTCGACGTCGTCGGTGGCGCGGTCGTCGCGGTCGAGACGACTACCGGACGCATCGAGGCCGACGCCGTGATCAACGCCGCTGACTCCAAAGCCCGCGGCCTGGCCGAGACCGCCGGCGTGTCGGTCCCCACGCACCCCATGCGCCGTGAGGCGCTCGTCACACACTCGATCAAGCCGATCATGGACCAGGCCGTGACGTTCTACCGGCCGTTCGAAGGCTGGTTCAACCAGACACTGCGCGGCGAGATCGTTGCGGGCGTGACTGACCCGGACGAGCCCGCCGGCTACAACCACGACTCGAGCCTGCAATTCGCCACGCGCACGGCGTCGCTGCTCGCGCTCAAGGCGCCGTCGCTGCTCGGACTTCACGCCGTACGACAGTGGGCCGGCACCTACGAGTACACCCCTGACCGCAGCCCCATCGTCGGCGCGTACTCCGGCGTCGAGGGCTTTTACGGACTCCACGGATGGTCCGGCCGCGGCATGCTGCTGGCCCCCGTCAGCGCAGCGTTGCTCGTGCAAGAGATCGTCTCCGGCATCCGCGACCCGCTGATGCTCCCCTTCGCCCCGCAGCGGTTCGACGGCGTCGAGGACGAGGCCGGACCGCACGTCGACTACTACGGTGGCTACTCCTCCGTGGAGGCGGCATCGTGAGCGGGCTCAGCGCTGCGCGCCACGAGCCCGCTCCACGTACGGAGCGTCGCCTCGCGATGGACAATCATCACGTCGCGAGCCGCCGCAGCATCGCCGGCGAGCGCAGCCTCGAGCAGGATTCGATGCTCTCCCTGGGCGCGCTCCATGCGCCCAGGCTCCTCGCCGAACAGGCTCCGCTGGCGCCGCGCCAGCCAGGCACTGTCCCACAGCCCGCCGATCAATTCGGCCAGCGCGGTAGATGCACACGACTCGAGCGCTTCGTGGAAATCGCGGTTGGCGCGGCTGAAGGCCGCGGAATCGTCACCCGCCACCGCTCGGTCAAGCGCGGCGAAGGCCGCTTCGGCGCGCCTACGGGCCTCAGCAGTCAGGTTCGGCACGGACTGCTCCAACGCGAGCGCCTCAAGCCACATGCGCGCCGAAACCCGATCGAGGACGTCGGCGAGCGAAATCTCGGTTACTGTCGCGCCACGATGATCTTGGATCTCGACCATACCGTCGCGCTGAAGCATCCGCAGCGCTTCGCGCACAGGCATCTCGCTGAGACCCAACTCCTCCCCGAGCTCGCGCAGCCGCAGCCGCGCACCGGGCTCGAGGCGACCATCAGCGATCCGCGCGCGGATCTCCTCGTAGGCGTAGGCGCTCTTGACAGTGGGGGCGGAGGCCATTGGCCGAAGCATAAAGATTCGATATCCGATCAAAATGGAGGAACACCGTGAGCATTGAGAAGATCGCCATCGTCGGCGGCGGCATCGTCGGCACCGCCTGTGCGTACTACCTTGCCCGCGAGGGCAAGCAGGTCACCCTGTTCGAGGAGACCGTCATCGCCCACGGTGCATCAGGGCGCAACCCCGGTTTCGTCTGGCTGCATACCCGCAACCCCGGCTTCGGCCGCGAGGTCAGCCTCGCCGGACGCGAGCTGTACGACACCCTCAAGGACGAGCTGCCGCTCGACTTCGAGTTCCGCGCCAGCGGCGGCATCATCTTCTACACGACCGAGGAGCAGGGGGAAATCGTCCGAGAGTTTGTCTCCACCGTGCAGGCCGACGGCTATCCGATGGAGCACATCGACGGCGCCGAGGTGCGCCGCATGGTGCAGCCGATCCGCCAGGACGTGCTCGGTGCCTCGTACTGCCCGGCCGATGCGTGCATCAACACACCGCTGCTCGTACGGTCGTTTGCCGAGGGTGCACGACAGGCGGGCGCGGACATCCGCGAGGGCGTCGCCGTGCACAGCATCATCCAGGAAGGCGACCGCGTCGTCGGCGTCGAGACCGCAGAGGGCCGCTTCGAGGCCGACGCGGTCGTGCTTGGCGCAGGCGCGTGGGCACGCAAGCTCGCCGATACCGTCGGCATCCAGTTGGGTGTCGGTGGCGAGCGACTCCAGGTCGCCGCAACGGTGCCTGTGCCCGAGATCAAGGTCGAGCCGCTCGTCTACGGCCCGCTCGTCACGAAGCAGTACCGCCTCTTCCGCGATCTGCCGAGCTGGAACGCCGACCACTTCACCGAGCCCTACGAGGACGAGGCGAACATCGAGGTGCTCGAGCTCATGTCGCAGCGCAAGAACGGTGAGATCCTGATGGGCTGCGCGATGGACTACCCGGACGAGATCGACCTACGCCCGACCGTCGAGGGCCTCGCCCGCTCGCTGCAGTCGATCGTGCAGGACTTCCCCGGTCTCCGCGGCGTCGCGGTCGACCGCGTCTGGGCCGGCGTCCTCCCGTTCACCAGTGACACGGCGCCGATCATCGACGAGCCGATCCCGGGACTCTTCCTCGGCTCGGGTCACGTCTACGGCAACGCCGCCGGTCCGATGACGGGAAAGCTGATCACCTCGCTGGTGCTGGGCCGAGAGCCCGAGATCGATCTCGAAGAGGTGCGCTTCGACCGCGCCCTCGAGATGCCCGGTTCGGGTGTCGCCGTTCGCTGGTAGGTAGGGCGCCCAGCGGCGATCAGACCTGCCGAGCGGCGGTGCCGCAATCAACTTTGCTTTGGTGCCAGGCACCAAAGCAAAGTTGATTGCCGATCAGGACGTGCGGCCCGACCGCCAGTCGAGCAGCGCCTTGAGACCGTCGAGCGGCCACTCAGGGCCAGAGGTGCCGTAGATGAAGAACGTCGCGCCGGCATCGATGAACTGCTCGAGCTTCTCGTTCAGCTCGCCGGCGTCGGCCGGAATCTCCTCGGCGTTGAGCATGATGCTGCGCTCGATCTCGTTGGGATCACGCCCGACGGTGGCGCAGTGCTTGTCGAGGACCTCACACTTGTGGCGGATCTCGTCGGGCGTACCGAAGCCGTGCCAGATGTCGGCGTGCTGCGCGACGAGCTTGAGCATGACCTTCTCGCCGCCTCCACCGATCAGGATCGGGATCTTGCCGCGCACCGGCGGCGGGTTGCCGATCGCCATGCGGTCCTTAATCACCGGGATGGCATCGCGGAAGGCGTGCAGGCGGGTGATCGCCGTGCCGAACTCATAGCCGAACTCGGTGTAGTCCTTCTCGAACCAGCCGGAGCCGATGCCGAGCGTCAGGCGCCCGTTCGAGATGTGGTCCACCGTGCGGGCCATATCGGCGAGCAGGTTCGGGTTGCGGTACGACATGCACGTCACGAGCGCACCAACCTCGACGCGGCTGGTGGCCTCGGCGAGCGCGGCGATCAGTGTCCAGCACTCGAAGTGCGGACCGTCCGGATCGTCGTACAGCGGATAGAAGTGGTCCCAGTTGTAGATCGCGTCGACGCCGAGCGTCTCGGCCTCGATCCACGACGCGCGCATGGCGTCATACGAGCCGTGCTGCGGTCGTGCCTGGTACCCAATGCGAATCGCTCGTGCCATGTCTCAGCCCATCCAGTGTTCGGAATTGACGTCCATCTCGATCTGCACGCGCGTCTCGCCCTCGCGGCGGAACGGATATGGCTTGCCGAGGTACTTCATGGAGAGATCGTCGATGCCCTGATCGCCGCCCTCCTCCGTCATCGAGACCGTGCCGCGCAACTCGACGTAGCGATACCCGTTCTCGGGGTCGAGTGCCATGATCGTCACCCGCGGGTCTGCCTCCATGTTGCGGAACTTCGCGCGACCGGCTGCGGTGTTGAAGACGATCCTGTCGCCTTCGACGTGCAGCCACACGACCGTGACCTGCGGATGCCCGTCGGGCCCGATGGTGGCGAGGCTGGCGAAGATCGGCTGCTCGAGCAGCACGCGAGTGTTTTCGGAGATCGGCATGCGCATGAGCCTAGCGGCTCGCCTCTGTGCGACGGGCGCGCCAGTCGAGCAGCTGCCGCAGGCCGGCGAGGTCGTAGTCGGGTCCGGCGCCCGAGTAGAAGAAATACGTGGCGCCGGCCCCGACGTAGGCATCGAAGAGCGCGTCGTCGGCATCGACCAGCTCGTGCGCCTCGAACATGATGCTGCGCTCGATCTCGGCCGGATCGCGTCCCACCGTGGCGCAATGCCTGTCGAGGACCTCGCACTTGTGGCGAATCTCGTCGGGCGTCCCGAAGCCGTGCCAGATGTCGGCGTGCTCGGCAACGAGGCGCAGCATCACCTTCTCGCCCCCACCGCCGATCATGATCGGGATCTTGCCGTGCACCGGCGGCGGATTGCCGATCGCCATACGCTCGCGAATCACCGGCAGCGCATCGCGGAAGGCGTGCAGACGAGTGATGGCGGTGCCGAACTCGTAGCCGAACGCGGTGTAGTCCGGCTCGAACCAGCCAGATCCCAGCCCAAGCACGAGGCGACCGCCGGAGATGTGATCGACGGTGCGCGCCATGTCGGCCAAGAGGTTTGGGTTGCGGTACGAGACGCAGGTGACCATCGCGCCGATCTCCACGCGGCTCGTGGCCTCGGCTAGCGCGGCGAGCGAGGTCCAGCACTCGAAGTGCAGGCCGTCAAGATCGCTCTCGACCGGCAAGAAGTGATCGTCGTTGTAGACCGCGTCGGCACCGAGCGCCTCGGCCTCGATCCACGACGCGCGCATGCGCTCGAACGTACCGTCCTGGGGGCTGGCCTCGTAGCCAATGCGGATGGGGCGGGTCATGCGAAGAGGTCCTTGTCGCGATCGATGATGCCGCCGGTTGCGCCCTCAGCACCGGCCTCGAGCACGACGCCACGAATCAGCACCGCGGGGACGCCGCCGCTCGGGCCGAGGGCGAGCTCGGCGGCACTCGCGAGCTGATCGCCCATGTGGACCTGCGTGGAGTGGAACTCGCGTCCCGTGTCGTCGACGCGGCCGGCGTGCTCGACGACCGTGGCGAAGCCCGCCGCGCCAAGCGCGACGCCGACGGTGCCGCGGCGGAACGGACGCCCGATCGAGTCGCTGATCACGATCGCCACGTCGGCGCCAGTCGCCGCACGCAGCGCGTCGCGAAGTCCACGCGCCGAGGCATCGGGGTCAACAGGCAGCAGCGTCACGTGGTCGGCCGCATCCTGGTTGGAGCGATCCACACCAGCCGAGCCAAGCACGTGGCCTTGGGCGGTGCGGCCGATGATGAACGCGCCGCGGCTGCGCACGACCTCGGCCGACTCGCGCAGGATCACCTCGACGACGCGCGGATCGCCGCCATCAGCGGCGCGCTCCAGCGCCTCGGGCGACGGCTCGACATCGGCGAGATCGACGATGCGCCCCTCGGCCTTCGAGACCGGCTTCTGCGCCACGACCAGCACGTCGCCGTCGGCCAATGTCTCGCCCGCGTCGGCGATCGCGCCGAGCAGCAGCGCGGCAAGGTCGTCGCCCGGACGAATGCGCGCGGCCAGCGGAATCGGGATCACCTGGATCATGCGAGCACCGCGGCGGCGAGACCCGTGCGCACGGCCGGGTCCTTCATCAGCGTCGGTACGACGATGGCGCGCATGGCGAGCGCGTCGAGGTCTGCGGCGAGTGCTGCGTCCTCCTGATCGAGCACGTATGCCCCGGCCAGCGGCTGCAGGTAGCGCGCCACACCGATCGCATCCGGGCGGTGCCCCATCGACTGGAGCATCTCGACGAGCGGTCCCTTGACGGCTTTGCCACCGATCACCGGCGAGACGGCCACGGTGTCGTCGCGGCGCGCGATCACGGCATCGCGAACGCCGGCCACGCCGAGGATCGGGTCGAGCGAAACGAACGGATTGGACGGGGCCAGCACGATGCGGTCGGCTGCGGCAATCGTCTCGAGCACGCCGGGCCCGGGCGTTGCGGCCTCGATGCCCTCGAAGCGCACGCCCGCGACGGGGTCGGCGGCACGGCGTCGGACGAGCCACTCCTGGAAGGGCAGCTCGCCGTCGTCGGTGGCGATCCACGTCCGCAGGCGATCGTCGGTGGCAGGTAGGAGGCGCGTGGCACAGCCCCAGCGGTTGGCGACGTCGGCGGTGATCGACGACAGCGCCTCACCTGCCCGCAACCGCCGCGTGCGCGCGACGTGCAGCGCGACGTCCTTGTCGCCGAGGATGAACCAGTCGTCCTCGCCGAGCTCGATCGCGGTGTCCATCAGGTTGCGCGTGTCGCCCGCCACACCCCAGCCATTGACCGGGTCGATGCGTCCCGTCAGCGTGTACAGCACGGTGTCGAGATCGGGCGAGATCGACAGCCCCCAGTGCTCGCAGTCGTCGCCGACGTTGCCGATCACCGTCAGCTCACCCGGCGCCAGTGCCTCGTGGAGTGTGAGCGCCATGCGCGCACCGCCCACCCCCCCGGCAATCAGCGTTACTTGCACGCGGCCTCGAACTCCTGCAGGTCGGCGGGCGTATCGAGATCGCGGGCCAGGCCCGGGCGCACGACGGGCGTACCGCCATGACGAGCCGCAGACCCCTCGCCGTACGACGGCGTAAAGGCGCTCGGCGGAGAGGCAGCGATGGCGTTGGTTCGGCCATCAGGCGAGGGCGCGATTGCCAGCGGGGTAGCGGCGGCCAGCAGCGCCTCGATGTCGCTCGTCTCGACATACGGAAGATCGGCCGCGATCACCACGATCGTCGACGCATCGGGATAGGCCGCGAGCCCGCGCAGCACGCTCCCCGTCAGATCCTCACCGCCATCATCGACCACGACGGTGCCGAGCTCGCGGGCCGCGATATAGGCCATCGGGTCTGACGAGACGATGGCGACCTCGAGCCCCGCGCCCTGGCACGCATCGATGACGCGCGTGAGCAACTGCAGCGCGAGGGCATGCCGCTGCTCGGCATCGAGTACCTCGCCAAGGCGCGACTTGGCGTCGTCGAGTGACTTGAGCGGAACCAGGGCTATCATCCAGCGGCAGTCTACGTCCGCCGCGCGCGGGGGACGCGAAGGGAGACCCGTGATCCGGATCGGCTACAAGGCATCGAGCGAGCAGTTCGCTCCGCGGGAACTCCTCGAGTTCGCGGTCCACGCCGACGCGAAGGGCTGGGACACGATCGCGATCTCGGACCACTTCCAGCCGTTTCGTCATACGGGCGGCCACTCGCCGTTCTCCTTCGCCTGGATGGGCGCGCTCATCGAGCGCACGTGCCACGCGTCGATCGGCACCAGCGTCATCACCCCGACTTTCCGCCATCACCCGTCCACGATCGCCCAGGGCTTCGCCACGCTGGCCTGCCTGGCGCCGGGCCGCATCTTCCTCGGTGTCGGCTCGGGCGAGTCGCTCAACGAGGTGCCGCCGACCGGCATCGAGTGGCCCGAAGGTCCGGAGCGCCTGAAGCGCCTGAAGGAATCGCTCGCGCTGATCCGCCAGCTCTGGAGCGAGGAGCGCGTGACGTTCGAGGGCGACTACTACTCGACGCGCAGCGCGACGATCTACGACCTGCCCGACGCGCCGCCGCCGATCTACGTCGCTGCGGCCGCACCGATGGCGTCGCGCTACGCCGGCGCCACTGCCGACGGCTTCATCACCACGTCCGGCAAGCCGAAGGAGCTCTACACCGAGAAGCTCCTGCCGGCACTCGCCGAGGGCGCCGAGAAGGCAGGCCGCTCGCTCACCGAGCTTGACCTGCTGATGGAGATCAAGCTCTCGTACCACCCCGACCTCGATCAGGCCAAGAGCGACTGCGACTTCTGGGCACCGCTCGCGCTGCCCGCCGAGATGAAGCACGGCGTCGAGGACCCGGTCGAGCTCGAGCGGCTGTCGAAGGACCCGTCCGTCGATCCGACGAGCCGCTTCATCTGCACGAACGACCCCGACGAGGCCGTCGAACGCATTGCCGCCTACGTGGAGATGGGGTTCACGAACCTCGTCTTCCACTACCCGGGTGCGGATCAGATCGGGTTCATCGACCGCTTCGAGGCCGACCTCCGGCCGCGCATCGCAGCGCGCTGGGGTTAGGCTGCCGGGGTGCTGACCGACGCCGAGGCTCTCGCGCTCGCCGAAGATCCCTCGCCGGATCTGGCGACACTCTGTGCTGACGCACGCGCGCGCCGCGACGCCGCCTACGGCGTCGTGGTGACGTACTCGCCCAAGGTCTTCATCCCGCTAACGATGCTGTGCCGGGACGTCTGCCACTACTGCACCTTCACGAAGCCCCCCAAGAAGGGCGAGCGGTCGTACCTCACGCCTGACGAGGTTGTGGCGCTGGCCGAGCAGGGCAAGGCGGCCGGGTGCCGCGAGGCGCTCTTCACCCTCGGTGACAAGCCCGAGCTCCGCTACGAGGCAGCGCGGCTCGAGCTGGCGGAGCTCGGCTTCGAGACGACCGTCGCCTATCTCGTGCACTGCATGGAGCGGGTGCTCACCGAGACCGGCCTGCTGCCCCACGCCAACCCCGGCATCCTCAGCGACGCAGAACTGGCGGCCACGCGTGCGTGGTCGCCGAGCCAGGGGATCATGCTCGAGACGGCGAGCGCTCGGCTGAGCGAGAAGGGCATGCCGCACTACGGCTCGCCCGATAAGGAGCCCTCGGTGCGCCTCGACGCGCTGCGCCGGATGGGCGCGCACAAGATCCCGACTACGTCGGGCATCCTGATCGGCATCGGCGAGACACGCCGCGAGCAGGTCGAGGCGCTGCTGGCGCTGCGCGAGTTGCACGCCGAGCACGGGCATCTGCAGGAGGTAATCGTCCAGAACTTCCGTGCCAAGGCCGGCACAAAGATGGTCGATGCGCCTGAGCCGTCGCTCGACGAGCACCTGTGGACGCTCGCGATGGCGCGCCTGATCCTGCCCGACGAGGTGAGCCTGCAGGCGCCGCCGAACCTCGCGCACGCCGACTTCCCGCGTCTGCTCGAAGCGGGCATCAACGACTGGGGCGGCGTCTCGCCCGTCACGCCCGATCACGTGAACCCCGAGGCACCGTGGCCCGAGCTTGAGGTGCTGGAGGCCCGTACCAGTGAGGCCAGCCACACGCTGCTGCCGCGCCTCACCGTGTACCCGCGCTTCCTCAACACCGAGTGGACCGAGCCCGCGCCGCTCGCCGCCGCACTCAAGCTCGCCGATGGCCAGTTGCGATCGCGCCCGCACGACGACTGGGTCAACGGCATCTCACAGTCGCCACCCGCCGCCTGGAGCGATGGACCGCCCGCCCGCCTTGGTGCGATCTCCACCGACTTCGCCCGCGCCATCAAGCGCGCCGAGGCCGAGGAGCTGCTCGAGCTCGAGGACACCGAGGCGCTCCTGACCGCTCGCGGTCCCGAGCTCGCGCGCCTCGTCGAGCTCGCCGACCAGCGCCGCTGGGAACGCGCCGGCGATGACGTGACGTACGTCGTCTGCCGGAACATCAACTACACCAACGTCTGCTACTTCAAGTGCGGCTTCTGCGCCTTCTCGAAGGGTCGCCTCGCGGAGAACCTGCGCGGTCCCGCCTACCTGCTCGACGTCGATGAGGTCGCTCGGCGCTCGGTCGAGGCGTGGCAGCGCGGCGGCACCGAGGTGTGTCTGCAGGGCGGCATCCACCCGGGCTTCACCGGCGAGTGGTACCTCGACGTACTGCGCGCCGTGAAGGCCGCGCAGCCTGAGATCCACGTGCACGCGTTTTCGCCGCTCGAGGTCTGGCAGGGCGCGGCCACCATGCAGTGGACGCTGGCCGATTACCTGCGCCAGCTGAAGGAGGCCGGGCTCGGCAGCATGCCCGGCACCGCCGCCGAGATCCTCGACGACGAGGTCCGCGCCGTCCTCTGCCCCGACAAGGTGAACACCGAGCAGTGGCTCGAGGTGATGCGCACTGCGCACTCCGTCGGCGTGCGCACGACGGCGACGATCATGTTCGGCCACGTCGAGCGTCCCGTCCACGTGGCGCGCCACCTGCATCGCATCCGCGACCTGCAGCGTGAGACGGGTGGCTTCACCGAGTTTGTGCCGCTGCCGTTCGTGCCCGAGGAGGCGCCGATCGCGCTGAAGGGCAAGGCGCGTTACGGCCCGACCTTCGACGAGACGATCGCCCTCCACGCCACCGCGCGGCTGGCCCTCGACCCGTGGATCCCGAGCATCCAGACCTCGTGGGTGAAGCTCGGTCCCGAAGGCGCGCGCCACATGCTCGGCGCGGGCGTGAACGATCTCGGTGGCACGCTGATGGACGAGTCGATCTCACGCGCGGCGGGTGCCGCCCACGGCCAGGAGTGCCCGCCCGAGCGGATGGATGAGATCATCGCCGCCGCCGGCCGCGACGCGTACCAGCGCACGACGCTCTACGGCCGCCCCGACGCGGCGCAGGTTGCGCGCTCCTACGGCGCGCCGCCGCTCGCCGACACGACACCGCCCGCGTACGACGATCTCGGTCTCAAGCGCCCCGCGACGCTGATTCGCCCGGGCCTCGCCGGCGTCAGCTGACGCGCTGCGCGCGGGCGAGCACCACCGCTGCTGCCGCACACACGACCGCTCCACCCAGCAGCCAGCCGCCGAGGATGTCGCTCGGCCAGTGCACGCCGAGGACGAGTCGGCTCGGTGCCATCAGAATCCCGATGGCCAGGGCCATCGCGCCGATGACGCGCGGCAGGCGGCCGCCGACGGGAGCGAGCAGCAGGACCGCGCCGAGCACCGCCCACGACGTGATGCCGCTCATGGCGTGACCCGACGGGAACGCCGCGGTCAGCGGCTGGAAGGCCGACTCGGACCACGACGGGCGCTCCCGACCGACCAGTTGCTTGACGAGGTTCTGCGCGGCGAAGCCGCCGATGGCGCTCCACATCAGCCACTGGGCCCACCGCCGATGCGGCCGCCAGAGCAGCGCGACGGCAACCGCCATCACCGCGGCGGTGCCGACATCGCGCGTGGCGAGGCCGAGCGAATCGGCCGGCGAGACGAGCCAGGCGGGCCGGCCGACCAGCGCGTGACCGAGCGAGCGATCCAGCTCGAGCAGGGGGCTCCACGATGACACCACGGCGAGCCCGAGCAGCAGGAACAGCCCGAGCAGGACACCCGCCGCGATCGCGAGCGACCGGGCGCGGGGGGCGTCAGTCGACGCCTTGCTCCATCGCCACGTCGAAGCCTGGGTTCTCCTCCGTCGGCAAATCGGGATGCACGCCACCGGGGCCGAGGTGCCCGGCGATCGACGGCTGGGAGATGTCGAGCAGGCCGGCGGAGGCGTAGATCTCGAGCTTGTCGCGCGAGTCCTGGATGTCAAGGTTGCGCATCGTCAGCTGGCCGATGCGGTCAAGCGGCCCGAAGGCGCTCTCCGACTTCTCCATGCTGAGGCGCTCCGGGTGGTACGTCAGGTTCGGACTCTCGGTGGATAGGACGGTGTAGTCCTCGCCGCGGCGCAGGCGCACGGTCACCTCGCCCGTGATGGCACGGCCGATCCAGCGCTGCAGGCTCTCGCGCAGCATCAAGGCCTGCGGGTCGAACCAGCGGCCCTCGTAGAGCAGGCGGCCGAGCTGGCGGCCCTGCGCGCGGTACGTGTCGATCGTACCCTCATTGTGGATGCCGTTGACCAGGCGCTCGTAGGCGAGGAAGAGCAGCGCCATGCCGGGCGCCTCGTAGATGCCGCGGCTCTTCGCCTCGATGATGCGGTTCTCGATCTGGTCGGACATGCCGAGCCCGTGGCGGCCGCCGATCGCGTTGGCCTCCATCACGAGCGCGACCTGGTCGGCGAACTCACGGCCGTTGATGGCGACGGGCCAGCCCTCGTGGAAGCGGATCGTCACCTCCTCCGGCTCGATCGCGACGGACGGGTCCCAGTGCCGCACGCCCATGATCGGCGAGACGATGTCCATCGACTCGGTCAGGAACTCGAGCGTCTTGGCCTCGTGTGTGGCGCCCCAGATGTTGGCGTCGGTCGAGTAGGCCTTCTCGGTGCTATCGCGGTACGGCAGGTCGTGGGCGACGCGCCACTCGCTCATCTCCTTGCGGCCGCCGAGCTCGTCCACGAACTACGTCGAGCCGTCGCCCCAGATCGAGACGTCGTCATCGCGCATCGCGGCGACGAGCATCGTGCCCGTGACGGCGCGACCGAGCGGCGTGGTGTTGAAGTACGTGCGCCCGCCGGAGCTGATGTGGAACGCGCCGCACTGCAGCGCCACGAGGCCCTCGCGGACGAGCTCGGGGCGACAATCGACGAGGCGCGCGCCCTCGGCGCCGTACTGCAGCGCACGGCTCGGGACGTCATCGAGGTCGGGCTCGTCGTACTGGCCGAGGTTCGCGGTGTACGCAAACGGGATGCCGCCCTTGTCGCGCATCCACGCGACAGCGGCCGAGGTGTCGAGGCCGCCGGAGAACGCGATGCCGATGCGCTCGCCGACGGGAAGCGAGGTGAGGACGTTGCCCATACGCGGAACGCTACCGGGGGTTGCCGTCGCCGAGCGGCGGCAGCATGCCCGGTAGCTCCACGGCGCGGATAAAGCGCGTCCGCGCATGCTCGACGATCGCGACGGCCACGACGGTGATGGCGATGCCGGTCACCTGCACGAGCGACAGCACCTGACCGAGGATCATCCACGCCGCAATCGAGCCGACGATCGGTTCCGTCATGCCGAGCATGCTCGCCGCGCCGGAGCCGACGCGCGCGTTACCGGCGAGCACGAGCACGAACGGCACGACCGAGCCGAGCAGCACGACCCAGACCAGTGTGGTCCACAGCGGCACGTCGAGCTGCCAGCGGCCGTCCAGCTGGACGAGGTCGCCCAGCTTGTCGTACGGGAACGCCCACGGCGGGACCACGATCAGATACAGGAGCGCAGCCACGACCAGCGGCGCGCCGGCGCGGACCATCGGCCCGAGCGCCGCGGGCTGCTTCGGGCTGAGCAGCAGCATGGCCGCGAAGGTGATCATCGTCGCGAGGCCGAAGGCGATGCCGAGCACGGACACCGCTCCGATGCCGCCGCTGCCCCCGAGCACCGACAGCGAGACGCCGCCGATCGCGACGAGCATCAGGGCGTAGGCGTAGGGCGGCAGCCGCTCACCGCGGCGCACGTGCTGGTAGATCGCCACCGGCAGGGGCGCGATGTACGAGAGCACCAGCGCGAGCGCGACGTCGAGGTAGCTAAGGGTCTGGAAGTACAGACCCTGCGAGGCGAAGACGCCAATGGCGGCGTACGCGATGATCGGCAGCGCCATCGCCCGAGTGAACCGCCGCCACGCGAGCAGGACGAACGGCAGCAGGAAGAGCGCGCCGCCGACGGTGCGGACAGCAGCGACAGAGACCGGCGACAGGCCGCCATCGATCGCGATGCGCGCGACGATGCCGTTGAGCGCGAAGAACACGCAGGCGATGATCACCAGCAGCGCGCCGGCACGGTAGGCGGAACCGCTGCGGGTCACAGCTCGGCCACGAAGATCTCGGACGGCGACGCGTGCTTGAAGCGCTGGCGCTCCACCACCGCGACGCAGGCGATCGTGAGGGCGATGCCGAGCGCCTGCAGCGGTGAGAGGAGCTGACCGAGCACGAACCACGCAAGCAGCGGTGCCACGATCGGCTCCGTCATGCCCGCCATGCTGCCTGCCCCAGCGCCAATCCGGGTGAAGCCGACGATGATCAGCGCATACGGGACGATGCTGCCGAAGACGATCGCGAAGAGCACAGCCACGCCGACCGGAATCGAGGCCTGCAGGCGACCGTCAAGCTGGGTCTGGACGGTCATCAGATCGAACGGCAGCTGCCAGAACGGCACCAGCGGCACCCAGATCAGTGCAGCCACCAGCATGCCCGCACCGGTGCGGGCCATCGGCGCCAGTGACTGCGGCTGGCGCGCACCGAGGATCGCCTGCCCCGCAAACGAGAACGCCGTCAGCAGTGCGAAGGCAATACCCACTATCGAAATGGCACCGATCCCTCCCGACCCGCCGACCACGGCCACGGCGACTCCAGCAACGGCAAGCGCCATGGCGAGGTAGGCGAGCAACGGCAGCCGCTCGGCATGGAAGAGGCGCTGGTACGCGGCGACCAGGAGCGGGCCCGTGTAGACGATCACGAGCGCAACGGCGATGTCCATACGCGAGATCGCCTCGTAATAGAAGGCCTGGGCCAGCACGATCCCGACGAGCGCGAAGAGCGCAATCGGCACGAGATCGCGCCGCGTCAACCGCCGGGCAGCCAGCACCACGAACGGCAGCATCAGGAGCCCGGCACCGTACGAGCGGAACGCCGCCAGCTCCAGCGGCGCAACGCCACCGTCGAACGCGGCCTTGCTGATCACTCCGGTGCAGGCGAAAAGCACCGAGCCGCCGATCACCATCAGGTAGCCAGTTCGTCGGGAGATCACACCGAGCATCGTGCCTGAGCGCTGGACATACTGCGCTATGGGCCGGTCAAAGTTCGACGGGCGCATCCGGCGCGTCGATCCGGCGCGTCCGGATCCGCGCCGCCTCGACCACCAGGATCGCCGTCACCGTCAACCCGATGCCAACCATCTGGAGCCCCGCGAGATACTGCCCCAGCAGCGCCCAGGCCACGGCAGCGGCGAGCACCGGTTCGGACATGCCGACCACGCTCGATGCGCCCGCCCCCACCAAGCTCGTACCGGCGACCCAGGCCACGAAGACACCAACCGACCCGATCAGGATCGCAAAGGCGATGGCGACCCAGAGCGGCATCGAGAAGCCGAGCCCCCCGGTGAAGCTCGCCGTCGCGCCGAGCAGATCGAAGGGCAGCGTCCACGGCGGCACGATCACGCAGAACGCCACGGCGGCGGCCACCATGCTGGCTGCCGTTCGCGCGAGCGGCGGTAGCTCCGTCGGCAGACGTGCCGCGAGAATCACCGAAACGCCGTAGGCGATCATCGAGATGGTCGCGAAGATCAGCCCACGCATGGTGATGCCACCGATGCCACCCCCGGCAACTGCGAGCGCGACACCACCGATGGCGACGACGATCGCGGCGTACGCGTATACCGGGAGCGTCGCGCCCAGATACACCCGCTCGTACAGCGTCACGAAGATGGGCGCCGTGAAGATGATCACCAGCACGATGGCCACGTCGGAATCCTGAAACGCGATGAAGGCAGTGCCCTGCCCGAGCACCAGCCCAATCACGGCGAAGGCGGCGATCGGCAACAGATGCGAGCGGCGAATCCGCCGAAGCACCGGGATCAGGAAGACCAGAAGGATGAGCCCGCCGCCGTAGATGCGTGTAGCCGAGAGTTGCAGTGGCTCGACCCCCGTATCGATGATCAGACGAGCGAAGACCACGTTGAATGCGGCTAGCGCCGCCGAGGTGAAGACGAGGATGTAGCCAAGCACCACGAGGTTCGAACGCGAGGAGGTGGTGCGTGCCGACGCCACGTCAGCACCGTACCGCGCACGCACCCATCTCCGCCTACGTATCAGTCGCAGGCGCGCCGGTTACGCTCCCGACATGAGCAACGAGAAGACCCTGTTCCTCGAGGACCTGCCCGTCGGGACCGTCCTCACGTCGTCGGCCCGCACGATCTCGGCCCAGGACATCAGCGACTACTGCGACCTGTCCGGCGATCACAACCCGCTGCACAAGGACGACGAGTGGGTGCGCGCCAACACGCCGTTCGAGCAGCGCATCGCGCACGGCCTGCTCGTGCTCGGCGCGTCGTCCGGCACGCCGTGCCCGGAGATGGATGCGCTGCTGATCATCGCCTACCTCTCCGAGTCGCGGAACTTCAAGGCGCCGACGTACCCGGGCGAGTCGATCGTCACGGAGTGGAAGGTCGTTGAGAACCGCGCGTCGAAGTCGAAGCCCGATCAGGGGCTCGTCACGTTCGCCGTCACCTGTACCAAGCAGGACGGCACTGTTGTGCAGGACGGCGAGGATCTGCTGCTCGTCGCCAAGCGGCCAAGCTGAGCCCCCGAAAACGACACAGGGGCGGAACGGCCCTACGGCCGAACCGCCCCTGCTGTCGTCGACGTACGTGCTCAGTGCGCACTTCCGACGCCCGCCCTACGGGCGTACGTCATTCGTACGCGCTGCTCACGCCCGTCTACGCGATAGCCGGCAGACCCTCGAGGCTCTTCGCCGCGGCGTCGAGCTCCGACTGCGGCAGCTCGATGTCCTCCATCGTGCCGCTGAAGAACGCGTCGTAGGCGGCAAGGTCGAAGTTGCCGTGACCGCAGAGGTTGAACAGGATCGTCTTGGAGACGCCCTCCTCGCGGGCCCGCTCGACCTCGGCAACGACTTGACGAATCGCATGCGTCGGCTCGGGCGCCGGGATGATGCCCTCGGTGCGGGCGAAGCGCACGGCCTCGGTGAAGCACTCGCGCTGCGGATAGGCGACGGCCTCGATCAGGCCGAGGTTCAGCAGGTGCGAGACCATCGGCGCAGCGCCGTGGTAGCGCAGGCCACCCGAGTGAATCGTGTCGGGGATGAAGCCGTGGCCGAGCGTATGCATCGGCATCAGCGGCGTCAGCTGCGCCGTGTCGCCGAAGTCGTAGCCGTAGTGGCCGCGCGTCAGCGTCGGGCAGGCGGCGGGCTCGACGGCCACGACGCGGATGTCCTTGCCAGCGATCTTGTCGGCGAGGAACGGGTACGCAATGCCGGCGAAGTTCGAACCACCGCCGACGCAACCGACGACGACGTCGGGGTACGCCCCGGCCTCCTTCAGCTGCTCCTGGGCCTCCTGACCGATGACCGTCTGGTGCAGCAGCACGTGGTTGAGCACCGAGCCGAGCGCGTACTTGGTGTCATCGCGCGTGGCGGCGTCCTCGACGGCTTCGGAGATCGCGATGCCGAGGCTGCCGGGGCAGTTCGGGTCGGTCTCGAGGATGGCGCGGCCGGCGTTCGTGTCCATCGACGGGCTGGCGACGATCGAGCCGCCCCACGTCTCGATCATGGAGCGGCGGAACGGCTTGGCGTCGTACGACGCACGCACCTGGTAGACCTTGATCTCAAGGTCGAACTGGGCGCCCGCGAAGGACAGGGCCGAGCCCCACTGGCCTGCGCCAGTCTCGGTTGCGATGCGCTTGACGCCCTCCTGCTTGTTGTACCAAGCCTGCGGAATGGCGGTGTTCGGCTTGTGCGAGCCGGCCGGCGAGGTGCCCTCGTACTTGTAGAAGATCTTGCAGTCCGTGCCGAGCGCGGCCTCGAGGTTCTCGGCCCGCAGGAGCGGCGTCGGGCGCCACATCGCGAGCACGTCGCGGATCGGGTCGGGAATCGCGATCTCGCGCTCGGCCGAGACCTCCTGGCCGATCAGCGCCATCGCGAACAGCGGCGCAAGGTCGTCGGGACCAATCGGCTGGCCGGTGCCGGGGTGCAGCGGCGGGGGCGGCATGCTCGGCAGGTCGGCGGCAATGTTGTACCAGTGGCGCGGGACCTGATCGTCCTTGAGCGAGTACTTGCGAGTCATGCGATGTTCCCTTTCAGGGACGTGGCAACAGTTAGTGCCGGGATGCTAGCCGGTTTTCGCCGATTTGCAGGGAAATCAGCCGACGTGCACGAGCAGCGCCTGACCCTGCCCAACGCCGATGCACGCGGCGACGAGGCCGGTACCGCCGCCGCGACGCTGCAGCTCGCGCACGCAATCGAGGATCAGGCGCGGCGCCGATGCACCGAGCGGGTGGCCGTACGCGATCGCGCCGCCGTGCACGTTGACGCGCTCCTCGTCGATGCCGTCGATCTCGTGCAGCACGGCGAGCGGTACGGCGGCGAATGCCTCCTGCAGCTCCCAGACGTCGATGTCGGCAGGCGTGAGGCCCGCCTTGGCAAGCAGCGCGCGGATCGCGGGGACGGGTGCGTACCCGAACTCCTGGGGGGCGACGCCGACAGTGATGCTCTGGCCGATGCGCGCGAGCGGCTGCCAGCCGCGCTCACTACAGGCCTGCTCGCCGGCCACCAGCATCGCCAGCGCGCCATCGTTAATCGGCGAGGAGTTGCCTGCCGTGACGATGCCGTCTTTCGTGAAGGCCGGCTTCAGCTCGGCAAGCCCCTCGAGGGTGGTGTTCGGGCGGATGCTCTCGTCGCGCGTGACACCCGCGACCTCCATCACCACGTCGTCGTGCAGACCCGCCTCCCAGGCGGCGTGGGCACGCGCGTGGCTGCGCACCGACCACGCATCCATCTGCTCGCGGGTGATGCCAAGGCGCACCCCCGTCTGCTCGGCGGCAGCGCCGAGCGACAGCAGCCACTCCTCCGGCATCGCCGTGTTGACCATGCGCCAGCCGACGGCGGTCGAATGCAACTTCATGTCGCGCGGCAGCGCGTCATCGGGCTTCTGCAGGATAAACGGTGAGCGACTCATGCCCTCCACGCCACCGGCGATGACGACGTCGGCGTCGCCGCAGCGGATCATGCGCGAGCCCTGGATCACCGCCTCGCCGCCCGAACCGCAGAGGCGATTGACCGTAACGCCGGGCACCGAGACGGGCAGCCCGGCCAAGAGCAGCGCCATGCGGGCCACATTGCGGTTGTCCTCACCGGCCTGATTCGTGTCGCCCATCAGCACCTCGTCGATCTGGGCCGGATCAAGCTCGGGATGGCGGGCGATCAGCTCGCGAATCGGCAGCGCAGCGAGATCATCAACACGTACGGCACTCAGCCCCCCGCGGTTCTTGCCAAAGGGCGTGCGGACGGCATCGACGATGAAGGAGTCCATGGCGCGGCAGCCTACCGGTTCCGCGCTAGTCGCCGCTGGTAGCCTCGGCGCATGACCGATCGCACCCCCGCTCCGGTCGAATTGAGCGACCTGCTCGGCCGCCGGCTGTCGGGCGGGGTCAAGGTCGCCGATCTACTCGTGCTGGCTGAAGGCCCGGCCTGGGAGGTCCGGGCGATCGTCACCCGGGACAACGTCTACGAAGCGCACTGGGAGCATGGCGAGCTGGCACTCGGCACTGTCGTCATGCCAACCGGCCTGACCTCGCTAAAGCACGACGTCCTCGACCGTCAGGTCGTGGACACCGACGACCGTCGCGTGGTGCGCGTCGGCGACGTGGCGCTCCTGCCTGTGGCTGGCCGGCTCGAGGCAGTGGCCCTCGAGGTTGGGCTCCGCCCCGTCTTTCGCCGCGTTGGGCTGCATGTGATCGCACGGCGTCATCGCGAGGACCTGCTCGAGCTCGACGACGTGACCATCACCGAGAGCTGCGTCGTCGCGCACGCCTCGCATGCCCGCGTGGCGAAGATCGAAACGCATCACCTCGCGCGGCTGATCCGTCGCCTGCCGCACCGGATGAAGCACGACGTGCTCGCGCAGCTGCCCGAGGAACGCAGCCGCGAGGTCCGCGCGCACATGCTGCACAGGCCGCACCGTCCGCACCTGCGTCGCTTCCGGGTGCCCCGTGCGTAAACGCGTTGCTATCTTCCTGGCGATTCTCGGCCCCGGCCTGATCGCCGGCCTGTCTGACGACGACCCGGCTGGCATCACCACGTACGCCGTGATGGGCGCCGACCATGGCTACGCGCTTTTGTGGGTGCTCGTCGTCGCGACCGGAATGCTCGTGCTCTACCACCTGCTCGGCGTGCGGATCGGCGTCGCCACCGGCCAGGGCATGATCGGACTCGTACGCGAGCGCTATGGCGTGCGTATCGGCGGCGCGATTCTCGTGTGTCTGCTGGTCGCCAACCTCGGCACGCTGGCCGCCGAGTACGCCGGCATCGCCGCCGCGCTGGGCATGGTCGGGATCCCGCGCGAGCTCTCGGTGCCAGCCGCAGCGATCATCATCACGCTGCTCGTGATCCGCTCGTCGTTCCATCTCGTCGAGCGCGTCCTGCTGGCGCTCGGCGCCCTGCTCGCCTCGTACATCCTGGCCGGCCTGCTCGCCCACCCCGACTACGGCGCGACACTGCACGGGCTGATGGTTCCGGGCACGAGCGGCAACACGGGCGCGCTGATCACCGCCGTCGCCGTCGTCGGCACGACGATCGCGCCGTGGGGCCTGTCGTTCATCCAGTCGTACGCCGTCGACAAGCGCATCAAGGCCGAGCAGTTGAAGGCCGAGAACGTCGACATCGTCAGCGGCGCCGTGCTGACCGGCGCCATTGGCCTCTTCGTCGTCGTGGCGTGCGCGGCGACACTCCATGCCACGGGGACATCGATCGAGAACGCAGCCGACGCGGCAATCGCACTCGAGCCGCTCGCCGGCAATCTCGCCGGCACGCTCTTTGGCGTCGGCCTCCTCGCCGCTGGCACGCTCGCCGCGGCCGTCGTCCCGCTCTCGACCGGATACTCCGTGTCCGAGGCGGTCGGCATGGAGGCGCGCATCGATGACTCCTTCCGTGAGGCCCCGCTCTTCTACGGCACGTTCGTCGTGATGACCGCACTCGCGGCTCTGATCGTGGCGCTGCCGTTTATCCCGCTCCTGCCGATCCTATTTCTGTCGCAGGTGCTCAACGCGATCCTGCTCGTGCCGATCCTGATCGCGCTTGCGCGCGTCGGTGGCGATGGGCGCGTGATGGGAAGCCTCAAGGTTGGGCGACTGCAGAAATGGCTGCTGTGGGCGGGCGCCATCGGGCTCGGCATCACGAGCGCCGTGCTGATCGCCACGCTCCTGCTCGATCTCATCCCGTAGAACGACAGTCGCCCGGTCGTTGCCGCGGCGGTACCATCCCGGGCATGCAGCGCCCCCTCCCTCGCGAGGCCTTCCTTCGTGAAGACACGTACGCCAAGACACGTCTCCCGGTGGACTTCGCCTGGACGCTGATCCCTGATGCGTACACGACGCAAGACTTCCATGAGGTCGAGCAGCAAGAGGTCTTCGCCAAGAGCTGGGTCCCGGTCTGCGTGACCGACGAGGTGCGCGAGCCCGGCGACTTTCTCGTCGTCGAGGTCGCGGGCCGCTCGATCATCGTGGCGCGCAACGCTGAGGGCGAGCTGCGCGCACACCACAACGTCTGCCGCCACCGCGGCGCCCGTCTCTGTGAGGGCACGGGACACGTCAAGCGCTTCTTCTCGTGCCCGTACCATGCGTGGGCCTACGACCTCGACGGGAAGTGCCTCGGCACGCCACTGTTCACGCCCGAGAGTGAGGTGCCCGTCGAGGCCCGCGTGGCCTTCGACATGGCCGACGTCAAGGCCTTCGATAAGGACGAGATGGGCCTGCACCCGGTGCGCGTCGCCGAGTGGAACTTCCTCGTCTTCGTCTGCCTCGATCCCGCAACGCCCGAGCTGGAGCACGAGCTCGGCGATCTGACCGAGCGCCTCGCCGGCTATCGCCTCGGCGAGTACCGCCTGCAGCGCCGCGTCGAGTACGACATCAAGGCCGACTGGAAGCTGATCGGCGAGAACTTCATGGAGTACTACCACCTGCCGTGGGTGCACCCTGCGCTGGTCAAGGTCTCGCCGATGGACGATCACTACCGCTGGCAGGGGCCGGGAAAGTATGTCGGCTTCTGCACGTGGCCGATCGCGGCGAACACCGACGACGGCGGCTGGAAGGGCCTGCCGCCCGTCACGTTCGTCGAGGGCCAGGATGCCGAAGCCGCGCGTTTCATCTGGCTGTTCCCCAACATCGCGATCAACGTGATGGCCAATCACGTGGTACTGCTGCTGGCGCGTCCCGATGGTGTCGGGCACACCGCCGAGGTCGTCTACCTCCTGACGCACCCCGACTCGATCGCCGCAAGCGCCGACCCCGAGGCCGAGATCGATTCCCTCATGACGTTCTGGGACGAGGTCAACAAAGAGGACATCGGCATCGTCGAGCGCGTCCAGGATGGCCTGTGCAACCCCGCCTACGAGGGCGGTCGCATGTGTTACCGCTTCGAGGAGTCGTGCCACCGCTTCCAGAACATGGTGATCGATCGCATGTTGGGCATCGCCACGATTCCCGCCGGCGATGATGCCGAGACGGTGCGGATGTTCGGCCCCCGCGACAAGGCAGAGCAGGCATGACCGAGCAGCCATCGCACCATCAGCACCTCGATGAACCACGGCGACAGTTCGGTCGCCGCTGGCTGGACCTGACGAGCGAGAACCACATCCTGGTCGCGCCGTTCATCTCGCTTGCGGCGTTCATCTGCATCGCCCTCGGCAACAAGTCAATCGTCGCGGCACTGATCGCGTTGCTCCTGCAGAGCGCGCTCTTCCAGATCGCCGTTGTGGCGCACATCCGCCAGCCGCAAGTGCGTCGCATCGCGTACATCACGGCACCGTTTCTCATCATTGCCATCGTGATAATCGCGGGCGCACTCGCGCGTCTCGTCGGGGTGGACTCCGGCCGGTTCGTCCTGATGGCCTTCAGTGCTGGACTCACGCTCGGCGTGATCGTCCGCATCTTCGGTCGTGTCGCGAAGGCACCGATCATCAACGCGGGCGTGGTCGTCAACGCCGTCACGGTCTATCTGATGCTCGGGCTGTTCTTCGCCTACGTCTACATGTCGTTGAGCGCCGCAGCGGGCGAGGCGTTCTTCGCCCAAGGTTCCGACCAGCCGACCACGGTCTTCCTCTACTTCTCGTACGTCACGCTCGCGACCGTCGGCTACGGCGACTTCACCCCAGCGTTCAACGCAGGACGCTTCGCGGCCGTCGCCGAGGGCCTGATGGGTCAGCTGTACCTCGTCACCGTGCTCGCGCTGATCGTGAGCAACCTCGGTCGTCAACGCAACGGGTCGATGGTGCCGCTGGAGAAGTCCAGCGACACCACCCCCACCGATGATTCCCTAAAGGACTAGGCGCCGATCGCGCGCTTGCGGCGCTTGTGCCGCAGCTTCGCGGCCGCGGCCTTGCCCGGCGTCGGCTTGCCCGGCTTAGGAGCCTCGGGCGTGCCGTTGGTGTGCACCGAGCGGTTCGACTGCTGATGCTTATGGTGCTCGCGGCTCGTGCTCTCGCCGCGGGCCTCGACCTTCTCGCCGTGACGGGGCTTGTCGCCATGACGCGGCTTGTCGCCGTGGTGCGGCTTGTCGCCGTGCGAGGGACGGTCACTACTGCGCGGACGATCATCACGCTGCGGCTTGTCACCGTAGGCCGGACGGTCGCCACTGCGCGGACCATCATCACGCTTCGGCTTGTCGCCGTGGGACGGGCGGTCACCGCTACGCGGACGATCGTCACGACGCGGCTTGTCGCCGTGATGCGACTTGCGATCCTCGTGGCGCTTCTCGGCCTTCAGCTCGTGCTTGGCGATGGCATCGATGCGCTCGGCATCGACCGGCGGGCGCTTGGCGTCGACGCGGACGGGCTTGATCTCGCCGAGCAGGTCGAGGTCGACGGGCGTGATCTGCGCGTCGAGCTTGAGCTGGCTGAGGAGCTTGCGGACGGGATGCTCGTCCTGCTTGCCGACGAAGCTGACGACCAGGCCGTCCTCGCCGGCACGGCCGGTGCGGCCCGAGCGATGGACGTAGTCGGCCTTGTCGGCCGGCGGGTCGAAGTGCACGACGCACGAGACGTCATCGACGTGGATGCCGCGAGCGGCGACGTCGGTGGCGCAGAGGACCGGCATGCGGCCCTTGGTGAAGGCGTGCAGGGCACGGTCACGCTGCGACTGCGAGCGGCCGCCGTGCAGGTTGGCCGCGCCAACGCCAGCGGCGTTGAGCTTCTTGGCCAGACGATCGACGCCGTGCCGGGTACGGCAGAACGCGATCACCGTACCGGTGCGCAGAACGAGGTCGACGAGCAGGTCGACGCGGTCGTCCGGCTTGACCTTCCAGAAGTAGTGCGTGACGTCGCCGACCGAACGCTCCTCGGCGACCGCCTCGTGGCGGACCGGGTTGTTCTGGTACTCACGGGCGACCTTCTCGACCTCGCCGTCGAGCGTGGCGGAGAAGAGCAGCGTCTGGCGGTTCGGCTGAACCTGGTCGAAGAGGCGGCGGACGACGGGCAGGAAGCCCATGTCGGCCATGCGGTCGGCCTCGTCGAGCACGACGATGTGGACGTCGGAAAGATCGACATCACGGCGCTGGATCAGGTCCTCGAGGCGGCCGGGGCACGCCACGAGGATCTCAACACCGCGGCGAAGCGCGCTCTGCTGCGCGCCATAGCCGGTGCCGCCGTAGACGGCAGCGCACTTGAAACCACGCGTTGCTGCGAGCGGCTCGACCTCGCGCATGATCTGCTCGGCGAGCTCGCGCGTCGGGGCGAGGATCAGCGCAGTCGGGCGCTTCGGCTTGGCGGGCTTAACCTGCGCGGCGACGGCGAGGCCGAAGGCGATGGTCTTGCCCGAGCCCGTGGGGGCACGGCCGGTGACGTCGAGGCCCTGGAGGGCGTCGGGGATGGTGTATTCCTGGATCGGGAACGGGGCCTCGATGCCCTTGCGCGCCAGTACGGCCGCAAGGTCAGCAGGCACACCGAGATCGGTGAACGAGGTGGTCATGGAACTCCTATCGAGCAGTTCGCGCGCTCGAGTTGATTCCAGAGCGGGCGCATCCCCGGGGTACGTCGACGGGTTCGCCGACAGCCAGGAACGTCCTCCTACGGTATCAGCGGTTTGTGGAACCGGCGGCATAGACCTGCCACACCCCGGTATCGTCCCTGCCATGGATCGCCATCCCGATACCGCGCTTGTGCAGGGCGGGCGCCCGGAGGGTCCGGGCGCGATGCTCAACACGCCCATCGTGCTCAATAGCACCTACCGCGTCGGTGGCGACCTCAGCTACGGCCGCTCGGGCAACGAGACGTGGGAGGCCTTTGAGTCGGTGATGGGCGAGCTCGAAGGCGGTAGCGCCGTCGCGTTCGCCAGCGGGATCGCCGCGGCGACGGCTGTGCTGGACCTCGTGCCGATCGGCGGCACGATCGTCGCGCCAATCTCGCTGTACATGGGCCTCTGGAGCCAGCTCAAGGAGCGCGCCAAGGACGGCCGCGCCAACGTGCATTTCGTCGATCAGACCGATGTCGATGCGTTGCTGACCGCCGCGCAGGGCGCCGACCTCGTCTGGATCGAGACGCCGAGTAACCCGCTGATGCAGATCGCGGACATTGCCGCGATTGCCGAGGGCCTCGATGACTCCACGCTGCTCGCTGTCGACGGCACCTTCACGACGCCGCTGCTGCAGCAGCCGCTGGCGCTCGGTGCCGACCTGGTCGTCCACAGCGCGACGAAGCTGATCGGCGGCCATGCCGACCTGCTGATGGGCGTCGTGATCGGGAGCGACGAACTCGCGGAGAAGCTCCGCGACAAGCGCTATGCCCACGGCGCCACGCCGGGGTCGCTCGAAGCGTTCCTCGCACTCCGCGGCTTGCGCACCTTGGCGGTCCGGCTCGAGCGTGCGCAGGCAAACGCCCAGGCGATCGCGGAGTTCCTCGCCGAGTCGAATCACGTGACGTACGTGCTCTACCCCAGCCTGAGCTGGCACAAGGGTCATGCCCTCGCCGCCAAGCAGATGCAGGGGTTCGGCACGATGCTCTCCTTCGAGCTCGCCGCCGGGCACGAGACAGCAGAGCGCCTCTGCAACGCCACGCAAGTCTTCGCCAACGCCACGAGCCTCGGTGGCGTCGAGTCGCTAATGGAGGTGCGCGGCAACCGCGAGTCGGAGCGCGCGATGGGTACGCCGCATGCGCTGATTCGCGTCTCCGCCGGCATCGAGCACTGCGACGACTTGATCGCGGACCTCACGCAGGCGCTTGCCATCGCCCACCAGGGCTAGGGCAGGTCGGCCCGGTGGCCAAAGACCTGCCGATCGGGAAGCTCCTCCGCGAGTGCGGTTTCGCATCCGACACCGCGCAGGCCGCAGGACGTGAGGCCCTCGACGCGGCTGGTGTGACACGTCCGGGCAAGGACCGCATCGTCGAGTGGAAGCGACCCGACGTCGTCGCGGTCCTCAAGGCACGCGTCACGCTGCTCTGCGCACCATGCCGCGAGGCCGGGCTCGGTAACGACTACCCGGAGGCGATCACGGCCGGAGCCGGCGACCGCTGCGTCGTCTGCGAGGGCAGCGCCACCCGACGTGGTGCGCTGATTCTGACCCGCGCCTGCCAGCGTGCGCGCTTCCATCGGGTGATCTTCGTCGGCGGTAACCCCGACGTCCATCGTGAGCTGCCGCTGCTCCTGGGTAACGACCTCGACGTCCGCGTCGTCGATGGCATGACATCGCGGCCGGGGCGTGACGTCCAGCGCGAGATCGACGGCTGCGACGTTGTCGTACTGCTTGGCTCGACCGAGATCAGCCACACGGTCAGCGCCACCTGGGCGGGGCCAAAGACGGTCGCGACTCAGTCTCGCGGTATCAGTGCGTTCCTGCTCGAAGCGGCCGAGAAGATCGACGCCCGCGCCGGCCGCGCTGGACTCTGAGCCCACAGGCAGGTACCTTGACCGCGCAGTCAGGATTATCGAGGAGAGGTTCCCCATGCATGACGTCATCGTGATCGGCGCCGGCTTTGCCGGTTGCTCCGCGGCCCGCGAGGTACGTCGAGCCGGCAAGACGCCACTGCTCCTCGAGGCGCGCGACCGCATTGGCGGCCGCACGTGGACCTCGGACTGGGATGGCCAGCGGTTCGAGCGCGGCGGTAACTACTTTCACTGGTTCCAGCCCCACCTCTGGACCGAGGTCATGGCCGCCGGCGTCACGCCGCTCGCGCCGCCCACCGGCGACCCCGTGCACTGGACCGTCAATGAGCAACTCCGTAGCGGCACCCGCGCCGAGCGCGAGGCCATCAACGAGTCTGCCTGGAACAAGTACAACGCGGGCTCGTGGGAGATCCTCCCCGAGCCGCACGCACCCCTGCGCCACCCCGACCGCATCGCCCGGCTCGACGCCATGACGATCCAGGAACGGATCGACGAGCTCGACCTGACCGACGATGAGCGCGCGCTCCTGATGGTGGAGTGCGAGGGCGTGGCGAGCGGACACCTCAACGATGCCGGCGCCCTCTCGGTGATGCGCTGGCATGCGCTGTCTGGACACACGCTGGCTGGCACGCAAGAGGCTGCAGGCGGCTACACGATCGCCGAGGGCACGCTCGCCTTCCTGCAGCCGATCCTCGACGCCGCCGCCTGCGAGTTGCGACTCGAGGCGCCGATCGAGGCCATCGAGCAGGAGGACGACCGCGTCGTCGTCACGCTGCGGTCCGGCGAGGCGCTGGCAGCCCGCGCGTGCGTCGTGACTGTGCCGCTCAACGCGCTCGGGGCGATCCGCTTCGAGCCAGGCCTGTCAGAGGTGAAGCGGTCGGGCATTGCTCTCGGACAGGCGGGCATTGGCAGCAAGGTGATGCTCAAGGTGCGCACGTCCGGCGGCCCGGTCTCGGGCATGCACCCGAATCACCCCTTCGGCTTCCTCGGCACGATCTTCGATCTGCCCGGCGACGAGCAGATCCTTGTGTGCTTCGGCCACGACGGTGACGAGATCGTCGATGGCGACCTCGCCTGGGCGCAGCGCGAGCTCGACCGGGCGATCCCCGGCTGCGAGGTGATCGGCATGAATTACCACGACTGGAAGTCCGATGAGTTCTCGCAGGGCACCTGGGGCGTGCACCGCCCAGGCTGGTACACGACCCACCACGCCGAGATGCAGCGCCCAGAGGGTCGCGTGATCCTCTCCAACTCCGACGCTGGGCAGGCTTCGTCGATGGGGCGATCGAGTCGGGCACGCACGGTGGCCGCTGGGCGGCCGCGCAGATGTAGTCCGAACCTTTTCCAGACCATAACCAGACCAATTTGCAATTTGGTCTGATATTCGGTACCTTCCGGTCCGTACCCTCGGAAGGCATCGATGTACGACTACGGATTCTTCTCGTACGACTCGAAGGCGGACATGCTGGAGCGCTCCCGCGCGTTCTGGAATCCCGACAAGACCGACTTCTGGCAGGACGCCGGCATCGACCTCGTGATCGATCGCCGCGAGGGCTACTACCTCTGGGACATGGCTGGCCGCCGCCTGATCGACGTGCACCTCAACGGCGGCACGTACAACCTCGGCCACCGCAACCCCGAGCTAATCGCCACGCTCGAGCAGGCCATGCAGCACTTCGACATGGGCAACCATCACTTCCCGTCGCTCGCGCGCACCGCACTGGCCGAGGCGCTCGTCAAGACGTGCGCCCCGAACATGCGCCGCGTGATCTACGGCGCCGCGGGCGGCGAGGCGATCGACATCGCGATCAAGACGGCGCGTCACACCAAGCAGCGTCGCAAGATCGTCTCGCTGATCAAGGCGTACCACGGCCACACCGGCCTCGCCGTCGGCACGGGTGACGACCGCTTCTCGAAGCTCTTCCTCGCAGACCACCCCGAGGAGTTCATCAACGTCCCGTTCAACGATCTCAACGCGATGGAAGACGCGCTCAAGGGCCGCGACGTCGCCGGCGTGTTGATCGAGTCGATTCCCGCGACGTACGGCTTCCCACTCCCCGAGCCCGGCTACCTCCAGGGCGTCAAGCGCCTCTGCGAGCAGTACGACACGCTCTACATCGCCGACGAAGTGCAGACCGGCCTGATGCGCACGGGCGAGATGTGGTGCATCTCGAAGTCGGGCGTCGAGCCGGACATCATGGTCATCGGCAAGGGCATCTCCGGCGGCATGTACCCGCTCTCGTGCGTCGTCGTCTCCGAGGAGTGCTCGGCCTGGCTCAAGGAGGACGGCTTCGGCCACATCACCACGGTCGGCGGTTCGGAACTCGGCTGCATCGTCGGGATGAAGGTCCTCGAGATCTGCGGCCGGCCCGAGGTGCGCTCGATGGTGCACTACATGGCCGAGCGCTTCCAGCAGGGCCTGCGCCAGATCCAGGAGATCTACCCCGACTGGTTCGTCGGCATCCGCCAGGACGGCGTCGTGATTGGCCTCGAGTTCAACCATCCCACCGGCGCGAAGATCGTGATGAAGCATCTTTACGCGCACGGCATCTGGGCGATCTTCTCCACGCTCGATCCGCGCGTCCTGCAGTACAAGCCCGGCATCCTGCTGAGCCCCGAGCTGGTCGACGAGATCCTCGACCGCACGGAGATCGCCATTGGCAAGGCCTACGCCGAGTGGAAGTCCATGTCGCGCCAGGCGGTGACGGCATGAGCATGATCGAGCTGGAGCGCCGCGATCCTCCCGGGGCCGCCCGCGCCGCGATGATGCTGCAGCGCGCCCACTGGGCCGCCGAGACCTTCGCGCGCTATGACCGCACCCGCGTCGTGCGCATCCTTGACGCCGTCGCCGAGGCCGCCGAGGCCCACGCCGAGCGCTATGCCGAGGAGGCCGTTGCCGAGACCGGCATGGGCGTCGTCGAGCACAAGGTCCTTAAGAACCGCATGCTCTCACGCGGCCTCTGGGACCACTATCGCGATCACGATTTCGTGAGCCCGCGCATCGACCACGACGCCAAGATCCTCGAGCTGCCCCGCCCCGCCGGCGTGATCTTCGCGCTCACGCCCGTCACGAACCCCGTCGCCACCGTGTACTTCAAGGTGATGCTCGCCCTGATGACGCGCAACGCGATCGTCGTGAGCCCGCATCCCGGTGCCAAGCACGTCTGCGCCGACGCCGTCCGCATGCTGTCCGACGCCGCCGTCCGCGCCGGCGCCCCTGACGGCTGCATCCAGATTGTCGAAGAGCCCTCGATCCCGCTGATCGAGGCGCTGATGACCGACCCGACGACCGACGTCGTCGTGGCGACCGGCGGTGGCGCCGTCGTGCGCGCCGCGTATCGCTCGGGCAATCCCGCCCTCGGCGTGGGTCCTGGCAACGTGCCCTCGTTCGTCGACGCCACGGCCGACATCGCTGCGGCCGCGCGGCACATCATCGACTCCAAGTCGTTCGACCACTCCATCCTCTGCACCAACGAGTCGGTCGTGATCGTCGAAGAGGAGGTCGCCGACCAGCTCGAGCGCGAGCTGCGCAAGCACGGCGGCCACATCGTCGACGCCAGCGAGGTTGAGCAGGTGCGCGAGCACCTCTTCCCCAACGGCCACATGCGCCTCGACCTGATCGGCAAGAGCGCACTCGAGCTGGCCGAGGCCGCGCAGCTGAAGGTGCCCGCGAACACGCGCGTGCTGATCGCACCGTTCTCGCTCGTCGTCCCCGAGGAGCCGCTGGCGCACGAGAAGCTGTTCCCGCTGCTGGGCCTCGTCCGCGTGCCCAATACGCGCGCCGGCATCTCGGCCGCCCAGGCGATGCTGCGCATCACCGGCGCCGGCCACTCGGCCTCGATCCACTCGCGCAGCGCACGGACGATCATGGCCTACGGCGCCGCGGTCAAGGTCCTGCGCGTGTCGGTCAACGTCGGCAACAGCCTCGGCTCGGCCGGCGCACTGACGAACCTCTCGCCCACGATGACGATCGGCACCGGCTTCTACGGCCGCTCGTCGGTTGGCGAGAACCTCGAGCCGCGCCACCTGATCAACCTGATGCGCGTCGCGTACAACGCCGACGCCTCCGTGCCCTTCGACGACTTCACCGGCCTTGAGCCGTGGGTCCTCGAGGCGGCCGCCACACCCATCGCCGCGCCCGTCGAGCACGCGCCGGCCGCACCCGAAACCGACCTGCTGCGCGAGGAGATCCGCAAGGTGATCCTCGAGGAGCTCAAGGAGCTGACCCGTCAGTGAGTAACGCAACCGCCGTCGAGCTCCGCTCCTGCATCTACCTCGATCAGCTGCAGCCGCAGACCATGTGTTACCTCGGCTCCTGGATCAAGGGCCGCCTGCCGCGCGCCGGCATGGCCGCCCAGATCATCGAGGTCGCACCGGGTCTCGACATCGAGGCACTCACCGACGTCGCGCTCAAGCACGACCGCGTCGAGGCCGGCATCCTGTTCGTCGAGCGCACCTTCGGCTACCTCGAGATGCACTCGCTCTCGCCCGCCGCCGTCAAGTCGGCCACCAGCGCCGTGCTCGACGCGCTCGACCTGTCGGGTCGCGACTCGATCAAGCCGAAGATCCTGGCCAAGAAGGTCATCTCGCGCGTCGACGGCCAGCACGCCTTCCTGATCAACCGCAACAAGATCGGCTCGATGCTCCTGCCGGGTGAGTCGCTGTTCGTACTCGAATGCCAGCCCGCCTCGTACGCGATCCTCGCGACGAACGAGGCCGAGAAGGCCGCCGACATCAAGGTGATCGACTACCGCATGATCGGCGCCACCGGCCGCGTCTACCTGTCCGGCGAGGAGGCCAACGTCCGCGCTGCGGGCGAGGCCGCCGTCGCAGCGCTGGAGGCAATCGCGTGAGCGAAGCCCCCGTCAACGAGAGCACCGAGATGCACGCGGCGCTGAAGACTGCGCTTGCCGAGCTCCTGCCCGACATGCTGCGCGAGCATCAGGCGGCTCCGGTCGCCCAGGTGCCTGCACCGCCCGTCGCGCAGACGCTGCGCCCGAGCACCTGGCACCCGTCGCAGCAGGCGCCCGATCCGGCGGGCAACGCCGCTCCCGCCCCCGCTGCCGCACCGGCCGCCGGGGGCGCCGTCGAGCAGGTGCGTCTCAAGGACGACCGCGACCTCGACACGTTCGTGCGCTCGCTGGCACGCCGCCTCGAGCACCCGGCCGAGCGCGCCGCGATTGCCGCGGGCCACATCCGCTTCACCATGACGGGCCACGGCACACCTGCCGCCGCGCCTGCACCCGCCACGAGCGGTACCGAGCGCATCGAGCGCGGTGCCGTCACCGAGCGCATCATCGAGCGCGCCGCCGAAAACGGTGGCGTCCTCGTGCTCGGCCCCAAGGCCGTGCTCACGCCGATGGGCAAAGATCGCGCCCGCGCACTCGGCGTCCAGATCCAGAGGGAGGCAGCATGCTGAAAGGCACCGTGACCGGATCCGTGTGGTCGACCAAGCGCGTCGACGATATGCCACACGGAGCGTTTCTTGAGGTAGAGCTCGAAGGCGGCGCCTCGATCGTCGCGTTCGACATTCTCGGCTCGGGGGTCGGCGAGCGGGTCCTCGTCGCCACCGGCTCTGTCGCCGCCGCGCGGTTTGCGCCGGCCCACCCGCCGATCGATGCACTGATCGTCGGCCTGATCGACCAGTCCTAGACCCACATTCATCACGCACGTCCAGTTCGAGATCCAAGGAGGGATCACATGTCTGAAGCACTCGGAATGATCGAGACCAAGGGGTACGTCGCCGCACTCGCCGCCGCGGACGCCATGGTCAAGGCCGCCAACGTGACCATCGTCGGTCGCGAGGAGGTCGGTGACGGGCTCGTCGCCGTCGTCATCCAGGGCGACGTCGGTGCCGTCAAGGCTGCCACGGAGGCCGGCTCGGAGACCGCTGCAACGGTCGGCGAGCTCGTGTCCGCGCACGTCATCCCGCGCCCGCACGCCGAGCTCGGCAAGCACTTCACGGCCGGCAAGTAAGGAGCACCCGATGGCCGGACCGGATATCGAACTGCGCGTCTACCTCCCCATCCCCGAGCTGCGTCGGCAGTTCGCGGCCTACATGGGGACGCCGACGCGCGCTCGTGGCTACCCGCCGATGGAGGGCGAGCACGCTCTCATCGTCGAGGTCGCTCCCGGTCTGGCCATCGAGCGCGTTATCGACCTCGCGCTCAAGGCCGTGCCTGAGGTCGAGCCCGGCATCCTCTTCGTGGAGCGCCAGTTCGGCGTCCTCGAGCTGCATGCCAAGGACGCGGAGACGGTTGAGCGCGCCGGTGCGGCGATTCTCGCCGGCATCAACGCCGAGCCGTCGCATCAGCTGAAGCCCCGCATCCTCTACTCGGATGTGATCGAGGACATCACCGATCAGCACGCGGTGATCGTCAACCGCAACCGCCAGGCCTCGATGGTCCTGCCGGGCGAGTCGCTGCTCGTCTACGAGATGGCACCCGCACTGTTCGCAGCCATGGCAGCCAACGAGGCCGAGCGCGTCGCCCCGGACGTCACGGTCGTCGATATCGCGATGATCGGTGCGACCGGTCGCATCTACATGAGCGGCAAGACCGAGAGCGTCCTCAAGGCCCGCGACGAGATCACGCGCGTACTTGAGGCCGTCGTCGGCCGCGACCACGGATAGGTGCTCCGAAGGGGTCAGACCCTTTTGGAGCATCGCATCATTGCGGTCTATTTCAGCGTCGTCCGGATGCTCCAAAAGGGTCTGACCCCTTCGGAGCATCGGTCTGGTCGAACAGACCGGATACCCATATACTCCTGCCCCTGAGGAGAGGTGGAGCCCATGGCAGAGGTCGTGGATCAAGACGAGGTTGATCGCTTGGCGCAGGCCGCGCTTGCGCACTACGACGTGTCGCCGGGTTGCACCCTGCAGCTGATCAACCTGTCCGAGAACTGGACGTATCGCGTCGAGGATCCCGACTCTGGCACGACCTATGCCCTGCGCGTGCACCGTACGGGGTACCACACGCCCGCGGAAATCGCCTCCGAGCTGCTGTGGATCGACGCGCTCCAGCAGGATGACGTCGTCGGCACGGTTACCCCGCTGCCTGCGCGCTCCGGCGAGCGCGTGATCCAGATGGCGACGGAGACCCTGCCCGAGCGGAGCGTCGTGCTGTTCGCATGGGAGGAAGGCGCGCCGCCCGACCCCGATGCCGACCTGATCCCGGTCTACCGCACGCTCGGCGCGATCAGCGCTGGCATGCACGAACACGCCCGCGGCTGGCAGCAGCCTGCGGCGTTTACCCGCTTCAGCTGGGACTTCGACACCGCGCTCGGCCCGCAGGGCCACTGGGGCCCGTGGCAGGACGCCGTCGGCCTCGACGACGAGAAGCGCGACCTCTTCCAGCGCACGGTCGACGTCGTCGATCAACGCCTGCAGGCCTACGGCAAGGGGCCCGAGCGCTATGGCCTGATCCATGCCGACATGCGCCCCGCCAACGTGTTGGTGCTCGGCGACGACGTTCGGGCCATCGATTTCGACGACTGCGGCGCCGGCTGGTTCATGTACGACTTCGCGACCACGATCTCGTTCATCGAAGAGCACCCGATGGTGCCGGAGTGGCGCGCGTCGTGGCTCGAGGGCTATCGCTCGGCCGGCACGCTCAGCGCGAAGGACGAGGCCGAGCTCGACACCTTCGTGATGCTGCGCCGCATGATGCTGCTCTGCTGGGTCGGCTCGCATTACGCCCATGCCATCGAGGCGCAGGAACTCGGCGCCGATTTCACGCTCGCCACGTGTCCGCTTGCGGAGACGTATCTCTCGCACTACGCCTGACCAGGAGGTCACCACCATGAGCAAGATGTTCAACTCCCTCGAGGGCCGCAGCGTCCTCGTCACCGGCGGCACCAAGGGCATTGGCCTCGGCATCGCCCGCGTCTTCGCCGATGCCGGCTGCAAGGTCACCGTCGCCGGTCGTGATGAGGCCACGGGCGCAGCCGCTGTCGAGTCGCTCGGCGCGAACGCGTCGTTCGTCAAGGGCGACGTCAGCCGCGCAGCCGACTGCAAGCGCATCGTCGAAGAGACCGTCGCGCTGCAGGGAGGCCTCGACGTGCTCTGCGCCAACGCCGGCATCTTCCCCGAGTGCCGCCTCGAGGAGATGACCGAGGAGGCGCTCGACCTGATGCTCGACACGAACCTCAAGGGCAACATCCTCTCCGTCGCGCATGCCATTCCCGCGCTCGCGAAGTCGGGCCACGGCCGCATCATCCTGACGTCGTCGATCACCGGTCCGTTCACGGCGATCCCCGCGCTGTCGCACTACGGCGCGTCGAAGGCCGGCCAACTGGGCTTCATGCGCGGTGCTGCGATGGAGCTCGCGCCCAAGAAGATCACGATCAACGCGGTGCTGCCGGGCAACATCCTGACCGAGGGTCTGGTTGGGCTCGGCGAGGACTACCTGCGCACGGCGGCCGAGTCGATCCCGCTGGGCAAGCTCGGCGACCTCGAGGACATCGGCTACGCCGCGATGTTCCTCGCCACCGACGAGGCCAAGTTCATCACCGGCCAGACGATTGTCGTCGACGGCGGCCAGACGCTGCCCGAGGCGCCGTCGGCCATGGAGGCGATCTGAGCACAACCACGCCAACGGGCGATAAGGGTGCCGCCGGGCAACTCGGCCCGGCCGGCATCGGCGTGCGCGATCGGATCCTGAGCGAGATCGCCAGTGGTGCGCTCGCACCCGGTGAGCGCCTCGGTGGCGAGCGCGATCTCGCCGAGCACTACGGCGTCAGTCGCTCCACGCTGCGTGCCGCGCTGGGCGCACTCGAGACGATGGGCGCCGTGCGCCGACAGTCGGGCCGCACCGGTGGCACGTTCGTTGCCGCCCGCAAGGTCGAGCGCGACCTGCGCAGCATGGCCGGCCTGCCGTCGTATCTCCGACGCCAGGGCTTCTCGGCTGATGCCCGCGTGCTGTCGACCGCCACGATCGAAGCCGATGCCGAGACGGCCGCAGCGCTCGACGTTGCGGTCGGTGCGCTCGTGCTCGAGATCGTGCGCGTGCGTCTTGCCGACGGCGAGCCGATCTCCTACGAGCGCGCGCGCTTCCCCGCCGCGCGCTTCGCCGGCATGCTCGACCACGGCCTCGGCGGCTCGCTCTACGAGTTGCTGCAGAGCGAGTTCGACGTGAAGCCCGGCGAGGCAATGGAGCAGATCGAGATCGTCGGCGCCGGCTCGGCCGAGGCGAAAGTGCTCGAGGTCAAGCGCTCCACGCCACTGGTCGCAATCATCCGCACCGCCTGGGACCGCGACGGCCGCCCGTTTGAGCACTCGCACGACCTGTTCCGCTCCGACCGCGTACGCATCGTCGTGCGCACGCCCGCCGGCGAATCGGCCGCCCGTGGCGTGGCGAGCACGATCGAGGTCGTGGCATGACCGAGCACCGCATCTCCCGCGACCTGCCCACGCACCGTCGCTGGGACGTGGATGTCCCCCCGGTCGTGATGGCGCAACCTGGCGACGTGATCGTCGCCGAGACCGACGACTTCGCCGCGGGCCAGATCACCCGCGACTCGCCGGCCTCCGCGCTGCTCGAGGTCGACTTCGACCTGATCTACCCGCTGGCCGGCCCGATCCACGTCGAAGGTGCCGAGCCGGGCGACGCACTGGCGATCGAGATCCTCGGCTTCGAACTGCCCGACTGGGGCTGGTCGTGCATCATCCCCGGCTTCGGCCTGCTGCCGCCCGGCGAGTTTCCCGACCCCGTCCTGCGCATCTTCGACCTGACGGACGGCGACACAACGCAGCTCTGTCCGGGCGTGCGCATTCCGATCGAGCCGTTCTGCGGCACGATGGGCGTCCCCGGCCCGGGCATGAGGGACGCGCCGATTCCGCCGCCCCATGCCGGTGGCGGCAACGTCGATTGTCGACACCTGACCGCTGGCACCACGCTCTACCTTCCCGTCGGTGCCCCGGGCGGTCTGTTCTCGCTGGGTGATGCTCACGCTGCACAGGGCGATGGCGAGGTTGCGATCGCCGGTATCGAGTGCGCGATGACCACCCGCATTCGGGTCGATGTCGTCAAGGGCATGGATATCCCCGCGCCCCAGCTGCGCCGGCCAGCGGGCTCCCTGACACCGCGAGTCGACCACGCCGGCTGGTTCGCGACGACCGGTGTCGAGACCGATCTGATGGAGGGTGCCCGCAGTGCCGTGCGGGCGATGATCGACCATCTCGTGCGCGAGCGCGGGCTGTCGCGCGAGGACGCCTACATCCTTTGCGCGCTGGCCGGCGACCTCAAGATCACCGAGGTGGTCGATGCGCCGATGTGGATGGTCGGGTGCTTCATGCCCGACGCCGTCTTCACCGGATAGGCGTTCTGACAATACCCGCGGATTGAGGGTTCAAAACCGCCACTTTTTCTGGTTCAATCCCGTCAGAGAACGTGGCATTTGCCACGGGGAGAAGGAGGATTTATGACCGACCACCACGGAGTGGGTGTCGGGCGTCAGGGGACGATCGAGACGGTCTCGATCTCCGACACGGACGCCGGCCGACTCAAGCCCGGGGCCATCGGCCTGATGGGCGTCATCTTCGTCGCCGTCACGGGAGCCGCGCCGATCTCGGCCATGCTCTTCAACGTGCCGTTCGCGACGGGCTTCGGCACCGGCTACTACACACCGGCTGCCTTTCTCTTTGCCGCCGTCGTGCTGACGATCTTCTCGGTCGGCTACGTCGCGATGGCGAAGGAGATCAGCGCTGCTGGCGGCTTCTACTCGTTCATCTCGCACGGCCTCGGCCAGGCCCTCGGCCTCGCCACGGGCATCTGCGGTGCCGTCGCCTACGCCCTCTTCGAGGTGTCGCTGCTCGGCGGTTTCTCGTACTTCTTCTCGACGAACTTCAATTCATGGTTCGGCTGGGAGATTCCGTGGATCCTGCCCGCGGTGGTTGCCGCAGTCTTGATTGCCGTGCTCTGCTGGTTCGACGTTGAGCTGTCGGTCAAGGTGCTTGGTGTCGCGCTCATCAGCGAGATCATCATCCTCGTCATCTTCGACGTGCTGGTCTTCGGCCAGGGTGGCAGCGACACGGGCATTGCGTACGACTCGATCAACGTGTTCAAGCTGACCGATCCGGGCGTCGGCCTGGCCGCCGGCGTCGGCGTCTTCTTGGCGTTCTGGTCGTGGGTCGGCTTCGAGGCGATCCCGAACTACGCGGAGGAGTCGAAGGACCCGAAGCGCAACGTCGTACGCGCCACGATGATCTCCGTGATCGGGCTCGGCGTCGGCTACGTGATCACCGCGGTCGCGTTCGAGTCGGCCTTCCCGAAGGACCAGGTTGTCGAGGCGGCACAGGATCCGGCTGGTCCGTTCTTCGTCGCCATGGAGGCCTTCGGCACGCCCTGGCTGGCGACGATCATGCAGATCCTGATCCTGACCGGCGCGTTCGCCTGCGCCATGGCCTTCCACAACGTCGCGATGCGGTACTTCTACGCGATGGGCCGTGAGGGCATCCTGCCCTCGAAGCTCGGCAGCACGCACCCCAAGCACAAGGTGCCGCACGTCGCCAACATCACGGCGCTCGTCGTGGCGCTCGTGATCATGCTGATCTGGGGCATCTTCTCGGGCTTCGGCTTCGGCGAGGCCTTCGACACCGCGTACGTCCGCATCTACACGATGATGGCCGTGCAGGGCGTGGTCTGGATCCTCGCGATTCAGGCGCTGTGTGCCGTCGCGATCATCGTGTGGTTCCGCAAGGACGGTCGCAAGGGCAACCCGCTCACCACGATCATCTGCCCGATTCTCGCGATCGTCGGCCAGGTGTTCGCGATCTTCCTGCTCTTCAAGAACATCGACACGCTCGCCGGCACGATCTCGTACGTGCAGGCGATCGCGCCGATCGCCGTGATCCTCGTGATCGTGGCGCTCGTCTACGCCTTCGTGCTCCGCAGCACGAACCGCGAGAAGTTCGACCGCATCGGCCGCGTCATCGACGACACGGGCGACCTGTAGGCCAACCCACGGGGTCCGCTCCTTCGGGGGCGGGCCCCGATCCCTACCGGGCTACTGCGTCTTGGCGATGGCGGCGGCCTGCCGCGCGGTCCACACCGACGTCTCCGCGTACCACGTGCCGAGGTAATCGCCTGCGAGATGGATACGCCCAAGCGGCTCCATCAGCGCGGGCTGGATGCGGCTGCGCCCGACGAACGGGTACGGGATGCCCGGGTCGACGCGGTGCAGCAGACGCTCGACGACATGGCCCTTCAGCTCGGGCAGCGTGTCCTCGAGGTCGCGCTGGAAGAGATCGAGAATCGCCTCATCCGAGTCGCCGACAATGCGCCGTGCGAGGTTGGCCGTGGCGTACGTCATGAAGCTCGATCCCTTCACGCGCTTGGGCATCAGGACGTTACCCATGTTGAAGAGCATCGACGTCGCGCGGTCCGGTGTCGCGATCGCGTAGATGTCGTCCCAGCGCCGGGGGCCGTCCTCATCCGTGAGGAACGCGGCGGAGATCATCGGGCCGTAGGTAATCGCGCGCAGGGCGGCATCCGTCGCGGCGGGCAGACCCTCGACGATCTCTGCGGTCACGTGCGATGGCGCGGTGACGATCGCAGCCTTGGCGCGCAGGGTTCGGCGCGTGCCGTTGTCGTCGCACTCGACCGTCACGCCGTCGGCGTCTTGTGCCACGCACGTCACGTTGACACCAAACCGGATGCGGTCGCCGTGCGGGGCAGCCAGGCCATCGATCAGCGTCTGCGGCCCACCGACAATGTTGCGGCCGAGGCCGTCCTCCTGATTCCACGCCAGGTGGAAGTAGCCGACGCCATAGCCGGCCGCGATCTGCTCGGGCTCGCCCGTGCCACGCGTGAGCGTGCAGCGAAAGAACGCGTCGACCTCGGGCTGTAGTACCCCGAGCTTCTGCGTGAACGACTGGTCGTCCATGAAGTCGAGCATGCGCTGCTGCAGCGCGGCGGGCTCCTCGCCCGGGCGCGGCTTCGCCATCTCGCCATACTCGGCGACGAGCTTCCGCAGCTTCAGGCCGGTGCGCACGAACGACGCGCGGCCACCCAGCGAGATCGGCAGCTTGAACGGATACAGCTCGAGCGGCCCCTCGGCCACCAGCTTGCCCTTGTACGAGACGCCCGTCAGCACGCCAGGGATGTCGCGCGGCTCGGCACCGACCTCGTGCATCAGCGTGCCCGCCGCAGAGTTGTCGCCGGCGTAGACGTGCGCGCCGAGATTGAGCCACAGATCGCCACGCGCCTCGGAGCGAATGCGGCCCCCAACGCGGTTGGCACGCTCGAGCACCACGACGTCGCGATCGCGCAGATCCCACGCGGCGCTGAGCCCGGCGATGCCGGCGCCGATCACGATGACATCGTGCTGCTCCGGCTCCATGTGGAGAGCCTAGCGCCGCGCTACGGTCGCAGCGCGGCGGCGATCGCCGAGACGCCCGCGGGCGTGACGCCACAGCAGCCGCCGATCAACGTTGCACCGGCCGCAGTCCAGGAGCGCACGGTGTCAGCCGGGAAGCCGCCGGCGCCACCAACGGCCCACTCGCGCGCCATGCCGTCCCAGACGCGACCGTCGTTCGGATAGACGATCACGGCGAGCTCGGGTGCCGCGGTGCGACAGCGTTCGATCAGCTCGAGCACGTGCTCGGGGGCCGTGCAGTTGCAGCCGACCGCGCGGATGCCCGGGGCGTCCTTGATGCGCGCGATGGCGTCCTCGATGGGCGAGCCGTCGGCGATGTGCCCGCCATCACGGCACTGGAACGAGACCCACGCGGCAGGACCCGCGAACTCATCCTGCAGGCGCGCAATCGCGTCGGCCTCGAGCAGGTTCGGGATCGTCTCCCACGCGAGCACGTCGGGGCCGGGGCCGAGCAGGGCGGCCACACGCGGGCGGTGGAAGCGAACGATCTCCTCGACGCCGGCGCCCTCGTAGTCGCCCGTGTACTCCTGGCCGTTCGCCATCATCGCGCCGTACGGGCCGAGCGAGGCGGCGACGAGCGTGAACGGCGCGTCGGGCTGCTCGCGCTCGAACGAGACGCGCGCTGCCTGCGCGAGCGTGACGCTCGTGGCGATCAGGCGATCGGCATCAGCGGCGGGAATGCCGGCCGTCGCGAAGGTCTCTTGGCTGGCCTGGTACGACGCGGTGATGGAAACGCGCGCGCCGGCCCGCAGGTAGTTGAGGTGCACGGCCTCGACCGCGGCGGGGCCATCCTCGAGCAGGCGCGCCGACCAGAGATCGCTCGACAGGTCGTAGTCCAGCGCCTCGAGCTCGGTCGCGAAGCCACCGTCGATCGTGACGGGACCCTCGTTGATCAGGTCATCGATCGCGCTCATGCGTCGAGCTGTTGCTTGACGTTCTCGGCCGACCACGCGCCGGTGCGCGCCGCGGTCTCGGCGTACCACGACCCAAGGTAGTCGCCGGCGAGGTGAATGCGCCCGATGGGCTGCGTCAGCGCAGGCTGCAGCTTGCCGCGGCCGACGTGCGGGAACGGCAGGCCGCCGTCGACCTTGCGCAGCACGCGCTCGACGATGCGGCCCTTGATCTCGGGGAGCACCTCCTCGAGATCGCGCTGGTAGGCGTCGAGCACCGCCTCGTCCTCCATCGCCAGCGCCTGCTTGCCCAGATCGGCGACGGCGTAGACCATGAAGCTCGTCCCCTTGCCGCGCGGCGCACCGGTGGCGCGCAGGATGTTGTCCATGTTGAAGAGCATCGTGATCGAGCGATTCGGCGTGGCGATCGCGTAGACGTCATCCCATGGCTGCGGGCCGTCCTCATCGGTGAGAAACGCGGCGCAGACGTTCGGGCCGTAGCGGAGCTCGTGCATCGCGCCGAGCATGTCGGCGGGCAGGCCCTCGACGATCTCACGCGTGACGAACGCCTGCGACGAGACGACGGCGGCCTTGGCACGAATCGATCGCTGCTCGCCCGCCTGCGTGTACTCGACTGTCACACCATCGGCGTCCTGCGCCACGCGCGTCACCTCAGCGCCAAGGCGCATGCGATCGCCATGCGGTGCCGCCAGCGCGTCCATCAGCGTCTGCGTGCCACCGACGATGTTGCGTCCCATGCCACCGGTCTTGTCCCAAACCATGTGGAAGTAGCCGATGCCGTAGCCCGCGGCGATCTCCTCGGGCTCGCCCGTACCGCGCGTGAGCGTGCAGCGGAAGAACGCGTCGACCTCGGGGGACAGCGGTCCGAGCGCGTCCATCGCCGAGTGATCGTCCATGTAGTTGAGCATCCGCTGCTGGCGCTGCGGCAGCGTCTCGCCGGGGACGGGCGCCTGCATTTTGGCGTACGCCGCGACGTGGCGCCGGAGCTTGAGGCCCGTGCGCATGAACTCCAGCTTGCCGCGCCACGAAATTGGCAGACGGAACGGATAGAGCTCGACGCGGCCGTTCGTCACGCGCTTGCCCTTGTACGAGATGCCGGTCAGCGTGCCGGGAATGTCCATCGCCACCGCGCCCGACTCACGTACGAGCCGGCCGACAGCAGAATCGTCGCCCGCGAACACATGCGCACCGAGGTTGAGCCAATGCTCGCCGCGCGGCACGGACATCAGCCGGCCGCCGACGCGATCAGTTGACTCGAGGACGATCGGTTCGCGATCGCGCAGGTCCCACGCGGCCGACAATCCGGCCATGCCCGCGCCGATCACGACGACGTCGGTGATCTCCTGCGCTTCAGCCACGGCACGATGCTACCCGTTCCCGACAGGCGATCGGCCCATCGGTGGAACGCCGTAGACTTCCCGGGACCGAAGATGACGATTCTCCCCACCCACATCGACCGCGGCGACGCGCAGTTCGTCGCCCGCACGGCGGAGATGGATGCCTTGATCGCGCTGCTGGCCGAGCGCCGGGCGCACGTCGCCGCCGGTGGGTCCGAGGCGGCGCGCGAGAAGCACCGCGGCCGCGGCAAGCTGCTGGCCCGCGAGCGCATCGACCGCCTCGTCGATCCGGACGGCGCCTTCCTCGAACTCGGTGCCCTCGCCGCGTGGGAGCAGTACGACGGCGTCGTACCGTCCGCCGGGATCGTCACGGGTATCGGCGTCGTCGAGGGGCGAGCCTGCGTGATCGTCGCCAACGACGCGACGGTCAAGGGCGGCACGTACTACCCCCTCACCGTCAAGAAGCACCTGCGGGCGCAAGAGGTTGCACTCGAGAACCGGCTGCCGTGCATCTACCTCGTCGACTCGGGCGGGGCGTTCCTGCCGATGCAGGCCGACGTCTTCCCCGATCGCGACCACTTCGGCCGCATCTTCTACAACCAGGCCCGCATGTCGCAGGAGGGCATCGCGCAGATCGCCGCGGTGATGGGCTCCTGCACCGCTGGCGGCGCCTACGTGCCGGCGATGAGCGACGAGACGATCATCGTGAAGGGCACCGGCACGATCTTCCTTGGCGGCCCGCCACTGGTGAAGGCCGCCACGGGCGAGGAGGTGACGGCCGAGGACCTCGGCGGCAGCGCCGTCCACACCCGCATTTCCGGCGTGGCCGACCACGAAGCGATCGACGATGAGCACGCTCTCGCCCTGGTGCGCGAGGCCATCCGCACGCTTGGCCCCGCGCCCGCACCGACGTGGACCGTCGACGAGCCCGAGGCACCGCTGCACGACCCCGAGGACCTGCTGGGGATCGTGCCTGTTGACTACCGCGTGCCGTACGACGTGCGCGAGGTGATCGGCCGCATCGTCGACGGCAGCCGCTTTCACGAGTTCAAACGCGAGTACGGCGAGACGCTGGTGTGCGGCTTCGCCTCGATCGAAGGCCAGCCCGTCGCGATCCTCGCCAATAACGGCGTGCTCGTCTCGGCCGCCGCGCTCAAGGGCGCACACTTCGTCGAACTCGCCTGCCAGCGCAAGATTCCGCTCGTGTTCCTGCAGAACATCACGGGCTTCATGGTCGGCACGCGTGCCGAGCACGGCGGCATCGCCAAGGACGGCGCCAAGCTCGTCACCGCCGTGTCGTGTGCACAGGTGCCGAAGTTCACCGTCGTCATCGGCGGCTCGTTCGGTGCCGGCAACTACGGCATGTGCGGCCGCGCCTTCCAGCCCCGCCAGTTGTGGGCCTGGCCGAATGCGCGCACCGGCGTGATGGGTGCCGAGCAGGCCGCGCTGGTGCTGGCGCAGGTCGGCAGCGATGCTGCCGAGGAGGCCCGTGTGCGTCTCGAAGAGGAGAGCGACGCGTACTTCTCGACCTCGCGCCTCTGGGATGACGGTCTGATCGACCCGCGCGACACGCGCCGCGTCCTCGCCTTGGGTATCGCCGCCGCTGGTAGCGCCCCCGTCCCCGCGCCGAGCTTCGGCGTGTTCCGGATGTAGTCGTGGGCACTGCGATCTCCACCACCCGCGATGGTCACGTGCTGCGCATTACCCTCACGCGCGCCGATCGCCGCAACGCGTTCGACGGGTCGATGGTCGACGAGCTGACGGCCGCCTTCGGCGACGTCGGTGATGCTCGGGCCGTGCTGCTCACGGGCGATGGGCCAAGCTTCTCCGCCGGCGCCGACCTCGACTGGATGCGCGCGAGCGTCGACCTCTCGCCCGAGCAGAACCTCATGGAGGGCCAGCGCCTCGCCACGCTCTTCGCGGCGATCGACGGCTGCCCCGCACCTGTCGTCGCCGCCGTCCATGGCCACGCGATCGCCGGTGGTGCCGGACTCGTCGCGACCTGCGACATCGCCGTCGCCGCACCGGGCACGAAGTTCGGCTTCACCGAGACGCGCATCGGGCTGATCCCCGCCACGATCTCGCCTTACGTGATCGGCCGCATCGGCACGACCGCGGCGCGGCGCTATCTGCTGACGGCAGAGTTGTTCGACGCCGCGGAGGCACTGCGTATCGGACTGATCAGTGCCGTTGCCGACGATCCGGCCGCCGAGGCCGAGCGCATCGTTGAGACGCTGTGCAGCGTCGGCCCCGCCGCCGTGCGCGCCACCAAGCGCATCATCCGCGAGCGTCCGAGCAACGACGAGCTGGCGCGTTTGATCAGCGAGGTGCGTGCGTCGGCTGAGGGCCAGGCGGGACTCCGTGCACTACTCGACGGAGAGGACCCGCCGTGGCGATCCGCTCCGTCCTGATCGCCAACCGCGGCGAGATCGCCGCACGCATCGCCCGTACCTGTCGCGAGCTCGGCATCGAGTCGGTCGCCCTCCAGGCGCCCGACGACCGCGACGCCTTCCATACCCGCGCCTGCGACCGCGTGATCGATGTCGCCTCGTATCTCGACGCCGACGCAATTGCCGCTGCGGTGCGCGAGAGCGGTGCCGACGCCGTGCACCCGGGCTACGGGTTCTTGTCGGAGCGCGCCGAGGCAGCCCGCGCCGTCGAGGCGGCTGGTGCGATCTGGATTGGCCCCACCCCTGACGTCCTCGAGCGCGCCGGCGACAAGCTGGAGGCCAAGGCGATTGCCGAAGCCGCCGGCGTCCCCGTGTTGCCGCAGGGCGATCCCGCGGTCGTCGGCTATCCCCTCCTGCTGAAAGCCGCAGCTGGCGGCGGCGGGCGCGGCATGCGCATCGTGCGCTCGGCCGACGAGCTCGACGAGGCTCGCGCCGCCGCGTCGCGCGAGGCCGAGAGTGCCTTCGGCGACGGCCGCGTCTACGCCGAGCGGCTTGTCGAGCGCCCGCACCACGTCGAGATCCAGCTGCTTGCCGATGCCCACGGCGGCGTCATCTCGCTCGGCGAGCGCGACTGCTCGATCCAGCGCCGGCACCAGAAGGTGCTCGAGGAGAGCCCCTCGCCGATCGTCGATGACGCGCTGCGTGCCCGCCTGGACGACGCTGCGATCGCCTTCGCCCGCGCGGCCGGCTACTGCGGCGCCGGCACCGCCGAGTTCCTCGTGACCGGCGATGAGATCTGGTTCCTCGAGCTCAACGCGCGCATCCAGGTCGAACATCCCGTCACCGAAGCGGTTACTGGGATCGACCTGATCGCGGAGATGATCCGCATCGCCGACGGCGGCCACGTGCCCGCAGCGCCGACGCCGAGTGGCCACGCAATCGAGGTGCGCCTCTACGCCGAGGACCCACTCACGTTCCTGCCGCGTGTTGGCCTGCTGCGCGAGCTTGCCCTGCCCGAGGGCATCCGCATCGATCTCGGCATCGCGGCGGGCGACCAGGTGCCAACGGGCTACGACCCGATGATCGCCAAGCTGATCGCGCATGGTGAGACGCGCAACGAGGCACTCACCCGCCTGACTGCCGCGCTCGATGCCACCCGCGTCGCGGGCGTGATCACCAACCTGCCGTTCCTGCGCTGGCTCGTGCGGCAACCCGACGTCATCGCCGGCACGGCAACCACCGCCTTCCTCGAAGACCACCCGCCGCTCACCGCGCGCCGTGCACCGAGCGGCGCCTTCGCCGGCGCCTGGCGCCTCGGTACCGGCTCGACCGCGCACTTCCCCGTGCCGCAGTCGCCCGATTGGACGGCCGTGGCCGGTAGCGGCGACGGTCGCCTGATCGCGCCGATGCCCGGCGTCGTCCTCTCGCTCGCCGTTACCGCCGGCCAGCAGGTCGCCGAGGGCGAACTCATCGCCGTGCTCGAAGCGATGAAGATGGAGCACCGCCTCGAGGCGCCATTCGCCGGCACCGTCGCCGAGCTCGGCATCAGCGAGGGCGCCTTCATCGACGCCGGCGCACTGATCGCCGCAATCGACCCCTCCTAGGACATTTTAGATCCGGATCCGATTTGTCCCTCAGCGGGACAGAATGGATCCGGATCCAGAATGTCCTACAGCCCGAGGCTGCGGGCGATCACGAGGCGCTGCACCTCGTTGGTGCCCTCGCCGATCTCGAGCACCTTCTGGTCGCGGTAGATACGCGAGATCGGGTACTCGTCCATGTAGCCGTAACCGCCGTGGATCTGGACGGCCTCGTTGACCGCGCGGTTCGACGCCTCGCCGGTGTAGAGCTTCGCGATCGCAGCCTCCTGCGCGTACGGGCGGCCCTGGTCCTTCAGCCACGCTGCGCGGTAGACCAGCGCACGGGCTGCGGCGAGCTCGACGGCCATGTCGGCGAGTTTGAACTGGATCGCCTGGAACTTCGCGATCGGCCGGCCGAACTGGTTGCGCGACTGCGCGTACGCGAGCGAGAGGTCGTAGGCGGCCTGCATCGTGCCGAGGCCCATCGCGGCGATCGACACGCGACCGCCATCGAGGATCTGCAGAAACTGCTTGAAGCCCACGCCGCGCGGGCCGAGCAGGTTCTCCTCGGGCACGAGCACATCGGCGAACGTCAGCTCGCGCGTATCGGAGGCGTGCCAGCCGATCTTGTGCAGCGGTGCGCTCTGCGTGTACCCCGGCGTGCCGTTGGGCACGATGATCGTCGAGATCTCGTCTTCCCCGGTCCGCGTCGTGATCGTCACCAACTTGGTGATGTCGGTGCCCGAGTTGGTGATGAACATCTTGGAGCCGTTGATCCGCCACTGGCCATTCTCGAGCTCGGCGTGCGTACGCGGGTTGCCCGCGTCGGAGCCAGCCTCGGGCTCGGTCAGACCAAAGGCCGCAAGACGCTGGCCCGAGACGAGCTCCGGCAGCCACTGCTCCTTCTGGGCATCGGTGCCAAAGAGGTAGATCGGCATCGTGCCAAGCGACGTGTGCGCGGCAACGGTCACGCCGACGGAGGCGTCGATGCGCGTCAGCTCCTCGACCGCGATCGCATAGAGCAGCGTGTCGCCACCTGCCCCGCCGATCGCCTCGGGGAACGGAATGCCCATCAGCCCGAGCCCCGCCATCTCCTCGACGATCTCGTACGGGAAGCGATGCTCGCGATCGATCTCCTCCGCGATCGGCCCGATCCGTGTCTCGGCGAAGTCGCGCACTACGGCGCGGAAGTCTTCGTACTCAACTGGCAGATCGAGATCCATCGGGCGCTCCTCGCGAGGGGCGCGTCACTCGCGCCAATGGCGGCAGCATATCGGGCACCCCGCGTCCTGAGCGTGACGCCCGACTGCGCGTATGCTCCCGGCTGTGACCCGCGTCAACGGCAGTGGCTCCCCCAGAATCGCGATCATCGGTGCCGGCTTTAGCGGCATCGGCATGGCGATGCGCCTCAAGCAGGCGGGCATCACCAGCTTCACGATCTACGAGGCGGCGCCCGAGGTTGGCGGCACGTGGTTCCACAACTCGTACCCCGGCGCGGCCTGCGACATCGGCTCGCACCTGTACTCGTTCTCGTTCAAGCGCAACCACGAGTGGACGAAGACGTACGCCGGCCACGAGGAGATCCTCGAGTACCTGAAGGCGTGCATGCGCGAGGAGGACCTCTACCCGCAGACGCGGCTGAGCACCCCGATCGAAAGCGCCGCGTACGACGACGCGTCGAGCACGTGGACGCTGACGACCGGCGATGGTGAGCAGATCGCGACCGACGTCGTGATCTTCGGCTGTGGCCAGCTCAACGAGCCGGTCCGCCCGAACATCCCGGGCCTCGACGACTTCCAGGGCCACATGTTCCACTCGGCCCGCTGGGACCACGAGTACGACCTGACGGGCAAGCGCGTCGCCGTGATTGGCAACGGTGCGAGCGCGGCGCAGTTCGTCCCCGAGGTTGCCAAGGCGGCTGGGCACCTGACGGTGCTGCAGCGCTCGAACTCCTGGATCGTCCCGCGCCGCGACTTCCCGTACAGCGAGACGCAGAAGCGCCGCTTTCGGAAGCTCCCGGGCGTCGAGACGCTGCACCGGCTCGGCATCTTCTGGTTCAACGAGCAGGGCTTCCTCGCCTTCCGCCCCGGCCAGAAGTGGTGGGGCCTGATCCAGGGCTCCGACAAGGCCGAGGAATGGCAGAACATCGCACTGCGCCACCTCGAGAAGCAGGTGCCCGACCCGGAACTACGCGCCCGCCTGACGCCCGACTACGGCATCGGCTGCAAGCGCGTGCTGCTCTCGAACGACTGGTACCCCACGTTGCAGCGTGATGACGTCGACCTCGTCACCGACCGCATCACGCGTGTCACGGCCGACTCGATCGAGACCGAAACCGGTACTGTCGGCCCGCTCGACGCAATCATCCTCGGCACCGGCTTCGACTCGACGAAGTTCATGTCGACGGTGAAGATCACGGGTGCGGACGGCCGTGACCTCGCCAGCGCTTGGGCCGACGGCCCGCAGGCGCACCTTGGCATCACCGTCGCAGGCTTCCCGAATCTGTTCATGCTCTACGGCCCGAACACGAACCTCGGGCACGGCACGATCATCTTCATGATCGAGTGCCAGATCCGGTACATCCGCAAGTGCATCCAGAAGATGCGCCGCGACCACCTCAAGGTGCTGACGGTCAACCCGGCCGCGCAGGCGCGCTTCAACGACGAGCTGCAGCAAGACCTCGCCAAGTCGGTCTGGGCCAGCGGCTGCGCGTCCTGGTACGTGACGAGCGACGGCAAGGTGCTCAACAACTGGTCGGGCTTCATGCTCGGCTACTGGAAGCGCACCCTGCGGCCCGACTTTGACGACTTCATCACGGCCTAGGCAGTACGGTTGCTTCCATGAACCGACGCACTGTCATCTCCGGTGGGCCGATCCTCACGATGGGCGCCGAGATGCGCGCCGAGGCCGTCGCAGTTCTCGACGAGCGCATCCTCCATGTCGGCTCGCTCGAGGAGTGCCGAGATGCGGCAGGCCAGGGGTCGGTCGAGTTCGATCTCGGTGGCCGCACGCTGCTGCCGGGCTTCGTCGACGCGCATACGCACCCGCTGATGCTCGGCCAGTGCGCGGCGTGGGTCGACTGCGCGCCACCCGAGGTGACGACGATCGATGCGCTCGTCGAGATGCTCGGTCGTCGCCGCGATTCGCTGCCGCCGACTGCCGACGTCTGGGGCTTCGGTGTGCACCACGGCGACCTTGACGTGCGGCGCAATCCGGAGCGCACCGACCTCGACCGCGTCGCCACCGACCGCGTCGTCGCCGTGATGCACCGCTCGGGCCACGGCGTGATGGTCAACAGCTACTGCCTGACGATGAACGGCATCACGAAGGACCTGCCGGATCCAGCTGGCGGCCGCATCGAGCGCGACGAGCAGGGCAACCCGACGGGTGTCATGTGGGACGCCGCGATCGACTTGATCACCGGCCCCGAGGGTGTCAAGACACTCAACCACGGCCCCAATATCCACATCCCCGACGCCCCCGAGCGACTGGTCGACTTGCTCTGCAACGCGCAGACGATGCTGCTCAAGGCGGGCGTCACGTCGGTCACCGACTGTCAGGTGACGCGCCGCGAGATGGAGACGTACCTGCTGGCTCGTGACGACGGGCGCCTCCAGCTACGGGCCTCGATGCTCACGCTCTCGACACTGCTCGAGGTGCTCGTCGAGCTCGGCCTTCGCGCCCGCCTCGGCGACGACCACCTTGCCTTCGCCGGCCTCAAGCTCGACGCCGACGGCACGCTGACAGGGCTGACCGCGTACTTCGAGAGCGGCTATCGCTTCGACCCCTGCCACCACGGCCAGCTGTACCACGAGCCCGAAGAGCTACGGCGACTGATTCGCCGCGCCCACCGGTTCGGGCTGCAGACGGGAACGCACGCGCAGGGTGACTCTGCCATCCAGATCGTCCTCGATGCCGTCACCGAGTCGCTTGCCGATGTCGACCGCAAGGATCACCGCCACCGCATCGAGCACTGCGGCATGCCATCGCCCGACCAGATCCACCGCATCGCGGAGCTCGGCATCTACCCGGTCCCGCAGCCGACGCACGGGTATCTCGTCGGCGACGCGCTGCTCGAGGCGCTGGGCGAGAGCGCCAACCGCTACAACCCCTACGGCGAGTTCCGCGACGCCGGCGTGCCGATCGTGCTCTCGTCGGACACGCCGGTCTCCGGCCCCGATCCGATCGAGGCGATCTGGGCGGCCGCGACCCGCGAGACGCGTTATGGCTCGACCCTCGGCACGCCCGAGCAGCGCATCTCGGTAGAACAGGGCCTGCGCGGGTACACGATCAACGGTGCTGCTGCGACCAAACGCGACCACGTCGTCGGCTCGATCGAGCCGGGCAAGCTGGCCGACTTCGCGATCCTGACGGGCGATCCACTCGGAGTCGCGATCGACGACCTGCGCTCGATCCGCGTCGAAGACACCTGGGTCGACGGCGCGCCCGTCGACTTCAGCCGGCTCTAGCCGGCAGCAGCACCGCGGAAGACCACGCAGCGATCAGCGGCAGGACACGGAACCACAGGGCGTCACGTCGATGACGCTTGTGTTCCCCCGCAATCGAGGAGCCGATGATGTCCCCGCAGACGTCCCCCCAGCCTATCTCGCCGCCGACCCGCCTCTTCGCGATCGGTTTTGTGATCGGCCTGTGCATTGTGGCGGTCACGCTTTGGATCGCGACCGCCTGACGCATCTCCGTCACCGTGTGACCGGCGCCACTTGACGCACCGTGGTTCCCCGCCACAATGACGAGGCGGCGGCACCTGCCGCACCGTGGAGAGGGGGCCGGGTGAGAATTGCAGTTCTAGACGATGAACCGTTCTTCCGGCACCTCCTCGCCCGCTCGCTGGTCGGCTCGGCGGACATCAAGCAGGTCGATGAGTACGGTACGGCCGCCGAACTGATCGAGGCACTGCCAACGACACAACCGGATGCGGCCATCCTCGATCTCGTGCTCGCCGAAGGGCAGCCACTCAACAGTCCAGACGGAGGACTGGCCGCAGGTATGAAGGTGCGCGAGTTGGTGCCGGGCTGCGGGATCGTGATCCTGTCGAACCACGCCAGCGCCGAGGTGCTTGCGCGGCTGCCGGAGGAGCAACTCGGCGGCTGGGCCTATCTGCTGAAGCGTCGTACGGATGACATCGCCGACGTCGTCCGCGCGCTCGACGTCACGCGGGCGGGCGAGACGATGATCGACCCTGCAATCATCGTGGAGGCCGGTCGCACGACGCTTGGGCATGATCACTTGTCCGCACACCAGTTGCGCGTACTAGAACTGCTCGCGGGCGGCGCGAGCAACGCCACGATCGCGGACGCATGCAACACCACCACGAAGTCGATCGAGCACGCAATCACCGGCATCCTCAGCGCCCTGCAGATCGATGCCCGCGACCAGACGACCAACGCGCGCGTGCTGGCCGCCACCGCCTACATCCGCCTGATCGGCGCAACTTCGTGAACCAACGACGTGTGCTCTTCCGTGCGCGCGCGGCACTCAGCCGACTGCCGGGACGGCACGGGTTTGGTCTGATTCCCTGGATCGTGCCGTTGCTCTTCGGGCTGGCGGGCGCACCCGTCGCGACGGAAGGACCCGACGAGGCGGGTTGGATTCTCGCCATCAGCATCGCGCACGTCGCAGCCTGGATCGCACAGGGCATCGTGCTGCTCATCATCCGCAGGCGCGCGCTTCGCCTGCCGCCGACGCCGCGCGGCGGACTCGTCGCGATCGCCCTGTTCGCCCTGATTGGCGCGATCGGCGGAGTCGTCCAGGCCGCAGTACTCAGTCGCACGGAGCTTGCCGACCCGCCGCAATTCATCGCGCCCACCACAGTGGTGCTCTTCTCGATCCTGACCTGGGTCTGCACAGCCAGCATCGTCGCGTTTGCGTTCTCCTGGCGGGATCAGCTGGCTGACTCACTACGCGCGTCAGAGCTGCACGCAGCCAGAACGCGCGACGCTCTCGCCCGCTCCACGGCACTGGAGGCACAGCGCCGAGCCGTGGTTGCGCGCCTCCTACGCCAACACACGATCCCCGCACTGGCGGAGATTGATGCCGCCGTGCGTAACACCTCAGGCACCGCGGCCGCACAGCAGGCTGCAGACGCGATTGAGCGCTTGGCGCGCGATGACATCCGCAGCGCCTCCCACCTACTGCATCCCGTCACCGCAGCACACTCCCTGCCATCGGCGCTGGCACTGGCCTCTCGCCTGTGTGGCCTTCCCGGCACCGGCAGTGGGATCGAGGCTGAGGTGCCGATCTCGCCGGACGTCGGCGACCGCGTGACGCTGACGGTGTTGGACCTGCTGCTCGACGATGAACCGGCTCGCCCGTGCCCTCCGCTGCAGGCCGCCCTCAGTGCCGATCACCGAACCGTCAGCATCACACTCGACCCCGAGCGGACTGTCTGCATCCCGCTTGAGGCCGATGCAAATACCGCAGTTGCCTTCACACCGACCCCGCGTTGGCACCAGATCGCGCCGGCCCCCTTCGGCATGCCCTGGGTCGCAATCGCGCTGCTGAATGCCTTCAGCGTGCTCGCGGCGACCCTCGCCGCGGGCTCGGGGCTCTGGCTCGCAGCATTCGCGGACATGGCGGTGATCACCGTCGGCACGGCAGCGCTCGACCGTCTGCTCCGCACGCACGCCATTCAGCGGCTCTCGGCCCGCCGACAATGGCTGCTGATCGCCGTCATCGTGGCCGCCATCGGCGCGGCCGCCGGCGCAGTATGGGGCACGATGATCGATGGCGAGACCGCGTCGCTGACGGTGTTGGGGCTCGTCTGCGCACTCAGCATGGGACTGTTCCTGCCGGGCATCCGCGTCTGGGCATCCGCCGTCCGTCGCCTGCGAGCCGACGTCGTGCTCGCCGATCTGGCGGTCGGTGCCTCAGCGGCCCGCCAACGTGTCCGCGACCTCGAGTCATCGACCGCCGCGGCTGAGGCGCTACACGCGACCGTGCAGAGCCAGCTACTGGGTGTCGCCGGTGCCATTGGCTCGGATGCGCCTGACGACCTGCGAGCAATGGCCCTCGGTAAGCTCGATGACGTCGTGCGCAGCGCACTGCCCGCTATCGCGACGCAGCTCGAGACGATCCTTCCCGAGGAGGAGATCGCATTGCTGGACGCACCCGCGTTGTCGTCGCTGTGGCCGGAGGTCGCCATCACGATGCAGGTACCGAACAATCTGCCGCAGTCGGCACTCAAGCTGATCAACTCGGTGGTGGTCGAGGCCGTGGGCAACGCCGTGCAGCACGGGCATGCGGATGCGATCGATGTGCAGGCCACGCTGTGGCCCGGCGCATTGGAGATCACCGTCGAGGATGACGGCATCGGCGTCGATACGAGCGCGACCGACGGGCTCGGGCTGTCAGCAATTCGTTCGATCGCTAGCGAATTCTCCCTGCGCCCCGGGCCCGCTGGAGGTTCGCGTCTGGACCTGCGCCTGCCCTACTTCGCCTGACGCCTCCGCCGGAGCTACGAGCGCGAGGCGACGGGCAGTTCGCCCTGACGCGGCAGCTCGAGGCGCTCCCAGACGTCGGCCAGTCCGGCGATGAGCGCCTGGACGTCGGCATCGGTGTGGAGCGGGCTCGTCGTGATGCGGAACCGCTCGGTGCCGCGCTCAACCGTCGGGTAGTCGATCGGCTGCACGTACACGCCGTGATGGTCGAGCAGGAGCTTGGCGGCCTCGCGACAACGCAGCGGATCGCCAAGGATCACCGGGATCAGATGGCTGTCGGTGTCGAGCGTCGGAATGCCCGCCGCGTCGATCAGGCCGTGCACCTCCGCTACGCGAGAGTGCAGTGCAATGCGCTCCACGTCGCTGGTGCGGAGGTGGCGGATGCTGGCATGTGCCGCTGCCACGACGACCGGGGCGAGCGAGGTGGTGAAGATGAAGCCGGTGCCGTACGAACGGATCAGGTCGATCAGCCGCGCCGAACCCGTGATGTACCCGCCCATCGCACCGACGGCCTTGCCGAGCGTGCCCTGGACGATGTCGATCTCGCCCTCGAGGCCCTCACGCGCCACGACACCAGCACCCTCGGGCCCGTACATGCCGACGGCGTGTACCTCGTCGACGAACGTGAGCGCGTTGTAGCGCTTGGCGACGTCGGCGAGCTCGGCGATCGGGGCGATGTCGCCGTCCATCGAGTAGACCGACTCGAACGCGACGACACGGGCGCGCGAAGGGTCCTCGTCGCGCAGCAGCTGCTCGAGGTGCGCGGCGTCGTTGTGCCGGAAGACGCGCACCGTCGCGCCGCTGCGACGCATGCCCTCAATCATCGAGTTGTGGTTGTTGGCGTCGGAGTAGATGACGCACTCGGGCAGGATGCTGCCGAGGACGGCAAAAGACGTAAAGTTCGCGACCCAGCCGGACGAGAAGAGGAGCCCGGCCTCCTTGCGATGCCAGTCCGCGAGCTCGCGCTCGAGCGCCACGTGCATCACCGTGGTACCAGAGATGTTGCGCGTGCCGCCGCTGCCGGCGCCATAGGCCGATGCCTCAGTCACCGCCTCGATCACCGCGGCGTTGGCCGCCATGCCGAGATAGTCGTTCGAGCACCAGACCGCGACCGTACGGGTCGTCCCGTCGGGTGCGTGCAGCATCGCGCTGGCCGTACCGGGGATGCGCTCGATCTCGGCAAACGATCGATAGCGGCCCTCGGTCTTCAGACGCTCAATGGCGTCATCGACGATGCCGGAATAGTCCACGGACGGCACTCTAACCCGACTCGCTCAGACAGTCCTGAGGTCGCCGGCTAGCCCGCGGCCCACGTGGACAGCGCCGTCCACCCGGCGGCCGTCGTGGTGGCGAGGTCGTAGAGGCTAAAGCCGTTGGCGCCGGCGTCGCGCGCGCCCCGCGCGGCGGCGTCAAGATTTGCTGCCGACAGCCCACCCGCAAGGCCGCTGATCACGTGCACTGGCAGCGCCTGATCGCCGGTCAGATCGCGTGGCTTCTGCGTGCAGCCAGCCGTCATCGTGTACATCGCCTGGGGGCTCAATTTGCGCGGTGCGTAACACATCGGCAGCACTGCGTCTGCGTTCTTCTGGATCTCCGCCCAGGGGAAGATCGGCCAGTAGTTACTGGTCGGATTCGGCGTGATTGCGCCGATCGGGGTTTGCGGATAGGTCGCGCGCAGCCATGCCACCAGGGCGCCAGCGCGCTGCGAGCGCAGCTTCGGATTCTTGACGTAGGTGGCCTCGATGTCGACCGCGACGCCGTCGACCGCCTCGGTTCCGCCGATCGCGAGCGCGGCAGCAAGCCGGCGCTGATCCACCTTCGGCTTCTGGAAGCCCGGGAGGTACCACGGGACGACGCGAATGCCTGCGGCGTGCGCGAGCGTGACGAGCTGCTTCAGAGGGGCGGGGTTCACAACGTCGACCTTGCTCTTCGCGTTAGCCGTCTCGACGTAGATGACGGAAACGCCCTGCTGCTGCGCGGTCGTGACAACGCTGGTCGGGTTCTTCTCGAGCGCATCCCAGATATCGATCCACACGCCGGTCCCCGAGAACACCGCGGCGCGGGCGGGCTCAGCTCCGGCCGTCGGAGCGACCAGACCAAGCGCGAGCGCGATCAGGGCGAGCAATGGGACGACGCGGCGCATGGCTCGCATCCTACGTGTGGTTCGGGATGGTGATCAGCCGTGTGAATGCTCCAAAGGGGTCAGACCCTTCTGGAACATGACGGCAATCCTCATAGTCGTGGAGACGTTCTCCATGTTCCAGAAGGGTCTGACCCCTTTGGAGCATTCACGCACCGAGGTGATCGGCCAGCGAGCGTGCAGCCGCGGCCGCCTCGGCTTTCGGATCGACCGGCTGCTGCTGCGACTCCGCGTAGGCGAGCAGTGCCTGGCGGGCGCGGTTGCTGTGGTGCAGGAGCAGACGCGCGAGCTCGTCACCATCATCGGCGCGGATCGCAGCGATCATCTGATGGTGCTCGGACTGCGCGTGATCCTGCTCATTGAGCACGCTGACCGCGACCCGCGAGTACGAATCCATCAGCGTGAGCACGCGCCCGGCGGCATCGGCGAAGTACGGCATGCCGGACAGCCGGTGCAGCTCTTGGTGAAAGGTGTAGTTGCGGTCGGACCACGTCTCGGGATCCAGGTCGTCCATCGCGTCAACGAGCCCGCTCAGCAGCTCGAGGTCGGAGGCCGTGGTGTTGCTGACGATGCTGGGTGCCATGTGCGACTCAAGCAGCGCGCGCAGGGTCCAGACCTCATCCACCTCGTGTGGCTCGAGCTCCGTAACCTTCGCGCCGCCGTCGTCGGAGAACGTCACGAGACCTTCGGCCGCTAGCGCGTGCAGTGCCTCGCGCACGGGAATGCGACTGACGCCCATGGCCTCGGCGATCGAGGCCTGGATCAGCGGCTGGCCGGGGGCGAGTAGTCCCTGACGGATGCCCTCCCGTAGGACCTCGGCAATCGCCGGCTTGCTGCCGGTGCGCGTCGTCTCAGCCTTGGCGTTCATAGCCAGCGATCGTACAGGGCTGCGGTCGGAAATGGGCATTTGCAATTGAGTGTATACACTGTATGCTCTCGCAGCAAGAGCTGCCCTTCTGGCAGCGGGACGCAGGAGAGCAGCAACCGTGAAGCGCATCGGAGTAGACGTCGGCGGCACCTTCACCGACTTGATCCTCGTGGACGAGGAAGCCGGCAAGATCACCGTCGACAAGGTCCCGTCCACTCCCGACGATCCGGCTCGCGGCGTGGTCGAGGGCATCAACCGCCTCTGCGAGAAGGCCGGCGTGCAGCTGTCGGAGATCGACAACCTCCTGCACGGCACGACCGTCGCCACCAATATCGCGCTCACGCATCAGGGTGCATCCGTCGGCCTGATCACCACCGAGGGCTTCCGCGACATCCTCCACATCGCGCGCCACAAGAAGCCGCTCAACTTCTCGATCCAGCAAGACCTGCCGTGGCAGGCCCGCCCGCTTGTCAAGCGCCGCCACCGCCGCGTCGTCGCCGAGCGCGTGACCGCGCCGCACGGCGAAATCGTCACGCCGCTCGATGAGGACGCCGTCCGCCGCGAGGTGCGCCTGCTCAAGGAGTCGGGCGTCGAGGCCGTCGCCGTCTGCTTCTTGCACTCGTACCTCAACGGCGCGCACGAGCACCGCGTGTCGGAGATCATCTCGGAGGAGTTTCCCGAGGCCTACCAGTCGATCTCGAGCGATGTGATCCCGCTCTACCGCGAGTATGAGCGCTTCTCGACCGTCGCGCTCAACGCTTTCGTCGGCCCCAAGGTCTCCACGTACCTCGACCGCTTTGCGACCGCGATGAAGGACGCTGGCTTCAAGCACGGCGTCCAGCTGATGCAGTCGTCCGGTGGCATGGCGACCGTCGAGTCGGCCTCACGCCGCCCCGTCAACCTGCTCATGAGCGGCCCCGTGGCGGGCCTGATCGGTGGCATCTGGGCGGGCAAGATGGCCGGCTACGACAGCGTCATTACCCTCGACATCGGTGGCACCTCCGCCGACGTCGGCGTGGCGGCTGGCGGCCAGATGCGCATGCGCCACCTGCTCGACACGAAGGTCGGCGACTACCAGGCGATGGTGCCGATGGTCGACATCGACACGATCGGTGCCGGTGGCGGCTCGATCGCGTACGTCGACGAGGGCGGCGTCTTCCGCGTCGGTCCGCAGTCGGCCGGTGCCGATCCTGGCCCCGCCTGTTACGACCGCGGTGGTACGGACCCCACGTCGACTGACGCCCAGGTCTTCCTCGGCCGCCTGCGCCCCGAGCGCGGCCTCGTCGGTGGTGGCCTCGCGCTCAAGCCCGAGCTCGCCAAGACGGTGATCGAGCAGCTGGCCGGCGAGGTCGACATGACGCCGGAGCAGGCCGCCCTCGGCGCCCTGCAGATCCAGAAGTTCGGCATGACGCAAAACATCGAGATCAACTCGGTGCGCCGCGGCTACGACCCGCGCGACTTCACGCTCGTCGCCGCCGGTGGTGCCGGCCCGCTGTTCTCCTGCGACGTCGCCCTCGAGCTCGAGATCCCACGCGTCCTCGTGCCGCCGCATCCGGGCATCGTTGCCGCGACGGGCCTGCTTGCCACGGACCTCCAGCACGAGTTCGTCGGCACGGAGCGCCAGGCCGTCGCCACGCTCGACGCCCCGCGCCTGCAGGCCAAGTTCGACGAGCTCGTCGCCCAGGCCGTCGGCCAGCTCGACGCCGACGCGGTGCCCGAGGATCGTCGCCTGATCCGCCGCCTCGCCGACTGCCGCTACGCCGGCCAGGGCTACGAGGTGCGCTTCGACGTTCCCGCCGGCGACCCCGGCCGCGCCGGCTGGACCGACGAGCTGGTCGAGGCGTTCCACATCGCCCACGAGGGTGAGTACGGCCACCGCTTCGACGCCCCGGTCGAGATCATCAACATCCGCGTCGTTGGCATCGGCCGCATCGACGAGCTGAAGTGGCCCGAAGCCGAAGCCGGTAACGGCGACCTCTCTGCCGCACTGATCGAGACGCGCCCCGTCGTGTTCGACGTCGACGGTGACGCGCAGTCCTGCCCGACGCCGTTCTACGAGCGTGAGCACCTCAAGGCGGGCGACCGCATCGAGGGTCCGGCAATCATCGAGCAGTACGACACGACGACGATCGTGCCCCCGGGCTTCGTCGTCGAAGTCGACACGTACGGCAACCTCGTGATCGACGTGTCCGCGCGCATCGAGGCCCGGCGCTCGAAGGGCGGCGATGCCGGCCTCGCGCAGCCGATCCTCATGCGCGTGATCGGCGGCGCGTTCAACGCCATCGCCAAGGAGATGGCGGGCGTGCTCTACCGCATGTCCTACTCGTCGATCATCCGCGAATCCGAGGACCTCGGCGCAGGCCTGTTCGACCCGCAGGGCAACAACATCGCAGAGTCCGACTCAACGCCGATGTTCATGGGCGCAATGCCGAAGATCGTCAAGGGCGTCATCTCCCTGCTGGGCGACGACATCCATCCGGGCGACATCATCCTGCACAACGACCCGTACCTCGGCGCGACGCACTCGCCCGACGTCGCGATCGTGATGCCCGTCTTCCACGACGGCGAGCTGATCGGCTTCTCGGGTGCCTCCGCGCACCTGCTCGACATCGGCGGCGCCTTCCCGGGCCTCGCCATCGACCTGGTCGACAACTGGTCTGAGGGCAACATCTACCGCGCGGTCAAGCTGGCCGATAAGGGTGTCTGGCAGGAGTCGCTGTTCAAGCACATCCTCGAGAACACCCGCACTCCCACCCACAACCGCGGTGACATCGAGGCGATGATCGCTGCGTGCGAGCGCGCCAAGAATCGCTTCGCGGAACTCGCGGGCCGCTACGGCACTGAGGCTGTCTTGGGTGCCGCCAACCACTGGATGGACTACGCCGAGCGCATGCTCCGCCAGGAGATCGCGAAGGTGCCGGACGGCGAGTACGGCCCCGAGTACGGCTGGCTCGACGACGACGGCCGCAACCGCGGTGAGAAGCTGCCGATCAAGGTCGTCGTGCGGATCGAGGGCGACAAAATGGTCGTCGACCTGACGGGCTCGAGCCCCGAGGTACCGACCGGCTACAACTGCCCGTTCGAGGGCACGACCGTGTCCGGCATGACGTTCATTGCGCGCATGATGTTCCTCGACGAGGCGACGTTCCCGGTCTTCGTGCCGCAAAACGAAGGCATGCTCCGGCCGGTCGAGGTGATCGCACCCGAGGGCACGATCTACAACCCGAAGTACCCGCGCGCCTGCTTCGCCCGCTTCTCGCAGGCCCAGCGCGCGGTCGACCTCGTGCTCCGCGCACTCGCGCCGGTGATCCCGAACCAAGTCACGGCCGGCAACTCGGCGCACATCCACTTCCTCTCCTACTCCGGCTACGTCGAGGAGGAAGGCGAGTACTGGGTGTACCTCGAGGTCGACGAGGGCTCGTATGGCGGTCGTCCCGATCGCGACGCGATGGACTCTGTCGACAACCTGATCGCCAACACGCGCAACAACCCGATCGAAGAGCTCGAGTGGCGCTTCCCGATGCGGACCGACCGCTACGAGCTGCGCGACGAGCCGGCTGCGGCGGGCAAGTGGCGCGGCGGCATCGGCATCGTTCGCGTCAACACGTTCCTGACCGACACGATCGTCACCTGCGAGGGCGAGCGTCATGAGTCCGACCCGCCGTGGGGCATCTTCGGCGGCCACGAGGGCCTCAACGGCTCGATGGTGCGCAACCACGGCCGCCCCGACGAGGAGTCCTGGTACAGCAAGGTCACCGGCTCGCAACTGAAGGCCGGCGACAGCCTTCAGATCACCGTCCCCTCGGGCGGTGGCTACGGCGACCCGCTCGACCGCGACCCCGCGCTGGTTCGTGATGACGTCCTCGACGAGTTCACCACGCGTGACCTCGCCGAGCAGGACTACGGCGTCGTGCTCGTCGGAGAGGGCCTCACCCTCGCCGTCGATCAGGACGCAACCGACCGCCTGCGCGCCGAAAAGCGCAAGGCCTAACCCCACCCACACGAACGACCCCAGGAGGAATACCCATGAGCGAACTGCAGGAGATGCTCGACAAGATCTTCGCGGAGGACAGCGAGCTGTATCAGCAGCGCGGCTTCCAGCGGCGCATCGGCTTCGGCACGCGCCCCGCGATTCTCAACATCGATCTCGCCAACGCGTGGACGCACCCCGGCAACAAGTTCACGTGCGATCACATGGACACGATCATCCCGGCCACCGAGCGCCTGCTCGAGGCGGCCCGCGCCAAGAACGTCCCCGTCGTGCACACCACCACCGCGTACAAGAAGACGACGCGCGGCGAGTGGAGCGACATGGGCCTCTGGCACAACAAGATCCCCGTCGATGTTCTCGAAGAGGGCTCGTGGGAGGCCGCGATCGACGAGCGCCTGCTGCGCGATGAGGACCTCGTGATCTGCAAAAAGCGCGCCAGCGGCTTCCACGGCACGTACATGCAGGGCTTTCTGTCGGCGCACCGCGTCGACACGGTGATCGTGACCGGCGTGACGATGGCCGGCTGCGTCCGCCACACGGTCGAGGACGCCATCGCGTATGGCTTCCGCCCGATCGTCCCCCGCGAGTGCGTCGGCGACCGCGTGGCCGGCGTCGTGGAATGGAACCTGTTCGACATCGATGCCAAGTTCGGCGACGTCATGGGCGTCGACGAGGTCATCACGTACCTCAACGGCATCGAGCCGTTCGACGGCAACACCGTCGTCGCGTAACGCTTCGGCGTCCAGGTCCGGCAGCACGTCCCAGCTGCCGGACCTGGACGCCGTTTACGTGTTCTAGGGCAGGAGCCCGCCCACCTCGCAGCGAATGAGGGAGATGATTGGGTTGACTGTGAATCGCCCGCCCGCCCTCATCCTCGTCGTCGCCCTCGCGCTCACCGCAGCGCTGCTAGCCGGCTGCGGCATGTCTTCGCTGAAGGACAGCGAGACCGCGACCGAGGCCAAGGCGGCCGACGCCGCCGTCGCGGCGGAGCGTACCGCTGAGCCGACGAGCTCGGAAGAGGCCCTACCCGTCAGCGCCGACGCAACGATGGAAGAAACGCCCGCTGCCGACAACACCGGCGCCTGGAACGTCATCCAGAGCGGTGCCCAGACCTTCGCCGGCCGCCTCGACCAGGCCAACCAGAGCGTCGCGTCGTGCCAGACCGACGCCGCCGCGGGTGCCGACTTCGATGCCTGCGTCGGTAAGGCGTACACGGCAATCGCCGATGCAGCCACCGAGCTCGTCGGCACCGTCGACCAGGCGCTGACCACGACCGACGGCCAGTGTCGCGATGCGTTGGCCACGCTGCGTTCTGCTACGCAGACGATGGTCGACGACTACTCGCGCGCGGTCACCACGACGGACCTCACGAGCCGCGAAACGCTTGAGGCGCGCCTCGGCGATGACACGCAGGCGTACGCCAGCGATGCGCTCGCGGCTGCGGCCGCCTGCGTCGGCTGAGGACAGTTTGGATCCGGATCCGAATTGGCCGAATCCTGGTCAATTCGGATCCGGATCCAAACTGTCCTCAGAGCGGCGCGGGGGCGCCAGCCGCCACGCGCAGGCGCGGCTTGACTGTCTCGGCGAAGCGACGGATGTTCGCCTGAACGAGCTCGTCGGGCATGCCGACCCAGCCAAAGCGGAAGATCAGCGTGTCGCAGCGCAGCGCGTCGAGGTGCTCCTGTAGCTCGGCCACGCAGCGGTCGGGACCGCCGAGGATGAAGCGCCCACCGGCCTTCAACTCCTCCCAGTCCTGATCAAGCGAGTCGGCGTCGGGCATCACCTCGTCTTGGCCCCACTTCACGTAGGCCTTGTACTTGGCCTGCAGGTACGCGCGGGCCTCGCGCTCGGCGCTCTCGTCGTCTTCGCCGACGTAGATCTCCTTCATCACCGGTAGCTCAGTCACGGTCGGCAGCCCAGCCTCGGCGCGCGCCTCGTGGAACATGGTGGTCTGGCGCACCAGCTCGGCGAGGTTGGCGTGCGGGTTCACGGTCCAGGTGTCGGCCACACGCGCGGCGCGCTTCACGGCCGAGTCGGCATTCGCAGCCAGCCAGATCGGCGGGCGCGGCGACTGCGTGGGGAGCATTGCGAGACGCTGATTGACAAGCTTGTAGCCGACGCCCTCAGCCGTCACGGCTTCGCCTTCGAGCAGACGCTTCACGACGTCGAGCTTGTCGAGGAAGATGCGCACCTTCTTCTCCGGGATACCAAAGGCGTCGAACTCCTCCGGGCGATAGCCGAGCCCCACGCCCAGCACGAAGCGCCCGCCGGTGATGGCATCGAGCGTGGCCGCGTTCTCCGCGAGTTCGACCGGGTTAAGCAGCGTCAGCAGCGCGATGTTCGAAGCGACGCGCATGTCGCCAGCGTCGGCTGCGATCCGCGCCAGCAGCGGCATCAGCTGCGCCATCTGAAACACCTCGGTCAGGAAGTGCTGCCCCGCCGAGACGAGGTCGAAGCCGAGGTCCCGACACAGCGCGGTGTGCGCGACGGCCTGCTCGATGATCGTGTGCGGCGCCACCGTATCGGGCTGCTGCACATTCAGGAAGATGCCGATGCGGGGCTCGCTCACAGCCCATGCTCCTTCGTCTGCCCGGGCGGGATGCGCGGGACCGCTGCAGCATAAGTGAGCGCACACGGCACAAATCCGCCGTGTTCGAGTGCGTCGTCGGCCGAGCTTGACCTCGCCGGCATTGCTCGGCGTCGACCCCGCCTGATCAGGCGTCGATCACGCGGCGCTCGCCGTCGGGCACCATCGCCATCACCTCGATCTCGATCATCAACTCGGGGAGTGCCAGCGAGCGCACCTCGACGATGGTGTCGGCGGGGTAGGGCGGCGTGAAGTGTTGTTGACGCAACTCCATGATCTTCGGGAAGTTCGACATGTCGGTCAGATAGATCGTGACCTTGAAGATGTCCTCGAGCCCGGCCCCGGCTAGCCCAAGCACGCGCTCGATGTTCGCGAACGTCTGCGCAGCCTGCGCGTCGAAGTCGCCAGCGCCAACGATCTCGCCCTGTTCAGAGATCGAAGCCTGGCCGGACAGCACAAGGACGTTGCCAAGCCGGTAGCCAAGCGAGATGAAGTACGGCTCGAACCAGTCACCCTCGGTGGTCAGGCGCTGGGCGGTTGTGGCGTCGAACATGGTGTCTCCTTCGCGTGGCGTTGCGCAGAGCCAACCGTTTCGCACCGCTGCTGTCAACTCTCGTGAGCCCGCAGGTAGGCAGGATGCGGCGTCTCACGGCCGAAAGAACAGCCAATGCCCGAGCTGTACGACCGCACGCCCTCGTATCAGGAGCGCCGCCGCGCCGTGCGTCGGCGTCGCACCGCGCTGCTGATGGTGCTCACAGCTGCCCTGACCGTCAGCGGCGTGCTGATCGTGCGGACTCAGCTCGACGATGGCACACGTGCCACCGCCGCCAACGCGCCCAGCGCGAAGACAACCGCTGCCACGCAGGAGGCGGCAACGACTGCCGCGAGCACCGCCGAGGCGGCAACGGCGACCCCCGAGCACGTCGGTCCGCCGTCCGACCGCACGCGCCTCCGGCTCATCAAGTCAATCGGCGGTGACATCTCGCCGAAGTCCGTGGTCGCCAGCGGCACGGGCCTGATCACGGCCCAGAACATGATGTACCGCCACACGATCACGGTCTACAGCGCGCGCACGATGAAGCTGATCAAGACGATCTCCGACTCGGTCGAGCTGGCCAAGTTCGGGATCAAGGGCCACCCCGGCACGTCGCAGGGCGCGCCCGTTGAGGCCGCCTTCTCGCCTGACGGCATGTACGGCTACGTCTCGAACTACGCGATGTACGGCGCGGGCTTCGGGCCCGAGGGCACCGATGACTGCACGATGGACTCGGGCTATGACGAGTCGTTCGTCTATCGCATCAACATGGAGAGCCTGAAGATCGACGACGTGTACAAGGTCGGTGTCGTGCCGAAGGTCGTTAAGGCCACGCCGGATGGCAAGTACGTACTCGTCTCGAATTGGTGCTCCGGTGATCTCTCGGTGATCTCGACCGCGGCCGGCCGCGAGGTGCAGCGCATCGCGATCGGGCCGAACCCGCGCGGGATCGTCGTCTCGCCAAAGGGCAACGTGGCGTACGTCGCGATGATGGGCGATACGAAACTCGTGCGTGTCGACCTCAACACGTGGAAGACGCGCACCATCGAGATCGGCGCCGGCCCGCGCGCGCTCGAGTTCGCGCCGCAGGGCCGCTACATCTACGCGACGCTCAACTCGGAGGGCAATGTCGCGCGCCTCGACCTTTGGAACGGCAACGTCACGCGCGTACAGACGGGCGATGCGCCACGCAGCCTCGCAATGTCGAGCGACGGCAAGGCGCTGTACGTCGTCAACTACAACAGCAACACGATCTCCAAGCTGCGCACGCGCGACATGAAGGTGCTGCAGACGATCGACGCCTGCCAGAACCCGATCGGCGTCACGTACGACACCCACCTCGCGCGCGTATGGGTCGCTTGCTACAGCGGCGAGCTGCTGGTCTTCAACGACCGCTGACCCGCGCCGATACCGAAACAAGGTCGCAGCGGCTGCACATCATCCGGCGTTGACGTAGCGTGGTCGCACGGGCCTCGTAAAAAAGAGCGCAATCGCTGAATGCATCCACATTGCGTAAAATAGAGCGCTGATATATTATCCGAATCTCGCAGCGTTGCTGCCTTCAACAAGACGAGGATGAGATGAGACGAGGACTACTTCAGCGGGCTGGCCTGCTGGCCCTAACGTTTGTTCTGGCCGTTGCTGCGGCAACGACCGCCAACGCTGCACCCGCCAACATCACGCCGACGGTGCTCAACACGGCCCCAGTGGGCACGCCCATGAGCGAGCCGGGCCGCGGCCAGCTCTTCATGTGCGCCCTCCCCTCCCTCGGCGGCAATCCGCCGCCACCCGTGTCGCAGGTGGACAGGCCGTGGCGCAACGGCAACGTCCTCAACGTCGCAAAGATCGGGGAATCTGCCGTGCCGGGCAAGGTCAAGATGGCGCATGAGTTCAAGATCACGACCACGGCGACGAAGCGGTATTTCAAGGGCAATGGCATTCCGCCGTGGCCGGTTGGCAAGTACCCGATCCCGTCGAATAGCGCCGCGTACCAGTACTACAGCGTCGCGCCGGGAATTCCGCCCTACGCGACGGCCGACCTGATCCCCATCAAGCCCTACAACCTCCACGTGAACGTCACGCGCTATCCGAAGGCGAACAAGAAGCCGACCTGCATCCCGTCGCTCTCCATGGGCGTCGCCCTCGACGGCATCATGTGGCACGCCGAGATTGCCGCTACCTCCCTAACGTCGTGGGTCGATCCGAACGCGGCACTGCCCACCGATAACTGCTTCGGCCATCCGTGGAACACCCAGTACCACGTCCACGGCTTCTCCTGGAAGTGCCTGACCCAGAAGAGTGAGCCCGGCAGCAAGGCCTCGCCGCTGTACGGCTACGCCTGGGACGGATTCGGCATCTACGGACCACGTGATGCCAACGGCAAGTGGATCACGAACAAGCAGCTCGACGAATGCCACGGCAGGACCGCCGAGGTCATGTGGGAGGGCAAGCTGCAGAAGATCTACCACTACGTGCTCAACAACGAGTACCCCTACTCGATCGGCTGTTTCCGCGGTACCCCTGTGACACTGCCGCACAATCTCCAGCACAACATGAGCTAACGCACAGCCGGCTCCGGCGGCACCTCGGGCCCTCACCCGATCGCCGCCGGAGCCGGCACTGCGTGCGCTTTCTGCGACCGCTAGGCTTCCTCCACCGCGAGGGAGGATCCATGGAGACAGTCGCATTCATCCGCATGGAAGACGGCACGGCCGAGGACTACGCGCTCCTCGATCGGCTCGGCGAGGAGCACATGCAGACGCTCCCCGATCGTCTGATGGCCGCGCTTGAAGGGCTACGCCATTCGTTCGCCGGCTACCAGGTGACGCGCTACGAGCACTCGCTGCAGTCCGCGACGCACGCGTACAACGATGGCCGTGATGAGGAATACATCGTCGCCGCGCTGCTGCACGACATCGGCGACGAGCTCGCGCCCATCACCCACGGCGAGTTCATGGGCGCCGTGCTGCGCCCGTACTGCCGGCCCGAGATCGTCTGGATCGTCAAGCACCACGGTGTCTTCCAGTCGTACTACTACGCGCACCACTCCGGTGGCGATCGCAACGCGCGCGATCGCTTCAAGGACAGCCCGTGGTTCGACGCCTGCGCCGAGTTCTGCGCCAAGTACGACCAGAACTGCTTCGACCCGAACTTTGAGAGCCTGCCGGCAGAGTTCTTTGAGCCGATGGTGCGCCGCGTGTTCGCTGAGCCCCGCTACCTGACCGGCGACGAACTGATCTAGCGCTACGGGTGTGGTCGCACCCGGATCCACGATGCGGAGGATCCGGTACAGGTGTCCCGGCCGCGGTCAGTACACTGACAGCGCAACCCATTAGGAGAACACATGGAAGATTATCCGCTGCTCCACATGCTCTGGACGATTCTGCTCATCTTCGGATTCGTCATCTGGTTCTGGCTGCTGATCACGGTCTTTAGCGACCTGTTCCGCCGTCATGACATCGGTGGGGGCAAGAAGGTTCTGTGGATCATCCTTCTATTCGCGACGAACATCTTCGGCGTGCTGATCTACCTTCTCGTCAATGGGCACGGCATGGCCGAGCGCAACCAGAAGGCGGTCGCCACCGCCCAGAAGCAGTTCGACGACCACGTGAAGGAAGTCGCCGGCGGCTCCGCTGCGGAGATCGCGCACGCCAAGTCGCTGCTCGACTCGGGCGCCATCACGCAGGAAGAGTTCGACACGCTCAAGAAGAAGGCGCTGTCCTAACGACGCACTAACGCGTTGACGCGCCGGGCAACCGGCGCGTCAACACACAGCGTCACAAGCTTTTCGGCCGTTGCACACGTGTGCAAGCCGTCTCACAGAAGTGTGCGTTTGCCCCAAGCGCCGGCGGCGTCGGCAATCTCGGGCAGAATCAGTCCATGGAGCCGAACAACCCGCAGCACCCCACCGAGACACCGAAGGATCGTCTGCCCCTCGGCCGCGCCGCGTTTCTCGGCACGATCGCGGCAGGCGCCGTCGGTGTCGGCCTGATCTCCCGCATGGGCGGTATGGGCGTTGGCAACATCGTCGCGAGCGCCGGCAATGTCGTCCCGGGCGTCGAGGGAATCGTCCCGACCGGCGGCTGGCGCATCTACAACGTCCAGGATCCGATGCCGACGTTCGATCCGGCCACGTACACGCTGACGGTCGACGGCGAGGTCGAGAACCCCGTCAAGTTGACCTGGAGCGCCGTGCAGGAAACGCCGATGGTCACGAGCATCAGCGACTTCCACTGCGTCACCGGCTGGTCAGTCGAGAACGTCAACTGGAAGGGCATCACGCCCGCCACGTTGTTCGACCTCGTCAAGCCGAAAGCGACCGCGAAGCACGTCAACTTCCAGTCGCTCGAGGAGCCGTACTTCGACCAGCTGACGATGGAGCAGTTCAAGCTGCCGGAGGTCCTGCTCGCCACCGAGATGGACGGCCTGCCGCTCAAGCGCGTGCACGGCGCGCCGATGCGTCTCGTGATTCCCCAGATGTACGGCTACAAGGGCGTCAAGTGGCTCTCGCATATCACCTTCGAAAAGGAGCCGACGCGCGGCTACTGGGAGACGCGCGGCTACGACGCCGACGCCTGGGTTGGAGACGATGTCTACCACTAGCCCGGTACGCGAAAGGACGGCGCCGGCGTCTCCCCGCATCCGCCGCTTCACGGGTGCCCAGCGCGTGCTGCACCTGATCCTCGCGGTGACGTTCTTCGGGATGCTCTGGACCGGCCTGTGCCTGTGGTCGCCAGCGCTGGCAGAGGTAATGAACCGCCCGCTCGCCAAGCAGTGGCACTTCTGGTTCGCGATCGCGCTCGGCGTCGCCTTCGTCGGCATCCTGATCCTGCGGCCGCGCGACGTCTCGGCCTTCGCCAAGGAGGTCGACACGCTCGACCGCGCCGACCGCGAGTGGCTCAAGGGTGGCGTGCGACGCATCGTTAGCCATGACGGCGCGCCCGAGCAGGGCTGGCTCAATGCCGGCCAGAAGCTCAACACCGCGATCACTATCGCGTTGCTGATCGTGTTGACCTTCACCGGCCTCCTGCTGTGGCTGGGCGAGCAGAACACGACGTTCCGCTTCACCGGCACGGTCGACGTGCATGACATCGCGACGATCCTGATCGTGGCGCTTACGTGCGGGCACCTTTACCTCGCGCTCTTCAATCGCACGACGCGCGCCTCGATGAGCGGCATGATCGACGGCACCGTCGATCGTGAGTGGGCCCGCGCCAACCACGGCCGCTGGGTGGCCGAGGTTGAGGCGCAGACCGATCTCGATCAGTCTTAACTGTTTGATCAGTCAGGGGCTTCGGCGTGGTCCCTATCCTTGTGGTGACCACGGCAGGGAGGCCCCATGATCGACTGCGATGTCCACGTGCAGATCACGCACCCGGAGGAGATCCTCAAGTTCATCGACGCGCCTGAGCGCGAGTGGTACCGCAACCAGGCCTACCTGCTCGGCCTGCCCGGCTATCCGTGGTCGAACCCGTCCACGTGGTTCCGCGGCGATCTCGCCGTCGACGAGACCGGCATGCCGGGCGGCAACCCCGCGACCGTCGCCAAAGAGGTCCTCGACAACCAGGGCGCAGACATCGGCATCCTCACCGCCGACGACGCCCTCAGCGTCGGTCTGATGCAGAACACCTACCGCGCCGCCGCCCTCGCCCGCGCCCACAACGACTGGTTCCGCGAGGACTGGTTCCCGGTCGACGACCGCTTCCGTGGCTCGATCGTCGTGCCCTCGCAGGATCCTGTGGCCGCCGTCGCCGAGATCGAGCGCTGCGCAAGCGACCGCCGCTTCGTCCAGGTGCTGTTGGCCGGCGGTAGCGAGCGGCCTTACGGCGATCCGAAGTACCTGCCGATCCTCGAGGCGGCCGCCGCCAACGGCCTCGCCGTCGCGATCCACTCCGGCATGGAGGGTATGGGCCTCGCGCACCAGCCGACCGGTGCCGGTGCGCCGACGTTCTACATCGAGTGGCACACCACGGGTTCGGCCTGCTCGATCATGGGCCACCTGTTCTCGCTGCTCACGCACGGCACCTTCCGTCGCATCCCCGATCTCAAGGTGCTGCTGATCGAAGGCGGCGTCGCGTGGCTGCCCGGCATGCTCTGGCGCAATGACACGAACTGGCGCGGCCTGCGCGACGACACGCCGTGGCTCGACGAGCCGCCGAGCGAGACGATGAAGCGCCACATCCGCTTCGCCACGCAGCCACTCGAGCACACCGACGGCAACGACGAGCTGCTCTGGCAGATGCTCGCCGCCGTCGGCGCACCCGACATCCTCTGCTATTCGTCCGACTACCCGCACTGGGACGGCGACGAGCCGAAGTGGCTTGCCAACCGCCTGCCCGAGGCGTGGCGGCAGGGCGTCATGCACGACAACGCGGTCAACTTCTACGGGAGCCGCCTCGATCTACCGGTGGCCCGATGAGCGAATGGCACGACATCGCCGCCGAGGCCGACGTCGCCCCGGGCGCACCGGCGATCGCCCGCATCGAGGGGCGTGAGATCGGCGTGATGCGCGACCCGCGCACCAACGACCTGATCGCGATCCGCAATCGCTGCCCTCACTCGGGCGCCAAGCTCTGCCTCGGCAGCGTCGAGCAGCGCATCGAGGGCGAGCCCGGCGGGCACTACCACCTGGTCGACCGCACGGTCGTGGTGTGCCCGTGGCACGGCTGGGAATTCGACGCCAGCTCGGGCGTCTGTCCCGAAGATGAGAACTTCCGCGTCGCCGTCTACCCCGTGCGGGTGGAGCACGGCCGCGTTTTTGTACAGGCTTAAGGCGAACGCCGGGCCGGCTCGGCCGTAGACCGAACGGATTTCGCGACTGCCTCGGCGGCCCGAATGAAGGCCTCTGCAGCCGGCTCCAGGTGTTTCGCCTTCTGCCAAGCCAAGACGATCCTCCGCGGTGGCAATGCAGGCCGGACCGGAACGGTGCGCACCCTTGGGTCATGTACGTCAACGCTGAGTCCCGGCAGCAAGGCCACGCCGAGCCCCGCTCCGACCATCGCGTGAACGGTGCGATCGTCATCGGTACGTGCTGCAATACGCCGCGGACGATACTCGGGCTTGAGGAGCATCAATGGATGCACCGCATCGGACAGGGAGCGGTACGCGACTGCCGGCAGATCGCGTAACCGCTCGGCCGACATTAGGCGTACCGCGTCAAACGACTCAATGCGTGGCAGAAGAACGACGTATGGGTCTTCCAGCAACGGCTTGAGGACGAGGTCGGATCCCACGGGCGGCGGTGAGAGAAACGCCACATCGAGCCGACCTTGTCGAAGTGCCAGCACGAGTTCATCAGGATCAGGCCGCTCGTGGAGGACTACCTCCATCTGCAGACCAACAAGCTTCAACACACCGGGCAAGAGTGCGACGGAGGCTGTTGGGAAGATCCCTACGCGCAACACCGGTCGCGACTGCATCGCTGCCTCAACACTTCGCCGCGCATCGTCCATCGCCGAGACGAGCGAGGGAATGGCGCTGAGGAGGGCACGCCCCACAGCCGTCGGAGACGCATGCCCAGCGCCGGCCCCCCGCTGCAGCACTGTCGCTCCCACAATCTCTTCGAGCGCCCGGATCTGAATACTCACCGCCGACTGCGAATAGCCCAGTGCAGTGGCAGCCCCGCGAAACGTTCCGAGTCGTGACACGGCGTCGAGCGCAGCGAGATGGCGCAACTCAAGGCGCATCCATGCATGATCGAATTCATCAATCATTATCAACACTATTGCACGTTTGTAAGATCGATCTTGCTCGCGCACGATCAGCAGCATGGAAGAGATCCTCTGGAACGCACGCATCATCGACCCGGGTGCCGAGACCGTCATCGCACGGGGTGCGCTGACAATTCGAGATGGGCGAATCGACGCTGTAGAAGAGATCTCTGGCCCTCCACCGGAGGGTGCTCGCGACGTAGCAGGAGCAACAATCCTGCCGGGACTCATCGATGTGCACACGCATGTCGTCTCCGACACCGAACGGAGCCCCGGGTTTGGACCGGCCCCGTATTTGAACGGCGAGGATCCACGACCACGCGAGCTCGGCTGGTTCATCCTGAGCAAGACGGCGGAAGCCTATGTTGACGCGGGCATCACGACAGTCCGCGATGTGGGCTCGTTCGATGACGAGGCGATCGTCCTCCGCAAGGCGATCGAGCTCGGGCTGTCCCGAGGACCACGCCTACGGAGCTGTGGACGGATCATCTCCGCGACTGCGCCGGGCACACGGATTTTCGGCACGATGTACCACGAGGCCAACGGCCCATGGGCGATGCGTGCGGCTGTGCGTGAGAACCTCAAGCGGGGCGCGGACTTTGTCAAATTCATGTCGACGGGTGCGCGTTCAGTCGAGCGCGAGGATCCCGAACCCGCACAGATGACGCGGGATGAAGCGGCCGCTCTCATCGACGAGGCGCATCGCATGGGCCTCCGTGTCGCCGCCCACGCCGAGGGACTCGACGGTACGCGGATGTCGGTGCTCGAGGGTGCTGACACCATCGAGCACGGTTTTGCTTTGCATCGGGAGCCGGCACTCCTCGACCACATGGCGGAACACGGACAAGTGCTGGTTCCAACCCTCACCACCTTCCACGATCTCGCCGAACGATTCGCTGACAGGTTCGTCCCCTCGCTGGTGGAGCAGGCCAAGCGCCAGCTTGCCGAGGCGTACCTCACCCTTGAGGCAGGACGGAACGCCGGGGTTATCTTCGGCATGGGCTACGACTCGGGTCCTCCTGGCTGCCAGCTCTGGGAAGCCCATCGCATGGCCGAGGGCGGGCTCGGCACGATGGCAGCGCTGCGCGCCGCCACGCTAGGGGGTGCGCAAGCACTCGGTATCAACGATATCGGCAGGTTGTCACCTGGCTGCGTGGCCGATCTCGTCCTCGTCGACGGCGATCCGCTTGCCGACATCAAAGTGCTCCTGCGGCCCAACCGGATTCTCCGGGTGTACCAACGCGGGGTGGCAACGGGCGGGGCCGAGATCAACGGTCCGTATCCCGGTGGTGAAGACGAGATGCTTCCGACAGGGCCGCCCTCTCCTTGTTGCATGTCTTCCGCCTAAGCCGCTGTAGACGCTGCCCACGCCTCATAGCGGCGGCGTAGACTGCCGTTATGCGCACCGACGCCACGATTCGCCGCGAGTTCCCGCACGAGATCGAGGTCCGCACGCCGGTCTGGATTCCCCTGCCTGACGGCACGCGGCTGCACGCCAAGATCTGGCTGCCCGTCGATGCCGACACAAACCCGGTGCCGGCCGTCATCGAGTACGGGCCATACCGCCTGACCGACGGCACCGTCGCGAGCGACGAGCAGGAGATGCGCTGGTTCGCCGGCGAGGGCTACGCCGGCATCCGCATCGACATCCGCGGCACAGGCGAGTCGACCGGCCTCTGCCCCGACGAGTACACCGAGCAGGAGACGCAGGACGGCGTCGACGCGATCGCGTGGATCGCCGCGCAGCCGTGGTGCACCGGCGCCGTCGGCATGACGGGCTACTCCTGGACGGGCTTCAATGGCCTGCAGATCGCGGCGCGTCGACCGCCGGCACTCAAGGCCGTGGCCTCAGGCTATTCGACCGACGATCGCTACACCGACGACGTCCACTACCGCGGCGGTCTGATCGACGCGATGGACATGCTGCATTGGAGCGTCTGCATGCACGGCTGGCAGGCGCGCCCACCGGTGCCGGCGATCTACGGCGAGGGCTGGCGCGAGGCCTGGCTCGAGCGCATGAACCTCGAGCCGTGGATCGCGTACTGGATGGCGCATCAGCACCGCGACGACTACTGGCGCCACGGCTCGGCGTGCGAGGACTTCGACAAGATCGACACGCCGATCCTCTGCATCGCCGGCTGGACCGACGGCTACACCGACTCGGCCTTCCGCGTGCTCGAACGTGCGCAGGGGCCGCGCAAGGCGATCATCGGCCCGTGGGGTCACAACGATCCGATCCATGGCCCGCCGTCGCCGCGCGTCGGCATCCTCGCCGAGCAGACGCGCTGGTTCGACCGTTGGCTCAAGGGCATCGACAGCGGGATCGACGGCGACCCGATGTTGATCGCCTACGAGCAGGACCCGGTCGTGCCCGCCCCGCGCCTGGCCGACCGGCCGGGCCGCTGGATCGGCGAGGAAACGTGGCCGTCGCCGCGTCTCGAGACGCGCGAGCTCGTGCTCGGCCACGGCACGCTCGGCGGCGACTCCGGCGAGAGCCGGGTCTTCCCGATCGAGAGCGTCCAGACCGTCGGCCTCGACGGCGGCTCGTGGACGGCCGACGGCAAGTCCGACGACCTTCCGCTCGACCAGCGTGGCGAGGAGGCGCTCAGCCTGTGCTTTACCTCCGATCCGCTCGACGCGTCCTTCGCGATCCTCGGCCATGCCACCGCGCACCTGGCGATTACCGCCGACCAGCCAACCGCGATGGTGTCGGTACGGCTCAGCGAGATCGCCCCGGATGGCTCGTCGCTGCTCGTCACGCGCGGGCAGCTGAACCTCTGCCACCGCCACGGCAACGACCGGCCCGAGGCCGTCGTGCCAGGCGAGGAGATGGCGATCGACGTGCCGCTCGATTCGATTGCACACCACTTCCAGACAGGAAACCGCATCCGCATCGCGATCTCGCCGTGCTACTGGCCGTGGGCCTGGCCGTCGCCCGTGCCGGTCACGCTCGGCATCCGCAGCGGCGTCTCATCGCTCCTCTTGCCTCAGCGCCCCGCCAGCCCCACCGACGCGATCATGCGGCCGCTCGACCCGCCCTTCGAGCCGCCGATCCCCGACGTCGAGATGCTGCGCCCCGGCTCGGGCGGCAGCCGCACCCGCACCTACGACCCGGCCACGGGCATCACCGAGTCGGTCTTCGACTGGGACATCGGTGGCGCGTGGAAGTACGAGAACGGACTCGTCTGGGAGGACTCGTCGATTACGACGATGCGCATCAAGGACGACGATCCGCTGTCGGCCGAGGTAGTCGTCGAGAACACCTCCCTCTACGAGGACGGCGAGCTGACCGTCGCCATCGTCGCCCACAGCGAGATGCGCTGCACCGCCGCGGACTACCTCGTCTCGTGCACGTTGACGGTGCAGGAAAACGGCGCTCCGCTGCTTGATCGCACGTGGGACTACGTGTTCCCGCGCGATCACAACTAGTCCGGCCGCTGGCATTGCCTCGCCGCGCGCAGTAGGCTCGCGTCACCGCACCCGAGGAGTGAGCATGAGCGAGCAGGAGTTTCCGGCCTACATCGGCATCACCGACGTCACCACCCAGTCTCACGACCAGATGCTCGTCGAGGCCTTCATGGAGGGCCAGCACTCGATCATGGCGGACGAGCCGAAGGGCTTCGATATTGGCGACCCGCCAGACCTGATCGGCCAGTCGCGTGGTTGGACTCCCGTCCACTACCAGCTGGCCGGGCTGACGATGTGC
>JAPLCF010000034.1 GCA_026392355.1 Actinomycetota bacterium
AACGGCGTCGGACGCCGCGCCGTCAGCGGGAATCCACTGGTGTGCGCCGGCCGGGCTCTTCGTTAGCTCCCACTCGTAGCCGAAGAGCGTGTCGAAGTAGCTGGTATCCCAGGTGATCGGCGTCGGCGTCCAGGCGCCCTCGAGACCGCTGGTGATCGCCTGGTTGCCCTTGCCGGTGCCGCAGCTGTTGGCCCAGCCGAGGCCCATCTCCTGCAGCGGTGCCGCCTCAGGCTCGGGACCAAGGTGGTCCTCCGTCGCCGCACCGTGGGTCTTGCCGAACGTATGGCCACCGGCAATCAGCGCGACCGTCTCCTCGTCGTTCATCGCCATGCGGAGGAACGTCTCGCGGATGTCGATCGCGGCAGCAAGCGGATCTGGATTGCCGTTCGGGCCCTGCGGGTTGACGTAGATCAGGCCCATCTGCACGGCCGCGAGCGGGTTCTCGAGCTGACGATTGCCGCTGTAGCGCTTGTCGTCGAGCCAGATGTCCTCGTCGCCCCAGTAGATGTCATCCTCCGGCTCCCAGACGTCGGCACGACCGCCGCCAAAGCCGAACGTCTCGAAGCCCATCGACTCCATGGCGACGTTGCCGGTGAGCACGATGAGGTCCGCCCACGAGAGCTTGCGGCCGTACTTCTGCTTGATCGGCCAGAGCAGGCGGCGCGCCTTGTCGAGGTTGCCGTTATCCGGCCAGCTGTTGAGCGGGGCGAAGCGCTGCATGCCCGTGCCTGCTCCACCGCGGCCGTCTTGGATGCGATACGTGCCAGCCGCGTGCCAGGTCATGCGCACGAAGAGTGGGCCGTAGTGCCCGTAGTCGGCGGGCCACCACTCCTGCGAGTCGGTCATCAGCTGCACGAGATCGGCCTTGACGGCAGCCAAGTCGAGCGTCGCGAACTCCGCGGCGTAGTCGAAGTCCTCGCCCATCGGATCGGTCTCAGCGGCGTTCTGGTGCAGGATCCGCAGGTTCAGCTGGTTGGGCCACCAATCGCGGTTCGAGGTGCCCCCGCTGCCCATTCCCGTGACCGGGCACGTGCCTTCGCTTCCCATATCTGCTGCTCCTTCGCTTGCGTTTCCGTCGTCAGATTTCGGTGTGATCGTCAATCGGCGTCACGGCACCCGCGCTACTCCCCCATGCACTATCGGAGGGGATCGCGTCTGGCTGCTGGACGTATCCTGACGATAGTACGGATCGGCCTCGCGCGGCTCGCTCCAACCCCGCAGCCCACGCTCAGTGAGCCCGTGCCGACCGCCGTCTCGGCACCGCTTACCGCCGCGCGCGCCGGCGCGTGAACAGCGTGAACAGCGCGGTCATGATCACGGACGTAAGCACCGCCTGGAAGAGGTACCTGGCGTCGATCGTGTCGCCGAAGATCCACTCGAACAGGAGTTGGAAGAAGACGACCAACAGGAAGAACAGCACGGCGGCAGCGAGGGGCCGCATACGACTCGGTGTCGTAGCCATAGGCAGAAGCCTACAGCAGCCCCACAGCCGACTGAAGGTGTTCCGCGCGGTGTGGCACTGGGGGCAGCCCTGAGTGCACGGCGCCGGTCCGGGCAGCAGCGCGCTGCGACCCGCTAGGCGCGCTCGACCTTTGAGCCACCGACGATGTCCTCGGAGCCGTCGGCCCAGCGGACCAGCGCCTTGTGGCCGCCGTCGTAGTCGGGACCCCAGACCAGCAACGTGGCCGGGTTGCCCCAGGCGGTAACGGGCTCGTCGAGAGAGGCGTCCTCGCCGCGGAAGTAGCGAACGAACGGGTTCGAGGCGCGCTCGGCGCCAATCGTCGTCGGGCTGACATGCCCAGGATGCACAACGGTCTCGTCGGGCAGCGCGAGCAGGCGGTCGAGCGATGCCTTGAGGTCGGCAAGATCGGTGTGGCCCGGCGCACGCGTGCCACCAACCGTGCCGTCGAACAGCACGTCACCGGTGAAGACGTCGGTGCCCTCGACCAGGAAGGACAGGTGGCCGCCGGCATGGCCGGGCGTCGGGATCGCCCGCACCTGCATGCCCGCTACATCGATCGTGCCGTCTTCCTCGAGCGTGTACGCGATCTCGCCGTCGAAGTGGCCGTCCTCGCGGATCAGCTCGATCGCGCGGGCGCTCGCGCCAGCCTCGACGCCGTAGCGGTCGAGCACCTCGTCGAGGTCGTAGATGTGATCGACGTGGTGGTGCGTCAGCAGCACGCCCTCGATCGTCAGGTCGTTCTCCTCGACGAAACGGTGCAGGTCGTCATGCGCGCCGTTGCAGTCGATCCAGAGTGCCGGGCCGCCCTTCTCCTTGGCGACGACGTACGCGTCGGCCATCCACTGGGGGTCCTGGGTGTGATGGATCAGCATGGGGAGCCTCCTACGTGAAGCGGTTGGTGATGGGCATGCGGCGGTCGCGGCCGAATGCGATCGGATGGACTTTGAGACCGGGCGCGGCCTGGCGGCGCTTGTACTCGGCACGATCGACGAGCGCCGCGATGCGCTTGGCGGTGTCGAGATCGACGAGACCAGCGGCCGCGATCTCCACGGGCGAGCGGCGCTCCTCGATGTACGCGTGCAGGACCGGATCCAACACGTCGTAGGGCGGCAGCGACTGGTCGTCGCGCTGGCCCTCACGCAGCTCGGCCGTGGGCGGGCGCTCGATCGTCGAAACCGGGATCACCTCGCGGCCGTGGACGGCGTTGACGTGGCGACTCAGCGCGAACACGGTCGTCTTCGGCACGTCCTTGATCGGCGCAAAGCCGCCGACCGAATCGCCGTACAGCGTCGAGTAGCCCGTCGCGACCTCGCTCTTATTGCCCGTCGTCAACACCAGCCAGCCATGCTGGTTCGACAGGCTCATCAGGAGCACGCCGCGGATGCGCGCCTGCATGTTCTCTGCCGCCAACCCATCGATCTCGGGCAGCAGGTCGTGGAAGGCGAGACGTAGGTCCTCGATCGGCAGCTCGCGGAAGTCGATGCCGAGATTCTCCGCCACCACCTGGGCGTCCGTGCGCGTCTCCGACAGGTTGTATTTCGTGGGCATCGACACCGCATGCACACGATCGGCACCCAGCGCATCGACGCTCAGCGCAGCGACGAGCGCCGAATCGATACCGCCCGACAGTCCGAATAGCACGCCGTTGAAGCCGTTCTTGTTCACGTAATCGCGGAGTCCCAGCTTGAGCGCGGCCCACAGCTCGGCATCGCGGCTGTCCGGCAGCGGCGCGATCTCCCCCGCCCCACCCGGCACGTCGCACACGACGAGATCCTCGGCGCAGTAGACGCCTCGGGCAATCAGCTCGCCCGCCGCGTCATAGACCAAGCTGCGACCGTCGAAGGCGAGCTCGTCCTGGCCACCCACGAGGTTTGCGTAGCCGACGGCGACGCCGTGGTCGCGGGCGAAGGCCGCGATGAGCGCGTCGCGCTGCTCGCCCTTGCCGAGGTGGTACGGCGAGGCCGAGAGGTTCACGATCAGCGTCGCACCATCGCGCGCGGCGGCATGCGCCGGACCGTCGGTGACCCAGATGTCCTCGCAGATCGACAGCCCCACGCGCTCGCCGGCCACGTCGACGATCACGGGGCCAGTGCCAGGGACGAAGGTGCGCTGCTCGTCGAACACGCTGTAGTTCGGGAGCGCCATCTTGTCGAAGCGCGCCTCGACTGCTCCCTCGCGCAGCAGGTACGCGGAGTTGCACACACCCGTGGCGCCCGCGTGCGGGCCGCCGACGATGACCGGGATGGGCAGCCCGACCGCGAGTTCGGCAACCGCTGCCTCGCACGCCGCCACGAACGTCGGGCGCAGCACGAGGTCCTCAGGCGGATACCCGCAGATCGCGAGCTCGGGCGTGACGACCAGCTCGGCACCCTGTTCGGCGGCACGGTCGACCGCAGCGCGGATCAGCGCGGCATTGCCGGCGAGGTCGCCGACCGTCGGATCAAGCTGGGCGAGCGCGAGGCGCACGCGTGCAGTCTATTGCGCTTCGGCCGATCGGCCAGCCGCCTGGGCCAGCGCCACGGAGACCGCTGCGTCGAGCGCCACGGCGCCGTGGAGGCACGCGGCCTCCGGCGTCTTGGCGCGATCGGCGTCGATGCAGTGCAGGACGGCGACGACACGGTCGCGCGAAGTACCCAGACGATCCGCCGCCTGCTCGATGCGGCGCGTCGAGAGGCGCGGAATGCCAAGTAGGCGCCCCTCCTCTGACTGCACCAGCACGGGGCCAGGCACGAACGCGTCGGCGGCACCCACAGCGAAGAGCAGGCTGGCGGCAGCGACCACCGACTCGTCGAGGCGCGGGTGCAGCAGCCAGAGCTCGCGACACGCCGTGGCGACAGCAACCGTGTGCTGTAGCGCTCCGCCGGCGTAGGCGTGGTGCTGCTCAACGCTCATCGGCGCGGCACGGAAGGCGGTGCGGAAGGCACCGTCGTTGAGCACGGCGCGCGTGAGGTTGCGCAGCCCCTCGTCGGTGATGTCCTCGGCGAGGAACTCGAGAAAGCCCTCGAGGTCGTCGACGTCGCGGCGCGCACCCGGGGTGAACTCGAGCGCATCGGGGGCGACTTCGGTCTGCTCGACGGAGCGCACGACGATCTGTGGGCGGCCGCGATACTCCTCGACGCTGCCGAGCACGCGAATAACGTCGCCAACCTCGAAGCGCCCATCGAGGATCGGGGCGTCATCGAAGATCGTGGCCTTCACGCGGCCGGTCTTATCCGCCAGCTCGAGCGCGAGGTACGGCGAGCCCGTGCGCGTGCGGCGTCGATCCTTGCGAATGACGGCAAACGTCGAGTCGACGAGCTGGCCTTCGACAAGATCGCGGACGGCGGTGCGTGCTTCTGCGCTCACATGGGTGAGTCTAGTCGGCGGTGTGCGGGAGAGGATGCTCCAAAGGGGTCAGACCATTTTGGAGCATGCGCGCTGCTGTCTGGTGATGCGGCCGATCTTCATGCGCCAAAAGGGTCTGACCCCTTTGGAGCATCCGACGTCGTCATGCGCGGGCCATCGCCACAACTCTGCTGCCTCTCTGGACGGGCGGAGCTGACGGGAGGGACGTTTCCCGAGTCCCGATACGATGCCCCGCGCATGACGACGCCCGAGCACCTCGAGGTCCGCCCATTTCGCGGGCTGCGCTACGACCCCAAGCGCCATCCGGCGTACAGCGTGGTCGCACCGCCCTACGACGTCATCCAGCTCGCCGACCGCATGCGCCTCGTGGCGCGCAGCAACCGCAACGTCGTACGCCTGATCCTGCCCGACGTCGGCCGCGCCGAGAATGCTCGCCGGCTGCTCGATGAGTGGCGCGAGGACGGCACGCTCCGCGAAGAGGACGTGCCATGCCTCTACCGCACCGAGGAGACCTTCACCGGCCCCGACGGCGTCACGCGCGTGCGCACCGGCATGATCGCGCTCGTCGGCCTGCCGCGCGGTGAGGGCACGATCCTCCCGCACGAGCGCACCATGCCGAACATCGTCGAGGACCGCCTGCGCCTGCTTCGCACGACGCACGCTCAGCCGTCGCCGATTCTCGTCACCTACGACGATCCGTACGGCGACATCGATGCCGCGCTGCGTCTCGGCTCCGAGCCGCTACCCATCGTCGACCTGACCGACGACCACGGCACGCACCTGCGCATGTGGCGCGTCACCGACGAGGCCCTGCAGGAGCGCATCCACGACATCCTTGCCGAGCGCCGCCTGCTGATCGCGGACGGCCACCACCGCTACGCGACAGCACTCGCCTATCGCGGTGCGTTCCCGCAGGACCCCTCTGCCAACTCGATGATGATGTTTCTGACGAACGGCGCCTCGCCCGGCCTCGTCATCTTCCCGATCCATCGCATCGTCAGTGGAGTCGCCGCGACGACCCAGGAACGCCTGCCCGACCTGCTGCGCGAGGCGGGCTTCACCGTCGAGGAGGCTGGCGACGGCGTTGCTCAGCTCGAGACGGCGATGGCGAAGATCCCGCATGACCACGGCGTTTTTGGGCTTGTCCGCCAGGGGCTGCCACCCATGCTCGTCAGCGCACTCGCGGACGCTCCCGCCGACTCGCCGCTCGACCGTATTGATGCCGTGATGCTGCAGGAGCGCGTGCTCGGCCCGCTGCTCGACCTGCCCGCCGACGTCGTGGCCAAGACGCATCGCATTCGCTACACGGCGTACTCCGACGACGCGGCCGCGAAGGTCGAGGAGTCGGGCGACGTGGGCTTCATCCTCCGTGCGCCGACGGTGCGCGAGGTCGAGGCCGTCGCCCTCGCCGGCGAGGTCATGCCGCAGAAGAGCACGTACTTCTATCCGAAGACGCTCGATGGCCTCGTGATCCGCACGCTCGACGGCCCGCAGACCTGATCGATCGTGCGAATCTGGACCCGGGTCCAGATTCGCAAGATTCGTGCTGATCTGGACCCGGGTCCAGATTCGCCTATTCCGGCTAGCCTGCACGCATGGCGCTGAACGAAGATCAGATCCGCGAGGCTCTCACCCGGGTGATCGACCCCGAGTTGAAGCAGGACCTCGTGACGCTCGACATGATCAAGAGCATCGCGATCGATGGCGGCGACGTGACCGTTGGCGTCACGCTGACGATTCCCGGCTGCCCGCTGAAGGCCACGATCAACGATGACGTGACGCGCGAGGTGGGCTCTGTCCCTGGCGTCGAGCGCGTGGCGATCGAGTTCGGCAGCATGTCGGAGGACCAGCGCGCCGCGCTCGCCACGAAGCTGCGTGGCGGCCGTCCGCCCAAGGCGGCCGGCGAGCTGAGCGTCTCCCCAAAGACCCGCGTGATCGCCGTTGCCTCCGGCAAGGGTGGTGTCGGCAAGTCGTCACTGACCGTCAACCTCGCGATCGCCTTCCAGCAGATGGGCCTCGAGGTCGGTGTGATCGACGCCGATATCTACGGCTTCTCGATTCCCGGCATGCTCGGCATCCATCAGCGCCCGGTGACCGTCGACAAGATGATCGTGCCGCCCGTCGCACACGGGCTGAAGACGATCTCAATCGGCTACTTCATGGAGGAGGGCGGCGCGGTCTTGTGGCGCGGCCCGATGCTGCACAAGGCGATGCAGCAGTTCCTGTCCGACGTCCACTGGGGCGAGCTCGACGTGCTGCTGATCGACATGCCGCCAGGCACCGGCGACGTCGCCATCTCGCTCGGCGGTCTCGTGCCGAATGCCGAAGCCGTGGTGATCACCACCCCGCAGGCGGCGGCACAGCGTGTCGCCGAGCGTGCCGCTGCGGTCTCCGAGCGCGTGAACATGCGCGTGGTCGGCGTGATCGAGAACATGTCGTACCGCGTCTGCCCGTGCTGCGGCGAGCGCGACGACCTCTTCGGCTCTGGTGGTGGCGCCTCGCTGGCCGGCCATCTCGACGTGCCGCTGCTCGCCGAGATTCCGCTCGAGCCCGCGTTGCGCGAGGGCGGCGATATCGGCGTGCCCTTCACGATTAGCGCGCCTGACTCCCCCGCCGCCGTCGCCATCCGCGCACTGGCCGAGCGTCTGCACGGCATGCGCACGCAGGATCCGCTGGCACGGATCAAGAAGCCGCTGAAGATCGTCTAGTACCGTACGCGTCGTCGTGCCTCGTCGTCTCATCGTCTTGCTCGCGATCCTCAGCGCCACGGCCTACGCGTCGACTGCGCTAGCCGCGGGCGATGACTACACCCAGACCGGGCATGAGCACATGACGTCGCTCCCCGCCGCAAGCAGTTCCACGCCCGCGCTCTCAAGCGCTGGCCATGACTACCACCAGCCCGGGCGCGTGCACATCGCACCGCTGCCTGCGGCCAGCAATGCGACGCACGAGCTATCGAGCGTCGGCAACATCATCTGGATCACACAGCCCGCGGCGAATCGCGTACTACGCGCGACGATCACCGACGGTTTGGTGTCGCGCCTGCAGCAGTTTGAGCTTCCGGTGGGCACGCTGCCCCACGGAATCGCACCGCTCTCCGGCTCGTCCGCGTGGGTGACGCTTGAGGGCACCGACCAGCTCGTGCGACTCGATAGCGTGGGGCGCGTCACGCGCCGGATCCAGCTGCCCGCGGGGACAGGTCCGCATGGGCTCGTACGCGCTACGAACGGAACCCTCTGGTACGCCGGCAAAGCCGGCAGCGTGGTGGGTCAAGCCGATCCGATGACACGGCGTGTGACGCGCGAGATTCACCTGCCTGCCGGATCGCTGCCGATCTACGTGACCGAGGGCCGCAACCACGCGATCTGGTGGACCGAGTTGACGGGATCACGCGTTGGCCGCTTCCAGAATGGCAACGTAACGCGCGTGCTTCTGCCCAACTCCGGCCCCGGCAGTGCGTCTGCCCGCCCGATTGCTATCGAATCCGATGCGAGCGGCGATGTCTGGTTCTCGGAGGAGGCCGGCAACGCGGCGGGCGTGATTCCTGTCGCTATCGCCGAAGGCGCGCGCAGCAACCTCACCACCTCAAGCATCCGTCTCTACCGCATGCCGAATCCGGCGTCCATGCCTGCCGGCCTGACGGTCGCGCCAGACGGAACCGTTTGGGTACAGACGACGCGTCCCTACGGCGTTGTGCGGATTCGCGACACAACGGTTGAACAGTTCGACCTGCCGTACCGACCCATTAACGGTGGCTCCACCGCTCCACTACCCCACCGGATCCACGTGGTGTCCGATGGGTCGCTCTGGTACACGGAATTGAAGGGCGATTGGATCGGCCACATCGTCCTGAGGACGCATTAACCCAATAGGTGCTGCAGGACGACCGGATCGATCCGGTCGCCGCCGCTCCAGCGTCCATCGAGACTGGCGTCGAAGACCCAGGCAGCAAGCGCGGCCTCCAGCTCGTCGTCCCCTGCGCCCGTGCCAGTGACTGTCAGTCCTGCTGTGCGCAGCGCTGCCCTCAGCTGGTCGGCAAGCTCCGCCGTGACACTGACCCACTCGCCAGCTGGTGTCGTCCCGTAAATCCGCTCGTACACGTCGCGAAGGCGATCCAACTCGTCGAGCGGCGCGTGATGATCATCGACGCGAAGATCGACCGGATCGCCACCCGCCGCGCGGCGCACGAGCAGGGCGGCCGACTGGCGGCCGCGACGATCGCCTCCGGTCTCGTCGCCCGCGCGCAGCACGGCCAGCAGCCGATGATCGAGTGGTGCGTCAACGGAGTCGTGCCACGCCTGCTCCATCGCGTCAAGCACGATCGAGCCGACCAGGATATTGCCCTGAATGACAGCATCGGCGAGCACCCGCCCGCCTGCCCAATCGAAGCATTGGCTACCGGTGAAGGTGGCGCCCTGACCCGCGGCATCCACGGCTCCGAGCTGTCGATCCTCGCGCCCGGCGTCTACCGCGGTTACTGCCGCCAGCGCGTCGGCGGGTGAGGTTCCCGCCCGCAGTAGCTCGAGTACCTCCGGCCCGTACTCGATGCGCGCCATGGCCTGCGTACAGACGGCACCGACGCCTACCTCTGCCCACAGTACGCCTGCACCCACAGCCAGGAAACGCGTGGTCGCGGCCGCGCCTACATCGCCGGTGACCCGGTCCACCGCGGCGATCGAGAACGTCATGGAACTAGAGCGACTCGCCCGGCGCGAGCTCGTGCACGGTGACGTCGCCGAGGCCGAGCGTCCCGAGCTCGTCCTTGAGCTTCGCCGGCGTGCCCGTGAGCGCGTCGAACGTCCCCCAGTGCGAGCTCAGCACGTGCTTGACGCCCAGCAGGCGCGTGGCGTGGGCGGCCTGGAACGGCCCCATCGTGAAGAGGTCGCCAATCGGCAGGATTGCGATGACGGGCTGGTACAGCTCGCCGATCAGGGCCATGTCGCCAAAGACACCCGTATCACCCGCGATGTAGATGCGCTGCCCCGACTCGAGCTCGAGTACGAAGCCGACGGGATCGCCGCCGTAGGAGCCGTCGGGCAGGGCGCTCGAGTGGAACGCCTGCGTCATCGTGACCTTGAGGCCATTCGTCTCGACGGTCCCGCCGGTGTTCATGCCGATCGTGTTCGTAGCGCCCTGCTCACCAAGCCACGCAGCAATCTCGTACTGCGCGATCGTCGTGGCGTTGCCGCGCTTGGAGACATCGACAGCATCAGCAATGTGGTCGCCGTGGCCGTGCGTGACGAGCACGACATCGGCCGACGTCTCGTAGGCCGACTCGGGGCACTTCGGATTCGTCGACAGCCAGGGATCGACAACAACATCGACGCCGCCCGGCGTCTTGATGTGCCAGGTCGCGTGGCCAAGCCAGGTGATCGTGGTGTTCTCGGGCATCGTGTCCTCCTCAGCGAGCTATCCGCGGAAAGACTAGGCGCTACTTGACGACGGCGAGGAACGCCGAGGCCTGGCCCGACCAGTCGAGCAGAATGCCCGGGACGATGCCGCCGAGCAGGACGACCGCGAGGCAGATCAGGATCACGAGCGTGGCGCCACCGAGGCCCGGCGACGCAGGCAGGCCGACGTCGCTCTTGCGCGAGCGGTCGTACATCGACAGGATCACGCGCAGGTAGTAGCCGAGGCCAATCACCGAGCCAATCGCGCCGATGATGGCGAGGTAGGCGTAGCCGTGCGTGACGGCGGTACCCGAGACGACGAACTTGCCGATGAAGCCCGCGGTGGGCGGGAAGCCAGCGAAGGCGAGCAGGAAGACGACCATTGCCATGGCGGCGAACGGACGACTGAAGCCCCAGCCGCGCATGCCGTCGAGCGTGGCATAGCCCTTCTCGCGCACCTGATCGCGCTCGAAGACAGCGATCACGGCGAACGCGCCCATCGCGGTGAAGGCGTAGGCAGCCAGATAGAAGACAAGACCACGCAGGCCGTCACTACCGTTGACGATGATGCCGATCAGGGCATAGCCCGCGGCGCCAACGCTCGACCAGGCGATCATGCGCTTGACGTTCGTCTGCACGAGCGCAGCGATGTTGCCGCCGATGATCGTGACGACGGCGGCGATAATCAGCACCGGCGACCAGAGATGCTCGACGGCGGGCAGTGCCTCGAGCACGATGCGCGCCAGCGCGACGAAGGCAACCAGCTTGGTGGCACCGGCCATGAAGCCCGTCACCTGCGTGGGCGCGCCCTCGTAGACGTCGGGCACCCACATGTGGAACGGCATCGCGCCAACCTTGAAGAGCAGGCCGATCAGGACGAGTGCCGTGCCCAGCGTGACGATCGAATCGTGCGAGCCACCCTCGGCCAGCGACGCGGCGACACCGCCGTACATGAACGAGCCCGTCGCGCCATAGAGGAACGCGGCGCCGTAGACGAGGACGATCGAGCCGATCGTGCCGAGCACGAGGTACTTGAAGCCCGCCTCGAGCGAGGCGCGGCTCTTACCGTCGAAGGCGCAGAGCACGTAGAGCGAGAGCGAGAAGAGCTCGAGACCAACGAACAGCGTGACGAACGACGTCGAGCCGGCGACGACGCCCATGCCCGCGCAGACGAGGAGCAGCAGCGCCGTAAACTCGGAGCCGTGCTCACGGAAGCGCGCCCAGCCGACCGACAGCAAGATCACTAGCGCGGCCATGATCGCCACGGTGATGCGCACGAGCTCGGTGAGATCATCGACGCGGAAGGCGTCGGCCATCGTCACGACGGGAGCGTTGCCCCACGCGGCGACGGAGAACGCCACAGAGACCGCCAGCGCACCCAGGCCGACGACGATGCTGAGCCCGCGCTCGTACGCACGGGCGAAGGTGGCAAGCAGCAGCAGGCCGAACGCGCCAACGATCAGCGCAACTTCAGGCGCGATGGCGATCCAGTCGACGGAGGGTCCTTGAATCAACGACCCGCCTCCTTAGCAGCTGCATTGATCATCGCAGTCGTCGTGGCGTTGACGCGATCAGTGAACTGTGCCGGCGCGATGCTCAGACCGAGCAGGCACAGCGCAAGCGGCACGATGCAGAGCAGTGCGCCGCGGTGGAGATCTGGCGGGTTGTGCGTGCCGACGAAGTCGCCCTCACGCTCGTGCAGGACCGCCGAAACCCAGCGAAGCATGTACATCGCGGCCAGCACGATGCCGAGCGTGATGATCGCGCCGAGCCACCAGTAGTTCTCGTAGGCGCCGAGCAGGATCAGGAACTCGGAGGCGAAAACGCTCGAGCCCGGCACGGCGAGCGCAGCCATGCCGAGGATCAGCGCGGTCGTCGCCAGCACCGGACGGCTACGGGCCAGACCACCGAGGTGCTTGAACGAGCCGGAGCCAGCTTGCGTCTCGAGCCAGCCGGCGAGCAGGAAGAGCGCGGCCGAGACGAGCGCGTGGTTGACCATCTGGAAGGTCGCGCCGGTTGCGCCGCGGTCGTTCAGCAGGAAGATGCCCAGGATGATGAACGACATCTGGGCGATCGACGAGTAGGCGACGACGCCACGGCCGTCCGGCTGGCGGAAGGCGAGGAAGGCGCCGTAGAGGAAGCCGATTGCGCCGAGGGTGATGAACACCCAGGCGTACTTGGCCGACTGCTCGGGGAAGAGCGGCACGAGGATCGCGAGGAAGGCGAAGCCACCGGCCTTCGACGCAACGCCGGACAGCACGGCGGCGACCTCAGCGGACGACTCGCGGTAGGCGGGCAGCACCCAGCCGTGAAACGGGAACAGCGGCGACTTGATCGCCAGCGCGAAGGCGAAGGCGGCAAAGACCCAGTCGTTGCCACGACCGATGGCAGCGACCATGTCAAAGTTCGGACCACCCGGCGCCGTGAAGCCGAGCCACGCGATGGCCAGCAGCATCAGCAGCGTGCCCATCGCCGTGTACGCGATCACCTGCACCATCGCGGCCTTGCGACCCTTGCCACCCCACGCTGCGAGCAGCACGAGCAGGGGAATCAGCATGCCCTCGAAGCCGATGTAGAAGACGACGAGATCCTGGGCCGTGAAGACGATGATCAGGAACGCTTCGGTGAGGAGCAAGAGCGCAAACGACGCGTGCGAGCGCTCGCGGCGGGCCCACATGCCGTAGCCGATCGCGCAGCACGTGACGAGTGCGGTGACAGCGACCATGGCGAGCGAGACACCGTTGAGGGCGACGTGCCAGCGCACGCCGAGCGGGTTGATCCAGGCGATGTTGTCGCCGAACTGCAGTCCACCGAGGGGCTCGTAGCGGTAGATGAAGCCGATGACGGCGCCGGCCACGGCCAACGAGACGAGCAACGCGAGGTAGCCGGCGATCTTCTGCCCGAGCGGCAGGAGCAGCAGCACGATCGCCGCGATCGCGGGGAGTGCGATGAGCCAGGAGACGGTAATCATCTAGCCACGCACCAGCAGGAAGAGGATGACGGCACCGATGCCGAGTGCGAAGACCAGCGCGTACATGCGGACGATGCCGTTCTCGATGACCGTGAACGAGCGGCCGAAGAAGGCGGTCAGCTGGCCGAGGCCGTCGAGCGGTGCCCAGCGGAAGGCCGGGCTGTCGACATCACGGTTGAGGAACGATGAGGCCCACTGCAGCGGCCGCTCGAACGTCCACTCGTAGAGGTCGTCCCAGTAGAGGCGGCGCTCGAGCGCACGGTGGATCAGGCGGGCATTGCCGTTGCGGATCAACTCGGGCGCCGTGTTCTCGCGGGCGTAGAGGTGGTACGCGATGGCGATGCCGGTCAGGCCGACGACGGTGCCGATCAGGGTGGTGAGCCATTCCTGCCCGGCGCTCGGCTCGACCATGCCGAACGGCGAGATCGGCTCGAGCCACGACAGGAAGACGTGCGTGACGCCCGGGATCTGCAGGAGGCCGGCGAAGGCTGCACCGATCGAGAGGATGTAGACCGGCCAGAGCATTGTGCTGGGGCCCTCACCGTGGTGCTTGACGGAGTGCGGAATGACGTTCTCCGCGTACGGCGACATACGACGGTGGAAGACCATGAACATCAGGCGGAACGTGTAGATGCCGGTCAGCAGGGCGCCAGCGAGGCCGCCGATGTAGGCGATCCAGCCGATCGGCGTATCGACCGACAGGGCCGAGGCGAGGATCGCGTCCTTCGAGAAGCCGCCAGAGAACGGGAAGATGCCGGACAGCGCGAGCGCGCCGATCATCATGCAGAAGTAGACCTTCGGCAGCTGCTTGCGCAGGCCACCCATGTTGCGGATGTCCTGCTCGCCGTGCAGCGCGTGGATGACGAGACCGGCGCCGAGGAACAGCAGGGCCTTGAAGAACGCGTGCGTGAAGAGGTGGAACACGCCGGACCAGTACGACATCAGGCCGACGCCGACGAACATGTAGGCGATCTGGCTCATCGTCGAGAAGGCGATGATGCGCTTGATGTCGGTCTGGACGAGCGCGATCAGGCCGGCCATCAAGAGGCCGACGACGCCGATGATGACGATCAGGTCGAGGACCTTCGGCGCCTGGTGGAAGAGCGGGTTGAAGCGCGCGATCAGGTAGACGCCAGCGGTGACCATCGTGGCGGCATGGATCAGGGCGCTGATCGGAGTCGGGCCCTCCATGGCGTCGGGCAGCCAGGTGTGGAGCGGCAGCTGCGCCGACTTGGCGAGGGCGCCGACGAGCAGCAGCAAACAGGCGATCGAGGCCTGCGTCTCGGACAGGCTGGCGGCGCCGGCGAAGATGCCGCTGTAGGTGAGCGTGCCGAGATCGACGAACAGTAGGAAGGCGCCGATGGCGATGCCGACGTCGCCGATGGCATTCATGATGAACGCCTTCTTGGCCGCCTTGATCGCCTTCGGCTTGTTGTGCCAGAACCCGATCAGCAGGTAGGACGAGAGGCCGACGAGGCCCCAGCCGGCGAGCAGCAGCACGAGGTTGGCGCTGAGCACGAGCAACAGCATCGAGAAGACGAACAGGTTCAGGTACGCCATGAAGCGGCGCGACTGCGGATCGTCCTTCATGTACCCGATCGAGTACACGTGGATCAGGAACCCAACGCCGGTGATGATCAGCAGCATCACCGCGGTGAGCTCGTCGAACCAGAGGTCGAGCCCCACGGAGAAGTTGCCCGCCGACAGCCAGGTCCACGCGACCTGCACGACCTGCCGCTCCTCTTCCGGGCGCGAGGCGAGCAGGATCGTGGCGATGGCAGCACACCCGAAGGCGACCAGCATGATCAGCGAGGCAAACCAGCCAGCGCCCCTGGCGGGCAGCTTCATGCCGAGCAGCGCCAGCACGACGACGCCGACAATGGGTAGCGCGAGGGTGATCCAGACGAGTTCGGTCATGTCAGCCGTTCAACGTCCTCAGCTCGTCGGTGTCGAGCACCATCTCGCGGCGCGTCATCGCGACGACGAGACCGAGGCCGACGACGACCTCGGCGGCGGCGATGCCCATCACGATCAACGCGAAGACCTGACCGTCGGAACCGCCGACCTCGCGCGAGAACGCGACGAGCGTGAGGTTGACGGAGTTGAGCATGATCTCAAGCGAGAGCAGGATCGTCAGCGGACTGCGGCGCAGGAGCACGCCAACGAGTCCAACCGAGAAGAGGATCGCGCTGAGCCCGAGGAAGAAGTTCAGCGAAACGCCCATCAGGAACCCTCCCCCATCGACTCGCGGGTGGCGTCGAGCACGGCACGCGACGCCTCGCGGCGGCGCAGCTCTGCCGACTCCGTCTCCTTCGCCAGGACCTCATCGTTCGATAGGCGACGCGGACGACCACCGGTGCCGAAGATGACGCCGGCGACGGCACCCATAAAGAGGATCACGGAGACGACCTCGAAGGCGAGCAGGTAATTGGTGACGAGCTCCTGGCCGATCGCAGCCGGCGAACCGTAGTTGCCGTCAATCTCGGCCCAGTCCTCGAACGTCGCGCCGTACGTGACGACGATCACCTCGATGGCGATCAGCGTGCCGGCGAGGATCGCCAGCCAGACCTGCCAGGGCTTGCGTTCCCCCGGGCCTACTTCGCCGCGTGGGCCGACGTAGGCGATCACGAAGAGGAACATGACCATCACGGCGCCGGCGTAGACGATGATCTGCGCGATCGCAACGAACTGCGCCTCGAGCAGCAGCATCAGCACTGCCAGCGACACGAGGTTGCCGAGCAGCGCGAGCGCCGACACGAACGGGTTCCTTTGCGCGACGACCGCAACGGCCGTGGCAATTGCCGCAGCAGCGGCGAGGAAGAAGACAACGATACCCACTAGGCCTGGGGCCCTTCCGGATCGGTCGCCGTGACGATGTCGTACATGCCGAGCACGTGCTCCTCATCCTGAGCGGGCACGTCGTACGGATCGATCGCCTCGGACGGCGTACGCAGCGCGGGCTTCTCGAGCAGCATGCTCTTGGTGTAGACCAGTGCCTCGCGGGAGATCTCCGACAGCTCGAAGTCGTTGCCGAGCGTGATCGCGTCGAACGGGCAGGCCAACTCGCAGTAGCCGCAGAAGATGCAGCGCGCCATGTTGATCTCGTAGATACGCGCGTGGCGCTCGCCAGCGGAGACGCGGTGGTCCGGCGTGTTCTCGGCCGGCACGACGCGGATGCAGTCGGACGGGCAGGCGGCGGCGCACAGCGAGCAGCCGACGCACTTCTCGAGCCCGTTGTCGTGGCGGTGGAGCTGGTGCCGGCCGCGGAAGCGGGGATAGACCGGGCGCTTGTACTCGGGGTACTGCTGCGTGACCGGCTTCTGGAACAGGTGCCGGAACGTGGTCGAGAAGCCCTTGACGGAATCAAGCATCCTCAGTCTCCTAGCGGTACGCCACGACTGCCGCGGTGATCAGCAGGTTGAGGGTGGCCACGGGCAGCAGGACCTTCCAGCCCAGCTTCATCAGCTGATCGAATCGCACACGCGGCAGCGTGGCACGAATCCAGATCAGAACGAACAGGAAGGCGCCAATCTTGATCAGCATCCACAGCGGGCCCGGCAGGTACGGACCGCTCGGGCCGCCGAAGAAGAGGACAGCGCCCAGCGCGGACAGCGTGATCGCGTTGACGAACTCTGCCGCTGCGAACATCGCGTAACGCATGCCGCCGTACTCGGTGTGGTAGCCGGCGACGACCTCGCCGTCGGCCTCGGTCAGGTCGAACGGCGGGCGGTTCGACTCGGCGACAGCGGCGACGAAGAAGACGAGGAAGCCGAGGATCTGCGGGATGAAGTACCAGAGGTTGTCCTGCGCGTTCGAGATCGTCACGAACGACAGCGAGCTGGCCTGGATGATCACGCCGATCACGGCGAGGGTGAAGGCCACCTCGTAGGAGACGAGCTGGGCGATGGCGCGCATGCCACCGAGCAGGGCGTACTTGGAGGACGACGCCCAGCCGCCAATCATCAGGCCGTAGAACCCGAGCGAGCCGATCGCGGCAACGACGAGGAGCGACACGCTGGTGTCGGCGATGTAGAGGTGGAACGTGTAGTCGGTGAACGGCAGCGTGGCCACGTTGCCGAACGGCATCAGGCCGAAGGCGCCGAGCGCACACGCCATCGCGATCCACGGCGCGAAGAGGTACAGCTTCGGACGCGCGCCGTCCGGGATCATGTTCTCCTTCTGCAGCATCTTGCCGAGGTCGGCGATCGGCTGCATCAGGCCGTACGGGCCAACACGGTTCGGGCCATAACGCGCCTGGAAGCGACCGATCAGCTTGCGCTCGACCCACGTCATAAACGCGAAGAAGACCATCAGGACGTTGATCAGCAAGAAGGCCTTGATGATCGTTGCGATGACGCCGTCGACCATGCCGGTTACTTGGCTCCCACGGTCGCGGAGGTGCCGGTGCCCGCGGCACCGCTCCAGTTGATGCGCACGGTGCCCGGCAGCAGGCGGCGCGAGATGCGCGCCTCACCGATGTGCTCACCGGCGGCGTGGCGCACGGCCAGCTCGTCGCCGCGCTTGACGCCGGTCTGCTCTGCGTCGGCGTGGCTGATCATCACCCACGCGGCGCGCTGGTGCGCGAGCGAGGCGGTGCGGGAGACGGCGGCGCCGCTCATCAGCTGACGCGGTGCGATCAGTCGCAGCTTGCCCTCGGTGGCCGTTGCCGGTGCCGTCGGGGCGGGCACGCCAACCGGCGCGGCCGCGGCGGGACGCGTGGTGTGCAGCTGGGCCTGCTCGCCGAGCTCCTTCCACGACAGACCGGCAAAGGCGGGGCGCGTGGCGGCGAGCTGATCGAAGGCCTTGCCCGGGTTGCCCTGCGTGGTAATCGAGAGAAAGCCAGCGAGGCGGCTCGTCCACTCGATCAACGGCACACCCGAGGCGGGTGCGAGCGACGGGCGGATGCGCTGGATGCGACCCTCGAGGTTGGTGATCGTGCCGTCGCGCTCGTGGTCGACGTCGAGCGGCAAGACGAGCTGCGACTGCGACGTGACGCCGTTGGTGAACGGCGCGACGGACAGCACGAACTCGGTCTGCGCGAGCGCCATCTGCCAGCGCTCGCTGTCGGCACTCTCCATGACCGGATCGGCACCGACGAAGACGATCGCCTTAATGTCGCCAGCCTCGAGCGCGGGCAGGACCTCGTCCCAACCACCCACCAAGCCAACGGCGCGCTCGCCGCGCTCGTTGGCGCCGATGGGCAGCGGCACGACGCCGCCAGCAGTGCGGTCGAGGCCGAGCACCCACGCGAGCGCCTCGATCTCGGACACGGCGACGGGGTCGGTGACGAGCAGGACGGGGCGCTGCGCACCGACGAGCGTGCCGGCGAGCTCGCGGATCTGCGCGATATCGGCACCGGCCAGCTGGGCCAGCGTGTCGACGGAACCAGCGGCCGTGGCGTCGGTACGGACGTTCTCGCCGCCCGCCTCGATGACGGCAGCGGTGAGCGCGGCAAGCATCGCGGAGCCAGCACCGACGTGCGTGCGGATGAAGCTCTTGGCATCGGCCTCGAGGCTTGAGCCACCGGGGCCGGCGATCGCGAGGTGCGCACCATCACGGCGGGCCTTGCGGATGCGGAGCTCGACGGTGCCGGCGCGGTCGGCAGGCTCCTGATCGCCAATCACGACAACGGCGTCGGCCGTATCAATGGCGGCCAGCGGTGCGAGGTAGGCGTCGATGCGCTCCCACTCGGCAGCAGCGGCGATCGGGGCGGAGGCCGTGCGGGCATTGAGATCGGCGGCGATCACGGCCCAGCCAGCGGCCTCTTCGTTCGTCAGGTTGCCACCGGTGACGATCGCCACGGCACCCTCGCCGACGGCGGCCGACTGGTGGCGCAGGCGCTGTGCGGCGGCGCGCAAGGCGTCGTCCCACGCGGCGGGCTCAAGGCCGGCGAGTTCGCGCACCAGCGGCGTGGCGATGCGCTCGTCGCGCGGCTCGTAGCGCGCGAAGCGGCCCTTGTCGCAGAGCCAGCCTTCATCGACACCCGGGTTGTTGCGCGACAGGATGCGCTCGACCTTGTTCTCGCGGAGCGTCGACCAGGTATTGCAGCCCGTCGAGCAGCCCGTGCACACGGTCGGCACGTTGACGATCTCCCACGGCCGCGCCTTGAAGCGGTAGGCCGTGGGCAGCAGTGCGCCGACCGGGCAGAGCTCGGTGACGTTGCCAGAAAATGCGTTGGTGTACGGCTGCTCGTTGAACGTGGCGATCACGCTCTGCGCGCCGCGCTCGCGCGCCACGAGTTCGCCGTCTTCGGCGACGTCGCTCGAGAAGCGCGTGCAGCGATAACAGAGGATGCAGCGCTCGCGGTCGAGCACGATCGCCGGCGAGATCGGCAGCGGCTTCTCGTACGTGCGCTTCGGCAGCGTCATGCGCGAGTTGCCGGGGCCGTACTTAAACGTCAGGTCCTGCAGCGGGCACTCGCCGCCCTTGTCGCAGACGGGGCAGTCGAGCGGATGGTTGAGGAGCATGAACTCGAGAACCGCGTCCTGCGCCTCCTTGGCCTGCTCGGACGTGCCGGCGGTCTTGACGACCATGCCGTCGTTGCACGACAAGGTGCAGGCAGCCTGGAGCTTCGGTGCGCCTTCAATCTCCACGAGGCACATGCGGCACGCCCCGATCGGCGGCCCGAGGCGCGGCTCGTAACAGAAGATAGGAATCTCGATACCGGCGTGCTCAGCGGCGGCGACGACCAGCGACATGCCCTTCGGCACCGTGATCTCGCGGCCGTCAACGGTGAGCGTGACGGTGTCGGTCTGCGTTGCGCTCATCAGGCGTGCACCATCGGCAGGGGCGCCTTCAGGAGCGGCGGGTAGAGCTCGCTCATCGGGGCGTCATCGGGGCACGGGCAGCGACCGAGGCGGCAGTGCTCCTCGAACTCGTGGCGGAAGTTATTGATGTGGCTCCGCACCGGCATCGCGCAGGCGTCGCCGAGCACGCAGAGGCAGTTGCCCTCGACGCGATTGCAGATCTCGAGCAGCAGGTCGATCTCCTCGAGCGTGCCGAGGCCGGCCTCCTGCTTGCGCAGCAGCTCGGTAATCCAGCGCGTGCCCTCGCGGCACGGCGTGCACTTGCCACACGACTCGTGCATGTAGAACTCGGCGGTGCGCAGCGCAAAGCGCACCATGCAGGTGCGGTCATCAACGACGATCACGGCGCCCGAGCCGGCCATCGAGCCAGCGGCGACGACGGCCTCGAAGGCGAGGCCCGTATCGAGCTGGTTCGGCATCAGGATCGGCATCGAGGAGCCGCCCGGCACGAAGGCCTTGAGCGTGCGGCCGGCGGGGAGTCCCCCACCCTTGCCCTCGATCAGATCGCGGTACGTCGCGGACAGCGGCATCTCGTAGTTGCCGGGGTTGTTCACGTGCCCGGACAGCGAGAACATCTTGGTGCCCGTCGACTGCTCCGTCCCGACGCCAGCGTAGGCCGCACCGCCCATGCCGATGATGACCGGCACGGTCGCGACGGTCTCGACGTTGTTGAGCAGCGTCGGCTTCTTGAAGGCACCGGACACGGCGGGGAACGGCGGCTTCGCCGTCGGCTGGCCGCGCTCGCCGTTGAGCGAGGACAGCAGTGCCGTCTCCTCGCCGCAGATGTAGGCGCCGGCGCCACGATGAACGTAGACGTTGGCGACGTAATCGGTACCCGGCAGCGGCGAGCCGATGTAGCCCTTCTCGCGCGCCTGGGCGATCGCGCCCTCGAGGATCGCGGCCTCCTTGGCGTACTCGCCGCGGATGTAGATGTACGCGCCGGCACCACGGATCATCCAGAGGTAGATGATGATCCCCTCGATCAGCATGTGCGGGTTGCGCAGGATGATCTCGCGGTCCTTGAACGTGCCCGGCTCGGATTCGTCGCCGTTGATCACGAGGTAGCGATCGAGACCCTGTGCCAGGAACGAGGCCTTCTTGCCGGCGGGGAAGCCAGCGCCGCCACGGCCGCGCAGGTTCGACGCGATCATCTCGTCGACGAGCTGCTCGCTCGTCATGCCGAGGGACTTGCGCAGCGAGTCGTAGCCACCGTTGGCCTCGTACTCAACGATCTCACGACGGCTGCCCGCAAACGGCAGCAGCAGCGCGTTCGCATCGGGCTGGGCGAAGGTCGGGGACTCAGGCATGGCTCTCACTTGGTCGGGAGGTGCTGCGCAGGCGCTCTAGAAGCGGCGCAACGTCCTCGATCTTGAAGTGCTCCTCGTACTCCTCGTCGACGGAGACGACGGGGCCCCAGCCGCAGCCGCCCAAGCACTCGACGCAGCGCAGCGTGATCGTGCCGTCAGCGCTCGTGCCAGGGGCCTTGACGTCAAGCTCGCGCTCGAACTCCTTGAGCAACTTGTCGGCGCCGATCATCGCGCAGGACAGGTTCGTGCAGACCTCGACGACGTGATCGCCGACGGGCTGCAGGAAGAACATGTCGTAGAACGAGGCGACGGAGAGGCAGCGCGCGGGCGACAGGTCGAGCCCGTCGGCGACGGCCTCGAGCGCCTCGGGCGATAGCCAGCCGTAGTGCTCCTGCGCGTGACGGAGCGCCGGCAGGATCGCGCTGCGGCGATCCGGATACTTGGCGATCTCGCGCTGAATCTCGTCGTAGAGGGTGTCGCTCATTAGCGGTCCACATCTCCCAGGACGGGGTCGATCGAGGCGAGGATCGCGATCAGGTCGGCGAGGTACACGCCCTCGCAGAGCTTGGCGAACGACTGCAGGAGCACGAAGGCGGGGCCGTGCAGGCGCACGCGCCACGGCTTGGCGCTGCCGTCGGAGATCAGGTGGAAGCCGAACTCGCCGCGGGCCGACTCGATCGGCGCGTAGACCTCACCGGCCGGCACCTCAAAGCCCTCGGTGACCAGCTTGAAGTGATGGATCAGCGACTCCATCGAGGTGTGCAGCTCGTGGCGCGGCGGCAGCGCGACCTTGCGGTCGTCGGTGATGACCGGACCCTCGGGCAGGCCATCAAGGGCCTTCTCGATTAGGTCGAGCGAGGCGCTCATCTCGTCGATGCGGACGCGGAAGCGCGCGTCAACGTCGCCGGTCTCCTTGGTGACCGGCGTGTAGCCGAGCTCGCGGTAGCCGCCGTAGCCGCCGTTCGCGGAGCGCAGGTCGTACGGCACGCCGGAGGCGCGCAGGTTCGGACCCGTCATGCCCATCTTGATCGCGAAGTCCGGCGACATCACGCCGACACCCACGGTGCGGGCGAGCCAAATCGGGTTGGCGCCGATCAGCTCGTAGTACTGATCGATCTGATCGCGCATGAAGGCGATCACCTCCCGGCAGCGCTGCTCGAAGCCCTTCGGCAGGTCCTCGGCGACGCCGCCAACCTGGCAGTAGCGCGGATGCATGCGCGCGCCGCAGGCCATCTCGAATAGGTCGAGCACCTCGTCGCGGGCGCGGAAGCAGTAGAAGAGCAGGGCAATACCGCCGAGGTCGACCGAGCCGGTGCCGAGGAACACGAGGTGCGAGTGGATGCGCGCCAGCTCCTGGAAGATCACGCGGATCCACTCGGCGCGGCGCGGCACCTCAAGCTCGAGGGCCTTCTCCGTCGCCATGCAGAAGGCGGTCTCGCCGCTGAAGAAGGACAGGTAGTCCATGCGCGGCACGTACGGAATCGCCTTCCAGTACGTCTTCTGCTCGATGTTCTTCTCGATGCCGGTGTGGACGTAGCCAACCTCGCACTTGACGCCGACAACGACCTCGCCGTCGAGCGTCGTGACCACGCGGAGCACGCCGTGCGTCGACGGGTGGTTCGGGCCGAGGTTGATCTCGAGCAAGTCCGGGTTGTCAGACGACGGCCAGAGCTCGGACGGCACGGGCTGCAGGATGTCCTGCTGCGGCCACACCACGGTCTTCTTCTCGGTCGCTGCCACGTCAGACCTCGTCCGAGAACTGGACGGGCTCGCCACCGACGGGGTAGTCCTTGCGCTGCGGATGGCCGCCCCAATCCTCCGGCATGATGATTCGGCGGAGGTTCGGATGGCCGGCGAAGTCGATGCCCATCATGTCGAAGCCCTCGCGCTCATGAAAGTCGGCGGACGGGTAGACCGGTACCAGGCTCGGCACGGACTCGCCCTCGTCGACCCACACGCGCACGCGCAGGCGGCGATGGTTGCCGTCGGTGACGGTCATCACCTTGGCGAACGTGGCCGAGACGCCGAAGCGCTTCGGGCCAGCCGGGTCGGGCACCATGCGCTTGCCGGAGTGCGAGTCGCGGTTGATATCGCGCCCGTCGCCGCCCCAGTAACCGGCCACCTCGCCGGTATAGCCCAGGTAGTCGACGACGGTGACGTCGGACAGGAGGTCGTACTGCTCCTCGTCGCGCAGGAATGTGCAGACCTCGATATAGCGATCGATCGGCAGGTCGAGCGTGAGCTCGCCGCGGAACTCCACGCGGCGCTCGATCGCGTCGGCGCCAAGCGCGGCCTGGATGCGGTCGGCACTGTCCGTGTCGGGCGCGCCCCACGTGGGCGAGTTGATCTGCAGCATGTCGCTCACGACTGGGTCTCCTGCTGCTGCGAGGCAGAGGGGATACCGGACTTGATGCGCTCCTGCAGGACCATCAGCCCCTCCATCACGGCCTCCGGCCGCGGCGGGCAGCCCGGCACGTAGACGTCGACGGGGACGATCTTGTCGACGCCCTGGAGCACGGCGTAGTTCGAGAACATGCCGCCGGTTGACGAACACGCGCCCATCGCCATGACGTACTTGGGCTCGAGCATCTGTTCGTAGAGCTGGCGGATCGGCTCGGCCATCTTGTGCGAGACGCGACCGGAGACGATCATCAGGTCGGACTGGCGCGGCGTGGCGCGCACGACCTCTGAGCCGAAGCGGGCAACGTCGTACCGCGCCGAGGAGATCATCGCGATCATCTCCATCGCGCAGCACGCAAGGCCGAAGCCGAACGGCCACATCGAGTTGGCGGTCGCCATCTTGAAGATCTTCTCGATCGACGTCGTCATGACGACCTGGTCGAGATCGGTCGAGCGCAGCGACCGGCGCACCTGCGCAGGCGGGATTACGACGGTACCGCTCGGCGCGGCCAGGGAGGCCGGCGCAGCAACGGGGCGATCGTGCGGTTCGTCAGGCCTTAGTGCCATTCGAGGGCTCCCTTGCGCCAGATGTAGATGTAGCCGACCGCGAGGATCGCGACGAAGACGAGGAGCTCGATGAAACCGAAGTGGCCGAGCATGTCGAGGTTCACGGCAATCGGGTACAAGAAGACGATTTCGATGTCGAACACGATGAAGAGCATCGCGGTGAGGTAATAGTTGACGGAGAAGTTCGACGGCTTGAAGTCGCCAGCCGAGACGCCGGACTCGAAGACGCGGGACTTCTGCCGGCCGGTGCGCAGGTTCCGATGGAAGGCGCGCGACCACAGCAGGGACCCCGCCAGGAGACTTCCGGCGATAGCCGCCGAAAACACCAGGTACACGAGATAGGAGGCCCAGTCTCCGAGCACGCTCACCCCCAGGGTCGCGCCGTCGCCCCATGCCAACGGCTCGGGCTACCGTAGCAGGCACACGCGGCGCGCTACAAACACCCCACTGTCGACTGTGTGCGGAATGCCGCAAACCCGCTTGGCACAACGGTTCCGGCGGGTTCGAATATGCTCGGTAGGCATGTCACAAACCACCCTTGGGAATGCCCGGTGACGAATCGGCGTTGTCAAGGGTGATGGGGCCGCCTTCGGCCCTGCCATCCGATACGCTTCGAGGCACGTTATGAGCACGCAACTGCAGATCAACATCACCGAGAAGGCCGCCGACAAGGTGCGCGAGTTCCTCGCCGCCGAGGACGACGCCGAGCTGACCGCGCTGCGCGTGGCGGTTCAGGGCGGTGGCTGCTCCGGCTTCCAGTACGCCCTCGGCTTCGATACGGGCCCACAGGACGGCGACGAGGTAGTCGAGGCACACGGCGTCAAGGTCCTGATCGATCCGTTCTCGATGCCGTACCTGATCGGTGCCGACATCGATTTCGTCGACGGCCTCAACGGCACGGGCTTCTCGATCACGAACCCGAACACCGAGTCTGGCTGCGGCTGTGGCTCGTCCTTCCAGCTGAAGGAAGGCGAAGAGGACGGCGACGGCACCACCGCCTCCGCCGGCGGCTGCTCCACCTGCGCGTCGGCGTAAGCGTGCGCGACGTCGAGGTGCGCGCCGGGGGTATCGACCTCGGGCAGCTGATGAAGTTCGCCGGGCTCGTTGACACGGGCGGCGACGCCAAGGCGCTGCTGGCCGAGGGCGTCGTGCTCGTCAACGATGAGGTCGATACGCGCCGCGGGCGCACCCTGCGCGACGGCGACGTCGTGACCGTTGCGGACGAAGAGCCCGTGCGGGTGGTCGAGGTCTGAGGTGGAACCGCCGGCCGGGTTCGTCGAGCGGCTGACCACGCTCTGCGCGGTCGACTCCCCCACCGGCGATCTCGCTGGCCTTGCTCGCTCCGCCGCGCTGCTCGTGGAGTGGGCGCAGGCCGACGGGCTCGCAGCCGAAGTGCGCGACACCGCTGATGGCCCGCTGGTGGTGCTCTCCACGCAGGGCCCGGGCAACGAGCGCACGCTCCTGATCGGCCATCACGACACCGTCTATCCGGTCGGCACTGCCGCGGCTCGTCCCGTCGAGCGCCGCGGCGACACGCTGCTCGGCCCGGGCGTGGCCGACATGAAGGGCGGCCTGCTGGTCGGACTCTTTGCGCTGGCCGAGCTGGCTCGAGACCCCTCCCCCACGCACGGCCGCGTGGAGCTCTGGATCGTGCCCGACGAGGAGGCCCGCTCGGTTGAGCCGTCGTGTCTCGACGACTGGCGCGGTGCCACGCAGGCGATCTGCCTGGAGTGCGGCCGTGCCGACGGCGCGATCGTGACCACGCGGATGGCCTGCACGTGGTTGACGCTCGAGGCCGAGGGCCGCGACGCACACGCCGGCACCGAGCGCGACACGGGACGCTCGGCCCTGATGGCGCTGGCGCGCGAGGGTATGCGCATCGAGGACGAGATCCATGACGCCCGCCCGGGGATGCAGGCCACGATCACCCAGCTGCACGCTGGGGTCGGCAAGAACACCGTGCCGGGCCGCGCCACCGCTACCGTCGACCTGCGCGCGCACACCAACGAGGACCTGCAGTGGGCGGTGGATCGCGTCGGCCAGTTTGCTGCGCACGACGGCATCACGCTGCGGCGCTCCGACGATCCCGGGTTTCCGCCGCTCGACCATGCCGGCCCGTTTGCGGCCAGAGCACTGGCCGTGCTCGAGGCCGTCGGCGCCGTGGCGCGCGAGACGATCGCGGCCGGTGCGTCCGACGGCTCGTGGGCCTCGAGCATCGGCGTGCCGACCATCGATGGTCTGGGTCCGATCGGTGGTGGCGATCACGGGCCCGATGAGTGGATCGATGCCTTGTCGATCGCACCCCGCATCGAGGCCGTGCGCCGCCTCTGCTGCGCACCACACGAGTAGGCTTGCGGAATGAGCGCTCGCACGCCGGCTATCAGTTCGGCCATGGAGGACTACCTCAAGACGATCCACCAGATCGCTGAGGAGAACGGTGGCGGTGCCGTGCAGACGCAGGCGATCAGCGATCGCCTCGAGGTCTCGACCGCATCGGTGACCGGGATGATGAAGAAGCTCGACCAGTACCACCTGGTCGAGCACGAGCCCTACCGCGGCGTCGTGTTGACGCCGAAGGGCGAGCAGGTGGCGCTCGAGGTGCTGCGTCACCATCGCCTACTCGAGCTCTACCTCGTCGAGCAGCTCGGCATGTCGTGGGAGGACGTCCACGCCGAGGCCGATCGTCTCGAGCACGTCATCTCCGAGGTTCTCGAGGATCGCATCGCCGCCGCGCTCGATCACCCCGTCCGCGATCCGCACGGCGATCCGATCCCGGCACGCGACGGCACGGTGCCATCCGACCCGTGGCAGCGCCTCACCGACGCGCCCGCCGGCACCAGCGTCGAGATCCTGCGCGTCTCCGACCGCGACCCGCGGCTGCTGCAGTACCTCGCCGAGCGGGGTCTCACCCCGGGCGCGGCCGTGCGCATCGACGCCGTCGACGAACTGGCCGGCGTGATCACGCTGACCGCCGCCGGTGCGGCGTGCACGCTCGCGCTCGCCACGGCGAGCGAGATCAGCGTGCGCGCCTAGACCAGGCGACTCCCCGGCAAGGGCCTGATCATGACGATGCGAACAGCGCGATCCGTCTCGTCGATCTCGTAGTGCAACACGTACTCGCTCCGCTCGATCGCCCAAAGGCCATCGTAGATCCCGGGCAACGGCTCCCCGCACGAACGCGGATCAACGGCCAGGGTTCGTTGTGCCAGCGCGAAGACACCGATCGCAACATCCTGAGGCAACTCCGTGCGCACGACACGCTGCGCGTCGGATGACATGTGAACGCGGTAGCGCCCCGTCACGCTTGATCGTCTCGACGCTCACCTTTGCCACGAGCTTCGATCTCGACGCGAAGCGCCTCGATGCCCTCTTCATCGATGAAGCGCCCCTCGGCAAAGTCGCGCCGCCCGCGCTCGAGTGCTGCCATTGCCTCGGGGTCCGAGAGCAGCTCGATCGTCGCGTGCAGCCCTCGGTACTCGGACATGCTCAGCAGCACGGCCTCAGGCCGCCCGTTGCGCGTGATGGTCACCTGCTCGCGCTCAAGCACGACGCGGTCGAGGAATTCGGAGAAGCGGGCTTTCACAGTGCGCACAGATTCGACGATCATGGTGACTACAATCGTGTCACACAGCGCGTGGTTCGTCCACGGTCGCGCGCGCAGCCACATGGCGGCAACACGCAACCGCGCCGGCCCGCGCGCGAACGCGCCGAACCGTCACCGGCTGTGCCGGCCTCCAACCCTGCAGCTAGCCGCGCCGAACGTCGTTAGACGTTGGTGACGAGCGCCCACATAGCGATGCCGCTGAGGCCGAGCACGACGGAGACAAGGAAGCCGCGCGTCGTGGAGCCCTTCTTCTTGCCGATCAGGACCGCGAGGACGGCAACTGCGATCGAAGCGATACCGGTGATCAGGCCGATCGTCAGGATCGCGTCCGAACCGCGGATGGCACCGACGAGCGTGACGATAATGGTGATCATCCCAATGAACAGGGCGATGCCCATCGTCGTCGTGGCGTTGGGCTTAGCCGGGGCGGCGTGGTGATGATCAGCGTGATCGGACATGCGGTGTTCCTCCGAAGTTCTGCCGGTATCGTGGCACAAGATCCGCCGGAGCGTTAACCCAGCGCACGGACTGCCGCGACGACGGCGTCGGCGGTGAGGCCGAACTCCTTCGCGACGGTGCCGCCCGGTGCCGACGCACCGTAATGGTCGATGCCGACGCTGATGCCGGCGTCGCCGACCCAGCGCTCCCAGCCGTGCGTCGTGCCGGCCTCGAAGCTGACGCGACGCGTAATCGCCTTCGGCAGAACCGACTCGCGGTACGCCGCGTCCTGCTGCTCGAAGAGCTCCCAGCACGGCATCGACACGACGCGGACCTTGAGGCCCTCGGCCTGCAGCGTCTCGCGCGCGGCGACGGCGTCATGCACCTCGGAACCCGTGGCGATGATGATCGTGTCGGGCGCGCCGCCGTCGGCGTCGATCAGAACGTAGGCACCCTTGTGGAGTTCCTCGGCCGGAGCAAAGACCGTGCGGTCAACCGTCGGCAGGTTCTGGCGCGTCAGGATCAGCGCCGTCGGACCCGTGCGGTTAAGCACTGCGGCCTTCCACGCCTCGCGCACCTCGTTGGCATCGCCGGGGCGGATCACCGTGAGGTTCGGGATCAGACGCAGCGACATCACGTGCTCGATCGGCTGATGCGTCGGGCCGTCCTCGCCAACCCAGACCGAGTCGTGTGTCCAGACGTACGTAACCGGCGTCTTCGACAGCGCGGCGACGCGCACGGCGCCGCGCATGTAGTCGGAGAACACGAGGAACGTGGCGCCGAAGACCCGCAGGCCACCGTGCACGTTCATCGCGTTGAGGATTGCGCCCATGCCGTGCTCGCGGATACCGAAGTGCAGGTTGCGGCCAGCGTAGTCGCGGTCAGAGACGCTCAGACCGTCGTTGATGTGCGTGTTGTTCGACGGCGCGAGGTCGGCGGAGCCGCCGACGAACTCGGGGATACCGGCAGCCAGGCCCTGGATGACCTTGCCGCTCGACGAGCGGGTCGCCAGGCCCTTGGCGTCGGGCTCGAAGACGGGCAGCTGCGCGTCCCAGCCCTCGGGCAGGTCGCCGGCGAGCGCGCGCTCGAGCTCGGCAGCGAGCTCGGGGTGCGCAGCGCGGTAGGCCTCGAACTTGGCCTCCCAGGCCTCGCGGGCCTCGACGCCACGCGCCTTATGGTCCATGTGCGCAGCGACGTCGTCGGGCACGAGGAACTGCTCGTTCTCGGGCCAGCCGTAGTTGGCCTTCGTGAGCTTGATCTCCTCATCGCCAAGCGGCGCGCCATGAGCTTCGGCGGTGTCCTGCTTGTTCGGGGCACCGGGCGCGATGTGCGTGCGCAGCACGATGATCGACGGGCGGTCGTCCTGCTCGGCCGCGTTGATCGCGGCGCGCACGTCGTCGAGCGTCCAACCGTCCTCGAGGCGCTGCGCGTGCCAACCAAGTGCCTCGAAGCGCTTCGGCATGTCCTCGGTGAAGGCCAGGCCGGTGTCGCCCTCGATCGTGATCCGGTTGTCGTCGTAGATCATCGTGAGCTTGCCGAGCTTGAGGTGCCCACCGAGCGAAGCGGCCTCCTGGGCCACACCCTCCATTAGGTCGCCATCGGAGCAGATGCCGAACACGCGGTGGTCGATGATCTCGTGGCCCGGGCGGTTGTAGCGCGCGGCGAGCATGCGCTCGGCGAGCGCGAAACCGACCATGTTGCCGACTCCCTGGCCGAGCGGCCCGGTCGTGACCTCGATGCCCGGCGTGTGGCCGAGCTCCGGGTGGCCCGGCGTCAGCGAGCCCCACTGGCGGAACTGCTTGAGGTCCTCGAGCGAGACGTCGTAGCCCGTCAGGTGCAGCGTGGCGTACTGGAGCATGCAGGCGTGGCCCGGCGAGAGCACGAAACGGTCGCGGCCGGCCCAGTGCGGCTGCTGCGGGTCGTATTGCATGTACTCGTTGAAGTAGAGATACGCGACCGGCGCCAGCACCATCGCGGTGCCCGGATGACCCGAATTCGCCTTCTGCACGCCATCCATCGCGAGCGTGCGGATGGTGTTGATTGAGCGGTCGACGAGATCGGTCACGAGGGTCCTCCGGGGGATACCTGGGTGCGGTTAGCGATGCGGCGCGCGCGGAACGCGAGCAGGCCGCGACGGATGGGAATGCCGATGAAACAGCCGATCAGCGAGCCCGCCGCGCCGGCGATCCACGCGCTGAAACCGAGGCCTGGGATCCAGATCAACGAACCGGCGACCGCGAAGGTGAGCGGCAGCCAGAACGGACGCAGCGCCGCACCGAGGATCGCAAACGGGATGATCATCGCCGCGCCGAGCCCGAGCCACATCGCCTGCATATCGGTCATTGCTCCGCAGCCTACCCGAGGCGTGCACGCTCTGGCGGGGACGCCCCGCCGACTAGGCTGCAGACCGTGAGCGACCTGTTCTCTACCGCCGCCGACGATCGCCGCCGCGCGGTTGCACCGCTGCCCGAGCGCCTGCGGCCCGACGACCTCGAGTTGATGGTCGGCCAGGAGGCACTGATCGGCCCCGGCCGGCCGCTGCGCCGCGCGATCGAGGAGGATCGGATCGGCTCGATGATCCTGTTCGGGCCGCCGGGCACGGGCAAGACGACGATCGCCCGCATCGTCGCGCAGCGCACGGGCTCGTCGTTCGAGGAGCTGTCGGCCGTCGATGCCGGCAAGGCCGACGTCCGTGCGGTCACCGAGCGCGCCCGTGATCGCCTCGCCGGTGACGGACGCCGCACGATCCTTTTCCTCGACGAGATCCACCGCTTTACGAAGGCCCAGCAGGACAGCCTGCTGCCGCTCGTCGAGTCGGGGCTCCTGATCCTGATCGGCGCCACGACGGAGAGCCCGCACGTGGGTGTCATCTCTGCGCTGCTGTCGCGCTGCACCCTCTACGAGCTCGTCGCCCTTCAGCCCGAGGACCTCGGCCGCATGGTCGACCGCGGCGCCGAGGCGCTCGGCGTGACGGTCGACGCCGACGCCCGCGACGCGATCGCCCGCGCGGCCGGTGGCGATGGCCGGGCCACGCTCGCCCTGCTCGAGGCGGCGGCCGCCGCCCGCCCGGACGACGCCACCGTGGTCACCGAGGAGCTGGTCGCACAGGTCGGCCGCATCCCGATCCGCTACGACCGCGAGGGCGACCTCCACTACGACGCGATCAGTGCCTTCATCAAGAGCATGCGCGGCTCCGACCCCGACGCCGCGCTGTGGTGGCTGCACACGATGCTCGAAGGCGGCGAGGATCCTCGTTACGTCGCGCGCCGCCTGATCGTTTTCGCCAGCGAGGACGTCGGCAACGCCGACCCACGCGCCCTCCCCCTCGCCGTCTCGACGGCGCAGGCGATTCAGGAGATCGGCATGCCCGAGGGCCGCATCCCGCTCGCCCAGTGCGTCACGTACCTCGCGCTCGCTCCGAAGTCGAATGCCGCCTACGCGGCCGGCGATGCGGCGCGCGCCGCCGTGCGCGAGTACGGCACGCGCCTGCCGCCCGACCACCTGCGCGACGGCTCGCACTCCGGCGCCAAGGCGCTCGGGCGCGGCGTCGGCTACCAGTACCCGCACACCGCCGGCGGCTTCGTCGCCAACCAGCGGCACCTGCCCGAGGATCTCGCCCACCTGCGCTTCTACGAGCCGACCGCGATGGGCTTCGAGGCACGGTTGAGCGAGATACTCGGCGATTTGCGCGCGCAGCGCGAACCATCCAACACACCCCCGCGTCCTGAGGAGATCTGACGTGCCCGAGATCGGCGATATCGCCCCCGACTTCACCCTGCAGGAGACGTTCGACACGAGCGTCACCCTGAGCGACTACCGCGGCAAGAAGAACGTGCTGCTGTTTTTCCACCCCTTCTCCTACACGGAGATCTGCGAGGGCGAGATCTGCGAGCTCCGCGACGAGTCGAAGCTTGAGCGCGACGACCTCGAGATCCTCAACGTGGCCTGCGACGCGTGGCCGATCCGCCAGTCCTACAAGGATCACCTGAAGGCCAACGGCCGCTTCCTAGCCGACTTCTGGCCGCACGGCGAGGTCTCGAAGGCGTACGGCGTCTTCGACAATGACTGGGGCACGTGCATGCGTGGCACCTTCCTGATCGACAAGGACGGGAAGATCGCCAACCAGGTCGTGAACATGGGCATCGCGGATCGCCGCGACCAGTCCGTGTACCTCGACTGGCTCGACTGAGGCAGTCACCAAGCCGACACCGCGTCGGTGGATGAGACGGGTACGCTGGCTGCCATGTCGGAGCTGACCGCACCCGAGCTGCTGGAGCGCGTTCTCGAGGGCAATCGTCGCTGGGCGGGGGGATCGACTGAGCGCGATCTCCTCGGCGCGCCCGAGGACCCGCTGGAGCACCTCCCCCCGGTCGCTGTGATCGGCTGCTCGGACGCGCGCGTCCCGCCCGCAGCCATGCTCGGTGCCGCCGCCGGCGCGATCTTCACCGTGCGCCTGCCGGGGCAGTACGTCGACATTCCCGTCGCCTCAGCCCTCGGCTTCGCCATGACGGCGCTCAACACGCGGCTCGCGATCGTGCTGGCACACGAGGACTGCCGGGCAGTGCACGCGGCCTACGAGGAGTACACGACCGGTGTGCCTCCGAACCTCGCGCTGGCGCCCCTCACCGGTGCGCTGGCGGCCGGCCTCTATCGCGCCGGCGGTGCTGCAGATCTCGACAACGCGATCGACGTGAACGCCCGGGTCACAGCGCAGGCCCTGATCACGGAGTGCCCGTCGCTGCGCTCGGCGATCATCAGCGGCCAGGCGCAGCTGTGCGTGATGCGGTACTCACCGCGCACGCGGCTGATCACGCTCCTTGAGGAGCGCGTCGTGCCCCACGCCGGCGTGGTCTAGCCCCTACTGGTCGATATCGAGCTGCGGCGCGACACTGCGCGAGAAGCGCTGCTCGGCGACGGCATCGGCGAAGTACGAGACGGGGCCGTGTTTGATCACGCCTTCCGTATCGAGTTCTTTGAGCAGATTGATCGCGAACGACTCGAGCATCCACTCGCGTCCGGGCGGTACGGAGCCTTCGGCGGCCAGGCGGGTGAGATTGCCGATCTGCTGCTCCTCGGTGACCTGCAGGGCCGTGGACAGCAGATGCATCGGGCCCGACGGCAGCAATTCGGAGAGGCGGCGGAAGAGCTCGCGGCCCTTGTCGGCATCGGAGACGTACATCTCGATCGCCAGCTCGCGGATGCCGTTGCGCGCGACGCGCACGCCGTACATGTGCTGGTTGTGGATGCGCATCGTCTCGCCGCCGAGGCCACGCAATTTGACGCTGCGGAGCGTGATCGCCTCGACGATGCCGCTCATCGCCCACGGCTCGATCGTGATGGCGTCGCCGACGTCGAACCAGCGCTCGGCCACGACCATCGTGCCGGCGATCACGTCGCGCAGCACGCTCTGGGCGGCGAAGCCGACGATCGCGATCAACAGCGACACGCCGAGCACGGTCGAGCCGGCCCCGGTGAAACCAAAGGCGAAGACGCCGAGGATGCCCACAACGATCGCGGCATAGCGCGAGAGCGACTGCACGACGGCGACGGTGGTGTCGGCACGCTTGGCACGGCGGTGCTCGTCGACATCGGTCGACCGGCGGCCACGCAGGCGCCGCGACATCAGCGCGACGGTCAGGCGCGGGATCAGGATCGCGCCGAGGATGGCGAGCACGATCACGATGCCCATGGCGAGCCAGTTGACACCGCCCGACGTGAAGGTGTCGCTATTCGGCAGGGAGATCACGCTCCCATGATGCCCGACGGACTCAGGAGCGGGCGGTCTGCAGCCGGCGCTCGGCTAGTGCTCGCTCGGGATGCGAGGCGAGGCCGGCCAGGCGCGCCAGCGCGCGCTCTACGTCGTAGGCGGTGCGCTGCAGCTCGACCTCGCCGTCGTCGATGATCGCCCACGCCGCGCGCTGGTCGCCATCGAACGGAAAGCCGACCGAGCCGGGGTTGACGACCTCGACCGCACCCACCTTGCGCGAGTACTGCAGGTGCACGTGGCCACACAGCATCGTGGCGTGGTCGACGTCGACGGTACGCGCCTCGGCAAGCTCGTCGGGCGTGTCGGGTGTGAGGCGCCACTCGTCGTCGCCGGGTACGGCGTGGACGATCACAGCGTCGTGCTCGGGCAGGACGCGCGCGGTCTGAAGGCCGCCGAGCCAGCTGACGCGCTCGTCGCCGAGGCGATCGGCAGCCCACTCTGCGATGGCGTCGTCGCCGTTCGCGATCATTCGGTCCGTGTTGCCGCGGATCGCAACAACGCGGCCGGGATGCTCGCGCAGAAGATCCACGCAATCGTCCGGTGCCGGTCCCATGTACGCGTAGTCGCCACCCAGCAGCAGGCCGTCACACCCGGCATCGGCCGCATCGCTCAGCACGGCGGCCAGCGCGTCGATGTTGCCATGGATGTCGAACAGGACTGCGTCGCGCAAGGGGGCCTCTGTGGGGGAGCGGCGGGGACGTGCTGAAGAAAGTTTACGCGACGCCTAGTGGTCATTCGGCGTGGAAATGGTGACGCTGTGGTTTACCCGCCGGCGGCGTGCGACGTCCTACGCTGTGACCATGACTCGCGTGATTGTCATCGGCGGCGGCATCATCGGCTGTTGCATCGCCGACGCCCTCGCGCCCGCCGGCATCGACGTCGAGGTGCTCGAGCGCGACCAGCTGGCGGCCGGCTCGTCGGGCCTCGCCGTCGGTGTCGTCGAGTCGCAGTACACCGACTCGCTATGGATCGACTTGCGCGTCTTTGCCCGCCGCGCTTTCGACCAGCTGGCGACCGAAGCCGAGATTGGCTTCGTGCGGTCGGGCTACGCGCGCCTCGGGTATTCCGACGACGACATCGCACTGTTCGCCGCGAGCGTGGAACACCAGCGCTCGCTCGGCGTCGAGGACGCCCGCGTGCTGGCGGTCGACGAGCTCGCCGCCCTCGCCCCTGCCCTGCGGGTCGACGATGTCCGTGGCGCGCTCTGGTGCCCCAGCGATGGGTACGTGGATCCACACCAGGCGACGCTGGCCTTTGGCGAGCGTGCCGTCGCCGCTGGAGCTCGGCTGACGACGCGCTGCGTCGTGACCGCAGCTGAGCGACGCGATGGCGTCTGGCAGCTCGCGACGAGCGACGGCCCGCGCAGCGCCGACGTGGTCGTGAATGCCGCCGGCCCGTGGGCGGCACACGTGGCCGCACTGCTTGGTCTGTCGTGCGACGTCTCGCCGCAGCGGCGCAGCGCCACCCAGGTGCACCTCGCCACCCCGCTCGACTACGTGCACCCGTTCACGATGAACTACATCCCCGGCGTCAATCGCCTCGGCGCCTACGTGCGGTACGAGGCGGCCAACAGACTGATCTGCGGCCTGCACTCCGAGGAGCTGCTCGATCCCGACAGCGATCCCGATGACTACCCGCGCGGCGTCACCCAGGACTGGCAGGAGGAGCTCGCCGAGCAGCTCGCGCTGCGCTTCCCCGGCCTGGCCGACGGGATGTCGTTCGGCGAGGGCTGGTCCGGTCTCTACCCCTGCCGCCCGTCGCTCGAGCCGTCGATTGGCTGGCGCCGCGAGACCGAGGGCGTGATCGACGCGGTCGGCTTCGGCGGCGGTGGCATCCAGTCGGGCCCGGCCGCCGGCGCGCTGGTACGCGACTGGCTGCTGCACGACGAGCCGCGGACGATCCCGTCTGCGGCGCGCCTAGCGCCCTAAACGACATTTTGGGGCCGGGCCCAAAATGTCGTTCAGGAGGTCAGTGAGGCTTGGAAGCCCGCGACATGCCGGACCATCACGGCGCGCGCCTGCTTGGCGTTGCCGGCGATGATCGCGTCGGCGAGCTCCTCGTGCATCTGCATGACAGAGCCGAGCGACTCGTTGCGGTCGATCGAGACGTTCCAGCGGCGCAGCACGTGGGAGAACAACCACTCGAGCGTCTGCTCGAGCATGTCGTTGCCGGCCATCGCCCAGATCTGGCGGTGCAGGTCTCGATCGAGGGCGATCAGCGCGCGGCGGTCGGGCGTCTTCCGTGCAAGCTCCGCGTGCATCGCGGCGATCACGGCTGCGAGCGCGGCGCGCTGCTCCTCCGAGCCGCGCTCGGCGGCGAGCTCTGCCGCCTGCGGTTCGAGCACAGAGCGCAACTCGTAGATGCGGCCGAGGTCGCTGTCGTTGAGGTCGGCCACCAAGGTGCCGCGGCGCGGCAGGATCACGACGAGGCTCTCCCACTCCAGCCGTCGCAGCGCCTGACGCACCGGGGTGAGACCGACGTCGAGGCGCTCGGCCAGACCGCGCTCATCCAGTAGGGCGGCCGGCGGTAGTTCGAGCGAGACGATCATGTCCTTGATCGCGCGGTACGCCTCGGCCGACTTCGAGTCGGCATCGACCGAGCGGCGCGCGCTAGCGGCGAGCATGGAGGTGGCAACGTGTGGAGACTGCGTCACCTGCGCAGTATCGGTGAAATGTCTCCTGCTCGTGGCAGAGCCCCCTCGTGCCACCACGGCGACGCAACGCAGAAGGCGGGTGCCTCAGCCTGCTGGCCGAGACACCCGCCTTCCGAGGAGAGGAGAAAAACCGCGCGGCACCGTCGCCCCGCGCGGGTGGAGAGGAAAGGGCTAGTCGCCGAGCTCGGCGCGACGGCGAACGACGTACTCCTCGAGCTCCTCGCGGATCGCGGGATCCAGCTCCGGCTCGACGTACTCCTCGAGCTTTTGCGCGGCGATCTCGCCCGCGCGCTCGGCGGCGTCCTTGCAGCCGTTCTTCTCCCAGCGCTCGAAGGCATCGGAGGAAGACAGCAGCGGACGGTAGAAGCAGGTGCGGAAGTTCTCCATCGTGTGCGCCGTGCCGAGGAAGTGGCGGCTGTCCGTGGAGGACATCACCTCCTCGTGCGCGCCGAAGGCGAGCGACTCCTCGTTGAACTCGAGCGGCGTGAAGGTGGCCTGGAGCATGCCCAGGATCTCCATGTCGACGATGAACTTCTCGAACGACGAGACGAGGCCGCTCTCGAGCCAACCGCCCGAGTGCAGGACGTAGTTCGTGCCGGCCAGGAAGGTCGGCATCATCGTCATCAGTGCCTCGTAGCCGGCCTGCGCGTCAACCGACTGGCTCGAGGTGAAGGCGCCGCCGGAGCGGAACGGCAGGTTGTACTTGCGTGCGATCTGGCCGATCGCGAAGAGGCCGATCGCTGACTCCGGCGTGCCCATGCACGTCGAGCCCGACTGCATGTTGGCGTTCGTCAGGAACGAGCCGAGGATCACCGGGCAGCCGGGGCGCACGAGCTGCGCGAGAGCGATGCCGGTGAAGGCCTCCGCCATCAGCTGCGCGAGCGCGGCCGGAATCGAGACCGGCGACATCGCACCCATGATCAGGAACGGCGTCAGCAGCACCGGCTGGTTCGCCTTCACGTACACCTGCATCGAGTTAAGCATGCCCGAGTCCCAGTGCATCGGCGAGTTGCAGTTGAGCAGCGAGATCATCACGGGCTTCGTCTCGAGCTGTTCGCGGCCGCCGAAGACGATGCCGGCCATGTTGAGGCTGTCCTCCGCATTGGAGGGGCGCGAGACGTTACCCATGTGGATCTTGTCGGTCAGCGTCTCGAGGGCGAACTGCATGTCGAGGTGGCGCGAGTCGAGCGGCGCGTCGTTCGGCTCGACGACGACGCTGCCGGCCGAGTCGAGCAGCGAGAACGACTGCGACAACTTGAGAAAGTCGCGGTAGTCGTTGAGCGTGCCTTCCTTGCGGAGCGCACCACGGCGGGCGAACGGCGGACCGTACGCGCTGGCGAAGACCATGTTGTCGCCGCCGATGACGACGCTGTTCTCCGGATTGCGTGCGTGGACGTCGAACTGGGCGGGCGCCTTGGCGACCTGCTCGAGCACCCACTCGGGGTCGAACTTGACGTTGATCCCGTCGACCTTCTGGCCGGCGGCGGCGAGCAGTTCGGTCGCCCAGGGGCTCGCGAACTCGATGCCGATCTCGGAGACGAGGCGCTTCCAGCCCTTGTCGAGCGTGGCCATCGCGTCCTCGGAGAGGATTTCGTATCGGGGCTGCTTGTTGACGAACATCAGGTGTCCTCCAGGCGGTGGCGCGATCTGCTTGACGCGCGTGGGGACATTCTCGTACACTCACCATCCGAAACGCAAGTTCCACATCATGGAAGCACTTACCGCACCCACCGGCACCCAAGCGATCGATCGCGCTGCCTCGATTCTGACCTACGTCCTCGAGGGCGAAGGCAAGATGACGGTGGGCGCATTGAGCGATGCGGCCAACCTGCCGAAGAGCACGACGTCGCGTCTCGTCGGCGCGCTCGAGCGCCACGGCCTCCTGCAACGCGACCTCGATGACGGCAGCCTTCAGGCCGGCCCCGCGATCGACGCCTACGTGCGTCGCGCCCGCATCGACCCCCAGCTATCGGAGATTGCGCAAGACGTGCTCGAGAGCGTCGCGTCGGTCACCGGCGAGACCACCACGCTGTCGGTCCCGACCGCGCGCGGCGTCGACCAGATCGCTCAGGCCGAGGGCGCGTACATCCTCGGCTCGACGAACTGGATGGGACGCACCGTCCCGTTTCACGCCTCCGGCGTCGGCAAGGCCATGCTCGCGTTCGGCGCGATCGCACTGCCCAGCGGTGCGCTCGAGCAGTTGACCCCCAAGACCCTGACCATCCGCGCGGACCTCGTCCGCGACCTGGAGGCCACGCGCCAGCGCGGCTACGGCATCTCCATCGAGGAGATCGAGTCCGGGCTGATCGCCATCGGCGCGCCCATTCGCGGCGCCGACCGCCGGGTTGTTGCCGGCATCGCGATCGCCGGCCCCAGCATGCGGATCACACCCGACCGATACTCCCAGATCGGCGAACTGCTCGTCCGCAGCGCGGGCGAGCTCGAAGCACGACTCAGCCACCAACACCTTGAGGAGGGTGCGGCATGACCAGCGAAGAACTACTCCAGAAGCTCTATGACGAGACGATGGTCGGTAACGGCCCCGCCGTGATCGAGTTGACCAACCAGGGCCTCGAGATGGGCATGGAGCCGGACACGCTGCTGTTCGACGCTCTGATCCCGAGCCTCGAAGAGGTCGGCGCGCGCTTCGAGCGCGGCGACTGGTTCGTCCCGGAGATGCTGATCGCCGGCAAGGCGATGGCCGGTGCCCTCGAGGTGCTGCGCCCGCTGCTCGCCGCCAAGGGCACGGAGACCATCGGCAAGTTCGTGATGGGCACCGTCAAGGGCGACGTCCATGACATCGGCAAGAACCTCGTCAACATCATGCTCGAGGGCGCCGGCTTCGAGGTCATCGACCTCGGCGTGCAGGTCGCTCCCGAGAAGTTCGTCGCGGCGATCGAGGAGCATCAGCCCGACATCCTCGGCATGAGCGCCTTCCTGACGACCACGATGCCGATGTTCAAGGCGAACATCAACGCGCTCGAGAAGGCCGGCCTGCGCGACAAGGTCATCATCCTCGTCGGTGGCGCCCCGGTTACGCAGGAGTACGCCGACGCGGTTGCCGCCGATGGCTACGCCGCGGATGCCTCGGCAGCCGTGAAGCTGTCGAAGGAACTGATCGCCAAGCAGCGCGCTGCGGCCAAGGCGTAGGGCAGAACCATGGGCCTGATCTCCGCCATCGAGCACGTCATCAAGAAGCCGATCTGGGATTGCAAGATGTGCGGCCAGTGCGTGCTGCACGACACCGGCATGACGTGCCCGATGACCTGTCCGAAGACCCTGCGCAACGGCCCCTGCGGCGGCGTGCGGGAAGACGGACACTGCGAGGTCAAGCCCGAAATGCGTTGCGTCTGGGTGAAGGCAGAGGAGCGTTCGCGCACCCTCCCCCTCATGCCTGAAGCCTGGCGCGAGCACTTCAACAATCTGCGCCCGCCGGTCGACAATCGCCTCAAGGGCGACTCGTCGTGGAAGAACGCGATGAGCGGCCGTGACAAGGAGACCCCGCCCGGCTGGACTCCCGAGCCCGAGGCCCCCGCGGCCGAGGTCGAGGTCGAGGCGTAGCGTGTCGCGGCTCGGCGAACTGCTCGATCGCGGCGATGAGCTGATCATCACGGGCGAGGCGCCCGTGATCGACGGCGGCACCCTCGCCGACTACGAGGCCAAGCTCCAGGAGCTGGCTCCGTGGTGCGACGCGATGAACGCGACGGACAACACGGCGGCGCACGCGCACGCCAGCAACGTCGCGATGGCGATCGCCATGCAGCGCGTCGGCGTCGAGCCGATCCTGCAAGTCGTCTGCCGCGACAAGAACCGCATCGCGCAGCAGGCCGACATCATGGGCGCGGCCCTGCATGGCGTGGAGAACATCTGCTGCCTGACGGGCGATGACGTGACGGCCGGCGACGAGTCCGAGGCGCGTCGCGTCTTCGACCTCGACGGACCGCAGCTGATCCGCTTGGCCAACTCGCTCAAGGAGGGCCGCTATCTGTCGGGCCGCTCCGTCGGCACGCCGCCGCCGCTCGTGATCGGCGCGGTCGAGAACGCCGGCACGCACCCGCTCGACTACCGCGCCCAGCGCGCGGCCAAGAAGATCCTCGCGGGCGCCCGCTTCCTGCAGCTGCAGATCTGTTACCACCCCGATCGTCTCGAGGGCTTCGTCAAGGCGCTGCACGAGAACGGCTTCGCCGAGAAGTGCGCGATCCTGCCGAGCGTCGTCGCCGTCAAGGGCGCCGGCCCGCTCAAGTTCATGCACAACTCGGTGCCCGGCATCGACGTGCCGGCCGACGTCATCAGCCGCGTCGCCGACGCCGAGACGCCCGCCGAGGAGGCCTACCAGCTCGTCCTCGAGCAGTGCCAGCACGCGCTGAGCCTGCCGGGCGTGCGTGGCCTCCACCTGACCGACTTCCGCAAGGACGGCTCTATGGCCCGTCTCTGCAACGACCTGGGCATCAAGCCCCGAACCGAGAGGGAGCAGCATGCTCACGACCGTATCGTCGCCGTCTAAGACCGTCACCATTGGTGACGATCAGCCGTTTTGCATCATCGGCGAGCGCATCAACCCGACCGGTCGCAAGGCCTTCCAGGAGCAGCTGCGCGCAGGCGATCTGTCGCAGGTCCTAATCGACGTTGACGAGCAGATCGCGGGCGGCGCCCACATCCTCGACGTCAACATGGGTGTGCCGCTGGCCGACGAGCCCGCGCTGATGGCGCAGGCGATCACGATGATCCAGGAGAAGACGGATCTGCCGATCTGCATCGATTCCTCGGTGATCGAGGCCCTCGAGGCCGGTCTGAGCGTGTACAAGGGCAAGGCCCTCGTCAACTCGATCACGTGCGAGGCCGACCGCTACGAGGCCGTCCTCCCCCTGATCAAGGAGCACGGCGCGGCGGTCATCTGCCTGACGAACGGCGAGGAGGGCATCCCGGTTCTGTGGGAGGAGCGCTTCGAGTTCTGCAAGCGCCTCGTCGACATCGTGCACGGCAAGTACGAGATCCCGATGGAGGACATCGTGATCGACGCGCTCGCCATGCCGATCGGTGCCGAGCCGCAGTCTGCGTACCACTTCTTCAAGACGATCGAGGCCATCAAGGGTGAGTTCGATCTGAACACCACCTGCGGTGCGTCGAACACGTCGTTCGGCATGCCGAGCCGCCACACGCTCAACGGCACGTTCCTCGCCATGGCGGCGGGCGCCGGCATGACGAGCGCGATCATGGATGCTCGCTCCGAGGAGTGCGTCAAGGCCGTCCGCGGCTCCGACGTGATGCTCGGCAAGGACGAGTACGGCATCACCTGGATCGGCAACTACCGCCCGCCGGCAAAGGTCTAGGGCGTTGAGCGCCGCGGAGGAGACAGAGGAGGGCACGGGCACGGGAGCCCCTGCTCGCGTGCGCCTGCAGTTCTCCCCCAGCGGCATCGACGTGAAGGTGCCCGGTGGCGTCACGGTCTTCGACGCGGCCTCGTGGAACGGCATCGCGATCGACTCGACCTGCGGCGGGCACGGCACGTGCCGCAAGTGCAAGGTGCAGATCACCGAGGGCGAGGCGCCCCTGTCGAAGCTCGACAGCCGCGCCTTCTCCCCCGACGAGCTGCGTGACGGCTGGCGTCTGGCCTGCCGTATCCAGACCGCCGGCGATCTGTCGATCGAGGTGCCGCCGCTGCAGACCCGGCCGAAGGCCGCGACCGTCGGCGTCGGCCGCCAGGTGATCCTGCGCCCCTCGATCGTCAAGCGCTTCCTCCAGCTCGAGGAGGCGACGCTCTCCGACCAGCGCACCGACATCCAGCGCGTCCTCGACGCGATGGACGATCTCGAGCTGACGACGTCGATCTCCGTGCTCCGCACGATCGGCAAGGTGCTGCGGTCGTCGAACTGGGAGATCACCGCGGTGATCGCCGACAGCGAGTTGATCGCCGTCGAGCCCGGCGACACGACGGGCCGTCGCTTCGCGATCGCGTACGACCTCGGTACCACCACGGTCGTCGCCAACCTGCTCGACATCGAGACCGGCACCCCGGTGGCGGTCAAGAGCATGCTCAACAAGCAGCAGCCGTTCGGCGCCGACGTCATCAGCCGGATTAGCGCCACGATGATGGACCCCGACGCGCTCGACAAGCTGCGCGACCTCGCCCACGAGACGCTCGCGGAGCTGACCGAGGAGGTTCTCGCCGCCGGCGAGATCGACCGCAACGAGGTCTACGAGATCGTCCTGGCCGGCAACGCGACGATGACGCAGATCGCGCTCGGCATCGACCCCGAGCCGCTCGGCGTCGCGCCGTTCGTGATGACCAGTGAGGGCTACGACGGCCTGCACGCCTCGGACCTCGGCATCTCGATCCACCCGAACGCGCCCGCCACCGTCTTCCCCTCACTCGGCGCCTACGTGGGTGGCGACATCACCGCCGGCATCCTCGCGACGGGCCTCGATCGCGATCGCCGCCTGCGCCTGTTTATCGACGTCGGCACCAACTGCGAGATCGCGATCGGCAACCAGGACCGCATCGTCTCGACCGCCGCGCCCGCTGGCCCCGCCTTCGAGGCCGCGTCAATCCGCCACGGCATGCGTGCTGATGACGGCGCGATCGAGGTCGTCAAGCTAACCGAAGACGCCATAGAGCTGGGCGTCATTGGCGATGCCGAGCCCGTCGGTATGTGTGGCTCGGGCTTGGTCGACGCGGTCGCCGAGCTGGTGTGTGTCGGCATGCTCGATTCCTCCGGCAAGTACCTCACCGACGAGGATGCCGCTGAGCGCCTGCCCGGCCTGGCCCCCAACCTGATTACCCTCAACGGCGAGCGCGTCTTCGTCCTGCACTGGAAGGGCGACGTCGGCGACGGCGAGAACGCCGTCTTCCTGTCGCAGCGCGACGTGCGCGAGCTCCAGTTCGCCAAGGCCGCAATCGCCACCGGCTGGCGTCTGATGATCGAGGAGCTCGGCATCGACGAGGCCGACATCGCTCAGGTGCTGCTGGCCGGCTCGTTCGGGTCGTACCTCTCCGCCGCCAGCGCGATTCGCATCGGTCTCGTGCCGAAGCTGCCGATCCCGCGCATCATCAGCGCCGGCAACGTCGCCGGTGAGGGCGCCAAGATGGCGATCCTCTCGATCCAGGAGCGCCACGCCGGCGCGGCCCTGATCGACGAGATCGAATACGTCGAGCTGTCCGAGCGCACCGACTTCAACGACCGCTTCATCGAGCAGCTCGCCTTCCCGGTAGGCACGTGAGCGACATTGCCGTCATCACCTGTGGTGTGCTCACGCAGCACGTCGATGCGATCCGTACGCGTCGCGGCTGGGATGTCTCGGTGCATCCGCTGCCGCCGCTCCTGCACCAGCGCCCCGATCGCATCGCCCCGGCCGTGCAGGAGCTGGCCGAGCAGCTGGCCGAGGACCACGACCGCGTCGTCGTGGCCTACGCCGACTGCGGCACCTACGGCGCGCTCGACAGCGTCTGCGAAGACCTCGGCCTCGAGCGCCTGCGCGGCAGCCACTGCTACGACGTCTTCGCTGGCCCCGACCGCATCGCCGAAATCCACGGCAGCCAGCCCGGCAGCTTCCTGCTCACCGACGCACTGATCAAGGGCTTCGATCGGCTCGTCGTGCAAGAGCTCGGCCTCGACCGGCATCCCGAATTGCGCGACGACTACTTCCGCGAGTACACCCGGGTCGTCTGGCTCGCCCAGGACCCCACCCCCGCCCTGCGCGAGGGTGCCGCCCGCGCCGCCCAGACGCTGCGTCTGCCGCTCGAGATCATCGAGACCGGCGATCGCGGACTCGAGGCAGAGCTGGAGCGGATGATCGAACGAACCCCCACGGGCGCCGGTAGCGCCACCCAAGGAGCGTGAGCAATGGACGCCAAGGCTGACGTCGTCATCATCGGAGCGGGCATCGTCGGCACGTCTGCCGCCTGGGAGCTCGTCCAGGCCGGCGTGACCAACGTGATCGTGATCGACCAGGGCCCGCTCAGCCACACCGGTGGCTCGTCGTACCACGCCCCCGGTCTGGTTTTCCAGACCGGCACCAGCCGCCTGCTCTGCACCCTGGCCCAGTGGTCTGCCGAGACGTACCGGACCTACAACACGCCCGAGCGCGATGCCTGGGCCGAGGTCGGCAGCATCGAGGTCGCCACGACCCCGGCGCGCGCCAAGGAACTTGAGCGCCGCCGCAACGCCGCGATGGCGTACGGCCTCGAGGGCAGCATCATCACGCCCAAGCAGGTTGTCGAGCTCTGCCCGCTGGTCGACGAGAGCACGATCCTCGCCGGCTACCACGTCAAGAGCGACGGCCTCTGCCGCGCGGTCACCGTGTGCCACACGCTGCAGGAGTGGTGCCGCCAGGCTGGCGTGCGCTTCTTCGAGAGCACGCGCGTCACGAACGTCCAGATCGAGGGCGGTCGCGTGCGCGGCGTCGAGACGGTGAGTGGCACGGTCAAGTGCGGCCAGGTCCTCGTGGCCGGCGGCCTCTGGGGCCCCGAGCTGCAGACCATGATCGGCCGTCCGATTCCGCTGCAGCCCGTCGAGCACGTATTCGCGTGGGGCGCCCCGATCGAGGGCCTCGAGCGCGGTCCCGTTGAGTCGGTGCTACCGATGATCCGCCATCAGGATCGCGACGTCTATTACCGCCAGCGCTGGCAGGGCATGGGCATCGGCTCGTACGCCCACGCCCCGCTGCCGATTGCGATCGACGATCTCGAGCGCGCCGAGGACGGGCACCAGAACGCGCAGGGGCCGTTTAGCGAGGAGCACTTCGCCGACGCCTGGGATGCCACCCGCACCCTGATGCCGCGCGTCTACGACGCCGGTCTCGAGGAGACGTTCAACGGCCACTTCTCGTTCACGATCGACGGCAACCCGCTGCTCGGCGAGTCGTCGTACACCAAGGGCCTGTTCCTGGCCGAGGCGATCTGGGTGACGCAGGCGGCCGGCTCGGCCCAGGCCGTCGTGCGCCAGATGACCGGTCAGCCCGTCGGACTCGATCTCGGCGGCGCGCATCCCGACCGCTTCCAGCCGCACCATGGCGCCCCCGCCTTCGTGCTCGCCCGTGGCAGCCAGCAGTACGCCGAGGTCTACGACATCCTGCATCCGCTCGCGCCCGCGCTCAACGCGCGCGGCCTGCGCCGTCTCCCCTCGCACGAGTGGGTGTCGGAGCGCGGCGGCTACATGCTCGAGAGCGCCGGCTGGGAGCGCGCGCAGTGGCTCGAGACCAACGCGAGCCTGCCCGCCCCCGAGCACACGCAGTCGCGTGGCGAGTGGGAGTCACTGCACTGGTCGCCGACGATCGGCAAGGAGCACGCTCGCGTGCGCTCGCACGTCGGCCTGTTCGACCTCACGCCGTTTACGAAGCTCGAGGTCGAGGGCTCGGGCGCGTGCGACTGGCTCAACCGCATGTGCACGTCCGAGATGGACGTGCCGGTTGGCCGCATCGTCTACACGACGTGTCTGACCCCCCACGGCGGCGTGGTCTTCGACATCACGGTCACGCGCCTGAGCGACACGAGCTATCTGATCGTGACCGGCGGCGGCTCTGGCCCGCGCGACGTCGCGTGGCTGCGTAGCCATCTGCCCGAGGGCGACGCCGTGCGCCTGCGCGACGTCACCAGCTCGTACGCCGTCTGCGGTCTGTGGGGTCCGAACGCCCGCAAGGTGCTGCAGCCGCTCGTGCCGGAGGACCTCTCGAACGAGGCCTTCCCGTACATGCGCGCACAGCGCATCTGGATCGAGCACGTGCCCGCGCTCGCGCTCCGCATCTCCTACGCCGGCGAGCTTGGCTGGGAGCTCTACGTGCCCAGCGAGTACGGCAGCTGGGTGTGGGAGCGCCTGCTCGAGGCCGGCCAGGAGCACGGCATCATCGCCGCTGGCGGCGGCGCCTTCGAGTCGCTGCGCATCGAGAAGGGCTACCGCTTCGCGGGCGTCGACATGCATACCGATTACACGGCCGACCAGTCCGGCCTCGGCTTCGCCGTCAACCTCGGCAAGTCGGCCTTCATCGGCAAGCAGGCCGTCATCGAGGAGCGCAAGGCGGGTCTTGCCAAGCGCCTCGTGCCGATCCTGCTCGACGACGCGAATGCGGCCCCGCTCGGCGGCGAGCCGATCCTGATCGACGGCAAGAAGGTCGGCTACGTCACCAGCGCCAACTTTGGTTACACGGTTGGCAAGTCGATCGCCTACGGCTATCTTCCCGCGGAGCAGGCTGCTCCGGGGACGCGGGCCGCCGTACGGATCTTCGATCGCGAGATCGAGGGTGCCGTGACAACCGAACCCATTTTCGACCCCGCCGGCGAGCGCATCCGCGCCTAGCCGTCACCGATTCCCTCCGGAGGAGAACCCTATGCCCCAGCTCGCAACCGCCCTTGAGCGTCTCGGTACCGAGACCGCCTTCGAGGTCCTCGCCCGCGCCAAGGCCCTCGAGGCCACCGGCAAGCGCGTCATCCATCTCGAGATCGGCGAGCCCGACTTCGACACCCCGCCCCACATCGTCGAGGCCGCGGCCAAGGCGCTGAAGGACGGCCAGACGCACTACTGCCCCGCCCCGGGCCTGCCGATCCTGCGCGAGACGTGCGCCAACCATCTGTCCACGCATCGCGGCATCGACGTGCACCCCGACTCGATCGTCGTCACGCCGGGCGCCAAGCCGTTCCTGTTCTACGGCATCCTCGCCACGTGCAACCCGGGCGATGAGGTCATCTACCCTAACCCGGGCTTCCCGATCTACGAGTCGGCGATCCGCTGGGCCGGTGCCACGCCGGTGCCGCTGCCGCTCACCGAGGAGACCGACTTCGCCTTCACGGCCGACGACCTCCGGTCCCGCATGACGTCGAAGACGAAGATGGTGATCCTCAACTCGCCGGCCAACCCGACGGGTGGCTACATCTCGAAGCAGCTCAACGCCGAGATCGCCAACGTCCTGGCCGACCACGACTGCTGGATCCTGTCGGACGAGGTCTACTCCGAGATGCTGTGGGGCGGTGCCGAGCACGACACGATCGCCGGCCACCAGGGTCTCCAGGACCGCACGATCCTCCTCGACGGCTTCTCCAAGACGTTCGCGATGACGGGCTGGCGCCTGGGCTACGCGTCGCTGCCGGAGGCGCTGCGCGAGCCGATCACCCGCCTGATCATCAACTCGGTGTCCTGCACCGCTCCCGCCACGCAGCTCGCCGGCGTCGCGGCCCTGACCGGCCCCCGCACCGAGATCGACGCGATGATGGCCGAGTTCGATCGTCGCCGCGCCGCGGTTGTCGAGGGCCTCAACTCGCTACCGGGTGTCACGTGCCGCGACCCGAAGGGTGCGTTCTACGCGTTCCCGAACGTCACGGGCACGGGCCAGGACGGCAAGATCGTCGCCGACCGCCTGCTGCAGGAGGCCGGCGTCGCCGTGCTGAGCGGCACCGCCTTCGGCGAGCACGGCGATGGCTTCTTGCGTCTCTCGTACGCCAACAGCATGGAGAACATTCAGGAGGCGATCGAGGCGATGCGCGGTCTGCTGGAGACGATGCAGGCATGAGCGCCAAGCCCCGTATCGTCGTCACGCGCCGCATCCCGCAGCCGGCACTCGATCTGCTCGCCGAGCACGGCGACGTGTGGCTCTCGCCGCACGATCGTCCCCTCACCCGCGAGGAGATGTTCGACGCCGTCAAGGGCGCCGACGCAATCGTCTGCCTCCTGCATGACACGATCGACGACGCCGTCCTCGACGCGGCTGGTCCGCAGCTGAAGGTCATCGCCAACGTGGCGGTGGGCTACAACAACGTCGACACGAAGGCGATCGAGAGCCGCGGCACCGTCTGGTTCACGAACACGCCGGGCGTGCTGACGGAGGCCACCGCGGACATCGCGATGTCGCTGATTCTGATGACGACTCGTCGTCTCGGCGAGGGCGAGCGCGTGATCCGCTCGGAGACCCCGTGGGTGTGGAGCATGTTCTACATGCTCGGCACGGGCATCCAAGGCAAGACGCTCGGCATTGTCGGCCTCGGTCTAATCGGTCAGGCGACGGCGCGT
>JAPLCF010000026.1 GCA_026392355.1 Actinomycetota bacterium
AACACCATCGGAGGCCTCCACGATCTCGACGTCAATGCCATGCTCGCGCAGCAGCGCGGCGCAGTTGAGACCCGCGAGCCCTGCTCCAATGACGATCACATCGGCCATACCCAAAAGGGTGCCATGCCTCGCGCCGCCGCGCCGCGCAGCGCGAAAGACGAGACATGCCGGAACTGCCCGAAGCCGAGAAGGCCCGACGCACGCTTGAGCGCCTCTGCGTGGGCCTGCGGATCGCGGCCGTCGAGGACTCGGACACGTGGGTCTGCCGTCCGCACGCCGCGGGCGAGCTCGACGAGGCGCTGCGCGGCTCGATCGTGACGGCGGCGTGCCGCCACGGCAAGTTCCTGTGGCTCGAGACCGACAACGGGCACGAGCTCGGGCTGCACCTCGGTATGGGCGGCTCCATCCGCGCTGCGCAGGAGGTGGCGCCACGCGGCTGGGACCGCGTCGCGCTGGTGTTCGAGGACGACTCCCGCGTGGTGCTGCGCGACAAGCGGCGCCTGTCGCGCGCGCACCTTGGCGCGGGCATCGACCACCTCGGGCCCGACGCGCTCACGATCACGCCGAAGGTCTTTCGCGATCGCGTCGGCACAGGGCGTGCGCCGATCAAGGCCCGCATCCTCGACCAGGCTGTCCTCGCCGGGGTGGGCAACCTCCTGGCCGACGAGGCGCTGTTTGACGCGCAGATCGATCCGCGCCGCCCGGCCGGCTCGCTCTCCCCCGCCGAGCTCGACCAACTGCGCTCGTCGCTGCGGTTCGCCATGCGCGAGGCGCTCAAGCCGACGGGCGGATCGGGCCGCGGACGCTTCGCACGGGCGCGACGCGGCGCCCAATGCCCGCGCTGTGGCTGTGCACTGGAGCGCGCGACGATCGGCGGGCGCACGACCTGGTGGTGCCCCGACGAGCAGGTCGCCGAGCCCGTCGCATGACACGGATCGTCTGGATCCAGGGCACCCAGCTGACACCGGCGAACAGCGCCCTCGCCGTCGCCGATCGCACGACCGATCGCGTCGTGCTGATCGAGTCGCTGCCGCACGCGCAGCGGGGGCGCCTGCATCGCCATAAGGTCGCGCTCGTCCTCACCGCTATGCGACGGTTCGCCGAGGAGCTGCGCGCTGATGGCTGGCAGGTCGATGAGTGCCGCCTCGAGCACGGGCTCGGCTTCGAGGAGGCAATCTCCGAGCAGGTGCGCACACACGATGCGACCGGAGTCGTGACGATGGCACCGTGCGGCTGGCAGGCGCAGGCTGCGCTGCCGCGACTCGAGGCAACCGTCGGAGTACCCGTGCACGTCACCGACGACACACAGTTTCTCTGCAGTCGAGAGGCCTTCGCGGACTGGGCGGGCACACGCCGCCGGCTGCGCATGCAGGAGTTCTATGCGTGGATGCGCCGTACCCACGTCGTGCTGATGGATGGCGAGCAGCCCGCCGGCGGCCAGTGGTCGTACGACCCCGACAACCGCGAGACGTTCGCCGCGTGGAAGCGCAGCGGCGAACGCGACCGTCCTACCCCGCCACCGACGATCGACCGCGACGACCCGGTGCTAACAGCCGTCCAAGCCGATATTGACCGCCTGCTGCCCGGCCTGCCTGGGCGCGCAGAGGACTTCTGGCTGCCGACGACCCGCGCTGAGAGCCTGGCGTGGCTCGAGGACTTCATCGAGCATCGACTCGCCGGCTTCGGTCCGTTCGAGGACGTCAGCGATCCGGACGACCCGTGGCTCCGTCATGCGACGCTGTCGCCCCTCCTCAACATCGGCCTGCTTCATCCACGCGAATGTGTCGCTGCGGCCGAGGGGGCGTACCGCAGCGGTGCGGCACCGCTGGCATCTGTCGAGGGCTTCGTCCGCCAGGTGCTTGGCTGGCGCGAGTACGTCAACGGCGTTTACTGGCGCGAGATGCCGACGTACGCAACGCTCAACGAGTTAGACGCACACCAGCCCGTCCCCCCGGCATTGACCGGTGAGGTGCGCACCACGCTCGCTTGCGTCCAGCATGTCGCCGACATCGTCGAGCGCTACGCGTGGACGCACCACATCGACCGCCTGATGATTGCCGGCAACCTGATGCTCCTGCTCGGCACCGAGCCCCAGGCCGCGAACGCGTGGTTTCGTGAGCGCTTCGCCGACGGTTACGACTGGGTGATGCAGGCGAACGTCACCGGCATGAGCCTGCACGCCGACGGCGGCCTGATGGCGACCAAGCCCTACGCGGCCGGTGGCGCGTACATCAAGCGCATGACCGGGCACTGCAAATCCTGCCGGTTCGATCCAAAGCAGCGAACCGGCGACGACGCCTGCCCCTTCACCACGCTGTACTGGGACTTCACGGCGCGGCACCACGAGCGCCTGGCTGCCAACCCGCGAACCGCACAGGCGGCACGCGGCTGGACGCGCTTCGACGAGGAGGAGCAGGGGCGAATTCGAGCGCGTGCACAGGTCGTCGCCGCAGGCATCGTCGACGGCACGCTCTGAACGACCTCGTATGCTCCTGCCATGGAAGGATCGCTGCAGGGACGATTGCTGATCGCCACGCCGACGCTCGGCGATCCGAACTTCGCCGGTGCCGTCGTGCTGATCGCCGAGCATGACGAGCAGGGCGCAATGGGCCTCGTGCTCAATCGCCCACTCGACGTGACGGTCGCCGACGCCGTGCCGATGCTGAGTGGCTTCGTCAGCGCAGCCGAGCCCGTGCACCAGGGTGGCCCCGTACAGCCCGAGGCCGTGATGGCCCTCGGTGACTTCGTTGACGGCAATCGCTCTGCCGCAATCGCCTTCGGGACGGTCGGCTTTCTGCCCGCCGATGCCGACGAGACCCTCGACCCCGCAACCGTCATCCGCGCCCGCGTCTTCGCGGGCTACGCCGGCTGGGGCGCAGGCCAGTTGGAAACCGAGCTCGACGACGAGGCGTGGGTCGTGATCCCCGCGCACATCGACGACTGCTTCACCGAGCATCCCGAGGACCTGTGGAAGCAGGCCCTGCGCCGCCACGGCGGCCACCTCGCCATGTTCTCGCTGCAGCCCGAAGATCCGTCGCTCAATTGAGTGGCACGGCTGCCGAGCAACGGGCCCCGCGACAGATCTCGCAGTGGACGCTGCGTCTGGCGTGCGGCCAGGCCGCGACCAGCGCCGCCATTCCCCTCAACGCGAGCGTTGGCGCGGTCGCAACGGCTGAGCTCTCGCATCACGCGAGTATGGCCGGTACGAGCGTTGGCATCGCGATGCTCGCGAGCGTCTCCTCCCTGTTCGTCGCCGGCCGTGTCAGTGATCGTCACGGTCGCCTGCCAGTGCTCACGGCTGGTCTCGCGTTGCTCACGCTCGGCGCGGTGATCTGTGCGTTCGCCATCTTCTCGTCGTCCTACCCCTTACTCGTGCTCGGCACGATCGTCTTCGGCTGTGGCCAAGGCCCGTCGATGATGCACCGTGCCGCCGCGGCGGATCTCTACCCAATCGAACAGCGTGCGCATGGTGTCGGGCTCGTCGTCTCGGCTGGCGCGATCGGCAGCATCATCGGCCCGCTGCTCGGCTCGGGTCTCGTACTGATCGCCGCCGCTCTGAGCATCAAGGAAGCTGCAGCGCCGTGGTTCCTCGTGCCGCTGACCGCCATCGTGGCGTTGATCCTGGTGCGCGGCATCGCGGTTGATCCGCGCGACGTAGCGCGCAATCTCAACCAGTACTTCCCCGGGTCGCCTCCGGAGCCCGAGCACGGCGAGCCGCGATCCCGTCGCGAGCTTCTGGCGCTGAAGCCCGCGCGCGCCGCGATCACGGCGGCGGCGCTGATCCAGGCGGCGATGGTTGGCGTGATGGGCGTCACCGCCGTCGTGCTGCACCGCAATGGCATGAGCACCGCCGTCGTTGGGCTCTTCATCTCGGCCCACTTCCTCGGCATGTTCGGTCTCGCCGCCCCGCTGGGCAAACTGACGGATCGCCTGGGTCGACGGCGCATGATTCTCGCCGGCGTGGTCGTCACCGGCATCGGCGCCATCGGCACATCCCTCCTCGGCAGCAGCATCGTGATCCTGCCCTTCTTCTTCCTGCTCGGACTCGGCTGGTGCGCCTCGTGGGTGGCAGGTACGACGATGTTGGCCGACATCACCACGCCGCAGGAGCGCGGTCGCCTCACGGCCACGAATGATCAGATCGTGGCCCTCTGCGGAGCGACCGCGGTGATCAGCGCCGGTTTCGTCCTCGACCGCTTCGGTTTTCCGGCCGTCGGCCTGACGTTGACGGCGCTGTTGGTACTCGGAATCATCCCGATGCTGCGCCTCAAGGAGCCGCAGATCGGTGTTTACGCCGACTGATCTGGCCGCGCCGCCGTACACTCCCGGCGGGCCGGTAGCTCGAAGGTCGAGCAGGAGACTTTTAATCTCTCGGTCAGGGTTCGATTCCCTGTCGGCCCATCCGGGGCTCAGGCGAGGACGAGAATCTGATCGTCGTCGGAGAACGTCACCCGGCGGCTCTTCGGTGGGTTGAGCACAACGCCACCGCCGAGTGCGCCTTCGACGTCCTCCTCGCTGCCGCGGCGATACCCCACACAGACGTGGCCGCGACGACGAGCAGCGGCGACAACATCGGCGAACGACTGCTCCGCACCAGCGGCGACGTAGCGCGACGCCGGGACGAGCACCAGTTCGACGCCCTCGGCATCAAAGAGGTCGGCGAAGACGCCGCGGAGTTCGGCGTTCTCGGAAAGCTGCGCGAGCATGAGGCTCGTCAGGCGCTCACTCACGACGAAGTCGTCGGGATTCGCGATGCGCGCAAGCTCGACATCGCGCGCGTCGAGGAGCTCGGCCACAAGACGCACGCCGTGGTTGGGGCTGGACGCATCCTCCGTCACCTGCCGGATCTGAAGGAGCGTGAGTAGCGTCCGTGCGTCGCTCGCGGCGACGTCATCGCCGCGGTAGCAGAGGATGATGACCTGGTCGTACCGGACACGCCCAAGCTCTGCCGCAAGGAGATTGCCGTCGACGGTATCCATCTCGATGAACTCGAGCTCGAGGGACCCCGATGCCGCCACCCTCGATACCCCAGCGGTTCGCGACGCATCGAGCAGCACACGCACCGTCGATCCCGCCGATACGTACCGCTCAAGCTCATTCAGAATCCGCGGTCCCATCGCATTCCAGCCAACGACGAGCGTGTGCTCGACCTTCAGTTCGAGTGGTGGCTCAGATGCCGCCGCGGCCACCTGCCCCGCAATGACCTCACCATCGAGCTTCACGGTGTCGTCATCCGCAGAGATCGCGATCACCTGATCGCCCTCGGCGAAGACGCGCAGCATTGACGGGCTCAGCGTGATCGTGCCGTCAGCGGCGCGGACACCGATCACCGACGACGATTCGAAGAGCGTCAGACAGTCGCCAAACGTGTGCCCGGTCAGTCGCGGCTCTGCCTGGAAGTAGATCTCGTCGCCATCGAAGTCGAGCAGGTCCTGGAAGACGTAGCTGAGGCCCGCCTGGCGGCAGACCTGCGCCGTGATGCGCGAGATGACATCGTTGGAGACAACGACGCCGAGTTTCCCGGCGGCGGCGCGCTCAAGTGCTGCCGCCGAGTCGGACTCGAGAACCTCGGCCGTCACCTTGAGCTTCTCGAACTCGCGATCAAAGCCCATCAGCGCGAGGACGGTCTTAACGGTCTGCGGATCACCTGCGTCCTGATCGGCCAACACGAGCACCGACTTCGCCGCCAGGGGGCGCACCAACTCCAGATCAGCGGGATCAGACGGATCACCGGATCGACAGACCACACGAGTGCGCCGCGGGCCGCTCGCCCGCGCCTTCACTTCGTCTTCCATGTCGACCTTGTCGTGCAGCGCCAGAATCACCACGCTCGGGTGACGTTGATTCTCGTTTGCGACCTCGATCTCGTTGAGGATCTGATGGATCTTCGGCGACCAGCCGAGAATCAGCGTGTGGCCGTCCTCGACAACCAGCGACCGGCCCTTGCGCAACTCATCGACCGTGCGGTCGATGCCACTTGAAATCAGACCAATCAGCGTCGACACGATGAAGATGCCGATGATCGTGATGCCGAGCGCAATGAAGCGGAAGCGCCAGCCAGCGTCACCGCCCATCGTGCCGGGATCAAGCGTACGGAGCAGGCTGAGCCAGACTCCCTCAATGAACGACGTCCGCGCCTCGCCATCGGCCCGGATGCCGAGCACGACAATCAGCACGCCGGCGATCATCACAAAGATGAACGTCACGATCGCAAGCCAGCCGATGATGCCCACGGTTCCGCGCGACAGCGTGGCGTCGAAGCGGTACCGCAGTCGGTCGCGCGTAGTGATCTGTCGTGCCATAGCGGTTAGAAGATCAGGCTGAGCGTCACGCCAGCCGGATTACCAAGCTGGAGCAACCGGACAATTGAGAACACCAGGATCACGGCACCGACTGCGCCGAGACCAATCTTGATGCGCTCTTGCCGGACGAGGCTGGCAACGCCGAAGAGGAAGAGAGCGAGGGCGATGATGATCGCGAGGATGTCAAAGTCGCTGCCGAGGGCGTCCTTGTCCTTCGCTTCGTCGAATTGCGCCTGCGCATCGGCGTCGAGCGCCGCGGCATCGTCGTACATGGCCGTGGACCAGTTCGGGTTGTCCTCGGTGAACGGCGTGTCGTACCCGGAGGAATCAGGCTGCTCGGACCACCAGTCGACAGCGGCGGCGAGCTCCGCTGACATCAGCGAGTCGTGGATGTACCCGGCCGTGTCCTCGTCGCCGGCCTGCGCAGACTTGGCGAACTCGAGGAACAACGCCTGATCGGCAACGTCGGCCGCCGACGCATCGTTGAACGCCTGCGACGCCGCATCCGACACGCGGATGCCCTCGCTGTAGGCCGCGGTCATAGCCGAGCCAAGCTGGGCGCTCTGGAACGTAGACCACGCCGTCAGGATCGCCGCGACGCCGAGCAGGATCGCGAGCACGATCTCCGTGCGGTCGAGCTGACGCTGCCTACGCTCCTCCTTAGCCGTTGCAGCATCGGTTGTTGTACCTGCGGTGCTCTCATCAGACGCCATGACGACTACTCCTGTGGGATTTGACGAACGGCACAACCGTATCAGCGTGATCGCCCCTATGACACCGCGAAACACATGCAGGCTTGCGGGTCATCCCTGCTAAAGCCGCTCGCGAGCAGCCGTGTGGTGATCAGTCGCCGGACGGAGCGGCAGCGCCGCTCTCGGCGTGCTGCGCACGACGGCCAAGAATCAGGATCATCAGCCGATTCGCCGCGAGCGCAAGGAGCAGCACGGCGATCACGAGAACGACCAGATCGAGAATGAGGTTCAGCTGGAAGAGCAGCAGATAGGCGACCACGAGCAGCGCGACCAGCTGAAGGACCTTGCCCCACCCGGACTCGGCCGGCGTCATGGCCTTGCTACCCCAAGCCTTAGCGACACCCAAGACATCCATGACTTCGAGCTTGCGGCCACCTGCGGCAGCCGCGGCGTCCGAGTCGAGCGCCTTATCGGCGGCGCTGGCGGCCAGCGGCGCGGTCCAGCGCATCGACCAGACGAGCACCGCGGCGATCACGCCGACGATGGCGATCACGTGGGCGATGTGGATGAGGTCGCTGAACAGCCCGTCAAAGATGCCCTGCGCAGCCTGGTTGAGTACGAAGTCGTTAGCCGTGGCGGAGCCGAGGCCCCAATCCACCAAGTTCAGGACGATCGCCAGCGTGATACCGGTGATGCCAAAAACGAGACAGCCAGCGATGACGCCCTTGCGTCGCACGGGCGCGATCAGCGCGGCGACGGCCAGCAGGATCAGACCGAGGATGACGATGATGTACGAGACCGGACCGAGGTCTGCGCCGAGCTGGATCAGGCGGAAGGCCGGACCGAGGTTCGGAATCGAGGCGAGCTGCGCATCGGCGGCTGCACCTACCTTCGCAGCGATCTCAGCGTTGTACGGGGCGATGGTCTGCTCCAGCAGTTGCGGTGCGCCCTCGACCTTGAACACGAGGCTCGCGGTCTCCGGGTTGAGCAGCGCCTGGTGGAACTTGCCGACCGCGGCGACGATGCTTTTCGTGAAGGCGGGCTCAGCGACGATCGTCTCGGCAGCCGACTGGATGATCGGGCGCGCGATGACAGCCTTCGGCACCTCCTTGATGACCACGTCGGTCAGCTCGGTAGCGAGCGCGGTCTGCGTGGCCGGCTGCTCGAGCACGGACGTGATGCGCTTGGTGAAGACCTCTTGGTTGTAGAGCGTGCGATGCAGGTAGATGCCGAGCACGCCGAGCAGCAGGAAGAGCCACGCGACAATTAGGATCACGACGACGCCAGCCCACGCGCCCTTCGAACCCTTCTTGCTCTCCTCAACAGCAGACATGTTCGTGACGGTACCAGAACGGTCTTGCACAGTCGTTACACGTCGCGCCGAAGGCGCGCGAACCTAGCTGGTCTTGAAGGCGCCGAACTTGCCGCCCGACACCTGCTGCACCAGCACCGGCGACATGCCGTTGCGGTTGGCGTCGAACGAGAAGTTGCCGAGCAGCGTATTGGCGCCCTTGACGGCAGCAAGGTTCGCGGCCATGGCGTCCTGCGTGGCGGACTTGCTGGTCTTGGCGGCAGTCGCAAGCACGTACGTGTAGGCATAGGCCGTCGCGGCAAACTGGTCCGGCGTGCTCTTGTACGCCTTCTTGAACTTCTTGATGAACGTCTTGTTGGCGGGCGTCTGGTTCCACGAGGCCCACGACGTGCCGACGATCAGGCCATTGGCAGCAGCACCGGCGCCCTTGATGACGGCACCAGAGTTGAGGCCGTTGGAGCCGATGATTGCCTTCTTGTAGCCGGCGTTGCGCAGCGCCTGCAGCAGCGGCACACCCTCAGGCGCGAGCGCGCTGATCGCGACGATGTCGGGATCGTTGGCTTTCACGTCCGCCGCGATCGCCGAGAAGTCCGTGGTACCGGCCGGGACGATCTCGGTCTTCTTCACGCTGATGGCGTTGGCCGTCAGCGCGGTCGCGAGCAGCGGGCCAGACGTGGCCGCGAACGGGTCGCTGCCTTGGATCACGACGGCGGTCTTCGGCAGCAGCTTCGAGGTTGCGACCGTCTTGACGACCTGCGGGAGCACGTACTCCTCGGTCAGAGCCGGGCGGAAGATGAAGTTGCCGATCTCGGTGATGCCCGGCTGCGAGTTCGAGATGCCCATCACGGGAATGCGCGCGGCCTGGGCAAACGGATCGACGCCAAGCGCCACCGACGAGAGCGTCGGCCCCATGATCGTGGACACGCCGTCGCGGAAGAACACGCCGTACGCGGCAGCAGCGCCAGCCGTCGTGCTGAGGTCGTCGATCGTCTTGACGCTGACCTTCACACCCGAGATCGCACCGCCGTTGATCTCCTTGGCAGCCATGTCGATGCCCTTGCGCGAGCTGATGCCATACGCAGCTGCATCACCCGTGAGCGACAGCGCCGCACCAACGTTGACGGTAATCGGCGCAGCCGACGCGGTCGGGATCGCGATCGCAAAGGCGACCACGGCGATCAGGATGGCGGAGAGACGGGAAAGCTGACGGGGCGCGTGCATCCGCTCAGAGTAGGGCAATTCCCCGCGAAGTGGCGAAGCGGTGCGTGGTCAGTGCTTTGCGCCGACCAGCAGCGTCGCGCCGATCGCGCCGCCCTTATCCCCGAGCGCTGCGGTGACCACCGGCGGCGCCTTGTCCGGCTGAAAGAGAAACGGCTTCATCGCAGTGCCAATGCGGTCTGCCATCGGCTGGCCGAAGCGCGTACCAAGACCGCCGCCAAGAATGATGGCCTCAACGTCGAGGATGTTGATGACGTTGGCCGCAGCGGCTGCAATCGCGTCGACACCCTCCCCGATCAGCTGGGTGGCGAGCGGATCGCCCTGCTCGAGCGCCTTGCTCCAGATGCTCGACGACAGCCGATCCTTGCCGGCCTGCTCCATCAACTCGAACAGCACCGACTGCTGCCCCGCGGCAACCGCCTCGCGGGCTCGCGTCTCCATGTTGCGACGCCCGGCGTAGGCCTCCATTGTCCCGACCATCCCGTTCGGCTCGGCGAGGCCGCCGCGCTGAATGACGGTGTGGCCGAGCTCGCCGGCCGCGCCACGGCCGTGCCACATCTTGCGGTTGAGGACGATGCCGCTGCCGACGCCCGTGCCCCACCAGATGCCAACGAAGTTCTGGAGCTTGCGGCCGGCGCCCAACTCGAGCTCGCCGAGCACCGCCACGCCGACGTCGTTGCCGAGCTTGACCTTCGCGCCACACGCGTTGCCCACGGCCTCGGCCAAGGGATACGCGTCAGCGAACCCCGACAGGTTCGGCGCGTGCGAGAGCAGGCCACGGTCGGCATTGACGGCACCCGGCGCACCGATGCCGATGCCTTTCAGGGCCTTCGTCGAGCAGTCGGCGTCCTTACATGCCGCCTCGACGGCTCCGACGATCGCGTCGACGACGCTCTGCGGACCATCGTCCTGCGGCGTGGGCACGCGGCACTGGCCGCGCAGCTTGCGCTCGGCGTTGACGACAACGACCTCGATCTTCGTGCCACCGAGGTCCACTCCGCAGATGCGTTCGCTCATGGTCGGCGAGC
>JAPLCF010000021.1 GCA_026392355.1 Actinomycetota bacterium
CCGCGATCAAGGTCCGCTCTATCCGAACAAGGTGGTGGAGGAGCTCGCGCCGTTTGCCGCGCGACTCCAGCCGTACGCAGCCGACACCTCGCTGTTGATCGACCAGGCCTTGAAGGCCGGCAAGCGCGTGCTCTTCGAGGGTGCGCAGGGCACCCTGCTCGATCTCGACAACGGCACGTACCCGTTCGTCACGTCGTCGAACCCGATCGCGGGTGGCGCGTGCACCGGGACGGGCGTCGGCCCGACCAAGATCGACAGCGTGCTCGGCATTGCCAAGGCGTACCTCACGCGCGTCGGTGCGGGGCCGTTCCCGAGCGAGGCTGATGAGGAGCGGGGCACGAAGATCCGCGACATCGGTGCCGAGTTCGGCACGACCACGGGGCGCGAGCGCCGCTGTGGCTGGCTCGATCTCGTCGGTCTGCGCTACGCCGTGCGCCTCAACGGCCTGACCGAGCTCGTGCTGACGAAGCTCGACGTGCTCTCCGAGTTCGACTCGATCCCCGTCTGCGTGGCGTACAAGCTGCCCGACGGCACGATCACCGAGGAGTTCCCGGCGCACCAGTCCGACTTCCACCATGCCGAGCCGGTGTGGGAAGAGCGTCCGGGCTGGAACACCGACATCTCTGACGCGACCGAGTGGGATCAGCTGCCGCAGGCCGCGCGCGACTACGTCGAGTGGGTCGCTGACCAGCTCGGCATCCCGGTCACGCTCGTCGGCGTCGGTGTTCGTCGCGATCAGGTGCTCGCGCCGCACGGCATGGAGGCCGTGGCGCGGAGCGCACGTTGAGGGTTCTCGTCGTTGGCGCGGGCGGGCGCGAGCACGCGCTCGTCTCGGTCATCGCCGCGAGCCCGCACTGCCTCGAGGTGCACGCCGCGCCGGGTAACCCCGGTATCGCGATGGTGGGGAAGTGCCACCCGGTCAAGGTCGATGACATCGATGGCCAGGTCGCGCTCGCGCAGCAGCTCGGCGTCGATCTCGTCGTCGTCGGACCCGAGGTACCGCTCGTGCTCGGCCTCGCCGACCGGCTGCGTGAGGAGGGCATCGCGGTCTTCGGCCCGAGTGCCGCGGCCGCGCAGGTGGAGGGCTCGAAGGCCTTCACGAAGGAGCTGCTCGAGGCCGCTGGCGTCGACACGGCCAAGGCGTTCGCTGTCACCACGCATGACGAGGCGCGCGACGCGATTGCTGCGCTCGGCGGCCGCTGTGTCGTCAAGGCCGATGGCCTGGCCGCCGGCAAGGGCGTGATCATCTGCGACGACGCGGCCGAGGCCGAGCAGGCGGCGCAGGACCTGCTCGCTGGAGCGCTCGGCGAGGCCGGCGCGACGTTGGTGATTGAGGAGCGCATGGAGGGTCCCGAGCTGTCGGTGCTCGCGCTCTGCAACGGCGAGGCCGCCGTGCCGCTGCCGAGCGCCCGCGACTACAAGCGCATTGGGGAGGGTGGCACTGGCCCCAACACGGGTGGCATGGGCGCGATCTCGCCGGCCCCGGGCGTCTCCGACGAGGAGGCCCAGCACATCGTCGACACGGTCCATAAGCCGATCCTGCGCGAGTTGCTCAAGCGCGGCATCTCGTTCTCCGGCTGCCTGTACGCGGGTCTGATGCTGACCGCGACCGGTCCGCGCGTCCTCGAGTTCAACGTGCGCTTCGGCGACCCCGAGACCGAGGCCGTGCTGCCGCGACTCGGCGAGGACCTGCTCCCGTTTCTGCTGGCCTGCGCCAACGGCACGCTGCAGGACGGCACGCTGCGCACGATTCCCGGCGCGGCCGTGACGGTGGTCCTCGCCTCGCGTGGCTATCCGGCCTCGTCCGAGTCGGGCACGTCGATCAACGGCGTTGCCGAGGCCGGGCGCCACCGCGATGTCGCGGTCTTCCACGCCGGTACGGCCGTCGATGGCGGCCAGCTTGTCACGGCCGGTGGCCGCGTCCTCGCTGTCACCGCTCGTGGCGCGGACGGCGAGGCTGCGAAGGCCGCCGCCTACGAGGCCGCGGCGCAGATTGCGTTCGACGGCATGCAGCTGCGCACCGATATCGGCTCCGACTCGCAGGGCTGATCTCCCGCGGCGGCGGCGCGTTTGCGGATGCGCTTCCTGGCCGCTTGCGTGCGGTATGCGACACCGTCCGTCGCGCGTATGAACAGATCCGTATGATCCGTTCATACGACCGCGCGGAACTTGTCGCTCGCCGCGCGTCCCGTGCGGCTGGCGATCGCGCATGCTCAGGAGGCGATGGCGATGACCGAACTTCGAAGGCCGACGAGTACACCGCGACCGTCGCGGGCGACGCGACGCGTGACGCTGAACGTCGACGAGGAGTTGTTGCGGGAGGCGGGGGAGTTTCTCGGCACGACGTCGATGACCAAGATCATCAACGGCGCTCTTGACGAATACGTCGGGTCGCAGCTGCGCCTGCGTGCCGCGAGGCGCGAGCTTGCTCTCACCCCGGAGATGCTCGACGAGATTCGGCGCCCGCGGACGTTTTGACCGGCATGGTGGACACCTCGGTCTGGGTCTGGGCGCAGCGTGTCCCGTCACTGCGCGAGGAGATTGTCGACGCGTCGGCCGCCAATGCGGTTGCCATCTGCCACCCCGTGCTCTTCGAGCTCCTTTACTCGGCCCGCAATCCCGCGGAGTACGCCGACATCCGTCGCGAGTACGGCCGGTACCACTACGTGCCAGTGGACACCGCCGTTTGGGAGCGCGCCCTCGACGTGAACGAGGAGATGGCCCGTCAGGGCGGCATGCATCACCGGCAGGTCCGCCAGACCGATCTCCTGATCGCCGCGGCGGCGGAGCTCGCCGGCATTCCGGTGCTGCACTACGACGCGGACTACGACCGCATCAGTGAGATCACGGGCCAGCCCACGCAGTGGGTGCGGCCACGCGGCAGCCTGTAGCCGCCATCCGGCTCCCTGACTAGTCTGGTGGGAGTGATCTCCCGCTACACGCGACCTGGGATGGGCGCCGTCTGGACAGACGAGCGACGACTTGGCGCATGGCTGGAGGTCGAGCTCGCCGCGACCGACGCGCACGTGGCGCTCGGCGTGGTGCCGGCCGAGGATGCCGCGGCAATCCGCAAGGACGCCCGTGTCGACGTCGCGCGCGCCAAGGAGATCGAGGAGCGCACGCACCACGACGTGATCGCGTTCACCGAGTCGATTGCCGAGCAGGTCGGGCCGCCCGCGCGCTGGTTCCATTATGGGCTCACCTCGAGCGACGTGGTCGACACCGGGCTGGCGCTGCAGTTGCGCGATGCCGGCGCGATCCTGCTGCAAGGCCTGGAGGAGGCGCGTGCCGCTGTGCTCGTCCGCGCGCTCGAGCACCGCGCCACGCCCTGTATGGGTCGTACCCACGGTGTGCACGCCGAGCCGACCACGTTTGGTCTCAAGCTGCTCGGCTGGGTCTTCGAGCTAGACCGGGCGCAGGCCCGGCTCGCCCGCGCGACGGCGGGCGTCAGCGTCGGCAAGCTGTCCGGTGCCGTTGGCGCGTACGGCAACATCGACCCGCAGGTTGAGGAGCAGGTCCTCGGCCTGCTTGGGCTCGACGTTGAGCCGGCCTCCACGCAGGTCGTCGCGCGCGATCGCCACGCCGAGCTCTTGGCCGCGATCGCGATCACGGGCTCGTCGCTCGATCGCTTCGCCACCGAGCTGCGGCACCTGCAGCGCAGCGAGGTGCGTGAGACCGAGGAGCCATTTGGGAAGGGGCAGAAGGGCTCCTCGGCGATGCCGCACAAGAAGAACCCGATCACGTGCGAGCGCATCTCCGGTCTGGCTCGCGTGCTGCGCGGCAATGCTGTCGTCGGCTTCGAGGACGTGCCGCTGTGGCACGAGCGCGATATCTCGCACTCCTCGGCGGAGCGCGTCGTCCTCGCCGACTCGACGATCCTGCTCGACTACATGCTGTCGCGGTTTACGTGGATCATGGAGGGGCTCGTCGTGCGCACGGAGCGCATGCGCCAGAACCTCGACGCCTCGCAGGGCCTGCCGTTCTCAGGCCGCGTGCTGCTCGCGCTCGTCGAGGCCGGCCTGTCTCGCGAGGCTGCCTACGTCGTCGTTCAGCGCAACGCCTTGCGGGCCTGGGAGTCGGGCGAGCATCTGCGCGACCTCGTGCTCGCCGATCCCGACGCCGCAGCGCTCGAGGCCGCGGTCATTGAGGAGGCCTCCAGTCTCGACGAGGTGCTGTCGCGCGCCGAGGTGCCGTTCAGCAGGCTGCAGGCCTAGCCAGCGTGGGTCTCGACAGGTACCTGATCGCCTCGGGCAAGGTCCGCGAGCTCTACGACCTCGGCTCGGACGGGCTTCTGCTCGTCGCCAGCGACCGCATCAGCGCCTTCGATGTCGTGATGCCCGACCCGATCCCCGATAAGGGCCGCGTGCTCACGGGCATGACGCTGTTCTGGCTCGACCAGACGCAGTCGATCGTGCCGAACCACCTCCGTGGCGCCTGGCCGGGCGAGCTGCCGAGCGAGGCGTCGGCCCCCGAGCTGCGCGGCCGAGCGATGCTCTGCGAGCGGCTGCGCATGCTGCCGATCGAGTGCGTCGTGCGCGGCTACCTCGCGGGCTCTGGCTGGAAAGACTACCGCGCCAACGGCAGCATCTCTGGGCACGGACTGCCCCCCGGGCTGGAGGAGGCCGCGCCGCTGCCGGAGCCGATCTTCACGCCCGCCACGAAGGCGGAGGTTGGCGGGCACGACGTCAACATCTCCCACCAGCAGGCGCGCAGCCTGATCGGCAGCGAGGAGCTCGAGGCCGTCGAGCGCGCCTCGATCGACCTCTACCTGCACGGCGCGCGACAGGCAGAGCAGCGCGGCATCATCCTCGCCGATACGAAGTTCGAGTTCGGGTACGACGGCGACGAGCGCCTCGTCCTCGGCGACGAGGTGATGACGCCAGACTCTTCGCGCTGGTGGCCGCTCGCCGGCTATCGCA
>JAPLCF010000017.1 GCA_026392355.1 Actinomycetota bacterium
GAGATCTGGCGCACCACGCCTTCGCCACGGAGCTTCGTGATTCGCTCGAGCATCTCATCCTCGGGCATATCGATCTCGCTCGCGAGCGACGCCCAAGGACGCTCGGTCAGCGGAAGCTCGTTCTGCAGGCGGTCGAGAAGTCGGCGATCGTCGTCATCCATGCCCGGCAGCGTCGCCGCCCTCACTCGCTCTGTCAAACGACGCCCTACTTGCCGCAACCCGTGGTAGCCTCTCGGTGTCAGCTGGAGACGCGTTGTCTCCCGAGAAAGGGTTACCGCCGACATGGAGAAGCGTCACTTCATCGCCACTGTGTTTGCCATCGGAGCGCTCGCGCTCGGACTGCTTTCCGCCTGTGGCGGTAGTTCGGACTCTTCTGGCACCATCGGAGGTGAGGTAACCATCGGCACGGGCACGAACCCGACCGAGACCCCGGTCGACACCGCTGGCGCCGACACGGCCGCCGCCGACGCGACCACAGCCGCCGAGACCGCCGCCGATACGGCCGCCGCTGCTGAAGGCGACGCCGCCGCCGGCGCGACGATCTTCTCCTCCGCAGGCTGCGGTGGCTGCCACACGCTGGCCGCTGCCGGCTCCGCGGGCGCCGTCGGCCCGAACCTCGACGAGGCTAAGCCCGACTACGCCACGGTGATGGAGTTCGTCACTAACGGCAAGGGCGCGATGCCGTCGTTCAGCGGCCAGCTGTCGGAGACCGACATCCAGAACGTCGCGGCTTACGTGTCGCAGAACGCCGGCAAGTAGCCTCGTGCCCCTGCCGGAGGGTCTCGATCCCACGCGGATCGAGGGCGTCTTCGTCGATCTGGACGGCACCGTCGTCCACCATGCCGAACTTCTTCCCACTGCGATCGAAGCCGTGGCCGCGCTCCAAGCCACCGGCGTGCCGGTGGTCGTCGCGACCGGGCGCATGTTCATCTCGGCCTGCCGCTTCGCCGACCTGCTGAATGCCGCCGACCCCGTGATCTGCTTCCAGGGCGCGCTGGTCGGCAGTCGCTCGACAGGCGAAGTCCTGCACCACGAGCAGCTCGCTGCCGACGATGCACGCGAGATCATCGCGGCGATCGTCGAGACGGGCGAGCACATCAACGTGATGACCGCCGACGCGTTTTACGTGTCCGAGGACAACGCCGAGGCGCAGCGCTACGCCCAGAGCGCGCGCGTGCCCGTCAACGCCGTCGGCGACCTCGCGGCCTGGCTCGACCAGCCGGTCACCAAGCTCGTGGTCTCCGGCGAGCCAGAGCGGATGGATGCGTTGCGTGATGATCTGGTCCCCCGCTTCGGCGACCGTGCGTTCATCGCCAAGTCGCTGCCGTTCTACCTCGAGGTCGCAGCGCCTGGCGTGCATAAGGGCGTCGGCTGCCAATTCGTCGCCGACCTGCTCGGCCTCGACCAGCAGCACTGCGTGACGATCGGCGATGGCGAGAACGACCTCGAGCTGATCGACTGGGCCGGCTTCGGCATTGCAGTCGGTGGCGGGCATCCCGAACTGCTTCGCCGCGCCGACTGGATCGCTCCCTCGATCGACGACGACGGCGTGCCACGCGTGTTGCAGGCCATCGCCGAGGCTCGCTCGTAGCACCGGTAGGCTGTCGCCATGATCGATCTTCGCCTCGTCCGTTCTGATCCCGACGCTGTCCGCGAGGCACTCGCTCGCCGCGGCGATGCCGACCTGCTCGCCCCCGTGCTCGAGCTCGACACCGAGCGGCGTGTCCTGCAGGTGCAGGTCGACGAGTTGCGCGCCGAGCGCAATCGGGCGTCGGAGGAGATCGGCTCCCTGATGAAGGCGTCGAAGGACGACCCCGACGCCAAGGCCAAGGCCGAGGCGGCCCAGGCCGAGATGCGCACCCTTAAGGAGACACTCGATGGTCTCGAGGAGTCGCTCAAGAGCTTCGACGAGCGTCTCAACGAGGCGCTACTCGTCGTGCCGAACCTTCCCCATCCCGAGTCGCCGCTCGGCAACACGGATGAGGACGCGCGCGAGCTGCGCATCGTCGGCGAGATCCCCACGTTCGACTTCGAGCCGCGCGACCACCTCGAGCTGGCCGGTAGCGGCATCGACATGGAGCGCGGCGCACGCACGTCGGGCTCGCGCTTCGGCTATCTGACGGGTGACATCGCGCGCCTGTGGTGGGCGATCTCGCGGATGGCGCTCGACACACTGTCCGATGGCGGCTTCACGCCCGTCATACCGCCGGTGATGGTGCGCGAAGAGGCGATGTACTCCACAGGCTTCTTCCCGACCGATCGCCAGAGCGTCTACTCGCTGTCCGATGACGACCTGTTCATGGTCGGTACCAGCGAGGTGCCGTTGGCCGCGTTCCACGCGAGCGAGATCCTCGCCGAAGAGGACCTGCCGCTGCGCTACGCCGGTCTGTCCTCGTGCTTCCGTCGCGAGGCCGGCGCTGCAGGCCGCGACACGCGCGGCATCTTCCGCCTGCATCAGTTCGAGAAGGTCGAGATGTTCTCGTTCTGTCATCCCGACAAGAGCTGGGATGAGCACCTGCACCTGTTGTCGATCGAGGAATCGATCGCGCAGTCCCTCGGCCTGACGTACCGCGTCGTGGACATCGCCGTGGGCGACCTCGGCGCCTCTGCCGCGCGCAAGTACGACATCGAGGTTTGGCTGCCGGGCCAGCAGCGCTTCCGCGAGCTGACCAGCTGCTCGAACTGCACTGATTACCAGGCCCGCCGTCTCGACACCCGCTTCCGTCCCGAGAAGGGCAGCCCGCAAGTCGTCCACACGCTCAACGGCACTGCCGTCACGAGCTCGCGTACCGTCATCGCGGTACTCGAGCAGCACCAGCAGGCCGACGGCACCGTCGCCGTGCCGCAGGCGCTCGTGCACTACGGCGCGCCGGCGGTGATCAATCCCTAACGTAGAACGTCGTGCTAGTATCGGGGCGCTATGCCATCGCACCCACGTCGTCATCTGATCCGATCAGTCGGCCTCGTCGGCGCTATCGGCGTCGCCGTTGCCGGCATGGCGCCAACGATGGCGATGAACCTCAATCCGCAGCAGCTGGCCGAGCACGTCGGCTCTGCGGTGCCGATCGTGTTCATGCTCGCAACCGTTGGCATCGCGCTGATCGCGTGGTGCTTTGCGCGCCTCAGCAGCCTGTACCCCGATGCCGGCGCCGCCTACCGGTTCGCCGGCGAGACGATCGGGGCGCGCACCGGGTTTGTTGCCGGTTGGTCGCTCGCCGGCGCGTACCTCGCCTTCGGTGGCGTCTTTATCGGCGGCGCCTCGATCTTCTCCACGAGTCTGCTGGAGTCGACGGGTATCTGGTCGGCACCCAACACGGATGTGATCGCGATCGCCGCGACCACGCTGCTGATCATGCTCGCCCTGGCTCCCGTGCGCCGGGTGACGATCATCCTCCTGGCGGCCGAACTTCTCTCGGTAATCGCGATGGTCGCACTATCGATTGACGTCGTCGGCAGCGTGGATTACGGCCAACTCGGCGTCGGCGCAGCCGACTTGGTCTGGCCTGCGGGCGGCATGAACTTCACCGCCGTGGCGCTTGCACTTTCGTTCGCGCTGCTGTCGTTCGCCGGCTTCGAGCAGGTCATGACGCTCGGTGAGGATGCCCGCGACCCGAAACGGCAGATCCCAATCGCGCTCCTGGGGACCGCGATCGTCGGCGGCATCATCTACACACTGATCACCTCAGCTGAGGTGATCGGCATCTACGACATGTCCGGTGGCATGCAGGCGTTCGAGAAATCGCAGGGGTTGCTCCAGACACTCGGAGACCACTACGTCTCGTCCTCAGTCGGCACCGCCTTCGAGGCGTTCGCCGTCGTTTCGGCGTTCGCCGGTGGCCTCGCCGTCGTGGTCTCGACCTCGCGCATCATCTACGCGATCTCGCGCGACCTACGGCCCAGCGGCCGTTTCGCGCAGCTGTCGAAGACCGGTGACGCACCGCGCACAGCACTGATCGCCTGCTCGCTGTCGGGACTCATCGAATATGGCGTGCTGCGCATCGGCTTTGGCGCGTCGGCCGACGATGTCTTCTTTTGGGCGAGCACAGCCGGCGCTCTGCTGATTCTGATCCCGTATCTCCTGATGTGCGTGGGTGCAGGCTGCTCGTTCTGGCGTGCCGGCGGATCACGCCGACTCGAGGTAGTCGTGCCCATCCTCGCCTGTGCGCTGATCCTCTACACGCTGCGCGCGAGCGTCTTTCCGCTCGGCGAGGGCGCGTACGCCGTGATCCCGTTCGTCGTGATCGGGTGGGTCGTGGCGGCGATCCTGATCGTCATTGCGCGGCCCGCGCTCGTCGACCGCATCCGCACGGGCCTCCTCGCGACGGATCTCTAGCCGCCGGCGCTCTCGGTTCCGGGGCGGCGTACGAGGCGGCGGAGCCGCGGATGCGGCTTGCCCTCGGGGCCGATCAGCCCGAGTACGAATGCCACCAGGAGCACCAGCCCGCCGATCCAACCGAGCTTCAGCCACACGACGACGATCGCCGCCGAGCCGGGCACGAGCAGCAGCCAGCGCCCCGTCACCTTGTGCGTGCCGCGATGGCGGAAGAAGCCATCGACCTTCATCAGCTTCAGCAGCTTCTGCGCCAGGATCAGCAGCGGCACGGCGCTGCCGAAGCCCGTGCCCTCGAAGATCGTGATCCACCCCGGCCAGCCCGCGAAGATCACGAACAGCACGAGTCGGTGGTGGCGCAGCCAGGAGATATGCGACGGCTCGATCAGCTCGATGACGACCACTTCGAGCAGGAAGACCCCCCAGATCAGCCAGTCCACGGCGAGGAAGACGTTCTTCACCGTCGAGTCGGGCCAGATCAGCGGAATCAGCACCGCGGGGATCGCCAGCAGCGCCGCAATCGTCGTCGGCAGCACGAACCAGTGCTCTACGCGCTCGGCGAGCTCGTGGCGACTCTTTCGCTCGGCGGCATCCATGCCCGGCATTGTCGGTGAACCGCGCGCGATAGCGTGCAGTGCGTGACGGGGTTCTTGGCAGGATCGGGGACGCGTCGCGCCATGCTCACCCTCGGGCTGGGCACGCTCGTCATCACGCTGCAGGATCCGATCATCAAGGCGACGATGAACGACTACCCGGTGATGGAGGCCGTCGCCATCCGCTCGGTGGTGGCGCTGCCGATCTTCCTAGTGCTGCTGCGGCGCATGGGCGGCTGGCGCATCGCGTTCCAGGCCAACACGCGCCAGGCCGTGGTGCGAGCGCTGCTCTTCATGACCGCATACACCGCCTACTTCCTCGCCTTCCCCGCGATGCCGCTGGCCGACGTCGTCGCGCTCTACTTCACCGCCCCGCTGTTCGTGGTGCTGCTGTCGCGTCCCTACCTCGGCGAGCGGCAGAGCGCGAGCCGCTGGCTGGCGGTGCTCGTCGGCTTCGCCGGCGCGCTGGTCGTCGCGCAGCCGGGTACCGGCGGGGTCGGCTGGGCGGCCGCGCTGCCCATCGCGGCGGCCGCGCTCTACGCCTTCGGGCAGCTGATGGCGCGGCGCTACGGCGAGGACACCTCGGCGACGGTGCTGTCCTTCCACCAGAACTGGGTCTACCTCGTCGGCGCGCTGCTCTTCTCGTTCATCGTGATGCCGTTCGCCGCCGCCCCCGGCGACACGGGCAGCATGGCCTTCCTGACCCGTGCGTGGGAGATGCCGGACCCGGTGGATCTCCTCCTGCTCGCACTCTGCGGTCCGATCGCCGTCGGCGGCACGATCCTGCTGACGAAGGCCTACCGCGAGGCGCCACCCGGCGCGGTCACGCCGATCGAGTACATGGCGCTCATCTGGGACACGCTGTGGGGCTTCCTGATCTTCGCGGAGATCCCGGGACCGGCCACGGTCGTCGGCGCCGTGCTGATCATCGGGAGCGGGATCTTCGCCGTCACGCGCGGCGCCGCAATCTCCCGGGCCGCCACATGATCGGTCCGCTCGCGGGGCTCTCCACGCAGCGACGTGCCATGGTCGCGCTGGCGGTCGGCATCTCGATCTTCTCGCTGCAGGATCCGATCCTCAAGTCGTTCTCCAACCTCTGGCGCAAGCGGCCGCTCGCACTGGTCGGACGTGGCCTGCTGATGATCGCGTCCTACACGACGTTCTATCTGTCGCTCGCAGACCTCTCGCTCGCCACGACCGTCTCGCTGTGGTTCACCGGACCGCTCTTCATGGTGGCGCTGTCTCCGTTGATCGCGCATGAGCGGCAGGGCTGGCGCCGCTGGGCGGCCGTCCTGGTGGGACTCGGCGGCGTGCTCGTGATCGCGCACCCGTCGAACGACATGTCGTGGGCGGTCGTGCTGCCCGTCGCCGCTGCGATCTTCTACGCGCTCGGCCAGCTAAGCGCGCGGCGCATCGGAGGCGGTATCCCCGCTCCCGTGATGGCCTGGCATCAGAACGGCGTCTACGTCGTCGCCTCGATCGCCTTCGCTGCGCTTGCCGCTCCACTCCTGCGGTCGACCGGGGACGAGGGGCCGGTCGCCTTCCTCCTGCGTCCCTGGATCGTCCCCACGCTGCGCGACGCGCTGCTCCTCGGCTTCTGTGGTGTGATCGCCGGTATCGGCAGCACGTTGATCGTGGGCGCCTACCGCTCCGCCGGCCCGGGCACGATCGGCACGCTTGAGTACACGGCGATGCTGTGGGCAATCCTCTGGGGCTGGATCATCTTCGGCGACCTGCCGACGCTCGCCACACTCGCCGGCGCCGCGCTGATCATTGCGAGCGGGGTCTACGCCATCACACGCCCCGCCCCGGAGCCGCACCCGCGCCGCTAAGTCTTGACGGTGCGGATGATCGCCTTGCCGGTCTTGCCGTTGACGGTCGGGGTGACGGTGATGCGCCGCGTGCCGTTCGGCGGCTTGACGCCGCACCTGATCGTGCTGCCTCCTCGCCTACCCCTGACGCAGCCGCCTCCATCTCCGGTGGGCCCCTGCGGGCCAACCATCGCCGGATTCGCGTGGAATACCGCTGTGTCGGGCGCGCGACCCGTGTCGTCTCAGCCGGCGATCGTCACGGGCCGCAGCGACCGGGTAACCGTCCCGACCGCGTTCGTCCAGGTGACGCGACCTGTGATCCGGGCGCCCGCATCAACGGAACGCAGCCGGTAGACAGCGCCCGCGACACCGGGCACGCGTCGCCCATCACGGAACCAGCGATAGCTCGCCTGCGGCTGCGGGAAGCCCGTCACAGCGGACGGGCGAGCCTGCAGACGACCACCGACACGAGCCTCACCCGTGACCGCAACCTGTCCCGTCCGGACCCTCGGCGCCTGCCGC
>JAPLCF010000048.1 GCA_026392355.1 Actinomycetota bacterium
CCCGCCGCCACACCACCGATGAGCTTCACGTTTCGCATGGGTGCAGCGTAGCGCTCGGCACGGTGTCCGTCGCCCCGCTGCCAGACCGGTGCTATCTTCTCCCGCGCGGCTTTCCGCCGTGCGTCGCCGTGGCGATGCGTGACCCACACGAAGGACCTGTCAACAAGTGACCGCCTACGAATTCATGCTGATCCTTGATCCCGAAGTGGACGAGGCGCGCCAGGAAGAGGTTGTTCACCGCGTGCGCGACATCATCCTTGGTGGCGGTGGCACGTGGGACGCCATCGATCCGTGGGGTCGCCGCAAGCTCGCATTCCCGATCAAGAAGCGCGAAGAGGGCGATTACTGGGTGATCCGCTTCACGGCTGATCCCGCCTCGCTTGCCGAGGCCGAGCGCGTCCTCTCGATCACCGACGAAGTTCTGCGCCATAAGGCTGTGCATCAGGCACGCCCCGCGCGGAAGGCGGAGGCTGCGGCCGGATCCTGAGTCTGAACTGGCTGTTTCGTGCGCGAGTCCGTAGGCTCCGCGTAACGCAACACCGGTGATGATCGACTCCCGGATACCCGCCCGCAGAAAGGTCACCTCACCATGGCGAACATCAACCGAGTCATTCTCGTCGGCAACCTGACCCGCGACCCCGAGCTTCGCTCGACGGGGAGCGGCCTGTCGGTCTGCACGATCCGCATCGCCGTCAACAATCGCCGCAAGAAGGGCGATACGGGCGAGTGGGTCGAAGAGCCCAACTACTTCAATGTCACCACCTTCGGCGCGCAGGCAGACAACGTTGCGCGCTTCCTCGCCAAGGGTCGCCAGGTCGCCGTTGACGGCCGCCTGTCCTGGAGCGAGTACGAGGCCAAGGATGGCTCCGGCAAGCGCGAGCGCGTCGAGGTCATTGCCGACACGGTCCAGTTCATCGGCCCCCGCGAGGGTGGTTCCGGTGGCGGCGGCGGTGGCGGTGGCGAGTGGTCTGCCCCGGCTGCGGCTTCCGCGCCGGCTTCCGATATCCCTGACGCTTGGTCCGGCGGCGCCGCCGCTCAGGACGACGACATTCCCTTCTGATCTACGAGGACGACTGATGGCACGCACCGGCAACCGCAAGGCGATTCTGCTCGACGACGTTGAGCACCTCGGGCATCGCGGCGACATCGTCGCCGTCTCCCGCGGCTACCTCCGCAACTACCTCGTCCCGCGCAAGCTGGCCGAGGAGGCGACCAACGCTCGCGTCGCTGAGGTCGAGAAGCTGGCCGCAACGCGCGCAGCGCAGGAGGCCCGCACGGCCGAGCAGGCGCAGACGATCGCCGCCACGCTGACCAAGACGGTTCTCTCGATTCCGATGCGTTCCGGCCCGGATGGTCGCCTGTACGGCTCCGTCACGGCTGCCGACCTCGCCGACGAGATCTGGCGCACGCGCAAGATCCGCGTCGACCGTCGCAAGATCCGCCTCGAGGAGCCGATCAAGGCTGTCGGTGCGTACCTCGTCGAGATCGATGTCTTCACCGACGTTCGTGCCGCCGTCAAGACCCAGGTCATTGCGGCCGAGGGCTTCGAGATGGATGAGGCGCCCGTCGCCGAGGCCGAGGTCGAGGTCGTCGAGATCGCCGAGGACGTCGTCAGCGACGACGCCGCGGCTGCGACGGACGAGTAGCGAGGCAGCGGGATGACGCCCGCGCCCGAGGGAGCGAATCTCCCGCCCCAGGATCTTGACGCCGAGGAGGCAGTCCTTGGCGCGATGATGATCAACGATCAGGCCGTGCTGACGGCGTCGGAGATCATCTCGGACCCCGGCGAGTTCTACCGCGAGGCGCACGGCACGGTCTATCGCGCGATTCTCGCCCTGCTGGCGCGGAGCGAGCCGATCGACGCCGTCACCGTCTCTGACGAGCTGGAGCGCATGGGTGCGCTCGAGCAGGTCGGCGGCCGCGGCTTCATCTTCGGCCTCTCGTCCAGCGTCACCGTCGCGGCCAACGTCAAGAGCCACGCGCAGATCGTGCGCGACCTCTCGCTGCTGCGCCGCGTCGCCGCCGCGGGTCTCGAGATCGCCGAGCTCGGGTACGGTCGCCAGGGCGACGTCCGCGACATTCTTGACCGCGCCGAGTCCGCCATCTTCGACGTTGCGCAGTCGCGCACGACGAGCGACATCGTTCCGATCGGCGGTCTCCTCGGCGACGAGATCGAGCGCATCTCCGCTGCCACCGAGCAGCGTGGTCTGACGGGTGCGTCTTCGGGTCTGCGCGACCTCGACAAGATCACCTCGGGCTTTCAGAACTCGAACCTGATCATCCTCGCCGCCCGCCCTGCGATGGGCAAGACATCGCTCGCGCTCGGCATCGCGCGGCACCTCGGCGTTAGTGCGCGCGTGCCGGTCGTCGTCTTCAGCCTCGAGATGTCACGCGGCGAGATCGCGCAGCGCTTCATTGCGACCGAGGCGCGCGTCGACTCCACCCGCATGCGCTCGGGCGACGTCCGCGACGAGGACTGGATGCGTATCCAGGATGCCTGCAACCGCCTCTCTGACGCCCCGATCTACGTCGATGACACGGCCGGCATTAACCTGATGGAGATCCGCTCAAAGGCCCGGCGCCTGAAGATGAAGGAGCCAAACCTCGGACTCGTGATGATTGACTACCTGCAGTTGATGAGCTCTGGCTCGAACGAGGAGAATCGCGTGCAGGAGATCAGTCAGATCTCGCGCCAGTTGAAGGTGCTCGCCCGCGACCTCGAGGTACCCGTGATCGCGCTGTCGCAGCTGTCGCGCGGCGTGGAGTCGCGCACCGACAAGCGCCCGCTGCTGTCGGACCTGCGCGAGTCGGGCTCGATCGAGCAGGACGCCGACGTCGTGATGTTCATTTATCGCGACGACTACTACAACAAGGAAACGTCAGAGAAGCCAGGCACGGCCGAGCTGATCGTCGCCAAGCACCGCAATGGTGCTGTGGGCACGGTCGACCTCGCGTTCATGCCGCACTACACGACGTTCGCCGATCTGGCACGAGGAGAGGTCTAGATGAGCGGTGCGGTCGTAATCGGTGCCCAGTGGGGCGACGAGGGCAAGGGCAAGATCGTCGATCTGCTGGCGGAGCGCTTCGAGATCGTCGCGCGCTACCAGGGCGGCAACAACGCCGGCCACACGGTGGTACACGGCGACGAGACCTTCAAGTTTCACCTGCTGCCGAGCGGCATCCTGGAGCCCGACAAGATCTGCATCCTCGGCAATGGCGTCGTGATCGATCCCGAGGTGCTCGTCGGTGAGCTCGACGCCCTTGAGGCGCGTGGCCGCTCGACGGCCGGACTGCGCATCTCGATGAATGCCCACGTGATCATGCCGTGGCACCGCCTGCTCGACTCGCAGAACGAGGTGAGCCTCGGCTCGCTGCAGATCGGCACCACGCGTCGCGGTATCGGCCCGGCGTACGCCGACAAGGCGTCGCGCGTCGGCATCCGCGTCCAAGATCTGTTCGACCTCGGCATCCTGCAGAAGAAGGTCGCGGCGGCGCTCGCCGTGCGCAACCGCGAGATTCTGCGCGGCCGCGATCAAGGTCCGCTCTATCCGAACAAGGTGGTGGAGGAGCTCGCGCCGTTTGCCGCGCGACTCCAGCCGTACGCAGCCGACACCTCGCTGTTGATCGACCAGGCCTTGAAGGCCGGCAAGCGCGTGCTCTTCGAGGG
>JAPLCF010000010.1 GCA_026392355.1 Actinomycetota bacterium
GGCCGCATCGAGCTCGACGAGCTGCTCGGCGGTGACGCGCGTGGCGGCAAGCGCAGCGGCGCGGGCCTCAAGCACGGCGCGCACCTCGTAGAGGTCGACCAGGTCGGCGGGATCGAAGCTGCGGACGACGGCACCGCGGCGCGGCTCGATCTCGACGAGCCCGTCGCCTTCGAGCAGCATCAGCGCTTCGCGAACCGGCGTACGCGACGTACCGAAGCGCGCAGCGAGCGCCTCAGCCCGCAGTCGCTCGCCGGGCGCGTACTCGCCGCCGATGATCAGCGCGCGCAGGTCTTCGTAGACGCGCTCAGCGTTGGTCCCCGCAATCGTGGTCTCTGCGCTCCCCATGGATTGCGTACAAAACCAGACCTGCCCCGCGATTGCAAGCGACCGATTCCGGCCGTTTGCATGCAATCCGGCAATGTGCCGCCTCTGTGGCCGCAATCAGGCCAATCTGGATCCGGATCCGTTTTGTCCCTCAGCTGGACAATGTGGATCCGGATCCACCTTGGCTAGATCAGCTCGTAGCGCTTGAGCAGGCCCTTGGCGATGATCGTCTCCTGGATCTCGTTGGACCCCTCACCGATCATCATCAGCGGCGCATCGCGGTAGAGGCGCTCGACCTCGTACTCCGTCGAGTAGCCATAGCCGCCGAAGATGCGCATGGCTTCCTCGGCGCAGCGCTGGCACGACTCCGTCGCGTACAGCTTGGCCATGCCGGCCTCGATGTCGGCGCGCTGGCCCGAGTCCTTCTTCCGCGCCGCGGCGAGGATCAGGTGCTTGGAGGCCTCAATGCGCGTCGCCATGTCAGCAAGCTTCTTCTGGATCAGCTGGTGGTGGCCGATCGGCTTACCGAAGGCCTCGCGCTGCTGCGCGTACTCCAGCGACAGCTCGAGGGCGCGCAGCGAAATGCCAAGGCCGCGCGAGGCGACGTTGATGCGCCCCGTCTCGATGCCGGACATCATCTGCAGGAAGCCTGTGCCGATCTTGTCCTCGCCACCGAGCACGGCGGAGACGGGCACGCGGTAGTCCTCGAACGAGATCTCGATCGACTCGACGCCGTGGTAGCCGAGCTTGCCGAGCGGCGGCGAGATCTTCATGCCACCCTGATCGGCGACCTGCGGGAGCTTGTCGACGAGCAGCGCCGTCATGCCCTTGTAGCGCGGGTCGGCGGTCGGGTCGGTCTTGACGAGCAGCGCGATCACGGAGGCGCGGTCGCCGTTGGTGACCCACATCTTCGAGCCGTTGATAACGAACTCATCGCCGTCACGCACGGCAGTGGTGATGATCGACTGCACGTCAGAGCCGGCGCCGGGCTCGGTCATCGAGAAGCAGGAGCGGATCTCGCCGGCCGCGAGGCGCGGCAGGTAGTTCGCCTTCTGCTCGTCGCTGCCGTGCGCGGCGATCATGCCACCGACGATGTACTGGCCGTTGACGATGCCGGACACGGCCATCCAGCCGCGCGTCAGCTCGGCGATCGCGAGCGCGTAGGTGACGAGGTCGAGACCGAGGCCACCGTACTCGGTCGGGATGCGCATACCGAAGGCACCCATGTCGCGCAGGCCCTCAACGATCTTGGTCGGGAACTCGTCCTTCGCCTCGAGTTCCTTGGCAACCGGGATGATCTCCCGATCGACGAACTCGCGGATCGCCTCGAGGATCTCACGCTGCTCCGGCGTGATATCGAGTCCGTCGAATGCGCTGATGCGCTCCTTGAGTGGCATGTCCCGGCCTTTCCGTGATGGCGATCGCTCTCGCCGAATACTTCGCTGCGCGGAAGATTACGGCTGGTTGGCCGTGAGCGGAAGGATCAC
>JAPLCF010000013.1 GCA_026392355.1 Actinomycetota bacterium
CTACACCGAGGACGGCACCGGCACAGGCCTCGGTCTCGCAATCGCCCGCGAGCTTGCGCTCGCGATGGGCGGCACCGTCACGGTCGCCGATGCGCCGCAGGGTGGTGCGCGCTTCGTGGTCGAGCTGCCGTGCGTGACGGCACAGACCGCCGTACCCGTGTAATTCCGTGCGTGTTTGTGCGCCCAAGCGGCGGTTCCGTGCAGAGCTGGTGCAACCGCACGTTGTGATCGCGCCGACCCGATCGTCCTCCAGCGCTTCTCTTGCGCACGGCGTTGACGTGCCCTTGGCACGGTGAGGGCAGGCGATCGGTGGTCGCTGGAACCCACGTGAGGTGGATGAAGATGAGCTCGTTCTGGGAGACGCTGTGCGCTGTCGCGCACCGCATGACGGATCGTCGTGGCCAGGGCACGGTCGAGTACCTCGGACTCGTGCTGGCGGTTGGCGCGCTGCTGCTCGCCGTGTCCGTGCAGGTCAAGGGCGGCGGCGCCGGGATCGGCGGCCAGATCTCGAAGTCGATGGAGAAGGCGATCTCCTCCGTCGCGCAGCCGTAGCGCAGGTACCCCGGCCGGCGTCAGGCGTCGGCCGGGGCCGCACACGGGTTGTCGGAGGCCACGCCATCGAGGATCAGGCGTCCATCGCGCAGCACGCCGATCCGCCACGCCGCATGCGGCGTCGCCCGCAGACCAACGCCACCGCGGGTCGACACGCTCGCCCGGCGACACACCACGACGTCGCCTGCGCGAGCGCCCGGGGGTAGTGCCGTCTCGCCCGTGGCGAGACCGACCGCCACCTTGATGGCACTGACGGCCAGCCCAAGCGGACGAGCAATCTGCCGCGCGATCGTGCTCGTGCCCTGCCAGCCGAGTGCCACCGCGAGGGCGGCTGCACGATCGTCCAGTGTCGGTGGTGCGGTACGCACGCGTTCGTCGGCAAAGGTGATGACGCGAATCTCCACGGGGCCAGTAGAGCGCACAATCGAGAGCTCTCGCCGCCCGCGGATGGGCGGCCCCTGCAGGCGCAGCTCGCCACCCCAGATGCGGCGCTCTGTGCGCATGGCGTCTGCCACGGCGGCCGTGATCGCCGTCCGGGCGCGATCACGCCCCAACGTCTCCTCGAGCCAGGCCTGCGCACCGAGCACGCTGAGTGCGCCTGGCCGCGCGGCGATGGCATCGGCGGCCGACCGCTGAGCACGCTCTGCGTCGCCGGACGAGCGCTCAAGTGCGCTGGCGATGCGACGGGGGCGGTCGGTCGTGCTCCAGAGCACTACGCCCGCCAGTACGGCACTCACGGCGAGCAGCACGACCGCCCACTCGACCGTCGCCTGAGCGCGCTGCTCAGCAGGCTGACGCATGACTGCGCACCACGTCGTGAGAGAGGATCACGCCGGCGCGAATGACGACGAGCTCGACCGCGGGGACACGCTGGTCGAGTGCCAGCCGTAGTGCATCGACGGGATGCTCCGCTGCCCAGCCAGGCGCGGCGCGATTGCGCCGCCAGACGATCCGGCAGATCAGCACATCGTCTTCGCGGCTGCCGCTCGGGATCGCAATCGTGGGCACGTCCATCGCGGCCGCACCGACGCTCATTGCCGCGGAGACCACGGCGGTTTCGGGATTGATCATGCCGGCAAGCGCGATCGCCCCGGAAGCACCAAGCTCGACGGCGTGGGCGGCAAGCGGCATTCGCTGCGCAGCTTCCCACCGCCGCTCGTCGTCTCGCGTGATGATCCTGGCCGTCGCGGATGCCCGGGGTGACTCCTCCGACCACAGCTCAGTCGTGCCCGGGCCGACCCCGCTGTAGGCCGGGCGCGCCAGTGCGAGGGACGGGTCGCCCAGAGCCCGCACGCGACCGGTTGGTGCGACGGCATAGCGCCGCAGCAGGTGATCGATCGCGAGCGCGCGTGCGGCGTCCGGGCCGATCGACTGCGCGAGGCGTGTGATCCCGTCGCGCAGCATCGGGCCGTCGGCCTCGGGCCCGCGTGCGATGGCGCGATCGAGAAACGCGACATCGTCACGCGGCAGTGTCGTCGCCTCAGCACCGACGATCGCCATGGCTGCTGCGTCAAGGGCACGCGGCAGCCACCCGAAGGCGCCCGCTGCTGCCAGCGCGGCGACGAGGGCGGCCACGATGCTGATCGCAGCGAGGAGCTCGATCGTCGCCTGGCCCGTCCGTGGCTGCATCCAGCCATCCTCGTCTGCCGCGTGCGGCACAGGCAGCGCGCAATCGAACGGCACGCGCGCGGCGTGTCTCGTGGAGCGCGCGCACGCTGGTGGGGTTCGCGCGGTCACGTGCCGAGGCGTCATGGTCGCCGACGCATGACGTACCCTCGTTATGACCGCGTTTTGACGGTCGGATTCCCGGAGGAGCCACATGGACCAGACCATTGCCGTAGTCAGCGGACTCGTCATCTCAGTCGTGTTCGCGATCGTGTGCGCGAGCCTCGCTGGCGGTCGCAACCGCAGCCGTGTCGGCTGGGCGATCCTCGGCTTCTTCTTCCCGATCATCGCACTCGTCGTGCTGTTGATCCTGGGCAAGAAGAACCGCGCCAGCGCAGCCTAGAGCCGAGAAGGCGTGCCGCGATCCACGATCCCGGCACGCCCGCACGGCCGGGGCGAGCCCCGCTGCGGTATGGCGTGGGCTTGCGTGTCCTGACTCCGGGCGTACACTCGTGGCAGCCGCGATTCCGCGGTCCCGTCAGGGAGGTACCCCCGTGTCGAGTCTTGTTAGCGTCATCATCTACCTGGCAATCGGCGTCGCGTTCGCGTTGATCTGCCGCGGCATGGCCCGAAGCCGCAACCGCAGCCTGAACCTGTGGACGATCCTCGGATTCTTCTTCCCGCTGATTTCCCTGATCGTCCTGCTGATCCTCGGCAAGGACGACTCCAAGGCCGCGTCGGTGTAGTCGGCAGCCGCACGCGCCGGGTGGTTCCCCGACGCGTGCGGATCGCCCGCCGCCCGGCCTCGCGTACGATCCGCCCGTGGCTGACCGTCCCTCCCGTGGTGATGTCGCCGATGTCGTGATCGAGTCGCTCGCCAATGGTGGGCGCGGCGTTGCGCGCATCGACGGCTATGTCGTCTTCGTTGACCGCGCCTTGCCCGGCGACAACGTGCGCATTCGTCTGCGCAGCGCGCGCCGTCGACACGGCGAGGCCGATGTCGTCGAGCTGCTGGCGCCGGGCGCCGACCGCGTCGAGCCGACCTGCCCGCACGTTGGCCTCTGTGGTGGCTGCCGCTGGCAGACCTACGCCTATCCGGCACAGCTCGTGGAGAAGGCGCAGCTGGTTCGCGACGCGATTGGCCGCATCGCGCATCTGCCCGACGTCCCCGTCGAGCCGATCGTGGGCGCCGAGGACAACCTCGAATACCGCAACAAGGTCGAGCTCACCTTCACCGAGACGGAGGACGGGCCGGCCCTTGGCTTCCACCGCGCCGGCCGTTGGGATCAAGTGCTCGAAGTCGAGCGCTGCTTCCTCATCAACGAGCCCGCCAACGCCGCCAAGGACGCGATCCAGCGCTGGGCGCGCACGACCGACCTCGTGGCGTACGACCAGCGCCTGCACGAAGGCGACCTACGCAACCTCGTGATCCGCCACTCGAAGCGGACCGGCGAGGTGCTGCTCGCGCTCGTCACCACCGATATCGATCTGCCGCGCCCGGGCAATCTCGTTGACGAGCTGATCGAATCTGTGCCCGGCTTCGTCGGTCTCATGCACACGCGCAACAGCGGGCAGTCCGAGACCACGTACGGGCATCCGACCAAGCTGCTCCACGGACAGGACTTCTACCGCGAAGAGATTCTCGGGCTGACGCTGCACGTGCCGTGGAACGGCTTCCTGCAGACGAACACCGATATGTGCGAGAAGCTCTACGGCATCGCCATCGAGGAGGCGCGCCTGACGGGTAGCGAGGTCGTGTGGGACCTCTACAGCGGCATCGGCTCGATCGGCCTGGCGCTGGCCCGCGACGCTGGCCGCGTGGTGGGCATTGAGATCGTCCCCGAGGCGGTCGAGCAGGCCACGCAAAATGCGCAGCGCAACGGCATCGACAACGCGGAGTTCATCGCCGGCGATGTGCAGAAGGCAATCGAGCCGCTGGTCGAGGCCGGCGCACCCATGCCCGACCTCGTCGTGATCGATCCACCGCGCGCGGGCCTGACGCCGAAGGCCGTCAAGCGCGTGCTCGAGCTGGGCGCCAAGACCATCGTGTACGTGTCGTGCAATCCGACCACGCTGGCGGGCAACGCGATCCTGATGACCGAGGGCGGTTACGACCTCGAAATCGTGCGCCCCGTCGACATGTTCCCGCACACGCCGCACGTTGAGTGCGTGGCGCGGTTCGTCAAGCGCGATCAGTAAGGCGGCAGGGCGCTGTACCAGCGCCCAAGCTCCTGGAACGCCTTCCAGAACTTCCGCTTCGACGACTCTTCGTCGAGCGACTCGTCGATATCCGGTGTGACGAGCGTCTCGATCGTCGGCGTCAGCTGCTGGACCTCACCGAACAGCTCGGGATCGATCTGCTCGGCCAGCGGCACCTTGATGCGGTTGATAAACGCGGCGGTGGCAGCACCCATGCAGACGATGATCTTCGGCTCGGTGATCTGGATCTCGCGCAGCAGCACCTTCGCGGCGGCACCCTTGCCGTCGTCCAAGTCGTCGAGGCGGCTCTTCGCGCAGTTCGTGCCGTAAATCGTCGTGGGATCGATGCCGACGCGCGTGACGCTCTTGAGGATTGCGCTGCCGGCGCGGCCGAAGAAGGCGACGCCTTCTTGGATCTCCGCCGGCTGCGCGCTGGTCTTTAGCAGCATGATGTCGGCCATCGGATGACCAGAGCCGAGCACGGGCGTGCTCGTAGGATCATCGGGGTCGGCCCGATCGGCGAGCTCATCGCCTAGCGCGTTCATGGCCTTGATCGCTCGGGCCAGGTACCGCTCATTGATCTCGTCAGGTTCAGCCACGGCGCGTCCTCCGTCATTCGGCGCGCGGTGGTCGCCTCCTTGTGCGGAACCACTTGCGCATCTGCAGCGCGAGGAAGGACTTCTGGTTCCGGACGATACGGGCGTCGCCCAAGGCGAGGGCGAGCGACGCGGGATCGTGGAACGCGGGCAGCTCGAGCCCGGCGGTGAGCAGCCCGGCGATGACGTGCTCGTCGGAGCCCGCGCCCTCGGGCAGGCCGAGGCGCCGTGCGAACGCCAGCGCACTCTCGTTGTAGTGCTCGCGCGCGAGGCGGCCGTTGGCGACCTCGAGCGCGTCGAGCTGGGGTGCTAGGCGTTCGAGGAGCGCTTCCGGTGGGATCGCATGGTGGGCATCGAACGGGTGCGGGACGTAGACGAACGCTCCCTGCTGGCGGATCGCATCGACGGTGTCGGCGAAGGACATGCCGGGCGGCACGTCCTCTTTGAGGTAGATGCCGATCACCTCGCCCTGCTTACGCGTCTTGATCTCGCTGGAGACAGCGATGTGCACTGGCGTGCCGTGTGACTCGACGTGGGCCTTCGCGGCATAGCCACCGGCGACGGAGTTGTGGTCGGTCACGCACAGCGCGCCGATCCCGAGATTGATGGCGCGGTCGACCAGCTCATCGATCGACGTGCTGCAGTCGTGCGAGTGGAACGTGTGCAGATGAAAGTCGGCGAGGATCGGCTCGGGCAGTGCCAACGGCGATGGGCGTCGCGCGTGGTCGCCGGCAATCGCGATGACCTCCTTCGCGGCCTTCTTCGTACCGGTGAGCCCGACGCGCTGCGTGCTCGGCGCCGCATCGAGCACGACGCGGGCGAGCGGCGTTGTGTCATCGCCGACGAGCACGACGAGATCGAGGTCGCCCTGTCCGATCACCCGCCGCGTTGCGGCATCGGCAGCCCAGGTCCAGACGGGCCCACTGACGGCCAGCTCGCGTGCACCGCTACCGGTATGCGCGAGCGCAGAGGCACCGCTGCGTTCAAGGGCGCGGATCGTCAGCCGGCCGGCGGTCTGCAGCGCCGCGCTACGCGCCGTGCCGACGAGCAGCACCTCGGCGCCGTGATCGCAGACGGCAGCCGCGAGCGAGATGGCCGCGTCGCACTCCTTGCTTGAGCGATCCAGCGCGGTGGAGGTGAAGATGGCGATACGCACGCTCCTACCGTAGCGATGCCCGCCACCGGGTGTGGGGACGCTCACCGCGCATCACCGACGTGGATTCCCGCTGCTATGTTCCTGCTTTCGTGTTTAGTGCACGTCATCCGCGACCGTCGACAACAAGGAACCAGACATTGAACCCGCCCCGTATGGCCGCGCGCACGACGCTCTTCGTGGTACTGATCCTCGCGATGTCCGGTGTCCTCGCATCGACGGCCAGCGCCTTCATGACGTGGGACACGCTGGGCCTTGGTAATGCCGAGCACGAGCGCATCACGCGCCTTGGCATCGCCTGCAACAGCACGTTTTCAGGACCGCGTGA
>JAPLCF010000025.1 GCA_026392355.1 Actinomycetota bacterium
CTAGCTCTCCCAGTCGAACTCGCCCGAGGCAGTGGTCTCGGACCAGCCGACCTCCTGCGTGGGGTCAACCAGCGGATCCTCGTCCCACTCGAGGCGGACGGCCGGGTGCTCGCCGGTCTCCTCTTCCTCGGACTGGGCGTCGGCCTCGGTCTTGAAGAGCGCGTGGTTGTCGAACGGGTCCGCGGGGATGAACTCCTCGAGCGGCATGTCCTGCTCGAGCTCGGCATTGCGGCGCTTGAGCGCCAGGTGCTGCTCGATGACGGACGAGAAAAGGGTCTGGTCTTCAGCCATATGCATCTCCCGGTCGAGGCCCGAGGGCCGATCGGTCGAGCCGAAGTGTAGCCGTGATCTGCGGAAAAGTCCTCACACGTGTGTAGCGCGTTTACCCGGTACCCTCTTCGCGTGGCTTCGACGCTTGCTCCCGATCCTGAGGCCGTGGCGCGCATCGTCGACGATGCGGAGGCGTTCTGCCTGATCCCCGCGCCGACCTTTTTTGAGCGCGAGCGCGGCGAGGCCGTATTGACTCGACTGCACGCGCTGCGCCTCGATGCGGCCTTCGATGCCGTCGGCAACGTGGTCGCACGGATCGGCGAGGATGGCCCAGCGCTAGCGCTGTGTGCGCATCTCGACACCGTCTTTCCTGCGGACACACCACTCACCATCACCCGCAAGCACGGGCGCCTGACCGGGCCTGGCATCGGCGATAACGCGCTGGGGATCGCGACGCTCTTGCACGTGGCGCGCGAGCTGGTGCTGGCACCACCCTCCTCCCCTGTGCTGATCGCGTTCACCGTCGGCGAGGAGGGACTCGGCGACCTGCGCGGCGTCAGCGCGCTGCTCGATCGCGAGCCCGTGCGCGCGCTCGTCGCGATCGAGGGCCATGGTGTCGATAGCCTCGCCGTGGGCGGTATCGCATCGATTCGCTACCGCATCAGCGTGCGTGGGCCGGGTGGGCATTCGTGGACGGATCGCGGCCGCCCGAGCGCCGTGCACCATCTGATCGGCATCGGCGAGCGCGTGCTCGATGCCGCTCGACCTGCGGCAGTGAACGTCGGCACGATCGGCGGCGGCACGGCAATCAACGCGATCGCCGACCACGCCGAGCTCCTGCTCGACATCCGCCACGACGATCAGCGCGTCGTCGAGGCCGCCGCCGCCCGCGTGGAGCGCGCCGCAGTCGCCGCCGTGCCCGACGGCATCACCGTCGAGCTCGAGCAGGTCGGCAACCGGCCGGGCGGTACGAACGCCCCAGACGAGCCGCTCGTTCAACTGGCCCGCGCCGCGCGCGCCGCTGTCGGGCTGGGCACCGCAGAGGAGCATCTTGCGTCGACAGATGCCAACGCAGGCCTGGCGCGCGGGATCCCGGCGATCGGGATGGGCATCACCCGCGGTGATCACGCGCATCGCACCGACGAGTGGATCGCCGAGGCGCCAATCGCACTGGGCGTTGGCGCGCTGCTCGGACTTATCCGCACCGCAACGTGACATAACCGCAATAGCGCATTAGGATGAGCACATGATCATCGTCATCGTCGTCATCGTTCTGATCGTCATCCTTGCCCTGATCGTCCTCGCGACGTACAACGGCCTGGTCAAGCTCCGCAACATGTGCGACGAGGCGTGGAGCACGATCGACGTGCAGCTCAAGCGCCGTCACGACCTGATCCCGAACCTCGTTGAGACCGTCAAGGGCTACGCCACGCACGAGACCGAGGCGTTCGAGAACGTCTCCAAGGCACGCGCCGCCGCGATCGGCGCCCGGACCCCGGCCGAGGCTGCCAAGACCGAGGGCTTCCTTACGCAGGCCCTCGGCCAGCTCTTCGCAATCGCCGAGGCCTACCCGCAGCTGCGTGCCGTTGAGTCGTTCACCCAGCTGCAGGCCGAGCTGGCGAACACCGAGGATCAGATCAGCGCCGCCCGCCGCGTCTACAACGGCAACGTGCAGACGTACATGACGAAGTGCCAGCAGTTCCCGGGTGCCCTGATCGCCGGGCCGTTCGGCTTCTCGCCGCGCGCGTTCTTCGAGCTCGAGGATCCGACCGAGCGCGAGCCGATCAAGGTCGACTTCTCGAAGTAGGGCGCTTCGGCGCCGAGCGGCGCCGATTGGGTACACTCCGCATCCCACGGGCCCGTAGCGCAGTTGGGAGCGCGCCTGGATCGCACCCAGGAGGTCGGCGGTTCGATCCCGCCCGGGTCCACTTCCCCGCCAGCAGCATGCCGGTCGGGGTGGACGGAGGCACCGGGATGAGCGAGCCTATTGCGGGTCAAGACATCGGCATCGACCTAGCGCAGCAGATCATCGCCGCCGCCCGTAGCGAAGCGGAACGCCAGGGCCACCTCGTCTCGATCGTCGTCGCCGACCGTGCCGGTAATCCCGTTGCCACCGCACGCATGGACGGCTCGCCACTCGGGGCGTATTACATCGCCGTCGATAAGGCCTACTCCTCCGCGCTCTGGAACTGCCGGACCGGTGAGATGGCCGAGCTGAGCATGCCGGGCAACGGCGACTGGGGCTTCGCCAAAACAATCGGCGGTCGCATGATCGTCTTCGCCGGCGGCGTCTCGGTGCGCAAAGATGGCGAACAGATTGGCGCGATGGGCATCTCCGGCGCACTCAGCGAGGAGGATCAGGCGATGTGTCTGGCCGCGCTCGCGTCGCTCGGCCTCGAGGGGTAGCGCGCAACGGTGGACATCGTCCTCGTCCGCCACGCGATCGCTGAAGAGCGCGACCCCATGCGCTGGTCGCACGATGCGCTGCGGCCGCTCACGTCCTTCGGGCGGGAGCGCTTCGAGCCCGCCGCGCGTGGGCTCGGCACGATCGTCGGGCGTGTCGAGGTGCTGCTTGCCAGCCCCTACGTGCGCGCATGGGAGACGGCCCGGATCCTGTCGGACCAGGCTGACTGGCCGGCGCCCGTCTCGTGTCCCGAACTGGCCGCGCATGCGTCGGTCGGGGAGGCGCTGGGGGTACTGGTAGGGCTACCGAACGACGGCACCGTGGTGTGCGTGGGGCACGAGCCGAACCTCACGCTGCTCGCGCAAGCGCTCCTGCGGTCCAAGGACGCCGGTGAAGTGCCGTGGTTCAAGAAGGGCGGCGCGCTGTGCGTGCGGTTTCGCGGGAGCGTGGAACCCCGGCGCGGGAAGCTGTACTGGGCGCGGGCGCCGAAGGAGCTGCGGAAGGTTGGGGGTTAGGGCCGCGGCTCGAGCCAGTAGGCGAGGCCATGGATGCCGTCCGGGTGGATGGTGACGAAGTGCGTGAGCGCATCGACGAGCTGGGCCTGCCGGCCACGGCGTAGGTCGAAACGAGTAGGTGCGAGGTAAATCAAGCCGGCGTGGCGTTCACCGCGACGGCGCAGCAAATCGTCGAGCCTCGCGAAGTCCTCGTAATCGGCCGTGACCAACGCGCGATCGAGGCGTGCCATGCGCGCTAAGAGAACGATGTCGGACGAACCTGCAAGCTCCTCCACCTCGACGACCGCGAGCACATCGATCTCGCGCTCAGCCAGACTCGCTGCGATCGTCGGGCTCAGGTGCTCATCGAGCGCCAGTCTCACGCAGGCTCGGCCAGCCCACGCTCGGCGACCCACGCCTGAAACGCGTCCTCAGACGCGTCCAGGTCCTTCGCGATCCATGCATCCATCTCGGACTTGTGTTCGGCGTAGTACGCCAGGCAGGCATCCACTGTCGTGATTGGCAGGCGATACTCGGTGGCGGCCGCAGCGGCATCGCCCTCGCAGCCATCCACCATCTCCACCACATGACGCACCTGCAGGCGACGACCCGCGACCATCGGGATGCGATCACCATCGCGATAGCGGAACGTCAGCTGGGGGTAACAATCGCGGTCCATGCCATCAAGGATGTAGCGCTCGATTTGCGCCGTGCGAGTGACGCCGTGCTCCGCTGCCTGCGCAGACACGCGCGTGAGCGTGTCTGGATCGAGGCGGAGGGAGACGATGGCGCGCCGGGGTGTGGCAGGATTGGGCATGGGTGCAGTGTAACGCGGTGTATTACACAAGAGGACAGAGAGGGATTCACCGCCAGCGGACAGCCTCGTCGTTGGCGATTTCCAGCGCACCGCTTTCGCGGTGCACCGTGTTGATTCAGAAGACGTATCCACCAGTGCACAGACGAAACGGGCTGCCCTGCGGGGCAGCCCGTTTCTGGTGCATGGTGTCTGCGTTTTCTGATCGGGTGTAACCCGATCAGAAAACGTCCCACGTGATCTGCTTGGTTTCACTCATCGCGTCGAGGATGTAGGTGGACAGCTCACGGCCGGCACCCGACTTCTTCGCGCCGCCGAACGGGGCCATCTGGTCCCAGTAGTTCGTCGTCTCGTTGATGTGGACCGTGCCGTGGCACAGCTCTTCGGCGTACCGCCACGCGGTGCGGAGATCCTCGGTGAAGACCGCGGCCGTGAGGCCGAACTCTGTCTCGTTCGCGATGCGGATCGCCTCGTCGTCCGTGTCGAACGTGATGATCGGGGCGACCGGACCGAACGTCTCTTCCTTCGCGATGCGCATGTCGCTCGTGACGCCCGTGATGATCGTCGGCTCGTGCAGACGACCCTCGGCGCCACCGCCGTAGACCACGGTCGCGCCCTTGGCGACCGCGTCGGCGACGTGCTCCTTCGTACGGTTGAGGTTCGCGTCGGTGGCGACCGGACCCATGTCGGTGTCGTGGCTCAGCGGATCGCCGACCTTGAGGGCCTTCGTGCGCTCCGTTAGCAGCTCGACAAACTTGTCCTGGACGTCGCGGTGCACAAGGATGCGCTCCGCGGCCGTGCAGCACTGGCCGGCTAGGTAGAAGCAGCCCGTGATTGCCGCGTCGGCGGCATGCTCGAGATTGGCGTCGGCGCGAACGATCTGCGGACCGTTGCCACCCAGCTCGAGGACGCGGTTCTTGAGCCCCGCAGCGGCAGCGACCTTCTCGCCCGTCGTGACGGAGCCGGTGAAGACAACCGAACCGACCTTCTCGTGCGAGACCAGCTCCGCACCGAGATCGCCGTAGCCATGCACGAGGTTGATCGTGCCGGCGGGGAACCCGGCCTCATGCAGGACGTCGACGAACATGTTGGCGCAGATCGGTGCGACCTCAGACGCCTTCCAGACGAGCGTGCAGCCAAGCGCGAGGCCGTAGACGATCGGAATGCCGGCGATATCGACCGGGAAGTTCCACGGCGAGACCGCAGCCACGACGCCGATCGGCTCCTGCACCACCATGATGCGCTTACTGCCGTTGAGCTCCTGCGTCGAGGGCAGCACCTGGCCGCGGTAACGGATGACATCCTCCGACGCGCGGCGGAAGTGGTCGACGGTGAACTCCACCATCTCCTCCTCGGCCTCGCGAATCGTCTTGCCCGTCTCGCGGGTGATCATCTCGGCGATCGCGGGCGCGCGCTCGAGGCAGACCTCGAGAGCGTTGCGGCAGATCTCGACGCGCTTCATCAGCGGCGTCTTGCGCCACGCCGGGAAGGCATCGGCCGCGGCCTGAATGGCGGCCTCGAGCTGATCGCTCGTCGCGGCGTTGACGGTACCGACGAGGCTGTCGTCGTACGGGTTGCGGACCTCGAACTCCGCGCCCTTGCCGTCCTGCCATGCGCCATTGATGAATGCGCCCGGATACGTCGCCATGTCCATCCCCTCCCCGGAGATCGTGATGGGAAGAGCCTAGTGGAGAACCCTCACTCGGCAAAGGAATCCTGCGAATCCGCGCATGCCGCCGTACAAACCAAAACGGGCCCCCGGAGCCGGCCGAAGCCGACCCCGAGGGCCCGTCACGGAGAGCTGGACTAGTCGCCCGAAGGAGCGGACTGGCCCATCAGTTCGTACACGTGCGGGGTCGGCTCTTCCTCGCTCTTGTCCTGCAGCGAGAACTTCTTGCCGGCCTGCGCCTGGCCGATGATGAATCCGACCACCGAGACGACCAGGAGGCCGACGAAGATCGCGATCGCCAGACCGCGATACCCGGTCACGTCGTCACCCTTGATCAGGTAGCCCGTGTACTGCATGTACAGGACACCGAAGATCGTGCCGATGATGTTCACCGAGAGGCAGAGCCACGCGGCCGCGATCCAGAAGCCACCCAGCTTGAGCGGGCGTGGCCAATTCGGCCGGTCGCGTCGCAGAAGCAGGAAGCCCGACAGGGCCAGGATGTGCGCAAGCACGTACCCGATGTTGCCGGCGAGCAGCGTGAACAGCAGCGACGGCATCATGAACAGCAGGCAGATGTTGAGCAGCATGTCGAAGGCCATGGCGCGGCCAGGGACGCTGTCCTTGTTGAGCTTCGCGAGCCACTTGACGGTGAGACCTTCAGCAGCCATGCCGTACAGCGCACGGGAACCGTCCATCGTGGCCGTGTTCATCGAGAGCAGCAGACCTGCGCAGAGGAACACGGTGAAGACCGCACCGAGCGCCGTGCCGACGGTATCGTCGAGCGCGGTCGTCAGGTACGCGATGTACGTCAGATCGCCCGCAATGACCTCCATGCCAACGACGGCAACAACCGTCAGCGGCAGCAGCAGGCAGAGCACAACGCCCATGATCGACGTCGAGAGGACGGCGTTACGGGTGTCGTGGTGCGTGTTGTGGTACTCAGGAGCGAACGTCGCCGGCGCCTCAGGGAAGTACGAGGACCAGGCGATGACCCAGAACCAGACGATGCCGAGGATGATCGCCTGCGTCATGCCGGGCGTGCCACCGTAGAACTCGACGTTGCCGTTGATCGTGGCGGTGTTCCACACGAGGTCGATATTGCTGAGCTGGCCCTTGAGGATCGGGATGATCGCCAGGCAGGCCACCGGAATGATCATCATCGCGCCCGTGGCGTACGAGAACCACACGGCGGGACGCATGCCGAAGTAGTTGAACGCGAAGCACGCGAGGATGCAGACCGCGCCGATCAGACGCGGATACGTAATGTCCATGAACAGGAACGGCGTGGACCACTCGAGCGAACTCGGGCTGAAGCGCGAGAGCAGGAGCGTGCCGATGATGCCGCCGTAGATGGCAAGCACGGACGACCAGGCGAACCAGTAGCCGAACGTTGCGATCGGACCGGCGAGCGAGAAGTGCTGGCGCCAGCCTTCCTTGGCGAACATCGAAAGACCACCGGACTTGTCCGGGAACATCGCGGCCGGCTCGGCGTAGATGTATGCCGACATACCGCCGACGAGTGCCGACAAGAACCAGATCGTCGACGCCCAGACGGGGCCGAGTGTGATGACCGATCCGGCGATGCCCGCGAGAATGAATCCCGGGCCGGCGAGTCCAATGATGAACCCGTCGTACCACTTCATGGTCTTGATAAGACCAACTTGATCGAGCGATACCTCCGCTCCTGGCATGACTCCTCCTTCTCCCTTACCCGGCTCTCCATCCGGGAATGGCAGAAGTGTAGCCCTCCCGATTGCGTTTGCATAGAGATACGTTCACAATGCACATATGGCGCCGGCACCGATTCTGATCAAGTGCCCGTGCGGCATCGAGACGCGTGGCGTAACTGGCGACATTGTCATCTGCTCCGGCTGTGGCGCGCGCTACGACACAGCGGCTGAGGCACAACGCCTTGAGGGCGTGGCCGCGCTGACCCAACGACAGTTCCGCTATCTCTCGCGCGCCGGGCTCGGGTTCATCGGTCTGCTCGGCGTCGCTGGCTTGGTCTGGCTGAATGTGTGGGGACTGCTGATCCTCGGGGCGGGCGGAGGCGTTGTGTGGTTCGTGCTCTTCATGCCCTGGATGAAGCGCCGCATGCTGGCAAAGGCCTCGTCGCTCTACACGCCGACGGTGTCGCCAACCCGCAAGTGATGCCGTGAGTAACGCGATCCGCGACCGGGCTCCCGAGACGCTGATCGCGGAAGAGCGCACGGAACGACATCCCGTGATGCTGGTCTCGTTCGACGTCTCGTTTGCCGATGATGCGGTGGCGACGGCGATTGAATCGGCAGTGCAGGCCAACGCCGAGCTGATGGTGTGCCTTGCTGTGACGCTACCCGTCGCCAACGCCAACGCAGCGGCACGCCGCACGATGGGCAATCCCGTGGTGCGGGAAGAGATCCTTGAGATCTTGGTGCGCGCCCGCGCCGCCGGTGCCAATGCGCGACAGCTCGTCTACAACTCGCCCCGCCCGCTGTCGGCGACGATCGACATAACGCGCAATCGGGAGATTGGCCTGCTGGTGTTCGGACCGAACCGCA
>JAPLCF010000014.1 GCA_026392355.1 Actinomycetota bacterium
CCACGTCTGCCGTGAGCGGATGCACGGTGAACGGCTCTACCGAACCGGCCACGACCAGCCAGTCTCGTGTTGGCTGATTAAGCGTGATGCGCCCCTGTCCAACCAGCATCGCTACTTCCCATTGGCAGATCGCAGGCACCTCTACAGCCACGGCATCAGCAAGAACGCGTCGTGCCTTGCGCCCGATTCGCTCGCCTGATCCCCCCATCGCGAAGAGCCAGGTGTGCGTGTCGACCACGCACCCGCTCGAGCTAGCGGGCAGCATCCCACTCAACACCGATCGGTGCCATCAGCTCATCGTCCGAGCACAGAAACGTCACGCTTCCTGCCAGAGATTGCGGCGCAGCGGCCGGCCCGACCTCGACGAGCGGCTTGCCGTAGCGCGTGACGACAAGCTTGCGCCCTGTTCGAGCGACGTCCGCCGAAAGCCGAAGGCAATTGGCCTTGAACTCGCTGATGCTGACGGTGATGGTTGTTCCCGTGACATCCATATTGACCACTTTACATGGTCAAAACGCATACAGCTCGCACGGACACGCGCGGAATAGGCACGAATGCGCGCAACACTCGTCGGGCAAGCCGGCGCCTTCGGCACCGGCGACTACGATGACCGAGACGAAAGGGTGTTCCATGTCCGAGTATCGCGACTTCGCCCAGCGCGAGTACGACCACGTGCGCGAAACGATCCTGCCGGACTTCGACTGGACCTGCTTCGACACCCCGTCGCCACGGACGCAGCCGAAACGGCCGCTGGCCGAGGCCCGTGTTGCACTGATCAGCACCGCCGGCGCGCACCTGCCTGACGACCCTCGCCACGCTGGCGGGGCGGATGGCGACCATACGTATCGCGCAATTCCCGCGGACGCGACGGAGGTTGCCCTCCATCACGGCGGGTATGACACGAAGCGGGCTCGACTCGACCCCGACGTGGTCTTCCCGCTGAGCCTTCTGCGAGAACTCGCCGATGAGGGCCTGATCGGTGAGGTCGCGCCGACGGCGTATAGCTTCATGGGGTACATCCCCCACACCGCTCCGCTACTGCGCGAGACGGGCCCGGAAGTCGCTCGCGCCCTGATCGGCGATGCCGTCGATCTCGCCCTCCTCGTCCCGGCTTGACCGGTCTGCCAGCAGTCGGTCGGACTGCTGCAACGAGTGCTCGACGACCACGGCGTGCCGACAGTGTCGATCACGCAGGTCCCCGAGATCACCGAATTGACGAAGCCTTCACTGTCGTGCTTCGTGGCCCATCCGTTCGGACTGACCCTCGGGAACATCGACGACAAGAAGACGCAGCGCGCCGTCCTCCTCGCCGTCTTGGAGGCCGCGTACTCAGACGCTCCCGCGGGCTCCATTGTCGATCTCGGATTTGCCTGGGAGCTTGACGACCTGCGGGAGCGTCAACTCCAGAACGAGGCGCTCTGACGCATCCCGCGCACCACTCGTCGGGCAAACCGCAGCCCCTCTACAATCCCACGCGCAGGCGGGGTGTCGGAGCGGCTCTCCACGAGGCGGTCTTGAGAACCGGCGCCATTCCCGATCTCGGAGAGAACGCCAAGACTCGCCGGTGACCACCCACGATGCTGCTCAAGGCGAGCTTTGCTCGGCTTGACGCCCCTGATCCAGTCAACACACCTGATCCCGCGCAGCACTCGTCGGGCAAACCGCAGCCCCTCTACAATCCCACGCGCAGGCGGGGTGTCGGAGCGGCCTAACGAGGCGGTCTTGAGACCCGCCGC
>JAPLCF010000004.1 GCA_026392355.1 Actinomycetota bacterium
CCTGCTCGGTCTCGACCAGCAGCATTGCGTGACGATTGGCGATGGCGAGAACGACCTCGAGCTGATCGACTGGGCCGGCTTCGGCATCGCCGTCGGCGGTGGGCATCCCGAGCTGCTCCGCCGTGCTGATTGGATCGCTCCCTCGATCGACGACGACGGCGTGCCGCGCGTGTTGCAGGCCATCGCCGAAGCGCGCTCGTAGCAACGGTAGGCTGTCGTCATGATCGATCTTCGCCTCGTCCGTTCTGACCCCGACGCCGTCCGCGCCGCGCTCGCCCGCCGCGGCGACGCCGAGCTGCTGGACCCGGTGCTTGCCCTCGACACGGAGCGGCGTGCCCTGCAGGTCCAGGTCGACGAGCTCCGCGCCGAGCGCAACCGCACCTCGGAGGCAATCGGTGGCCTGATGCGGGCGGCCAAGGACGACCCGGCCGCCAAGGCCGAGGCCGAGGCGTCGCAGGCGGCGATGCGCACGCTCAAGGAGTCGCTCGACGGGCTCGAGGAATCGCTCAAGGGCTTCGACGAGCGCCTCACCGAGGCGCTGCTCGTCGTGCCGAACCTGCCCCACCCCGATTCGCCGCTCGGCAACTCGGATGAGGACGCGCGCGAGCTGCGCATCGTCGGCGAGATCCCCACGTACGACTTCGAGCCGCGCGACCACCTCGAGCTGGCCGGCAGCGGTATCGACATGGAGCGCGGCGCGCGCACCTCCGGTTCTCGCTTCGGCTACCTGACCGGCGACGTTGCGCGGCTCTGGTGGGCGATCTCGCGGATGGCGCTCGACACGCTCGCCGACGGCGGCTTCACCCCCGTCATCCCGCCGGTGATGGTGCGCGAGGAGGCGATGTACGCCACGGGCTTCTTCCCGACCGATCGCCAGAGCGTCTACTCGCTATCCGACGACGACCTCTTTCTGGTCGGTACGAGCGAAGTGCCGTTGGCCGCGTTCCACGCCGGCGAGATGCTCGCCGAGGCCGAGCTGCCGCTGCGCTACGCCGGCCTCTCGTCGTGCTTCCGCCGCGAGGCGGGCGCCGCCGGTCGCGACACGCGCGGCATCTTCCGCCTGCACCAGTTCGAGAAGGTCGAGATGTTCTCGTTCTGCCATCCCGACAAGAGCTGGGACGAGCACCTGCATCTGCTCGCGATCGAGGAGTCGATTGCGCAGACGCTCGGCCTGACGTACCGCGTGGTCGACATCGCCGTCGGCGACCTCGGCGCCTCGGCCGCCCGCAAGTACGACATCGAGGTCTGGCTCCCGGGCCAGCAGCGCTTCCGCGAGTTGACCAGCTGCTCGAACTGCACTGACTATCAGGCTCGCCGCCTCGACACCCGCTTCCGTCCGGAGAAGGGCAGTCCGCAGGTGCTTCACACGCTCAACGGCACCGCCGTGACCAGCTCGCGCACCGTGATCGCCGTGCTCGAACAGCATCAGCAAGCCGACGGCACGGTGCTCGTGCCCCAGCCGCTGCTGCACTACGGCGCGCCTGCCGTGATCGACCCGCGCAGCTAGCTGTTCTGCCTACGCCGGACCATGCGCCGCAGCCGCGGATGCGGCTTGCCCTCCGGACCGACCAGGCCGATCACGAGGGCGCCGAGCAGGATCAGCCCGCCGACCCAGCCGAGCTTCAGCCAGACGACGACGATCGCGGCGGACGCCGGGACGAGCAGGAGCCACTTCCCGGTCACCTGATGGGTGCCGTGGTGCCGGAAGAAGCTGTCGATCTTGAGCAGCTTCAGGAGCTTCTGCCCGAGGATCAGGAGTGGAACGGCGTTGCCGACTCCGGTCCCGTCGAAGATCGTGATCCAGCCCGGCCAGGCGGCGAAGAGCACGAACACCACGAGGCGGTGGTGGCGCAGCCAGGCGACGTGCGCCGGCTCGATCAGCTCGATCACGATCACCTCGAGCAGGAAGACGCCCCAGATCAGCCAGTCCAACCCGAGACACACGTTCCTGACCGTCGGGTCGGACCAGATCAATGGCACCAGCACGGCGGGCAGCGCCAGCAGCGCGGCGATCGTGGTCGGCACGACGAACCAGTGCTCCACGCGCTCGGCCAGCGCGTGGCGAGTCTCTCTTTCGACGGCGTCCATCTCCGGCATTGTCGGTGAACCGTGCGCGGTAGCGTGCAGGTCGTGACGGGGCTCGCACCAGGTTCGGGCACTCGCCGGGCGATGCTGACGCTCGGGCTGGGCACGCTCGTGATCACGCTGCAGGATC
>JAPLCF010000005.1 GCA_026392355.1 Actinomycetota bacterium
CGCGCGGTCCCGAGATCAGCGCGGCCTCGCAGCCGAAGAAGCGTGCGCCCTGGGCACGGTCGGCGACGGTACGCGTGCCAAGCGGCGAGGCGAACTCGGGCGTGAGGTTCGTAAAGACGGCAATGTCGTCGGCGCCAATCGAGTGCCGGTAGGAGAACGCAGCGCCCGGGTCGGGACGCAACTGGCCCATGTCGGACTCGTACACGCCGATGAAGACCTCGCGGGCGAAGCGCGCTCCAACGGCGCGGCCGACGGCGAGCGTGGCGAACGGGTCCCACAGCATGTCGACGCCGATCGGGATGTCGATCGCCGGCTCGATCTCGCCAATCACCGCAGCCATCGCGGTCGACTGCTCCATCGTCACCTCAACGCGATACGGCAGGTCGCCCTCGTTACAAAACAGGATGGCGTCGACGCCGGCCTCCTGGCAGACGAGCGCGTCATGCTTGGCCGCCTCGACGATCGGGCGCATACCTGCGACGCGGTCAAACGCCGGCGAACCGGGGAGTGCGAGCAGATGGACGACGCCGATCAACGGCTTGGCTACGCCAAAGATGCGCGCCATTGCCTGGTCTGCGATCGTCCCTTCCATGACTGCATGGTAGAGGCGTTCGCCGAGTCACTGCAACACCTGCAAGACTCCGAGCAGATGAGCCAGACCGTCGAGAGCAGCACCGGAGCAGGAATCGTCGACCTCGGCCTGTATCCGTTTGAGGCCGGCACGGTGCGCCTTGCGGTGCACGGTGCAGACCGTCGAGAGCAGCACCGGAGCAGGAATCGTCGACCTCGGCCTGTATCCGTTTGAGGCCGGCACGGTGCGCCTTGCGGTGCACGGTGCCGAGGGCTCGCCGCTCGATTTCTCTGATCCAGACGTGCGCGCGGCGATCGTCGCGGCGCTGTCGGACGATCCGTTCGCGCCGTTTTCGAACGACGCGCTCAAGGCACACGCGCCGCCGGCACTCGCCGCACTCGATGGCGCGCTCCCTGATCACGCCGAGCTCGCACGCGTCGCCTCGCTCTGGCGCCCGCGGCTTTTGGTGCTCGCCGATCGCAAGGACGAGTTGACCGGCGAGCAGACCGTCGTGCTGCGCTTCGAAGAGCGGCTGCGGGAGATCAAGCGCGGGATGGCCGAGGCCGAGGCCGCTGGCGACGAGGACACGCGCGAGGCCCTCCACGCCAAGTACATCGAGGTTGGCACGACGTACGCCGGAAGGCTCGCGGCACGTGAGCAGTAACGTCGCCGAGCGGATTCGTGAGCGCGCAGGCGCCCTCGGTCTGCTCGCCGACACACCGGTGGTGGTGATGCTGTCGGGCGGCGCCGACTCGACGCTGCTCGTCGTGGCCCTCGCCGACCTTGGCTGCGCCGTGCGCGTGGTCCACGTGGCGCATGGGCTGCGTGGCGACGAGTCGGAGGCAGATCGCGCTGCGTGCTGCGCGCTCGCCGAGCGCCTCGCGCTGCCGCTCCAGGTGATCGATGGCCGTGTCGAGCCCGGCGGCAACCTCGAAGCCCGCCTGCGCGATGTCCGCCGCGAGGCCGCCCTCGCCGCAGCCGGCGACGATCCAATCGCGACAGGCCACACGCTCAGTGATCGCGTCGAGACCGTCCTCTACCGCCTCGCCGCCTCGGGCACGCCGCGTGGGCTCACTGCTCTGCCGCCGCGCGACGGGCAGTGGGTGCGCCCGCTGATCGACTGCTCACGCGATGACGTTCGCCGGGAGCTCGCGGCGCGTGGCATCGCCTGGCGCGACGATCCAACGAACCTCATCGCCGGACCGGCCCGTAATCGCATTCGCCTCGACGTTCTGCCCGCACTCGCGCAGGCCCACCCCGGTGCCGAACGCAATCTGGCGCGTGCCGCGATGCTCGCCGACGACGAGCGCGCTCTGCTCGATGCCCTTGCCGACGACCTCATTCGCAATGATGGCGCGGTGCCGATCGACGCCCTTGCCGACGCCCCCGTCGCCCTGCAGCGCATCGCGTTGCGACGCGCTGCTGCGCGCGTTGGCGTAACGCTCGGACACGATGACGTCGAGGCGCTGCGCACCGAGGCGCGCCGTCGCACGCTGCCCGGCACCGCAATGGCAGAGGTCCGCCGCGGCGTCATCAGCTTCCATCCCCCAGGCTCCGGCCGTCGCGAGGAGATCGCATGAGCCAGCACCCCGCCCTCGTCGAGCACGTCATCAGCCGCGAGCAGATCCAGCAGCGCGTGGCGGAACTCGGCGCACAGATCAGCGCCGACTATGCCGGCCGCGAAATCAAGCTGACCTGCGTAC
>JAPLCF010000006.1 GCA_026392355.1 Actinomycetota bacterium
CACCGGCCGTGTCGGCCGTGAGGGCTTCGCCATCTCGTTCGTCTCCAACAAGGAGAAGCCGAAGCTCGAGGCCATCGAGAAGCTCCTCAAGCGCGAGATTCAGCGCTGGGGCATCGACAAGCCGCTGCCGAAGCTTTCGCCTGAGGAGATTGCGCTCGCCGAGGAAATTGAGATCGCCGAGGAGTCGGGCGACGCCGAAGAGGCGATCGTCGACAACCCGGAGGTCGTGGCCGAGAGTTCGGAGCAGGGCTCGTCTGAGCCGCGCGCCGAGGGCGATGCGCCGAAGAAGCGCCGACGCCGTCGCGGTGGTCGCGGACGCGGCAAGGGCAACGGGGGCGAGAGCTCCGGTGGGGGCGAGAACGCGCCCGAGCCTGTCAGCGCCGACTAGCTGCACATAGGGGCCGGGCCCCGTTGATTACTGGACGGTCGGCGTGCGCTGGAACAGCCTGCGCACGAACAGCGGTGCGCGGAAGCCGAGCACGCCGAGGATGCCGATCGCCATTGCGACGGAGCCGAGGATCACGAGCCACTCGGTGAAGTCGGGCGGGTCGATCTCGAAGAAGTCCGCGATGAAGGGGATGTAGTACGCCCCGAGGATGCCGACGACGAGGCACGCCATCAGGACGCCGACGCCCCAGGCACGGACGTGGGACTGCTCGATCGCCTCGTCTTCGAGAAGCAGGATCAGGTAGTAGCCGATCAGGATCAGCACCAGCAGCGCTGCTGAGCGCGCGTCGACGAGGTCGTGGCCCGGGATGCTGCGAGTGATCGTGTACGCCGCCAGCACGCCGATCGCACTGACGATGCCGCCCGGCACGCTGAAGCGCAGGAGGTCGCGCAGGAACGGCACCTTCGTCGGCATGCCCACGCTGGGCGCGACGGCCAGCAGGAAAGCCGGGATGCCAACGGTGAAGGCTCCGGCGAGCGACAGGTGGCGCGGCAGGAGGGGATAGGCCTCCCCGGCCACGCCGATGGTGAGGATCAGCACGGCGGCAAACGAGCTCTTGACGACGAACAGCTTGGCCACGCGACGGATGTTCGAGAGGATGCGACGCCCCTCGGCGACACCCTTTGGCAGCGACGAGAACGAACCGTTGAGCAGCACCATGTCGCTGACACCCTTGGCGATCTGCGAGCCAGAGCCCAGCGCGATCGACATGCGTGCGGCCTTCATCGCCGGGACGTCATTGACGCCGTCGCCGATCATCGCCACGTAGCGGCCACGTCGGCGCAGCGCGTCGACAAGTTCGCGCTTCTGCTCTGGCGTGATGCGGCCGAAGACGCTGTGCGTGACGGCGACGTTGCCCATCGCCTCGAGATCGCCCATCGGCAGATCGGCACCACTGATCGCGGTGACGTCGCCGAAGCCCGCTGCCTCGGCGACCGCCTCGACCGTGCGGGGTGCATCGCCGGAGATGACCTTGAGGTCCACGCCCTGCGCCCGGAAGAACGCCACCACCTCGGCGGCGTCGGCGCGCATCTGCTCCTCGAGCACGATCAGTCCTGCCGGCTCGAAGGCGATGGGTAGCGGCAGTGGCGCGTCATCGTCTTCGGGAATGGGCGGCAGACCGCTGGCCGTACCCACGACGAGTACGCGGCCACGCTGTTCTTGGAATTCGGTCACCGTCTCCGCCAGCGCGCCGGCACCCAGCACCTCGGGTGCACCGAGCACGATTGTCGTGTCGGCCAACTGCACGCCCGACCACTTCCAGCGCGACGAGAACGGCAGTTCGGCCAGCACTTCCTCCGCAGGGACAGGGATCTCGGCGGCGATCGCGTCGGACGACCCTGAGCGGATCTCGGCCGATGCCGCGAGCCGCCCGACGAGCCGTCGCACACCCTCTTCTGTGCGCTCGGGCGCGGCCACGACGGTGGCGAGGCGCAATGAGCCGTCGGTCAGCGTGCCCGTCTTGTCGACGCAGATCGTGTCGACGCCGGCCAGCGACTCAACCGCGTTGAGGCGCTGCACGAGCGCACCGGCACGCCCGAGCTTGACGGCGCCGAGCGCAAACGTGATGCTCGTCAGCAAGATCAGACCCTCCGGCACCACCGAGATGAGGCCGGCCGTTGCGGTTTCCGCCGCCTGCTGGAAGTCGGTCGAGTGGATACGGAACGCGATCAGCAGCGCTGCCGAGAGCGGAACCATGGAGAGCAGCAGCACACGCAACAGTCGGTCGATGTCGAGCTGCAGCGGCGAGCGCTGGTCGTGAGCCTGCTTGGCGGCGCTCGTCAAGCGATTGGCGTATGCCGCAGCGCCCACCGCGGTGACGCGGTACACCCCGGCGCCGGCTGCACAGTACGAGCCGGAGTAGACCGTGTCGCCCGATCGGCGCGAGACGTGATCGGACTCGCCCGTCAGGATCGATTCGTCGATCGCCAGCCCACGGGCCTCAACGATCTCGCCATCGGCGACGACCTGGTCGCCGGGCTGGAGCTCGACGATGTCATCCGGGACGACCTCGTCCGCGAGGATCTCGCTCGTCGTGCCGTCACGCCGCACCGTGGCACGTGGTGCAATCAAGAGCGCCAGCTGGTCGAGAGTCCGCTTCGCGCGCACCTCCTGGACGATCCCGATGCACGCGTTAATCGCGATCACGCCGGCGAACAGCGCGTCCTTCCACGCGCCGGCAACCAGGATCAGCACCAGGAACCCGAGCGTGATCAGGTTGATCAGCGTAAAAACGTTGCGCCGGATGATCGCGCGCAACGGAATGCTCGTACGTTCTGGCTGCGGCTCGCCGAGGGCACGACGGCGCTCCGCCACCTCGGCGGACGTCAGTCCCTCAAATACGCCTGCGCTCACTCCTCTGATCGTACCGATCGTCGGGGAACAGTCTGCTCTGGCTCGTCAAGCCCCGTCCGGGCGATATCGAGCACGCCACGGGCATAGCGCGACGCGGCTCCCTCGCTGGCGCCGCCCCGATTCTCTGTCAATGCCACCGTGATCAGCGTCCCCGACGGTTCAAAGACCGCGGCGACGTCGTGCCAGACGACATCGATGTAGCCGATCTTGTGCGCGACCACCCAGTGGGTCCACGGTTCGAACAGCCCCGGATAGTCCGTATGCGCCAACAGCCACAGCGCGACACGGGCATCGCGTCCGGACATGCCCAGCGCATGGGCACGACCCGTGCCGTTGGCTGCCTGCACGATGGACTGCATGAGGACGCCGAGATCATGTGCCGTCACAACCTTGCAGCACTTCAGCTGGGGCTGATCGTTGACCTTGACCGGGGGGTTGAGGCCCTTGCGGTCCTGGTTCGGCAGATACCCACCCGCCTCGTCTGAGCGCATCGCACCCAGCTTCCGCATGACGGCATTCACGCGCGCGCCACCGGTGTCCACGCTGCCACCGCCGACGGCCTGCAGCATGGTGTTGGCCGCATCGTTCGACGAGGCGCGGATCATCGCCTGCAGCGCACCCCACTGCGGTGCGCCGACGGGATCGCGCTTGAGCGCAATCAGGTACGTGATCAGGATCGGCAACTTCGCCGTGCTCGCGGCGGTGAACTTCGCACCCGCATTCCACGAGGCGCCACGTCCTGTGGCCAGATTGATCGTCCACGCGGCAGACGAGCCGGCCGGCTTGGAAAGCCGCCGCATCCGCAGCTGCGCATTTGGCGGCGTCATCGTGGTCGGCTTCGTGATCATCGCGGACTTCGGCAGGCCAAGGACGTTCGTCGCCGTGGCCTTGCCAACGGGCGAGCCATTGTGGAAGCCGATCACCGTGATCGCCTGATCCCGCGGAGGTAGGCCCAGTGGTCCGACAACACCACGCTTAGTCGGCTTCGGCAACGTCACCAGCCGATACTCCTTGCCGTTGACGCGCACGGAGACGGCATCGATCGTCTGCTTGGACTTGAATGAGATCAGGCCCGGATTCGCCTCGAACGAGCGTGGTGCATCTACGGTAAAGGCGAGGGCCACGAGGCGCACGATACCTGCTGGAGAGCCGGTGTCCGGCGGCCTGACTAGCGTGGTCGTCAGGTGGAAGCGCACGAGGACCTCGCACGGCTGTTCGACCTCCGGCTGGCCGGACTCTGGGCGGAGCTGTTCGAGGTACCGCGCGAGCAGTGGGATCCCGAGCTGATCGGGTGGTATCTGCGCACTGCATACAGCCAGGGCTACGCCGATGCCATGTCGTACATCGACCGCGCAGAAATGCGTGAAGAGCTCGAGCGCATCGACCAGTCGTACCCCGACGCCGCCTAATACGGCTGAAACAGCCAACCCTCCGATAGACTGAGTGACGTGAGCGAGACGCCGACCGCCACCCCCGAGCAGCCCAAGCAGGGCTTTCGCCATGTGCGACTCGTCGTTGCGCTGGTCGTCGCGTCCCTGCTCGGCACCTTTGCGGTCTACACGGCGTTCGCCGACTCGTCGATTCCCGTGCTGATGGTGGCGCAGGCACAGGCCTACGAAGGTCAGACGGTGCGTCTCGAAGGCAAGGTCACGCAATCCACCGGGGATGCCGCCGACCCGAACGGGCTGCGCTTCACCGTCAAGGACTACAAGGGCTCCGAAACGCTACCGGTGATCTACAACGGCGCTGTGCC
>JAPLCF010000040.1 GCA_026392355.1 Actinomycetota bacterium
GGATACCGTCACCATCACCGCGACGAAGGGCGCCAGCACGGTCACGTGCACGTATGTCGTCCCGGCCGCGAGCTGCGACCTCGGTACGCTCAGCGACGGCACCTGGAACGTCAGCTCCACCCTCACCGACCCAGCCGGCAACACCTCCAGCGCCTCCCCTGCGCTGCCGATCTCGATCGACTCGACCGCGCCCAGCGCACCGACCGGCGTCGACCTCGCCAGCGCATCCGATCTCGGCTCCTCGGCAACCGACAACGTCACGAGCGACAGCACGCCGACGATGAGTGCAGCGGGCGGCTCGAACGGGGATACCGTCACCATCACCGCGACGAAGGGCGCCAGCACGGTCACGTGCACGTATGTCGTCCCGGCCGCGAGCTGCGACCTCGGTACGCTCAGCGACGGTACCTGGAACGTCAGCTCCACCCTCACCGACCCAGCCGGCAACACCTCCAGCGCCTCCCCCGCGCTGCCGATCTCGATCGACACGGTCGCGCCGAGCGCACCGGGAGCGCCTGATCTCGCCACCGCGTCTGACACTGGCTCGTCCTCGACCGACAACCTCACTGGCGACTCGACGCCGCGCATCGACGTGCCTGGTGGCACCACGGGTGACACGATCACCGTCACCGCCACCCCGGCCGGCGGCGGCACGCCGGTGACCTGCACCTTCGTGGTGGGCGCGGCCACCGGCTGCGATCTCGGCCCGCTCGCCGACGGACAGTGGACAACGTCGGCAACCGCGACTGATCCGGCTGGCAACGTCGGCCCCGCCACGGCTGGCCCCTCGCTGTCGATCGACGCCACCGCTCCGACGGGCCCCGCCACGCCGGCGCTCGACCCGACCTCCGACACCGGCACCTCGAACACCGACCGCGTGACCGCTGACACGACGCCGACCATGCACGTGCCCGGTGTGCCCGCTGGCGAGACGATCACCCTCAACGCCACGGGCCCGAACGGCCAGACCGCCTCGTGCACCTTCGTGGCGTCCGCGACCGTCGACTCGTGCGACCTCGGTCCGCTCACCGACGGCAGCTGGTCGATCAGCGCATCCTCGAACGCTGTCGATAGCGCCGGCAACCAGGCCGCGCCGTCTGCGCCGGTGACGATCGACATCGCCGCCACCGCTCCGACGGCGCCGGCACGCCCCAAGCCGGTTGGCGAAACGACGACCGATTCGAGCGGCACCGCCCAGACCATGGACTCGACGCCGCGCTTCACCGTGCCCGGCGCCGCCGCACCGAACACCATCACGCTCAACGCGGTCGGCCCGGGCGGCCTGACGGCAACCTGCTCCTACACGCCCTCGGCGACCGTCACCGGTTGCACCCTCGGCCCGCTGGCGGACGGCCTCTGGACGATCACGCCGACCCAGACGAATCCCGCAGGTGTCGTCAGCCCTGCCGGTGCGCCGTACACGATCCGCATCGGTCCCGAGCCGAAGCCGAACCTGCCGCCCGACCCGTACAAGACCGACGTGACCCGTCAGGCCGACGGTAGCGGCTACGACGCGACCGCCTGGTTCGCGGTGCCGGTGGATCCGTCGAAGGTCGACGCCGTGATCTTCGTCATCACCGACCGCAACGGCAACGTGATCGGCCGCATCCGGAAGCCTGTCACCGACTCGATGACCAACGCCACCATGCGCATCGACAAGCTGCCGAAGGGCGCAAAGGTGTCCGCGTACACCGTCAACCGCCACGGCGTATCCCCGCGCGCGCCCCGCTACGCCAACGTGCGCCACGTCGATACCCGTCGCAACCGGACCGCGCTCCCGAACGGCGGCTACCGTCTGCTCGGCTCGCCGCTCGGTGAGGACGTCATCTTCGAGGGTGCATCGCATGTTCTCACCGCCGATGCCAAGACCGAGCTCGACCGCCTCGCATCAATCGCCAAGCGCAAGGGCGGGCAGCTGTACATCACCGGCTTCGCCCGCCGCAACGGCATCAACAGCGACGGGTGGCTGCTGCGTCTCTCGAAGCGGCGCGCCGAGGCCGTCGCCACGTACCTCGCCGACCGCGGCGTGACCGGGTGGATCACCTGGAACGGCGTCGGGCCGGCGACACAGACGATCGGCACGCCGGAGAACCGTAACGTCGTGATTCGCTGGGCACCGGTTCGCTGAGCCGGCAGATTCGGATACACGCGTAACCAATTCGGCCTCGCGCACCGGACAACGGCTGCGATTCCCCATACGTTTCGAGGCGATGCGGCTCGCTCTTCTCGTACTGCTCGGTGCGCTGGCGCTCACCGCGTGTGGCGGTGGCACTTCGGCTCCGTCCGGACCGCAGACCATCCGTGTACCGGCCGACCACGCGACCATTCAGGACGCCGTTGACGCCGCGCAGCGCGGCGACATCGTGCTTGTCGCTCCGGGCGAGTACCGCGAGTCGGTGCACATCAAGATGGAGGGGATCACGCTGCGCGGCGAGGACCGCAATACGGTGATCCTCGACGGCGAGGACCAGCGGCAGAACGGCGTCTACGTGACGGTCGGCGGCGTCGCCGTGGAGAACCTTACGGTACGTCGCTTCGCCAACAACGGCGTGCTGTTCACGAGCTTCGGCGAGGAGTACCTCCACGACGTCATCGAGGAGGGCGGCGAGGGCGAGACACCGACGCGCGACCAGACCGATCCCACGCAGACGACGCTCGACGGGTTCCGCGTGTCGTACGTGACGGCGTACAACAACGGTCTCTACGGGCTGTACGCGTTCGCAGCGGTCAACGGCGTCTTCGAGGACTCGTATGCCTCCGGCCATCCGGACTCGGGCTACTACGTGGGCCAGTGCAAGCCGTGCAACACCGTGCTGCAGCGTGTCACGGCCGAGCGCAACGCGATTGGCTACGAGGGCACCAACGCCTCGGGCGGGGTGTTCATCGTCGACTCGCTGTTCACGCACAACCGCCTGGGCATTACGCCGAACTCGCAGGACGCCGAGCGCCTTGCCCCGCAGGGCGACACCATCGTCGCGGGCAATCGCGTGATCGACAACAGCGATCCGAACACCCCGGAGATCGAGAACGGCTACTTCGGCGGCGGCATCCTGATCGGCGGCGGCGAGCGCAATCAGGTGCTGCGTAACCGCGTGACGGGCAACCCCGACACGGGCATCGGTGTGTACACGCTCGGCCGCTACGAGCCGAACGGCAATCGCATCGAGGGCAACGTCGTGCAGGGCAACGGCGTCGATCTCGCCTACGCCCCGCTCGGGCAGCAGGATGCTGCGGGTAACTGCTTCGCGGGCAATACGTACGCGACGAGCCTGCCGAAGCGCATCGAGCAGCTGCTGCCGTGCGACAGAACCGCCCGGCGCTTCCCGATTCCGAGTCCGCCGCGCACGCCGGTGCCGCCTGGCGTGGACTACTTCGACATGCCCGCGCCTCCCGCGCAGCAGACCATGCCCGCGAGTGCCATGGCGAAGACCGGTGGTGCCGGCAAGGTGCCACCGGCGATCGACGTGGACGCGATCGAGGTGCCCGGGCCATGAGGCGCACCCTTCTCCCCATCGTCCTGCTCGGCACGGCACTCGCAGCTGCAGCGTGCGGCGGGTCCGATGCCCCGTCGAAGTCCGAACCCAAACCGCTCACGATGCGCCAGGCCGAGCTGCTCGCGGGCGCGCAGTTCCTCAACTACAAGAACGATGGCGCGGAGTTCGAGATGGACTTCGGTGTCAAGGGCACCGCGTCGCACTTCACGATGACGGGCCAGATGAACTGGGACGATCTCGTCGGCTACGGCACGATCACCCCCGACGAGGGCGAGCCGTTCGAGGTGTGGTGGCGCGAGGACATCGTGATCCAGAGCGACCCACAGCTCGCTGCGCTGCTCCAGGCCGCCGACCAGCAGCCCGTCTACATAGCCCACAAGCCGAATCCACAGGCCAACCCCGTCGACAAGGCGTGCGCGATCCTGCTGCACCTCGGCTCCAAGCAGCGCGACAACCCGCTGCTGGTCAAGCAGACGGAAGGCTCCGCGTACCTCGGCGATGCGACCGTACGGGGCACCGCCACGCAGATCCTGCGGTACGGCGCGATCAACCGCTTCTGGATCGACCCGAACACCGGGCTGATGCTGCGCTTCGCCGGCAACAGCAAAGCCGGCAAGGCGCCCGAGACCGTCGAGCTCCTGACGCACGAGCCGCAGACGATGTACGCCCCGCAGGGCCGCATTGTCACGCAGGCGCAGGCCGAAGAACTCGCCGCACAGTTCGGGTTTGGCGGATAACCGCGACTAGCCGGTCACCGACTCCGGAGTCGTCACGCGCTGCGCCCATGGCGGTACGACACCAGCGTCGATCGACGGGTTGACGAACGATGCCTTGCGGTTCCCCTTGACCTTGGTGGTCTCGCCGTACGTGACGCCGGCGACGACGAACGTCGGCGTAATCGCAACGTTGCTCTTGCTCGTTGCCTTCGCGTTCGAGCCTTTCGCCTTGCTGCCCTTGCCCGGCACGGTCGCAACATAGGACTTGGGGTAGATGAATTTCATCTGGTAACGCCCCGGCTGCATGTTCGAGAAGAAGTAGCGCCCGTTTGCGTCGGTCGTCTGCGCGGGGATCACCTTGCCGTTGGCGTTACGCGCGCGCTTGCCGTTGGGATTGAGGATGACGACGGTCGCTCCGCGCATCGGCTGCTCGCCGGCGTCCTGGATGCCGTTGCTGTTCATGTCGAACCAGACGAGGTCGCCGACGCCCACGAGCGCACCCCGGTTCGCACCCGGCACTGGGTTGGAGCTACCCGGACCGCCGTTGACACCGTTCGAGTTCGCGCCATTCTTGCCCGGGCCATTCAACGGCCCCGAGGTACCGCCCCCCTTGCTCGGAGTTGATGGCTTCGTCGACGGTGCGGTGCTGTCCGAGCTTGCACCACTACCACCCCCTCCGCTGCCGCCGGATCCACCGCCCGACCCACCACCACCGTTCTGCGAGGGGACCGGGACGACACCCGCGTCGATCGTCAGGTTCGCGAACGAGGCGCGCCACTTGCCCGAAACCGGCGTCGTGTCGCCCGACGTGCCACCTGCGATCGTGAACGTCGGCGTGGTGCCAATCAGCGGATTCGCACCAGCCGACGGGTTCGAATTGTTCGCCGACGTGCCGGCGGTCGCCGTGGTGAAGGTGTAGCCGGAGGGGATCGTGAAGCGCGCCTTGTAGTCGCCCGGAAGGAGATTGCCGATGAAGTACGCGCCGTTTGCATCCGTGATGACAGACGCCACCGGGGCACCCTGCGCATCGACGGCCGCCGTGCCGTCGGCCTTCAGCAGCTCGACCACGACGCCGGGCAGCGGTGCCTCGCCCGCGTCTTGGATGCCGTTCTCGTTATCGTCGATCCACGTGTAGTCGCCCATGCCGACGACGGGGACGACGCCTGCGTCGATCGTGAGGTTCGCGAAGCTCGCGTTCGGCTGGGTGGAGACGGTCGTGTCGCCGGTCGCGCTCGCGGCGATCGTGAAGGAGGGCGTGACACCGATCTGCGGCGCGCCCGTCACCGGCGTCGGGTTCGAGTCGGTCGCGCCCGCGCCCGTGGTGGGCGTCGTGAAGATGTACCCATTCGGCAGCGTGAACTGCGCCTTGTAGTCGCCCGGAAGGAGATTGCCGACGAAGTAGTGGCCCGTGGCGTCGGTGGTAACCGGCGAGACGACGACGCCCTGGGCATCCGTCGCAGCGGCGGTGCCGGCGCTATTGAGCAGCTGCACGATGACGCCTGCCAGCGGCGTCTCCCCCACGTCCTGCTGGCCGTCGGCATCGCTGTCGATCCACGTGTAGTCGCCCATGCCGACGACCGGCTTGACGCCCGCGTCGATCGTCAGGTTGGCGAAGTTGGCGGTCGGGTTGCCGCTGACCGCAGTCGTGTCGCCTGTCGCCGAGCCGGCGATCGTAAACGTCCCGGTGGTGCCGATCAGCGGGTTCGCGCCCGGCGTCGGATTCGAGTCGGTGGCCAACGTACCCGCGCCTGTGGACGTGAAGATGTAGCCACCCGGCAGCGTGAACTGCGCCTTGTAGGTGCCGGCGTCGAGGTTACCGATGAAGTAGTGGCCCGTGGCATCGGTGGTGGCCGCCGGCACGGGATTGCCGCGGTAGTCAACCGCGGGAGCACCGGCCGCTGTCAGCAGCGTGACGATGACGCCCTGGAGCGGCGACTCGCCACTGTCCTGGATGCCGTTGCCGTTGGTGTCGATCCAGACGTAGTCGCCCATGCCGACGGGCCCGCCGGTGTAGGGGCTGCTCGACGTGACGACGCCGGCATCGATCGTGAGGTTCGCGAACTGCGCCGTGGGCTGCGTCACGGCCGTCGTGTCTCCTGTCGCGGACCCGGCGATCGTGAAGGCCGGCGTGATGCCGACGAGCGCCTGCGCGGTGGGTACGGGATTCGAGTCGGTCGCAGTCGTGCCGCCGCCGGTTGAGGTGAAGCGATACCCGGTCGGCAGATCAAACTCGGCCTTGTAGGTGCCGGGCAACAGGTTGCCGATGAAGTAAAAGCCGGTTGCGTCGGTAGTCACCGATGCCACCGGGTTGCCGTTGGCATCGGTCGCAGGCGCAGTGCCGGCCGCATTCAGGAGCTTCACCACGACACCGGCCAGCGGCAACTCGCCCGGATCCTGGATGCCGTTGATGTTCGCATCGATCCATGTGTAGTTGCCCATGCCGACCAGCGGGATCACGCCTGCATCGACGGTGAGGTTCGCGTACTGCGCGTTCGGCTGGGTCACGGCGGTGGTATCACCCGTCGCGGAGCCCGCGATCGTGAATGACGGCGTCAGCTTGGTGTTGGCATTCACGGCCGTCGACGGATTGGAGTCCGTCGCAGAGGTGCCGGCACCGCTCGAGGTGAAGGCGTAGCCAGACGGCAGCGTGAACTTGGCGGAGTACGAGCCAGCCAGCAGATTGCCGATGAAGTAGCGCCCGGTGGCGTCCGTCGTGACCGACGGCACCGGGTTGCCCTGCGCATCCGTCGCCACTGCTGTGCCTGCGGCATTCATCAGCTGCACGATCACGCCGGCCAGCGGCGCCTCGCCCGCATCCTGAATGCCGTTGGCATTGGCGTCGATCCACGTGTAGTCACCCATGCCGACGAGCGGCTTGACGCCGGCGTCGATCGTGAGGTTGGCGAATCGCGCGGTGGCCGCTGTTGACGCGGTGGTGTCACCGGTCGCGGTGGCTGCGATCGTGAAGGTACCCGTCGTGCCGATCAGCGGGTTGGCGCCCGGCGTCGGGTTCGAGTCCGTCGCAGACGTCCCGGCGCCCGTCGACGTGAACACGTAGCCGCTCGGCAGCGTGAACTGCGCCTTGTAGTCACCCGGCAGGAGATTGCCGATGAAGTACGCGCCGTTCGCGTCCGTCATAACCGGGGCCACCGCATTGCCCTGCGCATCCGTCGCCGGCGTCCCGTTGGGATTCAGCAACTGCACCACCACACCGGCCAACGCGGGCTCGCCTACGTCCTGGACGCCATTGCCGTTGGCATCGACCCACGTCTTGTCACCCATGCCGACGAGCGGCTTGACACCGGCGTCGATCGTGAGGTTGGCAAAGTCTGCGGTCGGATTACCGCTCACCGCAGTCGTGTCACCGGTCGCTGAGCCGGCGATCGTGAAGGTCCCCGTCGTGCCGATCAGCAGGTTCGCACCCGGCGTCGGATTCGAATCGGTCGCCGACGTCCCCGCACCCGTCGACGTAAACACATAGCCACTCGGCAACGTGAACTGCGCCTTGTAGGACCCGGGCAGCAGATTGCCGATGAAGTACGCGCCATTCACATCTGTCGTCACCGACGCCACCGCGTTGCCCTGCGCATCCGTCGCGGGCGTCCCGTCCGGATTCAGCAGCTGTACCACCACACCCGCCAACGCAGGCTCACCCGCATCCTGGACGCCATTCCCGTTGGCATCGACCCACGTCTTGTCGCCCATGCCGACCACGATCGGAGTCGTGAAGCCGATGTCGAAGGTGTGGTTGTTCTGGCCGGCCGTGCGAGCGGGGATGGAGATCTGGGGATACCCGGCCACGAGCGTGGCGTTCGAGTCGACGGACGTGCTCTGCGAGCCGGTGCCCCCACTCGTCTGCGTTGCGCTCGTCAGGACGTACGGCGCCAGCGGTCCCGATCCGGCGTAGTCAGCCGGATTGTCGAGACGCACGGTGAACGCCGCCCCGGCGACGACACCGCCGCCCGCGTTGTTACCGTCTCCCGCGGCCGCCTCGGTGACGGTGGAGCTGAAGTAATAGGTGCCGTTGGCATCGGTGATCGCGGTGCCAACGAGGGTGCTCGTCGCGTCGTACAGGCGCACAGTGACCCCAGCTGCGGCGGCCTCGCCCGGATCCTGCACGCCGTTCTTGTTGGTGTCGATCCAGACGAGGTTGCCGATCTGCACCGGGGCCGCATCGCAGAGCACTTCGAGGTCGCCGAGGCCATTGCCCTTGCCCCAGCAGTCGCCGCCGCACCCGCCGGGGATACCCGCGCCCGCGGTGGCGCTGGAGTTGTAGTCGAGGATCTGCCCGGCGAGGACGGCGCCGTCATCCACGCCGGCCGGACCGCACGAGCCGTAACCGACACGCGGGGCGCACGGACCGAGCGCCTTCACGCCCTGCTGGTAAAGCCCGGTGATGTCGTACGCGGTGGTCCACAGCGTCGGGCTGCCGGGCATCATCGCCACTCCGCCCTGGCCCGTATATGGATGCCCATACGGAAACATCGCCGAAAAGACGGTGTCGTAGAACAACGGCGAATTCGAGCGCACCGTGCTCGTCTCGCCGGTGAGTAGCCCGGGCACGTTGGCACCGGTGGTGGAGCCGCACACCCCGTTCGTCTCCTTTACGTACGAGGAACCGGTCTTGCAGAGCAGCAGGATGTCACCGCCGCCGAGCTCGGCGTTCGCTCCCTGTGGCGACCCGACGGGAGAGTCGTAATCAATCGCGCTGCCCGCGTTCTGATCCATCCAGCGGTCACGGAACGCGAGCGCGAGCGACCCGTCACTCCGCGTTTCGATGTTGGCGAGCATCGGCGTGCTCCACACGCCCGGCGTGAGCTGGGCGAGTTGATTGTCCCAGTCGTTCCATGCCCGCCATTGCGTGGACTCACCACCGGCGAAGGCCGCCATGACATCGAAGTTGGTCCCCTTCGCTTTGGGATAGTTCAAGCTGACCGCTGCCCGCGTGGTGAACGTATGCGCAGAGGGGTCGAACTCCAGCACGAACGCGGCCGTGCCCTGCGACGCTGAGGAGGCGCCCGACGCCACCGTGCCCGACGTGGCGGCTGCACTCACGTACTGCGCCCAACTCTGACCGCTGTCGTACACCAGTGTGTTGCCCGAGATGGAGATGATCGGCGCAGACGCCTGCTGCAGATTCTGGCACCCAAAAATGCAGCTGTCAGAACGATTCAAGTTTGAAATGGCGATGCGATCGCCAACCGCGAGCCCGGGGGCGGACGACAACGTCAGCTCGAAGTTGTTGCCGCCGACGCCGCGACTGCTCGTCACCGACCACGACCGGGTCGGCTCATTGCTCTCGGCACCACAGACGCCGCCGACGAGGATCGTCGATGTCGACATGCCGATCCCCATCGGGTGCCACTTCCCATTACACGCCACACCGCCGAAGGTCGCGGGCTTCTGGATGTCGTAGGAAACCGGCGTGCCGGCGCTCGCTGACGCCCCCGAGCCCGTAATCGGCACGGTCCAAAGGCGCGGCCACGATGAGGTCTGATTGCCCTCGGTCATCTCGACGGCGTAGAGCGTGCTCCCGTCGGGCGTTACGTCTACGTCGCCCAGACCGGCACGGCCGACGAGATGGAAGACGTCCGTCGCGTTGTTGTCGGACCGCAGTCCGTCCGCGGCGTAACTAGGCCAACTGCCCGGCGATGCGGCCACATGCGGCGGCAGCGTGTTGATCCCGAGCGTCGTGAAGATCGACGTTGCCCCCGTCGCGACGTTGACCTTGTAGATCGCGTTCGTCGCCCCTCCAGACCCATACGGGCTGTGACGCTTCACGTACGTGCCGTAGTAGGCGTTGCCGCCGCGATCGACACCGACGCCGAACGTGGCGCCGAGCACCCCGGTCGTATTCACCTGTGCACCGCCCGTCGAGGCAGTGCCGAAGACTAGGCCGTCGGCCGTGACGTATGGCAGCGCGCCCAACCCCGAGCTCAGCGTGACCGCGCCCGGCGGTGAGGTGTTGCCGAGAAACGGGAAGATGCAGGTGACGAGCCTCGGGTTGTCTTGGCAGTACTGCGCGGGGTTAGTGACGGCGAAATCGACGCCGGTCGCCGTCGTAGACACGAACCGCACGCTCGTGCCGTTGTTCGCGCCCTTGAAGGAAGGCTGATATCCGGAGGGCACAGAGAACTCGAGGCGGACCGTCCCCGTGCACCCGCTCGCACAGATCGAATACGTGCCGTCGCTCGCCGTCGTGGTTGTCGCCACGCGGGTGCCAGCAGTGTTGTATGCGTTGACGGTGACTCCGCCGACGCCAATATCCGTCGCGGTGACGCCTGTGCCGGCGGTGAAGGCGCCGACGCCGACGGCCCCGTTCGAGTTGTAGTCCATAAATGCCGTGCCCGTGATCGTCGCCTGGGCCGCGCACGGCAACGCGAACGTGGCGATCAGGGCGAGCAGCGGCAGGACAGACAGACGGCGACCCACGTCGGCAACGTACGACGCAACTGTGTGTCAGAGGAGGTCGCGAGCACCATTTTGGATACGCGTGTACCGCGATCAGTTACAGATGTAACGCGTCAGCGGCGTGCGTGGCCCGCCACGACCGTTACGCGGGTGCCGCCACTCGATGTGGCACCCATATCCCACCAGCCGCCGACTGCATCAAGCCAGGCGTTGATCGTCGCCGTGCCAGTGCCAGCCTCTGCGTCGGTTTCGGGTGGAACGCCGTCGGAGGTAATCTCGAGTCGGGCACGCCCATCAAGCAATTCGGTGAGAGCAACCTCGACAGACGTCGCCCGTGCATGCTTGAGCGCGTTCAGCAGCACTTGCTCGGTGATGCGGTAGAGCGCAAGCGCGGTCTCGTCCTGGTCGCCGACGGGGCGGAAGCGTTCTGCGATCTGCTCGGGAAAATCGAAGGTGACGGGCATCACATCCGCGTAGAGCGCGGCAAGCTCCTCGAGTGCCTGCAGGAGACCGATGTCGTCGATGTTCGGCGCGAGCACGCGTCCCAGCGCACGGACGCGCACCTCGCGCACGGTCTCGATCTCGTCGATCGACGCATCGAACAGCGCGCGGTCGTCTTCGTCAAGCCGGTCGCGCAGTGCTTCGAGCCGCACGACCGAGCGCAGCAGTGCAGCCTGGACGTCGTCGTGCAGCGTGTGCGAAGCCTCGGCGCGAACCTTTTCCTCCGCGGCGAGCAACAGTGAGCGCTCGGATCGCACCATCGCAAGCCGTTCCGCAAGCAGCGTTTCCTGCTGGGCGAGGCGCGCGCGCACCGCGGCGAGCACACCATTGCCGATGAAGAGCACCAGCGCGATGACAGGCACCGACAAGATAAACCGGACGGACAGAGGAGGTAGCGTGCTGCGCAGCTTGTCGTCAACAGACAGCTGTGTTGCCACGACGACGAAGAGCGTTATCACCAGGCTGGCCAGGAAGAGCGTTCCCAGATACGCGGTACGGCTCTGTTCGACCGGACGGATCCGGGCAGCTAGCGCAACAAAAACACGCAAGACAACGTAAACAAGGAAACAGGTGACGACAATGCTGGCCCACTGCGGAAGGACCGACTCAAAGTACGAACCCACAGTTTTGTTGCCAACCTGCGTGCGCGAACCGACACTAACGAAGAGGCCGTAGACGGCAATCAGTGCCATCGCGCTCGGATAGATCGGCCAAGGCCCCGTCAGGGTGTGCCAGACCCCGCCCAGTCCGCGACCAATACGGCGCGGGATGCGCTTCATGGGCGGCTGGTCATCTCGGCGTTGCCCGCACTAAGCCGCATAAACTCGAGCACGGCCACCGTACGAAGATCGGTCCCCTCGCCCGGCTCGGGCACGAGAACGCGATACGCCTGCGAGAGCTCTCGGCGGACCGAGACATGCGCCATGTGCAGGCGCTCGGCGATCGCCTTGGCGTCGTAGCCTGCAGCGGCGAGTGCCATCACCTGGCGCTGCCGGCGAGACAGGCGACCGAGCGCCGTGGCCTCGGGCGACTCGCGGCCGTCGTCCGGCCCGAAGTCGACACCACCCGCGACCGTCTTCTCCATCACCTCCGCGAAGTTCGCGATGTCCAGCTTGCCGTGCTTCTGCACGAACGACCAGCTGTGGCGCTCCTTCGCGGGCACGACATTCTCGACACGGGGCACGGCATGCTGCGAGAAGATCACGATCGGCAGGTCCGGCAGCACCGCGCGCAGCGCGAGACCAAGGTCGATGCCGTTGATCTGCCCGGCGCCGAGATTGAGGTCGAGCAGCGCGACGTCGACCTCTGTCCCACTGATCATGCTCATCGCATCGCGCGCGTTGGCGCACGGCATGACGGCCCGGATGATCCCAAGCTTCGCGAGCTTCGTCGCGAAGAGGTCGCGCAGAACCGGATCGTCCTCCACGTAGAGAACGCGGAGGTGCGTGGCGGTCGCTGCTGTCATGCGCGACCGGCTGCTCGGGTTGCGTACGCCATGGTGCGCTCCATCATCGCGGGAAGAGCGTTCTGTGAGGAGGATCACAGTGCGATTTACGATACACGCGTAGCCATTTCGGGTACACGTGTAGCAAGCGCCGGGTGTGCTTAGGCGTCCCAAGCGGCGTCGCACAGCACGCGCGCCTGCGCGAGCGGCACGGCGAGCGCTTCGGCCGAATCCGCCACGAGCGTGACGTGCGCGAGCTTGCGGCCCGTGCGCGGCGCCTTGCCGTAGGTGTGCACCGACGCGCCGGGGATGGCGAGCAGCGCCGCGAGGTCGGGCTCGGTACCGACGATGTTGACCATCGCCGCCACGCCGCGGACGCTGGGGTCGCCAAGCGGGAGCCCGAGCACGCCGCGGACGTGGTTCTCGAATTGGCTCGTGACCGCACCCTCGATCGACCAGTGGCCCGAGTTGTGGACGCGCGGGGCAATCTCGTTGGCGACGATGCCCTCGGCCGTGTCGAACAGCTCCACGCAGAGCACGCCGATGTGGTCGAGCGCCTCGGCGACCGCAACACCGATCGCCTGTGCAGCCTCTGCGTGCTCGGCGGAGAGGTCGGGCGCAGGCGCGAGGGTGCAGGCGAGGATGCCGTCGCGGTGCTCGTTCTCGACGGGCGGATAGACGGCGAGCGAGCCGTCGGTGCCGCGCGCGACGACGACGCTGAGCTCGCGGGTAAAGGCGATGAGGCCCTCATAGATGAGGTCGGTGCCGCCGAGCTCGGCGATTGCGGCCGGTAAGTCGTCGGCGCTCTTCACGCGCACCTGCCCCTTGCCGTCGTAACCGAGGCGGCGCGTCTTGAGGATGCCGGGCGCCCCGACCGCCTCAAGCGCCGCTGCGGCGTCGTCGGCCGAGTCGATCAGGGCGTACGGGGCCACCTTGATGCCGAGGCCGCTCATCAGTTCCTTCTCGCGCGCGCGGTCCTGTGTGATCGTGAGCGACGCGGGGAACGGCAGGACGGGCATGCCGTGCTCGGCGAGGCGTGTGACGGCGGCCGCAGGCACGTTCTCGAACTCGTACGTGACGACGTCGGCGCCCTTGCTGACCTCATCGAGACCAGCCGGGTCGTCATAGGCGGCGACGACGTGATCCGCGATGCGACCTGCCGCACAGTCGGGCGACGGATCGAGCACGGCAACGGAAACTCCGAGCGGCTCGGCGGACTGCGCGAGCATCCAGGCCAGCTGGCCGCCACCGAGGATGCCGAGGCGCATCTAGGCCTCGCGCGGATCGGGGCCGGCGAGGACGTCGGCGGTCTGCTTGGCGCGATACGCACGCACGGCGTCCATGATCTCCGGGCGCTTGGCACCGACGATCGAGGCGGCGAGCAGGCCGGCGTTGATCGAACCGGCGCGGCCGATGGCCAGCGTGCCGACGGGGATACCCGCGGGCATCTGCGCGATCGAGAGCAGCGAGTCGAGGCCCTTGAGTGCCTTCGACTCGACCGGCACGCCGAGTACCGGTAGGGGGGTCTTCGAGGCGCACATGCCGGGCAGATGCGCGGCGCCGCCAGCACCGGCGATGATCACCTCGATGCCGCGGTTCTCTGCGGCTTCGGCGTAGGCGAACAGCTTGTCGGGCGTGCGGTGCGCCGAGACGACCTCGGTCTCGTACGGCACGCCGAGCGCCTCGAGCGTCTCGCAGGCGTGGCGCATGGTCTCCCAGTCGGACTTCGAGCCCATGATGACGCCGACGATCGGTTCGCTCATGCCGCCACCCTACCCCGCGAGCTCCCGCGCCTTGGCGCGCAGCGCCTCGGCAGCCTTCGCGTCGTCGGCGATGACCTCCTCGGCCCAACGGCGCACCTCGGCGCTGCGGGCGGCAACGTCGTCGCACATCGCGCGCACCTGGTCGGCGTCGGACGAGCCGGTCTGCGGACGCAGCGCGGCGCAGGCGGCCGGGTCAAGCGCCGCCGCGAGCTCGGCCTCGTCGACCACGATCTCGGCGCCGGCGACCTCATTGGCAGCGGCGGCGATGCGCGCGGCGTCGATCTCTCCCCCGTGCTCGACCTGGTCGCGCACGACGCGGCCAATCACGTGATGGGCGGTGCGGTAGTCCAGCGCGGTGGTCTGGGCGAGCATGTCGGCGACGTCCGCAGCGGTGACGAACGCCTCGCGGGCACTCTGCTCCATACGCTCGGCGTTGACCGTCATACCGGCGGCCACCGCGGCGGCGAGCTGCGCGCTGCGCTCCGCCTCGGCCAGCGAGCGCGGGATCAACCCGTTGAGCAGGTGGAAGTGGTCGGTGCGCGCCGCACCTGTATGCATGGTGGTCAGCGCCGCGGTGAGATCCCCCGTGGCCTGACCGGCCCACGTACGCAGCACGGCGAGGGCGTACGGGTTCTTCTTCTGCGGCATCAGCGCCGAGACGCGACTGTGCGTGTCGTCGAGCTCGACCCAGCCGAACTCTTGGCTGCACCAGATCTCGAGGTCCTGGGCAAACTGGCTAATCGACGTCGCGCCGATCGCGAAGCCGCTGAGCACCACGAGGTACGGGTCGGACTGCCACATCGCATCCTTGGCGTGCACCTCGACCTTGCCGTGGCCGAGCAGCTCGGCCAGGCGCTCGCGGTCGAGCGGCCAGCGCGAACCGGCGCTGCCACCCACGCCCGCGACGCTGCCGGCGAAGTCGCCCTGCACACGACGGTAGCGCTCGGCGCTGCGGAGCACCGGGTAGGCCCACGTCAGCAGCAGATGCCCGGCGGTGGTCGGCTGGGCGGGCTGCAGGTAGGTGTAGTCGGCGGCGAGCGAGCCAGCCAGCGGCTTGGCCTGCGCGGCGAGTGCGGCGCTGAAGTCGCTGAAGGCCGCCGCGTTGCGCGCCATGCCCTCGGCGACGATCAGACGCAGCGCTACCCGGAACGGCTCGCGGCGCGGACGACCCGCACTGAGCCAGCCGGCGGCGCTGGAGCCGACGCGTGCAGTCAGTTCCTTTTCACGATTCTGGAAGGCGTCGCCGACGGACGGATCCCAGGGAAACTCAGCGGCCGGGATCGAATCGAGCTCGAGCAGTCCGCGCAGCAGCTCGGCGCCGCGCTCCTTGTCGAGCCCACCGCCCTCGATCAGCGCGATCGCGTGCGCGAGGTCGGAGCGCGAGAGCGCGTCTGCGAGCGCAGGGCCCGCGGCAGCCTCGGCGCCATACCCCGCGCGGACGAGCTCGTCCGACGGACCAGCCGCCAGGCGCCCACCCACTCCGAGATGACCATCAGCCACACGCGTAGGGTAGCGCTCGCGCAGGGCTCAACCGGTCAGACGAGCATCCACGTTGAGTTTCAGCGCGGTTCGTGCGGCGGGGCTCGCACTCGACGGACGGGCCTGGGAGCGCACGCTGGGGTGTCGAGCCTGTAGAGTTTTAGCGAATATTGAGAAACGTAACAATGTTCACAGAAACTTGTAATTCGGTTTAGGAACAAGAAGGTAGAACCCGATGACGACTCCCAAGCCCGGTAGAAAAGACGCGTACATGCTTCGTGCCCGCGCCCGCTACTTGCGCGCCGCAGAAGAAGTCATCGCGACCACCGGCCCCGACGCAACCATCGAGCAGTTCGCCCTACATGCGGACGTCGCGATCGCCACGCTGTACAAGCACTTCGGCTCGAAGGAAGGCCTCATCAAGGCGGCGATGTTGGACGCCGCACAGAAGTGGGAGGCCTGGCAGTTTGAGGTCCTCAGCCATGTCACTGACCCACTGGAGCAGCTTGCGCTTGGCCTGCGCCTCGCCATCCGGATTCGCACTACCCACCCGACGCTTGCGGTCGTCATGCTCCGCGGACGTGCCGCCGGCTATTTCGACCCCAGAGAGATGGGCCTGACCTTCACTGCCTATGCTCGTGCGCTCGCGGACGCCGGCGTCATCAGTGGCGATGATCTGGAACTTCGCTGCCAGAGCGTGGTCAGTGCCGTGGCAGCAGAGAGCGCCCGACAGATCCTCAGCGACGCGGACCCAGCGGACGGGGACAGGGTGGTCGAGCTGGTGTTGCCCCTGCTCGGCATCACCCCTGCAAAGGCAAAGGCCCTCGCGCACTCCGCGCTACCCGAGCTTGTCGCTTCGGCGTCGTAGCCGGGTAGGACGCCGAACCACCGCTAGGGTTCTGCCATGCGCCTGAACGTCCACCGCCTCGGCACCGCCGGAGCACGCCCGCTGCTCGCCATTCACGGCGTCACCGGCCACGGCCTCCGCTTTCGTGACTTCGTCGAGCTCGCCGCTCCCGACCGCGATGTCTTTGCTGTCGACCTGCGCGGCCATGGCCGCTCGGGCTGGGAACCGCCGTGGGATGTCATCACGCACCTCGATGACATCCTCGAGACGCTCGAGGCCGAGGGGCTCGACGAGTCGATCGACGTGATGGGGCACTCGTTCGGGGGCCTACTCGCGCTGTCGCTCGTGGCGCTCGCGCCCGAGCTGGTACAGCGCGCCGTACTGATCGACCCCGCAATCGCTCTGCCCGCCGAGTACTGCGCCGATCGCGCACGCGACACGATCGCCTCGACGGGGTGGGACTCGCCCGAGGCCGCGATCGCCGACCGCAAAACCAGCGTGGCCGAGAGCGGGCATCGCTTCATCGCCGGCGAGGTCGAGGAGCACGTGGTGCTCGGCGACGACGGCCGCTGGCGCCCGCGCTGCTCGCCGGCTGCGGCCGTGACCGCGTGGAGCGAAATGGCGCACGCAGCGCCACCCATCGAAGAAATCCGCCCCGTGCTGATTCTGCGCGCCGCGCGCGACAACTACGTGCAGGAAGAGACGCTGCTCGTACCGCTACGCGAGGCACTCGGCGACGAGCTCGAGGTCGTCGATATCGACTCGGCCCACATGATCTACTGGGAGCAGCCCGAGGCCGCCGCGGCGGAGATCCGCCGCTTCCTCAGCTGACGCTGTCGCGGTCCGCGAGGACCTGCTCGAGCAACCAGTTGGCCGTCTCGCCCTCGAGATGGATGGCGTCCATATCGGCGGTGTCCTGCGGGCGCTGCAGGCGCAGCCAGTCGCGGCCGCCACGACCCGAGGCGATCAGACCCGAGAGGAAGAAGCCTTCGTGCCGCAGCGCGTCGAGCGCCGCGTCGTTCGGACACGAAAGGTCGATGTCGGCGTAGATCGTGCCCGCCTGCCGCGCCTCCTCCGACCACAGCATCCGTTCCACGCGCGCGGCATCGAGCTCGCCCGAGAGGTAGATGAACGCGACGTCGCCCGCCGTGGAGTACTCCAGCTTTTCCGTCAACTCGAGGGGCTCCGCACCACGCGCGGATGTGATCGTGTAGCCCGCCTCGGTGGCAAGGCGCTTGATTACCTTCGCGTAGCGCTCGGGTGCCGCGCCGTTGATGGTGGGCTGCTCGACAAGCGGCATGACAGAGTTGAGCAGCGCCCCACGTCCGGCCGGGGTTGCACCAGAGTCGGCTTGCGCCTGTGCCATTGCGGCGGGCGCAGCGCCGATCAGCAGCGCCGACGGCTTGTAGCCGCTCTTGAACTCGGAGCGCTGGCTATAGATGTGCGCCGTGGTCGCCTGGCCGAACAGCGCCGGCAGGCCGATGCGCCGCGCGCGCTGGACCGTGACGTCGAACATGCGGTCGAACAGGCCGAGGCCGCGCCACTCGTGCGCGATCACGGCGACGCCCGACTCGGCAGCCTCGCCGGGCTCTGAGCACAGCAGCCCGTGGTGGCCGATGATCTCGTCGCCGACGCACGCAACGGTGCTCGAGACGTGGCCATCGCGCATGGCCTCTTCGATCCAGATCGGTCGGTAGAAGTCGCTGTGGACGTAGCCGAGGCCGTAGCCGCGGTACAGGAGCTGCGCAATCGCAACCGAGTCGTCGGTCGTGGCGTCGCGGATCACGATGTCGTCGACCGCACCCGAGCGCGCGCGCTCCTCGTCGGCGGCGCCATCAACCACGGGCGCGATCGCGATGCCGTGCTCCACGGGGACACGCAGGACGAGGCGCTTGCCCTGGTCCGCCAGGTTGATCAGGCGCGCCTCGGGATCAATCGCGGCAGCCGCTTCGAGACCCTCCGGCAGCGGACCGTGCGCGCCACCCGCGACCCGGAAGGGGCGACCCCAATCGTGCACGACAACCTGTACGCCCGCCGGGTCGAGCTCGAGACTCAGCTCGACGTCGCCCTTACCCCGCCCCTCGTACGACTGCTCCACACTGAAGGCGACGAGACAACGAACTGCCTGCTGAATGCGCGCCACGTCATCGGCGGGGATTCCCGCTTCATGCGCGAAGCCGGCAGCGACGGTCTCGGCCAGCACGAGCGCGCTGGGCGAGGCGGGAAGGGTGAGCGTGGCGCGTCCGAGCATGCGGGAACTCTAAAGCGTGTGCCACAGGAGGCGATCGCTCATGCGACGTCCCTACGAGCGCGAATGTGCCGCACGTGTGGCAGCCCACCGCAAGCGGACCGGTGGGTGATCTAGCCGGTGACGATGCTGGGGCGGTTGACCCACGCCGGCAGTTCCTTGAGCGGCTCCTGCTTCGTCTTGATGGTGACGTTGCCGGTCTTCATCGTGGCGGAGAACCGGACGGGGCCCTGCTTGATCGCCGTGACCCGCAGGGTGCGCGAGACCGTCTTTCCTGCGGGGACACGGCCGACCTTCCAGGTCGCCGTGCCGCGCTTGACCTGCGCGCCATTGGCCTTCGATACCTGCACCGTGGACGGGATCGCGAGGCCGATCGTCGTCGCAGCCGTCGGGCTCGTGCTGGTGTTCTCGACCTGCACTGTCACGCTGATCTGATCACCGGGCACTGCGTAGGCGTTGGTCGACACCACGTCGACGTTGAGTGCCGAGGCCGGCACCGGACTCGTCAAACCGCCCGACGAGGGGTTGCGCGATGTCGTGGTCGTCGTACCGCGCGGCGGTGTGGTGCCGCCGCTCGTGGGAGTGCTACCTCCCGAGGAGGTCCCGCCCGAACCCGTGCCACCACCCGAGCTACCGCCCGAGCCGGAGCTGACAGGCATGATCACGCCGACGTCAATCGTCAGGTTCGCGAAGGCCGCCGAGGGGTTGCCCGTCACTGCTGTCGTGTCACCCGTGGCGCTGCCACTGATCGTGAACGGCGCGGTCGTGCCGACCGTGAGGTTGACACCAGGCGTCGCATCGGAATCGGTCGCCGAGGTACCGCTGCCGGTCGGCGAGAACGTCGCGCCGGACGGCAGCGTGAAGCGCATCGTGTACGTGCCCGGGAGGAGATTCCCGAAGAAGTACGCGCCCTGCGCGTCCGTGGTCTGGGTCGCCACGAGATTTCCTTGCGCATCCGTGGCGGGCTGCCCGCTGGCGGTGAGCAGCTCAACGACGACGCCGGCCAGCGGTAGCTCACCAGCGTCCTGGATGCCGTCCCCATTGGCGTCGATCCAGACGTAGTTGCCCGCGCCGACCGGCCGGACGACGCCGGCGTCGATCGTGAGGTTGGCAAACGACGCGTTGGGGTTGCCCGTCACCGCGGTCGTGTCGCCCGTAGCGCTCCCCGCGATGGTGAAGGTGGGCGTGACACCCACGAGTGGATTGGCGGTCGGCGACGGGTTGGAGTCGGTCGCGGACGTCCCACCGGCCGCGCTCGGTGCCGTGAAGGCGTAGCCCGATGGCAGGGTGAACTGCGCCTTGTACGAGCCCGGGGGAACGTTGTCGATCAGGTACGCACCCTGCGCGTCGGTCGTGACTGCGGCCACCGGGTTGCCGTTGACAGCCGTCGCGATCGTGCCGTCCGCCTTGAGCAGCTGCACCTGCACGCCGGGGACGCCGGCCTCGCCCGCGTCCTGCACGCCATTAGCGTTGGTGTCGAACCAGACGATGTCGCCGACGGCGACGGGAGTCGGCGGCGGTGGAGAGGCGCAGTGGTTCACGACCACGTCGTCAAGCACGAGCTCCGTCGAGGACGTCGAGCCCTGTCCGATGTGTCCCCAGCTCGTAAACGACAGCCGGGTAGTCGTTGCCTTCGCTTCGAACTGGAAGGTGTACCAACGCTCGCCAGCGCTGCCGATCTTCGTCGGCACCTTGAAGAAGACACTGTTGTAGCCGCCGATCTGGAGGCGAGCAAGGCCGTCGAGGCGCGAACCGACGGTCGCGCCAAAGTACTCGTGCCCCACCCAGAACGAGAGGCAGTAGGTATGCCCGACGCTCGTTGGGATGGTCTGAAACGCCGTCGGTGCCCGGCTGTTCTGGTAGCTCTTTGATGTCGTCGACCAGCGGCTGTCTGTTCCCGGCGTGAACGTCACCGCCGTCTGTGTCACATCCTCCGTGAAGACGTTCGACGCCAGGAGCGAGGCAACTGACGGCGAGACGGACCAGTTCTCGTTGTTGCCGAAGTAGATCTGCGGATTGCTGGCGCCGTTCTTCGAGCCGTACGGCCCCCACTGCGTGCGTCCGTTGGCCCAAGGCCCAACCGCTGCCGTTGTACCGGGCAGCCACATCGCGTACGTGTCTGTCCCGCCGCCGGTGAAGTACCAGTTCGCCGTGGCGAGCGGAATGCCGCGATACGGAATGTTGTCAGAGCCCGTGACGACGGAGGAGATGTAGTTGAGGCCGTTCGCGTTCGTCGAAAGTGGCCCCAGGCCCTTTGCGGTCGGCGTGGCCTGACCCCAACCGTTGTCGGTGAAGTCGCCGTTGACAAGAAGGTTCGCTGGCGAGGTGCGATCGAGCGGGCTGATGTTGTTCGTCGTGGCGACCACCTCAAGGCCCGTCTCAAGGGTGTACGCGGTGCCGGTACCCGGCCCGGTCCATGCCGCGGCGTGCGCCGCCGACGCCACCACGAGCACCGTGATCAGCGTCATCACCGCGATCAGCGTGGTCTTCAGGGCAGGGGCAGACGGCGCGCGGAGATCCATGGCTGAAACCTAGAAAGCCGCGGCCTCCGGTGGAGGGGAAAACCCCCGATTCGCTACACCTGTCAGACCAACTCGCTACGGGTGTAGTGCAGGAATCGCGGCAATCGCCACATACAAAGCGTGTTTGGTGATACGCCTGTAGTGCGTCAGGCCGGAACGAGCCCGAGCGTCCACGCCAGGCGCGCCTGGGCTCGCTCCAGCGCAGCGTGCGCCGGACGCCCCTCCCAGTGCATCGCGAGGATGCGCAATTCGCCCGCCTTGCGGTCGGCCTTCACGTCGGCACGGCCGACGATGCGATTGCCGTGGAGGAGCGGCAGCACGTAGTAGCCCCACTGCCGCTTCTCCTTCGGCACGTAGATCTCGAGCGCGTGGCGGAAGCCGAACAGGCGGTCGGTCTCCTCGCGATCCCAGACGAGGTTGTCGAAGGGGCAGAGCAACACGGCGGCGGTAGGTCGGGCCGGTAACGCCGCGAGCGTGGCCGGCTCGACGAGCGCGACGTGCTCCCCCACCTCCACGCGCTGCAGCACACCTTCGTCAACCAGATCGTCGACGGCGAGCACGACATCCTTGGCGCGGCCGCGCAGGCGGTAGTAGTCGGTGACGCGGCTCTGGGTGATCACCCCGCGTGCCCGTACCGACCGCAGGATGCAGTGCCGGAGGATCGCCGCGTCGTCGGTGATCGGCTCCAGCTGCGCCGGCGTGTACAGGCGCTCGGGCAGGTCGTAGACGCGGGTGAAGCCCTTGCGCTCGCGCACGGCGAGCTGGCCGATGGCAAACAGCGACTCGATCACCTGCTTCGCCGCCGACCACTCCCACCAACCCGGCGCGCCGGCACCACCGAAGTCGGCCGCGGTGATCGGGCTCTCTTGCGCCCGAGCCATCACCTCGCGCGCCAGCTTGGGATGCTCTTGCAGGACTGGCCCCCACCAGCGGTGCTCGGTCGCCGCGAGCATCGCGGCGCGGAACCACGGCAACTCGTCGGCGGGGATGAAGCACGCCTCGTGTGCCCAGACCTCTGCGATGCGTCCCTCGCGGCGCAGGCCGTTGAGCGTGCCAGCGGGGAGCTTCCCCACGCGGCTCGCGAGCGTAAGGCGATGCGCCCGCGCGACGGTCATCACCGAATCGATCTGGACGCAGCCGAGCTGATCGATGCAGGCGTGGACGTCGTCGGCCGTGGCGACGCGGTTGCGCGAGGGGAAGCACTGCCGCGCGACGGCGATCCGGCGCGCCTCGGCTGCCGACAGCCGCTCCACGCTAGTGGCGGAAGTGGCGGCGGCCGACGTGGATCATCGTCATGCCCGCGGCGTCGACCGCGGCGGTGACCTCATCGTCGCGCTTGGCGCCACCCGGCTGGATGATCCCCGTGATGCCCGCCTTGAGAGCAAGCTCGGCGCCGTCGGAGAACGGGAAGAAGGCGTCAGAGGCCAGCACCGCCCCAGCACGGCGATCCTCCGGCGTCTTCTCGACCGCGATACGGACGGAGTCGACGCGGCTCATCTGGCCCGCGCCGATGCCCAGCGTGGCGCCGTCGCGTGCGATCACGATGGCGTTCGACGAGACGTGGCGAACGATGCGCCAGGCAAACAGGAGGTCCTCCCACTCGCGCGCGTCGGGCTGCGTGGCGGTGACGACGGTCATCGCGTCGCGCGGCTCGTCGGTGTCGTCGGGGTCCTGCACGAGCATGCCGCCGGGTACCGGGCGGAAGTGGCGCAGCGGCGGGCGCTTGGCCGGGTCGGTGTCTTCGAGCAGGCGCGTGTTGGCCTTCACCGACAGCGCCTCGAGCGCGCCTTCCTCGTAGCCCGGGGCGATCAGCACCTCGAGAAACTGTTCGGCCAGGCGCGCGCCGAGCTCGGCGGTGATCGGGCGATTGATGGCGATCACGCCGCCGAAGGCACTGACCGGATCGCCTGCCAGCGCGCGCTCGTAGGCCTCAGCCGCATCGCCACCGATCGCGGCACCGCACGGATTTTGGTGCTTGATGATCGCGCACGCCGGCTCGTCGAACTCGTTGGCGATCGCGTGCGCGGCGGCGAGGTCGGCGAGGTTGTTGTACGAGAGGTCCTTGCCGCCGTGCTGGACGACGCCGGTGAGCAGATGCCGCGGCTGCGTGCGATCCACGTAATAGCCGGCCGCCTGATGCGGGTTCTCGCCGTACGGGAGCTCGCGCTCGCGCTGGAGGTCCATGATGATCTCGTCGGGCAGCGTGACACCGCCCATGAACCACGACGAGATGGCGGCGTCGTAGCCGGCGGTCATCGTGAAGGCCTCGGCCGCCAGGCGCCGGCGCGTCTCGAGCGATAGCTCGCCGCCGCGCTCCTGGAGTTCGGCGATTACCTCGGGATAGCGGCTCGGCGAGGTGACCACGCCAACGGCAGCGTGGTTCTTCGCCGCGGCGCGCACCATCGCGGGACCACCGACATCGATCTTCTCGATCGCCTCTGCGTCGGTGATGCCCGGCTTGGCAATCGTCTCGCGGAACGGGTAGAGGTTGACGACGACGAGGCCGATCTCCTTGATCCCGAACTCGGCGATGCGCTCGAGATCCTCGGGCACGTCGCGGCGCGCGAGGATGCCCCCGTGGATGCCGGGGTGCAACGTCTTGACGCGACCGCCGAGCATCTCGGGAGCGCCCGTCACCTCATCGACCGCCAGCCACGGAATGCCGGCCGCTTCGATCTTCGCGCCCGTGCCACTCGAGGCAACGATCTCGATGTCGAGCTCATGGAGCGCGCGGGCAAGATCCTCGAGCCCAGTGGCGTCGGACACGCTGATCAGCGCACGGTGGATGCGGCTCATGCGGCGCTCCTGGTCGAATCGGGAATGTCGTTGCTCGCCAAGCGGCGCACGACGTCGGGTAGCAAACGATGCTCCACGGCCTGAATGCGCTCGTGCAGCGACGCCGGGGTATCGCCTTCGCGCACGGGCACAGGCTCCTGCGCGATCACGGGGCCGGTGTCGAGGCCCGTGTCGACGAAGTGGACGGTGACGCCGGTCTCCTCCACCCCTGCATCAAGCGCCTGCTCCCAGGCGTGCAGGCCGGGAAACGCGGGCAGCAGCGACGGGTGCACGTTGATGACGGGCAGGCGATCGACGACCTCGGCGGTGAGGATCTCCATGAAGCCCGCCAGCACGACGAGCTCGACGTCGCGCTCCAGCAGCCAGGCGCAGAGCTCGCGGTCGCGCTCGCCCCAATCGTCGCCGCGCGGAAAGACGGCGGTCTCGATCTCCTCCTCGCGTGCGCGGCTGAGCGCAATCGCGTCGGCGCGATTCGAGGCCACCCCGACGATCACAACCGTCGGGTCGAGGCGCTCCATCAGTGCGGCGAGGTTCGACCCGCGGCCCGAGGCCAGCACCGCGATGCGCAGGGGATCGTCCGCCGTCGCCGCGCGGATCATGCGGTGTAGCGAACGCCCGAGCCGGTCTCGATCTCGCCGATCACCCAGGCATCGCGGCCCGCGGTCTTAAGCGCACCGATCGCGGCGAGCTCCTCGGACGGATCGACGACGGCGATCATGCCGATGCCGATGTTGAACACGCGGCGCAGCTCGGCCTCCTCCACACCCTGATCAGCCAGCCACTGCACGACGGCGGGGCGCGGCCATGCGGTCGGGTCGATGACCATGCCGCAGCCGTCGGGGATGACCCGCGGGGCGTTGCCCTCGATGCCACCACCCGTGATGTGCGCGAGCGCCTTGACGTCGACCAGGGCGCGCAGGTGGCGCAGGTCCTCGGCGTAGATGGCCGTCGGCGCGAGCAGGTCGGCCGGCGCGTTCTGGAGGCCGCCGGCGCGCTCAACGACGCGGCGCACGAGCGAGAAGCCGTTGGAGTGCAAGCCTGATGCGGCGATGCCGATCACCTTGTCGCCAGCCGCCACGCGCGTACCGTCGATCAGTCGATCGCGCTCGACGATGCCGAGGGCAAAGCCGGCGACGTCGAGACTGTCGGCATCCATGACACCCGGGTGCTCGGCCGTCTCGCCGCCGAGCAGCGCAGCGCCAGACTGGCGGCAGCCATCGGCGATGCCTTCGACGAGTGTGGCGACGACGTCGGGGTCGAGCACGCCGACGGAAACGTAGTCAAGGAAGATGATCGGCTCGGCGCCGACGCAGAGGATGTCGTTCACGCACATGGCCACGCAGTCGATCCCGGCGGCGTGCAGCGAGCCGGCCTCGCGGTGCAGCTCGAGCTTCGTGCCAACGCCATCGGTACCCGCCACGAGCACCGGGTCCTTGTACCCAAGCCCACCGAGCGCAAGCAGGCCCGCGAAGCCGCCATGCGCGTCGATCACGCCGGGTCGCACCGTCGAGCGCACGGCGCCCTTGAGGCGCTCGACGACCGCGTCGGCAGCGTCGAGCGAGACGCCCGCGGCTGCGTAGGTGAGGTCGTCACTCATGCCTGCACCACCGGCAGCTGCGTACCCTCGAAGCGCTCCTTGTCGGCCGCTAGCGGCACGATCGTGGGGTACACGCCCGTCAGGCAGGCGCGGCAATAGCGATCCTCCGCGTGGCCGGTCGCGGCCTCCAGCCCATCAAGCGAGAGGTAGGCGAGCGAGTCGGCACCAAGGTGCTGACGAATCTCCTCGACCGACTGGTTGGCCGCGATCATCTGGTCCTTCGTCGCCATGTCGATGCCGTAGAAGCACGGTGAGATGACGGGCGGTGAGGAGATGCGCAGGTGCACCTCGGTCGCGCCGGCGCCGCGCAGCATCTCGACGATCTTGCGCGTTGTCGTGCCACGCACGATCGAGTCGTCGACGACGATCACCCGCTGGCCGGCGAGGACGTCGGGCATCGGATTGAACTTCAGCTTGATGCCGTTCTCGCGCATCGCCTGATCGGGCTGGATGAACGTGCGGCCGACGTAGCGGTTCTTGACGAGGCCGTCGACGTACGGGATGCCGCTCTTGCGCGCAAAGCCCTGCGCAGCGGGAGCGCCCGAGTCGGGCACCGGGATGACGATGTCGGCCTCGATCGGCGACTCCTCGGCGAGGATCTCCCCCATGCGCTCGCGTGTGCGGTGCAGGTGCAGGCCGTCGAGCTTCGAGTCGGGCCGGGCGAAGTAGATGAACTCGAACACGCAGAGCGCGGGATGGCGCGGCTCGGCGGGCATGATGCTCTCCACGCCGCGATCGGTGAGGATCACGATCTCGCCGGGCTCGACGTCGCGGACAAACGTGGCGCCGACGATGTCGAGCGCGCAGGTCTCCGACGCGAGGACGGGATGCCCGTCGAGGTCGCCGAGCACGAGCGGGCGGATGCCATCGGGGTCGCGGAAGCCGATCAGCTGCTCCTCGTCCATCACGATGGCGGCGAAGGCGCCGACGATGCGACTGATGGCCTCCTTAACGCCATCGACGAGCGGGCCGTCGTGCTCGCAGATCAGTGCGGCGATGACCTCGGTGTCTGAGGTCGACTCGAACTTGAGTCCACGCGCCTCGAGCTCGTCACGCAGCTCGGTCGTATTCGTGAGGTTGCCGTTGTGTGCGAGCGAGAGCGTGCGGCCCTGGCGATGGCGGATCACCGGCTGGGCGTTCTGCCAGCGCGACGAGCCCGTCGTGGAGTAACGCGCATGACCGACGGCAGCGATGCCCTCGAGCGTCTCGAGCGTGGACTCGTCGAAGACCTGCGAGACGAGACCGAGCTCGCGCACCGCCTGGATGTGACGGCCGTCGGTGACGGCGATGCCCGCGCTCTCCTGCCCGCGATGCTGCAGGGCGTAGAGTGCGAAGTACGTGAGGCGCGCGACGTCGCGGTCCGACGCGCGGATACCGAAGACGCCGCACATGGCTAGGCCGCCCCGATCAGCGCGGGCATGGTCGCCGACCAGGAGGCGACCGCAGCGGCGAGCGGCAGCTCGGCGACGGTCGGGCCGACGGCGACGCGGATGGCGTCTCCACCAGCGGTGCCGACGAGGAGCGCGGGCACGTCGTGCTTGGCGGCCAGTGCGAGCAGTGCGTCGGCATCGTCGGTGGCGACGAGGACGTGGCCGTTGCCGGCCTCACCAAATAGCGTGATGTCGTCACGCTCGGCCAGCGGCGGCAGCTCAATACCGATGCCGACCTTGCCGGCGATCGCCATCTCGGCGGCCGCGACGGCGATGCCGCCTTCGGCCGCGTCGTGCGCCGCGTGGCTGATGCCCGCTGCAGCGGCCTCGACGAGCACGTCGATGAGACGCGCTTCGGCCGCCAGGTCGATGTCGGGGATGCGACCCGCGACACCGCCGAGCAGTTCGGCCTGGTACTCAGAGCCGTCCACGGCGGGCGCGGCATCACCGAGCAGCACGATCGACGCGCCATTGCGCGGAGCGGCGCCAATGCTCTTGCCAGCGTCCTCAATCAGCCCGACGCAGCCGACGATCGGCGACGGCGGGATCGGACCGCCCGAGTGCTCGTTGTAAAGCGAAACGTTGCCGGAGACGACGGGCGCCTGCAGCGCCTCACAGGCCTCGGCCATGCCCTCAACGGACTCGACAAACATGTACGGCGTCTCGCCCTTCTCCGGGTTACCGAAGTTGAGGCAGTTGGTGATGGCCAGCGGGCGACCGCCGGTGCAGGCGACGTTGCGCGCGGCCTCGGCGACGGCCTGGCGCCCGCCACGGCGCGGATCGAGCCACGTGCGGCGACCGCTGCCGTCGAGCGCAGCGGCGACCGCGCGCTTCGAGCCGGGCAGGCGGATCACGCCGGCATCGGCACCCGGGCGGATAACCGTGCCGCCACCGACGATCTGGTCGTACTGCTGAAAGATGGCGGCCTTCGAAGCGATGTTCGGCAATGCGAGCAGTTGCTCAAGAAGCTTGGACGCATCACCCATCGCGGGCAGCGAGGCAACGTCGACGGGCTCGGTGTCGAGACGCGCCGGGCGCTGCGGATCGAGCGTGTAGCGCGGGCAGTCATCGACGAGCGCGGCGACCGGGATGTCGCCGACCACGGTGTCGCCCATCGTGCAGATCAGGTGGTCGCCTTCGACGACCTCGCCGATCACCGAGCACTCAAGCTCCCAGCGGGCGCACAGCGCCTGCACTTCTGCGAGACGGCTCGGCTCGACGCACGCGAGCATGCGCTCCTGCGACTCCGAGATCATGATCTCGAACGCCTCCATGTCGTCCTCGCGCAGCGGCACCTTGGCGAGGTCGAGCTTGACGCCGACCGGGCCGCGCGATGCCATCTCCGATGCCGACGAGGCGAGGCCCGCGGCGCCGAGGTCCTGCAGGCCGACGAGGACGTCGTCACGCACGAGCTCCAGCGAGGTCTCGATCAGGCGCTTCTCCATGTAGGGATCGCCGATCTGGACGGTCGGGCGCTTGTCCGCCGATCTGGACGGTCGGGCGCTTGTCATCGCCGCCCGCGTCGATGTCTTGCGAGGCGAGCACCGAGGCGCCGCCGATGCCGTCGCGGCCGGTGCGCGCACCGAACAGGACGACGAGGTTGCCGATACCGGCGGCCGTCGCGCTCTTGAGGTCGGAGGCCTTGAGGACGCCGATGCACATGGCGTTGACGAGGCACGACTGCTCGTAGCCCGGGTCGAACCGCACCTCACCGCCGATGTTGGCGACGCCGACGCAGTTGCCGTAGTGGCCGATGCCGCGCACCGCACCATCGAGCAGGCGGCGCGTGCGCTCGGTGGCGGGATCGCCGAAGCGGAGCGAATCGAGCACGGCAATCGGGCGAGCGCCCATTGCGAAGACGTCGCGGAGGATGCCGCCAACGCCCGTTGCGGCGCCCTGGAAGGGCTCGACGGCAGACGGGTGATTGTGGCTCTCGACCTTGAACGCCACGCCGAGTCCATCGCCGACGTCGACGACGCCCGCGTTCTCGCCCGGACCCTGCAGCACGGCGGGGCCATCGGTCGGGAAACGGCGCAGCACGGCGCGCGAATGCTTGTAGCCGCAGTGCTCGCTCCACAGCAGCGAGAACACCGCCAGCTCGAAGTGATTCGGCTCGCGCCCCATCAGGACGACGATCTGCGCGTACTCGTCATCCGTCAGCCCGAGTTGGCGATGCAGCGAGGGGTCGGAGACGTGGTTCACGCGTTGACCAACACTAGCGGAGGCACCTGTCGGCATTGACGGTTGGCGCGCCCTCGGCGTGCCTCCGTCACGAAGCGGTCGGCCTGTGTCGCTCGCCCGTGCGCGCCGTGCGAGGAGGATCGGCGCATGACAACCTCCACTCCCACTCTCGCCCCCGCCCGCCCCACGATTGCCGTGCCCGGCGGGCGCGCCACCCTGCTTGCCGAGCAGGTCCTCAACGGTGATCCCGCCACCGGCGACATCGCCATTCAGTCGCTCGAGCGCACCGACGGTACGCGCTTCGTGCGCATGGGGTATCGCCGCAACGGCCGCATGATTCGCGGGCCGGTGAGCCTCCCCGAAGATCTGTGGGCACAGCTGCCGAAGCGACCGCCAAAGCCACCGCGGTGACGAGGCGGTGGCGCTGTCGCCACCGCGCCGCCGTTCCGCGTAGTGTTCGGTTGTGGGCCCAATCCAGCTGACCTCTCGCCCGACGCTCCGCGACCCGATCCTGATCGCGGCGTTCCGCGGCTGGAACGACGGCGGCACGGCGGCAACGATCGCGGCGGCGTTCCTGAAGAACAACCTCGAGGCAGAGAAGTTCGGTGAGATCGACTCGGACGGCTTCGTCGACTACCAGCAGACGCGCCCGCAGGTGACCGTCGAGGACGGCCACGTCCGCCAGATCACCTGGCCTGAGACGGAGTTCTTTCACGCGCGCCTGCCCAACGGCGAGCGCGACATCATCTTGATTATCGGCGTCGAGCCGAACTTCCGCTGGCGCGAGTTCAGCCGCTCGATCAGCGAACTAGCCAAGGACCTCGGGTGCACGCTCGCCGTCACCCTCGGCGGGCTCCTCGCCGACACGCCGCACACGCGCGACATCCCGGTCTCTGGCGCCGCGCACGATCCCAGCCTGATCGATCGGTTCGACCTCGAGCCCGTCCGCTACGAGGGCCCGACCGGCATCGTCGGCGTGCTCCATGACGATCTCGGCAAGGCCGGCATCCCCTCGGCCAGCCTCTGGGCCGCCGTGCCGCACTACCTCGGTGGCAACCCGAACCCGACGGCCGCGCTCGCGCTGATCAACGCGCTCGAGCCAATCATCGAGTGCGACCTCTCGCCGACCGAGCTCGAGACGGCCTCCGCCGAGTTCGACCGCCAGATCGCCCGCGTCGTCGAGAAGGACGCCGAGATGCGGTCGTACGTCACCGACCTCGAGGATCGCCTCGACCACGGCGACGATTACGACGACGATGATGAAGACGACGAGGACTACGAGGACGACGACGAGGAGCGCGAGGAGAGCAGCATGACCCTCGACGAAATCACCTCCGAGAACCTCCCCAGCGCCGACGAGCTCGAAGCCGAGCTGCAGGAATTCCTGCGCAAGCAGCGCGACGACGGGTAAGCGCGCCTAGCCCGCCGCGGCGAGGGCAGCGAGATCCACATCAGGATCGGCCAGTTGCTCGGCGGTCGGCGAGACGCCCGCCGCGAAGAGCTTGCGCACACCACGCAGGGTCTTCATGTCGCCGACCGACATTGCGGCGCGCAGCTTCCCCTCACGCAGGTAGAACGCCGTGCAGGCGGGGAGATCCTGGTCGCCGCGCCAGATGATCTCGTCGTCGGGGCGCGCGACGCCGACCATATTCAGCGTGATATCGCCCTGGTCGGACCAGAACGACGGCAGGTCCTCGAATAGGCCCTCACCCGTGGCGATGTGCTCCGCCGCGGTCTGACCATGGCCGATCGCGACGGCCGCATGCTCGATACGGATGCGATCCTCATCGGCCCACTTAGAGGGGAAGGCGGCGATGTCGCCGACGGCGTAGACGCCCGCCACGCTGGTTTGCATGGACGCGTCGACCTGGACCCCACCTGCCTCTTCCGCGCAGCCGAGGAGCTGAGCCAGCCCGAGGCGCGGCACCTGCCCAATCGCGCAGATCACGAGGTCGGCATCGATGATGTCGCCGCTCGCGAGCTTGACCCCCGAGGCGCGATCGTCGCCGAGCACCTCCTCCACGCCGACACCCGCCAGCACCTCGACGCCGCGGTCGGTCGCCCACTGCAGCACGCGCTCGGCGACGGTCAGGCCGAGCGGCCGGGCCATCGGCTCGGGTGCGGCCTCGATCACCGTGGCGGTGTGGCCGTGCGCCACGGCAGCGGCCGCGGCCTCCATGCCGATAAAGCCCCCGCCGATGATCGCGAGGCGCTTCGGCCCCGAGGCCAGCACCTCCTGGATCGCCAGCGCTTCGTCTATCCGCGTGATCCGGAAGACACCGGGCTTGTCGAGGCCGGGGATCGGCACCTCACGCGGTGCGCAGCCGGTGGCGATGACGAGCGCATCCCACGCAATCTCGGAGCCATCCGAGAGCGTGGCCGTCTTGGCATCAGCGTCGGCGGCCGTGACGGCCACGCCGAGGCGCAGCTCGATGCCATCCTCGGCGTACGTCTCGAGCGTCTGCTTGATCACCTTGTCGAGGTCGGCGGTGCCGACGATTACCGACTTGGACAGCGGTGGGCGGTCGTACGGCGGCGTCGATTCGTCGCCGACGAGCACGACCTCGCCTTGATACCCGACGCGCCTCAGCGTCACCGCAGCGGCACGACCAGCCATGCCACCTCCGACGATCAGCGCAATCGGCATGTGCTCAGACCTCGACGAGAACGGTGTCGCCGTCAACCGTCACGTTAAAGACCTGCACGGCCTCCGTGGCGGGCGGCGCGTCGGGATCGCCCGACTCGAGGTTGAACGCGCTGCCGTGCAGCGGGCACTCGACGGCCATATCGTCGGCGAGAAAGTCGCCCTCGCTTAGCGAGGCCTCGGCGTGCGGGCAGTCATCGCAGATCGCGTGCACCTTGTCACCAACGCGCACGATGCAAAGGCGCGTGCCGTCGGCCTCGGCGAACGTGGGCGTACCTTCGGGGAAATCGCTCAACGAGCCGATCGAGACCTGTGCCATCGGGGAACTCCTTGTCGTGATGTGTCCCCAGCATGGGGGCTTTCGATGAGAACGCTCTGCGCGGAAGATTAGGCGGCGATGAGCCGGCCGACGAGCAACTGGCCGTCGATCGAGCCCAGCAGGGGGTCAACCGCGTGCTCGGGGTGCGGCATCAGACCGCAGACGTTGCCTGCGGCGTTGGTGATGCAGGCGATGCGATCGGTGGCGCCGTTGATGTCCTCGCTGTAGCGCAGCAGGATCTGCCCGTTTGCCTCGAGCTCGGCGAGCCCCTCCTGCGGGTGGAACCACGCGCCGTCGCCATGCTTGACGGGCACCGTGATCGACTCGCCGACCGCGCGGTTGCCGATCCACGGCGACTCGCTCTGGACGATCAAGTCCACGTCGCGGCAGATGAAGCGCTGGCCGTGGTTGGGCGTGAGGATGCCAGGCAGCAGGTCGGCCTCGCAGAGGATCTGGAAGCCGTTGCAGATGCCGAGCACCGGGCCACCGGCGGCAGCGAAGTCGGCCACAGCGGCCATGATCGGCGCAAAGCGTGCGAGCGCACCGCAGCGCAGGTGGTCGCCGTAGGAGAAGCCACCGGGCAGCAGGATCGCGTCGACGCCCTTGAGATCGGTGTCGCCGTGCCAGAGCGGCACGGGCGTGCCGCCGACCGTCGAGACCGCACGCAGCGCGTCGCGATCGTCGAGCGAGCCGAGGAACGTGATGACGCCGACCTTAGCCAACGATTACCTCGAAGCCTTCGATCAGATCGTTGGAGAGCACCTTGGCGGCGGCCTCCTCACCAATGCGCTTGGCCTCGGCCGCGTCGTCGGTGTCGACATCGAGGTCGAAGATCTTGCCGGCGTGGACGGCGGAGACGCCGTAGCCGAGGCCGTTGAGGGAACGGCCGATGGCCTCGCCCTGGGGATCGCGGATGCCCTGCTTGGGCCGAACGAGGACGGTGACTCTCACCGTTCCACCTCCATCTTGTCGAGATAGTCGTCGAAGCTCGAATCGGTCAGGGCCTCGTAGGCCTCGCGGTAGCGATTGGCCGTGCCGCGCACCACGTCGTCGGGCAATTCGGGGCCCGGTGCGGTCTTGTCCCAGTCGAGCGTCTCGAGGTAGTCGCGCACGTACTGCTTGTCGTACGACGGCGGCGAGATGCCGGTGCGGTAGCCATCGACGGGCCACCAGCGCGAGGAATCGGGCGTCATCACCTCATCGCCCAGCACGAGGCGACCATCGGCGTCGTAGCCAAACTCGAACTTCGTGTCGGCGAGGATGATGCCGCGCTCGCGGGCGTGCGCGGCGGCGTGCTCGTAGAGCGCGATCGACGCGGCCTCGACTGCGGCAAACTCCTCGGCGCCGATCAGGTTGCGCGCCTGGTCGACGGTGATGTTCTCGTCGTGGTCGCCCATCTCGGCCTTCGTGGCCGGCGTGAAGATCGGGGTGGGCAGCTGCTGCGCCTCGTCCATCCCGTCGGGCAGACGGTGGCCGGAGACCTCGCCGCCGCTGGCGCCGTAATCCTTCCAACCGGAGCCGGCGAGGTAGCCGCGCACGACGCACTCGATCGGCAGCATCGTGAGCTTCTCGCACAGCATCGCGCGGCCGCGTAGCTCGGGCGCGCCTGCCTCGTCGGGCAGCTCGCCCGGCCAGGCACCGCGCAGGTGGTTGGGGACGATGCCCCGCGTACGGTCGAGCCAGAACAGCGTCATGCCCGTGAGCACGCGTCCCTTATCGGGAATCGGGTTGGGCATGATCACGTCGAAGGCGCTGATGCGGTCGCTCGCCACGTAGATCTCGCGGACCTTGCCGCGCCCGATCAGGTACTTCTCGAGGTCGGCACTCATGCGCCGAGTCGTCCAAACGGGATCTCGGTGCTGGCGAGCACCTCGTCGAGCGAGAACGCCTTGTCGATCACGGCCGCGTCGAGCTGCTGCGCGTCGGGGTCGGCGAGCACGAGGTCGCGCAGGTGCTCGCCGGTCTCCCACGCCTGCAGGGCGTTGCGCTGGGCGATCACGTAGGCGTCCTCGCGGGACAGGCCGGCCTCGACCAGCGCGAGCAGCACGCGGCCGGAGAACGGCAGGCCCTGCGAGGCATCGAGGTTCTGACGCATGCGCTCGGTGCGCACCACGAGGCCCTGGATGACCCACGTGAACTTGGCGAGCATGTAGTCGAGCAAGATCGACGAGTCGGCGAGCACGACGCGCTCGGCCGACGAGTGCGAGATGTCGCGCTCGTGCCAGAGCGGCATGTCTTCCATGCCAACGACCGCGTTGCCGCGCAGCACGCGCGCCAGCCCGGAGATGCGCTCGCACGTAATCGGGTTCTTCTTGTGCGGCATGGCCGACGAGCCCTTCTGGCCCTTGCCGAACGGCTCCTCGGTCTCGCGCACCTCGCTGCGCTGCAGGTGGCGGAGTTCCGTCGCGAAGCGGTCGAGCGAGCCGCCCGCGATCGCGATCGCGCTGAGGTACGCGGCATGGCGATCGCGGCACACGACCTGCGTGGAGGCCGGCTCGACGCCGAGGCCGAGCGCGGCAAGCACCTGATCCTCGACCCGTGGATCGATGTTGCCGTACGCGCCGACGGCGCCCGACAGCTTGCCAACGGACACGCCATCAACAGCCTGCGCAAGGCGCGCATGAGCGCGGTCGAGCTCAAAGACCCAGCCCAGCAGCTTGAGACCAAACGTGGTCGGCTCGGCGTGTACGCCGTGGGTGCGACCCATGCACGGGGTGGCGCGGTGCTCGAGCGCGCGGACGAGCACGGCCGCGCGCGCCTCCTCCAGGCCCTGCAGCAGGATCGCGCCGGCATCGCGCAGTTGCAGCGCCAGCCCGGTATCGACCACGTCGCTCGAGGTGAGGCCGTAGTGGAACCAGCGCGCGGGCGGCCCGACCTGCTCGGCGATTGTCTCGGTGAACGCGATCACGTCGTGATGCGTGCGCTCCTCGATCTCCTTGGCGCGCGCGACGTCGACACGGGCGTCCTTGCGGATCGCCGCGGCATCCTCGGCCGGCACCACGCCGAGCGCCACGTGCGCGTCGGTCGCAGCGAGCTCGACCTCCAGCCATGCGCCAAGTCGTCGCTCGTCTGTCCAGACGGCGCCCATCCCAGGTCGCGTGTAGCGGGAGATCACTCCCACCAGACTAGTCAGAGAGCCGGATGGCGGCTACAGGCTGCCGCGCGGCCGCACCCACTGCGTGGGCTGGCCCGTGATCTCACTGATGCGGTCGTAGTCCGCGTCGTAGTGCAGCACCGGGATGCCGGCGAGCTCCGCCGCCGCGGCGATCAGGAGATCCGGTTGACGGACCTGCCGGTGATGCATGCCGCCCTGACGGGCCATCTCCTCGTTAACGTCGAGGGCGCGCTCCCAGACTGCATTGTCGACCAGCACCCGGGGATAACGCGCGTACTCGCCGCGGATATGCGCGTACTCGGCAGCGTTGCGCGCCGTGTAGAGGAGTTCACACAAGACGGGGTGGCAGCCACACACCTCGTTCGACGCCGCACTTCGGTTGAGCTGTTCACGGACATCCGGCACGCGCTGCGCCCATGCCCAGACCGAGGTGTCGACCATCGCAATCAAAAGGTCCGGGGCCTCCGGATCTCGTCGAGCATCTCCGGCGTGAGATCGAGCTCGCGGTTCACAAGCTGCAGTCGCATCTGCAGGCTCACGTACTCGTCCAGCGCACCGTTGATCGTCTCCGTCATCGACGTCGTACCGAGAAACTCCCCCGCCTCACGCAGCAGCTCCTCATCGACGTTCAGTGTCACACGCCGCGTGGTGCGCGGCTGCTTCAGTCGCCGCATCGGCTTGTGCAGTTCGGTCATCACCATCGCCTCCTCAGCGTGCGCGATCATCCGTCACGCACGCTGCGCGGCAACGGACGACAGACGCACAGTCGTATGAACGGATCATACGGATCTGTTCATACGCGCGACGGACGGTGTCGCATACCGC
>JAPLCF010000015.1 GCA_026392355.1 Actinomycetota bacterium
CCTGATGGAAGGTGAGATGCAGAAGCTCGTCCACCTTGAAGAGCGCCTGCACGAGCGCCTGGTGGGCCAGGAGGAGGCGATTGTCGCCGTCTCTGATGCCATCCGCCGCTCGCGCGCTGGCCTGGGCGATCCCGATCGCCCCATCGGTTCCTTCCTGTTCCTCGGCCCGACGGGCGTTGGCAAGACCGAACTCGCCAAGACGCTGGCCGAGCTGCTCTTCGACGATGAGAAGTCGATGATCCGCATCGACATGAGCGAGTACATGGAGCGGCACAGCGTGTCGCGGCTCGTCGGTGCGCCGCCCGGCTACGTCGGCTACGACGAAGGCGGCCAGTTGACCGAGGCGATTCGCCGCCGTCCGTACTCCGTGGTGCTGCTCGACGAGGTCGAGAAGGCCCACGGCGACGTCTTCAACCTGCTCCTGCAGGTGCTCGACGACGGTCGTCTGACGGACGGTCAGGGCCGCACGGTCGATTTCACGAACACGGTGCTGATCATGACCTCGAACGCCGGTGCGGAGTACATCACCGGCGAGCTCTCGATGGACGAGATCCGGCAGCGCGTCGACGGCGCACTGCGCCAGCAGTTCCGTCCCGAGTTCCTCAACCGCATCGACGAGACCGTCATCTTCCAGCGCCTCAACGCAGCGGAGATCCGTCAGATCGTCGATCTCCAGGTCGCGCGACTGGTGCGGCGCGTGGAAGATCGCCGTATCGTGTTCGACGTGACTGATGCCGCCAAGGACCTGCTCGGCCGTGACGGCTACGACCCGACATACGGCGCCCGCCCGCTCAAGCGGTCCATCCAGCGCATGCTCGAGAACCCGCTCGCGCTGCGGCTGCTCGAGGGCGATGTGGCCGAAGGCTCGCGCATCGTGGCCGACGTCGATGAGTCCGGCGACGGCATCGTGTTCAGCATCGACCAGTTGACGACGGTCGCCTGACCGTGGGGATCTTCCGCCGCTCTGGCAGCACGCCCGCCGACGAGCCCGTAGCGGGACTCGACGGCGAGAGCGGCGAACCCGTCGAGGAGCAGGGGCCGCTCGGGCCGACCGGGCGGCCCCTGCATCCCGTCGGTGCGTACTTCGAGGCGGCCTTCCGCCGCTTCGGCATCAACTTCACTGGCTACCTCCTGATGACCGTCGTGTGCGCGCTGCCCACGCTGGCGGCGGTCTTCATCTTCCGCAACACGGCGCTCTCGGGCGAGGCTGCAGGAGCACTCCTGGCGTTCACGTATGCGCTCGGCTTCGTCACCATGACCGCGCTCTCTGCGACGCTCGTCGCGGGTGCTACACGGGAGCGTCTGCCCACGCTGTTGATCACGTGCGGTGCGGTCGGTGTCCTTGCCGGCATCGTCGTCTGGCAGTTCGCCTTCGTCGCGTTTGTGCTGCTGCCGTTCGCCTTGTTCCCGCCGATCGTTGCCGCCAGTGGCGATGCGGATGGTCTGCGCGCCGTCACAGCGGGCTTCGTGTCTACCTTCAAATGGTTCCGCCGCACGTACGCGTGCGTCTTCGGCCTGATCATCGTCGCGGTCGCGTTGTGGTTCGGCTTTACCGGGCTCTTCTTTGCCGTGCCCTCAACGCTACGCGGCGACCTGATCATCGGCTTTACGTCGCTCTTCATGTGGCCAATCAGTGCGCTTGTCTTCCGCAATCTCTACGGCGACATGACCGGACGGCTCGTGATCAACGCTGCGCCGAACGAGGATGCCAATCGCAAAGCCGCGATGAAGAAGCGCCGCGAGAAGTCGAAGCGCAACCGCGAGCGCATCAAGAAGGTCACGGGCGAGGAGTAGCGTCGTCCCCGTCGGCCCGCGCCTCGCGCAATCGCCATACCGGGATGCGCGCGCAGGGCACGTCGTCGAACGCCTGTAGTCCGTGACGCGCAGACGGTCGCTCGCGAAAGCGCAGGCGCGCCTCATCGACCAGGCGGCGGGCCTCGTCACCGGGGTCGAAGGGCAGTCGCATCCCCCGTATCGTCGCGCACCGTAGCCCCAAAACGCAAAAGGGCCGTGCCATCCACGCGGGATGACACGGCCCTCGCGTAGAGCTCTAGGCGTTCATTGC
>JAPLCF010000020.1 GCA_026392355.1 Actinomycetota bacterium
GCACCGTGCACCGCAAGGCGCACCGTGCCGGCCTCAAACGGATACAGGCCGAGGTCGACGATTCCTGCTCCGGTGCTGCTCTCGACGGTCTGGCTCATCTGCTCGGAGTCTTGCAGGTGTTGCAGTGACTCGGCGAACGCCCCTACCATGCAGTCATGGAAGGGACGCTCGCAGACCAAGCAATGGCGCGCATCTTTGGCGTGGCCAAGCCGCTGATCGGCGTCGTCCACCTGCTCGCACTCCCCGGTTCGCCGGCGTTCGATCGCGTCGCAGGTATGCGCCCGATCGTCGAGGCGGCCAAGCACGACGCGCTCGTCTGCCAGGAGGCCGGCGTCGATGCCATCCTCTTCTGCAACGAAGGCGACCTGCCCTATCGCGTTGAGGTGACGATGGAGCAGTCGACCGCCATGGCCGCCGTGATCGGCGAGATCGAGCCGGCGATCGAAATTCCGCTGGGCGTCGACATGCTGTGGGACCCGTTTGCCACGCTCGCCGTTGGGCGCGCCGTCGGTGCGCGCTTCGTCCGCGAGGTCTTCATCGGCGTGTACGAGTCCGACATGGGCCAGCTGCGTCCCGATCCGGGTGCCGCGTTCTCGTACCGCCACTCTATCGGCGCCGACGACATTGCCGTCCTGACGAACCTGACGCCCGAGTTCGCCTCGCCGCTCGGCTCGCGTACCGTCGCCGACCGCGCCCAGGGCGCACGCTTCTTTGGCTGCGAGGCCGCGCTCATCTCCGGCCCGCGCGCCGGCTCGGCGTTCCGCTTCGCCGACCTCGAAGAGGCCAAGGCGGCCTGCCCGGATCTGCCGGTGCTCGCCAATACGGGTGTCCGGCACGACACGGCCGAGCGCATCCTCGAGACGGCCGACGGCATCATCGTCGGCACCTCGTTGAAGGTCGACGGCAAGACGTCGAATCGCATCGATCTTGATCGTGCGCAGCGGATGGTCGAGCTCACGCGCGTCGCGCGCGAGCACCATCTCGAGCGCATCGCCGAAGCGCGGGCCTGATCCCTCACGGTCTGCACACCGCCGTCCTGCGAAGGTCTTCGTGATGGAGTACTGGACGAGCGTCGCAAATCAACACAGTGAGTACTGGCTGGCTCCAGCCAATCCGGTGCTGCCACCCACGGCTGAGTCAGCCGAGGGGATCGCAGAGGCGTACTGGTCGAGCCTGCAAGCCTCGCTGGGCGGCGTCGTTCGGGCCGATGGCGCAGCGCTCGGCCCGATTCGTCTGATGGTTGCGAAGACCGGCGTGACGATCCTCGGCTTTGATGCTGCGATCGTGCGCGAGGTGCCCGGAGGCATCGAGGTCGCGTTTCCGATCAGCTCCGGTGCGGCGTGCTCCGCGCCGGCGGGCGAGCTGCAGCTGATTGCGCGGGTGGAGGGCACCGACGTACGTCTCGGCGTGGTCGTTGACGGCTACCGCCCGCGCTTCGAACGACTGCGGATCCTCACCTTCCCAATCGCCGCGCCGTACACCCTCACGCAGCACCTCGTGCACGGCTGGGTGACGAAGCGCAGTCTCCGTAAGATTGCCCGTGTGATCGATCCGATTCCTGTCGCACCGCCCTCGCTCGATACCGCCGGTCGTTTGGCGGGCCTCAAGATTGGCGTCGTCGGTGCATCCGGCTATGTCGGTCGGCGCCTCGTGCCCGAGCTGCGCGATCAGGGCGCCAAGGTGCGCGCGATCGTGCGTCGCCCCAATCCCGATCTCGAGCGCGTTGCCGACATCGAGGTGGTGCAGGGTGATGCGCTCGACCGCGAATCGCTTGACCGTGCCTTCGAGGGACTCGACATCGTCTACTGGCTTGTGCACTCGATGGGCGCTGGCGGCGACTTCGCCGAGCTCGATCGCGTGGCCGCGCGCAACGCTGCGGGTGCAGCGGCTCAGGCCGGCGTGCAGCAGATCATCTACATGAGCGGCCTTGGCGACGACGATCCCGAGCTGTCGCACCACCTGCAGAGCCGACACGAGACCGGGCGCATTCTGGCGGAGGGCAGCGTGCCCGTTACGACCCTGCGCGCTGCCATGGTCGTCGGCCAGCACAGTGCGTCGTTTCAGATGATGCGCGACCTCGTGCATCGGCTGCCCGCGATGGTGACGCCGCGCTGGGTGACGACGCGCTCGCAGCCAATCGCCTTCGCGGATCTGCGTGATTACCTCGTCGGTGTCTGCGCACTGCCCGAGGCGTACGGTCGCACGCTCGACGTCGGCGGTCCGGACATCCTCACGTTCCAGGAGATGATGGAGCGGGTCGCAGTGCTGGCCGGTCGACGTAAGCCGTTCATCCTGCCCGTGCCCGTGCTGTCGCCCGAGCTCTCGTCGCTGTGGTGCGGCTTCGTCACCGATGTCGATACCAACATCGCTCGGCCGCTCGTCGAGGGCCTGCGCAACGAGACGATCTGCCTGAACGACGACATCCTGCGACTCGTCCCCAAGGAGCGCATGTCGTTCGACGATGCGGTGCGCCGGGCCTTGCAGGGCGTGCCGCTCCGCTACTAGCGGTTACTCAAGCGGTAAGACGAGGCAGTTGGCCTTGCGGCGCAGTCGCCGTAAGTGCAGCCGGAAGCGCAGGCGGCCGTAGCGCTTGCGGTTCGGTCCGAACACCAGCAGGCCAATCTCGCGATTGCGCGTGACGTCGATCGTCGCCGACAGCGGGCGGGGGGAGTTGTAAACCAGCTGTCGTGCGTTGGCACCGGCGGCTCGGGCGCGGCTCAGGATCTCCAAGATCTCCTCGCGCACTACGGGATTGCCCATCGTGCGGCGTGCCGCCGCGTTGGCATTAGCCACGGGCAGGGTGACGGCAAGGCACACCATGAGTTCGGCGTTGGCCTGTACTGCCGCTTCGATCGCCATGTCGATGGCGGCCTCGTCAAACGAGATGTCGAACGAGACCAGCATCACGGGATGCCGTTCCGTGCGCTCCTCCGCGGTCAGCGTCTCGGGAGCCCGGTCGCGGATCGCGGAGCTCACGGCATCACTTGCGGGTTGGCGACACCGTCGGCGTGTAGAGCGTCGAGGCCTTGGTCAGCATGCGGCGCTTCATCCAGGGCATAAACAGCACGAACCACACAACGCCGCCGCCCGCCCCAAGGATCAGCAGTCCCCACACATTCAGCCAGACCAGGCCGGCGACACCGAGCAGGCCGATGAATCCGAGCCCGGCGCGCGAGAGGTAGCGGAATTGTCGTTGGGTCAGCGCGGCCACGCCCTCAAGGCGTTGTGCCTCAGCCGCTGTGTCGTAGCGTGCGCCACAGCCGGAGCAGACGACGATGTCGCCGGTTTCGCCGCGCGTCTCGATGCCGCACGGGCACTTGATCAGAATCGGTGCCGGCGCCATATGTGCATTGTGAACGTATCTCTATGCAAACGCAATCGGGAGGGCTACAC